>NZ_JBVKBU010000006.1:0-629743 GCF_055638955.1 Streptomyces sp. NPDC111507 | reverse complement strand
GGAAGCCATCAATACCCTCGCCGGCTACTACGGCGACCGCGTCACCGACCAGTAAGAACAGGTACGAGCACCGGGCTTACACAAAGAAAAAGACACTCCCCGATGGGGCCCGGTAGTCAACTACCCAGGCTCTCGAGACTCGGGCGGCGGCAGCAGGGACGGACTAGTCACGCTGGCGGACGAGGGACACAAGTCGAGCCGGGGCTCGGGGAGCGCGGTGGGCCAGCCGAGCTGCAGCTTCACGGCCTGGCCGCCAACGAGGGGGTCAGGGGAAATGGCCGCCTCGACCGCCGACACTCCTCGCGGCAGGCAGGCGATCATGGTCTCGGGGCCGGGACAGGTGGCGTAAGGTGGGGCAATCCGACGCGGGGTGGAGCAGCTCGGTAGCTCGCTGGGCTCATAACCCAGAGGTCGCAGGTTCAAATCCTGTCCTCGCTACTAAAACCTGAGGGGCCAGCACGAGTGCTGGCCCCTCAGGCGTGTCCAGCCGTGGGGCGTGCGGCGTTGCAGCACGCGCGCCGAACAGGCCGAACCGTGCCGTGGGCACGACGGGACGCCGGCACGCAGGGCGTCGCGCGGAGTGCAGCGCCGTCCGTCCAGCCGTGTGGGCCTCAGTTGCGCCGCAGAGACTTGATCTTCTGCCTGGCACTCGAGATGGCCTGTGCCAGATCCGCCCGGGCGGCCTCCTGCTTCACAGCCTGCACGAGCTGAGCCTGGTGGTCCGCAAGGGACACCTTGAGGGCGGGGGTCTGCGCAGGCAGGGCCGCGTCCAGGTAGTCGTCAACGCGCTCCACGACCTTGGCCAGCTCGGGGCGGATGGCCTCGATGTGGTCGGCAACTCCCCTGATCATGTTGCCGGTCTGGGAGACGTCCTCCATGTCCTCGGCCCGGCTGGGTTTCTTTGCCCTGCGGCACTGCGCCTTGTAGAGGTCGGAGAGCCACTGGTCGGGCTCGTCGTAGACGGTGTTCTCCGCGTCGGTCTTGCGGATCTGCTTCATCCAGGCGAAGACCTCCCTGTGGTGGAGGAGGCCGTACAGGGCGAGGGCTCCCATGAGAAAGCTGTGGCAGCAGCTTGCCATCACCGAGGGGCTGCCGGCCGAGGCGTTGCCTGCGGTGATCGAGGCGCTGTGCACGACCTCCCGCGCCTTCTACGGCGTCGACAATCGCGAGGAGGGATCACGCAAGGAAGAGTTTGGGCAGGGCGCCGCGGACGTTCTCGATCACGAAGGGCCGTCCGGTTGCTTCGAGGGCGGCGCGGGTCGGGTGCGGAATGCTCACTCATGGTCAACGGTTTCGTGGATGCCGTCCTCGGCACGCTGTGCTGCGGGGGCTGAACGGGCCGCGGCCCGTTCAGCTTTCCGGAATCCGGGACGCCGCGTGCGCGACAGCATGACCAGACCCCTGATGAGCGCCGCGCCGAAGAAGATGCTGAAGGACGCGGCGCCGGTGAGTAGACCCGCCGGCAGTCCGTGCGTGGTGACGACCCAGCCGAGCACGGGCGCCCCGACATCCTGTGGTACGAACGACCTGGACGCCAGGGGCCGCGTCTGCTCGGCTCTGCCTGGGTCGACGGTGGTCGGGATGGGAGCCCCCGCGGTTCCCAGCGACCACTGCACCGCCCAGGGCAAGGAGTTCTCTGGGGCCACAGTGGTCCAGCGATCGACCTGATAGGGATGAGGCCGCAGGTTCAAATCCTGTCAGCCGCACTGAGGCCACGGCCAGGGCCGGCCCCGTGCCAGCAGTCGCCTTGGAGCCGGTCGTGGCCGGGACAACTCAGCCCAGGTAGAAGTCCCTGCGGGCGGCCACGAACTCCTCGATCGACTGGGCGGGGACGCCCGTCACGCGCTTGACGTCGTCGGCCGTGCGGTCGTAGCGGTTGTCCCGGTGCAGCTGGGCCATGGTGGCGACGTGCTGTTGAAGATGCGGTGGCATCCCCAGCTTCGGGAGCTGGGCCTCCCATCGCTCCAGCGGCATGTCCACGTAGGACACCGGACGGCCGAGCGCCGAAGAGAATTCTGCGGCCAGCTCTGTCATGTCGACCGAGCGCGGCCCGGTCAGTTCGTAGACCTGCCCGATATGCGGAGTCGGATCACTCAGCACGGTGGCGATGACCCGGGCGACGTCGTCCACGGCGACCGGTGAGGTGCGTCCGGTGCCGAACGGCAGCGCGATCGTGCCGCTCTCCTGAATCGAACGCGCTGCCATCGTGGTGAACAGGGGAGTATCCAGGAACGCCGTCGGCCGGATGTGCACCACGGGCAGCCCCGACCAATTGAGGACCTGCTCAGCCAGCCAGTGCAGGCGCTGCTGGTGCGACTCCTCGGTGCTGATGGCGGTCATCTGTGACACCGTCATCTGCGACAGGTCGACTAGAGCCTCCAGATTCCCGTACTCCTTGGCAACGGAGGCCACCACGGTTGCCGCCAGCAGATGGTCCGACGACACGCGCATCGCGAAGTACATTCGGGTCACGCCCCGCAGCGCGGACGCTACCGTCTCGGGCTGGGTCAGGTCGCCGATGACGACCTCCGCACCGAGTGCCCGCAGCTCGGCCGAGCGCTCGTCCTCGCGGCGGACCATGAAACGCACCGGCACGTCCTGAGTACGCAGTTGCTCGAAGACCGTGCGGCCCACGCCGCCGGCCCCAGGGATGAGAACAAGGTTGTCGGCAATCATTAGTCGATCCTCTCGGAGTGATGGAATAACTGAGTTGAGGTGTGGTCAGGGCGTCAGCGGAGCTGTCGGCGAGCAGCCACAGCGCGGTCTCGATGACGGGGGTGTCCGCAGCGGCACTGCGGGAACGTCCCCACCGGACGGTCGCCTACGGTGTCTCGTGGGATGGTTCTGACAGCCGTTCGGCTCAGGCGGTCTGGCGCCGGGATGTATCGCGGCTGGCGGCCACTGCGGCGGCCTTGCCCGGTAGGAAGACCAGCACGACGACCGCGCCGACCAGGGCGACTGCTGCGGATCCTGCCGCGGTGATGTGCATCGCGTGGATGAAGGCGTCGTGCGCGGGCTGCACCAGGGGCCGGCCGGCCGGTCCCAGCTTCTCGGCGAGGGTCAGGGTCGCCTGGACGGATTCACCTGCCGCGTGCCGGTCGGAGGCGGGCAGCACGTTCAGGTGGCCGTCGATGCCGTTGCGGTAGGTGGTGGACAGCAGCGACCCCAGCACGGCGACGCCCATGGCCCCGCCGACCTGCCGGAAGGTGTTGTTGACCGCGGATCCGGAGCCGGCCTTCTCCCGCGGCAACGACGACATGATCATGACGGTGGCGGGCGGCATCACATGGGCCATCCCTGTGCCCATCAGGAAGAACAGCACCTCCAGTACCCAGATGGGGGTGTCCTGGCCGAGCAGCAGGAAGCCGGCGAAGGCCACGGCGGTCAGGACGAGGCCGGAGGCGCACACGGCTCGGGCGCCGAAGCGGTTGACGACCAGGCGGGCCCGCGGGGCGAAGAACATCTGGGAGACGGCCAGTGGCAGCACGAGCAGACCGGACTGCAGGACGCTGTAGCCGCGCACGCTCTGGTTGTAGAAGACGCTGAAGAACGTGACGCCCATGAGGGCGAAGAAGACCAGGCCGATGGCGGCAACCGAGGCGGAGAACCGCCGGTTGCGGAAGTAGGTGACGTCGAGGGCCGGATGGTCGCTGCGGGCCTCGTACACCACGAAGCCGGCGAGGACCGCCAGGCCACCCAGGATCGTCGCCCACGCTTGGGGCCGGGTGAAGTCGCCCAGCTGGCCGCCCTTGATGATGCCGTAGACCAGCACCGCCAGACCGACGATCGACAGGAGCACACCGACCGGGTCGAGCCTGCCGGGCCTGGGATCCTTGGAGTCGGGGACGATCGCCACCATCGCGACCAGCGCGGCGACCACGATCGGCACATTGACCAGGAAAACCGAGCCCCACCAGAAGTGCTCCAGCAGAACACCGCCGGCGATCGGGCCGGCGGCTATGGCGAAACCGACCACACCGGTCCAGATGCCGATGGCCTTGGGCTGCTCCTCGGGCTCGAAGACGTTCATGATGATCGCGAGGGTGGCAGGCAGGATGAAGGCACCGCCGAAGCCCATCACGGCGCGGAAGGTGATGAGCTGCCCGGAGGAGTCCGACAGCGCGGACAGCACGGATCCCACACCGAACACGGCCATGCCGAAGAGCAGCACCTTCTTGCGGCCGAGCCGGTCACCCAGCAGGCCCGCGGTAAAGAGCAGCCCGGCGAAGACAAGCGTGTAGGAGTTGACCGCCCACTCCAGCTGGCTCTGGGTGGAGCCGAGTCCGGTGGGAGCAGGCTGGGCGATGGTCTTCATCGCCACGTTGAGGATCGAATTGTCCAGCATCACCACCAGGAGACTGAACGAGAGCACGGTCAGGATGGCCCAGCGCCGACGATGGACCACCTCGGAAACCCTTCGCCGCTGGGCGGATGGCGCGGGCGTCGAGGAGTCGGCGGGTGTGGGTGGTGATGCCACGGGGGTCTCCAGTGCTGTCGATGATTCTGCGGTTGCCGGGCGGAGGCCGTCGGCCTCGGAGGCGGGAGGCAGCGCATGGCCCTGTCTGACCCGCGGGTGGCCTCGTCGGCAAAATAGATGTCGCAGTCAGACTAAACACGGGATAGGATAGATTACAAGTGACAGTTATTTGAGGAGAGTGATCCCGTGGGCCGCGTGTCCAAGGCGCAAGCAGAGGAAAACCGGCAGCACGTCGTGGCCACCGCGTCCCGGATGTTCCGCGAAAAAGGCACCGCGGTCAGCATCGCCGACCTGATGAAGGCCTCCGGGCTCACCCACGGCGCGTTCTACAAGCAGTTCGCCTCCAAGGAGGACCTGGTCGACAGGGCCATCGCCCACGCCTTCGAGAATCCGGAGGCGCACTCGCCAGCGGGCATCGAGGAGCACGCAGGGGACCGCGAGGCCGCCCGCCGGACGCTGATCGAGCAATACCTCTCGATCTGGCACCGTGATCACGCCGGGGACGGCTGCCCTGTCTCCGGATTCGCCGCCGACCTGGGGCGCGAACCCGACCAGGCCGCCCGCTCCCAGAACATCTACATCAGCGGGGTACGGAACCGCGCCGCCCGGCTGGCCACCGGCGACGACGACGGCATGGCCCAGCTCTGCACCATGGTCGGCGCCCTCGTCCTCGCCCGCGCCACCCGGGGCGACCCGATCTCCGAAGAACTGCTGCAGGCCGCGCGCACGGCTCTCACCAAGAGCGGCACCGGGCAGTGCGAACCGCAGCACCGTACGGACTGACCGAAGCCGACTGACAGTACAGGCCACCGCCCGGACAGGAGACCCGCATTAACCACCTCGGCGCGGAGGTCGAATTCATCGAGCAGGTCAACGCAGCCCCTGACAAGAGGATGAGCGCCTGCCGGGCCCCCACTCTGGGCTCGCCTGCGTTCCCGCTCGCCCTCGAACCGCCTTGTCCACTTTTGGTAAAGCCGCTGGATGCACCCGCTGATGACGCCGGTCCGCGTTACCCGGCCACGCGTGCCATACGCGCGCCAGATCGTGCAGGGAACCACGGGGAACACCGGGGAATCAACTCATCCGCCAAACAGGCGTTGAACCCTTCCGCCCCAGGTCAGCCCAGTGGTGAGCCCTGGATCAACTCAGCTTCCGCGTCAGGGGCGCCATCGGGCCGAGCGCGGTGACGAACCACACCGGCAGCAGTTCCGTGCCGCCGAGCGCGTCGGAGAGCCGGCTGCGCAGCCGAAGCCGCAGCTTCGTAGTCGCCCGCTGGCCCGCGTCAATCGCCTTGGCGTTCTTCGCGCGCAGGGCGTTGTGCGCCTCCAGTTTTGGCCGGGCCGCCGTGCCGCTCCCGCCAGTCGTGCTCGCGCGCGATCATGACAAGCGGTTCGTCGACGGGCGGGGCCTGTCTTGCGGGCGTCAGCATCTTCGCCAGCGACGAGCCGAACACCTGGGGCCCGGCGAACACCTCGGCCGTCAGCTTCAGCGTGAGCGGCTACAAGGAGCGTGACTGGTCGCCGACTGGCCCGGTCTCATCGACGTGGCGGGTGATCTATGGCAGGCCCGCGCGGCGTCCAGGTGGTCATCACTCGTCCGTGTCAGGCCAGGACGCGAGAACCCGCCCCTCCTGCTCGTCAACGAGGACGATGCGGGCCGCTTCGACGTTGCCGTGCTTACCGATCCACAGCGTGAACATGCCGTCCGCCGTGTCCCAGCTGCCCCACCAGCCTTGCATCACCGGCCGGGCGCCGGTGTACAGGGTGAGGTGATACCGCTCGTCGCCCATCACGCCAGCCTGATCCCGCGGCGGCGGCCCGGCTCCCGGACGATCGCGTTCTTCGACTCCAGCTCCCCCAGCTGGTAGTGCACGGAGGCGCGACTGCGCATGCCGACCCGCTCCCCGATCTCCTGCACGGTCGGCGCCTCGCCATGTTCGGTGATGGCCTCGCGGATATAGCGGAGGATGCGCTCCTGGGTGTCGGTGAGGTAGGCGACGCGGTGTCTGGCCATGACTCGATTAGAGCGTGCGTTCGAATTATGGTGCAAGCTGGACGCGTGCACGATCTGCCGCCCGACCTGCCCAGACTCCGCACCCTGGAGACCTGGCTCACCCACACCCTCGACCGGGTCCGGCAGCAGATCGCAGCAGCCGAGCAGCGGGATGCCGAGCGCCGACACGGCGAACAGGTCCGGCCCCCCGAGCCCGACTGGCTCATCGAGCAGGGCCTTGACGGGCGGCAAGCCGTGTACGTCCACGTCGGCGGCTGCCACATGGCAGGCAAGCGCAGCAGGGGAGTTCAGCGGGACCACGCCCTCCGGGCGCTCGCCGACGGAGTGGACGCATGCCCGCACTGCCGGCCCGATTCGGAACTCGGCTACCTGGAATGACCTGCGCAGACGTGTATCCAGACCGTCCGAGTGAGAAGCTGGGACCGTGCCCGAGAGTATGTCGGTGCTGATACACCCGCCGCAGCCGGACGGCGGCCGGCAGGTGATGATCCGCGGCGAGCCAGTCGGCACGGCGTATCACCAGCTGGACCTGGTCGAGCTCATGCGCCTCGCAGGCCTACCTGAGGCGGATACGACGATCGACGACCCCGAACTCATCGACTGGCGCGGTGGCGGCCCCGAGGAATGGACGGCGCCAGGGTGATCTGTCGCCCTAGGCGCTGCGCGGTTTCCGGCCCGTCGCCTTCTTGGACGAATTCTTCGCAGCGGTCTTCTTGGCGGGCTGCTTCTTCGCCGCCTTCTTGGCCGCAGGCTTCCTGGGCATGTCGTGGACGGTGGCGTCCTTGCCGCGTGCGGTCCGGGCCTTGGTAACGGACTCCTGGAGGGCGGCCATCAGGTCCACGACCTCCCCGGTCGGCGCCTCCCGCTCGGGCGCCTCCGGGGGTTCGTGCCCTTCGCGCTTCGCCTCGATGAGCTGTTCCACGGCCTCGGTGTACTGGTCGGTGAACTCTTCGCCTTCGAGGTCGTCGCGGGTCAGGCGGTCGATCAGGAGCTCCGCTTCGGCGATCTCCTCGTCGGTGAGCTCCACCGCGCCGGGCGCCAGCGCGGACGGGTCGCGGATCTCGTCGTCCCACCGCATCGCATGCAGCACGATCACGCCGTCACGGACCCGCAGCAGGCCCAGGCGTTCGCGTCCGCTCCAGGCGAACCTGGCGACCGCCACCTTCGACGACCGCTCGAGCGCCTGCGCCAAGAGCTTGTACGGCTCCGCCGCGACCTGCCCGTCCGGCTGCAGGTAGTACCCGTCCCCCACCCGGATCGGGTCGATGCTCTCCGCCGGCATGAACGCCACCAGCTCGATAGCCTTCGCCGTCGGCAGCGGCATCTCTTGCAGCTCCTCGTCGAGCACCGGGACGATCGTGTCCTTGGACAGCTCGCAGCCCTTCCCGATTTCGCTCTGTGCGACCTCGCGGTCCTCCAGCGAGCAGTACTTCCGGACGCGGACGCGGGCCATGTCGGCGAGGTGAACCTGGTGGAATCGGACGCTGTGATCCTCAGTGGCGCTCACAACGTGGATGGTCGTGGACGTTGGAGTAGGAGCCGTCCTGGATGTAGACCGGGGCGGCGCTGACGTCCGGCATCCGCCGGGCGAGGCGGGTCCAGTCCTCGTCGGTCATGGTGCCGGAGCGCATGTGGTGCAGCGCGACGCGGGCTTCGGCGGACAGGATCCGCATGCCGATCTCGTTGCGGTCGGCTTCGAGAGAGAACACGGCGCTGGGCAGGGCGTTTTTGATGCTGGCCGAGCGGACGAAGTCGAGAGCGAGGGTGGACTTGCCCATGGCGGGGCGGGCGGCGATGACGATCAGCTGGCCGGGGTGGAGGCCTCCGGTGAGGGAGTCCAGGTCGGTGAAGCCGGTGGGTACCCCGGGCAGGCTCGCGTTGCGGCCGCCGGTCGCCTCGATCCAGTCGAGGGTGTCCTCCATGACGTCGCCGAGCGGGCTGGCCGGCGGGAGCAGGGGGCGCCGGGTCGTGGCGGCGAAGATCTCCGCCTGTGCCTCGTCGGCGATGCGCTCTACGGCGTCCGGGTCGGCGTCGGATGCCAGGTTCTCGATGTGGATCGCGGCGATCTTGGTGCGGCGCAGCATGGCCACGTTCTGCACCCGGTCGGCGTTGATCTGCCAACTCCGCGCAGATGAAGGCCCGTTGACGAGGTCGGTGACGTAGGCGGATCCGCCGCACTTGTCGAGGCTGCCCTGCTGGGTGAGGCGAGCGGCCACGGCGAGCGGGTCGGTGGTCTCGCCCCGCCCGTACAGGTCGAGGATCGTCGTGTAGATCAGATCGTGGGCGGGCCGGTAGAAGTCATGCCCGTGGAGGGTGTCGACGAGGTCAGCGATCGCGTCCTGGGACAGCAGCATCGCCCTCAACACCCCCTTCTCCGCTTCGAGATCGTGCGGGTGGTGCAGTGCGGCGTCGTTGTCGTCGCTGGTCACCCCGGTCCCCTCTCCCCATGTTCATTTCCCAGGTCCCGCTCGGTCCCGCTCGCTGCGGCGCGCGGCATCGGATCAGCCTAACCACGGCCCGGCCCGCATGATCACGATTTCGGCCTGCTTACCCCCGGAGGCTGAACTGCTCAGGTTCACAGGGGAGTTGACGCGCCTTCCGGTTCAGAGCCGCCTCGATGGCGCGATCGGGCCGCACTGCCGTCGGCTCCAGCGGTGTGTGTGGGCTGTGCGGCGTCGGGGGTGGCGGCAGGACCGTGGAAGAGGCCCGCTTCACCACGCGGATATGGCGCACAGTGCCCGCACCGAGCACGTCGTTGAGCCTCTGCGTGAGACGGTCCGCCAGGAGCCGGGTCTGGGTCAGCCAGGCCTCCGTGGCGCTGGCCAGGGTGAGCGTCCCGGTCTCGGAGTCGAAGGCGGTGGGGATCACGTGCTTGGCCAGGGGGCCGGCCCCCAAATGCCGGTCCGGCAACGGCGAGGCCTCGGACACCGAACGCCAGGCTGGCAGCAGCGAGGTCCCGGACGCGGAGAACAGGTCGAGCAAGGCTTGCGCGAGGAGGACCGGCGGGGTCCGTCCCCGTACGCGCCGGCGGCGGCTGGCAGGGGCGCGCTCGGTGAAGCGGCCACGCCGGGCGTCCTCACGAGCCCGGCGCAGGGCCAGTACCGCCAGATCAACGCGTGCCTCGCTGTCCGGGCGCTGCTGGTCGTTCAAAGTAGAGTGTCCAGCGGAAGCCGTGGCGGGGGCCGGTCGTGCCAACGGTGATCCCGGCATGGGGACTGAGAACCCATCGATCCCTACGAGCAGGTCGTGGGGTAACTGCGCGAGGCGGCTGAGAAATTATCGAAGAGTTCGTTCATCATCGGCGACGGTGCGCTGGGGTCCCGGCGCTGGAGCACGGTGGCCGATCCGCGGGGGCGACCTGTTCGGGGTCCGCGTGTGGCTGCATCGGCTGTCGGATGAACAAATCCGGGATCGGTGGAGGTGGTACGCCCCGGTTCTGGTGGAGTCGGGCTGCTGGACAGTTGACTCCCCATCAGCCCCGGAACGGTTCGGCATTCCGTTCGTCCTGCACATAGGGGCCGCGTGGGAACACCTGCCACAGGAACTTGGCTTCGGCTCGGGCATGACTTGCTGGCGCCGGTTGGCTGAGAGGACCGAAGCGGGTGCGTGGTCCCGGCTGCACCAGGTCATCACCACCCTGGAGCCCTTCGGACTGGGCCTGTCGAGCTGAAGCGGAAGACGAAAGCGTGCGGGCTCAAGGGGCTCCATCGCAGTGAGGCCCGCCGGGGCGACGCCCATACTCATGAACCGCTCCGGGTCTGACGGAGGCGGTTACCGTGTGTGTTTCGGACAGGCGGAGGCGCTGATCGCCTCAGGTACCGGAGGTCGGTTCATGCAGGTCGACAGGCCCGGGCAGGCGGGCGGCCTCCTGGCGGAGATGTGTGCCGCGGTGCAGGAGCGGCTGGTACCACTGGCTGCGGAGATCGCGGACGCCATCGTGGCCGAGACTCCCCACTATGCGGCGGGGCTGCCGACGCACACCGATCTGCAGGTGACGGTGCGGGAGTTCGCGGGTGCCGAGCTGGAGGCGATCGCCGTCGGGCGGGGCGCGGTGGCGGCCGAGCTGGCGGCGGCCCGCGAACACGGGGCACGGCGCGCCCGCCAGGGGACGGCCGTCGAAGACGTGATCACCGGCTTCTACGTCGGCTACCGCGCACTGTGGCGTGAGCTGGTCGCTCTGGCGCAGGGACCCGCGGCAGCCGAGGCGCTGCTGGTGGGGGCCGAGACCTCGATGGCGTGGATGCTGGAGATCACCACCGCGCTGTCCACCGGCCATCACGACGCGCGGGTGGGACGAGACGCCCTGCTGGCCGGCGGGCGGCTGCGGCTGCTGAACCTGGCGAGCGGGACGGGTGAGGGAACGGGAGGCGGGGACGCACGGGAGCTGCGGAGCGCGGCGGAGCAGGCCGGGTTCGATCCCGGCGGCGAGTTCCGGGCCTGGGTGGCCCCGACGGTGCAAGGGCCGGGGGAACCACCGAAGTTGCAGGAAGGCAAGGTGGCACGGGTGCAGGCACGCCTCGATCTCCTGCCCGGGACGTACGCGGTCGGGCAGGAGCCGGGGGCCGTACTGGTCCTCGTACAGGGCGGGAACCTTGATCCAGTTGCAGGCGTGCTCGGTGAGCAGGGGTTGGCCTGTGCGGCCGCCGGGCTGGCCCGGACCGGTCGCTACGCGGCACGGGAGAGCCTGCAGGACGCTCGGGCGGCGGCCGCCGTGGCGCGGGGGCGGCCCGGGCGGTGGACGTTCGCGGAGTTGTGGCCGTTGGCGCTGGCCGACGAGTCGGGTGAGCGGCTGGAGCCGCTGATCGGACCGGTTGTCGCGGTGGCTCGTAGTCATCCCCACCTGGCCGAGGCGGTCCGGGCCTTCGCCGATCACGGGTTCACGGTGAGTTCCGCCGCCCGGGCGCTGAGCGTCCATCCCAACACGCTGTCGTACCGGCTGGAACGGTGGCAGGAGCTGACCGGCGTGGAGGTGCGGACCGTCGCGGGTCTCGTGGCCTCCCGTACCGCGGTGGAGCTGGTCGGCGCAGCTGCTGAGGATGACCACCGCCGACTGGAGGACGGCAACACCGGCTCGACGAAATCACGGAATCCCACGGCCTAGATTCGGGGATCCACCGATGGCCGGGCGCGGGCGGGCGGCGGCAGTCTGTGAGTGCGCGGCACGGGACCGCCGCGCCACCCTCTCCGAGCCATTCCCGTCCGGGAGCCCTTTCGTCTGCCGGAACCGCGGGACCCTTTCCCCTCCGCCAGGGAGCCGCCATGCCCACAGACCGTCCGCCGTCGCAGCCGGCCACATTGTGCGCCGCGTTCCAGCACACCCTCACCCAGGTCGACCAGACCGCTCCGGCACTGCGCACCAGCGGCGGAGGCACGACCTTCTCCTGGGACGAGTACGGCGACACCGTACGGCGACTGGCCGCGGGCCTCGCCGCGTACGGCATACGGCGGGGCGACACCGTAGCTCTGATGACGGCCAACCGGACCGAGGCGACCCTGTGCGACGTGGCCGCCCTGCACCTGGGAGCCGCGGCGTTCTCCGTCTACGCGACGCTGACGCCCGATCAGATCACCCACATCCTGGACGGCGCACGGCCCCGGCTCGTGGTGTGTGAGCCCGGCTTCATGGCCGCGCTCACGGCGGCGGGTGCTGACCTCACCGACCTCGTGGTCCTGGACTCCGGTGCGCCCGGCGCCCGTTCCTGGTCCGCCCTGCTGGCGGCGGGGGACGCGAACACCGGCTTCGACTTCGAGGTGGTCTGGCGCGCGGTCGACCCCGACGACCTGGCCACCCTGATCTACACCTCAGGTACCACCGGCCCCTCCAAGGGCGTGGAGCTGACCCACCGCCAGCTCCTCGCGCAGGTGGACGCGGTGCCCACGATGTGGCCCATGGACGCCACGGACAGCATCATCTCCTTCCTGCCCACCGCCCACATCGCCGACCGCCTGTTCAGCCTGTACATCCCGCTCTCGCGCGGCGTCGAGGTCACGTTCCTGGCCGACATGCGCGCCGTGGCCGGCGCGCTGCGGGAGACGCGGCCGACGGTGTTCGGGGCCGTCCCCCGGGTCTACGAGAAACTCAAGGCCGCGGTGGAAGCGATGCTCGCGGCCGAGGCCGACCAGGCGCGCCGTGAGCAGACCGGGCAGGCCCTCCGGCTGGGGCATCGGATCGTCGCCATGCGCCAGCGCGGCGAGAGAGTCGCTGCCTCCGATCTTGCGGCGTATGCCGAGGCCGACGCGGCCGTGCTCGCCCCGATCCGGAGGCTGCTCGGACTGGACCGGGTCCGCTGGGCGGGGTGCGGCGCGGCGCCGGTCGCCCCGCAGGTCCTGGAGTTCTTCCTGGCCCTCGGCGTGGAGATCTGCGAGGGCTGGGGGATGTCCGAGGTGGCCGGCATGGGCTTCCTCACTCCGCCGGGCGAGCAGCGCCTGGGGGCGGTGGGCCGGGCGGTGCCGGGCCTGGAGGCGCGGCTCGCTCCTGACGGGGAACTGCAGGTGCGCGGACCGATGGTGATGCGCGGCTACCGGGGACTGCCCGATCAGACCCGCGAGGCGCTCTCGCCGGACGGCTGGCTGAGCACCGGTGACATCGCCGAGATCGACGACGACAGCTACGTACGGATCGTCGACCGGAAGAAGGAACTGCTGATCAACGCGGCCGGCAAGAACATGTCCCCGGTCGCCATCGAACTCGCCGTCCGCTCCGCCGATCCGCTGATCGGCCCGATGGTGGCCCTGGCCGACGGCCGCCCGTACACCACCGCCCTGATCACCCTCGACCCCGACACGGCCCGCAGCATCGCTCCCGGGCTCGGACTCGCCGATGCCGCCCCGGACGTTCTGGCCGCCGATCCGCGGATCCTGGCCCGCGTCGCCGACGCCGTCGACGTCGGCAACAAGCGCCTCTCACGAGTGGAGCAGATCAAACGGCACGTCGTGCTGCCGTACTTCTGGGAGGCCGGCGGTGACGAACTGACCCCCACCGTCAAGATCCGCCGCCGGAACGTGAGCGCCAAGTACTCGGCCTTCATCGACGAGTTGTACGCGGCGGAGATGACGGAGCCCGCTCGCGGGCAGGCCGACGGAGAGTGACACCCGTGAGCGCATCACCGCGCGGCGTCCGCCTTGATGCGCTCCAGGGCGTCGTTGAAACCGTCGGTGGTGACGCTCGATCCGGCGAGGCGGTCGAGGTGGATGTCATCGATGTGCTTGCCGGCGACGACGCTGGGGACGGCTTTCGCGAAGCGCTTTTGGTACCAGCGTGAGACGAAGCCCTTGGCGTGGGGTGTGACGCTGACGTCGGAGACGACGCCCTCGGTCAGGGTGAGGAAGACGGTGATGTGGGAGGGGAGGCTGCCGTACCAGCCGGTGGCACTGTATTCGCCGTTTTGATACATGGGGTTCCTGTTCGGACGTACTGATGGTGCGTTGCTGGGAATGGTCTGCCGGTCAGGTGAAGAGTTCGCCGACGAAGTCGGGGGAAGCCTCGACGCGGCCGTCCGATCTCACCCGGACGTAGGTGAAGCGGTGGGCGGCGGCGAGGCGGTGGGGCTCGATGAAGAACAGGGCGGTCGCCAGGGCGTCGGCCACGGCCGCGTCGTCGGCGATGGCCCAGGTGGCGAGGACGTCACCGGTCGGCAGGCCGGTGCGGCCGTCGAGGACGTGGTGCAGGCCGGGTCCCCAGGCGCGCCGGTTGGTGGCGGAGGCGCACAGGGACTGCCGGTGCAGCTGGGCGACGCCGATCACACGGTCGGGGGCGAGGGGGTGTTCCAGCCCCACACGGAGCAGGTCCGAGCCGCTGTGGCGCAGGTCGCCGCCGGCATCGATGACGAACCGGCCGGTGCCGGCGTCCCGCAGCAGCCCGGCCACGATATCGACGAGGTGGCCCTTGCCCGCGGCACCGACGTCGATCACCAGGGGGCGGTCGGTCGTGAGCGTGGTGCCGTCTCGGACGACGTCGGCATGCCATGACGGGCGGGTGCGGGCGTGCCGGGCACGGACGGGGGCCGGCGCGGGGGTGAGGGTGTAGGTGCTGTCGTAACCGAGGAGTTCGAGGTCGCGGCCGACGAGGGGGTCGACGGCGCCGTCGGTGAGGTCGGCGAGACGGTCGTAGAGGTCGAACAGGGAGCGGCTGTCCTCGGGGAAGGTGAACCGGCCACCGGTGGGGGCGGCGGCGATGAGTGAGACGAGCGAGTCGGGCCGGAACCGGGAGTACACGGCGTCGAAGTCCTCGATACGACGGCGCAGGCTGCGCCGCAGATCGGTGTCGAGGGGGGTGTCTGTCTCGATGCGCCAGTGCGTTCCGATGGCGTCGAAGGCGAACGTCGGTCGGCTGTCGTGCCCGAGCGGGGTCGGGCTTGTACCGCGGCCGGTGTGGATCACGGGTTTTCACCTCCGTCGTGGGTGCCGGGCGTGCGATGGGAGGGGAATCCACGCCCTCTTTCGTCGCACCTGCCAGCCTGGTCGCCACGCTCACCGCGTGGCAGGCCGTGCTGTACCGGGCAGCGGTGTTCCGTGCTGTGACACGGCACCCCTGAGGCCTCGAAGGAAGACCGGTCCTGACACCAGCGGCAACTGCCGTCAGCGGTGAGCACCTGCCGCAACGCAAAGGACGCGCCTCGAACGAGGTGAACGCCCTGTCAGGCTGCCCGGGCCGGTCGGCTGCATGGTCCTGTTGACCGTCGCGGATCTCGTCCGGGTTCCGGTGGTACCACGACAGCAGCTGCTGCGGTCCGTATGAGGTGTCGTGGCCTGCGTGCTCGGCTGCCCGCCGGCTGTTCTTCCGGCCCGTCGGGCCGAGCAGGCCGCGCGCGCAGTCCCGCATCCGCCGCCCCGGCTCGACACGGCTGAACCGCCCTCCCACCCGCAGCGGCAACGACTTCGAGTCGGCATCACCCTGACGAACCGTCAAGCAGCCGGAGCACGAAACGGCTCCTTCAGCGTGGCCGTTGATCACATGACGGCATCACCGTCAGCAACGCACGGAGCGTGCATGGTGCTTGAGGACGTGCAGAGCCCTCCCGAGTGCCGTAGGCAGCCACGAAGAGGTCGGCGGGCCGACCGATCACCTTGCCTGTCGGACCCGTCCAGCGACAGGCCGTGCTGTGCCACGGAACGATATGCCGCGGAGTGACAGGGCACCCCACCCAGCCGCACCCGACCTGTACCGTCCACCTCTGTAGTTGAGCGGCGGTTCCTCAACGGCCGTTCTACGCGCGATGACTGGCGTCCCGCACCGCCCTTCCCCACCCCCCACTCCATGGAGGAATGCCGGATGCTCATCCTCACGAAGTCCCGCCACAGATTCACCACCGCGCTCACCGCGCTCGGCCTGCTGCTCGGGGCTGCCGCGATCCAGACGTCCAACGCGTCCCCGGCCCATGCGGTGCCCCCGTACCGCGTCCTGTTCGACAACGCTCACGCCGAGACGGCCGGCAACGCCGACTGGATCATCTCCACCAGCCAGCCGAACCCGCTGAACCAGGACTCCTCCCCGTCCACCGAGAGGGACTGGACCGGCGCCCTCTCCTCCTGGGGTGTGGCCTTGCAGCAGACCGGCGACTACCCCACGCTGAACACGCTGCCTTCGGGCTCCAGGCTGACGTACGGCGGTTCGGCCGCGACCGACCTGTCCAACTTCGACACGCTGGTGCTGCCCGAACCCAACACCCTCTTCACTGCCGCCGAGAAGACGGCGATCATGACGTTCGTGCGGAACGGCGGCGGCCTGTTCATGATCTCCGACCACACCGGGGCCGACCGCAACAACGACGGCTACGACGCGGTCGAGATCCTCAACGACCTGATGACGAACAACAGCGTCGACTCCACCGACCCGTTCGGTTTCTCCATCGACTCGCTGAACATCAGCTCCGGCTATCCCGCGGCGATCAGCGACAGCACCAACCCGGTCCTGCACGGCCCCTTCGGCACCGTCACCAGGAGCCTCATCGCCAACGGCACGACCGCCACGCTCCGGCCCGCCGACAACTCCGCCGTCAGGGGCCTGCTCTACCGCTCCGGTTACTCCGGCAACACCGGCGCCTTCTTCGCGACCAGCACCTTCGGCAGCGGCAAGGTCGCTTTCTGGGGCGACAGCTCGCCGATCGACGACGGCACCGGCCAGTCCGGCAACACCCTGTACGACGGCTGGAACGACACCGGCGCCACCAACGCCGCGCTCGCCCTCAACGCCACCGAGTGGCTCTCTTCGTAAGCAGGTCGGGCAGGTGAACGGCCGAGCCCGCGTCCCACCGTGCATGCGCACACCAGGGGCGCGGGCTCAGGACTGTCCAGTCGGCGCCAAGCGTGGATGAACCTGATTCTGTCGGCTTGGTCGCCGCCGCAGCCTTCGGCGTGCCGGCCGACCCGACGGCCTTGGGGCAACGAAGGGGGCGGTCGCGAGTCGGGCGGTGGCGCGCAGCCCGGCAAGGACGACGCCAAGGGGGACGGTCGACCGGCGGCAGGGCAGTGGCGGCGGAAACCGCCAGGCCGGAGGGAATGCGCACGAGGACGGCTGGGGGCGGTCGCACACGGAGCATGAAATGTTGTGCACATGTCATATCTTTGTGTACATGTCATATCTCCGTTACGCACCACCAGTCCGCCGGAAACGCGGCGGCGACAGGATTCGCCTTGGCTTTCCCGCCAACGTTCCCTCACCGCAAGGGAGTTCCCATGTCCCGATTGGGCAGCGCCTTCCTGTCGCGCAGTATCTACGCGCGTCAACGGCTCGGCTTCATAGCCGCGCTCTCCGCACTCATCGCCCTGATCGGCCTCTTCGGCCCGGCCACCCAAGCCCAGGCCGCGCTCCCCACACCGGTCAGCGCCGCCACCGCCCGCACCTACCTCGCCTCCCTCACCACCGCGACCGAGGTCAGGACCGGCTACGACCGGGACCTGTTCCCGACCTGGATCACCATCAGCGGCACCTGCAACACCCGTGAGTACATCCTCATGCGGGACGGTACGAACGTCGTCACCAACTCCGCCTGCACCGCCACCAGCGGCTCCTGGTACTCCCCCTACGACGGCGCCACCTGGACCGCCGCCTTCGACGTCGACATCGACCACCTGGTGCCGCTCGCGGAGGCCTGGGACTCCGGTGCCCGCAACTGGACCACCGCGCAGCGTCAGGCCTTCGCCAACGACGTGACCCGCCCGCAGCTCCTCGCCGTCACGGACAACGTGAACCAGGCCAAGGGCGACCAGGACCCGGCGACCTGGATGCCGTCCCTCACCTCGTATCGCTGCACGTACGTCCGCGCCTGGGTGCAGGTGAAGTACTACTACAACCTGTCGGTCGACACCGCCGAGAGGTCCGCGCTCACCAGTTACCTGGCCAACTGCTGACCGCCCCGCTCCCCCCCCCTCGCGGTGAGGGGCGCAGCGAAGGCCCTTGATACCGCCGAGGAACAACCCTGCCTTCCCTCCGTCCGTCCGTAGTCTTACGAACCGCGACTGCGACCGTGCCGGAGGGGAGGCGCACCCTTATACGCTCCGGGGCGTCGGGTTCGCCGCCCCGGAGGCCCCTCGACCGACACCACCTCGCCGTCCGCGGGGCCACTGTCATCACCGTCAGTGCCCTCGCTCCGGACGCAACAGCACCCCCACCGTGTCGACGACCAGCGCCACACCGCACGGAGGCACCACATGTCCGCGCGCTTCACCACTCACGCGGCTTGACGGACAGCAACAGGAATCACCGTGTCCGGCCGTAATACTCACAGCGTGGCAGGCCGCGCTGTACCGGGCAGCGGTGTTCCGTGCTGTGACACGGCGCCCCACGGACCCGCCATGCAGGTCAGGGCGGGGTGAGACTGAACGGTATGACGAACGAGCAGCAGAGCGGCGGCGGGGGTACCGAGCTGGGGCGCTTCCTGCGGGCACGCCGCGCCCAGGTGACCCCCGCGCAGGCGGGCCTGCCACCCGGTGCCGGCCTGCGCCGCACGCCTGGCCTGCGTCGGGAGGAGCTGGCCACGCTGGCCGGGATGAGCATCGACTACTACGCCCGTCTGGAGCGCGGCAAGGAGATGCGCCCCAGTCCTGCCATCGTCGATGCCCTGGCCCGCGTTCTCCTGCTGGAGGAGGACGAGCGCGAGCACCTGCACAGCCTGGTCGTACACGCCGCCCGAACCGCGTCCGGAGCCGCCTCGGAGGGCCCGTCGGTCCCCGTCAGCCGGACGGTGCCGGTGCCGTCCGGGGCGCTCATGCTGCTGGAGAGCATGCGGCCCAACCCCGCGGCGGTGGTCGGCCGCACCAATGACGTGCTGGCCTGGAACCCGGCCGCACCGCAGCTGCTCGTCGGGATGGAGGACTGGCCGGCGAAGCAGCGCAACTACACCCGCTACCTCTTCCTCCAGCCTGCCGCTCGCGACCTCTACGACGACTGGGACAACCAGGTCCGCGGCTGCATAGCCCAGCTGCGCGCGCTGGCCGGTACCGACCCCGACGCGCCCGACCTGGCCCGGATCGTCGGTGAACTCCTCCTGAAGAGCCCGGAGTTCGCCCGCCTGTGGGAGCGCTACGACGTGAAGGGGCACTCCCGCGGGCTCAAGACCGTCCATCACCCGGAGGTCGGCGACCTCACCCTCGGTCACCAGTCCATGCAGCTGGAGGGCACGCCCGGCCACCGCGTCCTCATGTTCTTCGCCGAGCCGGGAACTCCCGACCACGACGCGGTCGTCCTCCTGGATCTGCTCGGGCAAGAGCGCGTCCCGAAGGGCACGGCCCCTGGCGGCGGGCCGTCGGCATCCTCCTCGGACGAAGCCGGATCAGCCCTCTGACCTGCACCGCAGACACTTGGGGTGCCCTGTCACACCACGGCTCCGGACTCCACGCCACGGCAGGGCCTGCCACTCGGAGACCGGGACGACGAGGCTGATGGCCTACCGGCGACGCCGGTAGCTATCCGTCCGTCGGTGTCCCCGGCACAGACGGACGAGTGACGGGGACCGGACCGTGGGCGCGCGCACGTCCGGGAACCCCGCACTACGCCGGCCAAGCCACGCACCACAGAGAACCTGGAACGAAGAGGACCTGCACATGGAACGAGTGACTTTCCAGAACAAGGGCAACACGGTAGTCGGCAACCTGTTCAGGCCCGCCGGCTTCGAGCAGGGCACGAAGTACCCCGCGATCGTGGTGACCCACCCGTTCGGCGCCGTCAAGGAGCAGGTCTCCACGACCTACGCGAAGCTGCTGGCCGAACAGGGCTTCGTCACCCTGGTCTTCGACGCCTCTTACCAGGGCGAGAGCGGTGGCGAGCCGCACTTCTCGGAGTTCCCCTCGGCGCGTACCGAGGACATCCGCCGCGCGGTGGACTTCCTCAGCAACCGCTCCGAAGTGGACCCGGAGCGCATCGGCGCGCTGGGCATCTGCGCGGGCGGCGGCTACACGGTCAACGTGTCGCAGACCGAGCTGCGCATCAAGGCCGTCGCCGGCGTGAGCACCTTCAACATCGGCTCCGCGCGCCGGGACGGCGTCGGCCCGCTCGGCAAGCAGTCGGCGGAGTACCGCACCGACCTGCTCAAGCGGTCGGGCCAGGCCCGCACGCGCGAGGAGGCCGGCGGGGAGGTCGAGATGTTCTCCCTGATCGCCGACAACCCCAGGTTCGACATGAACGACCTGTCGACGATCCCGATGATGTACCAGGAGGGGTACAAGTACTACTCCGAGATCGACCCCAACCCCCGGTTCATGGGGACGTTCGCCCTCTCCAGCCTGAGCCAGCAGATGGCGTTCTTCCCGTTCGAGGGCATCGAGCTGATCTCCCCGCGCCCGCTGCTGCTGATCGCCGGCTCCGAGGCCGACACCCTCTACATGAGCGAGGACGCGATCGGGAGGGCGCAGGAGCCGAAGGAACTCTTCGTCCTTGACGGCGCCAGCCACATCGACCTGTACTGGAACCCCGAGTACGTCCCGCAGGTCGCCGAGAAGCTCACCGCGTTCTTCGCGAAGCACCTGTGACCGTCTGACGTATGCGAGAAGGAGTGGGGCATTCGCCCCACTCCTTCTGTCGTTGTCCGGGCAGTCGGTCCGGTGCTAGCGGGCGATGACCTCGCGCACGCCGACCAGTCGGCCGGGCTTGTCGTCGATGAAGGCGGCGCCGCCGTCGAGGTGCAGGGCCTCAGCGCTCGCCTGGAGCGCGGCGGTGGTCGCCGTCGCTCCCCAACGGCCTGTCGTCACAAGCTCGTTGACCGTGTTGACGCCCGCCACGATCTCGGCGGGGGTGAAGTTGCAGTGCCCGGCCCGGTCGACGAACGCCTGCCGGAGCAGCGCGCTGTCACCGGCTGCCTTGATGCGGGCGCGGAAGACGTTCTCGTGCTCGGCGGGCACGATCTCGTCGACGTTGTTGTGGATGTCGAGCAAGGGGACGACCAGACCCTGGCCAGTGGTCGAGGTCCGCCGCACGTGCGCGAGGGCCTGCGGGTCAGCTTTGACGTGTGCGTTGCGGGTGAGCGTGGCCAGGTCCTGGTGGAGATCGAGGCCTGTAGCCCGGTAGGTCCTGCGGACCTCGTCGGCGTGGGTGGACTCCTTCAGCAGCGCGGCGTAGTCGACGCCAGCATTCCAGGAGATGTTGCCGCCGGCCGACTGTTCGATCGCGTAGCGGGCGGTGGTGAAGAACGGGAGCAGCGAGGGGAAGTAGCCGAGCGGCGCGCCGGCGTCCGTCCATCCGGGAAGGTTGAGGTAGGCGGCGGCGAGAGTGAGCCGTGCGCGGCCCTCGGGGGTCTCCTGGGCGACGGTGACGACGTCGCCAAGCTCGGCGGCGACCTGGGCGGGCTGCGTGGAGCCGGTGAAGCCGACCATGTCGTGTTCGTTACCGGGTTCCAGCAGGGTGGCGATGGTGTACTGGCCGTCGAGCTGATAGTTGGCCACGTCGATACCGCCGCCGACGAGGCCGCAGACGTTGAGTGCGCCGTCGATGCGTCCGGCGCCGTCCCGGGCGATCTGGGAGTTGATCAGACCGCCCCATGGACTGGCCGACGGAGATGACACGGCCGGCGTGGCCGACGTTGCTCTGGAAGGCCGCCAGGGTGGCGAACTGGTCGCGCTCGGCGTCGTTGAGCGCCCACAGCGAACCGTTCGGGTTGTACGAGGAGCCGACGAGCGCGTAGCCCTCGTCGAGGAGGGCCTGGTTGGAGCCGTTGGGCGCGTCGCGGGGTTCGAGGTGTCCGAACCCGTGGCTGTAGAGCAGGACGGTGCCGTTCCACTGCTCGGGGACGTCGGCGATCCAGGTCGCCCCGTCGTCGAGGGTGCCGGTGTAGTGGCCGCTGGGGGCAGCCGACGTGGTGGCCTCGGCCGCGGTGGGGAGAGTCGCGGCCAGCACGAGTGCTGTAACGGCGAGGACGAGCCCCCGCCTGGACAGGTGTGCCGTGCGCTTGGATGGTGCTCCGTTTGTTTCTGAGGGTGGTTCCTTGCGGGCAGGTGGTCTGCGGGCCGGGAGGGGGTCCGGCGGTCACGCGGACCCGCGGCCTGCCGGGATGCGGCCGCGTGGCACCGGGTGATGGATGGGACCGGTGCCGTGGGTCAGGGGCAGGCCGGTGCCGTGGTTCGTGTGGGCGATGATCTCCGCGGTGATGGAGATGGCCGTCTCCTCGGGGGTGTGCGCGCCGAGGTCGAGGCCGATCGGGGAGCGCAGACGGGCGAGCCGGGCCTCCGGTACGCCGGCGTCGCGCAGTGCGCCGAGGCGGTGGTCGTGGGTACGGCGTGAGCCCATGGCGCCGATGTAGCCCACCGGGAGGCCGAGGGCGAGTCGTAACAGGGGAACGTCGAACTTGGCATCGTGGGTGAGGACGCAGACGGCGGTGCGGACGTCGACCTCGGTGCTGGACAGATACCGGTGGGGCCAGTCGACGACCACCTCGTCGGCGTACGGGAAGCGGGCGTCGGTGGCGAAGACGGGGCGGGCATCGCAGACGGTGACGTGGTAGCCGAGGAAGCTTCCGGCCCGGCTGAGCGCGGCGGCGAAGTCGACGGCGCCGAAGATCAGCATGCGGGGACGGGGCGCACGGGTGTGGACGAGGACAGCTGAGCTCTGCGGGCAGCCGGCGCCGTCGCCTCCGATCTCGACACGGGCCGTGCGGCCCGCTCGGAGCAGTGCGCGGGCCTGTGCGGCCACGGTCCGGTCCTCGTCCGGGCTGCCGCCCAGGGAGCCGTCGAACGCCCCATGCTCAACAAGCAGGGTGCGGCCGAGGAGTTCGCCGGGACCATCCACGACGTGGGCCACGGCGACCGGCCGTCGCTGCGCCACCGCTTCGAGGGCTGAAGTGAGATGCGGCTGGGCGAGGGGATCGACGCGTTGCACGAGGACGTCGATCTCGCCGCCGCAGGTCAGCCCGACGGCGAAGGCGTCGTCGTCGGAGTAGCCGAACCGGGCCCGTTCGGGGGCGCCATCCTCGGCGAGCACCTGCGTGCACAGGTCGTGGACGGCTCCCTCCACGCACCCTCCGGAGATGCTGCCGACGACCGTGCCCGCTGCGTCCACGGCCAGCGCGGTGCCGGGCGGCAGCGGCGCGCTGCCGCTGACCTGGACCACCGTGGCCAGAGCGAAGGAGCGTCCTGCACGGCACCAGTCGTACAGCGTGTCCGCGATGTTCAGCATGGCCGGGTCTCCGTGGGGGTGAGGAACTGGGCATGGGGCGCCGCCGGACGGTCCGAGGGTGGGGGGCGGTGGCAGCAGAGCAGGGTGTCGGTGGTGACGGGCAGGTGGCGGGCACAGGGGCGAGCGGCGTGGCAGACGGCATGGACCGGGGGGCGAAGCCCACGGTCCGGCTCGCCTTCTCCCGAGAAGGTCATTCCTCGCCCCTGGTCGCGGGCCTGGCGATCAGGCCCGCGACCAGGGCACGTGCGCGAGGTATGCGCCGGACGGGAATTCAGTGCGTATACGTGTCCGCGCAGCGGTAGTTACCGGCGTCTGCCGTGTCGCCCCGCCCGGTGTACCGGGCGACGAGCGGGTACGCGCACAGCAGCCGCGTCGCGGTCACCTTGTTGGTGCTGGGGTCGGTGAGCTCAGCGGGGAGGGTCTTCGGCGCCTTGCCGTGCTCGACCCAGTTCACGACGGCCGCCAGTGGATCGCTGGGCGCGGGCCCGGCTCCGCTGACGCAGTGCTCGGCGCCAGGGGCGAGGAAGAGGCGCGCGAAGGAGTTCGTCGCCGCGGCTCCGCCGGTGGTCTGCTGGACACGCTGGTAGTAGTCGACCGTGCCCTGGGGGAAGATCAGCGGGTCGGCGAGCCCGTGCCAGAGCACGATCTTGCCGCCGCTCTTCCTGAACGCGGACAGGTCCGGATCGTCGCTGGCGAGCGTGGAGCCGAACTCCTTGACGCTCTGGGCGAAGAGCTGGTTGAACCGGTCGTAGGTGAGCGTGTGCCAGTCCCAGTCCGGGTTGCGCTGGAGCCACGATCCCAGATAGGTGGTGGCGAGTGGCATCGGCCGACCGGTGGCGGCATCGCCGGTGGTGGTGACTACGCCCAGGTAGGAGAGGGCGGCGCCCTTCTCCAGCCCGTACCAGAGGAATCGGCCGTGCGACCGCGGTCCCTCAAGGATCTTGCTCATGACGTCGGTGTCCGTGCGTGTGATCGTGCCGCACGCCGTCTGGACCCCGATGAGCCGCTTCGGGTTCCAGTGGCACGCGTCGGGGTCGCCGATCACGCCGTCGGTGACACCGTCGAGGCTGTCGCACGCCTTGACCACGGCATCCTTGAACGCCTGTTGTTTGCAGGTCGGCAGGAGGTCGTGGCTCTCCTTCATGACCAGTTGGGGCCAGATCAGCGCGGGAATGAACCGGGTCAGGTTGGTGGCCGGCGCGCCGGAGGCGATCCCGTCGTAGTCGTCCGGGTACCGCTGGGCCTCCACGAGCCCCATACGGCCGCCGTTGGAACAGCCGTTGAAGTAGGAGTAGGCGGGCTTCTCGGCGTAGTACGCGCGGGTGACGGTCTTGCCGGTGACCGTCATGTCGTGGATGCCGACGGAGGCGAAGTTGTCCAACAGCGGGTGGTTGAGGGTCCGGTCGACGTTCAGTGCGAAGCTGCCGTCGAGCCACGAGTTGTCGTGGCCGCAGTTGGTGGATGCGGAGGCGTAGCCATTGGTCAGGGCGGTGGCCATGAGGCCGTAGTTGATGCCGCAGGCGAATCCGCCGCCCCCGACGCCCTGGAATCGTCCGTTCCACCGGTCGGGCAGCCACATCTTGAGGGTGATGTGGTCGTTCGCCGAGTCGGTCTGGGTGAGCGTGACGTCGCAGTAGGAGGGCAGGCCGGTGAACGGGCCGCCGAACTGGGACTCGACGCCGGCCGCGGGCGCGAACTTCCCGGTCGCGTTGGCCTGTGCGCTGGTGACGGTCACCTGGTCGATGTGGAGGGAGGCTCGCAGGGCGTCGGTGGAACAGGCGACCGGGCCCGCGGCGGGCTCGGCCGAGGGCTGGGTGGCTCCTGCCGCACCGCTCAGGGATGCGACGAGCGCCAGGGCGGCCGGCAGACCGTGGCGTCTCCTCCAGGGTCCTATTTTGATCATGTTTTCCTCGCGGGTGATGTGTTGATGAGGGGGCCGCCTGCCGGGATTCCAGGAGGCGGGGTCGAGCGGATGGCCGTCGGTGTGACGGGTGCGTCGCGCAGGCCGGGTCGCCGGGCCCCCTACGGGGCTCAGAGCAGCGCGTCTGCGGTGATGGGCAGGTCGCGGACACGGCGGCCGGTGGCGTGGAAGACCGCGTTGGCGAGGGCCGGTGCCACCCCGACCAGCACGACCTCGCCGAGGCCCTTGACGCCGATCGGGTCGGCCTCGCGGTCCTCCCCTTCGAGGTAGATCGCCCTGAGGTCGGGCACGTCGGCGTTGACCGGGACCAGGTAGTCCGCCAGGTTCGCGTTCACGATGCGGCCGTCGCGGTGGTCGGTGACGGTGTGCTCCAGCAGGGCCTGGCCGATGCCGCCGACCATGCCGCCCAGGGCCTGGCTGTCGGCCAGCTTGGGGCTGATCACCCGTCCCACGTCGTAGACGCCGAGCATCCGCCGTACCCGGACGAGGCCGAGCCGGGCGTCGACGGCGACCTCGGCGAACACGGCGGCGTAGGCGTCGATGGTGAGCCGCGACTGTGCCGGGGTGTAGGACCCGAGGACTTCCATGCTGTCGCGGTCGTTGCGGGCCAGCAGCCGTTCGTAGGTGTCCCCGCGCGACGGATCGCCGCTCACGTACAGACGGCCGCCCTGTACGACGACGGTGTCGGCGTCGGCGCCGTAGAGCGGCGACTGCGCATCCCCGACGGCGAGTTGGATCGCCTGCTGGCGCAGCCGGTCGCAGCCGTCCTGGACGGCGGAGCCGACGCTGGCCATGGTCAGGGAGCCGCCGTGCAGCGGGGCGGTGGGCATGACGGAGTCGCCGAGCCGGAAGGTGACCCGGCGCACGGGCAGGCCGAGGGCGTCGGCGGCGACCTGGGTCATGGAGGTGTAGGTGCCGGGGCCCATGTCGCTGGTCGCGGACTGGACCAGGGCGGTGCCGTCGGCGTTCAGGCGGACCGATGCCTGGGCCGCCGCGCGCAGGGTGTGGTAGACGCCGGCGGCCATGCCGGTGCCGATCAGCCAGTCGCCGTCGCGGGTGGAGCGGGGGGCCGGGTCACGGCCGCTCCAGCCGAACTCGCGGGCGCCGGTGGCGTAGCACTCGCGCAGCCGCCGGGTGGAGAACGCCTGTCCGTTGGACGGGTCCGTCGCCGGTTCGTTGCGCAGGCGCAGTTCGATCGGGTCGATGCCGAGTTCGTGGGCGAGTTCGTCCATGGCCGACTCGACGGCGAAGGCGGCGGTGGCGAAGCCGGGGCCGCGCATGGCCACCGGAGTGTTCACGTCCAGCGGCACGGTCCGGTACGTCTGGCTGACGTTGGGCGTGCCGTAGAGGACCTGGCCCAGCGGCAGGACGCCCCGCTCCGCGAAGGTCTCGTAGGCCGAGGTCTCGGAGCGCAGGTCGCGGACCGTGGCGCTCACGCGTCCGGCGAGGTCGCTGCCCAGCTGGATGCCGTATTCGTAGGCGGGCCGGTATCCGGCCCCGAAGTACTGCTGTCTGCGGGTCAGGGCGAGCTTGACCGGCCGCCCGGTCTCGCGGGCGGCCAGGGCGGCGACGGTGACGTGCGGCCAGGTCCGCAGACCGCTGCCGAACCCGCCGCCGACGAACGGGGAGATGACCCGCACGGATGCCAGTGGAATCCCGAAGACGGCGGCGAGTTCGGTCTGGGTGCCGCCGATGACCCACTGGGTCTTGTCCCAGACGGTCAGCCGGTCGCCGTCCCATTGGGCAGTGGTGGCGTGCGGCTCCATCGGGTTGTGGTGGTTGCGGGCGAGCCGGTAGGTCATCTCCAGGCGTACGGCTGCGGAGGCCAGGGCCGTCTGCGCGTCGCCGCGCGTGTAGGTCGTGGGGGTGTTCGTCGGGACGCTGTGGTCGCTCAGGTCGGTGGACGGCTCCTGGGCGTCATAGGTGACCTCGACCAGGCTCGCCGCGTGCTGCGCGGCCTCCAGCGTGGTGGCCACGGTGACGGCGACGGGCTGGCCGTGGAAGAGGACCTGGTCGTCCTGGAAGACCCGCAGCCTTCTGCCCGGCGGGTTGTTCGACCCGGCGTTGTCCCGGTACGGCAGGGTCGGTGCGTTGAGGTGG
Organism: Streptomyces sp. NPDC111507; assembly: GCF_055638955.1. Classification (NCBI taxonomy): domain Bacteria; kingdom Bacillati; phylum Actinomycetota; class Actinomycetes; order Kitasatosporales; family Streptomycetaceae; genus Streptomyces; species Streptomyces sp. NPDC111507. Next base: position 602,632 of record NZ_JBVKBU010000006.1, on the reverse strand, counting down.
GTGATCACCGTCAAGACGCCGGGCTGGGCCTCGGCGGCGGTCGTGTCGATGCCGGTGATCCGCCCGACGGCGATGCTGCTGTCGACGATGACTGCGTGGATTACGCCTGTGATGTCGTGGTCCACGGCGTAGTCGGCCCGGCCGGTGACCTTCAGGCGTCCGTCGACCCGCGACAGCGGGGCGCCGACGGCGGCTTGCGGCTGGGGGCTCATGCGCTGCCTCCTACGATGCGCAGCTGGCGTTCGACGGTCCGTTTGAGCAACTCGACCTTGAAGCCGTTGTATTGGAGGGGCCGAGCACCCTCGGCCGCCTGCTCGGCCGCCGCTGCCCACAGGGCGTCCGAGGGGCGTTCGCCGATGAGGTGCGCCTCGACCCGCGGCAGTTTCCAGGGCACGGTGCCCACTCCTCCGGCGGCGACCTTCGCCTCGCGGATCACTCCGCCGCGGATGTGCAGCGCGACGGCGGCGGAGGTGAGGGCGAACTCGTAGGACTGCCGGTCACGGACCTTGAGGTAGCCCGACTGGAGCGGACGGGCGTGGGCCGGGATCTCGACGGCGGTGATCAACTCTCCCTGCTGCAGGACCTGTTCACGGTTCGGTGTGCTGCCCGGCTGCAGCAGGAAGTCGGCGAAGGCGACGCCGCGCTCCCGCCCGTCCGGGCCCAGCAGGCGCACGGTCGCCTCCAGGGCCGCGAAGGCGACGGCCACGTCCGAGGGGTGGGTGGCCACACAGGCGTCGGAGGTACCCAGGATCGCGTGGCCGCGGTTGAAGCCCTCCAGCGCGGCACAACCGGAGCCCGGCTCACGCTTGTTGCAGGCGGCGGTCACGTCCCGGAAGTAGGTGCAGCGGGTGCGCTGCATGATGTTGCCGCCGATGGTGGCCATGTTCCGCAGCTGGGCCGAGGCGCTCAGTTCCAGTGCCTGTGAGATCACCGGGTAGGTGGTGCGCACCTTCGGGTGCGCGGCGGCCTCGCCCATCCGCACCAGCGCGCCGATCCGCAGCCCTCCGCGCTCGGTGACCGTGACCTGGCGCAGCGGCAGGGCGCTGATGTCGACCAGCGAGCCGGGGCGTTCGACCGTCTCCCGCATCAGATCGACAAGAGTCGTGCCGCCGGCGAGGTACCGTCCGCCGCTGCGGCCCGCGTCGAGGGCTTCGCGGGTGTCGGCGGCCTTCGTGTACGAGAAAGGATGCACCGGCCCTCACATCCCGCCCGCGGCGGCCTGCTCGACCGCCCGCACGATCTTGACGTAGCAGCCGCAGCGGCAGATGTTGCCGCTCATCCACTCCCGGATCTCCTCGGCGGAGCCGGTGTGACCCTCCTGGATGCAGGCGACGCCGGACATGATCTGGCCCGGGGTGCAGAAGCCGCACTGGAAGGCGTCCTGCTCGACGAACGCCTCCTGCAACGGGTGCAGCCGGCCACCCCGGTCCAGGCCCTCGATCGTGGTGACCTGTGCGCCGTCGAGGCGGACCGCGAGCGTCAGGCAGGAGTTGACCCGGCGGCCGTCCACCAGGACCGTGCATGCTCCGCACGCCCCGGCGTTGCAGCCCTTCTTCGAGCCGGTGAGCCCGAGGTGTTCACGCAGCAGGTCGAGGAGCGAGGTGCGGTTGTCGATCGTGACGGTGTGCCGCGTGCCGTTGACGGTCACCGTGACCCGGCTGCTGGGCGGTCCGTCGGCGGCAGCCGCCTCCGTGGCACCCAGCGGGGCCGGGCCCGCGAGCACACCGCCTGCCACCACGGCGCCGCCGACGGCGGTGGACGCCGCGATGAACGCACGGCGTGAGGGCGCCGACAACGTCTCCGAGGGGGGCGGAACCAGTGACTCCGGAAGTTCGGTAGACATGCCCACTCTCTCTTGCTGCTGGGGGGGAAGGATGGGGTGCTACTCGCGGTGCGGGGTGTGTCAGCCGGCGGCTTCGCCCTTGATCTGCTGGAGCGCGGCGTTGAACCCGTCGGGAGTCAGGCTCGAACCGGCGACGTGGTCCAGATGCACGTCGTCGATCTTCTTGCCGACGACGAGTCGCGGGACCACGTCGGCGAAACGTTCCTGGTAGTCGCGCGAGGTCGAATCCGTCGCGTGCGGGGTGACCTCGACCGCCGTGATCGCTCCGTCGTCGAGGGTGAGGGACACCGTGATGCTCGACGGGCCGCTCCCGTACTGCCCGGTCGCGCGGTAGTCGCCGTTCTCGTACGCCGGACGCCTGCTCGTAGCCGTACTGCTGCTGTCCGGGTCCGGGTCCGGGTCCGTGTTCGTGTTCGTGTTCGTGCAGCCGACGACGGCTGCGGACACGGAGATCCCCAGCATGGCCGCGGTCGCGATCTTCTTGTTCAGGGCCGACATGCCTTCACCCTGTTGTCTGTGAGCCCTGTGTGGAACGCCGTGCTGTGCCAGGCAGTGGTGTTCCGTGGTGTGACAGGGCACCCCACGGGACCACTGGCGAGGTCACGGGTTCGGGAGACTGGGCCAGTTGGCGTGAGGGAGGACCGGGAGTTGCTTGTCACCAGCAGTTCGGGACGCGGGACACGCGCGGCGGCCCGGCCGCCCGGTGTGCCGGCGCAGGCATGGGCACGGTCGCCGCCGTGACCGATGAGACAACCGAGCCGGGTGCCGCGGACCAGGGCACGGTGGAATCCGTCCGGCCGCTGGAGCTCTTCTTCGACCTGGTCTTCGTGTTCACCATCACGCAGGTCGCGTCCGTCCTCGACGAGCTGCCGACGCTGGTCGGCGTCGGCCGGGTGGCCATGCTGCTGTCGATCATCTGGTGGATGTACGGCGGCTACGCCTGGCTGACCAACACGCTGGACCTGGACCGCACCGGGCCCCGGCTGCTCCTCCTGGCCGCACCGCGGGGTTCTTCGTCATGTCGATCACCGTCCCGAAGGTCGCCGAACGCGGCCCGTGGGCCTGACTGTTCGGCGCGAGCTACCTCCTCGTGGTCCTCATCCACCTGGTCGGATTCATCGGGACGTCGGGCCATCGCGGCATCCTGCGCGTCGGGCCGCTCAACGTGGTCATGGTCCTCGTCGTCCTGGCCGCCGGCCTCGTGCCGCCGGGCGTGCGGCCCTGGCTGTGGCCGCTGGCCTGGGTCATCGTGGTGTCGACGCCGATCATCACCGGCGTCGGTGAGTTCACGGTGGGCGTCGGGCACTTCGTCGAGCGGCACGGGCTCGCGGTGATCATCGTGCTCGGCGAGTCGATAGCCGAGGTCGGCGCCGTGGCCTCGCGCGAGGACGAGGTGACCACGATGCTCGTGGGCGCGCTCCTCGTGCTGGCGCTGAGCGAGGCGATGTGGTGGCTCTACTTCGGACGTGAGGAGCGCGAGAGCGAGGCCCGCCTGGAGCGGGTTCCGCCGGACCGGCGACCCCGCGTCGCCGTCCACTCCTTCGGCTACTCCTACTTCGTCATCGTCTTCGGTATCGCGGTCGCGGCGGTCGGGATGGAGAAGGCCATCGACGAGTTCCACGACGCGTCCGACGGTGTCCAGGCAAGGCACCTGCCCATCGGGATCGCCCTCTATCTGGCCGGTCTGGCCTGCTTCCACCGCACCCTCGCCGGCAGCTGGCCACAGGCCCGGCTGTGGGCCGCGCTCGCCGTCGCCGCCCTGGCCGCTCCGGCCGTGCTGTATGCCAGCGGGGCCGCGGCACTCGCTTGCGCGCTTGTGGTCCTCCTCGCGCTGATCCTGTGGGAGGGCCACCACTGGGAGCGCGTGGCGTGAGCGGGCGTTCGCTCACCAGGTAAGCGGACCGTGTCCGACCCGGAAGTGACGGTGGCGCGCCGGACGCAGTCCCCCGATGGAAGGGCTCCGCTACGCACGGTGTCCGTCGTCGGTGGTCACCGTGGTGCCGGTCTGGTCGGCCTGGTCGAGGGTGACGGCCCAGCTGGCGAGGAGTTTCAGGCTGTCGTGTGCGGGGGTGCCGGGTTCGGCGCTGAGGGCGGTGAGGGTGAGGCCGGGGTCGGCGGGGATGGGCATGGCCTCGAAGGGGAGGGCGAGTTCGCCGACGGCGGGGTGGTGGAAGTACTTGATGCCGGTCTGGTGCAGCCGTACGTCGTGGGCGGCCCACAGAGTGCGGAACTTCTCACTGCGGGTGGAGAGTTCGCCGATGAGGTCGGTCAGGTCACGGTTGTAGGGGTCGCGTCCCGCCTCGGTGCGCAGCAGGGCCACGGCCCGGGCAGCCTGCGTCTCCAAGCGGGGCAGGAAGTCGGCCGCACCGGGGTCGAGGAACTCGTACCTGGCCAGGTTCACGGGCCGGGCGGGAGAGGCGAACACCGGGTCGTACAGAGCGCGGCCGAGCCGGTTGGTGGCGAGGATGTCCAGGCGGCCGTTGCGGATGAACACCGGAGCTTCCGTCATCGCGTCGATCAGGTGCTGCAGGCTGGGGCGGATCGGCTGCGGGGCCCGTCGGCGCGGCGGCCGACGGGTGCTGTTCGCGGTGCGCGCGAGGTCGTCCAGGTGGGCGCGCTCGGCCTCGTCGAGCTGGAGCGCGCGGGCCAGTGAGTCGATGACGGTCTCGGAGACGCCGGAGAGGTTGCCGCGCTCCAGACGGGCGTAGTACTCGGCGCTGACGTCGGCGAGCAGGGCGACCTCCTCCCGGCGCAGTCCCTTGACGCGCCGGTTGCCGCCGAAGGCGGCCAGTCCCGCCTGTTGCGGCGTGATCTTGGCACGGCGACTGGTCAGGAACTCACGCACCTCGCTCCGGTTGTCCATGTTGTCGAGGCTACGACGGCCCCTTCAACCGTGGGGTGTACTGCCAGTACACGTATCAACGAGTCCTTCCACGCGCGCGTGAGCTGCTGTTCCATCGTTCTCGGCCTGGCCGGGCAGAACGGCGTCACCGAGGCGGAGCCCATCGAGGCGACCACCCGCATGGCGTTCTACGCCGGGTGGACCGAGCCCATGTCCGCTCTGACCGTGGCCCGGAACTGTTCCGTACGGCCTGATCCGGCCCCGTCCAGGGGCGCATCCCCCACTACGGCCTCTCCACGAGGGCCGACGCAAGGAGTAGCCACCACCATGGAGATCCTCAAGCAGCCGCCGACCATGAAACTGCCGGCGGAGATGTTCACCGGCGACGCCTGGGCGGATGTGATCTACCGGGGCGAGGAGCCCTCCCGCACACGGACCAACATGGTGCGCTTCTCACCCGGTGCCCGTACCGCCTGGCACAGCCACGGACTGGGCCAGACCCTCTACATCGTCGAGGGCATCGCCCTGGTCCAGTCCCGCGGAGGCGAGATCATCGAGGCCCACCCCGGCGACGTGATCTTCACTCCGGCCGACGAGGAGCACTGGCACGGTGCCGCCCCCGACCGCTTCATGAGCCACATCGCCCTGTGGGAGGGCGACACGGTCGACTGGCTGGAACACGTCACCGACGCCGAGTACGGCGGTGCGCGCACCCGCACTCCCGGCGCCTGCTGATCCCCCTCTCCCGGTGACATTCGGGTGGCGGACCTCCCACGCCCCTGGATCAGGCCGCCGAGGGCTACGGCCCCAAGGACGCGCGTCGCGCCATCAGGGCACTCCTGCACCCTGGAACCGGATCGCCGGCCGCCCAGGGTGTGGGTCGCCCACCTGGGCGCCCGCACACTGGAACAGCTCAACGACAGTCTCGGTGCCGTGGCTCTCACCTGTGCCCCGTCACCAGCAAGCCGGGGCAGTGGACCTAGCGGCGGAAGGAGGACAGGTCGAACTCGGGATCGCCAATGGTCGTGAACCAGGCGCGGATACGGGATTCCTCACCGCTGAAGGCAAGGCCCAGCTGGAGCAGCACCCGCGCCTTCTGCGGGGAGAGGTCGGCGGCCCCGATCACGCCGGGTGTCCCGCTGTCGTAGGTGCCCTCGCCGCCGGTGCGGGTCGCCGAGACGAAGAGGACACCCTTCTCGATCGCCCTCGCCTCGGCCGCGTTCTGCGCGGTCGAGATTCCGCCGGGACCGTGGCCGGAGGTCACAATCCCCTTGTCCCCGGCCTCCACCAGTGCGTCGATCGGGACCGCCGAGGACTCGATGTACCCGCTGACGATGTCCACCGCGGGCAGATCGCTCGCCTTCTTCTTCGACAGGTCGAAGGGCGTCTTCCAGGAACTCCGGCCGCACTTCATCACCCGGGCCGGGGCTCGCATCGTGCGGATGTGGTCCTCGTTGACGACGCCGAGGGCGCCGTAGTTGCCGCCACCGAAGGTGTCCATCCGGTAGCCGTCGGTCTTGGTGACCTCCCGGGCGGCGAAGAACTGGTCGTTCATCAGCATGACCGTGCCGTAGCAGGTCGTCTCTCCGCTGGCGGCCAGGCGGATCGAGCTGAACATGTTGGTCGCGCCGTCGGTGGTGAAGGTCCCCGACTGGTGCATCGACCCGCTGATGACGACCGGCTTGTTCGACTGCACGGTCAGGTCCAGGTAGTACGCGTCCTCTTCGAGAACGTTGGTGCCGCTGTTGACGACGACGCCGTCGATCCCGGGAAGGGCGAGCGCCGCGTCCACCGTGCGGGAGAGGTCGTACATGTTCTTCGTGGTGGTCTGGGACGAGGTTCCGGTGACATCGGTCCGTACGACCGAGACGTTGGCGACGTTCCCCAGCTCCGGGTACAGCGGCTTGAGGACTCCCTGGACGCCGTCGGCCAGGGCCGGGCCGTAGTGCAGGTAGCTGATGCGGTCCCGCGCGGTCGAGGTGATCGTGCCACCGGCGTCGACCACCACAACGTCAGGCAGTTTCGGGTTCCGGGCGGCCAGCGGCACCGGCTTGACCGTGACCTTCGGTATGCCCGCCGAGGCGGGGGCGGAGGTGCGGACGGACCGGGACGCCGTGGCGGCGGCATTCGACGCCGTGACCACGGCCAGGGCGACGCCGGCGGCCGTGACCGCGGCGAGGGGAGTCACGTGACGCTTCGTGAGACCGGGACGCATCTTGCTCCTTGGGTAAAGGGAGTTGCATGGCGTCGCAAAGTGAAGCAATCGGGATAATTCACCTTAAAGTCGATCAAGTTAATGGTTTGTAAAGCGCGATCAAGGGTCGGCGGGCGGCCGCGGTGGCCCGGAGGGCATGCCTGAGCGCGGCGCGACGGGAGCCCTGACCCGACGCACCGGACGGTCATACGCGGTGTCTATGCGCGTATGACCGTCCTCATCCCTCCTGCCCTTGCCCACGGTGCCCGGACGGGGGGACAGGGGCTTCTTCCGGTGTCTTCGGTGCACGCCCTCGTGACGGGCCACTGTCGTGCGGGACCGGGTGGTCCGCGGTGAGGTCGAGGAGGACGAGCGCGTCGTGGGAGGGCGTACCGGGCTCGGCGTAGTAGGTCACCAGACGGTGGCCGGGGGTGCCCTCCAGGTGCATCCCCTGGTAGCCGAGGGTGAAGGTGCCGACGTCGGGGTGGTGATAGGTCTTGCGGCCGAACGCGTGCGCCTTGACCTCGTAGCGCTCCCACAACCGGGCGAAGTCCGGGCTCTTGAGCAGGAGTTCACCGACGAGCGCGGTCAGATCGGGTGCGTCGGGGTCGGTGCCGGCCAGGGCCCGCAGCCGGGCGACGCAGCCGCGCAGGGTGTGTTCCCAGTCGGCGAAGACCTCGCGGGCGGCGGGGTGAAGAAAGGCGTAGCGGGCGAGGTTGCGCTGCTTGAGCGGCCACTCCTCGATACCGGCGAACAGACGCAGCCCGGCGGGGTTCCACGCCAGCAGGTCATTGGTGCGGCCGGCCACGTAGGCGGGGCTCGGCCGCAGGCTCTCCAGCACCAGCTTGACGCCGGGCCGCACCGTCCTGCTCGGCGCGGCGGGAGGATCCGGTGCGGTCCGGGCGGCGTGGGCGGCCAGGGTACGCAGGTGCTCGTGCTCGTCCGGCGTCAGCTGCAGGGCGCGGGCGAGTGCGTCGACGACGGACGGGCTGGGGCGGGTCTCCTTGCCGCGCTCCAAGCGGGCGTAGTAGTCGATGCTGACCCCGGCCAGCGTGGCCAGCTCCTCGCGGCGCAGCCCCGGGGTGCGGCGCAGCCCGGCGCCGGGGGCCAGGCCCGCCTGGGCGGGGGTCACCTGGGCGCGGCGCGCCCGCAGGTAGCGGCCCAGCTCGGTGCCGCCGCCGGTCGGCTGCTGCTGGTCACGTGTCATGCCGTCCAGTCTGCCGGTCCTGTGACCTGCACGGCAGGCGTGTGGGGTGCCCTGTCACAGCACGGAACGCCACTGCCCGGCACAGCGCGGCCTGCCACTCCGGACCGCCGAGGGGGAGGCTGGGTGATGTTGCGGACGGCCTCTCCGGTTGATGGGCCGACTCCGCACGGCGCGAAGGGCCTGACACAGAGAGGGCCCCGGATGCACTGCTCCGTGGCGTAACACCCGGCACCCCAGGGGAGCCGAGGAGGCATCCGTCGGCGCCCTGGAAACGAAGGAATCGCCAACCGTGAAGCACATCAAGCTGGGCAGCCTGGACGTGTCCCGGATCGGCCTGGGCACGATGGGGATGAGCGGCGTCTACACCGGGCACGGCACGGACGACGCCGAGTCCGTCCGCACCGTCCACCGCGCACTCGACCTGGGTGTCACCCTCCTCGACACCGCCGAGATCTACGGACCTTTCGTCAACGAGGAACTCGTCGGCAGGGCCGTCCGGGGCCGCCGAGACCAGGTCGTCCTGGCGACGAAGTTCGGCCTGGTCTCGCACACGGCCGCAGGCGACGGCACGCCGGGCACGCCCGACAGCAGTCCAGCGAACATCCGCGCCGCGGTCGAGGGCTCTCTCCGGCGGCTCGGCACCGACTACATCGACCTGTACTACCAGCACCGGGTCGACCCGGCCACGCCGATCGAGGACACCGTCGGGGCGCTCGCGGAGCTGGTGGCCGAGGGCAAGATCCGCCACATCGGGCTGTCCGAGGCGGGCCCCGCCACGATCCGCCGCGCCCACGCCGTCCACCCCGTCGCCGCCCTGCAGACGGAGTACTCCCTGTGGACCCGTGACATCGAGGCGGAGATCCTTCCCGTACTGCGGGAGCTCGGCATCGGCCTTGTGCCCTGGGCGCCGATCGGCCGCGGATTCCTGACCGGCAAGATCCGCTCCACCGACCAGTTCGACGCCACCGACCGGCGCCTGACCAACCCGCGTTTCACCGAGGAGAACTTCCGGCGCAACCTGGCCCTCGTCGACGAGGTCGAAGCGGTCGCCGCGGAGGCAGGCGCCACCCCGGCGCAGGTGGCCCTGGCCTGGCTGCTCGCGCAGGGCGACGGCATCGCCCCCATCCCCGGCACCAAGCGGGTCTCCCGCGTCGAGGAGAACACCGCCGCCGACGCGGTCGAGCTGACCGCCGAGCAGCTCGGCAAGCTCAACGACCTCACCCCGGCCGCGGGCGACCGCCTCGAAGCGGAGATGAGCCAGCTGGTCAACCTCTGAACCTCGACCCCGTACACACGTACCTCCGTGCACAAGGAGTTCAGACATGGCACACGAGCCAACCCCTGCCCAGAAGGCGCTCGGAGCCTTCGCGCCGAAGCTGGTCCAACTGACCGACGAGGTGCTGTTCGGAGACGTCTGGGAGCGTCCGGGTCTCTCCCCGCGCGACCGCAGCCTGATCACCGTCACCACCCTGGCGGCCCTGTACCGCCCGGAACAGCTCGACAACCACCTGCGCCGGGCACTGCAGAACGGGCTCACCGAGGACGAGCTGGTCGAGACCTTCACCCACCTGGCGTTCTACGCCGGATGGCCCAGCGCGATGAGCGCAGTCACCCAGCTCAAGAAGATCGTCGAAGGCCAGGACAACGGCTAGCAGGAGGCCGAGCAGTCATGCGCACCACCACACTGGGCTCCGGCGGCCCCGAACTCGGCGTCCTGGGCCTGGGCTGCATGGGCATGACCCATGCCTACGACACACAGACCCCGCGCGACGACACCACCTCCGTCAAGGTGATCCACCAGGCCCTCGACCTGGGCATGACCCTGATCGACACGGCCGACGTGTACGGGCCGCTCACCAACGAGGAACTCGTCGGCCGGGCACTCAAGGACCGCCGTGACCGGGCGGTGCTGGCCACCAAGGTCGGCGTCCTGTCCCGGGATGCCGAGGGCCGCCCCGTACGCGGCCCCAACGGCCGGCCGGAGCACGTCAGGCTGTCGATCGACGAGAGCCTGGGGCGGCTCGGCACCGACCACGTCGACCTCTATCAGCTGCACCGCGTGGATCCTGCGGTACCGATCGAGGAGACCTGGGGCGCCCTCGCCGAGACCGTGACCGCCGGCAAGGCCCGTCACATCGGCCTGTCCGAGGTCACCGTCGAACAGATCAAGCGGGCCCAGGCCGTCCACCCGGTGGCCTCGGTGCAGTCCGAGCTGTCGCTGTGGACCCGCGACTGGCTGGACGAGGTGCTGCCGTACTGCCAGGAGCAGGGCATCGCCTTCCTGCCGTACTCGCCCCTGGGCAGGGGCTTCCTCACCGGCCGGTTCACCACCTTCGACGACCTGCCCGCCGACGACTTCCGCCGCTCGCTGCCCCGCTTCCAGCAGGACGCGCTGCGCACCAACCTGGCCCTCGTCGCCAGGGTGCGGGAGATCGCCGAGCGGATCGGCGCCAGCCCGGCGCAGGTGGCGCTCGCCTGGGTGCTGGCCCAGGGCGAGTACGTCATCCCGATCCCCGGGACCAAGAACCCGACGTACCTGCTCGACAACGCGGGCGCCGCGGACGCGGAGCTGAGCCCGGCGGACCTGGCCGAACTGGCCGCCCTGCCGACACCGGAGGGCGGCCGCTACTGAGCCGCCGCACTCCGTCGACCACCCCTCACATCAAGCAAGATCGGAAGAGTTTCATGCGCGCAACCATCATGTACGGTGCCGGCGACGTCCGTGTGGAGGACGTCCCCGACCCGAAGATCCAGAACCCCACCGACGCGATCGTCCGGGTGGTCCTCGCCTGCGTCTGCGGCAGCGACCTGTGGCCGTACGCCTCCATGCCCGCCTCCGAGGAGGGCCGGCGCATGGGACACGAGTTCCTCGGCATCGTCGAGGAGACCGGTTCCGACGTGTCCGGTGTGAAGGCCGGTGACGTGGTGGTCGCGCCCTTCCTCTGGGCGGACAACACCTGCGTCTTCTGCAAGGAAGGTCTGCACGTGGCCTGCCCGCACGGCGGTCAGTGGGGTCCGAACGGCGTGGACGGCGGCCAGGGCGAGGCGGTCCGCGTCCCGCAGGCCCAGGGCACCCTGGTCAAGCTGCCGGTGGCCGAGGACTCCGCCCTCCTGCCCTCCCTGCTCAGCCTCTCCGACGTGCTGTGCACCGGCCACCACAGCGCGGTCAAGGCCGGTGTCGACGAGCGCACCACCGTCACCGTGATCGGCGACGGCGCGGTCGGCCTGTCCGCCGTCCTGGCCGCCAAGCGGCTCGGTGCCGAGCGGATCATCCTGATGGGCCGGCACAAGGACCGCACCGACCTGGGCGTCGAGTTCGGGGCCACCGAGGTCGTCGCCGAACGCGGCGAAGAAGGCATTGCCCGCGTGAAGGAGCTGACCGGCGGCATGGGCACCCACGCCGTGCTGGAGTGCGTCGGCGCCCTGTCGGCCCTCCAGATGGGCCTCGGCGTGGTCCGCCCCGGCGGCGCGATCAGCCGGGTCGGCGTACCGCAGTACGGCGATATCCCCTTCGGCTTCATGGACTTCGCGAAGAACGTCACCATCACCGGCGGTGTGGCCCCGGCCCGCGCCTACATGGAGGAACTGCTGCCCGACATCCTGGAGGGGAAGATCGAGCCGGGCCGGGTCTTCGACCGCACCGTCGGCCTGGAGGACACCGCGGACGCCTACCGCGCCATGGCCGACCGCGAGGCACTGAAGGTCATCGTCAAGCCCTGACGCCGGTCAGGGGAGCCGACCACGGTCAGCTCCGCTCCTCCTCGACACGCTCGGAGGCCGCTTCGGCGGCCCCCTTGTCGAGGAGGAGCATTTTGGCGTGTTCGGCGGTACCGGGTTCGGCGAAGAACACGACGAGCCGGTGGCCGGGAGTCCCGTCGAGCTGCATCGACTGGTAGCCGAGCGTGATGTCGCCGACCTCCGGATGGTGGAAGGTCTTGTCGCCACGCGGGTGCGGCTGCACGTCGTAGTCCGTCCAGCGGCGCACGAACTCCGGGCTTTCCCGCCTGAGTTCGTCGATGAGTTCGGACAGGCCGGGCGCGTCCGGCTCGGTACCTGCCAGGGCGCGGATGCGGCCCACGCACGTGCGGACCTGCTCGTCCCAGTCGGCGAACAGCTTCGGCGCGTGTGGGTCGAGGAAGAGATAGCGCAGGGCATTGTGCCGCTCGGGCGGCCAGTCCTCCGCCCCGGCGAAGAGACGGACCGAGCCGGGGTTGCCCGCGAGGATGTCCATCGTGCGGCTGATCACGTACGCCGGGTTGGGGCGCAGGTTCTCCAGCATCAGCTCGATGTCGGGCCGCAAGGTCCGCTCGGAAGCAGCAGCCGGTTCCGGCGCGGACCTCCTGTCGGCTCGCTCGGCGAGATCGCGCAGATGCCGGTACTCGTGCGCGTCCAGCCGGAGGGCACGGGCAAGGGCGTCGACCACGGCCGGGCTGGGGTTGGTCTCGTGGCCGCGCTCCAGGCGCGCGTAGTAGTCGATGCTGATCCCGGCCAGCGTGGCCAGCTCCTCGCGCCGCAGCCCCGGTGTACGCCGCAGCCCGGCATTGGTCACCAAGCCGACGTCCTTGGGCGTCACCCGGCTCCGGCGGGTGCGCAGGAAGATCCCCAGCCCGCTGCCGTCGGCGCTCTGCTGCTCGCGTGCCATGTGGTCCAGTATGCAGCCGGGACCACGGCCCGATCTGCTGTCCGCGCTGCCGTAAAAGCCCGTCGGACGGGGCTGCGGACGGTCGGCGGTTCCGCCGCAGCCCCTCGTAGGCGGCCGTCGACGCCGTGCCCTCCACGCTGCCCAACATGGAGATCGTCAGCGGGTTGTCCGGGCCGACGGTGATGTTCTTCGGGAGGTCGCCGTCGGTGCGGCGTTGGCGAACGGACAGCCGTTGATCTCAGCGGCCAGGAAGCGGCGCGTGTTGCCGTTGAGGTTGGTGCTGGTGAGAGAGCCGGACCGGGCGTGAGACCTGCCGGTGGGGCGCTGTCTCGCATCGCTCTGGTGATTCCCGTCGGGAGTCACCAGGGCAGTTCCGCGCCCGCGGCCGGGGCGCCGTCGCGCCAGAACCGCCCGCTCGGACCGTCGGCCGGCAGTGTGGCCAGCGCGACGCTCACCAGAGCGCCCTGCTCCGGCGTGCGGGAGCCGGTGTGGCTGGTGAGGTCGGTCGCGCAGTGGCTGGGGTTTGCGGCGTTGACCTTGATCGGGGTGTCCCGCAGCTCCTTGGCGTACATCACGGTGACCATGTTCAGCGCGGTCTTCGACGCCGGGTAGGGAATCGTGGCCAGCTGGTGGAGCGGATGCTCCGGATCGCTCATGAAGGTCAGCGAGCCGACCTCGCTGGAGACGTTGACGATGCGGGCGGCCTCGGCGTTCCGCAACAGCGGCAGGAAGGCGTTGGTGACCGCCACCACGCCGAACACGTTCGCCTCGAAGACCTGGCGGAGGGCGGCCCGGGTGGCGGCGCTCGGTCCGCCGCGGGCGCCTTCGACGTCGCCGACGATGCCCGCGTTGTTGACCAGGACGTCGAGGCGTCCGTACGCGGCGTCCAAGTGATCGGCCGCTCGCTGGACGGACGCGTCGTCGGTGACGTCGATCTGGAGGAAACGGGCGTCGACGCCGCCCTCGCGCAGCGCCGACGCGGCCTTCTGCCCGAGTTCCTCGTTCCGCGCCCCGACCAGGACGGTCATGCCGCGCTCGCCGAGCAGACGGGCGGTCTCGTAGCCGATGCCCTTGTTGGCACCTGTGATCAGCGCAATCAGTGTCATGCCCCGACCCTGCGGCGCCCGTGTCCGGCCCACCAGAGACCTGGTGAAGCTGGTACCGGCGATACCACCCACGGCCGCCAGAGCTGGGGCAGCATGGAGGCATGATCCTTCGCGAGGAACTGGCGGCGTTCCTACGGGCTCGCCGGGCTCGTCTGAAACCTCGTGACGTCGGGCTGCCGGACGGTCTGCGCCGCCGCACGCCCGGTCTGCGCCGGCAGGAGGTCGCCCAACTCGCCGGAATGTCCATCGAGTACTACATCCGGCTGGAGCAGGGCCGTGGCCCGAACCCGTCCCGGCAGGTGCTCTCCGCGTTGGCCCGGGCACTGCTGCTCACACGCGACGAGCGCGACTACCTCTTCCGCGTCGCCGGCGAAAGCCCACCCCCCGCCGTCGGCCCGGTCCGCGAACTCACTCCCGCCGTGCGGTGCCTCCTCGACAGCATGCCGGAGGTGCCGGCCTACGTCGTCGACGCGAAGTACGACCTCCTCGCCTGGAACGCGCTCGCGACGCACTTCATCAGCAGCGTCGTGCGGGCGCCGAAGGACGACCGCAACCTTGTCCGCTGGATGTTCCGCGAGGCCCTCGACCACCATCGCTGGGACGACGAGTCGGCGATCACGTTCGCCCGCGCGACCGTCGCCGACCTGCGCGCCTCCTACGCCCTCCACCCCGGCGACCTCGGGCTCGAGGGGCTCGTCACCGAACTCCTCGGCACCTCACCACGATTCGCCGAGATGTGGGCGACCCATGACGTCGAGGTGCGGCGCCGGGTCATCAAGAAGATCGACTCCGCCACCTTCGGGCCACTGGAATACGAGTGCCAGGTACTCCACATCCCCGAGACCGGTCAACGCCTCATCGCCTACTGCGCCGAGCCGGGCTCCGCGACCCGGGAACTCTTCAGCCGTCTCGCTGCCACGGCCGTCTGAGCGGAAGCCCACGTGGCTGACTAGGTCGGCAACGCCCGCAGCCGCGCTTCGGCCGACGCCGCTTCGCAGTCTCGGCCTTGCCGGCGGACTGCGAGTTCCGCCAGTCGAGGGGCTGGCGAAGCAGGTCAGGACGGCCTCGTGTACGCGCCGACCCTCCAGCGCCGATAGCTCCGCACGGTCCTCCCGGCAGGCAAGCTCCGAAGCCGCCCCAGTCCCCGTCAATCTGCCAGACCTCGCCCGCTCGTGGGCCGTTCAGGATCAGCCGGACGTAGATGCCGCAACCCTGGTCAGCCACCATGAGTGTGCCCCGGGTCAGCGCATCGGCCGGCGTGTTAATGCGGCCAGGCAGGGGTTCAGTGAGGGGGAAAGGCGCGGCGAGTCGGCCCGGCAGCCGATCGTGTTCCCACTCGTCGTCCATGGCCCACTCCTCGCCGCCTGCCTGGGGGCGACCAACGGCATCACTCCGTGACCGGGACCGGCGGGGCCGTTTCCCACCTGCGCGACGAAGGACCGGTACTCCACCGGAAGATCGATGCCGTGGGCTTCCTCGAACGCACTGATCTCCGCCTCCAGCAGCGGCGGTGCCAACTCGTACCGGTGCGTGTCGGCCCCGAAGCGCTCCCGTCCCGGGTCCTGTGCCGCCATCTCCAGCATCCGAGCGCGTACGTCGTCCTCATCCCAGCTCACCATCCAGCGACCGTAACAAGGACGTCCACGCCCGATCCGCCGCGCCTGCGCGCTCCGTGGCTGCCAGCGCCCCAGCGTGTTCACCTCACACGACTAGATTCGCTGGCAAGGAAGCCGGAACCACTGGGTTCGCTGTCGATTGGATGACAGCGGACAGCTGATCGCCAAGGGGCGCTGTCCCGTCTCAACCGCTCTGGACCCGGTCTGAGTTGATCTGGTCCGATTCGAGGGCCGTCTCAGGTGAAGGGGCCTGGCCGGACAGCCAGCAGCGCTTTCGTTCAAGGGATCGGCAAGGTCGCGTCCGGTCGGTCAAGTTGTGGAAGGCCGCGGGCTGTTCGCTGTCAGAGCCCCAGGGGAGGATGCGAAAAGTCGATCATTCGAATGGGGTGGGCGCTGTGGCTGATGGCAATGGCATTGGATGGCTCCTGGAGCCGTACGTAGTTGACTGCGTGACGCTCGCGCGTGGTGTCGAGCCGGTTGATCTTGCCTCACGGTTGGGAGCCCGCTCGCGGCAGGAGCCACGGCTGTCATCCGCGGAAGAAGCGGTGGACCTGCTCACCGACCCGGGCATCGACGGTGTCGCCAGGGTGGGCCGGGCCGGCGACTGGGCCTTTGCCGTTGAGTACGGCGACGCTGCTGGTTATACGGAGGCCGGATTGCGTGCCGTCTCACGCGACGGGGCGGAGGCGATCAACTTCCTGATGACTCCGTGGAATCCGCCGTCGATGTTCGCCTACTACGAGGACGGGATTCACATCTGCTCCTTTGGTATTGGTGAAGAGACCCGGCGGTGGGGACGGGAGTCCGACCTGCTGGTTCCGGGCCTGGAGAAGGTCGGCGTCCTCCCCGGGTGGCAAGCGTGCGATGCCGACAGACAGCGCGGTCAGCGATTGAGCATGATGGCGATCGAAGAGCACTTCGGGCTGCGGCTGCGAAAGCGGGACATCGTCGCCGGCAGGCTCCCGCTGTTTCGAGTGCGGGAGCAGTAGGGGCGCACGCGGTCGGACCATTCATGCCGGGAGCCGCAGCCGGACTGCCGTCACTTCGAAACGACACCGACAGACCACATTGCTCGGGACGACGAGTAGCATCCGCACGCGCTGGACCAGATCATTTGAGATTTCGGACTGCTACCTGTCCCAGTCGAACTGGTCCCCGCAGGTCACAGCCCTGGCTTCGAGCCAGACCCTCTCAGACAGGACAGGCGCGGTAGAACTCTCCCCACTTCATCAAGTGCCCGCGCTAGCGCGGGCTGGCCCCAGGGGCCCGACCCCTCTGCGCCTTCGGCGCCGGGGTCAGCCCCTGGGGCCGCAGCAAGCAACGGCTCATGAGGAGAGACCTGGACGCGGAGCGCCCCGGTCAGAACCATGCCTCCAGCGGGGCGCTCAGGCTCCGAGATGGCGGGGGCGCCGTTCGCGAGTGCCGGCCGAGTGTGGCGTGCGCAAGGTGCTTCCATCCCGTCTGCCATCGACCCAGGCAGAGCCGAGCAGTCGCGGCCCAGGGCGTCAAGGTCGTTCGTCCAGCAGGGCGCTCCACCTTGACGCCCTGAACCACGCCCGCTCCACGGTGTGTGGGTCGACGGCAGACGGGATGGAAGCTGGGGTGAGTGGTGGGCTGGAGAAGCCATCTGGCCGGGCGTTGGTTCGGCTGTCGCCATGGAGAACCCCGCCTGCGATCATTCGGGCATGACTTACGATCTTGCCGTTTGGGAGGGAGTGCCCCCGCGCGACGACATCCAAGCGGGCTCCGTCTACGACGAGCTGTATGAGCGCTACCTGGAGTCGGACGACGTTGCCGTACCACCGTCTGCGCGTATCGAGAGGTACATAGAGGCGCTCATCGAGCGTTATCCCGAGGATGATCACGACGGCTACAAGAGTCCCTGGGCGTCCCCACCGTTGATCTCCGAGGCGTCCGGACCGATGGTGTACCTGCTGATGTCCTATAGCCAGGCCGAAGGAGTCTCGGAATTCGCTGCCCAACTGGCCCGGAGTCACGAATTGGTTTGTTTTGATCCACAGGGTGAGGACTTGCGGCCTTGACGTTCGCTGACGGAAGCGCGGCCGCGACCCCGGGTGAGCCGGCGCGGTACAGCAGCGAAGTACAGCAACCACCGCGCCCGTGACCGACCGCCACCAGTCCCAGGCCCCCGGCCCCGGCCCCGGCCCCGGTAGACCTCAGCAACCCCTGCGCTCAAAGTTCCCATCGAGGGGAGGCGCCGTGCCCCTCTCGTGCCCGATCGAGTGGGGAACAACGGGGAACGACGGGCACTCACGGACAGCGCACAGCACGACGGCCCCTGGCCGATCTACCTGGTCAGGAGCCGTCCATCTGCGGTGGGTCTGGGATTTGAACCCACGATGACTCGCGCCACGACGGTTTTCAAGCCTTCTCCCGGCGCTTGAGCTGTGCTTTGGTCTCTTCCTGCATGATCTCGCTACAGGCAGTACGGCTATGTGAGCCAGGACCAGGGGACGGACCGATTGACGGCAGCGCTTCGTGACTCGGAATCGGAATCGTGGTCTCGAAGAGCCACGGCCGGCCGACAGCTTGCGGCGTGGGCCGAGCGGGAAGAGGTCGGCCCAATCCTTGAGCGGCTCCTATTGGACGCCCACGACACCGCAGTTACGCAGGAAACGGCGCAGGCCTTGCTCGAACGGAGGGACCTGGTCGGTCTGCGCGCGGTGCTGGCGGCGCTGTCGCGGGCTGAGGAGTGGTGGACCGCCGACCAGCTCGACGGCGAAGTGTTCGGCTACCAGAGTTGGATGATCGCCGACGACCGGACGGACGAGTTCGTGGACCAGCTTGTGAGACTCGCCGCCGATCAGGACAAGGGAGTCCGGCTGCTGACACCAGCGGTTGACACCAACAAGCGCGAACAGCAGCGGTCGACGCCGGACCTCCGTGGACGATCGGCCGAGGCGTAGCACCGGTGGGCCGACGTCGACGGTCCCCGGTGATCGACCTGATAAGGACGCGCGCCAACCTCAAAGCCTGCGCGCGACCGTGCCGCCGAACCGGCGCATCACTTCCGGAAGAACTGATTGTTGGAGTCGACGCGGCCCGCAGTGAGCCCTAGCCTCACGCCATGAGTGACGCAGTCGAGGCAGAGGACGCCGTCAAGAACCGCTGCCTGCGAGCAGCCCGCATGCTTGCCCCATGCGTGAGCTACTTCGTCGAACGGGTCTCGTTCGGGGCCGTGGACGGCGGTGATTGCGTGGATGTCTTCCTCAGGGAGGGTCCGCACAAGCCAGACGTCGTGATCTCGCTTACCTATCTGCACCACGTCGAGACAGGAGATCCGATCGCGGTCCAGGGCTCCTTCATCAACGAGATCTCGGTGGAGTACCTCCCGCGGCTGCCACACCCATGGCCTGACGATGCCATGGGTCTCATCGACCGCTCTGCCGATCTCCCCGAGTTGGTGCGGCTCCGGATCGCAGGGCCTTCGGAGGTCGATGTCATCGCATCCTGCCTCACCGTCTACACCGCGATGAGCGACGACGAAGCGAGCTTGCCGCTACCTGGATGAGCAAGGCCCAGGCGGTTGCTGTACCGCAGCGAAGTACAGCAACCCCAGCAACCGACCCCAACCATCAGCGCCCTGCCAAGGCCGTGGAGGGGCTGGTATGACCGTCAGCGACCGATCTCTGTAGAGCTACGGACCAGAAGGCTTCTGACATCCGCGGCTGACATCAACGCCACCAGACGGAGGCGTACACCAGCGCCTCCGTCCGGCCATCGCACCAGCCGATGACCGCAGCCGAAGCAAGGTCGGAGCGAACTTGGGGAGGGGCGGTCAGCGCACGCGCTGTACGGCGATCCCCGGCGACTGCGTGACGTGCCCAGTAGACCTCAGTGGCCACCGTGCCCGTGGTCCGAATCAAGGAGCTCACGTGCCCGCTGGCGCCCGTTCCGAGGAGACGTAACAGGGGGCTCCAGGGCACCTTCTGGCTAGGCTACGGGCATGATGGAGCATCCTGGCTTCGGTGCGATGCTGGCGTGGTTGCTGGACCACAGGGCACTTGGCGTGCAGGAGTTGGCCGACCGCGCAGGGGTGACGGGAGACGAGGTCAGCGCGGTGCTCGCAGGGGAGCGCCCAGGCGAGGAGCTGCTTCGACGGCTTGCGCCCGCGCTGGGTTTCCACGCCGTCGATCTTTTCATCCTCGCGGGGTTGGCGGTCCCGGACGATATTGCGCCGTTGGACGACATGGCCGCGAGCTTGGTGGCGAACACCGTGACGGAAGCGGTGCGCCTCCCCGCAGCGGGACGCCGTGAACTCCTGACGCTGATCCGCTCACTACCGCAGGAGGACCGGCGTTCCAGCTTCGCCCCGAAGCCGCTCATGCCCCTCACCGGCGGTCCGGGCTCTTGGGTGATCCGCATGCTCCAGTACCGCAACCTGAACTGGATGGGCATGGCGAAGACGCTTGCCTTCGTGACGCCCACATACCTGTCGGCGGCCACCTACGGGGTGATCGGCTCCGGTCGTAAGGAGCTGACCCCACGCCTGGTGACGGACTTCGCTGTCCTGCTGGGGATCGAAGCCCGCGAACTGGCCGCGCTGACGGGCGTCTACCTGCGTGGGGTGCCGCTCTCTCCGTCTTTGGAAGCCGTGGACGCCGCAGCGCTGCTGTGGGAGGCACGACGGCTGTCCGCCGTCCAGGCGCGACACGTCGCCGAGCTGACACGCGCTCTGCGGGACAATTCCCGCGCCGGGTAGCTCGTCAGCCTGCCCGGAACGGTCGGCGCACCCGCCGTCGTCGCTGACTGTCGTCGGCTGAGGCTCAGACCTCCAAGACTGAGCTTTTGCCCAGGGTTCTCCAGAGAGGACCGCCCGTGCCATTCGCGTGCCAGATCCTGCGGGGAATCACGGAAAACAGCGGGGACCGGCCACCAGCGTGGCTAAGGCTTGTCCCGCAATCGATCTTGCAGGCGTGCCAGGCGTACTGATTGCTGGGGCGGTGGCCCGGCTATCCAACTTGGAGCAGGTTGTGGAGGCGGGCGACGCCAAGCATGGCGTGGTGGACGCCTTCGCCCTTGAGTCGGCAGTCACGCAGGATCTTCCAGGTCTTCATCCGGGCGAAGACGTGCTCGACCCGAGCCCGGACTTGTTTGTGAGAGCGGTTGTGGTCCTGCTTCCACTCGCACAGTTCACCGCCGGCCGGGCGGCGGTGCGGGATTACGAGTCCGGTGCCCTGGTAGCCGCCGTCGGCGATCGTCGTGGTCCTTCCTACGGCTTGCTTGGCCCCGGATTCGGCCCACGCCTTGCAGTCGTTGCGGTTGCCGGGCACTGGTCGTCCGACCGCGACGACCAAGCGGGTGTCGGCATCGATGACGACCTGGTGGTTGGTCGAGTAGCGGTAGTTCTTGGACTGCTCGGCGATGGTGTGATCGCGGGTCGGCACGAGGGTGCCGTCGACGATGAGCACGGTGTCCCTCTGGAAGCGCTGCCGCTGTTTGAGGGCGAGCTGTGGCCCCGTGTGGTCGATGATGCGGTCGGCGCTGGACTTTGAGATGCCGAACAGGGGCGTCAGTTGCCGCAGCGTCAAGTTGGTTCGCCAGTAGGTCGCGACCAGGAGCACTCGGTCCTCCAGTGGCAGCGACCAGGGGCGCCCCGGACGAGTTCGTTCGGCTCCTTCCCGTCGCAGACTGGTGATCAGCTTGCGAAAGTCGCGCGGGCTCAGCCCGGTGAACGGGGCTATCCAGGACGGTTCCGACGCCGTGATCACACCAGCCACGCCAAGATCATCTCATCGCGAGCGATTGGATCGTGAAGCGTGGCGCTACAGCTTGATCTGCCCTGTCAGCCACCATTCGAGGTACTTGGCCAGGCTCGGTGCCACCCAGGTGCGGCTGTCGTCCTCATGGTTCCAGACGAAGACATCGGGCCGGTCGATCCTGGAGAGGAGCGCGAACAGGTCTCCGTTTCCCGCGTCCGCGAAGAAGAGCAGCGGATCGAACGGCATGTAGAGGGTGGCGAGCTCAGCGTCCTCGCGAAGGCTCTGGTTCTCAGAGGCGATGCGCTCGGCAGACCAGATGAGTCCGTCTCCGTACTCGCCCTCGATGCCGTTGCTCTCGCGGAGGAGAGCAGCAAGGTCCTGAGACAGTGGATGGCCGAGGATCGTGGTGCAGCGGATCAGCGACGACTCCGATGCAGGGGACTGGAAGACGACCGTGCTGGGCAGGGCCGCAACGACTTCGGACCACACAGTTGATTCGACCTCCATGAGCCTGGCCTGGATCGAACCGGCCTACAGCCCGTCGGCGCCAGCCGGGGCCCGCCCCTCGACCAGCGTGACTGATCAACGAGCGAACCGTACGGCCCCGGCCGAGCCGGTCACTCACCGCCCCCGGCAATGCGGGACAGCCCTTAGGCTCCAACGCCGATCCACCGCAGGTCAGCGCAGCAACTGCCGCCAGAAGGCCCGAGCTTCCGAAGCTCAGAGCGGAGCGCGAAGACGACCAGGATCCAGAGTAGGGAGGCCGCTGGTCATTTCGGCTGCGCTCCCCGTGTCTGTACCGCGCTCGGGCAGAATGCGGGTGTGTCCCTCAATGCCGTCGACGCCGTGAACTGGTCCGCGATACCCAACCCGACGGCCCACCCATCCGATGATCCGGAGCGCGTAGCCCACGCGCTGCGGCGGCTGACGGTTTCCACCACCGCCAACGAGACAGGTGACGCGGCATCCCTCCTCGCCGGTGGCGGCTTCGTCTGTAGCCACGCCGGCATGGTGTTCCCGGCCGCCTACGCGGCCACCCCGATCCTGCTCGATCTTGTCGAGCACGGCCGACGAACGCGCATCAAAGACGCAGCTCTCGGCCTCCTCTTCGACGCACTGTGCTCCTTGCCGCCCGCCGGCCACAATCGGGTGAACACCCCCCACGGCACCAACGCCCCACTTTGCTGCGCCATAGCGCGGCGCATCCGCGGCCGTCACACTGTCCTTCGCGCCCACGGGCGTTTCGGCAGGCAACTCCTCACAGAAGCAGAGCTTCACTGGCAGCTGACCATCGAGGAGACGGAACTCCAACCCGACGGCACTCTCACGGCCATCGCCGTCCTCGAAGGCACGCCGCTCCCACCGCCGACTGAGGCCGAACTGCACGTGCCGCCCTTCGTCCAACCTGCTGCGACGGTAAGTATCGAAGCCCTGACGGTCGACTCGTCCGGCGCCGCGTGCATTCAACTCAAGCAAACACCGACCGAGATCATCCCGGGATCAACCCTGTACGCAGCCGAATGCGGCCTCCGCGAACACTGAACGCCGCGCCACCCACCCTCTGAACAGCCGCACCACAACCGCACCAGATCGAGCGGGGAACAGCGGCGACTCACGGTGAAAGCAACCGAGCCCCCAGAGCCACGCATCAGCCCTTCGCCCAGTTCAGTCCACCAACTGACCTCAGAGTGCCCCAGCTTCCCAAGCTCAGAGCTTCAGTTGGATGCCCGGTGCGGTTGTCGCTCCTCGGCGTTCAACGCGTTGCTGATCTCCCGCAGGCGCCCTTTGGACAGGGCGAAGGCGTTGCGGGGGTTTCGGTAGGAGTGCCCGCCGTCGTTGATCCGGACGCCGTCTGCCGACCTCCAGTGAGCAAGCTCCCATTGGCCCTGGTTCTCCAGGAGCATCCCCGCTACTTCGGCGGGCTCTTCGATCAAGGTGAGAGCGGCAAGCGCGGCAGTGAGGGGAACCGCCGCGTCGTCCGGGAGCCGCGCATCGCCGAGCGTCGGGAAGAGCAACAGGAGGCGAGCGTCGGTATCGCCGACGCCCTCTGGTGCAGGCTGGCGAGCAGCGGACAGCAGTTCCGTCCAGGCCGTGCCGGGCCCCATGAAGTGGCCGTCGTCCACTGCGAGGGTTTCCGCTGCGGGCCAAGCGGGGTGATGCATCAGGTAGTCCACCCCACGGTCTCCCTCGAAGTTGCGGTAGACGACGTAGATGGTGTGGCCGGAGCGCAGGGGCACGCTGAACACCGGCCATTCATGGTCGGCGGAGAGTGCGCGGTACAGCTCCATGGCCGCGTCCCAGCCGGCACCGAACGCGGCTCGTTGCGCGTCCTCACCGCGCAAGCAAGTACCGAGGTGTACCGGCCAGAACAAGGGGGCGTCCAGGTAGGCGCTCCCCGCGACCAGAGGGCCGCCTTCGTATCCCGGGATCTGCAGCACCTGAGGATCATGGCACGAGGCGCGGAGACTCCTACTTCTGTGCCTTCGACAGGATGCGCATACGGCACCGCACCATAAGCGCACCAGAACGAGCGGGGAACAGCGGGGAACCACGGTGAAAGCAGCCGAACCCGACGAGGCCGCTCCCCCACCGTTCGCCCAGGTCAGCACCCGAACCGGCCCCGAACGCCCGCAGCTTCCCAAGCTGAGGTCACATCGCTGTCTTGGCCCTTCAGTCCAGCCAGACGAGCACCGCGTCGTCCATCCCAGCAGCAGCCTCGAAGAACTGGGTGAGGCCGTCGTACCAGTGACGCCCCCACTCCATTGCGCCGGGCTCACTCCATCCCAGGGGGTACACCTCGGCACTGGTCAGTTCAGCGGGATCCATATCGTTGATGAGCTGCGTGTAGGTAGTGGCCCGCAGGGCTTCTGCCGCGAGCCGGACCCGCTCAGGCCGCAGGTACCTCGGAGGCCCGTACCCCCAGTCCTCGTCCTCGGCGAAAGGCTCCTCACCGTGGATCACGTTCACGGGGAATTCGGCGCGCGCCAGCAGGAAGCGGAGCAGGTCCCAAGTCTTGTATGTGCTGAAGTGACGCGCCTCGGCCGGCGCAGTCTCAGACTCCTCCTCGGCCTCCTGGACCTCCTCAACGAAGTCCGACGCATAGTCGGGATCTTGGATAGCTCGTTCAAGCTCAGCAGCCGTGACACGCAAGTACTCACCGATCATGCTCATGGCCGGAGACTAGGCGAGACGACTGACAACGACCCCGGCGCCCGTCTCGCTTTCCGTCTCATTCAGCACCGTTCACCGACGTTCAACCGGGACCCGGAGCCGCACCCGAACCAGCACTCAGCCGCCCATGAACCCAGGTGAACGCCCCGGACGACGCCCAAGACCCCACCAACACAGTTGGAAAGCGTGGTGGGACCTCAAGCGGTGCCGGCCGCTTGCCTCGCGGAGGATGAGGGGGGTGGGGATCCACGGCCTGCAACATAGTCCCGAGGTGGCTCCCGGGGACCTTTGTGCCCACCCCCCTTGACCGCGGACCTCGAAGGTTCTCTGACCGGTCTCACTCCACTAGGCAAACTAAGCAGTACTGACAACGACCCGGCAGCAGGAGGACCGACCCACGAGATCCCCATCAAGCGGTAGCCCACCTCAACTCCCCAGGTTCGGCCATCCGTCCCTGTTGGAGTAGCTCTCGAAGCAGTACCGGGTCGAGCGGTCCCACTCCTTCCCGGTAGCGAGTTCGTATGCCCGATCCGGCACATACAGCAACCACTCCCCGTCACACTCGGTGGAGGTGTACGGGGCGAACTTGTCGACGTCAAAGAAGACGCCTTCCCATACGGCTTGCCCTGCGGCGACAACAGCGCAACGGGCGTACAGGAACCCGTCGGCAGACTGCGGGAAAGGCTCGCCGTTCCGGCCCGTCATATCGGCAACGGGAAGCATCCCGAACTTCTCTTGGTCCAGACGGTAGAGAGCCTCGGCATGTCGTTCCGCGAAGCCAATGACGTCGGGGACGGAACGGCGGCTCAGCTCCTCGGCCAGGCGCCGACAACTCGCCTGCGTGGCATTGCCGTTCAGAGTGGCTATCAGCGCCCAGAAGGCGGCCCATGTCATTCTCACTGGCGCAGGATGCCAGAGTCGTCTGACATCCACGGCTGACATCAACGGGGCCGGACGGCGGCACACACCAGCACCCCCGCACGACCGTCGGACCAGCCGCCGACGGCCCCGGGGGCGGGCGTGGATCGAACTCCTAAAGCGGCTGTCGCAGGTTCGAATCCTGCCGGGGACACCAGCCAGGACACGCCGGACCGATCATGGTCCGGCGTCTCGGTGAGATACCTGAGCTCCGGACGCACCTCGCTCTCGTCATAAGGTCCGTCCCATGACGACGCGTGCTTGGTTCGAGATCGATGATCCGGACGACGACTTCGAGTTCGACGATGCTGAGAGAGCTTTCGTCTCCGCACTGAGCGGGCGGTGCACGGCTTGGACGCTGGCTGATGTTGTCGGGGAAGTCGGACGCCCGGACGACTCGGAAGCGCTCCTCACTCATGTCAGCCTGTCCGACCAAACAGAGCCCCGCCGACACTTGGTCAATCTGGGCGTGCACCTGGTCGATGACCACGTCCGAGGTGACCGTCTACACAATCAGCTGTATCTACTCCCAGATCGTCCCAGTCTCTGGGCACTTGATGCCACGGGCTCCACGGAACGGCTCGCCGAGCTTGCCGCCGAGTGGTTCCGTGCGGTCCTGGACAAGCCGATCGTGTTGTACGTCTGGCTCCACGACGGCTACGCCTACGCTGCCCGCTACGCGTTCGCCGACAGCGGCGAGACGATCTGCCAAAGCTACGCGGAGAGCATGGCCCCACACGACCAAGCCGCGGAACTGAAAGCCGCCGGCCACGTGCACGGCAAGGGCTGGATCCAGACCATCGGATTGCCGACACCCTCACTCTATCTGCACATCCGGGGCGACCTCCAAAGGGGCAGCACCGTACCCGGCGTTCCGGCAACGACCAAGCGTGGACCGCTTCCCGGGCTTTGGTACGAATGATCGCCTGCCTCCCGTTGGCCCACGCCCATGCCCTACGCCGCACCACAACCGCACCAGATCGAGCGGGGAACAGCGGGGAATCACGGTGCAAGCAGCCACGCCCGACGGAGCCGCTCCCTCACCGTTCGCCCAGGTCAGCGCCTCAACCGACCGCAGGGAGTCGCAGCTTCCCAAGCTGAGTGTCCGTTCACTCAGTTCAGCCACAGCATCACCGACGTCGTGCTCAGGAAACGTGCAGTCCCTGGACCGCCTGGCGCCAAACAGCGGCGCCCTCCGCTAGTCGGCGGTAACCCCCCAGTAGCCAATCTGTGCGGGCTGGCCGTCGCGGTAGAGCACCGTGCAGTTCCCCTGGGCACGGCCAGGAAAAGCCAGCTGCCCCGCGTCGAGGGCCTCTTCCCACTCGGCGTAAGTGGGTCGGCCGTGGGAAGCCCACGCACGCACCTCGTCATCGGTCAGCGGCCGCATGAACGGACCGTCATCCGTGTCAGAGGCATCGATCATGAACGGGAAGTCCAGAACGGTGGCCGTACCACCAGTGAAGACATACTCATGCCACTCCTCATCGCGCCACAGCTCCTCGATGGTCTGGCCTTCGAAGCCGTAATTGTCCCGCGCCAGTGTCTCTTCCTGCGCCCGCCGGAACGCAGCCACTAGATCAGGCTGATACGGACCCGTGTGACTCCATGCGTTACCGCCCATCCCCGCCCCTCCCTGTTTGATCAAAGCAAGCGTAGGAGATGGCATCGACAGGCTTCCCGCCGATGCTGTCACGTTGGCCGCCCGTGGGATGATCTTGGGGTTGGTCATGCTGGAGGAGGGTGTCCGTGCAGGACGCGTCGCCGTCGTACAAGGGGCGCCGGTACCCGGCCGAGATCATCTCCCACTGAGTCGGGCTGTACTTCCGCTTCCCGCTGTCGTTTCGCGAGGTCGAGGAGCTGATGCTCGAGCGCGGTGTGATCGTCTCGCACGAGACGGTCCGGCGCTGGTGTGGGAAGTTCGGGCAGCAGTATGCCAATGCGCTGCGCCGCCGACAGCCCCGGCCCGGGGACACATGGCACTTGGACGAGGTATTCATCAAAGTCAACAGGGACCGGAAGTACCTGTGGCGGGCCGTCGACCAGGGCGGGATGGTGCTGGACGTACTCGTTCAGTCCCGCCGGGACAAGGCCGCGGCCAGGCGTTTCTTCCGCAGGCTGATGAAAAAGACGCGTGCGGTGCCGCGGGGGGTCGTCACCGACAAGCTCCGCTCTTGTGGCGCGGCCCACCGCGAGGTGATGCCGTCCGTCGAGCACCGCTCCCACAAGAGTCTGAACAACCGGGCGGAGAACAGCCACCAGACAACAAGACAGCGCGAACACGCCATGAAGGGCTTCCCGCTCCGTGGACAGGGCGCAGCGGTTCCTGTCGGCCTTCAGCGGCATCTCACCCCACTTCCGACCCCTCCGCCACCTCATGACCGCACCCGACTACCGGGCCGAAATGACCCTCCGCTTCGCCATCTGGGAGAACATCACCAGCGCCGCCGGCCAGCCCGTCGCGCCCTGAGCACAGGACCAGAACCGGGGCCCACAACGCCCCGACACACCGTCCGACGCCCACGCACCCAACAACGTGACAACGCCCGCGCAGCGTATCCTCGCCAAGTACACCCAGCACTACAACTCCGGTCGGCCGCACCGAGCTCTACAGCTTCGCGCTCCTGCCGACGACCCCGACGCCATCCCCTTCCCCGCGCAGCACATCGAACGCCACGACCTCCTCGGCGGGCTCATCCACGAGTACCGCGACACCCGGTAACGAAGATCACGGCCTGGCGCGAGAACGTCCAGGCCAGGGCATGTACGAGACTTCTGGCACCCCACACGGGTCGGTGCTGGGGTCGTGGCGCATGACCAGCCGTTCGCCCTGGCCGCCGAAGACGATCTCGGTGGTGACCACGAAGCTCGGCAGGCGCACGGAGTGGATACGGCTGCCGGCGACATTCGCTCCACGCGCCTCCACGGGGCCATGCAGATCCTCAAGAGGCACCGCTGCCTCGGGTGTTCTGATGGCACCGAGCGTCTCGGCCACCTCTCGCGAAGTCCCACTGGGGACATCCGGCTTGGTGTCACTGGCGTAGTCGATGATCTCCCAGTGGTCGAGATGCTCGGCGGCCAGGGCTGCGGCGCGGCGCAGCACGGCGGCCATGACGGAGAAGTTCC
The DNA here is from genome assembly GCF_055638955.1 of Streptomyces sp. NPDC111507. Taxonomy (NCBI): domain Bacteria; kingdom Bacillati; phylum Actinomycetota; class Actinomycetes; order Kitasatosporales; family Streptomycetaceae; genus Streptomyces; species Streptomyces sp. NPDC111507. The sequence goes on along the minus strand of NZ_JBVKBU010000006.1, from coordinate 574,247 downwards.
CGGCGGCGATCACGCCGACCCGGTGTTCGCGGGCGAGCGCGTCGAGTCCGGCGTAGTCGTCGGCGGTCAGTCCGCTGGAGCCGACCGCCACGTGCTCCCCCGCCCGCACGGCCGTCCACACGTTGTCCCTGACGGCGGCGGCGCTGGTGTAGTCGATCAGCACAACCGGGGTCTTCGATCTTAAGCGGTGCGCCAGCTCAGGGTCTCTGACGTGGCGTCATTCTCAGTGACAGCACCGGGTGACTGCTGCCAGGGCCGTAGGCGCGCCGGGAGTTCAGGACTACGCGGCCGCGAGTGCTCTCTGCGACTACGGGTACAGCTTCTCGCCCTTCGCCAGCATTGCTACGTACTTGTCGATCCGTCGCGCCCGGGTCTCGGCCTTCTTGGCGTCCTGCATCCGGTACAGGATCGCGTAGCGGTTCTGCCGGTCCAGCGTCTCGAAGAACGCCGCCGCGGCCGGGTCGGCGGTCAGGGCTGCCGCGAGGTCGTCCGGCACAGTGGCGGTCTTCGCGCCGTCGTAGGCGGCCTCCCAGCGGCCGTCCGTCTTGGCGCGGTCGGCCTCGGCCTGCCCCCGCGAACGCATCCGGCCCTGCTCGATCAGGGCGGCCACCTTGTCCCGGTTGGCCTTGGACCACTTGCTGCTCGGCTTGCGCGGGGTGAACCGCTAGAGCCACCGCTGGTCGTCGAACTTGGCCTTCTGGCCGTCGATCCAGCCGTAGCAGAGTGCCACGTCGAGTGCCTGGGCGTGATCCAGCGCGACAATTCCGGGGCCCTTCTTGCGAAGCTTGAGCCAGATGCCGGACGAGACGGCGTTGTTCTCACCGAGCCATGCCTCGAATGCCTCGGCGGATTCAAATGCGACGGTCTCCAAGTCATGAGTCACCCCAGCAGCGAACCACACCCGGCCGCTTGTCATGACGCATTCGGGTGCGGCCCCGGATGGCCGCAGCGCCATATGCGCGTCCTGCCCGGTCCCCAGGAGAAGTCGGGACCGGGCCCGTGCACGACAACCACGTCAGGACGCTGCCGCATACGGGCCCTGGCGAAAGCCGGCTCAGGGTCCAAGGAGGCCCAGGCGGGGCTGCCTTCGAGCCAGAGAGCTCAGCTGCGACCGACAGGTGTCCACCTGAATCGTCCCCTGCCCAACCCGTTCGTCAGCGCGGGGCCCCTGCCGATCACGCTGGCGTACTTGCGCAAGAGGGACACCAGCGCAACGACCAGTACGTGAGACATTTCCAGGCTTCCGGACCCTTCAGTCCCTTGGACCCTTGTTCAGTGCGAGCCGGCCCTTCGCGTCCTCAGCCGAACCGGGACACCACGCTGTCCCGCGCTGCTTCCAGAACAGAGAGCCAAGAGGCGACGTCGGGCTTGCGCCGTAGCAGAACTCTGCGCTCCCGCTCGGTCATGCCACCCCACACCCCGAACTCGATACGTTCATCGAGCGCCTCAGCCAGACACTCAACGCGCACCGGACACCCCATACAGATCACCTTGGCCCGCTTCTGCCTCGGACTATCCGCGAACAGCTCCGCCGCATCGGAGCTGCCGCACGAGGAGTTCCCTCTCCAATCGGTCTTCGCACTCGTCATGCTTCCCTCTCCCCCAAGGCTAACCCAGTTGATTACGCTGGTGCTGGTTGCTATCTCGACTCATCCCGGCCGCACCCTCCCACTCCACCACTCCCCGACGCGGCATCGTCGTCCTGCGCCCGGCCTGCGAAACGCCTCTGCCCAGAACCACGGCCCTTTCTTGACCGTCTAGCCCGATATACGCGACGCGACCCGTTTCCTCTCACGCTCGTTGAAGGCTGCAATACACCAACTGACCGGTGACCCAGCGCGCGAATCGAAACGGGTCTGCGAGTACCGATAATTCATCTTCCCAGGTCACGGCCTCGATCACCGGTCGTTGGCGGACCTCACCGCTCGCCCCCAATGCGGTCACGTGCGCAGAGCACCGGCAGCATCATGACCTGTCGTGCTACCGCGCTTGACCTATCTCCCTGCGACCAACACCCTGACGCTCCTGCGCCTGCTCCCGATGAGCGACCGCGACAAGGACATCGAGATATCTCCGCTGCGGCACCAACTCCTTGTCCTGCAGCGCCAAGCCCAAAAGCCGGTGTTCAACGAGACCGACCGCGCGACCCTCGCCGGCCTCCTGCACCAACTCCCCCAAGACAAGCTGCGGCACCACCCGCTCCTGGTACGCCCCGACACGATCCTGCGCTGACATCGCAACCTGCTCAAACGACGCCATGCCACGACCTGCACGCCCAAACGGCGCCAACACCCGCCCACATCCGCTCGGTCCGCGCGCTGATCCTGCGCCTCGCCCAAGAGAACTCCTCATGGGGGTATCGCCGGATCCACGGTGAACTCGCGACCAGTGGGCGAAACGTCGCCCACGTCGGCGTGGGGCTGCCGTCGAACGGCGAGCGGACGCCTGGGACCGTCCGCCACATGACCGCGGACCGGGCCGCCTGCACAGGGGCCGGCCGGAGGATCCCGCAACGATGGTCAACAGGCGGCGTTGCGAGGGAGAATGGCCGCCATGACGTACGAAGGCTCCTCCATCGACCCGACCAGGCCCAGCATCGCCCGCGTCTACGACTACCTGCTGGGCGGCAAGGACAACTACGCCGTGGACCGGGAGATCGGCGACGTGTTCAAGCGCGACCTGCCCGGTTCGGTGGCCATCGCCTTCGCCAACCGCGCGGCCCTGACCCGGGCGGTCGGGGAGATCGCGAAGACAACCGGCATACGGCAGTTCATCGACCTGGGCAGTGGTCTGCCGACCGCCGACAACGTCCACCAGGTCGCGCAACGGCACGCTCCCGAGTCACGGGTCGTGTACGTCGACACCGATCCGCAAGTGCTGGTCCACGGTCGGGCGCTGCTGGAGAAGAACAATCAGACCCGGGTCGTCGCGGTCGATGTGCGCAACCCCGAAGGCATCCGTACCCACCCGGACACCCTGGAAATGATCGACTTCGGTCGTCCCGTGGCCGTCATTTTCAGCGCCATCCTTCACCACGTCAACGATGAGGAGGACCCGGCCGGCATCGTCCGGTACTGGCGCGACCAGGTGCCCTCCGGGAGCTACTTCTTCGTGAGCCACTTCCGTTCCGGCAACAACCCGGAGACGGCGGAGGCCGAGAAGGTCCTCCAGGAGACGTTCGGCCGCGGCCGGTGGCGCACCGACGCGGAGATCGCCTCCCTGCTGGACGGCCTGGAGATCCTCGAACCCGGGATCGTCCCCGCACCCCTGTGGCGTCCTGAGGAGGTCGACAGCCCGTGGAACAACGGTGAGGAACGGGAACTCACCGTCTGGGAGCGCCTCATCGCCGCCGGACTGGCCCGGAAAGCCTAACGACGGGGTGCGCGATTGAGGGCTGGGGGTGCCGGCCTGGCGGTTCGGCTGATGGGTGATCACCTCTCGGCGGCGCGCGGTCGGATACCAGGCCGGCCACTCCCGAAGAACACCGAAGGCATCCGGTACAAGCTGAAACGCCTGGTCACACGGGGCATCCTCACCGAACCCGAACCCGGCCTGTTCACTCAGCCCCGCGCCTGACCACCAACCCACCCCGCCGACCAGGGCCCCTTACCCAACCCCAAGACCGAAGTGGGCATTACCTCACGTACCGCACTCTCAGAGGCGACCGAACCGGATCAACGCTGTTGCCGCATTGCTTCCTCGACCCTTGCCCTGGTCCGCCTTATCGCCCATGGGCCAGCTATCAGGACCGCAAGAGCAACCACACCCGAACTGACCAAGGTTTCGGTCCAGGGTGTTCCGCCCTGCCTCCACACCACGATCGTCGACGCAGTAACCACAGCGTCGACCCCGAGCAGGACTGCCCATAGGCGGCCCGTAGACATCGATCTATCAGACATAGGCCGTACCTTACGACGTGGTGCGTGATAATGATCGAGGCACTGCCGAGGCATGAAGTAGGCCGTGCGGCTTGAGTGTTGTTGTGATGCAATACCTGCGGGGAGGCCGGCACCGGAAAGTATGCGCTGGTCCGGGCCGTGCACCGGCATGCGGCGCCTACGGAACCGCTCCGTGTGCACGACGCGGCCGAAGCGCGGGGTGGGGCGGCGCCATGGTTACAAGCCGTCTTCCAGGATCTCGCCGAGGACCGCGGCACGGTCGTGCTGCGGCATATCGATCTGCTGCCGGCGCACGTGCTTGGGCAGCTCGACGGGGTGCTGCGCACCACGGCCGGGCGCTCCGGTTGGGTGGCCGTGCTGCTCACCCATGGCGGGCCCAGGCTGCCCGCTGCCGACGGGCAGGGCGTGTCACGACAAGTGGATCCGGCCGCCACGGTGCGGGCGCGGTTCGGGGCCGAGGTCACCGTCCCGCCACTGCGGCGCCGTCCCGCCGACATTCCTGCCCTCGTGGCGTGTCTCCTGGCCCACCACGGCGGAGGCAATGCAGGTGTCCGGTGCACCGACAGTGCGCTACGGGCCCTCTCCCAGGCGCCGTGGCCGGGCAACGTCCGTCAGCTCGACGGCTCGCTCCGTTATGCCGAGGCGCATCGTTCGGGCTCTCTGATCGAGGAGTCCGATCTCCCGCCATCCCTGCTCTCCCAGACCCAAAACCCCTTGTCCGCCTGGGAGTCCACGGAACGTGACCTGACCGTCCAGTCGCTCCTCGACCACGGTGGCGACAAGGCGAAGGCGGCCAAGGCGCTGAGCATCTCCCGGGCGACGATCTACCGCAAGATCACGGCGTACGGCATTCGGCTGGGGCCGGAGAAGGGGTGCCGCCGGGAGGGTACGTAGACGCCCGTCAGCGTCGTGTTCCCCCCCTCGCTTCCCCGGTCCGTGTGTTCCACAGCCACAGGCCGAGCGCCTCCCAGCAGCCGAGAACCACACCCGCGAGGGCGACTCCAGGCCCGGCCGACGCGCCCGCCACCGTGGCGACCGCGCCGCACACCGCCAGCAGGGCCCCGAACCCGCCCAGCATCAGCAACCGTTCGCGGTGCCCCCACAACCGTGTCCTCATCTCCGACCTCCCACTCGTCGCACCCGCGTCTTTGGACGTCGTCATGAGCCTGGCGGAGGGCTCCACCGAGCGGAGTCTCACGGTGAGACGCTCGCCCTGACCACCGTCTCGGCACCCGTCGCCAGTAGATGCGATCACGCCAGGTCCCGTGGACCAGCTCGCCACCGAGCAGGGTTGCCTGCACCTCGGTCACGGGGAGGTCTTCAGGCGGGCAGCCGAGCGGATTTCGGTCGACCACGCAAAGGTCGGCCCAGTTGCCGGGTTTGAGCAAACCGAACGCCGTGCGCGCCGAGCTGGGCCAGCCAGGCCGCGTCCGAGACGGCCGTCTTGCGGCCGGGCAGGTTCTTGACCTGGCGTTGCGTTGCCCAGGATCACTTTCAACTCGTCGGCCGGCAGGTGGTAGAAGGGCTTCCAGTAGTCCGAAGTCGCCTCGATCACGACCAGGGTGACCCCGGCAGCTAGCAGGTGCTCGCGCAGGGCCGGGACCAAGATCCGGACCAGCGACCCACCAGCTGCCTCAACCGTCCATGTTTCAGCAGGTCAGTAGCGCAGCAACCCTTTAGCACCAGCAGACCAAGCACCTGCTGGCGCTCTCCTCGAGAGTCGCGCGCTCGACCGCCACTCCCCGTGGATGCTGCCGCTTCCCTACCAAGCGGGGGCAACACGCCGCACATGTTTGTGGGGGCACAAGCCTTGAGGACCGTGAAAGAGTCATCGGCACAGGTCAGGAGCCTGCCCCCACTGCATCTCCGTAGCCCAGGGCCATTCGGTAGACGACTTCAAGAAGATCTCTCCGCACATTTCTCGACCTCTCAGTCATGCCGGAGCCGCTGCCATGCACCGAATCCAACGATCATCGCGCTGGGGTGCGACCACAGCGACCCGTGACGAACGGGCCGCACGGGAAAGCCGCATAGGACAGCGGGAAAAAGGGAAGGGGCGCTCAAGCATCCGCCCACGTTGTCACCACCGGACGCAACCGCTCTCCGTAAACATCCGGCATACCGACCAGCAGCTCTTACCGCAATGCAGGATCAACACTAACCGCGGCCTCCCGGTTCAAGAATGACCCTCGCGCTGAGCCGGCATCTTCGCTCGAATCGGCTCCAGCGCACTGCGCAGGGGCCACCGCAGGGGTTGTCGGCCGCGGGCGGGCTCCCCGACTGGCCTGATCGCCCAAGACGGCCTGGGTATACGGCACTTCCGCGGCCCCTCGATTCATCGGTCCCCCACCGTGGAAGCCGACCGGCCGTTCGCCGGGACGCGCCGCCCAATCGGGGCTGAATTCCGTCGGTACCCGGGCAAACATCGCGCGGGCTCGATCATCGTATCGAGTTAATGTCGCCGACTTCCCTTGGTCCACGGGGTGCAGCGGCCATTAGTGTTCACCTGAATCTGGACGGATTCCGCTTCGAATGCCCCCTTTCCCCCTGTTGCCCGATGGCGCCCACATACGTGCCCTGACCGCCCTGAGCAAGGAGAGCTCGCCCGATGACTGTTGACTCGAGCCAGGAAGCGCGACTGGAGCCACCCCGGCAGTCCAGCCTCGGCACGGTGGCCGCCCGCAACCTCGCCACCACCACCAAGTCCGCCCCACAGATGCAGGAGATCACCTCTCGCTGGCTGCTGCGGATGCTCCCCTGGGTGGAGACCAAGGGCGGGGCCTATCGGGTCAACCGTCGCCTGACTTACACCGTCGGCGACGGGCGCGTGGAGTTCGTCCAGGACGGCGCCGATGTCCGGGTGATCCCCCGTGAGCTCGGTGAACTGGCCCTGCTGCGCGGCTTCGACGACGTGGAGGTACTGACTGCCCTCGCCGATCGGTGCGTCCAACGCGACTTCCGGGTCGGCGAGACGCTGGTGGAGCGCGGTGCGCACGCGGATCAGCTCCACCTGATCGCCCACGGCCGCATCAGCCAGACCTCCGTCGGCGAGTACGACGACGAGGTCGCCCTGGATGTACTTGCCGATGGCGACCGGTTCGGGGACAACGCCCTGCTGGACGGGGACGCCCAGTGGGAGCACACCGCCACCGCCGAGACCTCGGGCACCCTGCTCACCCTGTCGCGCGCCGACTTCGAGGCCGTGCTGTCCACGGCGCCGGGCCTCCGCGACCACATCGAAGAATTCAAGTCGCTTCCCCGTCAACGGCAGAACCACCGCGGCGAGGCGGAGATCGCGATGTCGGCCGGTCACACCGGCGAGCATGAGCTGCCCGGCGCGTTCGTCGACTACGAACTGAAACCGCGCGAGTACGAACTCTCGGTCGCGCAGACCATTCTGCGAATCCACACGAGGGTCGCCGACCTCTACAACGGGCCGATGAACCAGACCAAGGAGCAACTCAGGCTCACCATCGAGGCGTTGCGCGAGCGACAGGAGCACGAGCTGATCAACAACAGGGAGTTCGGCCTGCTCCACAACGCCGACTTCAAGCAGCGCATCCAGACTCACTCCGGCCCGCCGACCCCGGACGACATGGACGAGCTGCTCTGCCGCCGCCGCGGGTCGAAGTTCTACCTCGCGCACCCCAGGACCATCGCGGCGATCGGGCGTGAGTTCAACGCGCGCGGGCTCTGTCCGGACCACGTCGACCTCGGTGGTCAGCAGGTCCCGGCCTGGCGCGGGGTTCCGATCCTTCCCTGCAACAAGATCCCCATCACGAAGGAGAAGACCAGCTCGATCCTCTGCATGCGTACCGGCGAGGACAACCAAGGCGTCATCGGTCTTCATCAAACGGGTCTGCCGGACGAGTACGAACCGGGTCTGTCAGTCCGATTCATGGGCCTCAACGAGCAGGCAATCACCTCCTACCTCGTCAGCGCCTATTACTCCGCCGCCATCCTCGTGCCGGACGCGGTCGGCGTGCTGGAGAACGTGCAGATCGCCCGCTGGCCCAGGTAACGGGCCCAGCCTGCAAGGCATGGTGCGACACCCCGGACCTTCCGGGTCGGTCGCGCATGCCTGAAAGGCCCCAGGACAGCCGCCCACGCCATCAAGGAGCCATCGATGCCCGCGCCTGAGCCGACACCTCCGCAGTCGAGCCTGCCAGCGGCCGCTGCCCACTTCGGGGCGCACGTCCTCACTGAAGCCGCGGCCCGCGCCTGCGATATCAAGGCTGCCACCGACGGCCCACCCTGTGCGCCGTCCTTGCCCCCACCGCCTGCGATTCCCGTGCCGGCACCGCCTCTCCCCGATGCCCCGACAGCCGTGGTACCGACACCGATCCCCGACCTGGAACGGATCCTGCGCGGCCCCAGCGGCCTGGGCACGGCGGGCCTGCGCCTGATCCTGCGAGAGGAGCCGCCGACGCCTTGGGAGCCGTCGGCAGCCACGGCGGAAGGCAGGCCGATCCCGGGCCTTTACCACCACCAGGTGGCCGAGCCCGACCCGGTGCGGGTCGAAGAGGTCAGCCGAAGGATCAAGTCCTGGGCGATGGACGAGGTCTCCCTGTATCCCGAGGACTGGGAGGAGCAGTTCGACGGCTTCTCCGTGGGCCGCTACATGGTCGGCTGCCATCCGGACGCACCCACCGTCGACCACCTGATGATCGCCACACGCCTGATGGTGGCCGAGAACGCGGTGGACGACTGCTACTGCGAGGACCACGGGGGCTCGCCCGTCGGCCTCGGCGAACGCCTTCTGCTGGCGCACACCGCACTCGACCCCGTGCACACGACGGAGGAGTACCAAGCGCAATGGGCGAAGTCGCTCCATGCGGACGCGCCTCGTCGCGCCTACCGCTCCGCCATGAACTACTTCGGCCAAGCAGCCAGCCCCTCCCAGACCGACCGATTCCGGCACGACATGGCCCGGCTTCACTTGGGGTATCTCGCCGAAGCCGCCTGGGCCCAGATGGACCACGTACCCGAGGTGTGGGAGTACCTGGCGATGCGCCAGTTCAACAACTTCCGCCCCTGCCCGACCATCACCGACACCGTCGGCGGCTACGAACTGCCGATGGACCTGCATGCCCAGGCCGCCATGCAGAAGGTCATCGCGCTCGCGGGGAACGCGACGACCATCGTGAACGACCTGTACTCGTACACCAAGGAACTCGACGCTCCGGGCCGGCACCTGAACCTGCCCGTCGTGATCGCCGAACGTGAGGGCCTCTCCGACCGGGACGCCTATCTGAAGTCGGTCGAGGTCCACAACGACCTCATGCACGACTTCGAGACCGAAGCCGCAGCCCTGACCGCCAACTGCCCCGTCCCGAGTGTGCAGCGCTTCCTGCGGGGCGTGGCCGAGTGGGTCGACGGCAACCACCACTGGCACCGGACCAACACCTATCGCTACAGCCTGCCCGACTTCTGGTAGGAAGAATGGACTCATCTGTGACCAGCACCGAACTCACCGCCACCGACGCCCCTCTACGCATCCCCGGCCCGGCGACTCCCTACCAGGGAGACATCGCCCGCTACTGGGACGGAGAGGCCAGGCCCGTGAACCTGCGTCTCGGCGATGTCGACGGTCTCTACCACCACCACTACGGCATCGGCCAAGTCGACCACTCCGCACTCGGCGACGCCGAGGACAGCGAGAGCGAGAAGACGCTGATCGCCGAACTCCACCGACTGGAGTCGGCGCAGGCCGATTTCCTCCTGGGGCACCTCGGCGACATCAGGTGTGACGACACCCTGGTGGACGCCGGCTGCGGGCGCGGCGGGTCGATGGTGATGGCGCACCAACGCTTCGGATGCAAGATCGAAGGTGTCACGCTGTCGGCCAAACAGGCCGACTTCGCCAACCAGCGTGCCCACGAACTCCGCATCCAGGACCACGTCCGCGCCCGCGTCTGCAACATGCTCTCCACGCCCTTCGAGACCGGGCAGGCCGCGGCCTCGTGGAACAACGAGTCGAGCATGTACGTCGACCTGCAGGACCTCTTCGCGGAACACTCCCGCATCCTCGAGGTCGGCGGTCGCTACGTGACCATCACCGGCTGCTGGAACCCGCGGTACGGCCAGCCTTCGAAGTGGGTCTCCCAGATCAACGCGCACTTCGAGTGCAACATCCACTCGCGCCGGGAGTACCTGCGTGCCATGGCCGACAATCGCCTCGTGCCGCAGGCCGTCGTCGACCTCACCCCCGCCACTCTGCCCTACTGGGAGCTGCGGGCAACGTCTTCGCTGGTCACGGGAATTGAGGACGCGTTCATCAACTCCTACAAGGACGGGTCCTTCCAGTACCTCCTCATCGCCGCCGACCGAGTCTGACCCTCTGCTGCCCCGGGAGGGCCCGTCCCTGACAGAACAGGCCCTCCTCTCGCAGTGCCGGTGAGCGACAGATCCGGACCACAGGGTGGTCACCAGGTAGCGGCGCGTATCGAGCCGAGTGACGACGCCGGCGAGCATGCCGCCGGCCTCCGCCATACCTGGTGCCCACACCTGGCACTGCAATTCGAGAAAGTGCTCGTCCCTGCCGGGCCGCAGTTGGCAGTCGGCGACGCGCAACAGAGCGGCGCTTTCCAGCACATGAGGCTGACTTGCCGGCGGACGCTCTGGATCAAGGATTCCCTGCGGATCCATACAGGGCGCACAAGTTCACGTTCCTGCGCGAGCAATACCGAGCCACGCTGCGCCAGGCCGGCTTCACCCACACGCTGTACTTCGAGATGATCGACGAGGGCAACAGGAAGCTCTACCTGATCTTCGGCACCCAGCACGAGCGGGGGCTGGAAAAGATGAAGGACGCCATGTGGAATGTGGACCCTTCCTACAGCGTCCGCTACCGCGACCCCCCGGGACACCCAACAGCAAATGCTGGAACTCGTATTCGAACCCGATACGGCCCCGCTGCGACGCATCTTGCGCGACTTCATCTCCGAAGCCCCCGACGGGCGAACCATCCCAGACCTCAAGCGATACGCCCTCCTGGAAACCGTCTACCGGCCCGGCCAAGTGATCGACGCCGTCCGACAGCTACGCGACACGGACGCCGTGACGACGGAACCTCGAGCCATCAACAACAAGACGCGCGTGCACCTGGCCGCGACGCCTCCGACTTCCAGTCCGGCAGCCGAGCAGGGAGCCCTATGGTGAGCAGACCCCACAGGCGTACCAACTGCACTACGGGCCTCACCGGAGCAGGCCGACGCGCCTCGTCGTATCGGCCCCCTGTCTGCCCCGGACCCCAGTCGGACCAAGCCCCCAGAAGCGCCTCAGCTGTCACCGGCGTGTCACCAACCCCGTAGACGCTCCCGGACCACAGGGAACCCGCCTACGCAAACGGCATCGTTTCGGACCACATGGACGCCAGAAGACGGTTCTGCCTACCTGTGCCATGTCGTACCGCAGGACTCGCACGCCAACACCACAGATCACGGGCCAAGATCCGGACCAGGTGCGGACCAACTCGGCTCAGCAGCAAACGATTCCACCCTTTGCCGCAGGTCAGAGGCGACGGTGAGCGTGTACCACCAACAGACCAAGAACCTGCTGGCGCCAGGTAGGCGACCAGCTGCGCCCAGTGGCAGGGAGCTGGTGATCGCGAAGACCGCTGGCGTGGCCAGTGATCCCGCGGACCTTCCCGCCCGCACCGCCGGTCGGGTGGTGACCGTCGCCACGACGAACTCCTCGTCGTCAGGCTTGAGTAGGCGGGGACGGCCTCCCGCCCACTGAGGGTCCAGACAGGCCAGGCCGATCTCGTTGAACCGGTGGATCACGTCCCGGACAGTGTCCTCGTCGGCCTGCACCAGCTGCGCGATCACCGGCACCCGGTTCGGGCCAGCCGAGGCCAGCAGCAGCATCGCGCGCCGGTATCGCACCGAACTCGTGCCGCCCCGGCACGCGATCTGCTGCAGCCGCTGTCCTTCCTGGTCGGTCGGTCTGCGCACACGGACAGGCTCGGCCACCGCGCCTCCAGCGGTCGGATCGGACGTCACCGCATATCCAACCGCCACGACCATCAACACGGCGAACCTACGCGGTCACAGCACTAGCCACGACGGCAGTCTCAAAAGCAGGCTCACCAACTTCATTAGTCATCCCTAGTGTTGTGCATGTATGGTTGCGGGGCATGGAGTTGCTGCGTATGTCCAAGGCTGCGAAGCGTCTCGGGATACACCCGATGACGCTTCGTCAGTGGGCGTTGGACGGCAAGATCCCCTTCACGTGGGTCGGTCGTGAGCGCCGGTTCTCCTCGGTTGATGTGGAGAACATGAAGCGCGGCAGTGACTCTTCAACTTCGCGCCCGCGTCTGGAGTTGCTGTATGTGCGCGTGTCCGGCTCGTCCGGGCAGGAGTCCTCGTTGGAGGCGCAGGAGGCTGAGCTGCGGGCCGCCTCGACGGGCGAGATCGTCAAGGTCGTCCGAGATCGTGGCTCGGGCCTGAAGGAGAACCGGCCCGGTTTGAACAGGGTGTTGGCCATGGTAGCTGACGGCTCAGTCACTGTCGTGCGCGTCACGCATGAGGACCGGCTGGCCCGGTTCGGTGTGAGCTGGCTCAAGCGGTTGTTCGCCGTGTACGGGGTCACCGTGGAGGTGTTGCACCCGAGGAAGCTCGGCGGCCGGGATGAGCTGCTGGAGGATTTCGTCTCTCTGGTGACGACGTTCGCCGGGCGCTTGTATGGGATGCGTAGTGCGGAGAACCGCAAGCGGCTGCTGGCCGAGTCCGGCCAGTGCGGCGACGAAGGCGGGGCTGCGTGAGCCGGAAGCTGCCCCTCGCTGACGGCGAGACCTGCCGCACCGCCTGCGCCCGCGCCCTGATCCGGTCGGGCGTGGATGAGAAGACCGGCGAAGTCCTCACCTGCGCCGCTCTGGCGGAACGGGTGGGCTGGTGTGCTGACCTCGTGGCCGGGATGACCGGTGCGCTGCTGGACGGACACTGGAATACCAGCGACGTGGATACGCTGGCCGGCGGACAGGACCCGGGCGGCCGGAAGCTGCCGTCGAACGCGTGGATGGCACTGCGCCGCCTGGGCTGGACTGTCTCCTGCGAGGTGAAGGTCAACGATCGGATCGTGCGCATGGCCCAGGAGCAGGCGGGTCGTGCACTGCGGTCGGTGAAGTGGCGCGCCGATCTGGTAGCCGGTGTGCTGGCCGTCTGGCCCGAAGACCCGAACAAGCGCACCGGCGAGGAGTGGGACGCGGTGCGTGCCGCGATACCGGGCGGCGAGCACCTGCCGTCCAGCGTCATCCGTTCCCGCACCCGGCAGATCACCTCCTTCGAGCGCATTCACGGCCGTCGCCCGGTCGACGTGTTCGAGCTGGAGCCCACACCGCGTGTGGCCCGCATGTTGCTCCTCGCCGCCTGCGACGGGCAGCAGGCCGCCATCGAACGGTCCGCGATCGAGCCGACGAAGGCCCTGCTGCGGCTGCAACTCCCCACTCGGCCAAGCCCGCAGACATATCGTGACTGGACCTGGGTTGAGTGCTCGATCACGCTGCCGCCCACGGTTCCGGCGAACGCGGTGATCCACCTGCCCACCCTGCGCATCGCGGGCGGGAAGGTACGCGCCGATCTCGCCTACACCCACCCCGTGCCCAAGATCCAGCGCACCGGCAACACGGTCGCGCTCGGCGTGGACTGGGGCCTGAACACCCTTCTCAGCACGGGTGCGGCCCGGCTGCACAACGAGGGACAGATCACCGATCTCGGGGCGGGCGCGCAGTTCCGGGCCGCTGGTGTGCTGGCCAAGCAGTACCGGCTGCGTCGAATCTCGGAGCGTCTGCACGCCAAGACCGACCACTACGACCGGCTCGCCGACCCCTCCTTGGACAGCAGGGCGGCGACCCTGGCGGAGGAGATCCGGCGCGTCTCGGCGCGCCGCTCGAACCTCAATGACGCGTTGGCATGGTCTGCCGCCCGCTGGGCCGTGGACCAAGCTGTTGCGGCCGGGGCCACGGTCATCTACCTGGAAGACCTGCGGTCGATGGAAGCCGGTGGCATGGGCCGCACCCAGAACACCCGCCTCTCGCAGACGGTGCGCGGGCAGATCGCCGACCACATGCGCCACCTTGCCGCCGAAGTCGGTATAGCCGTGGTTACTGTGCCGCCGCGCAACACCTCCAAGCACTGCCCCGCGTGTCTGACCTCGCTCCGCCACCGCAAGGCACCGGACCGGCCCACCGTGCCGGGCTGGAAGTGGGCCATCTGCCCCGGATGCGGCTGGCAGGGCGACCGGGACCAGGGCGCCTGGCGACGTATTGCCGCACGCGGCCTCGCTCACCAGACCAAGACAGTTGTGGACCGCACGAGCGGCGCCATGGTGATCCGCGCCGTGGTGGACGCGATGGAAGCCAAGTCCGTCATCGCGGCCACCCCGAAGACCCACCGGACGGACCGGTCGAAGACCAGCCCCACCCGGCCAAGAACCAACCGCCTCACGCCCGGGCGACGTGAGGTTCCCTCCCCGACGCGGCCCCTCGGCCGTGCCGGTCAGCGTCCGGAGGGACACGCACCAACGGACCGGACCCGGCTGCCCCGCGCAGCCCACCGGCACCAGAGCGTGACCACGATCAGCACACCCACCACCAGCCGACACCGGCCACGCGGAGCAGCACTGGGCGCGGGATTCCATCTCCACGCCCACGCTTCCCCACCCAGGTGGGCAGAACCCGCGCCGGATCTTACGGTCGCATGGGATCGCTTAGCTGATCAGAGACGCTCGGGACGCCCCTCAAGCGGACTCGCCAGCATCCAGCTCGCTGCCCGTAGGCACCGGGCGCACAGCCTGCCGCGCGAGGGGCAAAAGTCCGGCTGCCCGTAGTACCGCCGGTCTCACCGCGGACGGGTCTCCACTGGCCACCCAACGGAAGCGGGCCACCATCATCATGTCGTCGACGCTCTCACGCACGAATCCGTCGACGATGCCAAGGCCGCCCGGGCATTCGCGCAGCACCACATCGCCCGGCTCCTCATCATCCACGATCTGCTGGTAGTCCTCCGAGTCGGGGAAACCCGAGAACTCGTACACCTAGTGACTCATGCCTGCCATCCTGCCGGGAACAACGAGCACCCACTGGTCAGACGCAACGGCGGTGGAGCGGATCCGGCCGAAGGGATCAGAGGCGGCGCTGATCAGACAAGTCCGCGGCCCACGGGGCCTGGAGCCGGTCGTCGGCTGGCCTGTGCCACGGGCCGTCACGGATACCCTCGGCATGGAAATGGCCCGAATGCCGTCGTTTCGCGGAGGTGAACCGCGATGGCTCTCCCCGTACACCACCGGCCCGGCCATCTCATGGAACGAGCGTTTCCCTCCCCGGGCTGGGTCGAGCTGATCGCCGCCGAGTTCGACGGCTTCTTCGAGCGGATGAACCGGTTTTTCAGGCCGCCGGTGCGCGCCCTCCGTCAGGGCCTTCTCGCCCCTGACCGACCTGCACGAAACGGACGACGCCCCGTGGTCGGGGCGGAACTGCCGGCATCAAGCCCGAGGACATCGACGTCGAGGTCGGCGAGCCGGAACTGTGCCGGCTTTCGAGCCCGGCACCGGAAACGTTCCAGGACGTCTTGATCAGCCGTGATCACGCAGAGCCGACTCCGAGCCGGTCCAAGACCTGACAGGCCTGGGCAACCCCGTCCTCGGCTTCCAGGTCCCGGCCGAGCCGGCGCGCGGTCTCGGTGTAGGGGGCATGCCGGGTGAGGGCGTGCAGGTGATCGACGAGGGCGGCAACGGTGAGCTTACGGACCGGCAGAGGCACGGGCCCCGCGCCGAGTTCGTGCACCCGTGCGGCCCAGTAGGGCTGGTCTCCGAAGAACGGGCAGATCAGGGAGGGTCTTCCGGCGCGCAGTGCCGAGGCCGTCGTGCCGGCTCCGCCGTGGTGGACGACAGCGGCCATCCTGGGAAACAGCCAGTCGTGGGGGGTGTCGCCGACCACGAGGATGTCGTCCTCGCTGGTGGCGGGGTCCCCTGGCAGCACTCCACGCAGGTTCGCCCGACGCAGGGCCGTTCGTACAAGGGCGTCGGTCGCCTCGGGGTCGCCGGTTTTCATGCTGCCGAATCCGACGTAGACGGGCGGGGGGCCGTCGGACAGAAAGGCAAGCAGTCGCCGTGGTGGGGTCCACAGCGGCTGATCATGGTGCCAGAAGCCGGTGACGTGGACGTTCCGTCCCCAGTCGGACGGTCTCGGCACGACAGTGGGGCTGAACGCACACAGCACGGGGGCTTGGCGAACCGGCCGGAAGGGGGCCGGCAGGGACAACTCCGGGAGGCCCAGACTCTCCCGTCGCCATGCGTTGACGAAGCGCCGGAACACCATCCAGGACCCGAGGTCGACGGCACCGAAACTGAGCCGGTTACCCACGCCACCCAGCATCCGGGCAGCCGGCGCGAACGGGTGCGGAAAGACCTTCGTGGGCTGGCTGGGCTGGAAGTGAATGACGGCGTGCGGGACCTGGAGGTACTCGCTCAGGTGAAGACCGAGGAAGCTGAAGGTTGGTGCCAGAACCAGGTCGGCTCCCTTCGCGCCGACCTGCGTCTCCTCAAGCATCGACATCATGCGGGGTCGTAGGACCCGGTCCATATGACGGATGAACGCCACCGGGTTCCGTCGTCCGGCGAGGAGTTCCTGCCCCTCGGCCGACTCGACGATCTCCACCGGGTCGACCGGAAGGGGATGAAGATCCAGACCCGCCTCGGTGATCAGACGCCGATAGCGGAGACTGGCCAGGATCCTCACCGTATCGCCCCGACGGAGCAGTGCTCGCCCCAGTGCCAGGCAGGGCTGGACGTCGCCGCGGGATCCGGCGGCGAAAATCACCACTGTCCGCATGACGTCACGACCCGATTGACTTCATGACCGACGGCCAGATGCTGTGCAACTCCGCCTGCCAGTACGGCCAGGAATGGGTCCCCGGCGTGTATAGATGCGTCGTGACATCGACGCCCTCAGAGCGGAGCGACCGCGCGAATCTTTCGACCTGCCCCGACAGCGGTGCCTCGCCCAGCATGCTCACCAGAACAACACCGTCGGAGCGTCCCTTGTCCAGCGGTCCGGGCTGGCTGGTGCCCGCGGAGAGATGAACGTGCATTCCGCGGAAGGCACGCGGCATTGCAACAGGGTTGTGGGCCCGCCAGACTTCGGCGTTCTCCACCGGGTCGCCCCAGACATCTCTAATGTCGATACCTTCCTTCGCGGTACCAAGGGCGAGTTCCAGGCGCGCGGCAGGATCGTTCAGATCCACGTAAGAGCTCATTGAGGCCACGTACCGGAACATCCCCCGATTGTGCGCCGCGTAGTTGAGTGCGCCGAAGCCACCCATGGACAGTCCCACGACGGCTCGTGCGTGGCTCGCCCGGAACTTCTTCTCCATGAGCCGCACTAGTTCGTGGGTGTGAAAGGTTTCCCAGCGGGGAGTACCGGCGAACCAGTCGCTGTAGTAACCATTCTTTCCGGCGTCCGGCATGACGACCAGCGCGTCAGAGTTCTTCGTCACCGCTTCCACGTCTGTCTCGCGTGTCCAGGACGTGTAGTCGTCGTCGCCGCCGTGGAACAAGTAGACAACCGGAAAGGTGGTTTTCGACTTTTCTTTCCAGTGCACGGGAAGAATGACACGGACCGGGATGGAAATTCCCATCGCCGGAGAACGGACCATGAGATCGCGCATTCGCTTGTCAATGACTTTCACGCCAGTGACACTGGCCTCCGCATGGTGAGGCCGGGGCGAGGCGTCCGGTTTCCACTCAGCCGCGTGCGCCTCGGTCGAGAGAAGAGCCGCGGCGAGGCAGAGGCAGACCAGATTCTTTTTCGCGTACTTCAGGAAAGTGACCGACACAGGCGGGATCATGACCAGATGCGTTGATCACCGCCAGCAGACACCCCGTTCAACGGAGGACGAATGGTCCGTACAGCCGATCAGCGGTCGCGGGGTACCAGGCCCGGCATCACCCGCTCGCAGGCCGTGCTCTGGTGGGTGAAAAGCGGTCGCGCCTGTTCCACAGGTGAGCCCGCGGAACAGGCGCGGTGCGCCGATCACCGGGTGGGCCACCCCATGGCCCGGGTGACGTGCTGCGCGATGGTCTGGACGTGCGGGGGGTCGATGACGGACAGATGGTCGCCGTCGACCGGAACGATCTCGAGGGTGTGACACAGGGGCGCCCACCCCAGGTCGGCGTCCTGCCGGAGATAGCGCGGGTCCAAAGCGGCGGTGAGCTGTTGCGGTTGCTTGGCGCGATAGAGCACCACGTGGCCCTCCTGGGGGCGGGGGACATACCGTTCGCCGACGCGGGCGTCGATGTACGAGGTCCGTTGGTGCTCCATGATCCCTGGGCTCATGTCGAGTCCTGCCTCGGCGACCAGACGCATGACAACGTCGATCTGCTGATCGTCCGGGGTGGCCGCCAGCTCTTCGTAGGGCAAGTCGAGGCGGTGCCCGTACGTCTTCTCGATGTATTCGGCGAAACGGCCGAAACGCTCGAGCAGGAACTCCCGTGATTCCGGTTCCGGCAGGACGGGGGGCAGGATGGTGTCGATCAACCCGAGAAACCCGATGTCCTGTCCCTCTTCCCTCAGTTGAAGCGCCACTTCATAGGCGAGACACCCTCCGAAAGACCAGCCGAGCAGGTGGTACGGCCCTTCGGACTGGATGTCACGGATGAGTGTGCGGTAGCGGGCCGCCTTCTCCTGCATGGTGCTCAGCTCGTCGACGCGTTCCAGGCCGTACACGGGCTGTTCGGCCGGCAGCAGCCCCGTCAGTGGCAGGTAGACGGAGGTCGGGCCACCGGCAGGGTGGAAGGTGAACAGCGGGGGCCGTTCCGACCCGGGGAGGGGAGGACGCAGGGTGGTGAGTGCCGACCTGCCGGTTCGGTTGACGATGGGCCGGATCAGTTCGGCGACTGCTGCGACGGTGCGCTGGGCGAGGATGGCGTCGGCCGTCAGGCTCAACTCGGCGTCGTCGCCCAGGCGCCGGCGAATGACGTCTGCCATGGCCGCGGCGGTGTCGTGGTCTCCGCCGGCGGTGATGAAGTCCTCGCGGATGTCGCTCGGCCCTTGCCGCAGGACTTCGGCCCAGGAGCTCGCGACCAGCCGCTCCGCAGCGTCCCTGGGGCTGAGGACGCTCGGCAGCGTGAGTGTGGACGGCTCGGCCCGGCGAGTGTCCTGGGACGCCGTCGGCTCCGTGGCGTCCAGTCCAAGCTGTTCGAGCACCGCGCGTCCGATTTCACGCAGGCTGGCGCCGCGCAGCAGCCGGGAGGCGGGCACGTCGACGCCGAAGTCCTGGCGGATCGTGTTCTGGATGCGTACCGCCACCAGGGAGTCCAGGCCCAGTTCGGTCAGCGGGGCCGTCTCGCCGAGTTCGGCGGCCGCGAATCCCATGATGGCCGCCGTTCTTCTGACCATGCGTGCGTACACCGTGTCTGCGGCGGAGCTGCCGAGAGCCTCGATGCCGTCGGGGCCGACCCAGTCGTCGGCGCCGGGTGAACCGTTTTCGAGGATGCCGGAGAAGAAGGGAATGGCGGACAGGCCGGGGAATGCCTCCTGCACGCGCTCCGCGTCGAGGTGGACGACGCCCACGTGCGCGCAGTTGAGGCTGACGAGTGCCTGCAGGACGTCCATTCCCTCGCTCACTTGGATGGGCTCCAGCGCCAGCAGCTGATTCCCGGCCGTCATGCCGACGTTCTCCCAGGGGCCCCAGGCGATGGAGGTCGCGGGCAGGCCGCTGGCTCTGCGCTGGTGGGCCACGGCGTCGAGCCAGGCATTGGCAGCCGCATAGGCGGACTGTCCGGGTGAGCCGAGCAGTGCCGCCGCGGAACTGTAGATCACCCACCAGTCCAGATCGTGGTCGGCGATAGCCGCCTCGAGGTTCCGGGCTCCTACGGCCTTCGGCCGCAGCACCGTGTCGATATCCGCCGAATCCAGGTCGGTGATCATGCCGTCGTGCAGGACGCCGGCACAGTGCGCGATGCCGCGCAGGGTGTGGCCGTCGGCGAGCGCGGCACGCACCAGGTTCTCGGCCACGTCGATGTCCGCGATGTCCCCTTGGACCACGGCGACAGATGTTCCCCGTTCCTGTAGCTCGGCGAGGACGGCCTGGGCCTCGGGTCCCGGGGCACGGCGTCCGTTGACGACGATATGGCCGGCACCCTGCTCGGCGAGCCGGCTCGCGGTAGCCAGGCCCAGTCCCGTCAGGCCCCCGGTGATGATGTACGCCCCGTCCGGACGGGTGAAGGCCACGGTGTCGTTGCGCTGTGCGCTGAGGTCGGCCCGGGCGAGACGCGCGGTGAGGCGTGTGCCGGCCCTCCAGGCGATCTCGTCCGTGTCGCTGCCCGCGAGGAGTTCACGGGCGAGGTCGTCGACCGCGCCGGGCTGTTTGTCGATGTCTACCAGCGAGGCCCGCAGCTGAGGGTGTTCGAGCGCGAGAACCCGGACGAGTCCACGCAGGCAGGCGAGAGACGGCGTCCCGGGTTCCCCGGACCCCGTCGCCTGTGCCAGCACGGTGGCCATCCACAGGCGTGGCGGTTGCCGGTGCGTTGCGCCGGCGAGGCGGCGCGCCAACCGTGCTGCCCTGTGCAGTGACCGTACGTCGTCGTCGCGTTCGTCCTGCTGGAAGAACAGGACTACGGCGCTCAGGCCGTCCTGCGGGCTCTCAAGCCAGGCGTCGAGTACGGCGTCGCAGGCGTCGTCCCGGGCATCGGTCGCCGTGACGTCGACACCGCCGGCTTCCAGGGCTGCCACGAGCGAGGCCGTGGCGCGGCCCGCGGCGTCTGGTTCGTCACTGATGAGCAGGGCACGCTGCAGACGCTGCGACGGCAGGGGAACGGTGGACTTCTCCCACTGGATGTCGTACGTGCACGTCTCGAGGGACCGCGGCACTTCGTTCCGCTCGACGGGCCGCAGCTGAACGAACCGGGCGACGATCTCGCTCGTGTCGCCCCGGGCGGAGACGTGCCACTGGTCGATGTTCGCGTCCGTCGGGCCAGCGCCGTCGGCGGGGGCGCGGCTGATGTCATAGCCGGGGTCAAGGACGCCCGGCCCCTTGATGAGCAGGGACCGTACGCCGACCGGGACGGTGTGTGTGGCAGCTTGGACGGCGCGGTCGCCGACCGGTGGTGTGTCCTCGGCGCCCTGCGCCTCCAGTATGGCGGTCAGGACATGTGCGTAGGACGGCCGGTGGTGGGACAGGGGGTCCTTGGGAATGAAGTGCTGGGCAAGCGTCGGCTTCGTTTCCGGCTCGGGATGAGGCTCGCCTTGGGGTTCCGGGGCGCGGGTGACGCGGGCCGAGGCGTAGCAATGCCAAACGGTCTCGGCGCCGCGGGCGTGGAGGGTGATGGTTCCGTGCGTGCCGGAGTCCGGTTCCCACACCGTGGTCAGGGGGGTGCTGCTGGAGATGGCGAGCCACCGGTGGATCTGCAGGTCCTCGATGCCGAGGTGGGTGATGCCCTCCCGGGCCCACAGGTCCAGGCCGGCTTCGATCATCAGCTCCGCGGCCTCGGCGAGGGTCAGCACCGCTCTGCCGTGGACCGTGCCGCGAGTGCCGTGCCAGTTCGTGCCGACGTCTCCCTGCCACAGCACCGCGCCGGTTCTCGGGTCGTCGGTGCGCACCCCCAGCAGGGGATTGCCGCCGGCTTCGGTCGATCGGACGCAGCGGGGGAACCAGAACCGTTCATGCCGCCACGCGGGCGTGGGCAGTGCGGTGCGCGCACCGGCAGGCCACAGCCCAGGGTTCAGCGGAACGCCGGCGAAGTGCAGCCGTGCCAGCGCGACTCGTAACTGGACGGTGTCGTCGGTGTTCTTGCGGAGGGTCGGGACGACCAGTGCCTGCTCCCCCGCCGGGGTGGCGTCGAGGCTCTCCGTGAGGGGGACGACGACGATGGGGTGGGGCGAGATCTCCAGGAACAGGGTGTGGCCGTCCTCGGCTGCTGCTGTCACCGCCTGTTGCAGAAGCACTGGGCGACGGGCGTTGGCGCACCAGTAGCTCGCATCGGCCGCCGGGCCTGCGCGGGGATCATCAAGGACTGTGCTGTACCAGGGTGTGGCGGGCGGGTGCGGGCACAGGTCGGCAAGATCCTCGCTCAGTGGCGCCAGGATGGGATCGATCAAGGCTGTGTGGGCGGCTCCGTCCAACTCCAGCAGTCGGGCGAGCTGGTCCTGGCCGGTCAGCTCGTCCACCAGGTCGCGCACCGCTTGGGCCGGGCCGGCCACCGTGCAGCGTTGGGGCGAGGAGTGAACGGCGACCTCGACACCGGGAAAGCGGCTGAGGACGGCCGTCCGGGACTCTACGGGCAGCTCCACCGCGGCCATCGCGCCGGCCTGGCTGCCTTCGAGGATGGCGAGGTGGGCCGACCGGCGGACGATGACGCGCACTCCGTCTCGGTCGTCGAGAGCACCGGCGACCACAGCGGCTGCGACCTCGCCCATCGAGTGTCCGATGACGGCGGCGGGTTCCACGCCATGGGCCTGCATGGTCCGCGCCAGGGCCAGCTGGATTCCGAAGATCAGCGGCTGGATCCGGTCCGCTGTCTTGGTCAAATCGGCCATGAGCATGTCGGTCAGGGAGGAGCCGGTCTCCGCAAGGAAGAGCGTATCGAGCTCGGACACCTGGGCGGCGAAGACGGCGTCGTCGGTCAACAGGCGCCGTCCCATGCCTTCCCACTGTGAGCCGTAGCCGGAGAAGACGAAGACCGGTCGCTGCGCTGCGAACGACTGCGCCGCTCGTACGTCCGTGCACGCGGCCACCACGCCGGGTACCGTCTCCCCCTGGGCCAGTGCGGCCAGCCCGGCAGCCGCGTCGGAGTGGGTCCGCGCGACGACGGCGGCGCAGGACGGGCCACGGCGGTACGAGGCGAGCGTGTGGGCGATGTCGGTGAGGGCGGGCGCGCCGTCGGATGCCACCCATTGCGACAGACTCGCGGCCACGTCGGCGAGCCGGTCCGCGGAACGGGCTGACACCATCAGGATGTGCGGGTTGTCGGCCTCTTCGTCGTCGCTGTGCGTGGGATGCGCGCTGGTCGGGGACGCCTGCTCGAGTACGGCGTGAGCGTTCGTACCGCCGAAGCCGAAGGCCGACACACCGGCGCGCGCCGGACGGTCCCCGGCCGTCGGCCATGCGGTCGGTTCGGTGACCACGCGCAAGCCCAACTCGGTGAAGTCGATGTGGGGGTTGGGGCTGTGGAAGTGCAAGCTGGCTGGGATACGGCCGTGATGCAGGGCCAGCGCCGTCTTGATCAGACCGACAATGCCGGCCGCGCCTTCGAGATGGCCCAGATTGCTTTTGACCGATCCGATCAGCAGTGGCTGGTCGGGCTGCCTGCCACGTCCGAGGACCGCCCCGAGGGCGGTCCCCTCGATGGGGTCTCCCAGAAGGGTGCCGGTCCCGTGCGCCTCGACGTAGTCGACTTCGGCCGCGTTGACGTCTGCGTCGCGGAGGGCGTCGCGCAGCAGCTCTTCCTGCGCTGCGGGGTTGGGTGCCATGAGCCCCGCCGATCGACCGTCTTGGTTCACGGCGGTGCCCCTGATGACGGCGAGTACCCTGTCGCCGTCGCGCCGGGCGTCGGCGAGCCGCTTGAGCACGACGACGCCGCAGCCCTCACCGCGGGTGAATCCGTCCGCCGCGGCGTCGAAGGGCTTGCACCTGCCGTCCGCAGCCAGTGCGCCGGCCTGGTCGAACGTGGCCGTGACCGCC
The DNA here is from genome assembly GCF_055638955.1 of Streptomyces sp. NPDC111507. NCBI lineage: Bacteria > Bacillati > Actinomycetota > Actinomycetes > Kitasatosporales > Streptomycetaceae > Streptomyces > Streptomyces sp. NPDC111507. Next base: position 550,672 of record NZ_JBVKBU010000006.1, on the reverse strand, counting down.
GGGGACAGAAGGAGATTGACTCCTGCGGCCAGTGCCGTGTCGCACTCTCCGTTGCGCAGGCTGCGGCAAGCCAGGTGCACGGCCACGAGAGACGACGAACAGGCGGTGTCGACGGTGATGCTGGGGCCCCGCAGGTCAAGCAGATAAGACACGCGGTTGGCGGCGATGCTGCCGGCGGCTCCGGTGCCGGTCCATGCGGTCAGTCGCGCGGGGTCAGACGTGGTCAGATGCCCATATTCGAGGGCGCTCAGGCCGACGAAAACACCGGTGGATGTGCTCTGCAGGGCGAGGGCGGGTACGCCCGCTTGGTCCAGTGCCTCGCAGACGACTTCGAGCAGCAGCCGTTGCTGGGGATCCATGACTTCGGCCTCGTGCGGCGTGATGCCGAAGAACTTGGCGTCGAACCCCTCGATGTCGTCGAGAAAGCCACCCCACTGCGTGGTGGATTCCATGAGGGCGGTGACATCGGGTGCCGTGCCGACGAAGTCCGGCCAGCGTTTCTCGGGCACCTGGCCGACCGCGTCCGTTCCCGCCATCAGCTGGTCCCAGAACGCGTCCGGCCCGTGCACGTTGCCGGGCAGACGACACCCGATGCCGACGACGGCGATGACACCGTCGTCGGTGCGGGCGCTGGCGGCCGCCTCATCGGGCGTACGCGGCTGCCGGTCCGACTGCGCGGCATCGGCCTGGTCGGCGTTCATCAGGGCGGCGACGAGTTGTCCGATGGTGGGGTACTCCCACAGCAGCGTGGTGGCCAGTGATCGGTCCAGGAGCTTCTCCAGTTCGCCGGTCAGTCCGACGGCGTCGCGGGAGGTGAGACCGTACTCCGCCAGAGGCCGGCCGTCGTCGAGTTGTTCCGGCGCGATGCCACTGATGTCCGAGACCAACTGCACCAGTGCACTGCGCAGCTCGGCAGCGCCCGATCCGGATCGACCGTCCGTGATGGAGGTGGTGGCCTCGGTGTTGTCCTCGACCGCCTCCTCGTGTTCGCCTGGCTGGTTCATGCGTCGTCGGTCTCCTTCTGTACGTGCGTGTCGGAGGTCCAGGTACCCCGGAGGTAACGCTCACGGCAAGCGCCGCGGGCGACCTTCCCGCTGGTGGTGTGCGGTACGGTGCCGGGCTGAGCGAGGACGAAGTCGTGCATCGCGATGGCGTGACCGGCGGACACCGCCGCACGTACCGCGCGTGTCACCTCGTCCCGGACCCTGTGGGGTTCCGCAAGGTCACGGGCGTGCTCGGCTACGACGATCAGGCGTTCCCCGTCGTCGGTGGGGACGGAGAACGTCGCGATGTGATGACGGCGGATCGCCGGGTGGGCGTTCTCGACGGTGTGCTCGATGTCCTGCGGATAGTGATTGGTCCCGTCGACGATCACGAGATCCTTGAGGCGACCGGTGATGTAGAGGTGGTTGTCGTGCCACACCCCGAGGTCTCCCGTGCGCAACCAGTGCTGCGTCCCCTCGCCCGAGGTGTCGCTGTGGAGGGTGGCGCGGAAGGTCGCCTCGCTCTGTTCCGGCCTTCCCCAGTAGCCGCGTCCGACGTTGGGGCCGCTCAGCCAGATCTCGCCCACACGCCCGTCCTCCAGCCGGACGAGGCTGACCGGGTCGACGATGGCGGCCGCCTGGTCCGTGGGCCGCCCGCAGCCGACCAGGCGGCTCACGGCCTGTTCCTCGGTGCCCCCGGCCGGCCGAGCGGTGCCGGCCGCCAGCGCGTCGCGGTCGAAGGAGGTGACGGTCGGTTCCTCACCGGCCGGTGAGGCAGATACGAACACGGTCGCCTCGGCCAGCCCGTAGGACGGACGCATCGCCGTGGGGACCGCGCCGACTGGGGCGAAGGCTTGCTGGAATCGCTGGAGCGTCTGCTCGGCGATGGGTTCACTGCCATTGATCATGGCGGCCACCGACCCCAGCGACAGCGTTGCGCGCTCCTCGTCGGTGACGCGGCGCACACAGTAGTCGTACGCGAAGTTGGGTGCTGCGGTGAGCGCACGCGGGTGTTTGCTGAGCAGTCGCAGCCAGCGGACGGGCTGTTGGACGAAGGCCAGCGGATCCATGAACACGGAGTGGACGTTGCCGACGACGGGAAGCACGATCGCCAGCACGAGCCCCATGTCGTGGTACACGGGAAGCCAGCCGACGGTGCAGTTGCGCCCGGCTCGGATGTCGTACGCCTTCAGCGCCTGGCGTGCATTGGCGCAGACGTTGGCGTGGGTGATCTCCACGCCGGACGGCATGCGGGTGGAGCCCGACGTGTACTGCAGGTAGGCACACTCCTCGGGGCGCGGATGAGAATATTCCCCGTCCGCTGGTTCGGCACATGCCGTCCCACCCGAGAGCAGGTCCTCCTCGGTGGCCACTCGCACACGGAGACCGTCCTGGTCGGCGCAGAACTTCTCTGTGTCCGGAAGCGAGTCGGGGCTGGTGAGAGCGAACACCGGGTCGGCGTCGGCGAGCGCGGCGGCCAGTTTCTCTGCATGGCCCGGCAGAGTCGGGGGGAACAGGGGTACGGCGATCGCACCGGCGCACGTGGCCGCGAGGAAGCCGACGACGTAGTCCAGGTTCTGCGGCCCCACGAGGGCCACCCGTTCACCGACCGCACCGCCGTGACGCAGGACCGCCGCGAGAGTACGGACCCTCTTCTCCAGTTGGCGCCATGTCAGAGACGCGGAGGCTCCTTCGCGATCGGTGCTGAAGTCCACGAAAGTGAACGCATTTTCGGCGGGGGCCTGCTCCGCGGCCCGAGTGAGATGATGACTGATCGTGTCTTCCATGGTTTTCAGCATGCAGTCACCGAACCTTCGTTCTCGACAGGCAGCGCGGCTCCTCGGCCGTCGGCCATTCCGAAGAATTGACGACAGACGTCGCCGCCCGTCATCCATCCCCAACGCATGGTGGCAATGATGATGATCATCACTACATATAGGCGCACCGGGGATGCGGCGCCACTCCGGGAGTCCCGTCCGGGCGACCTACCGGAAAACGGGCGGCGCTTAACGCACACCGGATACCGTAATCAGGGCGCCCCGGAGTCGCGCCTGCGATGTCCACGAGGCAGAGTGCAAAGAAGGGCACACGGAACGTGGCGGCCCCATACCACCGTCGGGGCTACTCAAGGCAGGTACCGTGAGCCGACTGCGTATCCTCGCCATTCTCGTAGCCGTGCTGCTGCCGTCCTTCATGACCGCCTTGGACAACACCGTCGTCAATGTGACACTGCCTCAGATTCAGGCCGAGCTCGCATTGAGCGAAGCCGACCTCAAATGGGTGGCGGCCATTTACCCTCTCACCCTCGCGAGCCTTCTACTGCTGGGCGGGCATCTGTCGGACACCGTCGGACGGCGTGCCACTCTGTCGCTCGGTGTCGCACTTTTCACCGTCGCATCGGTCGGGTGCAGTGCGGCGCCCTCCGGGATGGCGCTGATCGCCTGCCGGGGGCTGCAGGGAGCGGGCGCTGCGCTGATCCTGCCAGCCTCGCTGGCGGTCCAGTCGCACGATCTGCCAGCTCGCGTGCGCAACGCCGCCTTCAGTGCCACCACTGCCACGTTGGCCTCTGCGCTGGCCTGCGGCCCTGTGGTTTCCGGTGTCATGACGCAACACTTGGGCTGGGAGTCCGTTTTCGCCATGAACCTTCCGCTGGGTTGCGTAAGCCTCCTCGTTGGCTTTGCTGTCCCCCGGCCCAAACCCTCGACCCGTGTCACCTCGCCGGCCTCGGCCACACTCTCGCTCCGCGTGATCGCGTTGGCCTGTTGCTCGCTGGCAGCCCTTGCCTACTGCCTGATCGAAGGACCTGAACAGGGCCTCGACGCCCTTCCTGTCGCCGCGTCAGGGGGCCTCGTCGTCGCATCGGCCGTCGGCCTGTGGCATGAACTGACATCGCGCCGGAACACCGTGCTGCGCCCCCTCTTCCGACAACGCCCTTTCGTCGGCGGAATCATTACCCAACTACTGTGGGGCCTGAGCGTAAGCGGAGTCTATTTCTTCACATCCCGATTTCTACAGAACGGCCTCGGCCTCGCCCCCACGCCGGCCGGACTTACATTCATGCCCGTGGCCCTTTCCCTGATCGTCACCATCCCTTTCATTGCGCGTATGGCGCGCCGCTGGGGAGAAGGCCGCATCTCCGCTGCGGGCCTGCTCCTGGTCGGCCTGGGGTTGCTGATGGTCACGCTGGGCAGTTCAGGAGGAAAGCTCATCGATATTCTTCCCGGACTTTCAGTTCTTGGTTTCGGCTCCGCACTGGCCGTTCCACTAACCACCCGCGCTCTGGAATCCTCACCGAATCACCTTTCCGGAATCGCGGCCGGATTGTTCAGCGCCGCCCGCGAGGCGTCCGGAGTCGTCGGAATCGGCCTGGTGGGCGCCATCGTGTCGTTCGTGGAACATGCCGCAGTCGCCGCCGGGGCCGATAACTCGGGCGCCTTTCTCTCCGGCTACCAAGCCGGTCTGTGTTTCGCCGCGGCGCTGGTCGCGGCGGGAGCTCCCGTCGCGTTGTGGGCGCTGCGCCACCGCAGGAGCACACCGGAAGGCGACAGGGGCGCTTCCGCATGTACCTCGAAGCCAGGACCGTGACGCAGCCCGGTCGGGCAGGAGCCCACCTGGCGGCAGCGGTCGGCATGTGCGTGGGCAGGGATAGGCTGCTGCGGCTGGTCAGAGCCTTGCCCAGGCGCGAAGTCGGCGGCCACGCGGAAGTGCTCGGCGTGGACCGGGGCGCCCCGAACCGTCAGTCCCATTGGCACGGAGCACTCTCTATACCCGCGCCTTCGTCGCCCTGCCCCCCGGCGCAGCCGTGAGCGGCCTCGCGACGTCCTCCAGCGGCCTGCGCTCCGCGTTCACCGCCAGCGCCGCCGCCACCAGCCCCGCCGCACACATCAGCCCCGCCCCGATCTGGAACGCCAGCACCGTGTCCGCCACCTTCCCCGTTCCCGTGAGGTCGGCGAAAAGCAACGGGCCGCTGATACCGCCGGCCGCCGTGCCCAGCGCGTAGAAGAACGCGATCGACATCGCCCGCGTCTCCATCGGGAAGATCTCGGACACCGTGAGGTACGCGCTGGACGCGCCCGCCGACGCGAAGAACAGCACCACGCACCAGCACGCCGTCAGCGTCCCGGCCGACAGCGCGCCCCGGCCGAACAGCCACGCCGTGCCGAAGAGGAGCAGGCCCGAGAGGATGTACGTCGACGAGATCATCACCCTCCTGCCCACCGTGTCGAACAACTTGCCCAGCAGCAGGGGGCCCAGGAAGTTGCCCATCGCGATGACCACGAAGTAGTAGCCCGTGTGGCCGGTCGGCACGTCGAAGAAGGTCGTGAGGATCGCGCCGAAGCCGAAGGTGATCGCGTTGTAGAGGAACGCCTGGCCGATGAAGAGGGAGAAGCCGAGGACGGCCCGGCGCTGGTAGTCGTGGAAGACCGTGCGGGCGATCTCGCGGAACGTGATGCTCCGGCGCTCGTGGAATACCAGCTCGCCCGCCGGTTCGGGGAGCGGCTCGCCCTTCTCGGCCGCCACCCGCCGTTCGATCGACGTGACGATCTCCTCCGCCGCCTCCTCCCGGCCGTGGATCAGCAGCCAGCGCGGGCTCTCCGGGACGTTCCGCCGTACGAGGAGGATGACCAGGCCGAGAACGACACCGAGTGCGAAGGTCAGCCGCCAGCCCACGTTCTTCGGCAGGAAGTCCGTGTTCAGGGCGACGATCGAGAGCAATGAGCCACCGATCGCGCCGACCCAGAAGCTGCCGTTGATGATCAGGTCCACGCGGCCGCGGTAGTGCGCCGGGATCAGCTCGTCGATCGCGGAGTTGATCGCCGCGTACTCGCCGCCGATGCCGAAGCCGGTCAGGAAGCGGAAGACGAAGAACCACCAGGGGGCGAAGGAGATCGAGGTGAGGGCGGTGGCGGTCAGGTACACCGCCAGGGTGATCACGAAGAGCTTCTTGCGGCCGTGGCGGTCGGTCAGGCGGCCCCAGAACAGGGCGCCGATGCAGGCGCCGGCCACATACAGTGCCGCGGCCGTCCCGGTGACCTGGCCGGAGGAGACCGCGAGGCCGCTGCCCGGTTCGGACAGCCGACCGGCGATGTTGCCGACGACCGTGGCCTCGAGGCCGTCCAGGACCCAGACCGTGCCGAGGCCGATGACGATCGTCCAGTGCCAGCGGGACCACGGCAGCCGGTCCAAGCGAGCCGGGATACGGGTGGTGATCGTCCGGCCGCCGTATTCGTCCATGCCCATACCCGTAGCCGTACCCACGCGTGCCTCCCCGACCGGGAGTCCAGGAAAGAAGCACCCGATCGGGTGCCCCACGCAAACGGTCCACCCCCCGGGGGGGCGCGGCCCCGGCCGTCGAAACGGTCCGCCCCAGGCGGGGACCGCCGGTTATCGAAATGCTCCACCACCAGTCGGGTCCCGACCCCCTGGCCATCAAAACAGCGGACGGGCTATCGCAGTTGCTGACCAAGCGGGGGGTGGAGTCTGCCCTCCCCGTTCGCCCCTCGGGCACCGCGCCCCGCGTGGCCAGGTAGCCCCTGCCGATCGTGCAGAGCGAGACAGGCACGGAGTACGACGAAGGGCGCGATGACAGTGCACACCCCCATCGAGACCGTCGACCGCATAGGGGACTTGTGTGAAGCAGAGGCCAGCCCCCAATCGTGATCGTCTTCTCCTTCGCTCAAGAATGTCGGGATGCGGAATGCCATACAGCCCGATGCGCGGCTCTTGGGCTTAAGTCACTGGTATCCGGTATTGAGGCTGGTGGCCGTCCTGCTGGCAGAACTCCCAGCGCACCGGATAGATCCGGCCCCGGGTGGCGCTACTGGACGCGTTCGCCGTCCGGCGGCAGGACGGCCCCGATCCGCAGCACGGCTGCGGATCCGAGTGGATCCCCGACCCGGTCCGCGGGACTCCACGGAATGTCGTCGGCGGGAGCAGGTGTGCGCCGGGGCCCGTGCGGCCCGACACTACGGCTGACTTCCCGTAAGGGAGACGGTGGCCCAGGTCGTACGGGTGCCGTCGTCAGCCACGTGTGTTCCGAGCGCTCGGGCGCAACTGGCGACGATTCCGAGACCGCGACCGAATCCTGAGACATTGTGCCCGTGCTTTCCTGCGGAGATCTTCCCTTGGTCGCGCACCTGAATCCGCAGGTGGGTTCGGTTCATCCGCAGGTTGGTGGTGATGACGGCACTGTCGGTGTGGACGATGGCGTTCGTGGCGAGTTCCGTGGTGACCAGCAGGGTCGTATGGCGGATGCTCTGGTCCGTGAATTGCTGCTGATCCAGCCATAAGCGAGTCAGATACCGGCAGATCGGAACGGCACGGTCCACTGCGGGAAGACGGACGGCGACGGTATGCGATCGGCACCAGATGATGGTCGGCGCCTGTACCGCCGACGTTTCAGGCCATCGCTCGATGTCTTGGGGGGAAAGAACGAGCCGCGCGCACGCACGTGTGGTCAGCATGTCTTGTCTCTCCTGGTGCTGTGTGGGGGGTAGCCGGCAGCAGCGAGAGGCGCCAGAGCCCTCGGTGTCGCGGGCTGGGCGCCGACGTGGTGAGGCGTCTTCGCGTCGGGCAAGAAGAGCGTGCATCTGGGCAGCGACGGCGGTTGCAATGGGCTGTAAGCGCTGGCGAGGCATGGACGGGCTCCTGCCGGATGCACGTCTCTCGATTTCCCACAACTGCTCCCCGCCGGTGACGGCGCGGTGCAGTGACCTTCGGGGTCCGCCTCGCCTCTTACGGTACCGGGGGCCGCCGACTGGTCATACAGGGAACGACGTTCACGGCTGTCTTGAGCCAGCAGCACGCTCCGTCCCAAGGGGATGCAGAAATTACGCGTCAGCCGACGCCGGCCGACGCCGGCTGACGGATCCAACCCCTCTCGCGGGGGGCCCATCGTGGCAGCCCGCCGGTCAGCGGCCGACACGAAGTCGGCGCGCTGAAGCTCGGACGACCACTCCCCCGGAGAGGATGGGCAGCCCACCGTTGGATGCAACCGTTATCCACCCGGTCGGCATATGGCGGCAACACTTGCCTGAAGACCATCACCCGGACGGCCTAACGTAATGTGATGAAATTGTTCGTTGGAGTTGCGCCCCGGGAGTATGGAGATGAGACGGCTTGATCGCGTCGGTCGTGCATTCTGTGTGACAGTAGGGATTCTGTGCATCGAGCCAGGAATCCCGGTAACTCAGTTGTCGACAATGTTCCGACTCCGCAGTTATGTGTCGGCAGTATGTGCAGCGAAGGCTGAGCGATGCGACGTTTTCCGGCCATGGATTTGATCAGACCGGACGGCTCCAGCTCGACCGCGCATCCGATGACGCGCTCCGGATAAAGCGCCGGAGTTCCGCTCGCGCGGCTCGTTGTACAGGCCCGTCCACTGCCGCGAAATCACAGGCACCCTTTCGGATGCACGGCCTGTCCGTCGGTACGGAAACCCCGGCTCTTCCGGCGTCTCCCTGACGTACTGCCGCCTCGGCTGCGTCGGGGTACATGCACACCGGACCGGCCCGCCGGTTCCTCCGCCTCGTCTTTCAACTCGACTGCTGGCAGCGAAGTTGGGCGATTTCCTGCTCGCCGGAGCGAGGGCACACCCGTCAGCACGGTGCACACCTTCGGCCGATTCAATGTCGTCACCGCGTGATGTCCTACTCCGATCAGGTGACGCAGGCGTCGCTGTCTTGATGTGCCGCTCGTCCTTGTCGCATTACTCCGACTACGAACCGGCGGGTTGCCCATCCCTTTCCGGGGATGTGGCTGCTACCCGTCCCGGTCGTCACTCCCAGCACGCGCAGTGCGCGGCGATCAGGTCGAGTTCGCTTTTCCAAGCAGCCAACTCCCGGGCAGTGAGAGACAACCGTTCCCACCGGCGTCGTAGCCAATGAGTGCACACGTCATCCCTTCAAGGGAGTGCCAGCATGTTCCGTTCTCGTCTTGCCACCGCCACCGCCGCCATGGCGGCGGGCGCCATCGTCGGCATCGCCCCTCTGGCCATGGCGGCCCCGCCGCCGCGGCCGTCTCATCCTGTGTCGACGACCTGCAGGCCGCGCAGACGGCCAACAACGCCGCCATCGCGGCCGACACCGCCAGCAATCCCGCAGGCGCACGCACCTACAACCTGGCCACCGCCACATACCTGGCGGCCGCGATGGGCGACTGCCAGGGACAGCCACAGGCGGTGGGGTCCAACATCCTCACGGCCAGCGCGACCAACGCGATCGCCCTCCTGCAGAACCTGCTCGGCAATGTGAGCGCCGCCCTGGGCTCTGAGCAGGCGGCCGCTTCGGCGATGGCGAGTGCCCGGCCCGTCCGGCAGCACACAGATCTTCTTTCCGAAGGTGCATCCGGTGGCGTGTCCAGCGGTCCGGGCTCATGGCATCGGTGCGTCGTCAATTTGTTCACGTCTGGCAGGTCATCATGCCGGTTTCCGCCTTTGTCAATTCTCCGTGCCGGTCCTTCCTCATAGCATCCCGGTGCTTTCTTCCTCCGCCTTCTGCCTTCGCTCACCTGCGAGGGAACGAAGTCGCCGCACGCCGATGGGGGAGTAATTCCGAGCGCCACCGGAAAGGCCGACGGAAAATGACTAGTCGACGGGCAGGTCCCCTGTCGTCCTGCGAAAACGGAGCCGAAAGTGCCGAATTCTGTTCGAGTAATGCTTTCCGAAGGCCCGGACTGGGGCAAGGTTCCCACTATATGGGAAGTCACCTCCCTGGAAACCGAGCCCAAAGTGAAAATCCTGTGCGGCAACGCCTATGAACACTTCGAGTTCTCGGGCTCGTACTCCGTTCACGGGGAGGAACAGTTACCCGTCTACCGCTGGTGCCGTCGCACCTATGTGGACGAATACTGAACTTGATTGGGTGATGTCGGAGCCGTTCGCCTGACGGTGGCTGGTCCGTTCCGGTAGCCCTGGACTGTGAGATACGCACAGGGCGGCGGGCTGACCGACGCCGGGAGGGTCGCGCGGGAGCGGGTTCGGCTGCAGGCCGTGGAACGCTTCGAGGGCGGGCAGAGGAATCAGGAGATCGCTGCCACGCTGCGGGTCAGCGAGCGGTCGGTGGAGCGGTGGCGCAGGCAGTGGCGCGAGCGCGGCGAAGCGGGGGTCCTGTCGAAGGGATCGCCTGGGCGGCCCAGGCTCAGCGAAGCGCAGATCACCAGGCTGGAACGGGAGTTGGAGCGCGGTCCGCTGGTCCACGGCTGGGCGGACCAACGGTGGACGCTGGCGCGGATCAAAACGCTGATCGGCCGACTATTCCATGTGAGCTACACGGTGGAGGGCACCTGGCAGCTGCTGAGGCGGCACGGCTGGTCCTGGCAGCAGCCCGCCGGGCGGGCGATCGAGCGCGATGACGCGGCGGTCGAGGTCTGGAGGAAGGAGACCTGGCCGCTGGTAAGAGCACCGCGGCGGCGTGCAACGGCTGGATCGTCTTCGAGGACAAAGCCGGCCAGTCGAAGTCGATGACGCCGCCGCGAGCCAGAAGCTGGGTCGCAAGGGCTGCACGCCGGTGGTCCGGGTGCGCGGTCGGGGCACGGGCCGGGTATCCATTGCCGGGCTGACCTGCTACAAACCTGGGAAGCGGTCCCGAACGTTCTTCTCAGTCCGCGAGTACCGGGGGCGCAAGGGCGAGCCGAAGGGCATCGGCTGGCGCGACGTACGCGACCTGCTGGTCAGGGCCCACATCCAGCTCGGCGGCCCGATCGTGCTCATGTGGGACAACCTGCGCATGCACCTGGTCGAACCAATGCGCCAGTTCATCGCCGACCACGCCGACTGGCTCACCGTCTTCCAACTTCCCATCTACTCGCCGGACTTGAACCCACAGGAGGGCATCTGGTCGCTGGTCAAGCGCGACATCGGCAACCTCGCCGCGGCTGACCTCGGCCAGATCAACCGTGCCGCCAAGCGCAGGCTCAAGCAGATCCAGTACCGCCCGGACCTGGTCGACGGCTGCCTGAGCGGCGCCGGCCTGATCATGGACGGCTGACCAAGGGCGGAGTTCGCTGCTGGATCACGCATCCCAGTCCGCCTAGTCCCCGATCGCCACGTCGTCGCAGAACGTCTCCCAGAACCCGTTGTCCGCGAGAGCGGTCTCGTCGATGCCGGAGATGAGATCGCGAAGCTCTTCCGCCACCTCCTCGTACCTGTCCTCGACGCCGTCCGCGTAGAACGGGAAGCGTGCGATCACCGCGGCCACGCATCGGCTGAATGAGTCGAGATCGCTGTTCATGTGACGGGCCTTCGCCGAGTCGATCGTGGGAATCTGCACCACGTGACCAGTGGCAACGTCGACGGCGATGCGTCCGAACAGGCCAGTCGTCGCGATGGCGACCAGCCCCCGCTCACCGATCCCCGCGAGGAACACCGGCTCACTCAGCGGCCGGTACTCGTACCCGATCAACCCGGCCGGGATGCCGACCTCACCGAGATCGACAGCGCCCTGGGCGGGCGCCTCGGGTGGAGCCTCGACGCGGATCAAGACGAACTCGGGCTTCGGCAACTGCGGCAGGGGCTGGCTCACGGGGAGATCTTCTCCCGAAGGACTGCCCCGGCAACACCCGCAGGCCCGTGAGACGGGCGCCTTGCGTCGGGCGGCCGGGTTCCGACATCACCCATTCAAGTTCAGTAGCACCCCCGGATCGACAGGCGCCGACCCGCTTCTCGGTCCCATGAACCTCAACTTCCCCTGCACTTCGCGGATTTCACGCTCGGAAGGCAGGGAGGCGCGTACGCCGGTGGCATGACTTGGTGGCTTGTGGCTGCGCGCTCGACCACATGGGTGACAGTCGCACGGGTGCCTTGCCCGTGGTTCGCTCGTATGGCGTACTTGAGGCAGTGAACCGGTGGGCCGCCCATCCCACAACCGGGAGATCGCGGTAAGGGCGGTGCCCGCCGGTCTTTCCTTGTAGACGCAGGGATCTCCCCCCGATGGGGGCGCCGACCGAGCAGCAAGACCCTCCCGTGCACACCTTCCGGGGATCGCCGCTGCCTCAGCACACGCTTCGCCGCCGGTGCGTCGGTGTACCGCCGTCGGCTGGGTGTTCCGGTTCAGCTCAGTTCACTCCTCTGTCCCTGCTCTACCAGTTAGGAGTCTGTCCATGCCCATTTCTCCGAATCAGGGATCCACTGGCGGTGGCACGTTGGTGACCATCACCGGTACGAACCTGTCCGGCACCACCGCAGTCACGTTCGGCACCAAACCGGCGACCAATGTCACCAATGTCTCGGCGACCCAGGTCACGGCCGTGTCGCCCTCGGGCAGCGGTGAGGTCGGGGTGACCGTGAAGACTGCGGGCGGCACGAGCAACCCCGTGCCGTTCTACTACATCGGCGCTCCGTTCAAGTCGTCCCTCACTCCGACCTCGGGTCCGCAGGCCGGCGGCAACACGGTCACCATCAACGGTGTGGGACTGGCGACCGCGACCAGTGTGGCCTTCGGCACGGCGACCGCCACGCCGACGGTCGTCTCGGACACCCAGATCACCGCCGTGGTGCCGACGGGCACGGCGGCAGGTCCCGTCGGGGTGAGCGTGACCACCGCGGGAGGAACCAACAACGGGCTGTCCTACACGTACATCGCCGTCCCCACCGTCACCTCCGTCGCCCCGTCCTCCGGGCCGACCTCCGGCGGTACCGGTGTGACGATCACCGGTACCAACCTCGACTCCACCGAATCGGTCACTTTCGACGGCGTCGTGGCACCGTTCTCCGTGGTGAGCTCCACCACGCTGTCGGCGGTGACTCCGCCGGGTACCGCGGGTGCGGTGGACGTGGTGGTGACCAACCCTGCCGGCACCGCGACGGACACCGGCGCCTTCACCTACGTGGCATCCCCCGGCATCTGACCGCCGTCCACGCTGCCGCCCGGTCCATCACCGGGCGGCACTGCCGCGCTCCGGCGCAGACGGGGGAACCGAACGTTTTGTCAGAACGGCCGTCCTTCCACATCGGTCCAGGGCACCCGCACTGACATCACCCGCCCGCGCCCCAGCCGCAATTGGTCACCCCCGCCCGTACCCACATCCGCGCAGTTGCCGGGCTCTGCCCAGGCTGCCCTAGGAGCACCCTCATGCCTCCCACACTCAGCGCCATCAATCCCCCCCAAGGGCCCACGACCGGGGGTACCACCGTCACCCTCACCGGCTCCGGACTCACCGGGGCGACCGCCGTGCGGTTCGGCAGCACGCCCGCCGCCTCCTACACGGTCAACTCGGCCACTCAGATCACCGCGGTCAGCCCGGCCGGAACCGCGGGCGCCGTGGCAGTGACGGTCATCAGCCCGACCGGCACCAGCAACGCGGTGACCTTCACCTATGTCACGGCTGTCGTACCGGTGATCAACAGTTTGGCGCCCAACAGCGGTCCGACATCGGGCGGCACCAGCGTCACCATCACCGGGACCGGGTTCACCGGCGCCACGGCGGTCAACTTCGCCGGAACGCCGGCGGCGTCGTTCACGGTCACCTCAGGCAGCCAGATCACCGCCGTCACTCCTCCCGGCAGCCCCGGCGGTGCCGCGGTGACGGTCACCGCGCCGGGGGGCACCAGCTCGACTTCCGCGAACGCCTACTTCTTCTACGCCGCGCCTCCGGTGCTGAACGCCGCGAACCCTGACCAGGGCTCGACCGCCGGGGGGACGCTGGTCACGTTGAGTGGAAACAGCCTGCTCAATGCCAGCGCCGTCATCTTCGGCTCCACGAACGCGACCTCCTTCACGGTCGTGTCGGCGACACAGATCACGGTCACAACGCCACCCGGCACGGGCAGTTCACCGATCACGGTGATCACGCCGGGTGGCACGAGCAACCCGATCGGCTTCGCCTACGTCGCCCCGCCCACCCTGACCAGTCTGGTACCCAGCAGTGGCCCGACATCCGCGGGCATGGTGGTCACCCTCACCGGCGCAAATCTGGCCACCGCCACCTCGGTCGCCTTCGGCACCGCGGCAGTCGCCTTCACTGTGGTCTCCAACACCCAGATCACGGCCGTTGCGCCCGTCGGGGCCGCAGGGCCGGTCACGGTCACTGTCACCACAGTGGCCGGCACCAGCGCCAGCCTGACATACACCCGTGTCGCCACGCCCAGCATCTGACGCCTGCGCGGGCTGCTGACCCAACCGGGTTGCTCGTGCTCGTGCCGTACCCGCACCAGGCATGGGCGACCGTAGCGTAAAGATCCACAGCGCTACGACCCTGCGGACCCGTTTGTCGACACAAGGAGCCGAACCAGTGAGTATCCCAACGCGGAGAGGGAAACTAGCCATCGCAACGGCGTTGGCCGCCGTGCTCGGGTTGGCCACGCCCGCCGAGGCCGTGACATCCGGCACCACCGTCGTGGCGATGCCGCAGTCCCCCACAATGGGCACACCGGTGCAGCTGACAGCGACGGTGACCTGCACCGGTGATCCCAGCGGCGGTCTGGGGATGACGTTCTTCGACGGCAGCAACCTGCTCAACACCGTGCCCGTGGCGGCCGACGGCCAGGCCATCTACACCACCACCTTCAGCACCGTCGGCACGCACACCATCACCGCGGCGTACAACGGCAATGGCACGTGCGACGCCTCCAACGGCACCACGACCGTCCAGGTCACGACCACCCCCACCCAGCCCCCTGGACTCTGCCTGGTCGCCTGCGGCGGGTTGATCGGCTTCAACGTCGGCGACATCAACAACACCTTCATCATCTCATCGCGCAAGCATGGGCACTCGGCACCGCACATGCGGTAGGCCGTGGGCACATTGCGGCAAGTCCCTGGCGCCGGCGACCTGTGCACCCGGAATGCGACCACGCGCTTCCCGCGCGCCAAAGGTCCGTACCGGCCGTGGGGCCCGCAGCCCGGGATGTCCCTCCGGTGCTCGTCGTGCGAGCCCCGGGCACCGGAGGACGTCGCCGCCACGGAGACACCGCCAGTCGTCCCCTCTTCACCACCAGGACCACCGAACCTCGTCCGAACCCCCTGCCTCACCTTTCCATCCTGGTTCCTCGTCGATCACGCTCGGACGTCAGGTCACCTGCGCACCCGCAGGACCTACGGTCCATGCGGGCACGGGCCGAACCCTGACCGCACCTGGGCGACTTCGGTCCAAGCCTTGCCCTCCAGGCACTCGCTCCCGCATTCGCTCGCTGACCGTGACATCAGACGATCAGCACGTCCTGCGCGCCGCGGTTCTTCAGTTCCGCCAGCCAGTTCATATGCCAGATGGCATGCGAGCCAACGACCCTCCGACTGGTACATGGTCTTCCTGCAGACCAACTACCGGGCCCAGCCTGGCCGGCCGGGAGGCCGGGCGAACACCATCGTGATGTCGACCACCGCGGTCGAGGAGGCCATGGTGGTGGACAGCCCGTTCGGCCCCACCGCGGGCCGACCCGCCATCGGCATCCGTCAGAGGAACCACTGGTACTTCAGCTACCACTCGCTGACCGGCGGTGGCGGCGACGCGGTCGCCATGCCGACCGCGACCGGAAGAGCCGTCGAGAACGCCCAGCCAGCGGGCGTGCGGTACGACTGGACGGTGGGCGCCGACTTCAACACCCGGCCCGACACCCTGTCCGGCCCGCAGCCCTTCGCGCACATCCCGACGCCGGACAACCCGCAGCCCCCGCTGCAACCCCCCGCGCCGGCCCCCATCCTTCCTCGCATCGTGGCCAGTGGTCAGCCCACCCACCGGAGCCCGAACGGGCAACGGGAGGAACTCGACTTCGCCGTAACGACCATCAATCACGGCAGCTTCCAGACGAGGGTGCTGGAGAACCGGGGCAGCTCCGACCACGACCCGGTCTTCATGGACACCGTCCCCGCCCGGACGTCCACCCAGCCGCCGCAGGTATCCCCGTCGGTGGTCGGTGCGCGGATGCCGGTGACAGCTACCGACGCAGCTGGCCGAGTCGGCTGCGGATCAACCTCCGATACGACGGAGTGCGCGTAATCAGGCGCCCGCGTGGACGTGTGCGGCCCACACCGACGGCAGGTTCGGATACTTCGTCCTGAGCTGCCTGACCGTGCGATGGACCGCCGCCGACGCGCACAACGCACCGGATCGATCCGCGATCAACTCGCCGTAGATCTGCTGACTGAAGGCTGGTGCCACGGCGTCGTCGACGCGCCAGAGCGTGCCGGCTACCTGGGAGAACCCGGCTATCTGAGAAGCCGCCAACGGGTGGATCGCCTCGTCGGACAGTCGCGCGGTGGTGCGGGCCGTGTCGCAGGCCGACAGGAACGCGAACTCCGCGTTCCGCAGGCGCAGCCGGGAAAGGTCCAGCACCCGAAACGGCGCGCGGTCGCGGCGACGGCGTCGAGGCCGCGGCGTGGACCGCCGGCCAGGGAGTGCGGGGCGGGAAGTTCACCGAGGCTCCGAGCGCGGGCGGGTGGTGGTCCGGATGCGTCCGGTGGCCTGCCGCACGAGGATCTCGCTGAGCTCATCCGGCGCGGAGAAGAAGGGCGAGTGGTCGCAGTCCAGGGCTTCCTGTTCCTCGGCCCGCCCGGCGCAGGCCTGTTGGGCGTCCACCCGGACGGTGCGGTCCCGCAGGCACACCACATAGAGGCTGGGGACCGAGCACCAGGCCGGATCGGCGACCGGCCGCCCGGGCACCCGGCTCCACATCGGCCGCCATCGGCGGGCCGCGGCCTCGGCCAGGACGGGCGGCGACCCGGAGTACAGCACCTCGCGGGCGGCCGGTGTGAGGGTGACGGCCCCGTCCTCGCGGACGGACCAGCTCGCGCGGAAACCGGGGTGGTTCCACTGCGGGGTGAGCTCGGCCGGGGAGCGGCCGGGAAGCGGCATGCGGGCGGCGACGAACACCAGACGGTCGGCCGCGTGCCCGCCGGCCGAGACTGGCAGCCCGCCGTAGCTGTGCCCGGCCAGGACAACCGGACCGTGCGTCCGCGTCTCGGCGACGGCGGCACGCACGGCCTCGGTGTCGGCCTCGTACGAGGAGAGCGGCAGGTCGATGGCGTGGGCTCGGACCCCGGCCCGGTCCAGCCGTTCCAGGACCGGGTTCCAGCACCAGCCGTCGTGGTTGGCGCCGTGCACGAGCACCACTGTCGGCGAGCCGTTCACGGCAGGCCTCCCTCCGCGGCCCGTTCAGCGCCAGTCGTTGTTGCTGTGGTGGTCGCCCTCGAGCCAGGACTTCAGCTCCGCGCGGGCGGAGGCCCGGCGCGCGTCGGCCGAGTCCTCGACGCCCGGGGCGTCCAGGGTGAACTCCAGCAGCAGGCCATTGGGGTCCTCGGTGTAGAGCGAGCGGCAGTAGCCGTGTTCGAGCACATAGGTCTGCTCCGGCTTCCACCCTGCGGCCTTCAGCCGTGCGGTGATCGCGTCCTGGATCTCCTCACTGACCTTCAACGCGATGTGCTGGAACGGGGAGTGCGGCATCTCGGGGCCGAACTGCTCCTGGTCCGCCTTGTCGACGAACTGGAAGAAGGCGAGCGCGCCGCCGTCGCCGAGACCATAGAAGGTGTGGCAGTAGGTGCGCACCGCGCCGAACAGTTCGTCGCTCTCCTTCCAGGTCGCGACCAGCGGCAGCCCGATGATCTCCTCGTAGAACGCGCGGGTTGCCTCCTGGTCCTTGGTGACATGGGCGGTGTGGTGCAGACGCGAGGGAAGGGCGGCCGGAGTGTCGGTCATGGTTGGCTCCGCAGGTGGTGTCGGTCCGTTTCCCAGCAGTGAACACCCCGTCACGCGGGGGTTTCTCGGGCTGGACGACCAAGCCGGACGCCCTGGTTTGGGCTGTTGGACCAGTCGGTCGGACCGGTCGCGACGGGTCAGCGGCGGCGCGGGGGCGCCGGCTCGTCGCGCAGCACGGCCGACCCCACCTCGTGAGCCACCGTCAGCGCGGCGTGCACCTCCAGGTGGCGGTCGGCGACGTCGTGCCCGAGCAGCTGCTCGGCCCGCCTGACCCGGTAGGTGACCGTGTTCCGGGCGACGTGCATCCGCGCGGCCGCGGTGCGCAAACTGCGCTCGGCCTGGAGGTAGTGGCGCAGGGTCTCGCGCAGTTCCTCGGCGTGCGGGGTGTCGGCGGCCAGCGGCCCGAGCTCCCGCTGGACGAAGCGCCGAGCCCGGTCCAGGTCGTCGGTCAGCAGGGACACCACCTCGACGTCCCGGTAGTGGGTGGCGGGGGATCGGGACCGGCTGCTCAGCCGGGTGATCCGCTCGGCCATGACGGCCTCCTCATGACTTCGGCGGAAGCCGTCGAGCCCTCCTTCCGGCGATCCGCATGCGATCCGTACGGAGGGGTGCCCGGCGAAGGACTCGGGCAGCTGTTCCTGTGCCTGGGCGGCGCGGGCTCCCCAGGCCCACAGGCCGGTGCGGCCGATCGGCACCACCAGGGTCGCCGCGCAATACCTGCCCCTCAAGAACTCCAGGGCAGCACGCTGGAGTTCGGCCGCGTCGACGGCCCCGGCCGGATGGGACCAGGCCGTCAGGGCCAGATGCTCACGGCGCAGGTCGTACTCGAGGGTCCGGCTCGCGGCCGTGATGTCGACCGGGAGCCGGCCGAGGATCGAGCGGACCGTCTCCTCCCGCGCCGCCGCGCTGCTGGTGACCCAGCGGTCGCGCTCGGCCAGGTACTCCTCGGCCATGCCGGAGGAGAAGCCGTCGATGAACTCGAACAGGGTCTCCGAGACCCGTTTCATCTGCGCCGACCGGTGCGCCTCCGCGACCGTCGCCTCGCAGGCGGCCAGGAAGGCCCCGGCCATCGCGGCATGACCGAGGTGGATCCCCCGCAGTACTTTGTCCAGCGGCACCCCGCGCCGTACGAAGTCGCGGTCGCCCGTCAGCGCCTCGTCGGTGAGCGGACTGGTGCCGCCGTCGCCGACCAGGGTCACCAGCGCGCGCAGCGCGACCGACTCGGTGCCCATCCGCAGGGTCTCGAACGGTCCGTCGCCGCCGCCCAGTTCGGGGACGGCAGCCACCACAGCGGTGGCCATCGAGTGGCCGACCTCGACCGCCCAGGCGACCGCGCCGGGGCCCACTGCGGCCGTCGCCTCGGCGAGGACGGCGGGCCCGCTGGCCGGGTCGAGCGCTTTTCCGTCCCGGGTGGGCCGGAGCCTTCGGGGCCAGGCCCGGGCCGCCTCGGTCCCGCCGTCGGATCCGGTCACAACTGCCACTCCCACCTCTCCGGTCGTGTGCGTAGGGCTCAGGCGTCCGGCTCGGTGCGGGTGGCCTCAGGGGAAACGTAACGGGCGTTGCGGTCCACAGCCATGTACACGTCGTTGGCGACGGGCCTGCGCAGTTCCTCGGCGAGGTGCCCGAGCAGGCCCGCGGCGCGGGCCAGCAGGGCGAAGCCGCGCAGCAGCTCCACGGGCAGGCCGAGGTCGGCGAGCGCCGCCCCGCAGACTCCGGCCCCGTTCAGCGGCAGCCGGCGGCCCAGGGCCTCCGGGTGAACCCGGCCGACGGCTTCGAAGAGGCGCAGGTGGGGGCCGCGCAGTTGCTCCTCCTCGGCGATGGCGATGATCACCGGGGTGCGTGGGTCCTGTTCCCTGTGCACGGGGTGGCCCAGGCCCGGGATGATCCGGCGCTCGGCGCGGTGGCGGCCGACGGCCCGGCGGGCCACCTCGTCGAACTCCTCGTCGGTGCGAGGGGTCTGTTCGGCGGCGGCGAGCACCCCGGCGAGGAAGCGGCCGGTGTCCTCGGTGACGCCCAGGAAGCGGGACCCGCCCCCGAGCAGTCCGGCCGCGAGCGCTCCCTGGATCGCGTCGGGGGCGCTGAGGAAGGTGAGCCGGGCGGCGATGGCGGTCGGGGTGAACCCGTGGTCGGCGAGGGCGACCAGCACGGACTCGAAGACCCGGCTCTCCCCGGCCGTCGGACGGCGCAGCGTTGCCAGCCAGAAGGCGAGCTCGCCGAAGCCGACCTTGCCCAGCAGGTCCTGGGAGAGATCCTGGCCCAGGAGGCGGATGGTGGTCGGGTCGGAGGTGCCCAGCGAGGTCGGAAAGTCCAGCGCCGCTCGTTCGGGGAAGGAAACGGGCGCGGGAACGGGGGCGGCGGTCATCGGTCGGCTCCTTGTACTTCGTGGGTGTCGTGGCCCGCGTGGCTGCCGCCGCTCGCGCGGGTGTCCTGCCGTGGCGCGGCCAGCCAGGCCTTGATCTCGTCGGTGTGCTCGCCCAGGGAAGGCGGCGGCAGCAGATGGCGGGGCGGGGTCGCCGAGAAGGAGATCGGGTTTCGAATCACCGGGACGGCCGCGTCTCCCTCGCCCACCCGCACCACCGGGTCCAGGCCGAGATCGCGGGCGAGTTCCACGCCTCCGGCGACGGTGTTGATGGGACCGCAGGCCACGCCGGCCCGCGAGAGGATCCGGAACCAGTCGTCGGCCGGCTTCAGCGCCAGTCGGCCGACCAGCAGCGGCCGCAGCAGCTCCCGGTTGGCGGTTCGGTCCTCGGTGCGGCGGAAGCGGTCGTCGTCCGCCAGCTCGGGCACGCCGAGCGCGCCGCAGAGCCGGCGGAACTGGCCGTCGTTCCCAGCGGTGACGATGAGTTCCTTGTCCGCGGTGGGCAGTGGCTCGTACGGGAACAGGCTGGGATGGGCATTGCCCATCCGGGTGGGCACCACGCCCCCCGCGACATAGGCGGAGGTGTGGTTGACCAGGGCGGACAGCGCCGAGGAGAGCAGGTTGACCTCGACATGCTGGCCCTGGCCGGTGGCGGTGCGGTGGTGCACGGCGGTAAGAATGCCGATGGTGGCGTGCAGACCGGCCATCACGTCGAAGACCGAGATGCCGGCCCGGTAGCCGGGGCCAGCGGGGTCCCCGGTCAGGCTCATCAGGCCGGAGACGGCCTGCACGATCAGGTCGTAGCCGGGCAGACCGGCTCCCCCTTCGGTGCCGAAACCGCTGATGGAGCAGTAGACGACGGAGTCGTTGCGGCCGCGCACACTGTCGTAGTCCAGGCCGAAACGGCGCAGGCCACCGGGCTTGAAGTTCTCGATGACCACGTCGGCGCGGGCGGCCAGCTCCTGCGCGGCTGCGAGGTCATCGGCGTCCTCGAAGTCCAGCACCACCGAACGCTTGTTGCGGTTGACTGCCAGGTAGTACGTCGAGACCTCCTCCCGGACCGGCGGCTTCCAGCTGCGCGTGTCGTCCCCGCCGGGACCCTCCACCTTGATCACGGTGGCGCCGAGGTCCGCGAGCAGCATCGTGCTGTACGGGCCGGCCAGGACCCGGGAGAAGTCGGCGATCACCAGCCCCTCCAGTGGTCGCGCCGGGCCCGCGGCCTGCTCGGCGGCCACCTGCCGGTCGCTCTCCTGCTGCGGATGCCTGGACGGCTCGGACATGGTCACTCCTTCTGTCCACGAGCTTCGTCCGCTGTACGGACACTCGTCCGCTAGATCCTGCGCGCGCTCTCCATCTCATGTCAAGGCGCTCTCTTCGCCCCGCGACCAGCAACGATCGCCCGTCCGCTGCACGGACAACGGCGGCTATCCTGCACAGGAGCTTTTAAGCGAGAGGAGGCCCGAAATGCCACGTGAGGGAACCGGTCCCGACTTCATCGAGGCGCTGGCACGGGGCCTCGAGGTGATCGCGGCGTTCCGGCCGCACCGTCCGGCGATGACACTCGCCGAGGTGGCCGCCGCCACCGGGCTGGCACGCCCCACCGCCCGGCGCATCCTGCTCACCCTGGAGGAGCTCGGCTACGTGCGAGCCGCCGAACGCGGCTACTCGCTGACCCCCCGGGTGCTCGAACTCGGCATGGCCTACGTGCACTCCATGGGCCTGTGGGAGGTGGCCCGGCCGCACCTGGAGCGGCTGGTGGCCCGCACCGGCGAGTCCTGCTCGATCGCCCAGCTCGACGGCTCGGACATCGTCTACGTGGCCCGGGTGTCGGTCCCGAAGATCGTGTCCCTGGCGGTGCAGATCGGCACCCGCTTCCCCGCGCTGGCCACCTCGCTGGGAAAGGTGCAGCTCGCGGCGCTTGCGCCGGACGAACTCGAGGCGGCACTGGCCCAACCGACCCGCTCCGGGCTCGTCCCGCGGTGGCAGCCCGGCCGTGCCGAACGCGACACCGAACTGAGGGACGTCCGGGCCCGCGGGTGGGCGCTGACCGACGAACAGCTCACCCTGGGCATCAGGTCGGTGGCGGCGCCGCTGCGGGACGGGGCGGGGCGGGTGGTCGCCGGGATCAACGTCAACTGCCACGCCGCCGAGACCACGGTGCAGCGCCTGGTCGACCACCACCTGCCGCTCCTGCTGCAGACGGCCGGCGACATCAGCGCCGACTTCGCCCGACTCCAGGACGTGCCGCACGCCACCGCCTCCGCCGCGCGCTGAGCGGGCAGCCCTGGACGTCAGGCGGACATCTGTCCGTGATGCGGGCGGCGGCTCCAGGAGCCCGGCACGCGGCCGCATACGCGACAGGCCCGGGTCGGCGGCTTCGTCCCGCTTGATCGAGCTGCAGCCGCCGAAGGAGACCATCCGGAACGGCCCGAACCGCACTCCGGGAGTCACCGGCAGGGCGAGCGGGCCGGCCAGGGTCTCGAACACGCGCTTCATGGGTTCTGCACCGAGCCGTCTGCGCAGGTCACGCAAGGCTTTCGCAGTTGACTCGGCGACCTCGATCCCGACGCCCGTAAGGGCCGCGGTCAGCTTGTGCCAGACCAGCCGGTAGCCGACTTCCGGGAACAGGCACATCGCGAGAAGGAAGTAGACCCCGACCCGCGAGGGCAGATCCCGTAACCGGCGCTGCATGCAACAGGTTTCATCCAGAACGGCATCGACGAGGTCGAACGGTATGACCTGCGTCAACTCGCCCAGATGACCGGGCGCGAACCGGCCCTCGGCCACGGTGAACTCACGGGTGACCCTCGCCAGAGCGGGTGGCAGGGCACAATGACGCGTGGGCAACGGGGCTCCTCAACGGCCGGAAGTCTTGGCGGACTACCTGACCAACGCGGCCCCTTTACCCCAAGACCGGGAAGTTAGGGCGGGTTGGTCAGGGTGATCGTGGTGGTCACGGCCGTCTTGTGGCCGACGCTGCCCTTGGTCTTGTTGTAGGCGTAGGGCGACAGGGTCCGTTTGACGCAGCGTGGGCTGGTGCGGGATCGGCGGCGTGTGGGTGCGAGGTTTCGGGCCTGGACCAGGACTGCATGCAGGAGGGTCGGCCCTGCGGTGCTGGCGTTGATCACTGTCAGTCGGACGGTGTGCAGGGCGATGGTCAACGACAGCCGGTCCGGATCGAGGCCGGCGGTGGTGGCGGCTTCGGTGATGGCCCGGCGGCTGGCCTGGTAGAGGACCAGCAGGGCGAACAGCTCCTGCTCGACGCCCTCCACGGTGCGTGATCGCAGCACGCGGTCCGGCCCGCGCAGGGTCACCTTCAGGTCGTAGTAGGCGCTCTCGATCTCCCAACGCTGATGGTAGAGGGAGGCCAGTTCCGAAGCCGGGTGCCTGTGCGGATCGAGCAGGCTGGTGACCAGCCGGACCGTGCTGGTGCGGGCCGAGCCGTCGGCCGCGGTGACAGTGACCTGGTAGCTGATCACCCGCAGGGTCAGTGCCGTCAGGTTCGCGGGCATCGGTCCATGGCGGCCCCGGCGCATCCAGCGGGTCAGCCGGTCGCCGGAACGCCGGTCGGTGATCACGGTCAGATGAGTGCCGTCGGACAGCGGCCGGATCACCGGCAGCAGGCGCCCGGACTGCACCCTCCAGAGGACGTCCGCGCCGGTCGCGCAGGCATCCCGCAGGGCTTCGAAACCGTCATAGCCGCGGTCGGCCAGCAGCAGCATCCCCGGCCGCAGCGATGCCAGCAGAGCCCGGGCCTGCGGGAGTTCGGTGTATTGCTGCGGCCCGAAGACCGCATCGACCAGGGCCCGGGTGCCGCACTCCACCAGCGCGGTCAGCCGGACCTGCGGATACCCGGCCGGACGGGTGGTGCGGGCCGCATGCCGGGAGAAACAGGCCACGTTCGCCGGACTGTCCGGCACTTCCAGACAGGTTCCGTCCCAGGCCACCAGCCGCAGATCCCGCCAGAACACCCCCGGCGTCGCCGTCGTGCCGACCGGTCCACGCAGCCGGTCGAACAGCAACGCCAGCGGTTTGGCTCCCAGCCGACGACGAGCCTGACGAAGTGCCGCCGCGGACGGGTCCGCCACCACCGTGCGGGCCAGCCGGCCGTCAGCGCACTCCACACACGCCGGTACCCTCAGTCCCCGAACAGCCCCATGGCCAGCACGAAGTAGACCACCACCCGGGCAGGCAGCAATCGCACCCGTTGTTCACGCCGCCCTGCCGCATCCAGGACCTCATCCACCAACACCGGTGGTATCCACCGCGTCAGCGCCCCTAAATGACCCGGCAGCCACACCCACGACCGGTCCCGAACCACCTCAGCGGTGGCACACTGAACAGACAACGGAGCCCCCACGAACCGTGACCTCGACACTCACAGTCCGCGCCGGGCTCCGTTCTCACGTCAACCCTCTGGCCAGCCCAAACAGCCCTAACTTCCCGGTCTTGCCCTTTACCCGCGTTCCTGCCCGACCCCGAACTCCCTTGCCACCAGCGGAAATACGCTAACTACCCGGCCTTGGGCCTTCCCCCGTGATGGTGGACACGCTTCGTTGATCACGCGGCGAGCGTGAGCTTAGCCGCGTGGTGTCGGCGTTCGTATTCGTTGGGGCTGAACTGACCGTTGGCGGAGTGCGGGCGGCGGGTGTTGTAGCGGGTCAGCCAGGCGAAAACCTTGTGCCTGCAGGTGGCCGGGTCGCCGTGGTCGCGGGCGCCCTGGAGCGTCTCGCGTTTGAGGGACGCGTGGAAACTCTTGCAGGCCACCCTGGCCTCGAGCTGCCTGATCCTCTCGTCCGGTTCCGAGGACGGCGTCGCCTGCGTGGCTCGGGCCGTCCTCCCGGCGCCCCGGGCAGCGTCCGGACCGACGCCGCGGCGTTCGCGGTCTCGCAGCACCCAGTTCCGCAGGGTGTTCCTGTTGATGCCCAGGTCGGCGCCGATACTCTTGTAGGTCGCCCTGGGTGTGGACTCGAACAGGGCCACGGCATCGGCCTTGAACTCGTCCAAGTGGTCCTTCATCGCCATCGGCGGTCTTCTCGCTTCCTCCGGATCAAGCAGATCCAGTATCAGCGTGTCCACCAATCAGGGGGAGGCTCCCACAGCCAGTCTCGCCGGCCTCGGCAGGTCCTTCGCCCTGCGTACCGAGCCCGATGAGTCCGTCAACCTGGCGGCCCTGCAGGCCGGAGCCGAGGAAGTCGCTGGCCATCTCGCGCGGGCGCTGATCGCGCACCACCCCTCCGCTGCCTGAAGCCGCCTCGACAGCGAACGGTCAAGGCCGCCGCCTGCTCAAGCTGCCGCTTACGCCTGAGAGCGCACCCTCGAACGCGGCACGGGCCCCCTTGTTGAGGTTCCAGCGTCACGCGGGGGTGGCTTATCAGCCGGTCAGGACGGGTTAGTGGGTGTTGAGGTTCGCCGTTTCGGCCGTCGCCCCGTTCTGGCGATTACCGTGTGCCCTGTGCGTGCCGGTCGCGTTCATCGGCCGTGCGAAAGATCATCACGTGTGGCCACTGGATCTGGTGTGCTCCGGGGGCGGGCGTTCTCGGTAGCGTGACCATCTGCTGCACGGAGTGTCCATGTGTCCGACTGGTCCGTGCGACGGCTTCCGGCTGATAGTGATGAGGCTGCAATGAGTGAACTGACGAAGCCCGAGGTCGACGTTCCGGAGGGTGACGCTCCTACCGAGCTGACCATCCGGGACCTGGTCGTCGGGGACGGGGCTGAGGTGAAGCCGGGCATGGTGGTCAGGGTCCACTATGTCGGGGTGACCTTCGAGTCCGGCAAGGAGTTCGATGCCTCCTGGGACCGCGGTCAGCCGTTCAAGTTCGCCCTGGGCAGTGGCAAGGTCATCAAGGGCTGGGACCGGGGGGTGAGGGGGATGAAGGTCGGCGGTCGGCGCGAGATCATCGTTCCCCCGCGTCTCGGCTACGGCAATCAGTCACCTTCGCCATTGATCCCGGCGGGCTCGACCCTGGTCTTCGTGGTGGACCTGCTGGACTCGTATTCCAGCACAACCGGGTGGAGCAACGCCTAGTTGTTGCGGGTCAGGACGTTGGTGACGGCGCATAGTGGTGGGCAAGGTTGGTGGCGAGGTCGCTGAGGTGAGCCCTGGCTTCGGTGGGGCCGTACACAGTGATGGCGCTCCCGAACGGCAGTAGTGCTCGCACGTCCTCCAGATGCAGGAAGCGGATCGTTACCTTGTGGCCGGTGGCGGATTCTTCATGATCGTCCCGGACGAGTCGTTGGCCAAAGATCCGTTGCGCTCGCTCGATCTGGGTCTGGTCGATGGTGGCGCTGACCTCTATCGCGTGGTTGTGTTCCCACTGATCAATGAGCGCTGCAGCGACGGTGGCCAGGGTCTGGCTCTCGCGGATCCGTCGTGGCTGGTCGACTTCTTTCCACGCCGTGATCCGTTCGAGTCGGTACATCCGTGGCACTCGGGCACAGTCGGCGACGAGGTACCAGATGCCGGCCTTGGCGAACAGCCCGTAGGGATCCACGACCAGGACGCGTGAGCATGACTCGTGGGGGCTGTCGTACTCGATCCGTAGCTGGCGACCGCGCCGCACTGGGCCGATCAGCGAAGCCGGAGTCGTGCCGGAAGTACGGGCCTGGAGCCAGGGACGGCTGTCCACGTGCACTACGTCGGTGAGCGGCAGGAGCTCATGAACTCGACGTGACTGTGTAGCGCCGATCTTGGAAAGCGCGCGCTGGCTTTCGACCGATGCGTTGAGCTCCGCACGTTGCTTCTCATCCAGCCCGGCGAGCGACAGATGATCACGCTCGCCCGGCGTGAGTCGCGTGAGGTCGAGCCCGGACCCGGGCAGCATGGTCACGCCTCCGAGGCGGCCCCGTTGCGCGGTCACCGGCAGACCGGCGTCGCGGAGCCAGTTCAGGTCCCGCGTGATGGTTCGAAGGGACACCCCGAGCGCCGAGGCAAGTTCCTGTGTGGTCACGGCATTCCTTGATGCGAGGAGCAGCATCAGGGAGAAGAAGCGGTCGGGGGTCACACACCAAGTTTTTCAGTAATTGCGACATGATGCGGCGCATATCCCGGTCAAGCTGGTGGATGCGTACCTACGACCTGTGAGAAGGAACAACCATGACCACATCCGTCGTGTCCATCGTCTATGTGAACGACGCGCCCGCCGCAGCGCGTTTCTACGGCGACCTCCTCGACATGAGCCCTTCGTTCGAGACGCCGGGATACATCACCTTCGACCTCGGGCCAGGCGCTGACCTCGCTCTGTGGTCTGACCAGTTCGAGGATCTGTCACCGGACGTCCCGCGCACCAGTGAGGTTTGCCTGGCCATCGACGGTGGACCCGACGAGATCAACGCGACCTTTAAGCAGTGGAAGTCCAAGGGGGTCACGATCCTGGGCGAGCCTCATGATGCGGGGTTCGGACTGACCTTCCTCGCAGCCGACCCTGACGGGAACCGTATCCGCGTCGCACCGCGGGACTGAAAGGCCGCAATGCGGAAGGCGCGCACGACAGGTGTCGCGCCTGCCGTCGTCTGACTTCGAGAGGACGACGAGTGCCCCACGCGAATGCGCGCCTGAGCGTCGAGGGCCGTAGGCGGCTCGTGAAGCGGTGCCAGACACGTCCCATCGCCCACGTCGCCGCTGAGATGGGCATCTCTCGCGCATACGCCAGCAAGTGGGTAAATCCCTGGCGGCTACACGGTGATGCGGGATTGCAAGACCGGCCGTCGAGTCCGCACCGGAGTCCGAACACGACTCCAGCATGGGTCATCGAGCAGATCGAGTCCTGGCGCCGCGAGCACAAGTGGTCCGCGCAACGGATCACCGACGAACTTGTCGGTATCGGTTTTGTGATCAACCGGCGAACCGTCAGCCGACACCTGACCCGGCTCGGCCTCGGCAAACGCCGCTTCATCGACCCAGGCGGTGAGAACAACCGGAAGCCGGGGAAGATCACCGCCCGCTGGCCCGGACACATGGTGCACCCGGATGTGAAGAAGGTCGGCCGGATCCCTGATGGCGGCGGGTGGCGGATCCACGGCCGGGACAGCGATCAGGCCAAGGTCGCCAGTCGGGCGAAGTCGGCCGGGGCGAAGCGCGGCTACATCTACCTGCACTCCGTCGTCGATGGTTTCTCACGGCTCGCCTACACAGAACCGCTGGGCGATGAGAAGGGCGCTACGGCTGCTGCCTTCCTCGCCCGGGCGAAGGTCTGGTTCGCCGCCCACGGCATCAACCACATCCACCGGGTCGTCACCGACAATGGCGCTTGCTACCGCTCCGGCGACTTCGCCCGCATCGTCGGGCAAGGCACCCGGCATCAGAGAACCAAGCCACACACACCTCGGCACAACGGGAAAGTGGAGCGCTACCAGCGCATCATGGCCGAGGAAGTCCTCTACGCCCGCGAGTTCACCAGCGAGGACGCCCGGTCAGCCGCGATCGCAGTGTGGAAAATCCACTACAACTACCACCGGCCGCATAGTGCTGCCGCCGGAAAGCCGCCAGCAGCACGCCTCCGCGAGAGCGTCACCAACGTCGAGCCCTCATACACCTAGTGACCCTGGCCGCTCCTCCCCTGCGGCGTGCTGCATCGTCCGCCGGGGTGGGCGCCGCCGTGCTCCTCGCTGTCGCTCCTGCTTCCGCCTCCGCAGCGTCCGAACGGTTCCGCTGCGACTCGTCGACCGCCGAAGGCCACGAGGCGACCGACTTCCTCAACGGCCCACCCGGCGCCGCCGCCCGGACGTCTGAACCCGCCGGCCGTGCTCGGCAAACGGGGGAGGTCCCCGGCGGAATCCAGCTCGTCGCACCGCCGATCACAGCACCGGTCCGAGGAGGCCCCGCCCAGCAGCAACACATTGCGCAAGCCGATACGGACCAAGATCCGGACCATTTCCGGACCAGCACCCCGCCAGAGAGCCGCACCAGCTACTGTTTCCCCTGGTCAGCTTGGGTGCAACTGCTGTACCACCAGCAGACCAAGAACCTGCTGGCGCTCTCCTCTGGATTCGCGCGCTCGACCGCCACTCACCTTGGATGCTGCCGCTTCTCTACCGAGTATGGGCAACACGCCGCACATGTCCGTATGCCAGGGGCCTCCCGTGGCATGGAGGGTGCGAGTGGCGCTGGGGAGGCCCGTCGGAAGCATGACTGCGTAACCGGGCACTCATCGCATTGGGGTGCCATCACAGCGCCCCGGGACGAACGGGCCGCACGGGAAAGCCGCATAGGACAGCGGGAAAAAGGGAAAGGGAGCTCAAGCATCCGCCGCAGGATCAACAGTAACCGCGGTCTCCCTGTTCGGGAATGAACCCTCGCGCTGAGCCGACACCTTCGCCGGAATCGGCTCCAGCCCACTGCGCAGGAGCCACTGCAGGGGTTACTTTGTTGTTCACGGAACGCACTACCGCTGGGCACGGCGCGCCATCTCGGTGGCCAGTTCGGAAGGCTAGCCAGTGACTGTTGCCAAAGCGGACGTGCCGCGCTTCCCAGACAGTCGGGGAAGCTGGCGAAACCGTCTGCACGACCACCTGCGCCAGTTGGCATCCGCACACGCGACCCGCCCCCGGTATGCATCGATACTGCCGAGAGCAGCCTCCCGGAACATATGCCGCGCACAGCCACACCATTCTGGCGCCTCGTCACCAAAGTCAGCATTCAGTCAGCATCAGTACCGCCAGAACCCGCTTTCAACCACCAAGGACCGCCAAGATCGTTAACTGGCTCACCCCAGCCTGACCTGCAAAGATAAAGGTCAGGGCCTCACCTGCTAGTCTCATCAGGAGGTACCCATGAGGATGCTCATCAACGTGGCGGAGACGGTGGTCGCGGACGCGCTGCGGGGTATGGCGGCCGCACATCCCGAGCTGACAGTGGATGTGGACAACCGGGTGATCGTACGGCGGGACGTCCCGGTGCCCGGCAGGGTGGGACTCGTCTCCGGCGGTGGGTCGGGGCATGAACCGCTGCACGGTGGATTCGTAGGCCCCGGGATGTTGTCGGCGGCCTGCCCGGGCGAGGTCTTCACGTCACCGGTGCCGGACCAGATGCTGCGCGCGGCGGCGGCCGTGAACAGCGGCGCGGGCGTGCTGTTCATCGTGAAGAACTACACGGGGGACGTACTCAACTTCGACATGGCGGCCGAGCTCGCCGAGGACGAGGGCATCCGGGTGGCGAAGGTCCTCGTCAATGACGACGTCGCCGTCACCGACAGTCTGTACACCGCCGGACGGCGCGGCACCGGCGCGACCCTGTTCGTGGAGAAGATCGCGGGCGCCGCGGCCGAGGAGGCCGCCCCGCTGGAGCGGGTGCAAGCGCTGGCCCGGCAGGTGAACGAGAACTCCCGCAGCTTCGGCGTCGCACTGAGCGCCTGCAGCACGCCGGCCAAGGGCAGCCCCACCTTCGACCTCCCGCCGGGGGAGCTGGAGCTCGGCGTCGGCATCCACGGCGAGCCGGGCCGGGAGCGGCGCGCGATGATGACCTCGCACGAGATCGCCGACTTCTCGGTCAACGCGATCCTGGAGGACCTGAACCCGCGCAATCCCGTCCTGCTGCTGGTCAATGGCATGGGTGCGACGCCGCTCCTGGAGCTGTACGGGTTCTACGCGGAGGTGAACCGGGTGCTCACCGAGCGCGGGGTGCCCGTGGCGCGCACGCTGGTCGGGAACTACGTCACCTCGCTGGACATGGCGGGCGCCTCGGTGACGCTGTGCCAGGTGGACGAGGAGTTGCTGCGGCTGTGGGACGCGCCGGTGAAGACGCCCGCGTTGCGCTGGGGCGTGTGAACCCCGGCGGCATCAGCATGATGCCGCCCTCCCGCCCGGTCAACGTTCGTACCACGCAAGGAGATTCTGTGCTCGACGCCGAGTTCTTCCGCCGTTGGATGACGGCGACCGCCGCGTCCGTGGACCGCGAGGCGGAGCGGCTCACCGCTCTGGACTCGCCGATCGGCGACGCCGACCACGGCAGCAATCTGCAGCGCGGGTTCACCGCCGTGGTGGTCGCGCTGGAGAAGGAGGCGCCGGACACCCCCGGCGCCGTTCTCACCCTCGCCGGACGCCGGCTGATCTCCACGGTCGGCGGCGCGTCGGGGCCTTTGTACGGCACCCTACTCCGGAGTACCGGCAAGGCCCTGGGGGACGCCGCGGAGGTCACCGAGGAACAGTTCACGGACGCGTTGCGCGCGGGAGTGGACGCGGTGATGGCGCTGGGCGGAGCCACGCCCGGCGACAAGACCATGATCGACGCGCTGGTGCCCGCGGTGGACGCGCTCGCCGAGTCCTTCGCCGCGGCGAAGACGGCCGCCGAGGAAGGCGCCGTCGCGACGACACCACTCCAGGCCCGCAAGGGCCGGGCCAGCTATCTGGGCGAGCGCAGCATCGGGCACCAGGATCCGGGTGCCACGTCCTCGTCCCTGCTGGTCGGCGCGCTCGTGGAGGCCCGCGATGAGTGAATCCCCAGGCAGCACGAACCAGTTCGTCGGCATCGTGCTGGTCTCCCACAGCGCCGCCGTCGCCGCCTCGGTCGCCGAGCTGGCGACGGGACTCGCGGGCGGCGACACGACCGCTCCCGTCGCCGCCGCCGGCGGCACGGTGGACGGCGGTCTCGGCACCAGCGCCGAACTGATCTCCGCGGCGGCCGCCTCGGTGGACCGCGGCGCCGGAGTCGCCGTGCTCACCGACCTGGGCAGCGCCGTCCTCACCGTGAAGGCCCTGCTGGCGGAGGGGGACGAGCTCCCCGACAACAGCCGCCTGGTGGACGCACCCTTCGTCGAGGGCGCGGTG
This sequence comes from Streptomyces sp. NPDC111507, assembly GCF_055638955.1. NCBI lineage: Bacteria > Bacillati > Actinomycetota > Actinomycetes > Kitasatosporales > Streptomycetaceae > Streptomyces > Streptomyces sp. NPDC111507. The sequence continues at coordinate 518,938 of NZ_JBVKBU010000006.1, read as the reverse complement.
GCCGCGGTCGTCACGGCCTCGACCGGAGCCGACCTCGCGGCGGTCGAGGCGGCGGCCGCGGAGGCGTACACCTACCGGAAGGCGTGAGAGCAGGGGCTGGAGCGTGTGAGTGCCGGGGGCCGGAAGGTGTGATTGCGGGGCCGGGGAGCTCTGAGCGCTGGGCCGGGAGGTCTGAGCACTGGGGCACGAAGGCCTCGTCGGCCGGGCGTCGACCGCGGTCGACCGGCGCCCGGCCCAGCCCTCAGGCGAGCCCTTCCGCGACGATGGCGAGGGCCGAGCGCACGGTCGACACCAGTTCGGCCTGCGCCACCGCGGGGTCGGGCTGCTCCTCGTCCGTGCGCCACGCATAGTGCTCGACCGCCGTGCGCAGGGCGCTGTTGAGCATGGCGGCCTGGATCTCCGAGCGCAGGTCGATGGCGGGCAGGCCGGCCCGGTCGGCGAGGGCGCGGGCGAAGACAGGCTCGGCCTCGTCGTGCGCCTGGAGCCAGACGGCGCGCAGGCCCGGCTCGGTCCGGGTCAGTCTCATCAGCGCCCGGATCTTGGGGAGGTGCGGTCGGGGCATCGAGGGGTCGCCGGTCGTGACCGCCCGTTCCAGGGCGTCCTCGAGCGGCCTGCCACGGCGCCATTCCCGCAGGGAGGCGGCTATCGCGTCGATCCCGGCCGCGAACAGCGGGCTCACGCAGCTTTCCTTGCTCGGAAAGTAACGCCACACGGTCCGCGCGGAGACCCCGACCGCCTGCCCGATCTGCTCCCCGGTGGTCGCGGCCACCCCATGGGCGACGAACAGTTCTACCGCGGCGCGGGCGATCTCCAGCCGGATCTCGGCCTTGCGCCGCTCGGTCAGCGGCGGCCGGCCCGTACGGCCGCGGCCCCGGCCGGGGGGTTCGGTGATCGCGCCGTCCGGCACTGGCAACTCCCTCGACTCGACGACGGGCCGCTGCCGCCCGGGGCTGCCGCGATTCTATCGATCTCGAAAACGGCTCCAGACTTTATGTCATCGAGAGACATTAAGTCGTACTGTGTGGCGCACGACGACCTCGTCGCACCACGCACGCACTTCTGGGAGCACGTCATGAGCACCACTGGACTGGCCGGCCGCAGCGTCATCGTCACCGGAGCGGGCTCCGGAATCGGGCGGGCCACCGCCCTGGCCTTCGCAGCGGAGGGCGCCCGGGTCCTGGTGGCCGACCTCAACGTCGAGGGCGCCGAGAAGGTCGTCGAGGAGATAACGGCGGCCGGCGGCACCGCCGTGGCCGTGACGGGCGACCTGAGCGAGCAGGCCGTGATCGACCGGGTGACCGCGACCGCCGTGGAGCAGTTCGGCGGGGTGGACGTGCTGGTCAACAACGCCGGCATCATGGACCGCATGTCGGCGGCCGGTGAGGTCGGCGACGCGGAGTGGGAGCGGGTCATACGGGTCAACCTCACCGCTCCCTTCCTGCTCACCCGGGCGGTGCTCCCGCACATGCTGGAGGCAGGCAAGGGCGCCATCGTGAACACCGCCTCCGAGGCGAGCCTGCGCGGCAGCGCTGCGGGCGCCGCGTACACCGCCTCGAAGCACGGCATCGCGGGCCTCACCAAGTCCCTCGCCGTGACGTACCGCAACAAGGGCATCCGGGCCAACGCCATCGCCCCGGGCGGCACGAAGACCGCCATCACCGTGGACGCCGACCGCGAGGCCCTCGGCCCGCAGGTCCTCGCCTCGTACATGGGCAATGTGGGCACCGCGGCCGAGGCCGAGGAGCAGGCCGCCGCCATCCTGTTCCTCGCCTCCGACGCGGCGAGCAACATCAACGGCGCGATTCTGCCCGTCGACAACGGCTGGTCGGCGGTCTGACGCCCTCGAGCACCTGAAGGAACCGCCATCGCGGCCGCTCAGCCGCCGCGCACGAACTCCCGGGCCAGTCGCTCACCCGCCGTCACGGCTGCCGCGTGATCCTCGATGGGCGACACCCGGGAGTTCTTGAAGGCGATGTAGGTGACCCCGGAACTCGTTCCGCCACCGTGTGGGTCGGGGCGGATACCGAGCGCCTTGGCGGTGGCGTACGAGGCCTCGCCGATGACGTCGCGCGGTCCGATGTCGCCGACCACCGCGTACTGGACCCGGTCCTGGTAGATCACCGCGACCACCGAGCCGCCTCGGATGCCGTCGACGCGGTGGTCCCAGATGCCACTGGGTGCGGGCACCACGACGTACGGGAGGGTCTCGGAGCTCAGATACCGCCCGTCGGACTGCTGGTACGCGGTGGTCCCGGAGAAGAGCGCGTCGGTCCGCCCGTTGCACACGAGACCGGAGCGGCCGTCGCAGTCGATATCCATGTCCGCCTTCCAGAACACCGCGCTCCGCGTGCCGCAGACGGGAATCTCGGCGCGGCTGCCGTCGTCGGACCGATAGCGCCCCTTCGAGACGGGCACGCAGTCACGGACCTTGGCGAGCAGATCGGCGGCGCGCACACTCCCCTCCCGCACCGCCACGGGCGGGCTCGGACGGGCGGCGGGAAACGGGACGGGAGCGAGCAGGGCCACGCTGGCCGCGGCCAGCGTCAGCGACTGAACACGCACGATAAAAGACCCTCTCCTGGTGGACATTGACGGTCGTTCGGCAAAATTTGGCGTGTTTCTGACGGTGCGTCCACTGGGAAGGGGCCGGACGGCGCACAGCGGGCCTGACGGGGGCACGGCGGGTGCACGGCGAATTCGCGGGTACACGGCGGATTCGACCGATGCACGGCGTATTCGGCTGGCGCACAGCTATTCGGCCGGTGCACGGCGTATTCAGCGAGTGCATTGCGGCCGAGAGCCCGAGCCGTGGTGGACCCGGGCTTCTCGACCGCCCTCGCCGGCGCGGCATCAGCGACGACAGCGGTCCGCGCCGTGGGCACGAACTCCCCTGCCGAGAGGGTAAGTTCACACCGCGTCAGGCATCAGCATACGGAGCCCGAGGACGGTCCGACGAACGGCCGCCGCCCCCTTGATGTGACCGCGCCAGCCGTGTCTTATAGGTACAGACCAATCCCGTCGAGGGAAGGCAGGCCGGTGCGACGCGTTTCCCTTGGGTTGATCTGCGGCTCGCTGCTCGCCCTCACCGCGTGCGGGGGAGGTGCGGGAGCCGATGCCGGGGGCGAGCGGCTGCCCCCGGCCCCGATGGGGGTCACCGCGACGGCGGGCAGCGCGACCAGCGTGCACGTCATGTGGAACCGCGTCTCCGGGGACGTGAAGGTCACCGGTTACGAGGTGTACCGCGGCACCACACGGGTCGAGCGGGTCCCCGGCGACGAACACATGGTGGACGTCACCCGGCTGGCCCCGTCCACGAAGTACGTCTTCACGGTCCGCGCCCTGAACACCGACGGGAACCCCGGACCCCCCAGCGAGCCCGTGCGCGCCACTACACCGGTCGCGGCCGCCGCCGACCGCACGCCCCCGACCCGCCCCGGGCGCCCGCACGGCAAGGCCGTCGGGAGCCGGGCGGCCCAACTGGAGTGGTCGGCGTCGACGGACACCCGGGGCGTGGTCTCGTACGACGTCTACCAGGGCGGCTCGAAGATCCACAGCGTGGGCGGCGGACAGACGGCGACCGTCGTCACCGGGCTGAGACCCGGCACCGCGTACGCCTTCACCGTGCGAGCCCGCGACGCGGCGGACAACCTCTCCCCCGCGAGCGCCGTCGTCCGGCTCAGCACCGCGCCGGGCGCGGACGACGGCCGCGGCACCGCGCCGACCGGGTTCCGCGCGACGTCCCACCGCACGGACGGGGCGTACTACCTTGACCTCTCCTGGCTGCCGCCGCGCACGGACGGGGTGATCACCGAGTACCGGATCGACCTGGACGGCCGACAGGCGACCTCACTCGTCTGGGGCGGCACGCCACCCAGCGGCAGGGCCACCTACAGCTTCTACGTGGGACGGGAGGCCGGGGTCGCGTACCGGGTGCGGATCAGCGCGAAGCTGCCGGACGGCACCTGGGGCGGGTTCTCGGCCGAGCGGACGGTGACGACGGGCGCCGCCACGGGTGGGAACGCCCGCAGCACCCCGAAATAGGCGAACCGTAGGCTCACCCCTGTGCCCCATAGCGAACCCAATGCCTCCACGGCTCCCCTGGACATCTCCCTGCTGCGCACCTTCCTCGCCGTGCACCGCGCGGGGTCGTTCACGGCGGCCGCGCGGCTGCTCGGCCTGTCCCAGCCGACGGTGACGACGCAGATGCGTTCACTGGAGGAGCAACTGGGACGGGAGCTGTTCGAACGGCAGCCACGGGGCGTGGTGCCCACGTCGGTGGCGGACGAACTCGCCGCGGAGGTCGCCGCGCCCCTGGACGCGCTCGTGGCGGTCGCGGACCGCCGCGGCGCCGGCGCCGACCAGCCGCCGGACCCGGTGCACCTGGCGGGCCCGGCCGAGCTGCTGTGCACGCGCGTCCTGCCCGCGCTGGCGCCGCTGACCGCACAGGGCGTACGTCTGCGCGTCACTCCCGGCCTCACCGACGAACTGCTGGACGGACTGCGCGGCGGCCGTTTCGACCTGGTCATCGCCACGACCCGGCCGCGCGGTCGCACCCTGACCGCCGTGCCGCTGATGGACGAGGAGTTCGTGCTCGTCGCCGCCCCGTCGTGGGCCGAGCGCATCGACCCGGCCCGAGTGGCGGCCGAGGGGCCCGCCGCGCTGCACGGGGCACCCCTGGTGACGTACGCCGAAGATCTGCCCATCGCCCGGCGCTACTGGCGGCACGTGTTCGGCGTACGGCTGACCGGCCAGGCGTCGATCACGGTGCCCGACCTGCGAGGCGTACTGGCCGCGGTGGTCGCGGGCGCCGGGATCACCGTGCTCCCCCGCTATCTGTGCCTCGACGCGCTGGCCTCCGGTGCCCTGGTGCCCCTGCTGTCCCCCGAGGAACCGCCCATCAACACCGGGTACCTCACTCACCGGCCGGGCGCGTCGGACAACCTGCATGTGGCGGTTGTCCGAGAGCGGCTGCTTCAGGCGGGTCGCACGTGGTGATGACGGAGAGCAGAGAGCAGGTAGCAGATAGCAGCTGACGGATGACAGATGACAGATATCGTTATCCGTCAGCTGTCATCCGTCAGCTGCTATCTGTCATCTGTCATCTGTCATCCGCACGGAGAGAATCACCAGCGAAACGCGGAGATTCATCCGCCGGACGAACGAATTCGTCACCTGCTCGGTCCCCGTCCACGTGCACCCCGAGCCGGAGGCGCATTGGCTCTCCCTGAGGCAGCACGGGCCTTTCCAATCCTCGGCGGCGCATGGGATGTACCGCCAACCGTGCCGCTGGAGGGCAGACCTATGCGTACTTCTCAGATATTCCTTCGCTCCGGCCTGACCGTGGCCGCCGTCGCTGCGCTTCCGCTCACCCTGACCGCTCCGTCGGCCGCTGCCTTCGGTTCGGGGATCTCGGTGAGCACCAGCGGGTCCAGCGTCTCGGTCACCACCAATTCCTGCCCGAGCAAAGGCAGCAGTTTCGGCGGCGCCTCGCTGCTCGCCAATGGGCAGGTGAACTTCTCCCAAGGCCGCCAGATGCCGTTGTCCGGAACGAGCACCACTCAGTCGGCGGTCTGGTCCAACGTCAGCGCTGGCACCTATACCGTCATTGTGGTCTGCCAGGACGGGACGACGGCCGGTACGCAGTCCGTCATCGTCTCGACCAGCGCGGTCCCCAAGGTCACCAAGACCCCGAGGATCTCCTCGCCCTCTTTGCCCTCCTTGCCCTCCTTGCCCTCCTCGCCGTCACGCGGCGTGCTGGGCGGTCTCGGCGGGGCCACCAAGGACTACAGGACCGCCACCTTGGTGGGCGGCAGTGCGCTGGTGGCGTCGGGTGTCGTGGCAACGGCCTGGTACCTGCGCCGCCGGGCCAAGCCCCACCGGCTCTGATCCCGGGGTCCGTCGCACCGGTGGCCGTCCGTCCGACTCCGGTGACTCCGGTCCGTTGGACGGCCGACTCCGGTCGAGAGGACGGCCCCTACTGCTTGTCGAGGTGCTCGAACTCGTCCAGCGCATGCGTCAGCCACTGGGTCCAGAAGGTCTCCAGGTCGATCCCGGCCCGCAGCACCAGATGCCGCAGCCGGTCCTGGGGAGCGTCCTTGCCGGGCGGGAAGTCGCGCTTCTGGATCTCCTCGTACTCGGCCAACTGCCTTTGGTGCAGGTCGAGATGGCGGCGCAGGTCCGTCGCGATGCCCGCGGTGCCGACGACGGCCGAGGCGCGCAGCCGCAGCAGCATCGTGTCCCGCATGGGCTTCGGGTCCTGGGACGCGGAGGTCCAGCGGGCCAGTTCGTCGCGGCCCGCCGGCAGCACCTCGTAGCTCTTCTTCTGTCCTCGGGCCGGCTGCTGGGACGGCAGGGCGCGGATGTAGCCCTCGGACTCCAGTCTTCCCAGCTCGCGATAGATCTGCTGATGCGTCGCCGACCAGAAGTAGCCGATCGACTTGTCGAACCTCCGGGTCAGTTCGAGGCCCGACGACGGCTTCTCGAGCAGGGCGGTGAGGATCGCGTGCGGGAGTGACATGGGGTCATCCTAGGGACGCCGGACCGAGGCCCCGGGCGAGACCGCCCCGGCCGCGGCGCGGCCGGTCACAGCGCCGCCGCCAGCTCCGTACCCTGCTTGATGGCGCGCTTGGCGTCCAGCTCGGCGGCCACGTCGGCACCGCCGATGAGGTGCACGCTGCGCCCCGCCGCGGACAGTTCCTCGTACAGGTCGCGGCGCGGGTCCTGGCCGGTGCACAGCACGACGGTGTCGACCTCCAGGACCTGACGGTGGCCCTCGACGGTGACGTGCAGTCCGGCGTCGTCGATCCGGTCGTACTGGACGCCCGGGACCATGGTGACCCCCCGGTGCTTGAGCTCGGTGCGGTGGATCCAGCCGGTGGTCTTGCCGAGTCCGGCGCCGACCTTGGAGGCCTTGCGCTGGAGGAGGTGGACCGTGCGCGGCGGGGCGGGGCGCTCGGGTGCGGCGAGGCCGCCGGGTGCCTGGTAGTCCATGTCGACGCCCCAGTGGCGGAAGTACGTCGCCGGGTCCTCGCTCGCCTTGTCGCCGCCGTCGGTCAGGTACTCGGCGACGTCGAAGCCGATGCCGCCGGCGCCGAGGATCGCGACGCGGTCGCCGACGGGGGCGCCGTCACGCAGGACATCGAGGTAGCCGAGGACGCTGGGGTGGTCGGCGCCGGGGATCTCGGGGGTGCGCGGGCTGACGCCGGTGGCGACCACGACCTCGTCGTAGGTGGAGACGTCCTGGGCGGCGACGCGGGTGTTCAACCGGACGTCCACGCCGTGCAGTTCGAGCTGGGTGCGGAAGTAGCGGATCGTCTCGTCGAACTCCTGCTTACCGGGGACCTTGCGGGCCACGTTGAGCTGGCCGCCGATCTCGCTCGCGGCGTCGTAGAGGGTGACGTCGTGGCCGCGTTCGGCCGCGGAGACCGCGCAGGCCAGGCCGGCGGGCCCGGCGCCGACGACGGCGACGCGCTTGCGCAGCCGGGTCGGTGCGAGGACGAGCTCCGTCTCGTGGCAGGCGCGCGGGTTGACCAGGCAGGACGTGATCTTCCCGCTGAAGGTGTGGTCGAGGCAGGCCTGGTTGCAGCCGATGCAGGTGTTGATGGCCTCCGGCTGCCCGGCCGCCGCCTTGGCCACGAAGTCGGGGTCGGCGAGCATCGGTCGGGCCAGCGACACCATGTCGGCGTGGCCGTCGGCGAGCAACTGCTCGGCGAGTTCAGGGGTGTTGATGCGGTTGGTGGTCACCAGGGGGATGGAGACCGCGCCCATGACCTTCTTGGTCACCCAGGTGTAGGCGCCGCGCGGCACGGAGGTCGCGATGGTGGGGATACGGGCCTCGTGCCAGCCGATGCCGGTGTTGATGATCGTCGCTCCGGCCGCCTCGACGGCCCGGGCGAGCGTGATCACCTCGTCCAGGGTGGAGCCGCCCGGCACCAGGTCCAGCATGGAGAGCCGGTAGATGATGATGAAGTTCTCGCCGACGGCCTCGCGCACGCGCCGCACGATCTCGACGGGGAAGCGCATGCGGTTCTCGTACGAGCCGCCCCAGCTGTCCTCGCGCTGGTTGGTCTGCGCGGCGATGAACTCATTGATCAGATAGCCCTCGGAGCCCATGATCTCGACGCCGTCGTACCCGGCCCGCTGTGCGAGCTCGGCGGCGCGGGCGTAGTCGTCGATGGTCCGCTCGACCTCGGCGTCGGTGAGCGCGTGCGGCGGGAAGGGGCTGATCGGGGCCTGCAGGGCGCTCGGGGCGACCAGGTCCTGGTGGTAGGCGTAGCGCCCGAAGTGCAGGATCTGCATCGCGATCTTCCCGCCTTCGCGGTGCACCGCGGCGGTGATCTCGGTGTGCTGCTCGGCCTCCGCCTCGGTGGTCAACTTCGCGCCGCCCTCGTACGGCCGTCCCGCGTCGTTGGGCGCGATGCCGCCGGTGACGATGAGACCGACGCCGCCACGGGCCCGGGTCGCGTAGAACTCCGCCATGCGCTCGAAGCCTCGCTCGGCCTCCTCAAGGCCCACGTGCATGGAGCCCATGAGCACGCGGTTGGGCAGCGTGGTGAAGCCCAGGTCGAGCGGGTTCATCAGGTGCGGGTAACGGCTCATCGGGCCCTCCGTGGCGGTGTCGTGTGTCTGTTGTAGACGACGGACAGCGCCTTATGCAACTAGTTGCACAATGGCGGAGGTCACTCGCCGAGGGCCAACCCCGCTCCCTGGCGACGGGCGGGCCTGCGCCGTGGCGACGGGCGGGCCCGGGCGTTCGCCGAGCCCGCCTCGCAGGTCAGGCCGCCCGCGGCGGCCTGGTGCCGATCACCACGTTCGCGTACAGCTCGTCGGAGACGGCCAGCGTGGCGGTCAGACCGCCGCGGGCGAAGGCCTCGACGGCCGCGGGGGCCTGGCGCTCGCTGGTCTCGACCAGGAGGCAGCCGCCCGGGGCCAGCCAGCGGGGCGCCTCGACGGTGACGCGGCGCAGGACGTCGAGGCCGTCCGCGCCGCCGTCGAGGGCGACGAGCGGTTCGTGGTCGCGGGCTTCCGGCGGCAGCAGGCCGACCTCGTGCGTGGGGACGTACGGCACGTTGGCGGTGAGGACGTCGACCCGGCCGCGCAGGGCGTCGGGCAGGGCCTCGAACAGGTCGCCCTGGTGGACGTGCCCGCCGAAGGGTGCGACGTTGCGGCGCGCGCAGCGCACGGCGGCCGGGTCGATGTCCGCGGCGTGCAGTTCGGGCCCGCCGAGGGCGGCGGCCAGCGCGGCACCCACCGCGCCGGAGCCGCAGCACAGGTCCACGACGAGGGCGGCGCCGCGCGCGCGAGCCACGGCCTGGTCGACGAGGAACTCCGTGCGGCGGCGGGGTACGAAGACGCCCGGCTCGACGACGACGCGCAGGCTGTGGAACCGGGCCCAGCCGAGGACGTGTTCGAGGGGGAGTCCCGAGACGCGCCGGTCCACCATGGCGGTGACCTCGTCCGGGGTGCGAGCGGTGGAGAGGATCAACTCCGCCTCGTCCTCGGCGAAGACACAGCCGGCAGAGCGGAGCGCGGCGACAACGGAATCGGAAAGAGGGGGCATGAGAGCCGAGAAGCCTTTCGGTGAGCCGAAGGGCGCTCTCGCGGTCACCTACAGGCGGCGATCCGCAGGGTCCTGAGGTGAGAGCACCCGACCTGACACAGCGGTAATGGGTCTCACCTCCTCGGCAACTCCCGGGCTGGGGTGGTCCGCAGCCAGGACGGTCACCTTACAGGAAGGGCCGGACGGCGGGAGAGGTGCTCCCCCGCCTCGCGCCGGTGTCGGACCGCCAAGTTGTACTATGCAACTAGAGGAAGGAGCTCCCGTGAATGCAGCCGATGCGTCCGTCGAGACCATCCAGCGCGAGATGACGGCCTTCGCCCGCCGCGCCCGGGCGTCGGCGGGGCGTATGCATCCGGAGCTGTCGCTGGTCTCGTACACCCTGCTGGGTCATCTGGAGGAGAGCGACGGCTGTCGTGCCACCGACCTCGCCGCGCACTACGCCCTGGACAAGTCCACGGTGAGCCGACAGGTGACGGCGCTGGAGCGGGCCGGGCTCATCGAACGCCGAGTCGACCCCGAGGACCACCGGGTGCAGGTGCTCCAGCTGACGGAGGCGGGCACCCGCATCCTCGCCCAGGTCACCGAGAGCCGCCGGATCGCGTTCCGTGAGCGGCTCGCGGACTGGCCGGCGGCGGACCTGGAGCGGTTCGCCGCCTACCTGGTGCGGTACAACACGGCGGCGGCCGGGGAACCGCTCGCCGCGCAGGCCTCCGGGAGCTGAGGCTTCATCACCGGAGGCCTTCGGGAGCCGTCAACGGACCCCCACGGCCTGGCCGTCCGTCAGGTGCTCCGGAACCCGTGCCGCCATGAACCGCGTGCTGCGGCGCAGCTTGAAGCCCAGGGACTCGTAGAGCCGGATGGCGTTGGTGTTGCTCGCGGCGGTGTGCAGGAAGGGGGTCTCGCCGCGTTCGCGGATGCCGTGCGCCACAGCCAGGATCAGGCGGGTGGCGAGTCCCTCGCCGCGGAAGTCCGGGTCGGTGCAGACCGCGCTGATCTCGGTCCAGCCCGGCGGGTGCAGCCGCTCGCCCGCCATGGCGATCAGCACGCCGCCGCGCCGGATGCCGAGATAGGTGCCGAGTTCGACGGTGCGTGGCAGAAAGGGGCCGGGCCTGGTGCGCTCCACGAGGTCCAGCATCTCGGGTACGTCGGCGGGGCCGAGCCGCACCGCCTCGGCGTCCGGCGCCGCGGCGAGTCCGTCGTCGACGAGCTGGACACCGTCCAGGCTGAAGGTCACCTCCCAGCCTTCCGGCGTCGGCCCGTTGAAGCCGGCCAGCGGAGCCTCGCCGCCAGGTCCGACGAGGGCCGCGAGGTCCGCCCAGTCGTCGTCGGTCGGGTGGTCGGGCAGGGCCAGCCACGGCGACACGTCGACGGGATAGCGCAGGACGTGTCCCCGGCGTTCGGCGAAGTGCGCGTGCGGGCCCGTCAGCGAGGCGAGGGCCGGGTTGTCCAGCGGGTGCGTGGCGTCGGCCGGCGGACGGGGGCTCGTGATGCGACGGTCACTCATCGGGCGACCTCGATCACGATCTTGCCGCGGGCGTGGCCGTCCTCGACCGTGCGCAGCGCCTCGGCGGCCCGGTCAAGAGGGAAGGTCCCCGTCACGAAGGGCCTCAGCCGGCCGTCGACCACCAGGCGCGCCACCTCGTCGAGGACGGCGGCGGTACGGGCGCGTTCGACGGGTCCTCCCCCGAGCCGGGCGGCGGTCTCCCGGTCGGCTCCGGTGATCAGCTTCGTACGGTCGTCCAGCAAGGTCGCCGCGGCTTCCAGCACCTCGCCTCCGACCAGGTCGAAGACGGCGTCCACCCCGTCCGGCGCGGCGGCCCGCACCCGCTCGGCCAGATCCGGGCCCGACGGGACGTGCACGGCCCCGAGCTCCTCGACGAAGTCCTTCTTGCCCTCGCTCGCGACGCCCACCACGGTGAGTCCGAAGACGCGCGCGATCTGCGTGGCCGCGACACCGACGCCACCGCCCGCACCGGTGATCAGCACGGTCGCGCCGGAGGGCAGGCCGAGCTGGTGGATGCCGTCGTACGCGGTCGCCGCGGCGACGGGCAGGGCCGCCGCGTCCGTGAAGGAGAGGTCGGCGGGTTTGTGTGCGGCGGTCGCGGCCGGCAGCAGGGTGTACTCGGCGTATCCGCCGGCCACCGGGTTGCCGAAGACCTCGTCCCCCACGGTGAAACTGGTCACGTCGGGACCGAGCTCCTCGACGACGCCCGCGACCTCGTTGCCGAGGACGGCGGGGAGCTCGCGTGCCCCGGCGCCGGGGCGGGCGAACCCCGTCCGCTGCTTCCAGTCGACGGGGTTCACGCCCGCCGCGCGGACCGCCACGAGTACCTGGCCGGGGCCCGGGCTCGGCCGGTCCTGTTCCACCAGGGCCTCGGTCTCCGGTCCGCCGTACCGGGTGAAGACGTACGCCTTGGGCATGTGCTTCCTCGCTCTCCTCGTGCCGCACCGCGGGCGGCACTATCGGCAAGGAAGATCACGGCGCGGCTATTCCCGGGCCCCGGGAGTGTTCATACGGCCGCAATGATCGGGATCCCGCCCGGGCGCGGAGCACGGCCCGCGGCCCCGTACGGTGGGATGCGTAAGCACCGATCACGCTCGATCCGCGGGCCGCCGTACCCGACGGCCTGGAGGCACCACCGCCATGAACGTCACCCGAGCCTTCACCGGGCGCCCCCGCGTCGACAACGCCGGACTGCCGCCCGGCCAGTACGACGCGGGCGACGACTGGCCCGTCCTGTCCGCCGAGGTCACCCCCGACCTGGCACCCGCCGACTGGACCTTCCGGGTCGACGGGCTGGTGGCCGAGCCGCGTACCTGGAGCTGGGAGCAGGCGCACGCGCTGCCCGCCTCGGCGTACGAGGGCGACATCCACTGCGTGACGAGCTGGTCGAAGTTCGGGGTGCGCTTCGGGGGTGTCTGCCTGGACGCGTTCCTGGACACCGTGCGCCCGGACGCGTCCGCCAGCCACGTGGTCGCGTACTCGCACACCGGGTACACCACGAACCTCCCGCTCGCCGACATCACCGGCGGTCGTGCCTGGATCGCCTGGGAGTACGAGGGGAAGCCGCTGCCCGCCGAACACGGCGGCCCGGCGCGGCTGATCGTCCCGCACCTGTACTTCTGGAAGAGCGCCAAGTGGATCGCGGGCCTCAGGCTCCTCGACCACGACGAGCCGGGCTTCTGGGAGCAGAACGGCTACCACGCACGCGGCAACCCCTGGGAAGAACAGCGCTACTCCGGTGACTGAGACGATGACCGACACGTTCGTACCGCCCACCCGGTTCGCCGTGCCCGGGCGGATCGCGGTGAGCAACCGGGCCGCCGCCACCTGGCAGACCGCCACGCTCACCGAGATCCGCCGCGAGACGCCGGGCGCCGCCACCTTCCGGTTCGCGGTGCCGGAGTGGACGGGGCATCTGCCCGGACAGCACCTGATGCTGCGGCTGACCGCCGAGGACGGGTACGTGGCGCAGCGTCACTACTCGCTCGCATCGCCGCCCGACGACACCGGGCACATCGAGCTCACCCTCGACCACGTCGAGGGCGGCGAGGTCTCCGGCTGGTTCCACACGGTGGCGAAGCCCGGTGACTCGGTCGAGGTGCGCGGTCCGCTCAGCGGGTTCTTCGCCTGGCCCGGCGACCGGCCCGCGCTGCTCGTCGGCGCGGGCTCCGGTGTCGTACCGCTGATGTCGATGCTGCGCCACCACCGGGCCCGCGCCCTGGACGTGCCGCTGCGGCTGATCGTCTCCGCGCGTGGCCCCGAAGAGCTCATCTACGCGCGGGAGTACGGCGCCGAGACCACGCCCGTCTTCACGCGTACCGCACCCGAGGGGATGGCCGTGGGACGGCTCGCGGCGGCGCATCTGGCGCCGCTGCTGGCCGAGCGGCCGCCCGGTGGGTGGGAGGCTTATGTGTGCGGCTCCAACGGGTTCGCGGAGCACGCCTCGCGGCTGCTGGTGGAGGCCGGGCAGCCAGTGGACCGCATTCGTATCGAACGCTTCGGCTGAGACGTCCCCTTCCGACGAACCCGGTCAGTCGTGTGGAACGACCGCCACCGGGCAGTCGGCGTGCCGGATCAGCGACCGCGCGGCGCGGCCCGGGCCCCGGCCCGTGCGGCGCCCGACGACCAGCAGACCGGCTCGCGCGGACGCTTCCAGCAGACGGGGGCCGGGATCGCCGTAGACGCGGTGTTCGCGGACCGTGGTTCCGGGGAACCTGTGGCGCCACGGCCGCAGGGTGCTGGTGGGCAGGGTCCACGGGTGCACCACGTGCAGCGGCGCCGAGCGCACGGCGGCCGTGTCGAAGGCGTAGCCGATCAGGTCGTCGGCCGAGGCGTCCGGATCGAGTCCGAGGACGACCGGCAGGTAGGGCGCCGTACTCGGCGGTGAGCCGTCGACGACGGGCACCCGTTCGTCCTCGGGGAGTTCGCCCGCGCGCACCAGGACGACCGGGCGGTCGGCGCGGGCCGCGACGCCCAGGGCAACCGAGCCGACCGGGAACCCCGCGCTCCCCGTACGGCCGCGCGAGCCGAGGACCAGCGTCTGCGCCTCGACGGCCGCGGCGAGCAGCGCCGGGACCGCCGGTGTCGCCGTGCGGCGGGCGATGATGTCCAAGGCCGGGTGGGCGTAGGAGAGTTCGATGGCGGCCCGGTCGAGTGCGGCGCGGGTGCGCCCGGCGGGAACGTCGATGCCGTCGATGCCGTCGATGCCGAAGACGCCGCCTGAAACGGCCGGTTCGGTTCCCGCGTGCAGCAGCCGCAGGGGGAGTCGGCGGCGCTGCGCCTCGCGGGCGGCCCAGTCGGCCGCGTCCAGGCTGGGCCGCGAGCCGTCGATGCCCACGGTGATCGCCGGTGTGCCGGTGCTCATGGCTTCCGCCTTTCCACAGGGTGCGACCGGGGGCAACTGCCCTTCGTCTGAGGGTCGGTTACGCGCCAGTGTGCGTCGAGTGCTGCTGGATGGGCACAGGTCATGGTGGCTCCTGTTCGCTGCGCGGAGTGGTTCGCGGGTTCCACAGGAGGCGCGGATCAGTCACGCCGGGTGAGCCGAATCGTCCCGGTGCGGGGTCCGTTCGGCCTCCGCGGGCGGGACCTGGAGGCGAGGAGGTGAAGATGCGTACCCGGGTACGCGGTTGGCGCTGGCGCCGCAATCCGCTGCGCCGTCGCTCGGACGTCGTCGAGGCGTGGACGGTACTGGCCGTCGCCGTGCTGTTGTTCGTCGGTGCGCCGCTGGCCGGAGCCGCTGTGGGGTGGTGGCGGTACGACAGCGCACAGGCACGGGCGGCGACGCAGCGGGCCGAGCGGCAGCGGGTGAGCGCCGTACTCGTCGAGACCGCGCCCGCCGCGGTGCCCTCGCCGCAGGGTGCCAGGCTGCCCACGTTCCGGGTGAAGGTGCGCTGGACCGAGCCGGGCAAGGGGCCCAGGACCGGTGAGGCCCTGGTCCCCGCGGGCGGGCAGCCCGGCGACCGCGTCGCCGTCTGGCTCGATGCGCGCGGCCGGAACGTCGGTCCGCCGGTGAGCACCGGCGCGGTCTGGCAACACGCTCTGACGACGGGCGTGTCGACCGCCGCGGGGGTCGTGGCCGTCGTACTCGCCTGGCACTTCGCCGTACGGCGGATCGCCGCGCGTCGCCGGCTGGCCGAGTGGGAGCGGGAGTGGGCGCGTACGGGGCCCAAGTGGCGACGGCACACGGCTTGATGGCGGGGGTACCACCCGTCTTGACGGCGCGGGGTGCCACCCGTCCCGCGTCTTTTTCGCGCACCCCGTACTGCGGTCCGGCGGCCGACGCGCCTACGGTGTGGACAGCGGCCGGTGCGCCATCGACACGGGAAGGACGCCATGCCCACGCTGATCAACCTGTGCGAGGAGCCCGACTTCTGTCTTCGGTTCGTCAACGGGGGCCCGATGGCCGACCGCGCGGTCGATTCCGTACGCGCCCTGTCCCTGGCCGCGACCGCGGGCGGCGCGCTGGGTGATGTGAGGGACACGCTGGTGGTGATCGGTGACTTCTGGGCTTCCGGGCGGACGTCCGTGCACGAGGGGGTAGAGCCGTTGCTGCGTGAGTTGTCGCGGCAGCGGGCCGCCGGACTCGCCGTGGTGGTCGGGCAGCACGGCGCGCAGTCCGTTCCGGTGGTGATCCGCAGCTCGGCCGTCCGCCTCGGCGTACCGCTGCTGACCACGACGAAGGAGCTGCACGACTGGCACGAACTGATCCCGCGGCTGCGCGAGTACCGCTACCGGCAGGCCGAATGGCACGCCGATCAGCTCACCGCGCTGCTGAACCGGCTTCCGGACCGGCTCACCGACGCGCACACGGCCACGGATGCGGACACGGACGCGATGCAGCGGATCACGGAGTGGCTGGCAGCCGCGGTGGACGCCGAAGTGGTGGTCAGTGATCCCCTGCGCGGTGTACTGGCCGCGGCGCCCGACGTCCTCACTCGGCAGTCCCCGCGCACCGCCTTCCCCCGGACGCGGACGGAGTCGCTCCCGCTGAGCGCCGCCGGTTCCGGCGCGGTCCTGTCGGTGACCCCCAGCCGTCCGCTCGACGACGTGCGCACCGAGTTGCTGGGGCACGCGGCGAAGGCGCTGGGTCTCATCGACCGGACCCGGTTGCCCGACCAACTGGCGGAGACCCGGCGCGAGGTGCAGCTGAGTGTCCTGCAACTGCTGATGGTGGGTGAGGAGGTGGCGGCCCAGCGCGTGCTGGCCGGCCTCGCACCGGGGCTGCTGGCGACCGAGTCGGTGCGTGTCCATGTGATCGACTGCGCGCGGGAGGACCGCGAGGTGGCGCTCCGGCAGGCGGAGGACGCGCTCGCCGGACGCGCGCTGCTGGCGCGGTGCCCGGTGTTCAATCACCTGATCGTGGTCGATCCGCTCCAGACGGACGAGGACGCTCCGGGCGGGGTGTGGCACACGCTGGAGGCGGTCGTCGCCGCGCTGCCCAGGCACTGCATGGGCGGCAGCCGGGTGTACGCGCTGAGCAGTGTGGCGGACGCGTACACGCAGGCGGCCGGCACCCTCGTGACGGCGCGCCGGGCGGCCGGCCGGGTCGCGCTCGCCGAACAGCGTGCCGACCTGATGGACGTCCTGCCGCCGGCCACGGCCCGGCGGTGGGCGGGCACACTGCTGCGCCCGGTGCTCACCCTGCCGGCCGGGCAGCGCGAACAGCTCGTGCGGACACTGGAGTTGGGGCTCGAGTTCCCGCACACGGCCGTCGGCCGACTGCTCGGCATCCACCGCAACACGGTGACGCACCGCATCAGCAAGGGCTTCGGTCTGCTCGGCCTCGACCGCGGCCAGGTCCTGAACCGGGTGGTGGTCTCGACGGCGCTCCAGGTCGTCGTGAAGTACGGTCATGACGCGCATTCGGCCGACCCGGCGGCGGACTTCACCGCGATGGTGTCCGCTCCGGAGGTCCGCGCGTGGGCCGACTCGTTCCTCGAGCCGCTGCGGGCCGACCGCCGAGATCTGCTGCGCACGCTCCGGGTCTGGCTGGAGAACGACACCCACACCGGGCGGACGGCCGCCGCGCTCGACGTGGCGCCGGTGACGGTCCGCAGTCATCTGCGGGCCGCCGCGCCGCTGATCCAGCGCCACCTGCCGGTGGGCCCGGACGAGACGGAGACGCTCGACGGAAACGAGCACGAGCAGGCGCTCAGCGGCGTACGTCCGCTGGCGTTCGCGCTGCACGCCGACACCGGCCGCCCCTCCCTGCCGGCCGCCTGAACCGCCCCTCACCGGCGCCGGACTGTGCACCGGTGCGGTGGCGCGCCCGCCCTCTTGTGCACCGGAACGGCTCCCGTCCGCCCCGGCGGCGCGTCCGGCGGCCCGACTGTGCACCCGTGACGTGGCAGGGCGGGAGGGCGCTCCCTAGCGTGGCGCTCGCCCGCCCGACGCCGTGTCGGGGAGGGCGCGAAGGAGGTCGCCGTGAACGCCAACCGCTGGTCGCGCAAGGGTGAGGACGAGCGGGCCGGGCGACGTGACTGCGGTTGGTCCGTGGCCCTGGCCCTCGGCCCCGGTGACTGACCGAAGGGAGGTCTGGCGGCCCTCCGGCGTCACACGTACGGTGTGATCATCCGCACCCGTGACGTCAAAAGGTGGTCCTTCATGGCCCAGTTCGACCTCCCCCTCGACGAACTTCGCGAATACCGCAGCGCGTCCGCCGAGCCCGAGGACTTCGACACCTTCTGGGCCAAGACCCTCCAAGAGACGCGGGAGCACGACCTCGACGCCCGCTTCGAACCCGTCGAGACGCCCCTCAAGACGGTCAAGGTGTACGACGTGACGTTCGCCGGGTTCGGCGGGCACCCGGTCAAGGGCTGGCTCACGCTGCCCGCCTGGGCGAACTCCGCCCTGCCCACGGTCGTCGAGTTCGTCGGCTACGGCGGCGGTCGCGGCCTCTCGCACACGCATCTGCTGTGGGCCTCGGCGGGCTTCGCGCACTTCGTGATGGACACCCGTGGTCAGGGCAGCGCGTGGGGCGGCGGCGAGACCCCGGACCCGGTGGGCAGCGCGCCCGCGTACCCCGGTTACATGACCCGTGGCATCGACGCACCCGAGAACTACTACTACCGCCGGGTGTTCACCGACGGTGTGCGCGCGGTGGAGGCGGCCCGCTCGCATCCGCTGGTGGACGCCGAGCGCGTGGCGGCCGTCGGCGGGAGTCAGGGCGGCGGGATCACGATCGCGGTGGGCGGTCTGGTCCCCGACCTGGCCGCGATCGCGCCCGACGTGCCGTTCCTGTGCGACTTCCCGCGTGCGACGACGCTGACGGACCGGCACCCGTACCGGGAGATCGGCAACTATCTCAAGACCCACCGCGGTCGTACCGAGGACGTCCTGCGCACGCTGTCCTACTTCGACGGGGTGCACTTCGCGGCGCGCGGGCGGGCGCCGGCCCTCTTCTCGGTCGCGCTGGAGGACCAGACCTGCCCGCCCTCCACGATCTTCGCGGCCTTCAACGCCTGGGACCACGAGGACAAGAAGATCGAGGTCTACGACTTCAACGACCACGAGGGCGGCGGCCCCTACCAGGAAGCGGCCAAGCTGGCCTGGCTGCCCGCGCACCTCTGACGCGGCCGTGGTGCGGTGACGGCCGGCGCTCAGCCCGCCGTTCCGCGTGGCACGACCGTCGACAGCACCGCGGGCAGCGGGTACCAGTCGGCCGACACCACGCTGGCGTGCTGCCGGGCGAGGAGGGCGACGCGGTCCAGGGCCTGGGCCTGGGTGGGGTTGGTGGCGTCGATGGCCGGGGGCACGTTCTGGCCGTCGGTCATGACGACGAGGTAGTGGCGGTCGTCGTACCAGGCGGTGTCGATGGTGCCGTTCGCGTAGGTGGCGGCGTCGCCGTCGAAGATCACGAACCAGGGGCGGATGGTCGGGTCCGTGTAGCGGGTGCGCGGGTCGCCCGCGGCCGCGTTGTGCACGGCGGGGAAGGCGGCCGCCTCGCGCAGCCGCCCGGCCGCGGCGAGGTCACGGAGATGGGTGGCGTACTCGCGGTCGGTCCAGAGCGAGTCGAGGGGGTTGCCCTCCTCGACGGTTCCGGGGATCAGCTCGACCATGAACTTGCCCGCGAGGGCCGAGCGGGCGGGCCAGCCGTCGGCGCGTACCGCCGAGTCGAGGTCGGCGTGGGAGCCGACGATGTCGGCGGGGCGCAGCAGGGCGTCGCCGAGCTTCGCGGTGAGCAGGGCGTCCAGCTGGGCGGGGCCGCGGCCGTTGTTGGCCTGGAATCCGTCCTTCATCTCGATCTTCAGCTGGATCGGCCGGTGGCCCGGGTGCGCGTCGTGCCAGGCCTTGATGTCGGAGAGGCAGCCTGCGAGATCGCGGTTGCGGGACTTGGTGCGCAGCTCGGAGGCGTTCGCCGCGTTCTCGCAGTTGTTGTCGTTGCCGATCGGATTGCTGTGCGAGACGCGCCAGGAGGCACCGAACACATTGGTCCACACGTCGAGTTCGAGCATTCCGGCGCCGGAGTCCAGCGCGTCGGCGAAGTACGTGTACTTGGCCTTGTCGTAGGAGTTGTGGACCCCGACCGAGGTGCTGGCGGAGTACGAGAGGTCCGCGGCGGTGGCGCCGGGGGCCGTGGTCAGAGCGAGGGCTCCCGCCGTCGCCACCGCGATCCCGGTGCGCGTCAACACCCTCACATGTCTGTACATGCTCCCCTGCCTCCTGCGTCTCGGTGGTCAACCGACGTGCAGCGTAAGGGTGTTGGGTGACATCCGGAAGATCCCGCGGTGAAGGACGACGGGCGACGACGACACGTACGCAAGACGGATGCCGTCACACCGCTTCCCTCCAGTCCGACCAGTCGGTACGTTCGGGGCCGGAGTCCCGATGGATGACGGAGGTCCCATGACCCAGCCCGCGCCGCCGCGCGTTCACGGCCACTGCGACGCCCGCTTCGCGGCGGTGCGCACCGCGTTCGAGGAGAACTTCCGGGATCGCGACGAGCTCGGCGCGGCCGTGACCGTCACGCTCGACGGCGAGACGGTGGTCGACCTGTGGGGCGGCTGGGCGGACGCGGCGCGCACCCGGCCCTGGGAGCGCGAGACGCTGGTCAACGTCTGGTCGACGTCCAAGGGCCCGACCTCGCTGTGCGCGCACATCCTGGCCGATCGCGGGCTGCTCGACTTCGACGCCCCGGTGGCCGCGTACTGGCCGGAGTTCGCGGCGGCGGGCAAGGAGTCCGTGCTCGTACGGCATCTGCTGTCGCACCGCGCGGGGCTGGCCGGGCTGCGCGAGCCGCACGATCTGACCCAGCTGTGCGACTGGGAGCTGACCGTGGAGCGGCTGGCGGCGCAGGAGCCGTGGTGGGAGCCGGGAACCCGGTCCGGGTACCACGCGCTCACCTTCGGCCATCTGGTGGGAGAGGTGGTGCGGCGGGTCTCCGGGCTGCGGCCGGGCGCGTTCCTGGAGCGGGAGGTGACCGGGCCGCTCGGGATCGACTTCACCATCGGGCTGCCGGAGAAGGAGGCCGCGCGGGCAGCCGAGCTGGTGCATCCGCCGGTCGCGTCGCGCAGTGAACAGGCGGCGATCTTCGCCCAGTTGACGCCCGCGGCGGTGGCCGCCCTCGCCAATCCACTGGTCGGCGCCAACGAGGCCAACACGGCCCAGTGGCGGGCGGCCGAGATACCGGCGGCGGGCGGCCACGGCACGGCCCGCGCGGTCGCCGCGCTGTACGGGATCTTCGCCGGGCGCGGGGCGTACGGCTCCCGGCAGGTGCTCTCCCCGGAGGCCGCGGAGCGGGTGCGCGAGGGGCAGGGCAGCTGCCGGGACCTGGTGCTCGGCGCCGGGTTCGAGCACGAGACGGAAATCGGTCTCGGGCTGTGGCTGAGCGGGCCCAATGGCTCGTACGGTCCCAACCCGAGGGCTTTCGGACACGACGGCTTCGGCGGCTCCTGCGGTCTCGCCGACCCGGAGTCGGGCCTCTCCCTGGGGTACGTCATGAACCGGATGGGCCCGCACATCGCCGACGACCCAAGGAAGATGGCGCTCGTGGACGCCCTGTACAGCGCGCTCTGAACGCGCCCGCGACGCCCGGCGGGTGCGGGCTGAAACCGGCCGAACCGGCCGACCGCCCTTCCCTCGTGGTTTAGACCAATGCTAGATCTGGTGGCGCACAGAGCCCGCACGGCTACGTCTTGTCACCACGATCAGCACGCTCACCACGGTCACCTCTCAGGAGGCGCGGACATGGCCCGCACCACCAGTCCCATCAGCACCCACCCGTCCGACCAGGAACCCCGCTACGCGCGGATCGCCGCACTACTGCTCGGCGAACTGCGCGACGGGACGGTTCCACCCGGTGAACGACTGCCGGGAGAAAGGGAGTTGGCCTCGCGCTTCGGCGTCAGCCGCGAGACGGTGCGGCAGGCGTTGCAGCGACTGCGGCGCGACGGTCTCGTCTCCACCGACCGGCGCGGCAGCCACGCCACCCTGCCCGGTACCACCGCCGAGCACATCCCCTCGCTCGACTTTCCCGTCGGCGCGCACACCGCCGAGCCGTGCGCCGTCCACCGCGCCAGCGTCACCTGGGAGGCTCCCCCGCCCGAGCACGCCGAGGCACTGGGGCTCGCGCCGGCCCGGCCGACCCTCGTGCATCGCTACGAGTCGGCCGCGGCGGACGGCAGCGGACTGCGTACGGCGTTCACCTCGTTCTCCGCCGTCGCCGTGACCGAGGTCGAGGAACTCGCCCGCTACCGCGACCGCGCGGACGGCTCCGCGTCGGCGCAGCTGCGGCGGGCCTACGACTGGATGCGCAAGGCCGGGCTGACCCTGCACCACCGGGACGCGATCACACGGCTCCCGCAGTCCGTGCGGGTCACCCGGCGCGTGCACGACCAGTACGACCGGCTCCTGGAGATCACCGAACTGGTGGTGGAGGCACAACAGGACGCCCTGGTCTACGAGTTCGTACTGCCGGCGGCGGGGTGAGACCGATCCGGGGATGCAGTCACGTGACAGATCCCAGGAGCGCCGTACGCGACTACGTTCGAGACATGACCACCAACGACGCACAGCAGATCGAGCGGGCCAACGCCACGGGCCGCGTCCCGGTCGTCTTCGTCCACGGCCTGTGGCTGCTGCCGAGCAGCTGGGACCGCTGGACCGCGCACTTCGAGCAGGCGGGCTACGCGCCGGTCTCCCTGTCCTGGCCCGACGACCCCGACACGGTCGAGGAGGCCAACGCCCACCCGGAGGTCCTCGCCGGCAAGACGGTCGGGCAGGTCGCCGACCATCTGGAGACGCTGATCGGCGGCCTGGTGAAGAAGCCGGCGGTCATCGGCCACTCCTTCGGTGGACTGCTCACCCAGATCCTCGCCGGCCGGGGCCGGTCCGCCGCCTCGGTGGCGATCGACCCGGCACCGTTCCGGGGTGTGCTGCCGCTGCCGATCTCGTCGCTGCGCTCCGCCGCTCCGGTCCTGGGCAACCCGGCCAACCGGCACCGGGCCGTCCCGCTCACCTTCGACCAGTTCCGCTACGGCTTCGCCAACGCGGTGAGCGAGGAGGAGGCCAAGGAGCTGTACGACACGTTCGCCGTACCCGCGCCGGGCGCCCCGCTCTTCCAGGCCGCCACCGCGAACTTCAACCCGTGGACCGAGGTCAAGGTCGACGCCGAGAACCCCGAGCGCGGCCCGCTGCTGATCATCTCGGGCGAGAAGGACCACACCGTGCCGTGGGCGATCGCGAACGCCTCGTACAAGAAGCAGCAGCACAACCCGGGCGTCACCGAGATCACCGAGATCCCGGGCCGTGGACACGCGCTGACCATCGACCACGGCTGGCAGGAGGTCGCCGACACCGCGCTGGAGTTCGTCCGCCGCTTCGCCTGACCTCCCGCGACAGCGGGGGTCAGCCGGAACCCGAGGCGGCATCCGAAGCGGCGGCGGAGGCACCGCCGCTTCGGGTGGCCACGACCATCCGGCATCGCGGGCTGCCGTCACGCCGCCACCCGAACTCGGGCAGCGCCAGGAGCTCCACCTCGAACCCCGCCCGCCTCAGCTCCCGCTGTACGTCGCCGAGCCGGAAGGCCCGGTAGTACATGACGAACGGTGGCCGCCAGACGGCGTTGCGCACCCGCATCGCCGTGTCGAAGCCCAACAGGGCCCAGTACCAGGGTGAACTCGGGCGCGGCGGGGCCGTGACGGGGAACGCGAAGCGCCCGCCCGGTCGCAGTACGGAGTGGACCTGGGCGAACAGACCCGGCAGCTCGCGCGGCAGGAAGTGCCCGAACGCGCCGAAGCTGACCACGAGGTCGAAGACGGGGCCGAAGGGCAGGGCACGCGCGTCACCCCGTACCCACGCGAGGCGCGGCGACCTCCCCTGGTCCGCGCCCTCGTACGATCCGGGGCTCGCCCCCGCTCGCGCGCCGGGCCGCGGGCGCGTTCGGGCGCCGGGGAGCGCGACCCCCGGCGCGTCCGCTTCCGTACGCTTCAGTCCCCCCGTACCCGTCCGCTCCCGCCCCACGGCCAGCATCCCCGCGCTGATGTCGACCCCGGTGACCCGACCCCGGCACAGTCCGCTCAGCACCTCCATGCCCGCGCCCGTGCCACAGCACAGGTCGAGACCGTGGTCGAACGGGCCGATGGGGCGTAGTGCACGGGCCACGGCGTCGAGGATCGCGTCCGGAGTCCGGAACGGCGTGTGATCGAACTTGGGTGCGAGAAGGTCATAGCCGTGCTCGACGGAGGACAGGGCCTGCGTGGCCAGTTCGCGGAGGGTGGGACCTTGCGGGGTGAACATCACCCTCAGCTTAGGGGCAGCGCGCGCCCCGGGCGCCGGTCTAGGGTCCCGTTCATGACTTCGTTCCGTCCCGCCCCCGCCTGGCTGGCCGACGCCGTCTTCTACCAGATCTATCCGCAGTCCTTCGCCGACTCCAACGGCGACGGCATCGGCGACTTCAACGGGATCGCCGAGCGCCTCGACCACCTCGCGTGGCTGGGCGTGAACACCGTGTGGCTGAACCCGTGCTTCGTCTCACCGTTCCGCGACGCCGGGTACGACGTCAGCGACTACCTGGCCGTCGCGCCGCGTTACGGCTCCCTCGATGACCTGGCCAAGCTGGTCGACGAGGCCGGCCGGCGCGGCATCCGGGTCCTGCTGGATCTCGTGGCAGGGCACACCTCCGACGAGCACCCGTGGTTCAAGGCCGCCGCGCACGATCCGACCGACGACCGGTACATCTGGGCGGCCGAGGGCCGTCCCGACGGCTTCGTCCCCTCCCCCGGCACCCGCCCGGGCGCGTACCTGCCGAACTTCTTCGCCTTCCAGCCCGCCCTCAACTTCGGCTACGCGCGGGCGAATCCGGCCGAGCCCTGGCGTCTGCCGGTCGACGCCGAGGGGCCGCGCGCCAACCGGGCGGCGCTGCGCGCGATCATGGACCACTGGCTGGGTCTCGGCCTGTCCGGCTTCCGTGTCGACATGGCCGCCTCGCTCGTCAAGGACGACCCGGACAAGACGGAAACCGCCAAGGTCTGGGCCGAGTTGCGCCACTGGCTGGACGACGCGCATCCGGACGCGGTGCTGCTCTCGGAGTGGGGCGAGCCGGAGGTGTCCGTCCCCGCGGGCTTCCACGCGGACTTCTTCCTCCAGTTCGGCGGCCCCACCGACGGCCTCGCCCTGCGCTCGCTGTGGAGCAACGGCGAGGGGACGGTCAACGAGAGCTGGGACCCCCTCGACTGCTTCTTCGACCGGAGCGGCCGGGGTTCGCCGCGCCCCTTCCTCGAAGCCTGGGAGAAGGCGTCCACCGCGCTCGGCGCGAGCGGTTTCATCTCCCTGCCCACCGCCAACCACGACTTCTCCCGCCTCAACTGCGGCCCACGCACACCCGAGCAACTGCCCGCCGCCTTCGCGTTCCAGCTCACCTGGCCGACGCTCCCGGCGATCTACTACGGCGACGAGATCGGCATGCGCTACCTTCCGGGCCTGCCCGACCAGGAGGGCAGCGTCCTCGGCCCTCGCTACAACCGCGCGGGCTCCCGCACCCCGATGCAGTGGGACGAGGGCCCGAACGCCGGTTTCTCCACCGCCGCGCCAGGCCGCCTCTACCTCCCCGTCGACCCGTCGCCCACCCGCCCGACCGTCGCCGCCCAGCGCGCCGACGAGGCCTCACTCCTCCACCTCGTACGCCGCCTCGTCACCCTGCGCACCCACACCCCGCAGCTAGGCTCCCGGGGCTCGGTGGAGGTGCTGCACGCCGGCCATCCGTTCGTGTACCTGCGCGGCGGAAGGTACCTCGTGGTCATCAACCCGAGCGAGCGCGCGGCGAGTTGTGCCTACGACGGTGCCCGCACCGGGGTGCCCCTGGAGGCCGACGGGGTCACGGTGAACGGCTCCACGATCACCGCCGAGGGCTTCGCGTACGGGGTCTTCGACCTGGGCCCCGACCGCTAGTCGCCGTCCCTGGGGCACATGGCCGGCGGGTCCGCCGGCCAGTACCAGGGTGTCGGCGGTGATCCTGCTCAGCCCCTCGAGCCAGGCCGGGTCGGGCGTGTCGATCTCCCTTCTGATGGCCACCACCATGTCCCAGTCGAAGGTGAGCTCGCCGTCCGGCCCGGTCGGGGTGGTCTTCTCGCGGGGCCGCGGAACCGGCACGTCCTCCAGGACGAGCCGGCCCACCCGTTCCGGTCGCTCCTGCGTGAGCAGGTAGGCCACGACCCCGCCCATGGGGTGTCCGATCAGGTCCACCGTGCCGAGTCCCAGAACGTCGAGGGCGGGCATGACCTCGGCCCAGTCGGTGCTGTTCTCGCCAAGGGCGTGCAACAGGACGAGCGGCGGAGCGGACGCCCCCGGTGGCTCAGCCGACCGTGAGGACGATCGCTCCGGAGTAGGCGCCTCCTGCCTCGATGGCCGTCTGCGTGCCGTCGACCGTCATGGTCACGGACTCGCCGCTCGCCGCTCGCACCGCCGCGTCGGCGGCGAGCGTCAGCCTGGTCAGGTACGAGGTGCCGGTCACGGTCCAGGTCGAACCGCTGTTCAGCTGGACGATCACGCCGTTGTTGACGACGGGCTTGACGGTGTTGGCGACCTGGCCCAGCTCGTAGAAGTTCGAGGAGTCGATCGTGTCGACGCGGTGCTTGGCCTCCGTGGCCGAGATGACGCCCTGCACGGTCGAGTCCTCGAAGGTGAGGACCATGTTCTTGCCCGCGCGCATGCCGTTGTAGAAGTCGCCCGCCAGCGCGATGGAGGTGAAGGTGGCGGCGCCGTCGGCCGTGTGGACCGAGGTCGGGTCGAAGGAGGTGTCCTTGGCGGGGTCGCCCGTGGGTTCGGTGTAGACGCCGACGTTCATCATCTTGCCGTCGACGTTCACCGGGCCCGGGTCGTCGCTCTCGATCATCTGCAGGATGATCCCGTTGCCGGGGTTGAGCTGCGCCCCGTCCGAACCGTCCACCGTGATCGAGGTCTGCTGGCCCTTGTTGAGGAAGGTGGTCTGCGCGGAGGTGATGACCGTGCCGCCGTCCACCTTCAGGGTGCCGGTGCCGAAGAACATGAAGCCGAAATGGCCCGAGTTGACGACCGTGATCCGCGCCGGGACGGCCGCCAGTTCGGCCTTGGTCAGGCCGAGGCCGAGCGAGGTGTTGAGCGCCGCGACGGCTTCGCGGGTGCTGTCGCCGTAGTGGATCGAGGCGGCCGGGCCCGCGCAGATGGTGGCGTAGCTGCCGACGTCGAACTGCGAGCCGAGCACGCGGACGGTGGCGTCCCCGATGGCGTAGGTGCCGTAGCCGTACGTTCCCGTGTTGCCGACGCTGCTGTTGATCGCCGTCAGCTGGAGCCCGCTGCCGCCCTCCACCGACAGGGCTCCCCAGGTCTCCGACTGCACGGTCGAGTTGATGTAGGTCGCCTTGGTGCCGGCGCCGATGAGGTTGGTGGCGCGGACGTTGCCGTCGAGGCCCAGCATCCACGGCACGGACTCCATGTACGGGGTCTCCACGGTCGCCTGGTAGTCGGCGGGGAGCGTGCCGTTGCGGGCCCGCAGACGGGAGTTCTTCACGATGACGTTGGCGCCGTCGTCCGCGACGACCGTCGTGCGCACCACGCCCTTGTTGGTGATCCTGGCGCCGTCCACGACGAGTGTCGTGGCCTGACCGGTGCCGACGACCGCGGCGCCGTATCCCGCGAAGTCGCAACGCCCGTTGCCCGTGAGGGAGATGGCGGGGCTCTTGAGCGTGTAGGTGCCGTTCTTCACGAAGACACCGTCGAAGCACTCGCCGGTGGAGGTGATCGCGACGTTGCGGGCGAGGGAGTCGGTGAGCGTGCCGCCGACGACGCCGGACAGGACGGACTTGGCGCGGTCGACGCCGTCGGCGCCCACGTAAAGGGCCTGCCGGAAGGGGAGGGTGAGGGTCTGGTAGGTGACCGCGTTGGCCTCCGCCACCGTGAGCACGATGTCGCCCTGGTAGGTGCCGGCGGAGATCAGCGTCTCGGTTCCGCCCGTCTCGGTGAGGAGCTGCCCGGTCTCGACCCCGTCGACGGTGAGGGTGACGCTGTACCCGTCGGGCGCGGTGACCTTTCCGCCTTCGGCTATGGACAGCTCGCTCACACGCGTGGTCGCCGAGAGCTGGTACGTCTCGCCGGCCCCCACGGAGATCTTGTCCGCCCTGGTCGTCTTCGCCGTGGGTCCCGCGGCCAGGGCGGGGGCCGCCGAAGCGAGCAGGGCTCCGGCCGTGGCCGTACCGGCGATCAGGAACGAACGTCGGGTGATCAGCGTCATTGCATGCCTTCCCAGAGATCGAGTGCGCCGTCGCGCAGCGTGACCGGCCTGCCGTCGGATTCATGAGGGCGACGGCTCGGGCGGAGGCACCAAAGGTGCGCGTGAGAAAGTCAATCAGCCCTGTGCACAAGGGAGTAGCCACCTTGTGGACACATACCGGAGGGCGATGTCTCGGATCGCGTGGCCCGCTTCATGGCGGTCACACAGTGTGTTCACAGACGGGTCGGCGGGGACCGCATGCCGGTGCGGCGGACGACCTGAGACCGTCCGCCGCGCCGTGCTCGCCGCGCCCGGGACTACGCCGGTGCGACCATCCCCGCCGACAGGTCGATGTCCGCCCCGCACAGCCCCGGCATCGCGAGCATCGCCACCAGCGCCCGGGCGACCTCGTCCTCCTCCACGAGCCGGCCCAGCGCGGCGCGCGAGGCGAAGTCCCGCTCGGCGGCCTCGACGCTCGTCCCGGTCAGCTCGGCCGTCAGCCGGAAGTTGCGGTCCATGCGCGGGCCCCGAACCGGCCCGGGGGAAAGGGAGTTGACCGCGACGCCGTGCGGCCCGGCCTCGCCCGCCAGCGTCCGGGTCAGACCGAGGAGCGCCATCTTGGAGGCGGTGTACGGGGTGCGGTTCAGCAGCGGCCGCTTCCCGCTCACGGAGGCGATGTTGACGATGTCACCGTCTCCGGCCGCGATCATGGGCGGCAGGAAGGCCCGGCACATCAGGTACACCCCGCGGACGTTGGCGGCGAACACCTCGTCCCACTCCTCGGGCTCGATGTCGGTGAGCGGCCGTACCGGTCCCGCGACTCCGGCGTTGTTGACGAGCAACGACACCTCCTCGTCGGCGAGTTCGAGGGCCAGGGCGCGCACCGACTCCGGGTCGCGGACGTCACACGCCGCCGTACGGGCCCCTCCGCCCTCCTTGGCCACCAGCGCCGCGGCGTCGGCGAGAGCCCGCTCGCCGCGGCCGACGAGGATCACCCGCGCCCCGGCTCCCGCCAGGGCGAGAGCGAAGGCCCGCCCCAGCGGTCCGCCGCCGCCCGTGATCAGCGCCGTACGACCGTGGAGGGTCATGCCTCGTTCCACGGCAGTTCGTCGCCCGCGGCCTTCGCCGCCCGTACGTCACCGGAGCGGGCGTGCCCCTCGAACAGCTCGACGCGGGAGGCGCGCCCGCACAGCCGGCCGAGCAGGGCCCCCGAGCCGGAGTCCGTGATCTCCTGGTAGGTGACCGTCTTGAGGTACTTCCCGACCCACAGGCCGCCGGTGTAGCGGGCGGCGCCCCGGGTCGGCAGCACATGGTTCGTGCCGATGACCTTGTCTCCGAAGGACACACAGGTGCCCTCGCCCAGGAAGAGCGCGCCGTACTGCGTCATCCTGCGCAGGGCCTCGCGCGGCTCGGCGGTCAGGACCTCGACGTGCTCGAAGGCGAACGTGTCGGCGAGCGCGTACAGCTCGTCGAGGGAGTCCACGACGTGCACCTGCCCGTGGTCGCGCCAGGCGGGCCCGGCGAAGTCGCGCGTGGGCATGCCGGGGAGGAGTCGCTCGACCTCGGCGACGGTCTTCTCGGCGATCTCGCGGGAGGTGGTGATCAGGACGGCCGGGGAGTCGGGCCCGTGCTCGGCCTGGGAGAGCAGGTCGACAGCGCACACGAAGGGGTCGGCGGCGCTGTCGGCGAGGACCAGGATCTCCGTCGGGCCAGCGAAGAGGTCGATGCCGATCTCGCCGAACAGCTGCCGCTTGGCCTCGGCGACATAGGCGTTGCCCGGCCCGGCGATCAGGTTCACCGGCTCCATCGTGTCCGTGCCGACGGCCATCGCGGCGACCGCCTGCACCCCGCCCAGCAGCCAGATCTCGTCCGCGCCCGCGAGATGCGCGGCGGCGACGGTGGCCGCGGGGATCTCGCCGTGGATCGGGGGCGTACAGGCGACGACCCGCGGCACGCCCGCGACCTTCGCCGTGACGATGGTCATGTGCGCGGACGCGGTCAGCGGGTAGCGGCCACCGGGGATGTACGCGCCTGCCGCCCGCACCGGGATGTGCTTCTGCCCGAGCCTGACGCCCGGCAGGGTCTCCACCTCGAACTCGCCCATCGAGTCCAGCTGGTGGCGGGCGAAGGAGCGCACCTGGTCCTGGACGAAACGGATGTCGTCGATGACCTGCCGCGGGACCGAGGCGACGATCTTCTCGATCTCCTCGGCGGAGAGCCGGAAGGCGTCGGGGCTCCACCGGTCGAACTTCTCGGAGTACGCGCGCACGGCCGCGTCGCCGCGCTCGCGGACGTCCGCGATGACGCCCGCCACGGTCTCGCGCACCTGGTCGAGGGAGGCGGTGACCTCCGTCCCCGGTACGGCGTGCTTCAGGATCGTTGCCACAACTGCGGCCTTTCTGCGGGTGGTTGACGGCGGTCGACGGCTATACGGGGGGTGCGACGAACAGCACGTCGGGATCGTTGAACTGCTCCTTGGCGACCGACTCGCTCATCGGGTCGGCGGTGCCCCACTGGTCCTGGGTGACCGGGTCGTCCACGTCGTGGCGGCCCGGGTGCCACAGGTCCTCCTCCAGGACCGCGAGTTCGGTCGTGTACTCGACCGTGTTGCCGTGCGGGTCGTGGAAGTAGGAAAAAGTGTTGTCGCCCGCGAGGTGGCGGCCCGGTCCCCAGGTGAGCCGCGTCCCGGCGCGCAGCGCCCGCCCCGTACCGCGCATGTACTCCTCCACACCGCGCATCTCGAACGAGGCGTGGTGCAGGGAGACATGGGGTCCGCGTGCGATGGCGAAGGAGTGGTGGAGGGGGCTGCACCGCAGGAAGTACATGAGGTCGCCCATGTGCGCCGAGTACAGGGTGTCGGTGAGCCGGAAGCCGAGGTGCCGGACGTAGAAGTCCTTCAGCCCCTCCGGGTCCCGCGAGTTGACCACACAGTGCGAGAGGCGCACCGGGATCGCCTCGCGCTCCTCGATCCTGCGGTGTGCGCGCGTCTCGACATCGGCCGACACCTCCACGACCCGGCCGTCCGGGTCGAAGAAGCGGAAGCCGTAGCCGCCGCCCGGCGTGTCCAAAGCCCCCGGCTCGCCGATGAGTCGGACTCCGGACCTCCCGAGCCGCAGATGCAGCTCGTCCACGGCGGCCGGCGAGACGGCGCCGAAGGCGACCAGGTCCAACCGCTTCCGCTCGTCCTCGCGGATGCGGACGATGTACTGCTCGGGGCTCCCCTCGGCGGCGAAGAAGGCGATCCCGCTGTCGCCGGCGACCTCGGTCAGACCCCAGGTGGTGCCGTAGAAGGCGCGCTGCCGGGCGAAGTCCGGCACGGCCAGGTCGACATGGCGGAGATGGGTGATGGGCTGGAAGGTGCTGGTCACTGTCCGCTCCTGACGGTGTTGCGCTGGTGGCCGAGGCCCGTGATCTCCGCCTCCATGACGTCGCCAGGCTTGAGGAAGACACCCCAGTGCGCGCCGTTGCCCGCCGGGGAACCGGTGAGCAGCAGATCGCCGGGGCGCAGGGTGGTGGTCGTGGAGACGTAGGCGATGAGCCGGGAAATGTCGAAGATCATGTCCTTGGTGGACTCGTCCTGGCGCACGACCGCGTTGTGGCGCAGGGTGATCCGGACGTCCGCGTCTTCGGAGGGGTTGCCGACGAAGGCGGCCGGTACGAGGAAGGGGCCGGTCGGCAGGAAGGTGTCGGCGTTCTTGGCGGTGAACCAGTCGGTGCCGATCGCCTTGAGGTCGGGCCGGTAGAGCCGGTCGCGGGTGGTGAGGTCGTTGCAGATGGTGTAGGCGGCGACGTACGACATCGCGTCCTCGGCGGGGATGTGCTTGCCCGTCCTGCCGATGACGAGGGCGAGTTCGAGTTCCCAGTCGTGCTGCTCACCGAGCGCGGGCAGCACGATGTCGTCGTACGGGCCGCAGATCGCGCGGGGCGAGCCGAGGAAGACATACGGGACGCCGCTGCGGATCCGCTCGTCCATCATCCGCTCGGCGTCCGCGCGGGCCTCCTCGGGCGTGGCGCCGTGCACGCTCTCCTTCTCGGCGGCGACCAGGTCGACCACGTGCTTGCGGTAGTTGGCGCCGCTCTGCAGGACCTGGCCGGGCTCGATGGGGGCGAGGACGCGCAGGTCGGCGAGGCCGTGCCAGGCGCCGGCGGTCTCCTGGGCAAGGCCGGCCAGGCGCGGGAAGAGGGCCGCCCAGTCCTCGAGGACCGCGCGCACGGACGGGGCCACGTCGGACAGGTCACGTACCCGGGGCCCGACGACCAGGCCCGGGAAGACCCGGGAGCCGTAGCCGAAGGTGCCGAGGGCGAAGGGCCCGGTGTGGGAGGGAATTCGGTCGGGCACAGGCTGTCTCCTCGTACGGCGGTTGGCTTGCCGTCGACGCTAGGCAGCGCGGGGGCGGGGCGGAAATGGCGATCCGCGATGCCTGCCATCAGGGGGCCGGAGGCCGTGTGATCAGCGGCCCATCGTCGTACGGGATGGATGACGTCCCCCTTGCCGATGCCTCGATCCGTTGACCCTGCAACGACCCTCCGAGCAGGCTCGGAGCACCATCGGACCCGAGGAGCGAGTGTGATCGTCGAGCATGCCGAACTGACCGTGGAAGCCGGTCGTGAGCGGGTCTTCGAGGCCGTCTTCGACAAGGCCCGCGAGGTGCTCGCCGAGGCGGACGGGTTCTGCTGGACCGAGCTGCTGCGCTGCGAGGAGCGCCCTGACCGCTATCTGCTGCTGGTCGGCTGGACGTCCGTGGAGGCGCACACGGTCGGCTTCCGCAGCTCCGAGCGCTTCCAGCGGTGGCGCGCCCTGGTCGGGCCGTTCTTCGCCGCGCCGCCCGCCGTCGAGCACTACCGCACGCTCGGCGGCCGCTTCACCGCCTGACCGCACCCCACCGCACCCCTGTTCTTCTTCTACGTTCGCAAGGATCGCCCATGCCCGTACACAAGGTGCTCGTCGTCGGCGGCGGCATCACCGGTAGCGTGCTGTCGCTCGCGCTCGCCCAGCGGGGCGCCGAGGTCGAGCTCGCCGAGATATCGCCCCAGTGGTTCGGTGTGGGCCACGGCATCACCGTCCAGGGCAACGCGCTCAAGGCGCTGCGCTCGGTGGGCGTGCTCGACCGGGTGCTCGCCCGGGCCGTCCCGTTCGACGTGATGCGGCTGCGCCGGGCCGACGGCGGACTGCTCGCCGAGCTGCGCACCCCGCACACCGGTGGTGCCGAACTGCCGTCGACGGCGGGCGCGCTGCGCTCGGACCTTCAGGACGCGCTGTGCGACGCGGTCCGCGCGCAAGGGGTGCGCGTCCGGCTCGCGCTGAGCGTGGCGAAGCTCGACCAGTCCCCCGGCCATGTGGACGTCACGTTCACCGACGGCACCAGCGGCCGCTACGACCTCGTGGTCGGCGCCGACGGCATCAACTCGCGGATGCGGCAGCTGATCGGCATCACCACCAGCCCCCGCCCGGTGGGTATGTCGATCTTCCGGGTGGTCGCGGAACGGCCGCCCGAGATGGACTGCGCGGAGGTGTACTACGGCGGCCCGCGCTACAAGGCCGGCTACAGCCCGATCTCGCCCGACCAGTGCTACGCCTACCTGCTCGACGAGAACCTCGACGCCTCGCTGATCGGTCCGCGCGCCCCGCTGTCGCTGCTGCGTGAGCGCGGCGCCGGGTACGGCGGCACCTGGGGCAGGATCCTCGCCTCGCTGCCGGAGGACACTCCGGTCGACTACCGGTGGATCGAGGCGATCCTCGTCGACGAGCCCTGGTACCGGGGCCGTACGGTGATCATCGGGGACGCCGCGCATGCCTGCCCGCCGCTGATCGCGCAGGGCGCCGCGATGTGCGCCGAGGACGCGGTCGTGCTCGCGGAACTCGTCACCGGCGGAGCGCCGCTGGACAAGGCGCTCGACACGTTCATGGCGCGCCGGCTGCCCCGGGTGCGGGTGGTGCTGGAGAACTCGCTGCGGCTCGCCGACTGGGAGATCCATCCGGAGACGCCCGGCGCGGACCCCGGCCGGATCATGTCGGAGACCCTGGACTATCTGACGGCCGCCGCATGAACGTTCCCGTCGTGGACTTCCACGGTCACCTCGCCGTCCCCGCCGCCGACGCGCTGTGCGCGGGCACGCCCGGCCTCGCCGCCGAACTGGCCGCCGAACAGCGGGCGCACTCCCCCGCGTCACTGGCGGTCAACCGCGCCCAACTTCAGCGCGTCGCACCCAAGTTGACGGACGTCACGACCAGGCTCGCCGACCTGGACGCGATGGGTGTCGACCTCCAGGTGGTCGGCCCGATGCCGATGCACCACTACTGGGCGGACGCGGATCTCGCCGTACGCCTGGCGCGCACGGTCAACGAAGCCGTGGCGGCGCACTGCGCGGTGGCGCCGGAGCGGCTGTACGGCCTGGGCACGGTCCCGCTCCAGCATCCCGGCCTCGCGGTCGCGCTCCTCGACAAGGCGGTCACGGAGTACGGCCTGTACGGGATCAGCGTGTCCACGACCGTGGACGGACGGGAACTCGCGGACTCCGCGCACGACCCGGTGTGGCAGCGGGCCGAGGAGCTCGGCGCGGTCGTCTTCGTGCACCCCTGGGGCTGCTCGCTCGGGGAACGGCTGGCCACGCACTACCTCGGCAACACGGTCGGGCAGCCCCTCGAGACGACGGTCGCGCTCTCGCACCTCATCTTCACCGGTGTCCTGGACCGCTTCCCGCGCCTCAAGCTCGTCGCCGCGCACGGCGGGGGCTATCTGCCGACGTACATCGGCCGTTCCGACCACGCCTGGCACATGCGCGAGGACGCGCGGGGCTGCGCGCAGCCGCCGAGCGCGTATCTGCGGCGCATGTGGTTCGACGCGCTCGTCTACACCCCGGGCGGACTGCGCCATCTGGTCGAGGAGGTCGGCGCGGACCGGGTCGTCCTCGGCACCGATCACCCCTTCGACATGGGCGTCGGGGACCCGGTGGCCCGGCTGGACGCCGCCGGGCTGTCCGCGGCCGGCCGTGCCGCCGTCGCCGGGGGCAACGCTCTCGACCTGCTGCAGAAAGGACGTACTCGATGAGCCTGGGTCCGATTGAGGAAGAGCTCGCCAAGGCCCGTTCCGCCTACCGGAACTGGGGCCGTTGGGGTGAGGACGACGTGCTGGGCACGCTCAATTTCATCGACGACGCGATACGGGCGCACGCGGCGGGCCTGGTCCGGCGGGGCCGGTCGTTCTCGCTCTCCCAGGAGTTCAACGAGAGGGGCCCGCAGCGCGGTTTCCGTGGCCGGATCAACCCCGTCCACTACATGAAGGACACCGGTTCGGACGCGGCCGCCGGGACGCAGGGCTTCCCGCACGGCTTCGGGGGCGCCGACGACCACGTCGTGATGCCGCTCCAGGCCTCCACCCAGTGGGACGGCCTCGGGCACATCTACGACAACAAGCAGGCCTGGAACGGCCGTCCGTGCACCATCGTCAACGGCGACGGGGACTCGGTCACCGGCATCGAGCACATGAAGGACGCCTTCACCGGGCGCGGGGTCCTGCTCGACGTGGGCCGCGCGGTCGGCGACGAACACGGCGAACTCCCGGACGGTTTCGCGATCCTGGAGGAGCATCTGCGCGCCACGATCGAGGCGCAGGGCGCCACCTCGTCCGTACGGCGCGGCGATCTGGTCCTCATCAGGACAGGGCAGTTGGGGCGGGTACGGCGACTCGGCGCGTGGGGCGGGTACGCCGCCGGGGACGCCCCGGGCCTCTCCTTCACCACGCTCGGCTGGCTGCACCATACGGAGATCGCCGCGATCGCCTCCGACACCTGGGGACTCGAAGTACGCCCGTACGAGTTCGTCCAGCCGGCGATGTCCCCGCTGCACCAGATCGCGATCCCCAACATGGGCCTTCCGCTGGGTGAGATGTGGGACCTGGAGGAGCTGGCCGAGGACTGCGCTGCCGACGGTGTCCACGAGTTCCTGCTGGTCGCGGCTCCGCTGCCGGTCACCGGCGCGGTGGGCGCCCCTGTCAATCCGATCGCGATCAAGTGAGTACGCGCGTGCACATCGACCGTTTCTCAGGCACCCTCCACTTCCCCGGCGACGAGGACTTCGGGGAGGCGTGTTTCGGCCGGGTCTTCAACGCCCGCCGCCCGTCGGACCGTACCCCCGCCGCCGTGCTGATGGCCGGGTCCGAACAGGACGTCGTCGACGGCGTACGACTCGCCCGGGAGCGGGGCTGGCAGGTCGCCGTCCGCTCCGGCGGGCACAGCTGGGCCGCCTGGTCGGTGCGCGAGGACGCGCTGCTGATCGACCTCGGGGGCCTGCGCGAGATGGCGTACGACCCGCGGACCGGGATCGTGACGGCGAGTCCGGGCATCAAGGGCGGCGACGAACTCAACCCGTATCTCGGAGAGTTCGGGCGCTTCTTCAACGGCGGGCACTGTCCCTCCGTCGGTATCGGCGGCTTTCTGCTCCAGGGCGGACAGGGCTGGAACGCGCGCGGCTGGGGCTGGGCGGCCGAGAACGTCGTCGCGATCGACGTCGTCACCGCCGAGGGCGAGCTGGTGCGTGCGGACGAGACGCACCACGGCGATCTGTTCTGGGCGGCGCGCGGCGCGGGTCCTGGCTTCTTCGGGGTCGTCACCCGCTTCCATCTGCGCACCCGCCCGCTGCCGAAGCATCTGGCGCACACCGTCCACGCGTACCCGCTGGACCTGTTCGACGAGGTCATGACCTGGCTGCACGGCATGCACCACACCGTCTCCGACCTCGTCGAGATCGTCGCCCTGACACAGACGCCGCCCGCCGGGGACGGTCCGGTGCTGCTGGTCACGGGCGTGTCGATGACCGACACCGCCGAGGAGGCCGCCGAGGCGCTGGCCCCGCTGCACGCCAACCCGTACGCGGACCGGGCGCTGCTGCGGATCGAGGCGCGGCCGACGACCCTCGCCGAGCAGCTTCAGGGCCAGCGCGTCGCCAACCCCGAGGGGCACCGCTATCTCGTCGACAACGCCTGGCTGACCGGGTCGGCCGCCGAGGTCGTGCCGGCGATCCGCAAGGCGTTCACCGAGCAGCCGACCCGGCAGACCTTCACCATCTGGTTCTCGATGGCCCCGCTGCGTGAACTCCCGGACATGGCCTTCTCGTTGCAGTCCGAGATCTACTGCGCCACCTACGTCATCCACGACGATCCCGGGCGCGACGCCGAGCTGCGCGGCTGGCTCGACGAGGCGATGGCGGCGATGCGGCCGGTGACCGCAGGCCAGTACCTCGGGGACTGCGACTTCACCGTGCGGCAGCTGAGGTTCATGGGTGACGCGCAGTGGGAGCGGCTTCGGGGGATCCGGGCGGCTCGCGACCCGAAGGGCCTCTTCGTGGGCCATCTGAGCGCCGGGACCGTCACCAACACCAACGACTGGGAGCGATAGGGCATGCGGTTCACGACATACGCGCACGAGGGCGTGGAGCGCGCCGGGGTCGTGCGGGACGGGATCATCCATCCGCTGCCGCCGGGCACGACCGTCCTGTCGCTCGTGGAGCAGGAGGCGCTGCATGCCGCGGGCAGCGAAGCACTCCGCGCCGAGAGTGACTTGACGGTGGATCAGGTACGGCTGCTTCCGCCGCTGAAGCCGCCGTCCATCCGGGACTTCGTCGGTTTCGAGGCGCACATCGAGGGGGTCGCCAAGTCGCTGGACGGTCTGGAGCAAGTGCCCGAGGAGTGGTACCGGGCGCCGAACTTCTACTTCACCAACCCGCACGCGGCCTACGGCGCGCACGACGACGTTCCGGTACCTGCGGGCTGCTCGGTGCTCGACTTCGAGCTGGAGGTGGGCGCGGTCGTCGGCCGCGCGGGCCGGGACCTCACGCCCGGGCGGGCCCGCGAACACATCGTCGGCTATCTCGTCTTCAACGACTGGTCGGCGCGCGATCTGCAGAAACCTGAGAAGAACCTCGGTCTCGGCTTCTCCAAGGGCAAGGACTTCGCGAACACCCTCGGCCCGTATCTGGTCACGGCCGACGAGGTGGCGGGCCGGCGCGACCCGGACGGCTTCCTCGACCTGGAGATGACGGTCACCCTCAACGGCGAGCTGATCGGCCGCGACACCCTCGCCAACGTCTCCTGGACCTTCGAGGAGATGGTCGCCTACGCCACCCGTGACACCTGGGTGCGCCCCGGCGACATCCTCGGCTCGGGCACCTGCGGCTGGGGGGCGCTCGCGGAGTTCTGGGGACGCGTCGGGGAACGTACGCCGCCGCCCCTGAAGCCCGGCGACGAGGTGACGCTCACCGTGGAGCGCCTCGGCAGCGTCTCCAACCGGATCGTCCCCGGGCGCACGGACGTATATCTGCCGCGGGCTCGGAAGCGCGGCCGGACGCCCCGGCCGTAACCTTCCACACCCCTTTCGACCTGCACACATCCAGGGATCCGATGGCAGCCATCGGATCCCTGTGAGTTGCCTCCGGACCCTTCCTCGGCGGGAACCCGGTCGTTACGCTCCCGTTTCACCGAGCTTCAACGACGCGGCCGGAAGGAGACACACATGGGTCTCGGAGCGATCGACCTGAATCTCCTGGTGGCGCTGGAAGCCCTCCTGGAGGAGAAGAACGTCACCCACGCGGGGGTGCGGCTGTCCACCAGCCAGTCCGCGATGAGCGGCTCGCTGGCCCGGCTGCGGCGTCACTTCAACGACGAGCTGCTGGTGCGGGTGGGCCGCGAGTACGAGCTGACGCCGCTCGCGGAGCGCCTGCTGCCGGTCGTCCAGGCCTCCCTGCACAAGGCCGAGGAGGCGCTCTCGCTGACCCGGCACTTCGAGCCCGCACGCAGCCGGCAGCGCTTCTCGGTGGTGATGTCGGACTATGTGATGACGGTGTTCGTGGAGCCGCTGCTGCGGGCCATCGCGCAGGAGGCGCCGGGCATCCGCATCGACTTCCACCCCATCGTGGACGGGCAGTTGGAGACGGAGACCCATCTGCGCTGCCACGACCTGATGATCGTGCCGCTCGGGTACCAGCTGCCGGGCGTCAGCGAGACCGTGATGCACGACCGGTTCGTGTGTCTCGTCGACCCCGACAACCCGCGGCTGGTGGACGGGCGGCTCGCCCTGCGCGACCTGGCGGAGATGCCGCACGCCGCGTGCGGCATCGGCAAACTCACACCGGCCGACCGCCAGCTGGAGACCCTCGGTATCACGCCCAGGGTGCAGGTCAGTACGCCCGGCTTCAACGTGCTGCCGTTCCTGGTGAGCGGCACCGACCTGGTCGCCCTGGTGCCCGAGCGGCTCGCCCGGCGCTACGAGGGCTTCGCCCGCTGTGCCGTCGTACCGACGCCGTTTCCGGACGTGCCGCTCGTGGAGGCCATGTACTGGCACCACAACCGGCACGCGGATCCCGCGCACCGGTGGCTGCGGGAGAAGGTCCGCAAGGTGGGCGCGTCACTGGACGATCCCGCGCCCGCGGAGATCGTCGACGTGGATGCCAGCCATGGCGAACGCGCGTTTCCGGAGTTGGCCCCGGCTTCCTAGCGTGGGGAGCGAACCCCCGCCCTCTTGGAGGAAGCCGTGAGCCGTACGCGCCTGGCCGGTCGTACCGTCGTCGTCACCGGAGCCGCACAGGGCCAGGGAGCCGTGGAGGTGGCCGCGGCGGCCCACGAGGGGGCCTCGGTGGTCGCCACGGACGTCCTCGACGAGCCCGGCGAGAAGCTCGCCGCCGCCCTGCGCGCCGACGGCCTCGACGTGCGCTACCACCACCTGGACGTGTCGTCCCCGGACGACTGGGCGGCCCTGGCGGCCTCCCTCGATGCCGTGCACGGGCTCGTCAACAACGCCGGGATCCCCATGCGGGCCCGCCTCGGCGCGGTCGAACTCGCCGACTGGAACCGGGCGTTCGCGGTGAACACCACCGGCCCGATGCTCGGCGTCCAGGCCCTCGCCCCGCTGATGCCCCCCGGGTCCTCGATCGTGAACGTCGGCTCGGTGGCCGGTCTCACCGCCCATCACGCGGTCGCTTACACGGCGAGCAAGTGGGCGCTGCGCGGCCTGTCGAAGGTGGCCGCGCTGGAACTGGCGCCGCGCGGAATCCGTACGAACGTGATCCACCCCGGCTATATCGAGACGCCCCTGATGGCGACGGCCAGCCCGGTCTTCACACGGGCGCACCTCTCGATGACTCCGCAGGGCCGCCCGGGCAGCTGCGAGGAGGTCGCTCCGCTGGTCGTGTATCTGCTCTCCGACGAGTCGTCCTACGTGAACGGCGCCGAGATCACCGTGGACGGAGGCTACTCCGCGCACGGCGGCGTGAAGGCGATCACGAACGCGCTCGACTCGGTGTGACCACCCGGCCCGGGGACGGTCGCCGCGAACGGGTCCTACGCCGAGCGGCACTCCGTGAGCCGCTTCTCCAGAAAGCGCCGCTCGGCGGCGTTCTCCACGAGCTCCAGCGCCCGGTCGTACGCCTCGGCCGCCTCCGCCGGGCGTCCCATGCGGCGCAGCAGATCCGCGCGGGTGGCGGGCAGCAGGTGGTAGCCGTCCAGCGCGCCCTCCCGCTCCAGCTCCGCGACGAGCGCCAGCCCCGCTTCCGGGCCCTGGGACATGCCCACCGCCACCGCACGGTTGAGCCGCACCACGGCGGAGGGCACGAAGCGCGCCAGTTCCCCGTACAGCGCGGCGACGTCGGCCCAGTCCGTGTCCCCGGCCGTCGCGGCGGTGGTGTGGCAGGCGGCGATGGCGGCCTGGATCTGGTAGGGCCCCGGGCGTCCGCGGCGCAGGGCGCTCTCCAGGAGGGCGGCGCCCTCGTCGACGGCGGCCTTGTCCCAGGCCGTACGGTCCTGGTCCTCCAGGGTCACCAGTTCGCCGGCCGTGTCCACCCGGGTGGCGCGCCGGGCGTCGTGCAGCAGCAGGAGGGCGAGCAGACCGACGACCTCGGGTTCGTCGGGCATCAGACGGGCCAGGACCCGGGCGAGCCGGATGGCCTCCGCGCAGAGGTTCGTACGCACCAGGTCGGCGCCGGACGTGGCGGCGTACCCCTCGTTGAAGAGCAGGTAGACCACGCCGAGGACGCCGGTGGTGCGTTCGGGCAGCAGATGCGCGGGCGGTACGCGGTAGGGGATGCCGGCATTGCGGATCTTCCGTTTGGCGCGCACCAGGCGCTGCGCCATGGTCGCCTCGGGCACCAGGAAGGCGTGGGCGATCTCGGGGGTGGTGAGCCCGGCGAGGGTGCGCAGGGTCAGTGCCACCCGGGCCTCGATGGGGAGCGCGGGGTGGCAGCAGGTGAAGATGAGGCGCAGGCGGTCGTCCCGGACGCCGCTGTCGTCGCGGTCGTACTCCGGGTCGCTGGGCCCCTCGTCCCGTGCCAGCACCGCCGCCTCCCGCAGTTTCTGAGCCCCCACCGCCTCGCGGCGCAGCACGTCCAGGGCCCGGTGGCGTGCGGTCGTGGTCAGCCAGGCGCCCGGGCGGCGGGGCACTCCGTCGCGCCGCCACCGGTCCAGGGCCTGGGCGAAGGCGTCCTGGGCGCACTCCTCGGCGAGGTCCCAGTCGCCGGTCACCCGGATCAGGGTGGCGACGACCTGGCCCCATTCCTCGCGGAAGGCGGCGGCGACCGCCGCCTCCACGTCGCCGATGTCGTTCACTCCCAGACCGGCCGCACCTCGACCGAGCCGCCGGCCAGCGCCGCCGGATGCCGGGACGCGAGCGCGATGGCCTCGTCGAGGTCGGCGACCTCGATGAGGTCGAAGCCGGCCACGTACTCCTTGGACTCCACGAACGGCCCGTCGCTGAGGAGGACTTCGTCGCCCTGGACCCGGACGGTGGTGGCGTCGGTGGAGGGCCGCAGCCGTGCGCCGCCCTTGACGATGTCGCGGCTGCGGACCTCGTCGATGTACGAGGTGAAGCGGGGGTCGTCGGCGATCTGCGCGGGGCTCAGCTCCTCGCCGCCGACGGCGGTGCAGATGAACAGGACGTACTTCATGACAGGCCCTCCGTGACGCTGGTGTCGAAGGGGATCGAGGTGTGCTGGTGAACGATCTGCCAGCGGTCGCCCGCGGCGCGGTAGCCGGTGGTCACCCGGGCGGTGGTGTCGAGCGGTTCACCGGCGGCGAGCGTGGCGCGGATCCGCACGAGCGCGTGGCTGAAGGCGACGCTCTCGTCGACCCGTACACGGAAGTCGGACACCTCGCGGTGCACGGGCCCGCTCAGCGTGGAGAACGACAGCTCCTCCGCCTTGCGCAGGGCCTCGACGCCACCCTGTTCCAGACCGCTCACGGGGTGGAACACCTCGACGTCGAGGGCGTAGCAGGCCATCGCCCGGTCGAGGTCCCGGTCCCGGCCCGCGGCGGTGAGTTCCGCGTCGAGCCGGCGGATCTCGGCCTCGGCGTCCTCGTCGTCCCAGAAGGCGCGCACCTCCATGGCGCCGACGGCGGCCACGGGGTGCTGCGCGGCCACCTCGACGGCCTCCTCCAGGCTGTCGCAGTCGAGGATGTCGTATCCGGCGACGTACTCCTTCGTCTCGGCGAACGGCCCGTCGGTGCGCAGCACCTCGCCGTCGCGCACCCGCACGGTGACCGCCTCGGCGGGGAGCCGGAGCCGGTGGCCGTGCAGCCGGACGCCGCTGCGGGCGCCGTGCTCCTCGACCCAGGGCTCGACGGGGGCCATGCCCGAGGCGTCGGCGGTGTCGTCGCCGCAAACCAGCAGCATGTACTTCATGGTTCCTCCCGGTGCTCATGAACTTCCTACACCCCACCGACGAACGGAAGCGCCCCGAATCGACACGCTGGGCACACGAAGAGGCCAGGACCCGGGTCCCGGCCTCTTCGTGAAGATCCGCGCTACGCGGTGGCCGTCCGCACCGGCGCCTCACCGCCGGCGCCGACCGCCGCTCGGGCGGTGTTCTTGCGCACCAGCAGCAGGGTGACCAGCGCGCCGAGCAGGGAGGCGCAGCCGCAGATCACCACGCCGAGGGCCATGCCGTGGCCGAGCGCGGTCCGCGCGGCGGCCCTCGCGCTGTCGCTGCCCGCGTTGACCACGGCGAGCGGGCCCGCGGCGGCCTCCATGCCGGCGTCCGCGCCGCCCAGCTTGCCCACCAGGGCGGAGGACGCGGCGCTCATCGCGATGGTGCTGATGACGGCCGGGCCGAGGCCCTGGCCGAACTCGCGGACCAGGCTGGTGGCGCCGCTGGCCATGCCGGTCATGTGGATGGGTACGGCGTTCACGGCGGCCGAGGTCAGTGAGGAGACGACGCAGATGAAGCCGATGCCGAGGAGCAGCACCGGGCCGATGAAGGCGGCGAGGGAGGTGGTGGTGATGGGCAGCGCGGCGATCCAGAACTGTCCCGCGGCCATCGGCAGCAGTCCGCCCATCAGGAGCCAGCGGGCGTCGACGCGGGTCAGCATCCTGCTGAGCACCGGTGCCAGGAGCAGCGGGATCAGCTGGAGGATCACGAACGGCATGCTGGCGCGCAGTGCGCTCAGATGCATCACGGCGCCGAGGCGGATGGAGACGCAGTACGCGGTGCCGATGAAGCCGAACATGCCGGCCAGGGCGACGACGGCCGCCGCGGCGAAGGACGGGATCCTCAGCAGGTCCAGGTTGAACATGGGCGAGGCGGCGCGGGTCTCGGCGACGACGAAGCCGACGAGGGCCACCGCCGCGAGGGCCAGCGAGCCGACGATGGCCGCGCTGCCCCAACCGCGGTCGCCGCCCTCGATGATGCCCCAGAGCAGGGCGGTGAGGCCGACGGCGATGGTGATCTGGCCCGGCCAGTCCAGGGCGCGGCCCTCGGGGGCCTTGGAGTCGGTGACCAGTTTCCAGCAGGCGACCGCAACCGCGAGGCCGAGGACGACGGGTGGCACGAACGCCCAGCGGAAGTCGGCGACCGTGGCGAGCACCCCGGAGGACAGCGGTCCCACCGCGGAGGCGAGGGAGATGCTGAGCGCCCAGGTGGAGACCGCCTTGGCACGGTCCTTCCCGTCCGGGGTGGCGGCCGCGATGACCGCGAGGGAACTGGGGAAGAGCGCCGCGGCGCCGATACCGGCCAGCGCCTGTCCGGTCCACATCATGGTGATGTTCTGGGAGGTGGCGTTGAGGAGTTCGCCGAGCGCCAGGACGAGGCCGCCGAGCACCAGCAGGCGCTTGCGGCCGAAGAGGTCTCCGACCACACCGAAATTCAGTTCAAGAATGGCGGTGGGGAGAATGAAGGCGGACGTGACCCAGGCGACCTGGGAACCGGACGCCCCGAAGGCGGCCTGGATTTCCCCATTGATGGGGGACGGAACGGTAATGCACAGTTGCGCGGCGGCGACTG
The DNA here is from genome assembly GCF_055638955.1 of Streptomyces sp. NPDC111507. NCBI lineage: Bacteria > Bacillati > Actinomycetota > Actinomycetes > Kitasatosporales > Streptomycetaceae > Streptomyces > Streptomyces sp. NPDC111507. The sequence goes on along the minus strand of NZ_JBVKBU010000006.1, from coordinate 474,936 downwards.
CGAGACAGCAGGCTATGAGTGTTCCGAGGTCCAGTTTCTTCAAAGAGGTCGTGGAGATCGAATCCGTCATCGTGCGTGCCCTCACTCTGCGTTTTTCTCTATGAGTTCGATGAGATTTCCCTCGGGGTCGGTGACCCAGGCCATGCGAATACCGGGTTCGGGGGAAGGACCCGGTTTCATGGCCTCGCCCGCTCCGTGCGCCACCAAGGCCGCGTAGACGGGGTCGAGTTCCGGGGTGGTGACCGCGAAGTGCCCGTATCCCTCGGTGAGGGCGGCGGTCAGCGGGTCCGGGGCCCGCAGCCCCGGCGCGGATCCGGGCCTGGCGAGGAGTTCGATCCGCCAGCCGTGCGGATGTTCCAGGACGACGGCGCTCAGACCGGATCCTTCGAGGGTGAACGCGAAGACGGTCCTGAGTCCGAACGCCCCCTGGTACCAGCTGGTCTGGGCGGGCAGATCGCGTACGTTGAGGCCCACGTGGTCGAGCCGGACGGTCACCGGCGCTCAGCCGGCCATCGCGCTGTCGCCGCCGTCGACCATCAGGTTGGCGCCGTTGACGAACGCCGCCTCGTCGGAGCAGAGGAAGGCGGCGGCGCGCGCGATGTCCTCGGGCTCCCCCACCCGGCCCACCGGGATCCGCGCCTCCAGCTGTGCCTTCGGTCCGTCGGGGTCGTCGAGGAAAGGCGCGGTCGCGGAGGTGCGGGTCATGCCGGGGGCGATGGTGTTGACCCGGATGTGGTGCGGGGCGCCGGCCGCGCACAGGTGCTTGCTCATTGCCAGCACCCCGCCCTTGGCGGCGCCGTGCGGGACCATCGGCATGAAGGGGGCGCCCCGGACGGCGGCCACCGAGGCGACGTTGAGGACGGCTCCGCCGCCACGGGCGATCAGGTGCGGCCAGGCGGCCTGCGTACAGAAGTAGGGGATGTCGAGCTCGTTCTTGATGGTGAAGTACCAGTCCTCGGCCGGCATGGTCGCGAACGGCCCGTTCCGCAGTGCGGATGCGTTGTTGTAGAGGATGTCGATCCCGCCGAGGGCCTCGATCCCCGCGTCGATCCACTCATGGGCGCCCGCCTCGGTGGAGAGGTCCACCGGGGCGAGGGACCGCATGACACCGCCGGCCTTCTCGACGAGTTCCATGGTTTCCGCGGCGGCGTCGGCATCGAGGTCGCAGCCGAATACGGTGGCGCCTTCCGCGGCGAATACCTGGGCCGCGGCCCGCCCTATTCCGGCCCCCGTTCCGCTGATGAAAGCGATTTTTCCGGCCAGTCGACCCATGATTGCCATGTCCCTTGTCCAGTGCCGCCGGTGTGCGGTGCTGGCAGCGTAGGGACGGCCATTGCCCAGAACAAGAAAAGGGTCGGCGCAGGGGCATCGCGGTGTCGTATGGCTGGTATGCGGCGCGGTGTCGTACGGCGGTATGCGCGGTCAGCCGTGGGAGGTGCCGAGCCGTACCGGAAGTGCCCGCACGCTGTTGCCGACGAAACTGGAGGGCCGGGAAAGTTCCGCCTCCTTCACGGCGAGGTCGAGGTCGGGGAAGCGGGTGAACAGCCGCTCCAGGGCGATGGTCGCCTCCATGCGCGCCAGCGGGGCACCGAGGCAGTAGTGGGCGCCGTGGCCGAGGGAGAGGTGCCGGGTGGCGCCGGGCCTGCCGGGCCGGGTGACGTCGAAGCGGTCGGCGTCCGGGCCGTGCACGGACGGGTCGCGCCCCGCCGCCGAGTAACCGGCCAGCACGGGCGTCCCCTTGGGGATCACCGTGCCGTCGACGGTCAGGTCCCGCACCGGATAGCGGAAGGGGAAGTAGCTGACGGGCGCGTCCCAGCGCAGGGTCTCCTCGACCACGTCCGCCCAGCCCGCCCCGCCCTCGCCCTTCATGACCAGCTCCAACTGGTCGCGATGACCACAGAGCGCCCGTACGGCGTTGGTGAGGAGGTTGAGCGTGGTCTCGTGCCCCGCGATGATCATCAGTACCAGGGTGCCGATCAGCTCCTCCTGGCTGAGCCGGTCGCCCCCTTCGTCCCGGGCGGCGATCAGCGCGCTGGTGAGGTCGTCGCCCGGCCGCTCGCCCCGCGCGAGGGCCACGGCGGCGAGCACGGCGACGAGTTCACGGTTGGCCGCCAGGGCCTTCTCGGGGCCGATGTCGGTGGCGACCACCTGGCTCGACAGGTGGTGCAGCCGGTCGCGGTGCTCCTCGTCCACTCCGAGCAGTTCCCCGATGACCCCCATGGGCAGCGGCATCGCGAAGTGCCGCCGCAGATCGGCGACTCCGCCGTCCCGCTCGGCCGCGGCCCGGAGGCCGTCGAGCAGACTGTCCGTCAACTCCTCGATTCGGGGCTGCAGTTCCTCGACCCGGCGCGTGGTGAACGCCTTGCTCACGAGCGACCGCAGCCGCCGGTGGTCCTCGCCGTCCGCGGTCGTCATCCCGCGCACGGTCGCGAAGGTCGCGAGCGGCCACCCCGGCGCTATCCGTCCCTCCCGCAGCTCGGTGAAGTGCTCGGCGCCCTTGGCGACTTCGGGATGCGCGAGGAACTCCTTCAACGCCTCGTGCCCGAGCACCGCCACACCCTCCACCTCGCCGGGCAGCACCACCGCCGCGACGGCGCCGCGCTCGAGCAGCCGCGCGTTGTCGGCGTGCGGGCAGCCACCGGCCGGGTCCATGCGGTGCGGCGTGCCGGGAGAGGTGTCCACCGGAGGTCTCCTTGCGGGGGTTGGAAGTCGGGCGCGGGCGCCGCGAGCCGGTACGACGAAGGATTCTGCCCGCTCGGCCCCGTGGCCGACAGCGATGACGTACGCGCCGATCCGCGGTTCTTCCCCCGGATCCGCCGCCGTCCACGGTTGGATGGTTCCATGACCGACGAGCACGAGCGGATGATGCGGGCCAACCAGGCCAACTGGGACGCGCGGACGCCCGTCCACCTCGCCAGCCGGTTCTACGGGCTGGGCGAGAAGCTCGACCCGGCGCGCTGGTTCGCCGCCTTCGAGTGGGAGGACCTCGGGGACCTGGCCGGCCTCGACGTACTGCATCTCCAGTGCCACCTCGGCACCGAGACGATCGCCTTCGCCGAGCGCGGCGCGCGGGCCGTCGGCCTGGACATCTCCGAGGCGTCCGTGACGGCCGCGGCCGGCATCGCGGCGCGGGCGGGCGCCGATGTGACGTACGTACGGGCCAATGTGTACGACGCCGTCGAATCCCTGGACGGGCGGCGGTTCGACGTGATCTACACCGGCAAGGGCGCCCTGTGCTACCTGCCCGACCTGGACCGCTGGGCCGCCGTCATCGCTCAACTGCTGTGCCCGGGAGGGAGGTTGTACATCGCCGAGTTCCATCCGCTGCTCAACGCGCTGGGCCCCAAGCCCGCCGAGGGCGAGGGCACCGAACTGCTGCTGCGCCACGACTACCTGGGCGGCCGGGACGCCGTGCACCGGAACGCGACCTACACGTACACCGACGGACCGGCCGTCGAGGGCGCGACCGACAGTTACGAGTGGATGCACGGAATGGACGAGGTCGTCAACGCGTTGACCACAGCGGGACTCGTCATCCGCCGGCTCCGGGAGAGCGACGAGCTTCCCTGGCCGCGCTGGCCGCAGATGGTCCGTACGCCGTCCGGCTGGTGGCGCCTGCCGAAGGGGGAGCCGCGCATTCCGCTGCTGTACGGCCTCCTGGCGAGCCGTTGAGAGTCGGATCACAGCCGCTCCGCCGCAAGCCGTGCTAGTATCCGATCAGCACTTGTGTACGCCCCGTCTCGGGCGCCGGTGCTGAATCTCCTTCTTTCGCTGACACGCTCCCTCGCTTTTCCGATGGGGCGACCAGCTTCTTCGCATCACCTTCCGAGCGCGGTCAGCCGTTGCTCCTTCAGGTGATCTTCCCCGCCGCACCGAGGCGTGAGCACGCCGCCTCCCCCCGGCACACCCCTCCCTTCCTCATGACCTCATGAATCCGTCCTCGAAAGGACCACCTCTCATGACCACCACACTCGAACACTCTCCCGTACAGAAGCAGCTCCCGGCCCACGCCGCCGGTGTCCTCGACATCGCGCACAACGGGCAGGGGTACCTGCGCGCCGCCGAGAGCTGCCTGCCCACGCCGACCGACGTCCAGGTCTCCGCCGCCCTGATCCGCCGTCACGGCCTGCGCAAGGGCGACACCGTCGAAGGCGTACGGGGCGGACCCCGCGCCCTCGCCGAGGTCGAGCGGATCAACGGCCGCACCCCACAAGAGCTGCGCCGCCGCCCGCACTTCCACGACCTCACCCCGCTGCACCCGCGCGACCGGATCCGCCTGGAGCACCCGGCGAGCGGCATGGCCGGACGCGTCGTCGACCTCGTCTCCCCCGTCGGCAAGGGCCAGCGCGGTCTGATCGTCGCCCCGCCCAAGACCGGCAAGACGGTGCTGCTCCAGCAGCTCGCGGCCGCCGTCGCGGGCAACCACCCCGAATGCCATCTGCTCGTGCTGCTCCTCGACGAGCGGCCCGAAGAGGTCACCGACATGCGGCGCTCCGTCCGCGGCGAGGTCTACGCCTCGACCTTCGACAAGACGCCGAAGCAGCACATCGCTCTGGCCGAGCTCGTCGTCGAGCGCGCCAAGCGGCTCGTCGAACAGGGCGAGGACGTCGTCATCCTGATGGACTCGCTCACCCGGCTGTGCCGCGCGCACAACAACGCGGCCGCCTCCGGTGGCCGCACTCTCAGCGGCGGTGTCGACGCCGCCGCGGTGCACGGCCCCAAGCGGTTCTTCGGCGCCGCGCGCCTCGCCGAGGAGGGCGGCTCTCTCACCATCCTCGCCACCGCCCTGGTGGAGACCGGCTCCCGCGCCGACGACTACTTCTTCGAGGAACTCAAGAGCACCGGCAACATGGAGCTCCGCCTCGACCGGACCCTCGCCTCACGGCGTGTGTTCCCGGCCGTGGACATCACCCCTTCCGGCACCCGTCGCGAGGAACTGCTTCTGCCCGGGGCCGAGTTGACCGCCGTACGCGGCCTGCGACGCGCCCTGCAGACCCGGGACGCCCAGGCCGCCCTCGAAACCCTCCTGGAGCGGCTGCGCGCCACGCCGGACAACGCGACCTTCCTGCGTCAGGTCCAGCCGACCCTGCCCACCGCCTGATCCCACCCCGAATCCACCGCGCCGGACCTCCCGGACCTCTCCCGCGTGTGGCATCCGGGTACTGCATTCCCTCGCTCGGGCCTGGCACCCCGGCGCACGGCGACTCCGTTCCTACGTTTGCGGTATGACAATCGGATTCCCATCCCGGATGGTCGTCTCCTTGACCGCCTTCTCCTGCTCCGCCCTCTGTGTGGCCGGAGCACTGGCCCTCGCGCCGAGTCCGGCCTTCGCCCGCCCCGGTACGGGCGTGCCGAGACCCGTGGCCTCCCAGACGCCCTACCTCCAGCGGGCCGGGACGCAGGTACGCACACGGTCCGACGCCCCCGCGCTGCCTGACGTCTCGGCGCTGTCGTGGGTGGTGGCCGACTCAGGCACCGGCGAGGTGCTCGCCGCGCACGACGCGCACCTCAAGCTGCCGCCCGCCAGCACCCTCAAGACCCTCTTCGCGCTGACCGTGCTCCCGGTGCTGCCCGCCGGCATCCAGCACACCGTCAAGGAGGAGGAACTGGAGGGCATCGGCGACGGCAGCAGCCTGGTGGGCGTGGCCGCGGAGCACACCTACCGCGTGTCCGACCTGTGGCGCGGCGTCTTCCTCAACTCCGGCAACGACGCCGTGCACGTACTGGCCGCGATGTACGGCGGCTGGCACCGGACGGCGGTCCGGATGCAGGCCAAGGCCCGCTCGCTGGGCGCCCTCGACACCCATGTCGAGTCGCCCGACGGCTACGACACCCCCGGCCAGGTCTCCTCGGCGTACGACCTCGCGGTCTTCGGACGGGCCGGCCTGCGCAACCCGGAGTTCGCACGCTACTGCTCCACCGCCGAGGCCAGTTTCCCCGGCGACGGCTACCCGTACCGGATCCAGAACACCAACCGGCTGCTGACCGGCGCCGACGGGGTGGCGCGCTACCCGGGCCTGATCGGCGTCAAGAACGGCTACACCACCAACGCGGGCAACACACTCGTCGCCGCCGCGCACCGGGGCGGACGCACCCTCCTCGTCACCGTGATGAATCCTCAGGCCGGCGGCGGCACCACGGTGTACGAGGAGGCCCGCTCGCTGCTCGACTGGGGCTTCGCGGCCGCCGGGCACGTCGAACCCGTCGGATCGCTCCCCGACAGCCGGTCCGTCCCTGCGGCGGGCGCCTCCCCCGTACAGGCGAGGACCGGGTCCGCGGACGGCCCCGACGGCGGCTGGCCGGAGGCGGCCGGAATCCTGGGCGCCGCGGGTCTGGGCGCGGGCGGAGTGGCCCTCGCTCTGCGTCTCAAGGGCGTGCGGGCCACCCGCGACTGACCCACTGGCAGCCACAGCAGCAGCCCCAGCGTGATCCACGTGTACGTGTTGCTGCCGAGGAATCCGTCGATGCCGGAGGAGTCGTCGAACCAGAGCCACACCACGCTGCTGCACAGCACCGCGTACAGGGCCGCCGCGACCCGCGCACGGTGCCGCTGCAGCAGTACGGCGAAGGACGGCAGCAGCCAGACGAGGTGGTGCACCCAGGTGATCGGGCTGAGGAGGCAGGCGGCGAGCCCGGTGAGGGCGAACGCGGCCGTCCAGTCCTCGTCGGCCAGCGCCCACGAGGTCCGCCACGCCCACACGCACAGGAACACCAGGGCGGTCGCCGCCCACACGGCCCGACTCGGTTCGCCCGGTGCGGCGAGCCGGGCCAGGACGCCCTGCAGCGACTGGTTGGAGACATAGGCGAGACGTCCGATGCGATTGGTGTCCCACAGTGCCTCGGACCAGTAGAAACGCGAGGCGTCCGGCGCCACCCAGGCCGCGAGACCGGTGGCCGCCGCGGCGACGGCCGTCGCGACCCCGGCGGCGCGCCAGCGGCGGCCGAGCAGCAGCAGACCGATGAAGAGCGCGGGGGTGAGCTTGATCGCGGCGGCCAGCCCGATGCCGACGCCCGCCCGGCGTCCCCGGCCGGTGGACAGCAGCCAGGCGTCGCTCAGGACGAGGGCCAGCAGCAGGAGGTTGACCTGCCCGAAGCTGAAGGTGTCGCGGACCGGTTCGAGCAGGGTCAGCAGACAGGCCGCGAGGGCGTAGCCGTACCAGCCGTAGCGGCGCAGCGCGGGCCCGACCAGGATCCACACCACGGCCGCCAGCGCCGCGAGATTGAGCACCACGGAGACGGCGATCGCCGTGCGCAGCCCGATCAGCGCCATCGGCAGCATCGTCACGGCCGCGAACGGCGGATAGGTGAATCCGTACGTGGTTCCCGGCACCCAGTAGTCGTAGATCCGGCCGCCGTGATGGACCCAGGCGTCGACGGTGCCGTAGTAGACGCGCAGATCGAACCAGTCGCGCAGCAGCGGCACGGTCGCGGTGAACACGCCCACCGCGACGGCGAGAGAGAGCAGGCCGAGCAGCCGTCGGCCGTCGGTGTCCAGATGTCTCATGCCGTCCGCCCCAGCACCGGCGGCTGCGCCGACTCCTCGGCCCAGGCGGCCTGACGGGCCTGCCAGAGCACGACGAGGGCGAGCGCGCCGCCGGAGACGGCCAGCACCACCTGATCCATGTCCGGTGGTCCGCCGCTGGGCAGTACGGCGAGCGCGAGTATCGCACTGGCCGCCGCGACCCGGTGGCGCACCGAACCGTTGGGTGCGGCGGCGGCGATGAGGAACAGGCCCCACAGGGCGTACCAGGGCCGGATCGCGGGACCGAACACGGCGACCGCGCCCAGGCTCAGGCCCAGCGCGTAGATGGGGCCCGGTCGCAGGCGCAGCCATATGAACAGGACGACCAGGACGGTCACCACCAGTCCGGTCGCGTGCCAGACGGGCATCGCCAGCGGGGCGAGACCGCTGCCGAGGTCCTTCAGCAGCGCGCCCGTGGCACGGCCCAGGACGCTGGTGGGCGACCAGTTGTGCGGGGAGACGGGGGTCTTCAGGGCCGCTATCCAGCCGTACCCCGTGCCCGCCACGGCGGTCACCGCGGCCGTGGTGGCGAGCGCGACCCCGGTCGTGGTCACAACCGTGCGCACGACTCCGCGCCGCCCGCGCAGCGCCACCACCGCCAGCAGGCCGAGCACGGCCGGCGCCTTGACCAGTGCGGCGAGGGTGATGAGGACGACGCCCAGCAGGTGCCATCGGCCGCGTGCGGCGACCAGACCGACGCCGAGCAGTCCCAGCATGATGGCGTCGTTGTGCGCACCGGCCACCAGGTGCAGCAGCACGAGCGGGTTGAGCGCGCCGAGCCACAGCGCGGCGGCCGGATCGGCACCGCTGTGCCGGGCGAGGCGGGGCAGCGCCGCCGCCATCAGGCCCACGCCGAGCAGCGCGACCAGGCGCATGCCGAGCAGCCCGGCCGGTATCTCCCCACGGGTGAGGCCGGACAGCGCGGAGGCGACGGCGAGGAAGACCGGGCCGTACGGCGTCGCGGTCTGCTGCCACACCGGTGCCACCTCGTCGGCGAGCGGTCCGCCGAGCTGCGCGGGCCCGTTGGCGTACACGTCGATGTGCGCGTCGACCATGGCGCCCTGCGCGAGATAGCTGTACACGTCCCTGCTGAACAGCGGCGGCGCGAGAAGCAGCGGCGCCGCCCACGCGGCGAGCACCAGGAGCAGTGCGCGCGGCGTCGGCGGCTGCGGACCGCGTACGACCTTGCCGAGCAGCACCCACGCGGCGATCAGCAGGACGACACCGAAGTAGACCCCGACCACGCCGAGTACGGCACGCGCGGAGCCGGGGTCGAGGAAGTCCCGCGTGGGCAGGGCGCCGGCCGTCTCACCGCCGAGCGCGAGGAAGGCGGTACCGATCAGGCCCAGGGCCTGACAGCGGTGGAGATCGAGGGGAGCCTTGGCCAACACTTGGCAAGCGTGTCAAGGGCGGGTGGCCGGAAAGCGACGGGGCGCCCTCCGGACGGGGGATGTGGCGTTACCTCCATGTGGCGCGATGCCGGGTGCGGGCTTTGTTGTGGCTGGTAGACAAGTCCCGCCCCGATGACGGCTCAGAAGACCGACACTCCGGTCAGTGTCGTGAAGCGGTCCAGGGCGGCCACGCCCGCCACCGAGTTGCCCCGCTCGTCCAGACCGGGGCTCCAGACGCACAGGGTGCAGCGGCCGGGGACCACCGCGATGATGCCGCCGCCGACGCCGCTCTTGCCCGGGAGGCCGACGCGGTAGGCGAAGTCGCCCGCCGCGTCGTACGTGCCGCAGGTCAGCATGACCGCGTTGACCTGCTTGGCCTGGCTCCGGGTGAGCAGCCGGGAGCCGTCGGCGCGCAGGCCGTGCCGGGCCAGGAAGCTCGTGGCGAGGGCGAGGTCGGCGCAGGACGCCTCGATCGAGCACTGGCGGAAGTACTGCTCGAGGAGCACCGGTACCGGGTTGTCGATGTTGCCGTACGAGGCCATGAAGTGGGCGAGAGCCGCGTTGCGGTCGCCACGGGTGGCCTCGGAGGCGGCCACCTCCTTGTCGAAGGTGAGCTCGGCGTTGCCGCTCTCCGCACGGAGGAAGGCCAGCAGGGTGCCGGCCGCGTCGCCGGTACGGGTCTGGAGCCGGTCGGTGACGACGAGGGCGCCCGCGTTGATGAACGGATTGCGCGGGATGCCGTTCTCGTACTCCAGCTGCACCAGCGAGTTGAAGGGGTTGCCGGAGGGCTCGCGGCCGACGTGTTCCCACAGTTCGTCGCCCTCACGGGCCAGGTCGAGGGCGAGGGTGAAGACCTTGGTGATGGACTGCGTGGAGAACGGCTGCCGCCAGTCCCCCACGCCGTACACCGTGCCGTCGAGCTCGGCCACGGCCATGCCGAAGCGCCGGGGGTCGCAGGCGGCCAGCGCCGGAATGTAGTCGGCGGGCCGGCCGCGGCCGGGTGTCTGCCCGATCTCGGTGGCGATGCGCTCCAGGACCGGCTGGAAGGTCGGGGACGACGGATACGAAGACACAGCCATGATCACCATTGTGCCGCCGGACCGGTCCTGATGCGCATCGGTCACACCGCCTGCGGGGTGTCGCTGCCCGCGATCACCTCGGGCCGCAGCAGCGCCGCCAGCCGCTCGGCGGGCAACAGGCCCTTCTCCAGGACGAGTTCGGCGACGCCGCGTCCGGTGGCGAGGGCCTCCTTGGCGATGTCGGTGGCGGCCGTGTACCCGATGTGCGGGTTCAGGGCGGTCACCAGGCCGATGGAGTTCTCGACCGCGGCGCGCAGGACCTCCGTGTTGGCGGTGATCCCGGTGACGCAGCGCTCGGCGAGGGTCAGGCACGCGGTGCGCAGGTGGGTGATGCTCTCGGACAGGGAGTGCAGGATGATCGGCTCGAAGGCGTTGAGCTGGAGCTGCCCCGCTTCCGCGGCCATGGTGATGGTGACGTCGTTGCCGATGACCTCGAAGGCGACCTGGTTGACGACCTCGGGGATCACGGGGTTGACCTTGCCGGGCATGATGCTCGAACCGGCCTGCACCGGCGGCAGGTTGATCTCGTTGAGTCCCGCGCGCGGCCCGGAGGACAGCAGCCGCAGGTCGTTGCAGCTCTTCGACAGCTTCACGGCGATCCGCTTCAGCACGCCGGACATCTGGACGAAGGCGCCGCAGTCCTGCGTGGCCTCGACCAGGTTCGCGGCGGTGACCAGGGGCAGCCCGGTGATCGCGGCGAGGTGGCGGCGGGCGGATTCCGTGTATCCGGCGGGGGCGTTGAGGCCGGTGCCGATGGCCGTGGCGCCGAGGTTGATCTCGTGGATCAGCTCGACGGCCTCGGCGAGCCTGCTGCGGTCCTCGTCGAGCATCACCGCGTACGCCGAGAACTCCTGCCCGAGGGTCATCGGCACCGCGTCCTGGAGCTGGGTACGCCCCATCTTCAGCACGTCACGGAACTCGAAGGCCTTGGCGGCGAAGGCGTCCTGGAGCACGGCCATCGCCTTGAGCAGCTCGCGCACCGCGAAGACGGTGGCGACCTTGACGGCGGTGGGGTAGACGTCGTTGGTCGACTGGCCGAGGTTGACGTCCTCGTTGGGGTGCAGGTACTGGTATTCGCCCTTGGCGCGGCCGAGGAGCTCCAACGCCCGGTTGGCGACGACCTCGTTGGCGTTCATGTTCGTCGAGGTGCCGGCGCCGCCCTGGATGACGTCGACGACGAACTGGTCGTGCAGCTTGCCGGCGCGGATCTCCCGGCAGGCCGCGACGATGGCCATCGCCTTCTCCGGTTCGAGCAGGCCGAGTTCCTCGTTGGCACGGGCGGCGGCCTCCTTGACGGCGGCCAGGGCCTCGATCAGATGCGGGTAGGCGGAGATCGACGTGCCCGTGATGGGGAAGTTCTCGGTGGCGCGCAGGGAGTGGATGCCCCAGTACGCCTCGGCCGGGACGTCACGGTCCCCGAGCAGATCGTGTTCACTGCGGTGCGCTACGGCGACGGTCATGACTGAGCGGTCCTCTTTCGGAGGGGTGAGGGTGAGATGGGTGAGGCGTAGGGGCGGGGCAGCGAGCGAGCCGCTGATCAGGACTGAGGCACATCGCCCCAAGGGGCGCGGGGAACTGCGCGACCAGCCACCGCGGCCCCGCACCCGCCGACGCAGTCCCACCCGCCCCTTGGTCGCGCGCCGCTCACTCCGGGAGCGGATCGAGCACCCGGGCCGGGCGAAGCCCGCCCACAACGGCACCGCCCCCGAGCAACGGCACGGAGCCGAACTCCGCGAGCAACGCCGGGGCGACCCCGGCGCGCGCGAGCGCCGCCGCGGCCACCGGCCCACGTGCCCGGTCCGCGCCGTCGGCGATCTTCACAGCGACGGCCCGGCCGTCCGGCAGCGCGGCCATCTGGACGCCTTCGAAGCCGTCCTTGGTGAGCAGCCCCGGCACGGCCCGCATCAGCGCCGCGACATCGCGGCCGGAGCCGGACGCCATCTCGGCGTGCTCGCGCATCGCGTCGGCGACCCGCGCCTCGGGGGTGTCGGCCGGTGCGGTGGTGATCCGGGCGGCGGCGCGGGCGAGCCCGTGCAGCGAGACGGAGAAGAGGGGCGCGCCGCAACCGTCGACGGTGACCTGGGCGATCGCCTGCCCGGTGAGGTCCTCGACGATCTCCGCGATGGCCTGTTGGAGAGGGTGGCCCGGGTCGAGGTAGTCATCGAGCGACCAGCCGTTGAGCCGGGCGGTCATCAGCATGGCGGCGTGCTTGCCGGAGCAGTTCTGTGCGAGTCGGGACGGCAGCCGCCCCTCGCGGATCCAGGCGTCCCGCACGACCGGGTCGTACGGCAGGTCGGGCACGTTGCGCAGGTCGTCCTCGGTGACTCCGGCCAGTTCCAGGATCCGCCGGGTCCCGGCCAGGTGCCGTTCCTCGCCGGAGTGACTGGCCGCGGCCAGCGAGAGCAGCTCGCCGTCCAGCGGCAGTCCCGCCCGCAGCATCGCCACCGCCTGGACGGGCTTGAGTGCCGAGCGCGGGTAGAACGCGGCCTCGATGTCCCCGATCTGGAGGTCGACGCCGCCGTCGGCGGCCAGTACGACCACCGAGCCGTAGTGGACGCCTTCGACGATTCCACCGCGGACGAGCTGGGCGACGGGGGCGTGCAGGGGTTCGCGGACCACCGGGGCGGCGGCGATCGCGGCGGCGTACGTCATGCTCGTGCTCACGCGTCCACTCCGTCACGGATGCCGGAGACCCGGCGGCGCACCCCGTACCACCCGGCAACGAGCGCCAGGGCGATCAGCGGCAGACACAGCACGGTGGTGCGCCCCGCTCCCCCGTCGGCGTACATCAGGACGAGGACGGAGACGAGGAAGCCGATCGTCACGATCTCGGTCCACGGCGAGCCGGGCAGGCGGTAGCTCGGCCTGGTCAGCTCACCGCGCTGGGTCTTCCGCCAGAACAGCACATGACAGAGCATGATCATGCCCCAGGTGGCGAGGATGCCGATGGCGGCGAAGTTCAGGACGATCTCGAAGGCGTCGGCGGGGACCACGAAGTTGAGGCCGACGCCGAGGACGCAGATCCCGCTGGTGAGCAGGATGCCGCCGTACGGGACCTGGCTGCGGCTCATCACGCCGGTGAACCTGGGAGCGGAGCCCGACATCGCCATGGAGCGCAGGATGCGGCCGGTGGAGTAGAGGCCGGAGTTGAGGGACGACATGGCCGCGGTGAGCACGACCAGGTTCATCACGCCGCCCGCCGCCGGGATGCCGATGTTCGACAGGACGGTCACGAAGGGGCTCTGGCCCGCGCTGTACTTGTTCCAGGGCAGCAGCATCGAGAGCAGGACGACCGAGCCGACGTAGAACAGGCCGACACGCCACATGATCGAGTTGATCGCCTTCGGCATGATCTTCTCGGGGTTCTCCGTCTCGCCCGCCGCGACACCGACCAGCTCGACGGAGGCGTAGGCGAAGACGACGCCCTGGATGATCAGGAGCATCGGCAGCAGGCCGTTGGGGAAGATTCCGCCGTTGTCGGTGATCAGGGACGGGCCGGGGGTGGTGCCGTCGACCGGGTGCTGGGTGACCAGCAGGAAGATGCCGATGAGCATGAAGACGACGAGCGCGCTCACCTTGATGATCGCGAACCAGAACTCCAGTTCGCCGAACATGCGTACGGATATCAGGTTCACCGCGAGGACGACGGCGAGCGCGACGAGCGCGATCACCCACTGCGGGATGTCGGAGAACATGCCCCAGTAGTGGGTGTAGACGGCCACGGCGGTGATGTCGGCGATACCGGTGGTGGCCCAGTTCAGGAAGTACATCCAGCCGGCGACGTACGCGCCCTTCTCCCCCAGGAACTCCCGGGCGTACGACACGAAGGCGCCGGAGGACGGCCGGTACAGGACGAGTTCGCCGAGCGCGCGCACGACGAGGAAGGCGAAGACGCCGCACACCGCGTACGCGACGAAGAGGGAGGGGCCGGCGTCGGCGAGCCGGCCGCCCGCGCCGAGGAAGAGGCCGGTGCCGATGGCACCGCCGATGGCGATCATGTTGACGTGCCGGGACTTCAGCGACTTGCTGTAACCCGCGTCGCCGGCGTCGACGTGCGCGGCCGGTTTGCCGGCCGATGTGGCCTCGTCTTTGAGGGACTGCTCGCTCACGCCTCGGGTCCGCCTTCCGTGGGGATGTCCGTACGCGCGGGGCGCACGATGTCGGTGAGGGTGGTCTCCACGCGGTCGAGGTGATGGGACATCGCCTCCACCGCGTCGTGTTCACTGCCGTCGATCAGCGCCTCGACGATCGCCCGGTGCTCACGGTTGGACTGTTCGCGCCGGCCGCCGAGCTCGTTGAGGAAGGCGGACTGGCGGGCCAGGGCGTCCCGGATCTCTTCGATCACCCTGCGGAAGACCGGGTTCTGGGAGGCCTCGGCGACCGCGATGTGGAAGACCGTGTCCATCGCGACCCACGCCGTGGTGTCGGTCTCCCGCTCCATCCGCTCCAGCAGATGGGCCAGGTGGTCGAGGTTCTCCGGGGTGCGGCGCGCCGCCGCGTATCCGGCGACCGGGATCTCGACGTGGCGGCGCACCTCGAGCAGGTCGCTGGCCGCGTAGTCGCCGAAGGTGGGGTCCTCGACCGTGTTGGCGACCACGAAGGTGCCCTTGCCCGTACGGGACACGGTCAGGCCCATCACCTGCAGGGCCCGCAGCGCCTCGCGGAGCACCGGCCGGCTGACTTCCAGGCGGCGGCACAGTTCGGCCTCGGAGGGGAGTTTGTCACCGATGGCGTATTCGCCGCGCTCGATGGCGCCGCGAAGGTGGGTGAGCACCGCTTCCATGGCGCTGACGCGCCGCGGTACCGATCCACCTGTCTGGCTGTCTGACAGGTTCACGGGGGTGATCCTGCGGGTGACACGAGGGGGCTGTCAAGGGCGGTGAAAAGAAACATTCAGGGGGTGCGAAGCCTGTAAACCGGCTTCGCACCCCCTGTGAGCTGCTGTTTCCGCGATCAGCCGGCGAGGTTCCCGCTCGCCAGCAGCCCGAACAGTGCCAGACCGATCACGATCCGGTAGATCACGAAGGCGTTGAAGGAGTGCTTGGCGACGAACTTCAGCAGCCAGGCGATCGACCCGTAGGCGACGACGAAGGAGACGATCGTGCCGACGGCGAGCGGCGCGGCGCCCACCCCCGTGCCCAGGGCGTCCTTCAGTTCGTACAGACCGGCGCCGGTCAGGGCGGGGATGCCGAGGAAGAACGAGAGCCGGGTGGCGGCGACCCGGTCCAGGTCCAGGATCAGCGCGGTCGACATGGTGGCGCCGGAGCGGGAGAAGCCCGGGAAGAGCAGCGCGAGGATCTGCGAACAACCGACCAGCATCGCGTCCTTGAAGGACGTGTCGTCCTCACCACGCTTGTGGCGCCCCATCTGGTCCGCCGCCCACATCACACCGCTGCCCACGATCAGCGAGCCCGCGACCACCCACAGGGAGGCGAGCGCCCCGTCGATGAGCGGCTTGGCGGCGAGGCCCACGATCACGATCGGGATGGTGGCGTAGATGACCCACCAGGCGAACTTGTAGTCGTGGTGCTGCCGCTCCTCGCGGTTGCGCAGCCCTCGTCCCCACGCGGAGACGATCCGCACGATGTCCTTGAAGAAGTACACCAGTACGGCGGCGATCGCGCCGACCTGGATGACCGCTGAGAACCCGACGACGGCCTTGTCGTCGACCGGGATGTTCATCAGCCCCTCGGTGATCTTGAGGTGGCCGGTGGAGGAGACGGGGAGGAACTCGGTCACTCCCTCGACGACTCCGAGGACGACGGCCTGACCGACGTTGATGACGCTCATAGGATCCAGTTCTAGGTCTGAGGGGTTGATGGTGAGAAGTATTGGTCGACAGTGCTGTAGGTCGACAGTGCTGTAGACAGTCTTACTATGCGCGAGTGCCGTCCGGTGCCTACGCCCACACCGCCTGGGCGAACGAGACACCCGCGAACGCCGCGCCGAGCCCGGCCGTCACGCTCACGAGCACGTTGGCCGCAGCGTAGAACCCCGCGCCGGTCTCGGTCAGCCGTAGTGTCTCGTACGAGAACGTCGAGTACGTGGTCAGCGCCCCGCACAGGCCGGTACCGAGGAACAGCTGAAGGTGGGAACCCGCGGCCCCTGCGGCGACCGCGCCGGTGAGCAGGCCGAGAATCAGGCAGCCGACGACGTTGACCGCGAAGGTGCCCCAGGGGAAGACGGTGTCATGCCTGGTCTGCACGGCACGGTCGGTCAGATAGCGCAGGGGCGCGCCGACCATTCCACCGACGATCACCAGCAGCCAGTTCACAACCGCCTCTTACCTTCCTTGCCCGTTTTGTCTGATTCGACGTCACGTCCCGCATGCCGGGCGCTGCCCGTCAGCCGTGTCATCGCCGCCTCCGTACCAGGGCGCGCCGGGTCGCGGTGACCGCGAGCCACACCGCCGTGAGCGCCGCGCACAGGGTCGCGGCGAGATAGGCGAGGCCGGTTCCGGAGTGGCCCGAGTCGACCAGTCTCCGGATGTCCACGGCGTATGTCGAAAAGGTGGTGAACCCTCCCAGCACACCGGTGCCGAAGAAGGGCCGCACGAGTCGGTGGGCCGCCCACACCTCCGTGATGACGACCATGAACACGCCGATCACCGCACAGCCGATGACGTTGACCCAGAACGTGGTCCAGGGGAAACCGCCCGTCTCCACGGGCCACAGCCGCGTGGCCCCGTACCTGGCGGTGGCGCCGATGGCTCCGCCGAGCGAGACCATCGCCACGACCGGGGCCTGGCCGTGCCAGGGGGACGCGGGGCGCGGGGTCGGGCGTGCGGCGGCAACGGGTTCGTCGACGCGCTCGGGATGCGGGACTGTCACGACGTACTTCTCCTACTCGCCGGGCCCGGGCCCCCGGGCACACCTCATCGCAAGTAGGGACCGTTGGCGGCATCAGCGCCGCGGTTCGGGTACGGCGGGCCCCACCGCCGCGCCGCGACACGTGATCGCGGCCGCTGAACAGGGTAACGCCGACGCCGACGCCCTCGCACACTCGACCGGGGCACGCGGCGCCCCGCCGCTTACCAGCCCTTCTCGAACAGGGAGCGGACCTCGGCGATGCGGTACTCGTCGCGGTGGTAGAGCGTGCGCCGCCCGATCCTTCTCGCGCGCAGGAGCCCGACCCCGACGAGGAGGTCGAGGTGGGTGCGGGCGACGGCGTGGCTCACGCCGAGCTTGGTGGCGAGGGCGGCCGCGTCGACGCCGTCGGCGAGAGAGCCGTGGCGCTCGGGCGGGAAGTGCGCGGCGGGGTCCCGCAGCCACTCCAGGATGTCCAGGCGTCGCCCGCCGACGGGAACCCTCAGCATCGCGTCCCCCTGCCCTTCGTGATGGTGGCGCTGTGTGGCCACTGTCCCGCAGCCCGGGGCGGCCCGCAGGGGACTTCCACGCCATCACGCGGCCCGGAAGTCCCCGGGACACCACAAGGGCCCGGCCGCCTCGGCGGCCGGGCCCTCATGTCATCGACGGTGACTGATCAGGTGGCTGATCAGCGGTGACCGAACTGCGACATGGCGGGCAGCGCCTTGTCGTCGAAGCCGAACAGCGCCTGGTTCTCCCAGCCATTGCCGGACGTGGCGTCGGCCGGGTCCCAGCCGTTGCCCGTGACGGCGGTCCAGGTGGCCTCCCAGTAGAAGACACCGAGGCCGCGGCCGTTCGGGACGGCCTCCACGACGTTCATCACGTCCCGCAGCCACGCGGACTGCCCGGCGGTGGTGGCCGGGTAGCCGGAGACGAGCTCACCGGTCGTGTCGATCTGGTTGACGAGCGAGTCGTCGCTGTCGAGACGGAAGGGGTAGGCCGTCTCGGCCAGGAACACCGGCTTGCCGTAGCGCGCGGCCGCGTCGTCCAGGGTCGTCTGGAAGTCGGAGAGCGGGCCGTGCCAGTAGCCGTAGTAGGACAGGCCGATGGCGTCGAACTTCACGCCGTTGGAGACCGCGTTGTCGAACCACCAGCGGGTGCCGGACAGGTCGCCGCCCTTGGCGAGGTGCAGCGCGACGGTCGTCGACGAGCTGACGGCCTTGACGGCGTCGTAGCCGGAGTTGAGGAGCCCGGCGAGCTGCGACCAGTTGTCGGTGGAACCCTCGGACCACAGCATGCCGCCGTTGATCTCGTTGCCGACCTGGACCATGTCGGCGGTGGTGCCCTGCGCCTTCAGCGCGTTGAGGACGTCGTACGTGTGGTTGTAGACGTCCGTCTTCAACTGGCTGTAGGAGTGGCCCGCCCAGGCGGCCGGCTTGGTCTGGGCGCCGGGGTCGGCCCAGGTGTCCGAGTAGTGGAAGTCGACCAGGAGCTTCATGCCCTGCGCCTTGATGCGCTTGGCCATCGCCAGGACGCGCGTCTTGTTGTTGTAGCCGTCGGCGGGGTTCACCCAGACCTTCAGGCGTGCGTAGTTCATACCGGCGGACTTGAGGATGGCGAGCGCGTCACCGGTGGTACCGGAGCTGGTCTTGTAGACGCCGCCGAGGGCCTCGCTCTTGGCGAGGGAGGAGATGTCGGAGCCCTTGACGGACAGCCCGGTGGCGCTGCCGGAGGTGAACGTCAGGTCGTCGACGTTGATCCAGTTGCCCGCGTTGGCATCGGAGTTGATGCTGATCGTGCACTGGTTGCTGGTCACCGCCACAGGGACGACGAGGTGTATCCATCCGCTGCTGGAGACCGGCAGGTCGGTGCGCTGCTCGGTGCCGCCGCAGTTCTTCAGAGCGAGGTAGGCGGAGTTCTGGCCGCCGCCCGAGCGCACCCAGGCGGTGAGCCGGTAGTTCCCGTTGGTCAGTCCGGAGAGGTACTGGTACGTCTCCACCTTGTAGGCGGCGGAGGAGTACTGCGAGAGGCGGTATCCACCGCTGTGGCCTCCGGCCTCCACGTAGGAGGCGCCGGTGTCGCCGTACTCCGACCAGCCGGCGGGCGTGGCCGTGCCGGCGCCGTCGGCCTCGAATCCGGCGTTGGTGAGGGTGCTCGCCGCCTGCGCCGCCTGCGCGGGCAGGCCGGTGAGGGCCAGCCCGGCCGCGAGCGGCAGCAGCAGGGTCCTGAGTGTGCGTCTGGGATGGAACATCTTCGTCCGTCGTCCCTTCGACGTGATGGGAATGGGGGTGCCCCCGGAGTGGCTCTGGGGGCGACCCCTCCGCCCGCGGCTCTCGTGGCACTCACGGGCGGAGGGGAGTTCGGCTCCGTCGCGGGGTCCTGCGCCCCGGCGGCGGTCGGGTGAAGCCTGGAGCCGTACGACGAGGACGGCGGTCGGCTCAGCCGTCGAGCCATACGGCCGGGAGACCGTTCGGCTCAGCCGTCGAGCCGTACGACCCGGACGGCCCCCGCGGGCAGCACCAGGCGGCCCGCGGCGCGTTCGCCCGTCAGCAGCTCGGTGCCGGCCGCGTCCAGCGGCACCTTGGCGTCCGACGAGGTGTGGTTGATCGCGAACAGGAAGGTGCCCGACTCACCGCTGCGGCGCACCACTTCGACATCGCGGGGCAGGTCGGCGCGCGGCGCGATCCGCGCGTCGTCGGACGCCCAGCCGATGAGGGCGTCCAGGCCCTGCGCGCCGAGGCGGGTGGAGACGTACCAGGCGGAGCCCTCGCCGAGGCGGTGGCGGGTGACGGCCGGGCGACCCGCGGTGAGTCCGTCGGCGTACGTCCACACGGTCTCGGCGCCGCGCGGCACCACGAACTCGGTCCAGACGTCGCCGGTGAGTTCGGAGCCGTCGGGGCCGGTGATCCGGACCCGGTCGTCCTTCAGGAGCGGTGAGAACTCCTCGACGGTCAGGCCGAGCACGTCCCGCAGCGCACCGGGGTAGGCGCCCTCGTGCACGGCGTCGTGCTCGTCGACGATGCCGGAGAAGTACGAGACGACGAGGGTGCCGCCGTTCTCGACGTACTCCCTGAGGTTGTTCCCGGCGGCCTCGGTCATCAGGTAGAGGGCGGGGACGACGACAAGGGGATAGGCCGACAAGTCGGCTTCTGGGTGGGCGAAGTCGACCGTGAGGTGACGGTCGTAGAGCGCCTCGTAGAACGCGTCGGCGCGCTCGCGCGGGTCGTGGTCCTCGCTGGGGCGCCAGTCGAGGGTCTGCGCCCACCAGGAGTGCCAGTCCCACAGCACGGCGGCGTCGGCGACGGTGCGGCTGCCCTTGACCGAGGTCAGTGACTCGATGGACGCGCCGAGTTCGACCACCTCGCGCCAGACCCGTGAGTCGGTGCCGGCGTGCGGCAGCATCGCCGAGTGGAACTTCTCGGCGCCGCGCCGGGACTGCCGCCACTGGAAGAACATGGCGCCCTCGGAGCCGCGCGCCACGTGCGCGAGGGAGTTGCGGGCCATCTGGCCCGGGGACTTCGCCGGGTTGCGGGGCTGCCAGTTGACGCCGGACGTGGAGTGTTCGAGCAGCAGCCAGGGTGCGCCGTCCGCGACGGAGCGGGTGAGGTCGGCGGCCATCGCGAGGTTGACGTGGGTGCGGCGGCCGTCGGTGATCAGGTAGTGGTCGTTGCTGACGAGGTCGACCTCGCGGCCCCAGGCCCAGTAGTCGACGGAGTCGCACTGGCTGAGGGCGGTCATGAAGTTCGTGGTGACCGGGATGCCGGGGGCGAGGCGGTGCAGGATGTCCCGCTCGGCGACGAAGTTCTCGCGCATGGTCTCGTCGGCGAAGCGCTTGTAGTCCAGGGCCTGGGCCGGGTTGCCGACCGTGGGAGTCACGCGCGGCGGGTTGATCTGCTCGAAGTCCGCGTAGCGCTGGCCCCAGAAGGCTGTGCCCCAGGCCTCGTTCACCGCGTCCACGGTTCCGTACGTGCGGGCCAGCCAGCGGCGGAAGTGGGCGGCGCAGGACGCGCAGTAGCAGGCCGAGACGGGGACGCCGTACTCGTTGTGGACGTGCCACAGGGCGAGCGCGGGATGGCCGGCGTACCGGGTGGCGAGTGCCGTGGTGATGCTCGCCGCGGCGGCGCGGTAGTCGCTGTTGCTGTGGCAGATGGCGCCGCGCGAGCCGAACTCGTAGCGGGTGCCGTCGGCGGCCACCGGCAGCGCCTCGGGGTGCTCGCGGTAGAACCAGGCGGGCGGCGCGACGGTCGGGGTGCCGAGGTCGGCACGGATGCCGTTCTCGTGCAGCAGGTCGAGCAGTCGGTCCAGCCAGCCGAAGTCGTGCGTCCCCCGAGCGGGTTCGAGCAGCGCCCAGGAGAAGATCCCGACGCTCACCATCGTGACACCCGCCTCGCGCATCAGCCGGACGTCCTCGTGCCAGACGTCTTCCGGCCACTGCTCGGGGTTGTAGTCCCCACCGAAGGCGAGCCTGGTGAGGCCCTTGGGTGTGGTCTCCGGCATGGATCTTCTCCCGTTTAATCGATCATTTGGGAACGTGCACACACTCGATCAGCGGCGCGAGCCCAACATAACCGCACAGCAACAACCATTGACAAGTGTCCAGGATGTTTCTCTACTGTGAACGCTCACAGAAGCATGGCACGGTCGCCGCAGCAGGCGGGGACCCAGGTCAGGGGAGAAAGATCCATGCCAAACACGAAGCTGCGTCGCCTCGTGGCCACCTCCATCGCCGTCACGCTCGGCGGCACCGCACTCGCCGCCTGCGGCTCGTCGGACGACAAGAGCTCGTCCGAATCGGGTCCGGCGTCCCTGACGTACTGGTCCTGGACTCCGGGCATGGACAAGGTGGCCGACCTCTGGAACAAGGGGCCGGGCAAGCAGCAGAAGATCACGGTCACGGTGAAGAAGCAGGCGTCGGGCGACACGCTGGTCACCAAGATCCTCACCGCGCACAAGGCGAAGAAGGCCCCGGACCTGGTCCAGGCCGAGTACCAGGCGCTGCCGACCCTGGTCAGCAATGACGCGCTCGCCGACATAGCCGGCGAGTCGAAGGACGCGAAGAGCAAGTTCGCCGACGGTGTCTGGCAGCAGACGACCCTGGGCTCGGACGCCGTGTACGCGATCCCGCAGGACATCGGCCCGATGATGTTCTACTACCGCCAGGACCTCTTCAAGAAGTACGGCCTGACGGTTCCCACGACCTGGGAGCAGTTCGCCGAGACCGCCCGCGCGCTGAAGAAGAAGGCCCCGGACAAGGACCTGACCACCTTCTCCGCCAACGACTCCGGCCTCTTCGCGGGTCTCGCCCAGCAGGCGGGCGCCAAGTGGTGGACCGCCTCGGACGACAAGTGGAACGTCGGCATCGACGACGCGGCGACGCAGAAGGTCGCCGACTTCTGGGGCGGCCTCGTCAAGGAGGGCGCGATCGACAACCAGCCGATGTACACGCCCTCCTGGAACAAGGCGCTGAACACCGGCAAGCAGATCGCCTGGGTCAGCGCGGTGTGGGCGCCGGGCACCCTCACCACGGCGGCCCCCGACACCAAGGGCAAGTGGGCGATGGCCCCGCTGCCGCAGTGGGACGGCAGCAAGGACGTCACCGGCAGCTGGGGCGGCTCCTCGACGGCCGTCACCACGGACTCGCAGCACAAGGCGGCCGCCGCGAAGTTCGCCACCTGGCTGAACACGGACCCGCAGGCGGTGGCAGCGCTGGCGAAGGAGGGCGGCATCTACCCGGCCGCCACCACCGCGCAGACCAGTGACGCCTTCTCCGAGCCGCCGGCGTTCTTCTCCAACCAGGCCGACTTCTACCCGAAGGCCGCGGAGATCGCCAAGACCACCGCGCCCTCCGCCTGGGGCCCGAACGTGAACGTCGCCTACACGACCTTCAAGGACGCCTTCGGCGCCGCCGCCAAGGACAAGTCGGACTTCGGCGCCGCCCTGAAGAAGATGCAGGACGACACGGTGGCCGACCTCAAGAAGCAGGGCTTCGGGGTCGCTCAGTGACGACGGCACGTCGGAAGTCGTACGGGGTCAAGCGGGCCCCGTACGCTTTCCTCCTCCCCGCGACGATCCTCTTCGCCCTCTTCTTCGCGCTGCCCATCGGCTACGCGCTCTGGCTGAGTCTGCACAAGGTGCAGGTCAAGGGCCTGGGCCTGGGCTCGGGCGCCCGCAAGGAAGTCTGGGCGGGGCTGGAGAACTACAAGGACGCCCTCTCCGACTCCGAGCTGCTGAGCGGCGCGGTGCGCGTGGTGGGCTACGGCGCCATCGTGATCCCGGTGATGCTGGGCCTCGCGCTGCTGTTCGCGCTGATGCTCGACACGGACAAGGTGCGCCTGGCCCCCTTCACCCGGCTCGCGATCTTCCTGCCGTACGCCATTCCCGGCGTCGTCGCCGCGCTGCTGTGGGGCTTCCTGTACCTCCCCGACGTCAGCCCCTTCTACTTCGTCCTCGACAAGCTGGGGATGCCGCAGCCGAACCTGCTGGACGGCGGCCCGCTGTATCTCGCGCTGTCCAACATCGCGGTGTGGGGCGGCACCGGATTCAACATGATCGTCATCTACACCTCGCTGCAGGCCATCCCGGCCGAGGTGTACGAGGCGGCGAAGCTGGACGGCGCCACGCCCCTGCAGATCGCGCTGAAGATCAAGATCCCGATGGTGGCGCCCTCGCTGGTGCTCACCTTCTTCTTCTCGATCATCGCGACGCTCCAGGTGTTCAGCGAGCCGACCACCCTCAAACCCCTCACCAACTCCGTCTCCACGACCTGGAGTCCGCTGATGAAGGTGTACCAGGACGCCTTCGGCAAGGGCGACATCTACTCGGCCGCCGCGGAGGCGGCGATCATCGCCGTCGTCACCCTCGTCCTGTCCTTCGGCTTCCTGCGTGCCGCGAACTCCCGTAACAAGCAGGAGGAAGCACGATGAGTTCTCTTGCCGTACGCAAGGCCGCGCCGGCCGCGGGTACCACCCCCGGCACCGCCCAGGGCCCGCCCCTGCGCCGCCGTATCGCCCTCGTGCCCACCCTGACGCTGCTGCTCGGCGCGCTCTACTGCCTGCTGCCCGTCGCGTGGGTGCTGATCGCGGCCACCAAGTCGGGCCGTGAGCTGTTCTCGACCTTCACGTTCCTGCCGGGCTCCGGATTCACGCAGAACGTCAAGGACCTCAACGCCTACCGCGACGGGATCTACTGGAAGTGGATGGGCAACTCCGCCCTCTACGCGGGCCTCGGCGCCCTCCTGTCGACGGCCGTCTCGGCGCTCAGCGGCTACACCCTCGCGATCTACCGCTTCC
Organism: Streptomyces sp. NPDC111507; assembly: GCF_055638955.1. Taxonomy (NCBI): domain Bacteria; kingdom Bacillati; phylum Actinomycetota; class Actinomycetes; order Kitasatosporales; family Streptomycetaceae; genus Streptomyces; species Streptomyces sp. NPDC111507. Next base: position 450,849 of record NZ_JBVKBU010000006.1, on the reverse strand, counting down.
GGGGCCGCGAAACCGTCTTCAGCGTCCTGATGGCGGGCGTGCTCATGCCGCCGGTGATCCTGGCGATCCCGCAGTACCTGCTGCTGGCGAAGGCGGACCTCACGGACTCCTACGCGTCCGTGCTGCTCCCCCTCATCCTCTCCCCGTACGGCGTCTACCTCGCCCGGATCTACTCCTCCGCGGCCGTGCCCGGTGACGTGGTCGAGGCCGGGCGGATGGACGGGGCGAGCGAGTGGCGGATCTTCACCCGGATCGCGCTGCCGATGATGGTGCCCGGACTGGTGACGGTGTTCCTGTTCCAGTTCGTCGCCGTGTGGAACAACTTCCTGCTGCCGTACATCATGCTCAGCGACGACGAGAAGTTCCCGATCACGCTGGGTCTGTTCACGCTCCTCGAACAGGGCGCCAACACCCCGGCGCTGTACACGCTGGTGATCACCGGCGCGCTGCTCGCGATCGTTCCGCTCATCGCTCTCTTCCTGGTCATCCAGCGATTCTGGAGCCTCGATCTGCTCTCGGGAGCCGTAAAGTCGTGACCATGACCAACGCGGGGGGCAGGCGCAGACCGCCGACGATCCATGACGTCGCGCGCGAGGCCGGCGTGTCCCGGGGCACGGTGTCGCGGGTGCTCAACGGCGGGCACTACGTGAGCCCGGCGGCGCAGGAGGCGGTCAACGCCGCCATCCGCAGAACGGGCTACGTCGTGAACCGGCACGCCCGCTCGCTGATCACCGGCCGCTCCGACTCGATCGGGTTCCTGCTCACCGAACCGCAGGAGAGGTTCTTCGAGGACCCGAACTTCAACGTCCTGCTGCGCGGCTGCACCCAGGCGCTGGCCGCGCACGACATTCCGCTCCTGCTGATGCTCGCGGGCACCGAGGACGAACGGCGGCGCATAACGCGGTACATCACCGCGGGCCACGTCGACGGAGTGCTGCTGGTCTCCAGCCACTCGGGCGACCCGGTCGCCGAGCAGCTGCGTGAGGCGGGCGTGCCGCTGGTCGCCTGCGGCAAGCCCATCGGGCTCGGCTCCAAGGTGAGTTACGTCGCCGCCGACGACCGCGACGGCGCCCGGGACATGGTCAAGCACCTGGTCTCCCTGGGCCGTCGCCGCATCGGCATGGTCACGGGTCCGCTCGACACCCCGGGCGGTGTCGAGCGGCTCGCGGGCTACCGGGAGGTGCTCGCCGAGGCGGGCATCGAGGCCGACGACCGCCTCGTCGCCTCCGGCGACTACAGCCGGGCCAGCGGTGAGGCGGGCGCCGAGCAGCTCCTCGAGCGTGCCCCGGACATGGACGCCGTCTTCGTCGCCTCCGACCTGATGGCACAAGGCGCACTCGCCGCTCTGCACAAGGCGGGCCGCCGGGTCCCTCAGGACGTCGCGGTCGGCGGCTTCGACGACTCCTCCGCCGCGATCTCGGCGACCCCCGCCCTCACCACCATCCGGCAGCCGTACGACCGCATCAGCGCCGAGATGGTCCGCGTCCTGCTCGCGCAGATCGGGGGCGAGGAGCCGGCGGCGGTGATCCTGCCGACGGAACTGGTACGACGCGACTCGACCTGAGCCGCACCCTCCGACGCCGGGGGGGCCGGGACCGGTCAGGATTCGAGAAGCCTCCCGGCCCTCCCCCGCCCTACCGTGAAAGCACCGCAACACACCACGGAGGAGTCACCATGACCGCAGGGCTGAAGACCATCATCTACCCCGTCAAGGACCTCGCACGAGCGAAGGCCCTGTTCGGCGCCTTGCTCGGCACAGAGCCCTACGCGGACACCGCGTACTACGTCGGATTCAAGGACTCCGGGCAGGACGTCGGCCTCGACCCCAACGGTCACGCCAAGGGGATGACCGGACCGGTCCCGTACTGGCACGTCGACGACATCCGGGCGACGCTGGCGGCCCTGCTGGAAGCCGGGGCCGAGACGCTCCAGGACGTCCAGGATGTGGGCGGCGGCAGGCTGATCGCCTCGGTCAAGGACACGGACGGGAACCTCGTGGGGATCCTCCAGGACGGCTCCGGCGCGTAGCCCCGCCGGGTTGTTGCAACCGCACTAGTTGCACACTCAATAAAACCCCGGACCTCTGTTACCGTGCATATATGGCAGTGAACACGGCGAGCGACGTCCGGCTCGAGGACCGGTGGCGGGACATCCTGTCGGTGCACGCGCGCACGATGTGCGAGATCGACCGCGCGCTGCACCCGCACGGTCTCGGCGCCAGCGACTTCGAGGTGCTGGACATCCTGGTCTCGAGCGAACTCGCGCACGAGGGCGAGCACTGCCGGGTGCAGAACATCGCCGACCGTGTCCATCTGAGCCAGAGCGCCCTGTCCCGCCTGATCGGGCGGCTGGAGAAGGACGGCCTGGTGGAACGCACCGTCTGTCTGGAGGACCGGCGCGGGGTGTGGGTCGCGCTCACCCGCAAGGGACGCGACCTGCACACCGAGGTACGCCCCCTGCAACGCGCCGTGCTGGCCCGCATGCTGAACGCCTAGTCTCTACACCACGAACTCCGCCCCGTCCGGCAGCACTTCGACCCCCGCCGCGCTCACCCGCGCACGGGCGTCCGAGTCCGGGTCGAGCAGCGGGTTGGTGTTGTTGAGGTGTGTGTAGATCCGCCGGGGGCCGGAGTGGCGGGTGAGGGCCACGAGGCTGCCGCGTGCGCCCGCCACCGGAAGGTGCCCCATCGCGGCCTGCCGCCCGCCCCGCGAGCGTACGGCCGTGCCCATCTCGTCGGGCGCGTAGAACGTGCCGTCGAGCAGTGCGCAGTCCGCCGAGGCGAGCAGGTCGTCCAGCTCCGGGGTCCAGGCGCCCAGACAGGGCGCGTACAGGAGCACTCCGCCGCCTGCCAGGTCCTCGATCCGGTACGCGGTCACCCAGCGGTCGTCCGGGTCGGGGCCGGCGACGTACTTCGGGGCCTTGGGACCGACAGGGTGCGCGGTGACGACCAGACCGCCGGACAGTACGAACCCGCCCTCGGTCAGGCTGTCCGCCCACTCCCAGGGGGCGTAGCGGTCGAGCAGGTCACGCAGTGGGGCCAGGGTGGCGAGGACGGGCGGCGCGGCGTAGACCTTGAGCCCGGCGCCGCCGCGCAGCACGGTCAGCCCGGCGACGTGGTCCGCCTCCGCGTCGGTCAGGAGCACGCCCCGTACGGGTGTGTCCCGTGGCCCCGGTCCGGGCGCGAGCGCGGGGGTGGTGGTCAGCTGCGTACGGATGTCGGGCGAGGCGTTGAGCAGCCACCAGTCGCGGGAGTTGCCGCTCAGGGCGACGGACTCCTGGGTCCGCGCGGGCAGTTTTCCGTCGCGGGCGGCCGCGCAGAGCGCGCACGCGCAGTTCCACTGTGGGAAGCCGCCACCGGCGGCCGTACCCAGCAGGACGACTTTCAAGGGGACTCCCATCCCTGCGCATCGAACCGTACCCGGGGGATCTTCCCCACTCGGCGGCCAGAACTACGCGGCGGCCGGGGGCAGTTGGGGACGATCTTCGCCGGGGCGCCGGTCCGCGGGGCGCGCGGGCGGGATCGGTGTCGAGGGGAAGTCCCGCGGCCCGGTCCACAGCGCGGGGACCGCGTCGCCACGGCGGCACAACTCGAATGCGATCGTCTCGTAGTTGACCCGCCAGCCGTGGAAGTGCGGCCACGCCTGTTCGGCCGTCCGCTCGGCGGGGAAACCGGCCGCCTCCAGCATCGCGACGGCCGCGTCGAACTCCAGGTAGGTGAGCTGGACCGGGGTATCGGGCGCGGGGTCGGTGTCGTACGGGAAACGCAGGGAGCGGGCGATGTCGCGCAGTGCGGTGAACCCGGCGCGCAGCATCAGGCGGGCCTCCGGTGGGGCGCTGCTCGGGGCGAGGGCGAGCTGCATGGCGGCCGCGTCCATGACGGCGACGAGGGCGACGATCCAGCTGCGGTAGGGCCGCGGTGAGCGGAACGCGAGCAGGACGGGGTACGTGGAGTGGCTCTCGCCGATGTCGGAGGCGAGCCGCTCCCAGGAGCGGTACAGCTCGGGCAGCGCGGTCTCGGTGTCGACCAGCCACTGCCGGGCGAGGATCTCAGGTCCCCAGGCAGGTTCGCCCGCGCGCGACTGGAGCAGGGTCACCTCCAGCTCGCGGCGGTTGTAGGCGGCGTACAGGGTAGGCAGGTAGGCGATCTGGAGGGCGATCACGACCGGTCCGGTGACGGCGGCGATGAAGTCCACCACGGACAGGTGCAGTCGGTCGCCGCTGGCGAAGCCGAGCGTGAACAGGCTGGAGCCCGCCTCCCGGACCGATTGGGTCCAGGTCAGCGAGGAGATGGCGTGCAGCAGCAGTCCGAAGCCGATCAGGGCGCCGCCGAGCCAGCTCACGAGCGTGCCCATCAGCATGAGCGGGGCGAGCCAGGTCTGCGCGCGGTCGATGGCGCGGTAGCTGCCGCCGGGGGCGGCGAGGCGCAGCAGGAAGCGCAGGGAGCGCCACCAGCGGATCACCATCGTGGAGTACAGCCCGCGGGGCACGACGAGGATGCGCAGGATGCTGGCGAACACCAGCAGCAGGAGCAGGCCGCCGGCCACGCCCGAGATCCATTTCATGCGGTCATTCTCACGTCCGACGCGGACGCCTTCAGCACGACGGATCTCGTACGGCGCGAACGGGGCCCGCGGCCCGCACGTCGAACGGTCAGGCCCGCGGCCGGACCAACAGGGTACGAACGCCCTCGGAGGTGAGGGTCAGGCCGTTCGGTGAACTCGGGTCGATGGTGAGCGACAGATCATCGGTCGGCCATTGGGAGGCGAGCGCGCCCAGCGGTACCAGACGGTAGCGGGAGACGAACGGCAGCAGTTCGGCCATCGCCGGCTCCGAGGTGAACACCGGCACCACCTGCTCCCCGCCCGGCTGCTCCAGCACGGGCAGCGCCACGGCGGCGGGGTCGCGCACGTCCTCCTCGCTCGCGTCGTCCGGCACGGGGACCAGCACCTCGCTGCCGGCCAGGGTGTCCAGCGCCAGCGGGTTCTCGGTGTTCTCCGCGAGTGCCTTCAGCGCCTCCTGGGCGGGTGTCGTGGCCGTCGGCAGGTAGTGAGGGTTGTTCAAGGGTGTGTCCATTGGCAGATCCCAGGTAGTGACGGACAGGCCGCCCGGGGCGGGACTCGCCCCGGGCGCGGCTCCTGTCGCGCGTACCCACTCGCGGCCGGGGCATTCCCCGCCCCCGCCCGCCGGTGCTCACGAGATCGAGAGACCAAGGAATCAGGAGATCAGGAGATCAGGAGATCAGGAGATCAGCGGGATGTCGTCCGACGGCAGGCCGAGGCGGTCACGGCCGACACGGCGGGCCAGCGGTTCGGCCATCGTGGGGCCGAGGTGCGACCAGATCGTGGCGGCGTCACGGAAGTAGCGCTGCATCCGTGCGCCGTCGCGGGCGTGCCGGGAGCCCGCCGTGCGGAACAGGATGCCCTGGAGCGCGTCCCAGGCCAGGCGCCCGGCGGTGACGAAGACCAGCGCGAGCCGGTTGTCGACGGCGGTCGTGAAGGGAGCCCGGCCCGACACGTTGTCGCAGCAGGCCTCCATCCAGTCGTCGGCGGTCGCCCGCAGCGCCGCGTCCGCCGTACGGATCGCGGCCAGCGCCTCCCCCAGGTGGCGCTGGTAGTCGTGGAGGTCGGCGCGGGTGCGGCCGGGGTCCATGACGAGCGGGCGTTCGGCGATGATCCGGGCGTACTCGTCGGCGGCCGCGTACGCGGTGCCGATCATGAGCGCGGCCAGCTCGCCGTGGAAGAAGCTCGCCGCGCGCCCCGCGTACATGGGATGGCCGTGCAGCTTCGAGCCGAGGGAGCCGCCCTCGACGGGCAGGTCGAGCAGGCTCGCCTCCCGGGTGAAGTGCTCGGGGATGCGGGCCTCGTCGAAGCGGATGCTGTGGGAACCGCTGCCGCGCAGGCCGAGGACGCCCTGCCAGTCGTCGATCAGGGTCCAGGCGGAGCGCGGCGCCACGAACAGCACGAGCGGCCCCGGCGGGTCCTCCGGCTTCTCGGGGGCGCGCAGGGTCTGACCGACGTAGTGGGTGGAGTACGGGGAGCCGGAGGAATAGGACCAGGTGCCGTCGAGGACCACGTGACCGTAGCCGTCGGGCCGCGCCACACCGACGGGGGTCGCGGTGGAGGCGGCCCGGAAGTCGCCCTCGTCACCGAAGAGTTCGTCCTGTGTCTTCTCCTCGAAGACCGAGGCGACCTGGAGGACGTGGGCGGCGGTGAGGGACAGGGCCCAGCCGGTGGAGGGGCAACCGCGCGCGACCTCGGTCACGACGCGGTAGAAGGTCGGCAGGCCGAAGGCGTAGCCGCCGTACCTGCGCGGCTGCAGCATCCGGTAGAAACCCGCGCGCAGGAACTCCTCGTGGGTGTCCTTGGGGTAGATCGTCAGCCGCTCGGTCTCCGGCTGCCGTTCGAGCAGCGCGGGCCGCATCGCCACGGCCCGCTCGATCACTTCGCGTTCGGTGAGTTCCGGTTCGGGAACGGCGATCACGGGGCCTCCTGACGGGCGGGACTGTCCATACGTGTGGCGCTACCAATGATTGAACACGCAGATCCGCCACGGTGTACCGCCGGATAACGCCAAGTACGAGAATCCGTACGCCGGTTGAAGTGTCGACGCGCCCGCCCTGGGGAGCGACGAGAGCGCCTTTCCCCCCGTCGGCCGAGGCTTCGAGGCGATGGCCATGGTGAAAACGAACCAGTGATGGTGACCGGGGCCCACGCGCCCCGCGGGCCCCGCCGCCTACCGTGGGCGCATGCCGATGCAACCCTGGTTTCCCGACGCCAAGCTGGGCGTCTTCATCCACTACGGTGTCTACGCCGTGGGCGGAGCGGCCGAGTCCTGGTCGTTCTACACGGGCGAGATGACCCACGAGCAGTACATGAAACAGCTCGAAGGCTTCACCGCGTCGAAGTACGATCCGGACGCCTGGGCCGAGCTGTTCGCCCGCATCGGCGCCCGGTACGCGGTCCTCACCACCAAGCACCACGACGGCGTCGCCCTCTGGGACACCGGCCACCGCAATCTCGACGTCGTCCGGGACACCCCGGCCGGCCGGGACCTGGTCACGGGTTTCGTCGACGCGCTGCGCGAGCGGGGGCTGAAGGTCGGGCTCTACTACTCGCACTCCGACTGGAACCACCCCGACTACCCCAGCATCCGGCACGTGAGGCCGGGCGAACCGCCGAGTCCCTACTCGCACGCCGAGCCCGGCAAGGAGGACCCGGCCGCCTGGGAGCGCTACCTCGCCTACCGCGACGGCCAGGTCGGCGAGTTGATGGACCGCTTCCGCCCCGACCTGCTCTGGTTCGATGGCGAGTGGGAGCGCACCGAGGAGCAGTGGCGGATGGACGAACTCGCCGAGCTGATCCTCGCGGGCAACCCCGACGCCGTCCTCAACGCGCGGATGCTCAGCCACGGCGACTACGCCACCCCTGAGCAGGGCACCCCGCTGCAGGCCCCGGAGGGCCCGTGGGAGCTGTGCCTGACGATCAACGACTCGTGGAGCTACCGGCCGCAGGACCGCGACTTCAAGTCGGTGCGCCAGCTGGTGCGCTACTTCACCGAGACGATCGGCATGGGCGGCAACCTGCTGCTCGGCGCCGGGCCCCGCGAGGACGGGACCATCCCCGAGGAGCAGATCGAACGCCTGGAGGGGCTCGGCGCCTGGATCGGACGGCACACCGACGCGGTGTACGGGACGGTCGCCGGGCTGCCCGCCGGGCACCACTACGGTCCCAGCACCCTCTCCGCCGACCGGCGCACGCTGTACCTGGTCTGCTTCGACGCCCCCCGTGACAACGTCTCGCTGCGCGGTCTGCGCAACGAGGTCAAGCGCGTCAGGGTCCTGGGCACCGGCACCGAACTGGGCCACCACGTCACCGGCGGCCTCGACGCCGTCCCCGGTGTGACCTGGATCGACGCGCCCGCCGCGGCCGACCTCGACGAGTACGCCACCGTCCTCGCCGTCGAGCTGGAGGGCGAGCTGGACCTCTACCGGGGCACCGGCCGCGACTGACGGAGGGACCGCGTCAAGGGAGTACGGCGGCAGAACGGGGCGAGCAGCGGTAGAGGCGTGCCATCGGGAGCGGTACGCGTGCGCAATGGGCGCGCACCCACGCGGCGTTGGTCCGGCCCGGGACGGTCACCGCGCCGCCGAGGACGACGTAGCGCAGCCGGCCGGTGGCGACGAGGTGACGGAACTGGGCGCCCGTGGGCGTGGGCGCGGCCCCGGTGAATCCGCCCATGGGAAGCACCTTGGCGCCCGCGTAGAGGATGTACGCGGCGGCGGACCGCCAACTGGTCGTCGCGAAGAGGTAGGTGGCTCCGTCCTGGTGGGCCCGGGTGTAGGCCAGGAGCCGCTGCTGGTCCTCGTCGAGTCCGTCGGTGGACTTGGGGGCCCTGTCGCCCGCGTTCCGGGCGGCGGGCTGTGCGGAGAAGGTCCGTTGTCGCGCGTTGTGGTGGTGCCATGTGGACACCGGCCCGGCGGAGCCCATGCCGGAGTGCCCGTACGCGGGGTCCAGGACCGAGGCGGCCCAGGCCGCGGAGGGCCCCAGCATCGCCGCGACGGCCAGGCCGAGGCCCAGTACCGCGGTGCGCCGTCGCGCCCCTTCGGCACCATCGCTACGGGACAGTGCCAGCAGCGCCAGCGCGCCTGCTCCGAGGATGATCGCGGCCGGGGCCAGCCACGGCAGGAACGTCGGGTACTGCCCCGCGATCACCGCTGACCAGGTCACCGTGGTCACCACCGCGACGGGCAGCGCCCACGTCCGTGCCCCGCTCCCGTTGCGCCAGGCACGCCAGAACTGCACGGTCCCGGCGCCGAAGAGCGCGGCCAGCGGTACGGCCACGACACCCATGTAATACGTGTGGCCGCCGACCGCTCCGGCGCTGAAGACCAGGAAGTACGTGGCCAGCCAGACCCCCCAGAGCAGGAAGCCCGCCCGCAGCGGGTCTGTGCGCGGCCTGCCGCGCAGCCACACCGGGCCGCACACCGCGGCGAGCGCGGCCGCCGGGTACAGCCAGCCGACCTGCGAGGCCAGCGACGGGCCGACCATCTTGGCCCACTGCGTGGCGGCGTGTCCGTGCCCGGGCTCCGTGGGGGCGGTGCCCGCCATGGTCTGTGCCGCCACGCTTCCGGTGTCCTTGGCATCGATGCCGAGGCTGGAGAAACGGGTGAGGAAGTTGTATCCGACGACCTGGCTGACGGCCGAGTTGTCCGTCGTACCGTCCACGTACGGACGGTCCTTGGCCGGGGTCAGCGTCACCAGCAGCACCCACGAGGCCGAGACCACCAGACACACCGCGCCGGCGGCGGCCAGGTGGCCCAGGCGGCGGCGCAGCACCGCCGGCGCCGAGAACACGTACAGCAGGCCGAGCGCCGGGAGTACCGCCCAGGCCTCCAGCATCTTGGCCTGGAAACCGAGGCCGACCCACATCCCCGCCGCGAGCAGCGGGCGCAGCCGGGCCTCGCGGGCCGCGCGCAGCGTGGCGTCGGCGGCCAGCAGGACGAGCAGGGTGAACGCGGGATCCTCGGCCTGTGTGCGGAAGAGCCCCGCGACCGCCGGGGTGAGTGCGAACGCGCCCGCCGCGAGCAGGCCCGCGCTCTCCCCCGCCCAGCGGCGCACGGCGCGGTACAGGACGGCGACGCTGAGCACGCCCTCGATGACCTGGGGCAGGGTGAGCGCCCACGGGTGGAATCCGAAGATCCGCGCGGACAGCGCCTGGGGCCACAGGAAGCCGGGCAGTTTGTCGATCGTGATCGAGTTGCCGGGGTCGAAGGAGCCGAACAGGAAGCCCTGCCAGCTCTCGGACATGCTGCGCGCGGTCTGCGCGTAGAACGCGTGGTAGCCACTGTGCTGGATGTCCCAGGTGAACAGCAGGGCCGCCATCGCGAGGATCGCCGGCAGCGCGGGTCTGGCGTGGGCCGGGCCCCCCACCGGACTGCGGCCGGACGTCCCCGGACGGGCGAGCAGCCGCCCGCCCGTCCGCTGGGCCGACGCGATGATCGCTGCGGTGGTGCTGACCATGGACGTACCTTCCCGGTGTACTCGCCGTTCGCGCAGAGAGAGGGCGGAACGGCCCACCGGGATGCCTGGGGGCGGTGGCTGTTCAGGTGACGTTCAGGTCGGGGGACGGACGCCGCGGCTCACACCGTGGGGCGCGGCCGGTGCGCTGCCGAAGTCAGCTCGTCTCCGCCGCGCGGCAGGATCCGCAGGTGATGTGGCGGGCCGGCTTCTCGTGGATGGCCCGGCCGGTTCCGGTGATGTCCTGGGTCGGCGGGTGGCTTTCGTGCACATGCGTGCGACACAGCGCCGCGCCGCAGCGGATGCATACGGCGACCGCGGGACCGGGAGTGCCGGGGCAGTCGTAACAGTTCATGTCCTCACCTCGTTCTTTGGTGAGGGCCCTGTGGGGGGCTCCGCGATCCATCCTCCATCATCCTTGCGGACATCGCCTGGCCAGAGAACCCGGCCACGAGCCGTCCGGTCCCCGGTGTGCCCGTGCTCAGGTCGTGGGGTCGAACCACGTGGGCGCGTCCGACAGGGCCTGCTTGATCCGGAACATCCCGAACTCGTTCAGCTCGGGCAACGCGTCGACGGCGAACCAGCCGACGTCCAGCGACTCGTCGTCGTTGACCCTCGCCTCGCCGCCGACGGCCCGGCACCGGAACGTGGTGTCCATGTACTGGCAGGTGTCGCCGTTCTCGTAGGTGACCGGCTCCAGGGCCTGGACCAGCACCACGCGCTCGACGACGCAGCGCACGTTGGTCTCCTCGAACACCTCGCGCACGGCGCAGGCCGCGGGCTGCTCGCCCGGGTCCGGAATGCCGCCGATGATCGACCACTTCCGGGTGTCGGTGCGCCGGCCCAGGAGCACTCTGCCCTCGTCGTCGAAGACGATGGCGGTGACTCCGGGGAGCCAGAGCAGCTGGTGGCCGGCCGAGGCCCGGATGGTGCGGATGAAGTCAGGGGTAGCCATGGACCGACCCTAACGGCCGGATTCCGTCATCCGGCCGAGGTCACGCGGGATCGCCCGGAACGGCGCCCTTCCGGCGCCCGCGGACCATCGCCGTACCCGCCCAGCCGAGACCGCCCACCGCGACCGCCACCAGCAGCATCTCCGGCAGGATGCCGAGCCGCGTGGCGGGGGTCTCGGAGGAGCGCAGCGGCACCTTCTGGACCAGCGAGTCCGCCACGAACATCCCGGTCCGCTGGGTGATCCTCCCGTCCGGCATGATCACGGCGCTGACGCCGCTGGTCACCGGCACCGTGACGGTACGGCTGTGCTCGACGGCGCGGACGCGGGACATGGCGAGCTGCTGATAGGTCATCTCGCTGCGGTCGAAGGTCGCGTTGTTGCTCGGCACCGAGATCAGCTGCGCGCCGTCGGTCACGGTGCTGCGCACGGCCCAGTCGAAGGCGGCCTCGTAGCAGGTGACCAGTCCGACTCGGGAGCCGTCCATGGTGAACACGCCCGGCTTGTGGCCCCGGCTGAAGTCCTGGCGGACCATCGAGGTCCAGTTCTTGTTGATCGCGCCGAGCAGTGAACGCAGCGGAAGGTACTCGCCGAAGGGCTGGACCTGTCGCTTGTCGTACGTGTCGAGGGGGCCCTTGACCGGGTCCCACAGGATCTGCTCGTTGTAGAGCTTGCCGTCGCGCTCGACGACGCCACCGACCGAGATGGGCGCGCCGATGGCCTTGGCGGCGTCGTCGATCACGAGGCGGGCGTCGGCGCTGGTGAAGGGGTCGACGTCGGAGGAGTTCTCCGGCCACAGCACGAAGTCGGGCCGGGCGACCTTGCCCGCCTTGACCTCGGCGGCCAGCCGCTCGGTCTCCCGTGCGTGGTAGTCGAGCACAGCGCGCCGCTGGGAGTTGAAGTCGAGCCCCGCGCGCGGCACATTGCCCTGGATGACGGCGACGGTCGCCGTGCCGTTCTCGGCCTTGTCGCTCACCAGCGACCGCGCCGCGAGCGCCCCGACGACGGGGACGGCCACGCTGAGCAGCGCCGCCGCGGCGGCCCCTCGGCGTACGACGCCGGTGCGCCGGCCCTCGACGACCTGACGAACGACCTCGTACAGCCCGAAGCCGCAGAGCACGACCGCGAAACCGAGCACCGGGGTGCCGCCCACCGCGGCCAGCGGGAGGAACATGCCGTCCGCCTGGCCGAAGGCGATCTTGCCCCAGGGGAAGCCGCCGAACGGCGCACGCGCGCGTGCCGCCTCGCCCGCGATCCAGACCGCCGCCGCCCACAGCGGCCATCCGGGCAGCCGGGAGACGAGGGTGATGCCCGCGCCGACGAGCGCCACGTACACCGCTTCCACGGCGACGAGTGCCAGCCACGGGCCGGGGCCGACCTCGACACCGGTCCACACGAGCAGCGGCAGCAGGAAGCCGAGGCCGAACAGATAGCCGAGCCCGAGGCCCGCCTTCCAGGAGCGACCGCGCAGAAGCCAACCGAAGACCGCGAAGGCCGGCAGGGCCAGCCACGAGACGGTGCGCGGCGGGAAACTGACGTAGAGCAGCACTCCGGAGAGCGCCGCGGCGGCAGCCGGAGCGTATCGCCGAGCCAGTCTGGCCCCGCGGGATGCGGGCGCGGCCTGGGGTTCGAGCTGATCCGGCTCGTCTACGGAAGTTGCGGTGGCGGTCACCCGGGGAGTGTACGGCGCGTGACCTGGGCGCCGACAGCACGGTCCGCACCATGAACCTCCCGGCGCCCGGGGGTGGTCCGCACGCTCCGCAGACCGTCGCATGCCCGCCCGATGAACCGTTCCTGCGCAACTCATCCACAAACCGGCGCATCAGCCGTTACGGTGTGCCCAGCCTCTGACGTGCGGCCGGATGCGGCCGTGGCGGTCGGGGCCCGGCACAGGTCGGGGGGCGACGGGGTGGGGTCCACGGGGATGAGGTCCGCGGCCGGTTCGGCGGCCGAAGGCGAGAGACGAAACGTTTCGGACGCCATGGGTGTGATCGTGCTCGGGGCCTGCGCGGCGTGGGCCCTGATCACGGCGACGGCGCACGACGGGCGGCCCGAGGGGGTGCTCCTGGCCGTGCTCGCCGTGGCCGCCGGATACGCCTCGGGCCGGATCCTCGGCGCACTCCTGCCGGTCGCGGCGCCGTGTGCCGGGGCTCTCGCCGGACTGGGCCTCGCGCTCACCGCCGCGCACGCCACCCCGGGCCCGCAGGTCACGACGCCACTCGGGCACGGCGGTGCCACAGCCGCGCTGCTCGCGCTGTCCACCGGTGCGGCGTGCTGTGCGGCCTGGGCGGCCCGCAGGCCGGCGCAGCGGATCGCGCCGAGTCTGCTCGCCGTCGGGATCGTGGTGAGCGCGGCGGTGCTCGGCTCGACCACCGGATGCGCCGCCGGCGCCGGAGTGCTGCTGTGCTCGCTCGCCGCCGACCGCATGCGCCGCCGCGCCCTCGGGCTCGGGGGTCTCGCACTCGCCGCGGCGCTGGTGACGGGCGCCACCTGGGCGGTCGCGGAGAACGTGCTTCCGGACGGTCTGACCGCCGCCCTGGAGGGCCAGCTCACCGAGCACCGGGTCCTGCTCTGGCGCGACGCGCTCCACCTGACCGGACACCATCCCGCCTTCGGCGTGGGGCCCGGGCGGTACGGGGAACTCAGTCCGACGGTCACGCAGTCGCTGCTGCCCGACGGCAAGCCCCACTCGGCACCGTGGCAGCAGGCGGCCGAGCAGGGTCTGGTCGGCGTCGCGCTGCTCGCCGCGGTCTTCTGCTGGGTCCTCTATTCGCTGTGGCGTTCGCCGCGGTCCACGACGATCGCGCTGACGGCGGGCGCGGCCCTCACGGCTCTGGCCGTGATCGCCTCGCTGGGCAACGCGCTGAGCTTCACCACGGTGACGGCGGGTGCGGGGCTGCTCGCGGGGCTCGCGACGGCACGGCCCCTGGCCGACGAGGACCTGGAGAGCGCCCTGGACGCGGGAGACCGAACCCCGAGGAACCTGCTGGAGCCGTGAACTCCGCGACGGTCAGATGACCGCGCCGGGCGTGGCCGGCCGCAGCCGGTCCCGGATGATCCGGACCATCGCCTCCGCGTTGTCCACCGTGATGGTGAACGTGTGTCCGTCACCGAGCTGGAGCACCACACCCTCGCCGCGCCGGACGATGACCGCGGTGCCCTTGTCGGGACGCCAGCGGTAGCCCCAGCCGCCCCACTGCCGCGGGGTGACCCGGGGGGCGAAGTCGGCGCCGACGACGCTCGAGAGCGGAATACGTCGGCGGGGCAGACCGATGTGGCCGCAGCGCACTTCGAGGCAGTCCTTGTCGACCTTCACGGCGACATGCACGAAGGCGAGGGTGCCGAACATGATGAGCAGTCCCGCCGCGATGCACCCGACGACGGACATGGCCAGTGCCGCGACACCCGACGTCCACGTCGAGTCGACGGCCAGTTCGACACCCAGCGCGATGCAGGCGGCCCCGCCTATGGCGGGCAGCCACTGGACGCGATTGGTCGCACTCCCGGTCCAGACATCGGGGTGCGAGAAGTTTTCGCGGTGGAGGTGGTACCTCATGTTTAAGAGACTACTCAGGTTCCGCACCGCGGGCACCGGGTCGCGGAGGGTCACTGCTCCGGGTGGACGCGCAGCGCACGCGGGGCGTTCAGGCGGTGACGGACGGTCGCCTTTCGGAGGCCTCCGCCCGGCGACACGGTCAGCGGGCGGGGCTGACCGCCTGAAGAAGGCGGCCTTCCTCGTACGCCAGCGCGGTCGCCGACAGGCCACCCTCGCTGCCGCTGAGGAGCACGGTGAGGGAGCCCTCGGCGGGGGCCGTCGGGTCCGGGCGCTCGCCGATCCTGCGCAGTGCCTGCGCGGCGACGGCCCCGGCGGAGCCATGCAGCGCGAGCGGCGGGAGGCCGGGCTGCTGCACGGCCGTACGGATGCGTTCGGCGACCAGCTCGTAATGGGTGCAGCCAAGGACCACGGCCCTTACATCGCGGGGCGTGCGCTCGGCCGCCACGGCGATCGCGGCGTCGATGCCCTCCTGGTCACCGTGCTCCACGGCGTCGGCCAGCCCGGGGCAGGCCACTTCGGTCACGGACACTCCCCCGGCGAACTCGCCGATGAGCCCGCGCTGATAGGGGCTGCCGGTGGTGGAGGGCGTGGCCCAGATCGCGACGGGTCCCCCACCGGCCGCGGCCGGCTTGATCGCCGGGACGGTGCCGATGACGGGCACCTCCGGCTCCAGACGGGCGCGCAGCGCCGGAAGGGCGCGTACGGAGGCGGTGTTGCAGGCGACGATCAGGGCCTCGGGACGGTACTGCGCGGCGGCCTCGGCGACGGCGAGCGCGCGGGCGGTCACGTCCTCGGGCGTACGCGGTCCCCAGGGCATGCTGCCGGGGTCCGAGGAGAGCACGATGTCGGCGTCGGGCCGCAGTCGACGTACCACGGCGGCAGCGGCGAGCAGTCCGATTCCGGAGTCCATGAGCGCGATCTTCACCCGGTCACCATAGACGATCCGCCCCGGCGGACCCCCGGGGTGGGGCAGACTGCGACGGGTGAGTGCCGTCGCGTGGACCGCCGTGGGATCACTGGCCGCCTGGCTGTGGCTGCTGCTCGGCCAGGGCTTCTTCTGGCGTACGGATCTGCGGCTGCCGCCGCGTCGGGAACCGGACGACTGGCCGTCCGTCTGCGTCGTGGTACCGGCACGCGACGAGGCCGCCGTACTGCCCGAGAGCCTGCCCTCGCTGCTCGCCCAGGACTATCCGGGGCGCGCCGAGATCTTCCTCGTCGACGACGGTAGCTCGGACGGCACCGGGGAACTGGCCCGTGAGCTCGCCCGCACGCACGGCGGGCTGCCGCTCACCGTCGGCTCGCCCGGGGAGCCGCCCGCGGGCTGGACCGGAAAGCTCTGGGCCGTGCGTCACGGTATCGGCCTGGCACACGCGCGTGGCCCCGCATACCTGCTGCTGACGGACGCGGACATCGCGCACGCGCCGGACAGCCTGCGGACGCTGGTCGCCGCGGCGCGCACCGGCGGCTTCGACCTGGTCTCGCAGATGGCCCGGCTGCGGGTGGAGAGCGTGTGGGAGCGGCTCGTCGTCCCCGCCTTCGTCTACTTCTTCGCACAGCTCTATCCCTTCCGGTGGATCGCGGTGAAGGGCTCACGGACGGCGGCCGCGGCGGGCGGCTGCGTACTGCTGCGCGCCGACGCCGCCGAGCGGGCGCGGATCCCGGACGCCATCCGGCACGCCGTCATCGACGACGTGGCGCTCGCGAGGGCGGTCAAGGGCGACGGAGGTCACATCTGGCTGGGGCTGGCCGAACGGGTCGACAGCGTGCGTCCCTATCCCCGGCTGCACGACCTGTGGCGCATGGTCTCACGCAGCGCGTACGCCCAGCTGCGGCACAATCCGGTGCTGCTCCTCGGTACGGTCCTCGGCCTCGCCGTGGTGTACCTGGTGCCGCCGGCCGCCCTCTTCACGGGTCTCTTCTCCGGGCATTCGGGGATCGCGGCGGCCGGCGGGCTCGCGTGGCTGCTGATGACGGCGACGTATCTGCCGATGCTGCGCTACTACCGGCAGCCCGTGTGGCTCGCCGCGTCACTGCCGGTGACCGCGTTCCTGTACCTCCTCATGACGGTCGATTCCGCGGTGCAGCACTACAGGGGGCGCGGCGCGGCCTGGAAGGGCCGCACCTACGCGCGCCCGGACACCGCGCTCGACGAGCGCTGACCGGTCACTTTCCCGCTCGTTTCCTGCGGGTCACCACCTGTTGGTCACTTCCTGCCGGGGGTCCAGTTCATGCCCCACCCGTAGACGCGGTCCACCGTGCGCTGCGGGCTCACGCCGCGCTCGGGGACGAGGTAGCGGGCTTCACGCTGGACGATCAGGTCGCCGCCGTTGTTGGTGATGAGGGCGAGGGCGCAGACCGTCGAGGGCACGGTGCACTCGTCGAGCGAGAAGTCGACGGGGGCGCCGTTCAGCGGTTGCAGGGTGACCGTGGCATGCAGGTCGGCGAACGAACGTGCCCCTTCGTAGATGGTGACGAAGATGAGGATGCGCCGGAAACTCTGCTTGTGGTCGAGGTTGACGGTGAGGTTCTCGCCGCTCGCCACGGCACCGGTGCGGTCGTCGCCGTCGAGGTGGATGTACGGCGGCTGGTGCAGCGCCCCGAAGGCGTTGCCGAGCGCCTGGACGACTCCCTTGCGGCCGTCGGACAGTTCGTACAGGGCGCAGAGGTCGAGGTCGAGGTCCCTGTGCGCCGCGACGGCCCGGCCCCGCTTGCTGCCCCACCCCGAGAACTGCTTGCGCACCTCCCAGTTGAGGTTCACACGCATGGCGCCGGACGTGCCGCCCTGCTTGGTCAGCGAGACCGAGGGCGCCTCCTTGGTGAGCGTGACCTTGGAGAGGCGGACCGGGGCCCCGCTCCGGGCGGGCGGCGGAGCCATGGCGGGGGGCGAGACGGTGACCGGCGGTGCGGTGACGGGCGGTGCGACGGGCGGGGACATGCTCACCGGCGGCGGACCGGCCACCCGTGTACCGGGCGCGGGCGGCATGGCGGCGGAAGGTGTGGGGCCGGGCGGTGCGGGGGCAGGCGGTAGGGGAGCGATCGGCGCGGCGGCGGTCGGTGCGGGGGGAGGCGGGGTCGGCGGCGCGTGCTGCGGCTCGTCCACCGTGATTCCGTAGTCCTTCGCCAGCCCTTCCAGTCCGCTGCCGTAGCCCTGTCCGACCGCGCGGAACTTCCAGGCACCCTGGCGCCGGTAGAACTCACCGAGCACGAAGGCGGTCTCGACGGTCGCGTCCTTGCTGTCGAAGCGCGCGATCTCCGTGCCCTGCCCCGCGTCGAGCACCCGGATGTACAGACCGGGCACCTGCCCGAAGGTGCCGCCGTCCGCGGAGGCGGCCAGCACCACGGTCTCGATCGCGCCCTCCACGCGCGCGAGGTCGACGAGCAGTGTGTCGGTCACCTGACCGCCGTCGCCCCGCTTGCCCTCGTGCCGCACGGCGCCGGAGGGGTGTGCCGGCTGGTTGTAGAACACGAAGTCGCCGTCGGAGCGGACCTTTCCGGAGACCAGCAGCAGCGCGGAAGCATCCGCGTCGGGAACCCCGGGCCCCGAACGCCACCCCATTTCGACGCGCAACGCACGCGTCGGCACAGGAACATTCGAACCTTTAGGCATTGTCATGTCCGCCCCCATCACGTGTCACCGCGCCAGGCCGCGCCTCGGGCCGTACCCCGGGCCCTTTCCCGACCAACGTATTCCCCCAAGGCGGAGAACTCCCGTGAGGTGCTCCGGAAGATCGCACGAGGTGCCTCGAAGACTGCTGGCCAACCACCGGTAACCCCCTCGGAACTCGGCCTTTACACGATCTGAACCCTGTTTGACGCCCTTTTTTGCCGAGTTCGCTCGCATTGGGGATCCCGCGTCACTGCCGACACGGAAAACAACCCTCTTATCGGTCTCCCCAACCAGCACATCGTGGGCTTAACTTATGTGCCATGACCTCCCCCCGCTCCACCTATGGCGGCGGTTACTACTCCGCGCCGTCCTTCCCGGACACCCCGATCTACGACTCCCTGGTCGCTGAGCGGGGCACTCCCCAGATCGCCCCGATCCGGGTTCCCGCCGCCTACGACACGGGCAGCAGCTACCTTCCCGCACTCCCCTCGGCACTTCCCGCCCTGCCCGCCGGACCTTCGCACCAGGCCCCCATGTACGGCGGCTACCCGCAGGCCCAGCAGCCCGCCCCGCTGCAGCAGGCCCCGGCGCCGTACATCCCGCAGCAGGCCGGCGCCCCGCGTGGCTACCCGGGACCCCAGCAGCAGCCGCAGCGCCCGATGGCGGCCGGCACCGGCTACGAGGCGATGCGCCCCGCGGCTCCCCGCCCCGCCCCGGCTCCGTACCAGGACCCGTACAACAACCAGCAGTACCGCGGGTACTGAGGGGCTGAGGTACGCGGGCACCGCGGCATTCGGACCGGAATGTCGGTGCCCGCTGGCACCATGGAGTCATGGGGAACGCGGAGCTGCACTCGATCCATGTCCATCCGGTCAAGGCCTTCCGGGCTCTCTCGCCCCGGGAGGCCGTCGTGGAGCCCTGGGGGCTGGCCGGAGACCGACGCTGGGTACTGATCGACGACGGGGGAAAGGTCGTCACCCAGCGTCAGCAACCACGGCTGGCACTGGCCGCCGCCGAGCTGCTGCCCGGCGGTGGCATACGCCTGTCCGCGCCCGGCCGTGAGCCGCTGACCGTCCTCGTGCCCCGGCCGGCCGGCACGACGCCGCTGGATCTCTTCGGCGACAAGGTGGAGGCGGTCCTCGCCGACGCGGACGCGCACGCCTGGTGCAGTGACTATCTGGGGACCGAGGTCCGTCTCCTGCACATGGACGACCCCGCCACACGCAGGCCGGTGGACCCGGACTACGCGCGTCCGGGCGAGACCGTCAGCTTCGCCGACGGCTATCCCCTGCTGGTGACCACGCTCGCCTCGCTGGACGCGCTCAACTCCTTGATCGCGCAGGGCGACCGCGCCGACGAGGGCCCCCTCCCGATGAACCGTTTCCGGCCGAACGTGGTGGTGGCGGGCACGACGGCATGGGCCGAGGACGGCTGGCGGCGGATCGCCATCGGCGAGGTCGTCTTCCGGGTGCCCAAGATGTGCGGCCGCTGCGTCGTGACCACCACCGACCAGGACACCGCCCAGCGCGGCAAGGAGCCGCTGCGCACGCTCGGACGTCACCGCCGCTTCGGCTCCCAGCTCGTCTTCGGACAGAACCTGGTGCCGGAGTCCCGCGGCACGGTGCGGATCGGCGATCCGGTCACGGTCCTCGAATGACCCGCCGACGGGAACCCGGGCCCCGGGCACGGTCGTTGAGTGTGTGAGAAGTTCATGGAAGACCCGTGCGAAGGGTGATTTCGCTCTCTCTTTCCCGGGGCTCGCATATGAACGGCTCCGCCGGGGGTTATCACGGAGGCGAAAGGGGGTGCGGGACGGTGCGAGCTATCGGCGGACTCTGGCGTTGGCGGCACAATCCGCTGCGCCGCACGACCGATCTGGTCGAGGCGTGGCTGGCCCTGCTGACCGTCCTGCTGATCCTCACCCTCGCGCCCCTGCTCGGCGCCCTCACCGGATTGACGGCAGAGGACGCCCTCCAACAGGCCGTTCGGGACCAGCACCTGGCCCGCCACGAAGTGACGGCCACCGTGGTCGGCAAGGCGGCCCGGGCTCCGCTGGACCCCGATCCCGAGGCCTCGTCGGCGCAGGATCCGCACAGCCGTGTGCTCGCCGACTGGACCGCTCCGGACGGCACGGCGCATCACGGCAAGGTGATAGCCGCCCTCAAGTCACCCCACAAGGGCGACCACTTCACGCTCTGGACCGACGAGCACGGTGACATGGTCGCCCGCCCGCTGGATTCGGCCACCGCGACGACGCACGCCGTGCTGGCGGGCATCGGCGCGGCCCTGCTCACCGCGGGGCTCCTCGACAGCGGCAGACGTCTGTTCGTGTGGCGCATGGTCCTTCGCCGGTATGCCCGTTGGGATCAGGCCTGGGACAGGGCGGGTCCGGACTGGGGCAGGGCGGGCACCGGCAGCTGACCGCCTTCCGGCTCCGGTCAACCCACCGTGCCCGCGCACGCTACGGTGGACCGACCGAATCGTTCGGCACCGCCGTGAGAAGCTGTCCTTGATCGCGACGGGGTTTCAGCACGGCCTCGCAGGACCCGCGTACGACGAGGTGGGGGCACTACAGCGCCATGGCACAGGGCACGGTCCAGGTGACGCACACCGGCACCTCGCGGTGGCGGCGCCGCACAGGAGAGTACGCATCGCTGGCCGCCGCCCTGGAGGCCGCGGCCGACGGGGACGTACTCACCGTCGCACCCGGCACCTACCGGGAGAATCTCGTGGTCCAGCGCGCGGTGACGCTGCGCGGCCCGGAGGGCTCCCCCGGCTCCGTGCGCATCGCGCCGGTGGACGGCGTGCCGCTGACCGTGCGCGCCTCGGCCGTGGTCCAGGACCTGCATGTGGAGGGCCAGGACTCGGCGGCGCCCGCGCTGCTCGTCGAGGAGGGCACCCCGGAGCTCCTCGATGTGCGGATCGTCACGCGCTCCGCGGCCGGCATCGAGGTGCGCGGCGGCGCCCGTCCGACCGTGCGGCGCTGCACCGTCGACAATCCGGCCGGCGTCGGCATCGCCGTACTCGACGGCGGCGGTGGCGTGTTCGAGGAGTGCGAGGTCGTCGCGGCCGGACAGTCCGGCATCGCGGTCCGCGGCGGCGCGCGTCCCCGTCTGGAGCGCTGCCGGGTGCATCACGCCTCCGGCGCGGGCCTGTCGGTGACCGGCGAGAACTCCTCGCTGGAGGCGGTCGGTTGCGAGGTGTACGAGGTCAAGGGCTCCGGTGTGCAGATCACCGCGCGCGCCGCGGCCCATCTCACCGACTGCGATGTGCACCGCACGATGTCGGACGGCGTCACCCTGGACACGGACGCCGTGCTCACCCTCGCCGACTGCCGCATCCACGACATCCCGGAGAACGCGGTGGACCTGCGTTCCCGCTCCGTCCTCACCCTGACCCGCACCACCGTCCGGCAGTTCGGGCGCAACGGCCTGTCGGTCTGGGACCCGGGCACACGCGTGGACGCCAACCAGTGCGAGATCTTCGACAGCACGGGCGACTACCCCGCGGTGTGGGTCAGCGACGGCGCGACCGCGGTGCTCGAGTCCTGCCGGGTGCACGACGTGCCCGACGCCCTGTTCGTCCTCGACCGCGGTTCACGCGTGGACGTCGTCGACAGCGACCTCTCCCAAGTGCGCAACACCGCCGTCTCGGTGAGCGACGGCGCGACGGCACAGCTCGACGACTGCCGTATCCGCGACGCCGCGACGGGCGCCTGGTTCCGTGACCACGGAAGCGGCGGCACCCTGTCCGGCTGCACCGTGGACGGCACCCAGACCGGCGTGATCGTCACCAAGGGCGCCGACCCCACCTTCGAGCGCTGCACCGTCGACTCCCCCGCGGAGGCCGGTTTCTACGTGTCGGCGGGTGGCCGCGGCAGCTTCCACAACTGCCGGGTGACAGGCAGCGGGGGCTACGGCTTCCATGTCATCGACGGCTGCCGGGCGACACTGAAGAAGTGCCGTACGGAGCGCTGCTCACGCGGGGGCTACGAGTTCGCCGACGGCGGCAACGCACCGGGCGGCGGCCCGGTCGTCGAGGACTGCACGAGCGACGAGAGCGCCGGAGTGCGCCCCCCGGCGCACGAGACGGCCGTACAGACGTCCAACCCGTCCACGAGCCTGCTCGGCGCGATCCCGGGCCAGCGCACCACCGAGCAGGAACCGCTCGTCACCGCCTCGGAGCCCGAGCCCGCGCAGCCGGCCCGTACCTCGAAGGTCGTCCTCGGCGAACTCGACGGGCTGGTGGGCCTGGACAGCGTCAAGCGCGAGGTGCGCGCCCTCACCGACATGATCGAGGTGGGCCGCCGCAGACAGCAGGCGGGCCTCAAGGCCGCCTCCGCCCGCCGCCACCTGGTCTTCACCGGCTCCCCCGGCACCGGCAAGACGACGGTCGCCCGGCTGTACGGCGAGATCCTGGCCTCGCTCGGTGTCCTGGAGAAGGGGCACCTGGTCGAGGTGTCCCGCGTCGACCTGGTGGGCGAGCACATCGGCTCCACGGCGATCCGCACCCAGGAGGCGTTCGACCGGGCGCGCGGCGGTGTCCTGTTCATCGACGAGGCGTACGCGCTGTCGCCGGAGGACTCGGGCCGCGACTTCGGCCGCGAGGCCATCGACACGCTCGTGAAGCTGATGGAGGACCACCGGGACGCGGTCGTCGTGATCGTCGCGGGCTACACGGCCGAGATGGAGCGCTTCCTCACGGTCAACCCCGGTGTGGCGTCCCGCTTCTCACGGACCATCACCTTCAGCGACTACGTTCCCGAGGAGCTGCTGCGGATCGTGGAGCAGCAGGCCGAGGAGCACGAGTACAGCCTGGCGCCCGGCGCGCCCGAGGCGCTGCTGAAGTACTTCACGGCCATCCCCAAGGGCCCGGCGTTCGGCAACGGCCGCACCGCGCGGCAGACCTTCGAGGCGATGGTCGAGCGGCACGCGGGGCGGGTCGCCCAGCTCGACGAGCCGAGCACGGACGACCTCACGCTGCTCTACCCCGAGGACCTGCCGGAGCTGCCCTGAGCCTCGCCCCGTGGACGGGCGGTCGCCCTCAGGTCGTGGCGTCGCCGTCGGGACGGGGGCCCGGTACCGCCTCCGGCCGCAGCCGTGCCAGCAGCCGTTCGCGTTCCTCGGCGAAGGCCGGGTCCGCCTGGTAGTCCCCGTGTCCGAGGATCGGCGCGGGCAGCGGATGCTCCTGGGTGCGTCCGTAGGCGAGCGGGTCCTTCAGGGGCGCGCGGTCGACCTGGGGGCCGCAGTCGCCGGGCAGCCGGACGGGGCCGCCGATGGGGTCGGTGAGGCGGTACAGGTTGCGCCAGCAGTCGACCTCCCGGTGCAGCGAGGTCAGGGCGGCCGGGCCGAAGTGGGCCGGGAACCACCGCCCGTAGAGCCGTTCCAGGGGAGAGCCGTAGGTGAGCAGCGCGACCCGCCTGCGTACCGAGGGCTTCAGCTGCCAGGCCGCGGCGGCGGCCAGCACACTGCCCTGGGAGTGCCCGGAGAGCACCAGGCGCCCGCCGGTGGCCCGGGTCCAGGTGACCATGCGCCACGTCAGGTCGGGCACGGCACGCTCGGCGTAGCAGGGCGGCGCGAAGGGGTGGGCGGCGCGCGGCCAGAAGGTGCCGACGTCCCAGAGGATGCCGATGGTGCGGCGGGCCGCCGGGTCCTTGTAGGCGCGCCGCCCCGAGGTGACGAGAAGGAGGAAGCCGAGGCCGATCAGCCAGGACCCGAGCGCCTGCGCGGTTTCGGCGGCGCCCCGGACGAAGGCGTACGACCCTCGCGCGGCCTGCGCCGGGGCGTCACCGGTGGTCAGGACGCCCACCAGGGCTCCGGCGCCGAGGAGCAGGGTCACGAACGAGATCACGCCGACCATGAGGGGCGCCCGGTCGGTGAGGGCGGCCATCGCGCGGGTGCTCGCGATACGGCCGGTACGAGTGATGTCCTTGGCCTCGCCCGGGTAGTCGAGTTCCACCGCGCGCATCTCGAGGACGCGCAGCCGCCAGGTGCGCAGGGCCAGCCTGCCGCACAGGCCGATGAGCACGAGGAGCGTCGGCGGGATCACGGACGCCTGCCAGGTCAGCAGGACGGGCGGGCCGGGCAGCGAGCCGCGCGTGCCGTCCAGCCAGTCGGCGACGCGCTGCGCGACGCCGCCGGACATCACGCCGCCCAGGGCGCAGGCCAGCATCGCGACGGCGGGTCCGGCCAGACCACGCAGGGCGGTGCGCGGATCGGGCCTGGTGCGGTACAGGACCCGGGCCACCACGCCGAGCGTGATGACGAGCAGCCCCTGGGCGAGAGCGAGACCGCCGAAGGTCGCGTCGCCCGGCAGCCGCCCCGCCGAGTGCCAGCCGGGCCGTGACCATCCGGCGTACAGCAGGGTGAGGGCGAACAGGACGATCGAGCCCAGGGGCAGCCCGCGCACGAGCGTGGCGTCCAGTTCCTGGTCCAGCCGGTGTTCGCTGCGCCCGCGCCGGCAGACCACCCACAGCACCACGACCGCGCCCACGACGATCGATGCGTACAGCAGCAGGCCGAGGATCCCGAGCACGGCGGGTCCCCCGGCCTCCCGGTCGAAGCGGGCCGCGGGGCCGCCGACGGCGGCGGTGACGGTGAGGAGTCCCGCCGCGGTGTGCGCGGCGCGCAGCCGGGCCACCAGACGGCGCCCGTACCAGAAGCCGGGCCTGCCGAGCCCGGTCCGGCCGGTCTCCTCGGCGGGCTCGGGCCTGCGGGACACGGGCTGCTGGGACTCGTACGCGCTCCAGGTGCGGTGCGAGAGGTACCAGAGCAGGCAGGTGAGACCCGCGGGCACCAGGGCGGCCAGGGCGAGGCGGCGGCCAGGCCGGCTCCACCAGCCGTTGTCGGACAGGTCCGGGGAGAGGAAGCCCAGCCACGAGTGCGCCTCGGCGCACGCGCGTGTGCCCGCGCACTGCCAGGCGGTCAGGTCGAGGGCGACCTCGCAGGCCGCGGCGACCAGCAGCACGGTGAGGGTGAGCCCGGCCAGCCGGACGAGCAGGCCGTACAGGCGGACCGTCTGGGTGCAGCCGCGGGTGGCGGGACGCATCCAGTGCGCGAGGTTGACGACCATGAAGGGCAGCAGCAACAGCCACAGGGCCCGGGTGCCGTTGCCGGAGGTGAGGTTGCACCACACATAGGCCTCGGGGACCGGTTTGCCCCGGTAGTCGTCGGGGCGCCGCTCCGCGTCGGCGTCGTCGACGCGCCGGTAGACCGCCGCGGTCTCGTCGCCGCTGACGCGGACCGTCCGCGGATCGTCCAGCATCTCCTCGGGTGTGGTGCCGCCGACTCCGTGGACCAGGAGTTCGAGGGCGGTATCGGCCGTTTCGGGCCGCTGTGCGGGGCCGCTGAGCTCTCCCGCCGAGGCGTGTTCCCGTGCACGTTCCACTTTTCTGCACTTCCCCCGTGCGCGCGTCTGGCATGTGTCATGTGCAGGCACAAGGATCTCCGCTCAGGGGTGCGCGCACACCTGTGGTCACGGAATCTCCCCGATACGTGTGACAGTGACGCAACGGGGAGTGGCGCACGTGTCGGTGGCCCGTGCGAGGATGGGTCGTCCTCCAGGCCTAGGACAAGGAGAATGTCCACGTGGGAGTGGGTTCGGACGGAGTGGCGGGCAGCTTGTGGCGCGAGGATCGGAGCGGACGTGAGTGAGAATCAGAACCTTCTCGCGGAGCAGCGTCGAGCCCTGATTCTCGACGAGGTACGGCGCCGGGGCGGCGTCCGTGTGAACGAGCTGACCCGCAAGCTCGGCGTCTCCGACATGACGGTCCGTCGTGACCTCGACGCGCTCGCCCGCCAGGGCGTGGTGGAGAAGGTGCACGGCGGCGCGGTGCCGCTGGTCGAGGCGAGTACGCACGAGCCGGGTTTCGAGGCCAAGTCGGGCCTGGAGCTGACCGCCAAGGAGGACATCGCGCGGGTCGCCGCCGAGTTGGTCGCGCCGGGCACGGCGATCGCGCTCTCGGGCGGTACGACGACGTACGCGCTGGCGCATCAGCTCCTTGACGTGCCGGACCTGACCGTGGTCACCAACTCGGTGCGGGTCGCCGATGTCTTCCACTCGGCGCAGCGACTCTCCGGCCAGCGGCAGGGCGCGGCCACGGTCGTGCTGACGGGCGGGGTGCGCACCCCGTCCGACTCGCTGGTCGGCCCCGTGGCCGACCAGGCCATCGCGGCGCTCCACTTCGACGTGCTGTTCCTCGGGGTGCACGGGATATCGGTCGAGGCGGGCCTGTCGACGCCGAACCTGGCGGAGGCCGAGACCAACCGGCGGCTGGTGCAGTCCGCGCGGCGGGTCGTCGTGGTCGCCGACCACACCAAGTGGGGCACGGTGGGTCTGAGTTCGTTCGCCGCGCTGGATCAGGTCGACACGCTGGTCACCGACGCCGGGCTGCCGGCCGAGGCGCGGGCGGAGGTCTCCGAACACCTGCGGCGCCTGGTGGTGGCCGGAGAGCCCGAGGACGGTACAGACATCTGACGGTCCGCCAGCTAAGGTGACGCTGCCCGCGGCTCCGTACGCGCGACCGGAGGCTCCGTTCCCAGGTGGGGGTTTCGTCCATGGCACGCCGTCTTCGACCGGTGGGGCTCGACTTCGCCGAGACCGCTCCCCTGCGTCTGGTGTTCGCCCGCGAGGTGGCGGCCCCTCCCGAGGTGGTCTTCCGCGCGCTGGCCGAGGACGTGCCCGGCTGGAGCGAGTGGTTCTCGGCGGTGACACTCGCCCGGCCGACCGCGGACGGCGCCGGGCGGGAGATCCGGCTCCGGGGCGGTACGCGCTTCCAGGAAACGGTCCTCGTGGCCGAGGCCCCCAAGGTGTACGCGTACCGGGTGGACGTCTCGAACGCGCCCGGCCCCCGGGCCCTGGTCGAGGAGTGGCGACTGACTCCGGCCGGGAAGGGCACCCGGGTCCAGTGGACCTTCGCCGCCGACGGCGCGGCCCCATTCAGGCTGGCCCTGAAGCTGGGCCGGGCGGGCCTGGGCCGCGCGTTCCGCCAGGCGGTGACGGCGCTGGACCGACGGCTGGCGTCGACACACGCGTGACGACCAGGGCCTGTCGTGTGGATCAGGTCGTTTCAGACGACGGGTGGATCAGGTCGTTTCAGACGACGGGGCTTGACCAGACCCCCGCGGCCCAGGCCTGATCCGAACGACAGGCCCTGGGTCCGCCCGCGGACGCGCCCCGTGAGCCGCGCCCCGACGGTCAGTCCGGCCAGACGCCCGTCTGGAGCAGGGCCGCGATCGCCGCGGTGTAGGGCGCGATGTCCAGCCCCTGTTCGGCCAGCCACGCGTCCGAGTAGTACTTGTCGAGATAGCGGTCCCCGGGGTCGCAGAGCAGCGTCACCACGCTCCCCTGGCGCCCCTCGGTCACCATCTCGGCGACGATCTTCAGCGCGCTCCACAGCCCGGTGCCGGTCGAGCCGCCCGCCTTACGCCCGATGGCCTGTTCCAGTGCCCTTACGGCCGCCACGCTCGCGGCGTCCGGCACCTTCATCATCCGGTCGATCGCGCCCGGCACGAAACTCGGCTCCATACGGGGCCTGCCGATGCCCTCGATACGCGAGCCGCAGTCGCAGGTGACGTCCGGATCGCCGGTGGTCCAGCCCTCGAAGAAACACGAGTTCTCCGGGTCGGCGACGCAGATGCGGGTGTCGGCCTGCATGTAGTGCACGTAGCGCGCGAGGGTCGCCGAGGTACCGCCGGTGCCGGCTGTGGCGACGATCCACGCGGGCTCCGGGAAACGCTCCAACTCCAGCTGACGGAAAATGGATTCGGCGATGTTGTTGTTGCCGCGCCAGTCCGTGGCCCGTTCCGCGTAGGTGAACTGGTCCATGTAGTGGCCGCCGGTCTCGACCGCGAGGGCGGCGGACTCCTCGTACATCCTGCGGGAGTCGTCCACGAAGTGGCACTGCCCGCCGTGGAACTCGATCAGACGGCACTTCTCGGCGCTCGTGGTGCGCGGCATGACCGCGATGAAGGGCACGCCGATCAGCTTCGCGAAGTACGCCTCGGAGACGGCGGTCGAGCCGCTGGACGCCTCGATCACCGGGCGGCCCGGCCTGATCCAGCCATTGCAGAGCCCGTACAGGAAGAGTGAGCGGGCGAGGCGGTGCTTGAGGCTGCCGGTGGGGTGGGTCGACTCGTCCTTCAGGTAGAGGTCGATACCCCACGCCTCGGGCAGCGGGAAGCGCAGCAGATGGGTGTCCGCCGAGCGGTTCGCGTCGGCCTGGACTTTGCGGACGGCTTCTTTGAGCCAGGTCCGAAACCGCGCGTCGCTGTGGTCGACGTCGAGGGTTTCGCCGGTCCGGATCTGCTGAGGGGTGCTCACGGCGGGGCTCCTTACGCATCGCGCCGACGCCGGTTCAGACGGTCGGACGCCTCGATCATAAACACCTAGCGCACGCTTCTCACCTGCATAAACACACCTTTGAGCACCTCAAAGTCACCCCTGGAGCAGGGGTGTCCGAAGCGACGGGGGCGCACCCGGGCGAGTGCTCCCGTCCCCGGCGTCACCTCGTCATGCGCACTGGTGCTCGCCGCTGCCTGCGGGCAGACTGCACCGCAGGGAACGCGGCCCGTGTCCGACCGCGCCGCGCGGGATGACACTCCCGGAGCGGTCGCGCACACCGGAGCACGACCCGCGCGAAGTCCGGGACCGGGACGCGGACAGAGCGACGCGGGACAGAGCACAGCCGACGCGCACAAGGGGGCGGGGCATCATGGCGGAGCCGGAGTTCACGGCCACGGGCGTGCGGATCGGGAAGAGGCTGCGGTCGCTCACCCGGGCCGGACAGGTCCGGATCAGCGACGGCAGGCTGGAGTTGCTGACGAGTTACGGCAGCGAGATCGACAGTGCGCCGGTGCAGGCGGTGCGGGCGTCGAAGCCGTGGTTCGCGCCCGAGGACCGGGCGTTGGCCGACGTCAACGGCACCCGCTATTCGCTCACGCTCGGCGAGCACGACCCCGCGCCGGGCAAGCCGGGGCCGCCCTCGGCGCGCCGGTTCATAGAGGCGGTTCGCAGGGCGGCGGGGCGCAACGGCTGAGTCGGCCGCGCGGCAACCGACACGGGAGCCTTCGGTTCGCCACCGGCAAGGGCCGACACAGGCACCCACGACTCGCGACCGGCGACGGCCCGCGTGCAGGCCTTCGAGCTCCGGCCGACGGCCGCCCACCGGGCACCCCCGAGCGCGCTACCAGCGACGCTCGCGCCCCGCGGCGGTCGGCACGCGGACCACGGGCGCGCACCCCCCGGGCGCCGACCCGGGCAGCCCCGGCCCGCGACCGGTGACGGCGACCGGGCAAGCCTCGGACGTCCGGCCGTCGACGTCCGCCACGAACGCCCCCACCACAGCCGCCCACAGCGGCCCGGCACGGCACGGGCTCGCGCCCGAGGATCCCCGGACCGGAAGCCAGGCGACCGCCGAGTCCCGGTGTCGGACCCCTTGCCCGACGAGAGCCGAGGGCACACCCCGAACGCACGCCCGGCGAAACCCGACGCGGGACCCGGCACGACAGCCGCCCACGCACAACCGCCAACGGCCCGTGGGAAGGCCGTCGGCCCCCAACCGCCGACGGCCCACAACAAAGCCCTGGGCCCACAGTCGGCGCTTCCCGGCGCGCAAGCCCTGGGCCGACAACCACCCAAGCCCGATCCAGAACCCTCCAGCCCACGCCCGGCGAAACACGATGCGAGAAGCACCCGCACACAACCGGCGACCGCCGACGGGGCAGCCCTGGGCTCGCGGTCGGCGAAGGCCTTCGACGAACCCCTGGACTCACCGCCGGCGAGGCCTGGTTACGGGTCCTCCAGCCCCCGCGGGGCAAGACCCGGGGTGGGAGCCACCCGCCGACGGTCGGCTGCGGCCGGCCGAAAAGCCTCAGGCTCCCAACCGGCCCACCACGGACCACGAGCCTCCGGCCCACGCCCGGCACCACCCGGGGTGGCAGCCTCCCGCCCGCGGGCGGGGGGCTTCGGGGCGCGTGCGGCGCGAGGTGGTGTCCAGGGTCTCGGTCGGCTGTGGCCGAGGGGAACGCGGTCCGGGATCGGTGCCGTCGGCACGGCGGCCCCCTTCCGCGGTGGGTGACGTTCGGTGCGTGAGCGATCCGCCCGCTCCCCGCGGCGGTGAACGATGAACCCCGGCCCGCCGGACGCCGCCGCTCAGGCGAGACCCCCGCCCCGCGACGGCTCGGGCCGGCGCGGACCGCACCGCGAGTTGCAGGACCGCACCCCCTGAGTCACGCTGTTCTCACATCATCACTCTGGGTTCACCGGCGATCACGCTACGAATCAGCCCGCCGGTCACCACAGCAGGCGGCCGTTCCACTCAGCCACTCTGCTGGATCCGATCTCCGTCTTCTTCCGGACCTCAATTCGGGGAGTCGCAGCCGTGATCAGCCAGCCAAGCAGGCATTGCACGGTGGAGCTCCAAGCCCTGCCGTCGCGGATCGGCCAGGTCCGCAGAATCCTTTCTGCGCAGTTGCGCTACTGGCATCAGGACCCCTTGATAGACCGGGCCGCGCTCGGAGTGACCGAGCTGCTGACCAACGTTCACCGGCACGCCCAGCCGGACAAGGTGTGCACCGTGGAGATCGAGCTGCTGCTCGACCGGCTCACGGTCTCGGTGCACGATCACGACCCCCGCCTGCCCGAGGTACAGGACGTGGACCCCACGGCCACCTGCGGACGCGGTCTCGCGATGATCGCCGCGGTGAGCGAGAGCTGGGGCGTGCGTCCGGACGGCGAGTCGGGCAAGGTCGTGTGGTTCACCCTGTCGGCGACCTCGCCCGCGGTGGCGGAACCCACGCTTCCGCCGTACGAACAGACTCGCGAGACCTCGCGCCGCCGCGCCGTCGCCCCGCTCGACCCCCTCGACGAACGCCGGCCCGAACACGCTCCCGCCCGGTCCGCCGTTGCCGGCTGACCGGGCGGTGACCCCCGTCTCGTACGTCACTCGGTGGCGATGGCGCGCAGCACGTCCAGGCGTGCTGCGCGCCGGGCCGGGCGCAGCCCCGCGAGGGCTCCCGCCGCGAGGCCCACGAGCGCCACCACGACGAGCCGCACGGGCGGGATCGCGAAGGCGAAGGCGCTGTCCGACGCGCCGTCGGAGGCCTCGACGAGCACCCAGCCCAGGAAGGCACCGAGGGCGAGTCCGCCCGCCGTTCCGAAGGCGGCGACGAGGACCGACTCCCAGCGGACCATAGCGCGCAGCTGCGCCCGGGTCTGCCCGACCGCCCGCAGCAGACCGAGTTCACGGGTGCGCTCGTGGATCGCGAGGGTGAGCGTGTTGGCGATGCCGAGCAGGGCGATGAGCACCGCGAGTGCGAGCAGCGCGTAGACGAGGGTCAGCATCATGTCGATGCCGCCGGCCGAGGACCGCGCGTACTCGTCTCGGGTCTGCACCTCGGGGTTGCCGTACCGCGCGGTCACCTTCTCGACCGCCGCCTTGCCGTCGGCCGTACCGACACCGTTCTTGAAGGTGACGGCGACGAGTGAGTCGGAGTCCTGGGTGCGGTGCGGGGCCCAGGCGGCGCGGGTGATGACGTAGTCGCCGGCGAGTTCGGAGCGTCCGTAGACCGCGCGGACGGTGAAGTTCTCGCGTCGGCCGTCGGTAAAGGTGAGCCGGGCGGTGTCGCCGGTCGTGAGGTGCTGCTCGGCGGCCTCTTTCCGGGTGAGCGCGATGCCGTCGGTGCCCAGGTCGTCGAGCGAGCCGCGCACGTCACCGAGGTCGAAGACCTTGCCGAGGGTGACCGGGTCGGTGACGGTCAGCGCCCGCCCCTTGCCGTCGACCCGGGCGACCCCGCGGCCGAGGCCGACCGCGTACCGGACGGCCGGCTGCCGCGCGATCGCGGGAGCGAGCTCGGGGCTCAGCCCGCTGCCGCCCGCGCCGAAGGACGGGGTGCTGACGGCGACGTCACCCGCGAAGGACCGGGAGACCGTCTGGTCCATGGTGGCCTTCAGCGAGGCGCCGAAGACCGTGAACAGCGAGACGACGGCGACGCCGATCATCAGGGCGCTCGCGGTGGCGGCGGTCCGCTTGGGGCTGCGCAGCGCGTTGCGCCGGGCCAGGCCGCCGGTGACACCGCGCAGCGTGTCGAGGGGGGCGCCGAGGGCTCGTACGGCGGCCGACGACGCCACGGGGCCGAGGACCACGAAGGCGGCGAGGGCGAGAACGGCGCCGAGGCCCGCGAGCCACAGCGACGGGCTCACCAGTACGCCGGTCAGGGTGGCGCCCACCGCGAGTACGGCCAGCGCCGCACCCACGATCGCCCGCCCCCGTGAGGCCCCGGACCCGTCGACGGCCGTCTCGCGCAGCGCGGCCAGCGGCGCGGTGCGTCCGGCGCGTACGGCGGGCAGCAGCGCGGAGCCCAGGCAGACCACGATGCCGACCGCGAGCGGCAGCAGCATGGACAGGCCGCTGATCACCAAGTCGCCCTGGGGGAAGGGAAACCCGATGGCGGGAAACAGTGCCTGCAGCCCGGCCGCGATCCCGATGCCGCCCGCGAGGCCGACGGCCGACGCGGTCACCGCGACCACGCTCGCCTCGGCCAGGGACGCGGCGGTGACCTGGCGGCGGGAGGCGCCCAGGGCGCGCAACAGGGCGTTCTCGCGGGTGCGTTGGGCGACGACGATCGCGAAGGTGTTGTGGATGGAGAAGGTCGCGACGAGCAGCGCGATGCCGGAGAACACCAGCAGGAAGGTGGTGAAGATGTTCAGGAACTGGCTGGAGATCATGTCGGTGTTCTCCCTCGCCGACTCCTGGCCGGTGATCGCCTCGACTCCCTCGGGCAGGACGGGAGTCAGGCCCGCGACGAGCTCGGCCTGACCGACCCCGGGACCGGCCCGCACCCGGATGTTCGCCGCCTCGCCGGGCTTCGCGGTGAGGTACTTCTCGGCGTCGGCCTGCGTCATCCCGGTGAACGTCACCTGCGCCATGCCGTCCTCACCACCGAAGGTCGCGAGGCCCACGATCGTCACCTTGACGGGACCGGGGGTGCGCAGGGTCGTCGTGTCGCCGATCTTCAGGCCGCCCTTCTTCGCGGCGCCCCGGTTGACGACGACCTCGCCGGGCTTCGACGGGGCGTGGCCCGCGGCGAGTTGGTACGGGTTGAGTTTCGGGTCGGTGATCCAGTTGCCGGCGAGGGTGGGCGGGCCCTGGCCGCCGACGGGCTTGCCGTCGCTGCCGACGAGCTGGCCCGCGCCCTGGATGTCGGGGGCGGCGGCCGCGACGCCGGGAACCCGCTCGACGGTCTTCACCAGGGCGGTGTCGACCGGTTGGCGCACACCCTGGCTCTCACCGGGCGTCGTGATGGCGTCGGCGCTGCGGACGACCGCGTCGGTGCCCCTCGTGGCGTCGCCGAACAGCGTGCTGAAGCTCGCTCGCAGCGTGTCACCCATGACCAGCGTCCCGGCCAGGAAGGCGACACCGAGGAGCACCGCCAGGAACGTACCGGCGAAACGGCGTCGGTGGGCGCGCAGGGAGGACACGCTCAGGCGCACGGAGGCGTTCACGACCGCCCGCCTTTGGCGTCGAACGCCTTCATCCGGTCGAGGACCTTGTCGGCCGTCGGGGACTCCATCCGGTCCACGAGGCGTCCGTCGGCGAGGAAGACGACCTCGTCGGCGTGTGCGGCCGCCACCGGGTCGTGCGTGACCATGACGACCGTACGGTCCATCCGGCGCACCGCGCGGCCGAGGAGGTTGAGGACCTCCTCGCCGGAGCGGGAGTCGAGGTTGCCGGTGGGTTCGTCGGCGAAGACGACGTCGGGACGGCCGGCGAACGCCCGGGCCACGGCGACGCGTTGCTGCTGTCCGCCGGAGAGTTCGGCCGGGCGGTGGTGGAGCCGGTCGCGCAGGCCGACGACGTCGACGAGCGCGTCGATCCACTCCCGGGAGCCCTTCGTCCCGGCGAGGTCCAGGGGCAGCGTGATGTTCTCGGCGACGGTCAGCGTCGGGATCAGGTTGAACGCCTGGAAGACGAAGCCGACACGGTCACGGCGCAGCAGGGTGAGACGGCGGTCGTCCAGCGTGCTCAGTGGGGTGTCGCCGATGAACGCGGCGCCCGAGGTGAGTGTGTCCAGGCCCGCCGCGCAGTGCATCAGGGTGGACTTGCCGGAGCCCGAGGGGCCCATGATCGCGGTGAAGCGTCCGGCTGGGAAAGCGACGCTCACCCCGTCCAGGGCCCTGACGGCGGTGTCGCCGCTGCCGTACACCTTGACGGCGTCGGCGACACCGGCGGCATGACGCGTCGTGATGGCGGTCGTCATGCCGCTCCTCCCTTGCCCGTGCCGCCGAACTGCTCGTCCAGGACGGTCAGTCGGCGCCAGTACTCGTCCTCGTCGATCTCGCCGGTGGCGAAGCGGCGGCCGAGCAGCGCGATCGGCGAGTCGCCCGTGAGGCGGGAGTCGCGGGGCGGGCCGAAGTCGCCCATGGCGCGCCATGGTCCGCGGCGCCCGCGCCCCACGGTGCGGCGCAGGACCGTCACGACGCCGATCACGGCGGCCGCCCAGATCAGCGGGAAGAACAGGATCCACGGGCCGGGGCCGCCGTCCCAGTTCGCCAGGGTCTGCATCTCGGTTCATCTCCTAGAGGGGAGCTGTTGTAGGTGGGAGCTGTTGCGATGCATCGAGACTCGCTCCGGGAGGGGGTCCGAGTCGTCGTACGGCCAGCGGCCGTTCCTGTACCTCCGCGGGAGTACGCGGGGCGCCATCGCCTGCTTCCTCAGTCCGCTCCTGCCGCCCTCGACGCTGTACCTACTAGTATGTACAGTGAGTTCATGAGCACTCCGGAGCGGCTGATCGAGTCCACGCGTGAGCTGTTGTGGGAGCGCGGTTACGTGGGCACCAGCCCCAAGGCGATCCAGGAGCACGCGGGCGCCGGGCAGGGCAGCATGTACCACCACTTCAAGGGCAAGCCCGATCTCGCCCTGGCCGCGATCCGACGCACCGCCGAGGAACTGCGGGCTACCGCCGAGGGCGTACTGGGCGCGCCAGGTTCGCCGTACGAGCGCGTCGAGGCGTATCTGCGCCGGGAACGAGACGCCCTGCGTGGCTGTCCGGTCGGTCGGCTGACGATGGACCCGGACGTGATCGCCAGTGCGGAGCTGCGCGCCCCCGTCGACGAGACGATCGATTGGCTGCGCGAGCGGCTGGCCGGGATCGTCGAAGAGGGCAAGGAACAGGGGCAGTTCGCGCCGTCGCTGGACGCCGAGGAGATCGCCGCGACGATCCTCGCGACCGTCCAGGGAGGCTATGTGCTCGCGCGCGCCTCCGGCTCCCCGGCCGCCTTCGACACGGCCGTCCGCGGACTGCTCGCCCTGCTCTCCCCCGCCGGTCGGGGCCTCGGGTGAAGACCTGGAGGCCTGACGACCCGAAGGCCTGAAGGCCCCTCAAGGAGGCTTGCGATGCACGCGATGCAGTACGAACTGACGTTCCCCGCCGACTACGACATGGGAATCATCCGCGCCCGGGTCTCCCGCATAGGGCACCTCCTCGACGACTGGGAGGGGCTCGGTTTCAAGACGTATCTGATGCGTGAGCGCGGGGTGCACGGCTCGCCGGTCGACCAGTACGCGCCCTTCTACCTCTGGAACACCGTCGAGGGCATGAACTCCTTCCTCTGGGGCGGCGCCTTCCAGGGACTCGTCGACGACTTCGGGCGGCCGGCGGTGCGGAACTGGACGGGCCTCGCGTACGAGGAGGGCGGCGCCGCCGGCGCGCCGGCCCAGGTCGCGGTGCGGCGACGGCAGCCCGTACCGGAGGGCGTCGGCCTTTCCGAGTTGATGGCGGACGCCGCGGCCCAGACGGAGCGGCTGGCCTCGCTCGACGGCGCGGTGTGCGCGGCCGCCGCCGTCGACCCGCGCCACTGGGAGCTGGTGCACTTCTCCCTCTGGGACCACGACACGCCCAAGGTTCCCGGCGAGGTCTTCCAGGTGCTGCATGTGTCGGCGCCCGGGCGCGACCGGCTGCCCCGGGGCCGGCAGTGGTGAGCCCTGTCCCCACGAGCCCGGGTGGCGCCGTCCCCGCGAGGGTCCGTACGGTGCTCGGGGACGTGCCGCCCGAGCACCTCGGGGTGTGCGACGCCCATGACCACCTCTTCTTCGGCAGTCCCGCGCTCCCCGGCCAGGAACTGCGCGACGCGTCGGCCGCGCGGGCCGAACTGGCCGCGTTCCGCGAACAGGGCGGCGGGAGCGTGGTGCAGTGGACGCCGTACGGACTGGGCCGGCGCGCCGCGGACCTGCCGCTGCTCTCCCGTGACACCGGGGTCCATGTGGTCGCCGCGACGGGCCTGCACCAAGCGGTCCACTACACACCGGAGTCACTCTCCGAACTGCGCGGCAGGCTGACCGACGTGTTCGTCTCCGAACTCACCTCCGGCATCGGCACGTCCGGGGTCCGGGCCGGACTCGTCAAGGTCGCGGGCGGCTTCCACGCGCTCGACGCGCACGCCCGCTGGACGATGACCGCGGCGGCCGAGGCGCATCACGCCACGGGCGCGCCGATCGCCGTGCACCTGGAGCTGGGCACGGCCGCGCTCGACGTACTCGACCTGCTGTGCGGCGCGTTGGAGGTGCCGCCGCACCGGGTGATCCTGGGTCACCTCAACCGCTCCCCGGACCTCGTGGTGCAGCGCCAGGCCGCCGAGGCGGGCGCCTACCTCGCCTTCGACGGCCCCTCCCGTGCCAACCACGCCACCGACTGGCGCATGCCCGACGCCGTACGCGCCCTGGCCGACGCCGGTTTCGGCCATCGCCTGCTCCTCGGCGCCGACACGACGACCGCGGCGGCGCGCTCGGTCAACGGCGGCCCCGGGATGCCGTATCTGCTGCGCCGGGTGCGCCCACGGCTCGCCCTGGCCCTGGGTGCGGAACTCGTGGAGCGCGTCTTCACAGAGAACCCCGGCCGGGCGCTCGCCGTGGAGTGGCGCGGTACGCCACCCCGTCAGCCCCGGCTGCCGGACACCCCCTAGGCCTTGTGGAGTCCGGTCTCAGGTCCGGGACAGTGCCGCCGGTGGGTCGTCGAGGACCGGCTGCCAGGCCAACTCCGCGGCCCCCACCAGGGTGTTGTGGTCCAGGGTGCAGGCGAGGATCGGTACGCCACCGCTCTGGCCCCACAGGCTGCGGTCGGCGACGACGGCGCGCAGCCGGTCGGGGTCGGCGTCGAGCAGGGTGCGGTGCAGGCCGCCGAGGATGATCCGGTCGGGGTTGAGGATGTTGACCAGTCCGGCGAGGCCGAGGCCGAGGCGGTCGATCAGCGCCTCGGTGGCCGTGCGGACGGAGGGGTCCTGGTCGTACCGGGTGCGGATCAGGTCGTTGGCCTGCTGAAGGAGGGACACCTCGGGGCCCGGGTCGCGGCCCGCCGCCGTGAGGAACGCCAGGGGGTCCGCCTCGACGTCGAGGCAGCCGCGGCTGCCGCAGTAACAGGGGCGGCCCTCGGGGTTGACGGTGAGGTGGCCGACTTCGAGGGCGAGGCCCGAACTGCCCGTGTGCAGCCGCCCGTCGAGGACGAGCGCGCCGCCGACGCCCCGGTGCCCGGTGGCCACGCACAGCAGGTCGCGGGCGCCGCGCCCGGCGCCGTGGCGGTGCTCGGCGAGCGCGGCGAGGTTGATGTCGTTCGCGGCGAACGCCGGGCCCTCGATCCCCGCCGCGCGCACCCGCTCGGCGAAGATCCGGCGGACGGGGGCGCCCGCGGGCCAGGCGAGGTGGAGGGGGTTGAGGGCGAGCCCGTCCGGCTCGGCGACGGCGGACGGTACGGCGAGTCCGGCGCCCACGCAGCGCCGCCCGGTCTCGCGGAGCAGCTCCGCGCCGGTCTCGACGACGGCGCCCAGCACCTTCGCCGGGTCGGCGTCGACGGTCTCGCAACTGGGCGCGGTGGCGACGATCCGGCCGCCGAGCCCGACCAGTGCGGCGCGGAACCCGTCGGCGTGCACCTGTGCGGCCAGCGCCACAGGACCGTCCTCGGCGACCTCCAGGCGGTGCGAGGGCCGTCCCTGCGAACCGGCCGCCGCGCCGGGCCGCGCGTCGACCCGGATCAGTCCGAGCGCCTCCAGCTCCGAGGCCACCGCGCCCGCGGTCGCCCGGGTGACGCCCAGCTCGGCGGTGAGTACGGCACGCGTCGGCGCACGTCCGGTGTGCACGAGTTCCAGCGCGGGCCCGAGCGCCCCGCGCCCCCGGTCCAGCCGTGTCCGCGTGTTCCCTTCCCCCGCCGTCCGGGGGCCCGCCTTGCCGTTCATGAGGGCGAGTCTCCCATGATCCGCTCGTGCGGTGTCCCGTCCGAAGGCACCTGGAAGCCACTCACCCGTAGCGTCACGTTCAGACGGCCGGTCAGGCCCAGTTCGGGCGGCGCCGTAGCAGCGTGCACTCGCGGAACCCCGTGGTAGGCGAGCCGGGAGGCACCGCCGAACACGAACAGGTCCCCGCTGCGCAGCTCGACATCCGTGTACGGGCGCGAGCGCGACCCGGTGTTCCCGAAGCGGAAGACACAGGTGTCGCCGAGGCTCAACGACACCACGGGCGCGTCGGACTTCTCGTCGCTGTCGCGGTGCATGCCCATCCGGGCGTCGGCGTCGTAGAAGTTGATCAGCGCGATGTCGTACGGAGCGGTGGCGTTCTCGGGGCCCAGGGTGTCCGCGACCGCGCGGCGGCCGAGCTCGTCCAGCCAGGTGGGGAAGGGCTTCACCGGGGCCCCGTCGCCGTCGGCGACCGTGCGCGCGTACCGGTACGGGTACCAGTGCCAGCCCAGGCACACCTGCCGGGAGGTCATCGTGCCGCCGCCGGGCGTGCGCACCGTACGCAGTCCGGCCGGCGGGCGGGCCCACGTACGGCAGGCATCGAGAAGCTCCCGCTGGGCGACCGGGTCCAGCCAGTCCGGCAGATGCACCGCGCCCGGCGCGATCTCCGCCCGGCTCCGGGGGAACAGCTCAGCATCCATGGACATGCCACCATCCTCGCGCACCTCCGCCGGTCCCGTGCGCGCACCTGATCAAGACCCGGCCCGCACCTGGCTGAGCTGCGGCTCCGCTAGCCTTGACCCACGATGAACGACCGGATGACCGCGCCCTGGGCCGAGTACGCGCTGGCCCGCTTCCCCGAGGACCCCCGCGACCAGCTCCGTGCCTGGGACGCCGCCGACACCTATCTGCTGCGGCACCTCGCGGAGAGCGGAACGCCGCTGTCCGGGTCGGTCGTGGTGGTCGGCGACCGCTGGGGAGCGCTCGCCACGGCGCTGTCGGCGCACCGGCCGACGCAGATCACCGACTCCTTCCTCGCGCAGGAGGCGACCCGGGCGAACCTGGCCCGCAACGGGGTCGAGGCGACCGCGGTACGGCTGCTGACCACCCAGGACACACCCCCCGACCGCATCGACGTCCTGCTCGTCCGGGTACCGAAGAGCCTCGCCCTGCTGGAGGACCAGCTGCACCGGCTGGCACCCGGCGTGCACGAGGGGACCGTCGTCGTGGGCACGGGCATGGTCAAGGAGATCCACACCTCGACGCTGCACCTCTTCGAACGGATCCTCGGCCCGACCCGCACCTCGCTGGCCGAGAAGAAGGCCCGGCTGATCTTCTGCACCCCGTACCCCGGGATCGCCCGGGCCGCCAACCCCTGGCCGTACAGCTACCGGCTCCCCGACGACATCGGACCGGTTTCCGGCCGCACCGTCGTCAACCACGCCGGTGTGTTCTGCGCCGACCGACTCGACATCGGCACCCGCTTCCTCCTCCAGCACCTGCCGCGCAGCCGGGGCCCCGAGCGGATCGTGGACCTGGGCTGCGGCAACGGAGTCGTCGGTACGGCGATGGCGCTGGCCAACCCGGAGGCGGAGGTGCTATTCGTGGACGAGTCGTACCAGGCGGTCGCCTCGGCCGAGGAGACGTACCGGGAGAACACCGACGGCGTGGGCGCGGAGTTCCGCGTGGGCGACGGACTCGCGGACGTCCCCGCCGGGAGCGTGGACCTCGTCGTGAACAATCCGCCCTTCCACTCGCACCAGGCGACGACGGACACCACGGCCTGGCGGATGTTCTCGGGGGCGCGGCGCGCGCTGCGGCCCGGCGGCGAGCTGTGGGTCATCGGGAACCGCCATCTCGGCTACCACCTGAAGCTGCGCCGCCTCTTCGGCAACAGCGAACTCGTGGCGAGCGACGCGAAGTTCGTCGTCCTGAGGGCCGTCAAGAAGTAGTTCCGCGCAGTGCGCGGGGCGAGGCGCCGAGTTCACGCCGGCACGCCTTGTTGAAGGCCTGCAGGTCGGGGATGCCGACGGAGGCGGCGACCGCCGGGATGGAGAGCGTCGAGGCGCGCAGCAGATGGTGGGCACGCTGAAGTCTGCGGCGACGGATGTAGGCCACGACCGTGGTGCCGGTCTCGGCGCGGAAGAGCCGGGTGAGGTGGTTGTGGGAGATCCCGGCCGCACGGGCGATCTCCGGGATGGTGAGCGGCGCCGCCAGCCGGGCCTCGATGTGGGCGACGGCCGCGCCGACCGCCGGGTGCGGGCCGCGGCTCGTGGCGGCGGGCGGGGTGAGCCTTGCGATGCGCCACAGCGCGGTCCAGATCTCGGCCCGGGTGTGCTCGGGCGCCCCGGGGGCCGCCGCGATCGCGTTCAGCAACAGGCTGGAGAGCATGGGGAATTCGGGGCCAGCGTCCTGCATCACCGGGACGGTGCGGGGCGGCCCGGCGGGGGCGATGCGCAGATGGGCGTAGAGGTGTTCGGAGCGGCCCTGGTAGCGGTAGCGGACCGTGGTGCCGGGCGGTACGAGGCTGACGCGGCCGGGGCGGATGGTGTGCGCGGTGCCGTCGACGGTCAGCTCGGCGTCGTACTGGTAGAGGTGCAGCTGCCACAGCTCCGGCAGCCGGAAGACGTCCGTGCGGCTCGCCACGCCGTGCACGCCGACGCCGATGTTGACGACGGCGGGCGGCTCGCCGAGGTGGACGTCCGTCTCCCGCATGGTGAAAAGCTACCAGCAGTGGTGAGCCGCGCCCACGCGCCGTCGGCGGCCCCGACCCTACGTTGAGTCGCATGACCAACACGCTGGAACACACCTCGGGCATCCCACTCCTGAGTTCGGTCCGGATGGCGCACTTCGTGGCCCACGGCTCGCTGCGGCTGGACGCCGTGGTGCCGCCGGAGATGAACGCCGAGGGCATGGAGGTGCTGCGCGCGGGCGTGCCCGAGGTGCCCTACGGCAGCTCCGTGCCGGCCGCCTACCCGGCGGGGTCCTTCGTCCGCCGGCTGCTGCAACTGCCCGCTGTGGCCGGAGCCCTGCGGAGCCTCGTCGGGCCCTGCCCGGCCGTCGACCACCACTACGTCCACGTCCGTGAGCCGCACGAGGGGCGGGCGCAGCCGCTGCACGCCGACGCGATCATCGATGTGCGCACCGACGCCTTCGACGTGCAGCTGATGTACTACCCACAGGACGTCACCCTCGACATGGGCGGCACGCTCAGCGTGCCGGGCAGCCATCTGCGGCGCACCAACGAGACGGACACCGGGCGCTACCAGAATCTGCGCGGGCAGAGCCGACTGGTCTGCCCGGCGGGCACCGTGGTGTTTCTGCACCATGGCCTGTGGCACGGCGGGCGGCGCAACGACAGCGACGTGGTCCGCTATATGTTCAAGATCCGCTTCAACCCGGCCGTGCGGCAGCGGCGGCTGTGGGACACCTCGGACCTCGGCGACCCGCGGGTCGCCGAGGAACTCTCCACGACCTTCCCCTGGTACGAGCCCGCCACCGGCCGTCTCGAGATCTACCACCGGGTCCTGCTGTGGCGCGCGCTCACCGGGGACGACTCCTTCGACCTGGACCACTGGGTCACCAGGGTCTCCAACCATCCGCAGGAGGAGGCCGTATGAGCATCCGTCAGCAGGTCCTGGTCCTCTACCTGGCCACCTCCGCCCTGGACGCGGAGGTGGTGGGCTGGTCGGTCTACGACGGCACCGGCCGCACGTCCCCCACGACCGGGGGCCGCGACGAGCCGCCGTACGCGTCGGGCGTGGACGCCTTGCGAGACGGCTGGCGGCTGTTCCAGGCGGCGCAGCTGATCCCGCCGTGTCCCGGGGGCGAGTACGACGTGTCGTTCCTCAAGCACGAGTTCTTCTTCGAGAAGCTGGTCGACGTCGGTGCCCCCTGAGGTCAGGCGCTCAGTACGCGGATCAGGCGCGCCACCGTCCCCGCCATCGCCTCCCGCCCCACGCTGAGGTACTTCCGGGAGTCGACGGCTTCGGGGTGGGCGGCGAGGAACTCCCGGACGGCGCCGGTCATCGCGATGTTCAGGGCGGTCCCGACGTTGACCTTGGCGATGCCGCCGGTGACGGCTGCCACCAGTTCGTCATCCGGCACGCCGGAGGAGCCGTGCAGGACGAGCGGCACGCCGAGCGCCGCGGTCAGCCGCTTGAGGCGGTCGTGGTCGAGGGCGGCGGTGCGGGTGGTCATCGCGTGCGAGCTGCCGATCGCGACGGCCAGGGCGTCCACGCCGGAGTCAGCCACGAACGCGCGGGCCTCGGCGGGGTCGGTGCGGGCGCCGGGCGCGTGCGCGTCGAGCGGCGGTTCACCGTTCTTGCCTCCCACCGCCCCCAACTCGGCCTCGATCCACAGGCCTTGAGCGTGTGCCCAGTCGGCGGCGGCCCGGGTGGCGGCGAGGTTCTCCTCGTACGGCAGCCGGGCCGCGTCGTACATCACCGAGCTGAATCCGGCGGAGGACGCCTGGCGGAGCAGGTCGTCGCTCTGGACGTGGTCGAGATGCAGCGCGACGGGTACCGAGGCGCGCTCGGCGGCCGCGGCGGCGGCGCGGGCCAGCGGCAGCAGCCGTCCGTAGCGGAACTTCACGGCGTTCTCGCTGACCTGGAGGACGACGGGGGCGGCCACGGACTCGGCGCCCGCGATGACGGCCTCGACATGCTCCAGGGTGATGATGTTGAACGCGGCGACGGCGGTCCGCGCCCCGGCCGCGGCGGTGACCAGGTCACCGGTGGCTGCGAGTGGCACAACTCCTCCTTCTGGGTGCGCGGGCCGACGGCTCAGCGGGCCGACGGGGCGAGGACGACCGAGCGGGTGAGGTGGCGCGGCCGGTCGGGGTCGAGGCCGCGGGCCGCGGCGACGGCGACCGCGAGGCGCTGGGCGCGGACGAGTTCGGCGAGCGGGTCGAGTTCACCCGCGACCCACCGTCCCCCCGTGGCCCGTACCTGCTCGGCCAGCCCTTCGGGGGCCTCGCCGAGCATCCAGGTGGCCGTGCCGGCGGTGGTGACGCTGATGGGCCCGTGCCGGTACTCCATCGCCGGGTACGCCTCGGTCCAGGCCAGGGAGGCTTCACGCATCTTCAGCCCGGCCTCGTTGGCGAGCCCGACGGTCCAGCCGCGGCCGAGGAAGGTGAACTGCGCGCAGTCGACGAGCCCTTCGGGCAGCGGGGTCGCGAGCGCGGTGCGCGCGTCCGCGACGACGGCGTCGGTGTGCAGTCCGAGGTGGGCGCGGAGCAGGGTGAGCGCCGTGGTCGCGAACCGGGTCTGCACCACGGAGCGTTCGTCCGCGAAGCCGAGTACGACGAGGTCGTCCGCGCGGTCCATGACGGGGGTCGCGGGGTCGGCGGTGATCGCGGTCGTCCGGGTACGTCCGCGCAGCCGCCCGAGAAGTTCGAGCACCTCGGTGGTGGTGCCGGAGCGGGTGAGCGCGACCACACGGTCGTAGGAGCGGCTCTCCGGGAACTCCGACGCGGCGAAGGCGTCCGTCTCGCCCTGCCCGGACCCCTCACGCAGCGCGGCGGCCGCCTGCGCCATGAAGAACGAGGTCCCGCAGCCCACGATCGCGACCCGCTCCCCCACTTCCGGCAGTGCGCCGTCGTGCGCCTTGGCCTGCTCGGCGGCGCGGATCCAGCACTCCGGCTGGCTGTTCAGCTCGTGCTCGACATGGGTCATGCCGTACCCCTCCCACTGACGCTGTCCATGCAAGATAGTGCAAGTTAAGGCCGACTTTCGAGCACAATCAAGCATGTCGACTGCGGAAATACCAGGGAATGTGGTGCGCTGGGGGTGCGCTAGGGTCGCGAAAAATCGAGGAACGGAGAGTGCGGATGTCGCGCGACGCCCGCTGGAAGGCCCTGCTGGAACTGCTCGTGGAGCGGGGCCGGCTGGAGGTCGAGCAGGCCGCGGCCGAGCTGGAGGTGTCACCCGCCACGATCCGGCGCGACTTCGACCAGCTCGCCGAGCAGCAGATGCTCGTGCGCACCCGGGGCGGCGCGGTCGTCCACGGCGTGTCGTACGAACTGCCGCTGCGCTACAAGACCGCCCGGCACGCCTCGGAGAAACAGCGCATCGCGAAGGCGGTGGCCGATCTCGTCGCGCCGGGCGAGGCGGTGGGCCTGACCGGCGGCACGACCACCACCGAGGTGGCCCGCGCACTGGCGGTACGCCCCGATCTCGCCACGGGGTCGCCCGCGCTGACCGTGGTGACGAACGCGCTCAACATCGCGGGCGAACTGGCCGTGCGGCCCCAGTTCAAGATCGTGCTGACCGGTGGGGTGGCACGCTCGCAGTCGTACGAGCTGGTCGGGCCGCTCGCGGACGGTGTGCTCAGCCAGATCACCATGGACGTCGCCGTGCTGGGCGTGGTCGCCTTCGACGTGACGCACGGGGCCGCCGCCCACGACGAGGCCGAGGCGGCGATCAACCGGTTGCTGTGCGAGCGCGCCGAGCGTGTGATCGTCGCCGCCGACTCCAGCAAACTGGGCCGG
Organism: Streptomyces sp. NPDC111507; assembly: GCF_055638955.1. Lineage (NCBI taxonomy): Bacteria > Bacillati > Actinomycetota > Actinomycetes > Kitasatosporales > Streptomycetaceae > Streptomyces > Streptomyces sp. NPDC111507. The sequence continues at coordinate 406,011 of NZ_JBVKBU010000006.1, read as the reverse complement.
CGCGCCTTCGCCCGGATCTGCGCGGCCGAGTCGGTGGACACACTGGTCACCGACGCGGCGGTGGACGGGGAGACCGTGCGGCGGTTCACGGAGGCGGGGGTCGGGGTCGTCGCCGTCTGACGACCCCGACCCCCGCTGACTCGACGCCGGACTCACGAGCCCTTCCGCTGCGGCACGGTGACCGTGAGCGTGCCGATGTCCCGGCTGGTGGCGGAGGCGTCGGGCGCGACGAGCACCGTCCTCGGGCCGCCCGGGCGGTGGACGACGACACTGGGGAACGCCGGTGCGGCCAGGGCGAGTTGCCCGGTGCCGGCGGCTTGCGGGTACATGCCGAGGCTCGCCCACACGGCCCAGGAGGACATGGCGCCGAGGTCGTCGTTGCCGACCAGGCCGTCGGGACGGTCGCTGAACAGGGTGGCCAGGGCGCGGCGGACGATGTCGCGGGCGCGGTCGGGGCGGCCCGCGAAGTCGTACGCCCAAGGGGTGTCGAACGACGGCTCGTTGCCGAGGTAGGCGTAGGGCTGGGTGCCGCCCGCGTTGAGCTGGGTGAAGAAGGTGTCGAGGCGGGCCGCGACGGCGGTGTTCCCGCCCATCAGGGTGAAGAGGCCGGGCAGGTCGTGCGGGACCATCCAGGTGTACTGGGCGGCGTTGCCCTCGACGTACTCGTTCGTCTGCGCGGGCGTGAAGGCCGGCCAGGTGCCGTCGGCCGCACGCGGCTGGAGGTAGCCGGTGACGGGGTTGAAGAGGTTGCGCCAGTTCCCGGACGCCTTCAGCAGGGTGTCGTAGGCGGCGGTGTCGCCCAGACGGTGGGCGAGCTGGGCCAACGCGTAGTCGGAAACGGCGTATTCGAGGGTGGTGGCCGCCGAGCCCCACACTCCCTTGGTACCGGCGGGGATGTAGCCGAGGGCGTCGTACTGCGCGTGTCCGGGCCGCTGGCGCTCGTCGCCGCGGCCCGCCATCGCGGCGCGCAGCAGGCCGCGGGCGTCGAAGTCGGTGGCGCCGAAGGCGTACACGGCGGAGGCGATGACGGGCAGCGGGTCGCCGACCATGACGCCGGTGCCGCCGTTGGCGAGGGTCCAGCGGTCGAAGTAGCCCGCCTGGAGGCCCTGGTTGAGGACGGACTGCGCGATGTCGGAGGCTTCGTGCGGGGCCAGCAGGGCGAGCAGCTGGACCTGGGAGCGGTAGACGTCCCAGCCGGAGAAGTTCGCGTACTGGACGTGTCCGGCGGGGGTGGTGTGGATGCGGCCGTCCATGCCGGGGTAGCGGCCGTCGGCGTCGCTGAAGGCACTGGGGTGCAGGAGCGAGTGGTACAGGGCGGTGTAGAAGACCCGGCGCTGGGTTTCGGTGCCGCCGCCGACGCTGATGCGGCCGAGCCAGTCGTTCCACTGGGCACGGGCGGCCCGCCGGATCTGGTCGTAGGGGTTCGTGTGCTGCTCGGCGGCGATGTTGCCGCGGGCTCCGTCGACGCTGACGAAGGAGACGCCGACGCGGACGGTCACCGTGCGTACGCCGGGGCCGAAGGAGACCTGCGCGGCGCCCGGTCTGCCGTCGGGGTGGACGACATGGGCGAAGGGGTGGTCGAACACGGCGTGGAAGTAGAGCCGGTAGCGGTTGGCGGACTTGCAGAAGCCGCCGCTGTCGGTGAACCCGGACAGGGTGTCGGTGCCGATGTCGACCGTTCCGGTCGCCGCGTTGAACGCCTTGCCCGCGTCGACACTCAGCGCGGCGGGACGGTCGTCGGTGGCCGGGTAGGTGAAACGGGCGATGCCGGAGCGCTGGGTGGCGGTGAGTTCGCTGCCGATGCCGTTGTCGAACGTGACCCGGTAATTTCCGGGTGTCGCCTGCTCGTTGGCGTGCGAAAAGGTCGCCTGCCCGCTGGTGTCGCCGGCGAGCATCGGCATGAAGGGCACGTTGCCGTAGTCCCTGCAGCCGGCCCCGGAGATGTGGGTGAGGCTGAACCCTCTGATCCGGTTGTCCCTGTACGCGTACCCGCCGTGCTGGTAGGTCACCGTGTCCGGGCTCCACTGCACCCCGCCGAGGGGTGCGGTCGCGCCGGGAAAGGTGTTTCCGGCACCGCCGCCATGGCCGAAATCGGCCCCTCCGGGCGCGGTACCGACGAAGGGGTTCACGTACTGGGCCGGGTCGGCCACCGTGTCGTCCGCTGCGGCGGGTGAGGCCGGGGCGGACGACACGACGAGCACGGCGGCGCCGGCCAGCGCGGCCCGGCGGAAGGGGAATCGCAAGTGGGTCTCTCCGGGCTGTGGCGGGAGGGGCGACAGGGCATGAGGGCGACAGTCTCCCCAGGGATGCCGTCACCTCCGCGCCGCCACGCCCGGAGATCACCCGCACGGCCGAGCGCCCGCTCGCACACGACCCGCTCGTGCGACGCGGCGGGCTCCACCTGCGCACCCTCCGCAACCGGCCACCGTGCGGTGCCCGAACACACGCGCCAACTGGCTAGACTACGCACCCTCGTGCATGTGATCCGGTCACGTCCGATCACAGCCGTTCCCGAAGGGTTTCGACGCTTGATAGCCATCGAAGATGTCAGCAAGCGATATGCCGACGGCACGGTGGCCGTCGATCGCCTGTCCCTCCAGATACCGAACCACTCGATCACCGTGCTCGTCGGGCCTTCGGGGTGCGGCAAGACCACCACACTGCGGATGATCAACCGCATGATCGAGCCCAGCAGCGGCACGATCCGCGTCAACGGCGAGGACATCCTCCGCAAGCCGGTCAACGCCCTGCGCCAGTCCATGGGTTACGTCATCCAGAACGCGGGGCTCTTCCAGCACCGCACGATCCTCGACAACATCGCCACGGTGCCGCGGCTGCTCGGCTGGTCCAAGCAGCGCGCCCGCGCCCGCGCGGCGGAACTGATGGAACGGGTGGGCCTGGACCCGGCCATGGCCCGCCGCTACCCCTACCAGCTCTCCGGCGGCCAGCAGCAGCGCGTCGGTGTCGCCCGCGCGCTCGCCGCCGACCCGCCGATCCTGCTGATGGACGAGCCGTTCTCCGCCGTCGACCCGGTCGTCCGCCGTGGTCTGCAGGAGGAGTTGCTGCGCATCCAGGGCGAGCTGGGCAAGGCCATCGTCTTCGTCACCCACGACATGGACGAGGCCATCACGATCGGTGACCGCGTCGCCGTACTGCGCACCGGTGGCAAGCTCGCCCAGTTCGCCGCCCCCGACGAGCTGCTGTCGGCGCCGGCCGACGCGTTCGTGGAGGAGTTCCTCGGCGGCGACCGGGGCATTCGCGGGCTGTCGTTCCTGTCCACCCGCGACCTCGCACTCGACCGCTCCCGGGTCTTCCCGGTCGGCAGCGACTGGCAGCAGCTCGCCGGGAAGTCGGCAGGCGCGGGGCCGGTCCTGGTCACCGACGCGGACGGAAAGCCGCTGGGCTGGGCCGACCTGACGGTGTGGGCCGGTGACGTCCAGGCGCTGGAGCCGCACGGGCAGGCCTTCGAGGTCGGCAAGGACTCGCTGCGGGTCGCGCTGGACCGGGCGGTACTCTCGCCCACCGGTCAGGCGGTCGCCGTGGACGGGGCGGGACGTGTGCTGGGGCTCGCCGGACAGGAGACGGTCGCCGCGGCGATCCGCGCGGCCAGGCAGCGCCGCGCCGCGGACTCCGAGGGTGTCTCCACGGTGAAGGCCGCGCGATGAACGGCTTCTTCGACATCCCGAGCGACCTCCAGAGCAGCTACCTCGGCCTGATCTCCACCCACATGCAGGAGGCGCTGGTCCCGGTTCTCGTCGGCCTGCTGCTGGCGCTGCCGATCGGCCTGTTGTGCGTCCGCGTCAACTGGATCTATCCGCCGGTCCTCTGGATCACCACGGTGCTGTACGCGATCCCGTCGATCGCCTTCTTCGTGGTGCTCATCGACTACACCGGCCTGAGCAAAACCACCGTGATGATCCCGCTGACCCTCTACAGTCTCGTGGTTCTCGTCCCGGCGGTCGTCGACGGCGTCCGCTCGGTCCCCGAGGAGACGAACGCCGCCGCCGCGGCGATGGGCATCGGTTCACTGCGGCGCTACCTCCAGGTCCAACTGCCCATCGCGGTGCCCGCGATCATGGCCGGTCTGCGCGTGGCGACCGCCTCCAGCATCAGTCTGGTCAGCGTCGGCTCGCTGATCGGCAACCAGGGGGCGCTCGGCAACCTGCTCACCACCGCGATGCTCTACCACCGCCCTCTCCTCGCCGTGAACTCGGTGGTCACCACCGCCGTTCTCGCGGTGCTGGTCGACGCCGTGCTCGTCCTGCTGCGCCGCGTGCTCACTCCCTGGCAGCCGGCCTCCGGCCGCAAGGCCGCACGCCGTACGTCCACGATCGCGGGCGCCGCCCGCACTCCGGAGAGCGTCTCGTGAACGTACTCAACTTCATTCAGTCCTTCTTCTCCGACGGCTCCCACTGGCACGGGTACGACGGGATCCCGCAGCGCGTGTGGGAACACCTCCAGTACACCGCCGGGGCGCTCGCGATCGCCGCGGCCGTCGGCCTGCCCATCGGCCTGGTCACCGGACACACCGGACGTGGCGGCAACGCGCTGGCCTTCGTGTCGGCGGGTGCCCGGGCGCTGCCCACCTTCGGGCTGCTGGTGCTGATGTTCGTCTGGCTCGGCCTCGGCATCGTGCCCGTGATGATCCCGCTCGTGGTGCTGGCGGTCCCGCCGATCCTCATCACCACGTACGAGGCGATCCGCACCCTGGATCCCTCCCCCGTCGACGCCGCCCGCGGCATGGGCATGCCGGAGGGGAAGGTCCTGTTCCAGGTCGAGGTGCCGGCGGCGCTGCCGCTGATCCTCAGCGGTCTGCGTTCGGCGGCGATCCAGATCGTGTCCACGGCGACCATCGCGGCCTATGTGAGTCTCGGCGGGGTCGGCCGTTACATCCTGGACGGCCTCTACCAGCGCAACTACGAGAAGGTGGTGGGCGGCGCGGCCCTCACCGCGATCCTGGCGCTGCTCGTGCTGGTGCTGTTCTGGGCCATTGCCCGGGTGGCGGTGTCCCCGGGGGTGCGCAGGCGCCGTACGGTCTGAGGAAATGAGAAGAGGGGGGACGAGCCGCAAGGCCCGTCCCCCCTCTTCCCTCGTTCACTGCTGCGCGGTCGCCAGGGCGTGTTCGAGGACGACGAGGAGCGCGTCCCGTACGGACCCGCGCTCGCGGGCGTCGAACACGGTGAGCGGCACATGGTCGCCGACGTCGAGGGCCCACCGTACGTCGTTCAGATCGTGTTCGACCTTGCCGTCGAAGGCGTTGACGGCCACCGCGAAGGGGATCTCGCGGTGCTCGAAGTAGTCGACGGCCGCGTAGCAGTCGTCGAGCCGGCGGGTGTCGACGATGACGAGCCCGCCGAGGGCGCCCTCGACCAGGTCGTCCCACATGAACCCGAAGCGCTCCTGGCCGGGGGTGCCGAACAGATAGAGCTTCAGGGTCGGGTCGAGCGTGACACAGCCGAAGTCCATGGCGACGGTGGTCGTCATCTTCTCCGGGGTGTGGGAGAGGTCGTCGATGCCCGCGGCGACCGAGGTGATGGACGCCTCGGTGGTGAGCGGCTCGATTTCGGAGATGGCACCCACGGTGGTGGTCTTGCCCACGCCGAAGCCGCCCGCGATCACCATCTTCACCGGCATCGGCGGCCGGGGACCCTCGGTGTCAGCGCTCACGGATCGCGCCCCGGGAGTCGGGGATAGCTCGGAGACCATCGATAACCCTTCGCAATACGGTGGCGTCGCGGGCGGATTCGGCCTGCGGTGCGTACAAGGCCAGTTGACCGTCGGCGCGCAGATCGTCGGCGAGCACCCTGATCACATTCAAATGCATCCGCAGCTTCGCCGCGATCTCCGCCAGCGACTGCGGCTGACGGCAGACCGTGATGATGTCGCGGTGCTGGTCGAAGACGAACGCGTCCAGCGTGGCCAGACCGAGATCCGTCGCGACGACCTGCGTCTCGATCGGAATCGTCGGCACCAGACTGTCACCGCCGGCGATCCGCCCCGCGGTCAGCAGGAATGGCCGGACGATCGACGGAGGGTGCTCCGCTCCCCACGCGTCGTCGTCGGCGGCTGATGGCTCGCCGGCCGTCATCTCGTCCTCACCCTTCACCTCGCGGGTCGTCCCGGCCTTCGTGACGCCCCCGCCGACCGTCAACCGGTCGGCGCGATCCCCACGGTGTTCTTGAGCTCCATGACCAGTTGCGGGCTCAGAGCGGCACCGGCGCGGTTGGCGAAGAGGGTCATCTCGTACGCGATGTTCCCGAGCTTCGCCTCCTTGGAGGCGACCACGCCGAGCACCGCGCCCGCGCCGAGCGCGGACACCAGGACGTGCCCCTCCTCCAGGTCGATGATGACCTTGTTGAGCCCGCCGAGGCCGTAGTTGCCGGACGCGCCCATGGCGAGGCTCGTGATCCCGGAGACGATGGCCGCGAGCCGCTCCGAGTCCGCCTTGCCACGCAGTTGGGACACCGCGATCAACAGACCGTCGGAGGACACCCCGATCACGTCGACGACGCCGGCGGTCTCGGTGGCGAAACGATTGAGCAGCCAATTGAAGTCGGCAGCGGCGGCCTTCACGTCCGTCGCCTGTTCCACGGCCGCGGACTCCGGTCCACCTGTCCACATGGTCACTTGCTCATGCCTTCCGGGAATGAGGGTCTGTTGTTCTCTGTGCTGAAATCGCCAGAGGTGTCGGGACGGCCCCCTGAACGGGCCGACCCGAAGCCGGTACCGCGAGCCTCTGTCGCGCTCTCGCGCTCGGCCCGCAGAACGGCTTCCTCGAACTCGTCGATCTCGGATCGTGCCGCTTCCGCGTCGGCGGTCTGCCAGGCGGGCGGCCGTGGGTTGGTGATGGTCTGTTTGGGCAGCCGGGTCGAGGCGGTGGTGGCCTGCAGGGTCGCGCCGCGCACGCGCCGCCTGAGCGGGCTGGGGCCGCCCTCGCCCGGTCGCGCCGGGGCGCTGCCGGGTGCCGACGGGGCCGTACCGGAGCCGCGCGCGGTGCTCGCGCCGCGGGGTGGCAGGCCGAGCCCCCCGTTCGTGCCGGTGTTCGGGCCGCGCGGCGGCTGCCCCGCCGCACTCCCCGGGCCGGTGCTCGCGCCGCGTGACCTCTGCACGAGCCCGCTGTCCATACCGCTGCCCGCGGCGCGTGACGGCCGGCCCTGTCCGCTCTCCATGCCGGTGCCACGCGGGTGGCCCGGGCCGCCGACCGCGTCCTGAGGCGTGCCGCGTCCCGCTGTCTCGCGCTGCGCGGGCTGCGCCGCCCCCGGAGCCGTGGTGCCCGGTGTGCCGCCCGGCCGGGGCCGGGATGCGCCGGAGCCGCCGTAGCCGCCCGAGGCGCCGTCGCCCGTCGGTTCCTGACGGCCCGTGTGGCCGTCTGCTCCCCGGCTGTGCGCGGGGATCCTGCGCGGCAGGGACGAGGGGCCGGGTTCCGGGTCGACCGCCGCGGGGCGCGGTTCGGTCCCGCCGGGGCGGCGAGGCGGCGGCAGGATGTGCGGGGCCCTGGCCGCGGCCCCCGTGGGGTCGGCGAGCAGCAGATGGGAGCCGGGCACCGCGACGGTGACGGTGACGCCGCCGCCCGGGGTGCGGGTCAGGACGACCTCGATGCCCCAGCGCCGGGACAGACCGCCGACCACGAAGAGGCCGAGGACCTCGGTCGGGGCCAGGTCGAGCCGTTCGCGGCGGATCAGGCGGGCGTTCTCCTCCTCCAGTCGCTCGGCGCTCATCCCGAGCCCGTGGTCGATGATCTCGATCAGGGCGCCGCCGCCGGAGCCGTGCCGGGGCCGCAGGACGACTTCGACGCTGCTGGACGCCGGGGAGAACGTCACCGCGTTCTCCAGCAGTTCGGCGAGCATCAGCGTGAGGTCGCCGACGATGTCGGGGGCGACGGTGACATCGCCCTCGGCGTGCGGGGTGACCCGCTGGTAGCCCTCGATCTGGCCGAGTGCGGCGCGGACGATGTTGCTGAGCCGCATGGGCCCGGTGTTGAGGCCCGTCTCGCGGATGCCGGCGAGCAGCATCAGGCTGTCGGCGTTGCGCTGGAGACGTACCGCGATGTGGTCGATGCGGTAGAGCCGGTCCAGTACCTCCGGGTCGGTCTCGCCGCGCTCCACCGAGTCGATCAGCGCGAGCTGGCGAGCGGTCAGGTTGCTGACGCGGTGGCCGACGTTGCCGAACATCTCGGCGATGTTGCGGCGGCTGACGACCTGGCGCTCCAGCAGGGCGGTCGCGGTGATCTGCACCTGGTTGAAGGCCTCGGCGAGTTCGCCGAGTTCGTCGCGGACCGGCACGGGCACGGCCTCGAGGCGCGGCGGGCTCGCGTCGTCGGCGTCGTCGTCGGCGACCCGGGCCAGCTCGGTCTCGGCCGCGTCGGCCACGTGCTGGGCCGCCTCGGTGAGGCTCCGCACGGTCCGCACCACGGAACGGCGGACCAGTACGGAGAACAGGATCCAGGCCGCGAAGGCGGCGAGGTTGGCGGCCACCAGCCACAGCACCTGCCACCAGGCGTCGCTGGACGCCTTCTGGGTGTCGGCGGCGATCTGGTGGATCAGCGACTCGGTGATCTTCAGCCGGTTCTCCGCCTGACGCTGGTACGTCGGGTCGGCGGCCAGGGCGTCGTCGAGCGCGGCGCGCAGCTGCGAGGCGTTCTCGGCGACCAGACCGCTGGGGTCGACCTGCAGCGCGGCGTAGTGCTGAGCGACGACGCTCTGGTACGGGCTGTGCTCGATCGCGGCGAGTTCGGCGCCCTGTTCCTGGCTGGCGAACCGGGTGAACCGCTCGGCCTGGTAGGTGTACTGCTCGTAGTCGCCGACGGCTCCGGTGTACTCGATGAGCGCGTTGGGGTCACGGGTCCGGGCCGCGAACACACTGGTCTCGAACGAGGCGTGGGCGGTGTCGGCGCGCAGCAGCGCGTCCAGCAGATTGCCCGCGGACTCCGAGGACTCGCCGCCCGACTGACCGAGCCCGAGGCCGTTGATGAGGCCCTCGATGACCGATCCGTACGCCGGGTCGATGTTGTCGGCGGGGATCGGACCCTCTTCGATGGTCTTACGGAGGCTGTCGAGGCCCTCCAGCTCCTTGAGTGCCTGGGCCTCGGCGTCGGGCAGTCGGTCCCCATAGGTGGACCGCACGGCCTCCGCCTGGGCAGTGACCTTCTGCTGCGCCTGGAGGAAGGCGGAGGTGCCCGGCGCCTTGTCGCCGGAGCGGGCGGCCTCGTAGCGCAGGGAGACGAGGAGTGCCTGGCGGTGTTCGCTCTGCACGCCGTCGATGAGCTGGGTGACCTGCGCGCTGTCCCGCACGAGTTGGGCGGTGGAGGCGGCGGAACGGGCCGAGTCGATCTCGGCGTACACGACATAGGCGATCATCGCCGAAACGACCGCGAGCGGGACGATCACCAGGACGTTGAGTTTCCTGCGGAAAGGCCAACGGTCGAGGAGGGAAGGCGTCCGGCCTATTCGGGGAGCCGTGGTCTGCGGCCCCCGGGCGGCTTTTCTGTGCGCGGGCACCAAACCTCCTTGACTTCATTCCCAATTGGAAGCCCGCAGCCCGGGCTGCGTGGACGTGGGTCGTGTCAGCACGCTCGGGCCGAGCAAGTGGAACCAGGTCCCCCGACTCGGCCAACATTAGCGGCTGCCGCAAGAGTACGGCCATGATCAACCAAAAACTGACATGGCGATACGCCGGATTCACGCCTGTTTCAGTCAGGTTGCGCCCACGCGGCGAAGCCGTGTGGTCTCCATCGGTGATCTATTCGTGTCTTGACGGTGCGTTACTGGGCTCGATTGGATCGTCATCACGCCATGCCTTCCGGCCGCCGACCGCCCATGCACAAGTCTGGATGACCAACGTGACCCACGCCAGAAGCACCAGAACGACCGCAACGTACGCTGTATCCCTGCTGGTTGTGGCTGCGGCCGCCCTCACGGGCTGCGGTTCCTCCGACAACTCCGCCAGCAAGGACCCGCTGAAGGGCGACACCGCCAAGGGCGGCACGGTCGTGGTCGGCTCCAACAACTTCCCCGAGAGCATCCTGCTCGCCGACATCTACGGCGAGGCCCTGAAGGCCAAGGGCATCAAGGTCAGTTACAAGTTGAACATCGGCAGCCGTGAGACCACCTACGGTCTGATCAAGAACGGCACGATCACGGTCCTGCCCGAGTACAACGGCGCGCTGCTGGCCTATCTGAACGCCAAGGCGGCCCCGACCACGGTCGAGGACACCAGCAAGGCCATCACGGCCGCGCTCGATTCCAAGCTGACCCTGCTCGAGCCCTCCAAGGCGGAGGACAAGGACGCGATCGCGGTCAACGCGGCGACCGCCAAGAAGTACAAGCTCACGACCTCGTCGACGATCGCCGACCTCTCCGCCTCGGCCAAGGACCTGGTCATCGGGGGATCGCCGGAGTTCCAGACGCGCAAGCAGGGATTGGTGGGCCTCAAGTCCGAATACGGCCTTGAATTCAAGTCGTTCAAGGCGCTGGACGCGGGTGGGCCGTTGACCGTGGCCGCCCTCAAGGGCAACAACATTCAGGCCGCAGATATTTTCACGACCGACCCCGGAATCACCAAGAACAAGTTCGTGGTCCTTCAGGACCCGAAGAATCTCTTCGGTTTTGAGAACGTGACGCCGCTGGCCTACAAGAGCGGTCTCTCCTCCGCCGGAGTTACCGCGCTCAACGCCGTATCGGCGAAGCTCGACACGGACACCCTGGTCAAGCTCAACGCCCAGGTGCAGAACGACAACAAGGACCCGCTGGACGTGGCCAAGAGCTGGCTGTCGACCGCCGGACTGTAGTTCTGACGGAGATGCGCAGGCCGGAGCGGGGGTCCGCCGCTCCGGCCTGTGCCGTGCCGCGGGGTCTGCGAGGAACGACGGTTCACCCGTCCGCCGCGAGATCACTACGCCCGCCGACTGATCTCCTCATCAGTTCTGAAGAGGTCGCGGCTAGGATGAGCGCATGCCCGATCAAGCCGCCGCCCGGCCCGCCAACCGCTTCGAACGCAGGCGCGCCCAGACCCGCCATGCCCTGATCACCGCTGCCCAGGGGATCCTGGCCGAGCAGGGCACGAGCGAGGTCAGCATCCAGCAGATCGCCGAGCGTGCCGACGTCGGGTTCGGCTCCTTCTACAACCACTTCCAGACGAAGGCGGAGCTCTTCGAGGCGGCGGTCGTCGACGCGCTGGAGGAGTACGGCAAGCTGATCGACTCGATCACCGGCGGCCTCGACGACCCCGCCGAGGTGTTCGCGGTGAGCGTCCGGCTGACCTTCCGGCTCGCCGACACCCACCCGGAACTCACCCGCGTCCTGCGCTACGGCGGCCTCCCCTACATCCACGCCGACTTCGGCCTGGGCCCCCGTGCCCTGCGGGACATCGAGAGGGGCAACGCCTCCGGCCGCTTCCAGGTGGACAGTCCCCTCGTCGCCCTCAGCGCCGTCGGCGGCTCCCTCCTCGGGCTGCTCCAGCTGAAGTCGTCCGCCAAGTCCGGGCAGTCGGGCCCCGGCGCCGACGAGGAGATGGCCGAACTCGTCCTGCGCATGCTGGGCCTGCCTCCCGAGGAGGCCCACGAGGTCGCCCGACGCCCACTGCCGGTCGCGACGACAGGGCCCAGGGCAACCTCGTAGGTTCGCGGGTGCCTCAGGGGCGTTCGGTCAGGAACCGGTCGATGGTCGAGGTGAGTTCCTCGGGCTTCTCCACCGGGAGTTCGTGGCCGGCGTCCAGGATGCGCACTTCCGCGTCCGGGTACGCCTTCGCCATCCGCAGCATCTGGGAGACGGGCAGCTGGATGTCGTAGTAGCCGTGGATCATGAGGGTGGGGACACGGATCTCCCCGACCCGGTCGAGGACGTCGAAGGACCGCATCGCGCCGTAGCAGGTCATGACCACCTCCCGCGGTGTGGCCGCGGAGGTCCGGATGTACTCCTTGATCTCCTCGCGCGGGTACCCGGGGGCGAAGGCCCGCTGGATGTTGGCGGCGACGAACAGCTTGAACGGCACCCGCGTGGACACCGCCATCAGCAGGCCCCTCCCCCGGCTGTACGTCATCCGGCTGATCGAGTTCACCAGGACCATGCGCTCGATCCGGTCCGGGTGGCCCAGCGCCAGGGTCTGCGCGATCATCCCGCCCATCGAGTGACCGACGGGGACGAACCGTTCGACCTTCAGGTGATCGAGGACGGCGAGGACGTCCCCGGCCAGCTCCCCGACGCTCCGCCGTCCCGACCCGTCGCTCTCGCCGTGGCCGCGCAGATCGACACGTATGACCCGCCGCGTGGCCGAGAAGTGCGCCAGCTGGTGGTCCCAGCGGTGCCGGTTGGCGGTCCAGCCGTGGATGAACACCAGGGGCGTGCCCGCACCGTCGCGGGGGCCCTCGTCGTCGTACGTCAGTCTGGCGCCGTCGACTTCGAGCTGCGGCATGGGTGGCCTCCTGCGATGCGGTCCGGTTACTGACGGGTACGGTAACCGGCCGCCCCGGCCGCCGTCACCGTCGTTCGCCGAGGAATTCGAGGATGTGCCCGAACACGTCGAGGGCCGCGCCCCGGCCGAGGAACGTGTCCAGGTGGCCGTAGCCGGGAATCTCGGTGTACGCGACGTCCAGCTGTGGCTGTCTGCGGGCCAGTACGTCGTGACAGAGCCTCTGGGAGTCGAGCCACAGGCCGTTCTCACTGCCGGCGAGCAGCAGGACCGGGGTGTCGATACGGGCCGCCGCGTCCAGCGCGTTCTGCGGCAGCGCCCGGTAGCGGTGATCGCCGTCGTGCCAGCGCACCACGGTGCGGGCCAGCTCGATGCGGCGCAGATGCGGCAGGATCCACAGCGGGGCGGGGCCCAGCAGCTCGGCGAGCCGGTGGTGGGTGGCCTCGGACAGGTGCTCGTGCACGAACAGCGAGGCGCCCGTCCCCCACGCCGAGTTGTGCAGGATCTGGCAGGTCGGATCCGGGCAGCTCGCCCCGCGCGAGGCGAGCGCGAACAGGGGGGTGTACTTCGACCACAGGCCGGCCTTGCGGATGTCGACCGGTATGTGATCGATGCGGGACCTGAACAGCTCCCCGGCCAGCGACATGCGCAGCGAGGTGCGGCCCGCGAGCTTCGGTGTCAGGAACACGCCCTGGGACACCACGCCCGCGAGACCCGGGACCAGCCCGGCCGTCATGCTGAGCGACAGCGTGAGGGAGCCGACGCAGTGCGCGACCACGAACAGCGGCCGGTCGCCGATGCGGCGGCGGATGTGGGAGACGGCGGCGGGGATGTCGTACAGGGCGACGTCGTCGTACGTGTACTTCTGGCCGGTCTCGTTGTACGGCAGCCGGCAGCTGCCCCGCCAGTCGAGCAGCCAGGGCTCGTAGCCGTCGTCGAGCAGGACGTCGACCAGGTTGCGGGTCTCGGGCAGCAGGAACATGTCGGCGGACGCCGTGTGCCCGTGCAGGAGCAGCACGGCGGGGCGGTCCGTGTCGCCGCTGTCCACGCGGGTCAGGCCGAGGCGTACGCCGTCGCCCGCCCGGAAGGGGATCTCCTCGACCCGCGCCGGGTCGAGGCGGTGGTGGAGCGGGCGCAGGGTCGTGGTGCTCCTGACCCTGCGGAGCGTCGGCCTGGTGCGGGAGTCACTGCTCCGGAGGATCATCGGTGGTGCTCCGAGGGGGTCGGGGTGCGGCGCAGGTCGAGGAGGTCGGCGGCGGCCCGGGCGAAGGGGCCGAGCAGACCGCGGCCCATCTCCAGGCCGAACCAGGCGAGCCAGGTCAGCTTGGCGGCCCGCTTCTCCTGGCTGGTCAGGCGCGGGTCGACCTTGATGCCGTCGACCTGGTCGCGCAGATAGGTGCCGGCGGGCACGACGAGCTCGCCGGCCAGGGCCGCCGGTGCGCCCTCACGGCCGATCTCGACGGTGAGCGCCCGGGTCTGGCGCCACACGTCACGACGGGCCCGGGCGTATTTGTGGCCCTCCAGCCACCAGCGGCCGCCTTCCGCGTCACGCAGCGCCAGCCGGTAGCTGAGGAGCCGGTGGCGGATACCGTGCCGCTGCGGGATGCCCTCCTCCGGCCGGATCCAGACGTCGCCGTGCTCGACGACCAGCGGTTCGGGATGCACCGCAGCGCACGTCAACTCGCCGGTGACGTCGACCCGGCGCTCCTTCACCAGCTGGTACATGCTCGCGAGGGAGAGGGTGAGCGCCATCGAGCAGGGAGTGTCGGCGGGGGCTCCGACCGGGCCGACACCGCCCTCGGTCGTCTCGGAGAACCACAAGTAGGGCTGGTCGTCCTTGTGCGGCAGCCGGGCCAACCCGTCCTCGGCGAGCCGCTCGAACGTCCTCAGCTGGGCCGGGGCGTCGTAGCGTGCGGCGGGCCGCAACCCGAGCGCCTCGACGAGCGCGGCGGTGCGCTCGGCGGTGGCCGCCGGGCCCTTCAAGGTCGCCTCGCACAGTTTGAGGGCGGTGGGACTCCGCAACACCCTGGCGAGGAAGGCCAGTTCGGGCACCGGCTCGGCTTCCAGCCGGGCCAGGGCATGGGTCCGCCACTCGTCCCAGTCCTGTACGCGGACGTGCATCCCGCCGAGCGCCATGTCCCGTACGACGTCGTCGAGGGTGTTGGGTACGCCGGTCAGGTTGTAGTCGTAGCCCCACGCGTCGGGTTCGCAGACGACGCCGACCGTGACCCGGCTCACCCAGTCCACCGGGGCCGCGTTCAGGTGGTTGAAGGCGGGGACCGTGCGGAAGCGGCCGAAGGCCGAGAGGAGACCGCTGCTGAGGTCCTGCGGGTTGTAGGCGCCGGTCCTGGTGTGGCCGCCGATGCCGCCGGGACGCAGGGCCGTGACGATCAGGCCGTGGTCGCGGGCCCGTCGCAGGGCGACCTCCGCCGCCCACTTCGTCTGGTCGTAGCCCGCGACGAGGCGGTCGACATGGGCGAGCGGGTCGTCCTCGCCCATCGCGGTGATGCCCACCTCGTTGAAGACCGCGATGGAGGAGATGTGGTGCAGCGGTTTCGACCGGCCGGTCGCCGCGAGCTCGGCGAGGGTCAGCGAGCCGACGACGTTGCTCTGCCGCAGCGACTGGTAGCCACGCAGGAAGTCCACGGCCGCCGCCACTCCGACGACGCTGTCCAGCTCGTGGGTGAGCGTGGTCCACAGTTCGTCCGACAGGCCCAGGTGCGGGCGCCGGATGTCGCCGGGGAGCACGGTCACCCGGCGGCGGACCTCCGACGACCAGGGCAGCTCGTACCCCTTGAGCGCCTCACCGAGCCGCCCGAGGGCCGCCTCCTCGTCGGCGGCACGGACGAGGCAGTAGACGTGGGCGTCGCTGTGCCGCAGCAGGTCGAGGAGCATATGGCTGCCGAGGAAGCCGGTGGCGCCGGTCAGCAGGATCCGACGGGGCGGCAGCGGCTCGGGGTCGCCGGTCCAGGGCAGCCGGTCGGCGAGCCCCAGGTCGGCCAGGATCTGGTCGAGGTCCTCGGGTCGGGCCGTGGCGTACGGGCTGGGGGTGACGGCAACCGCGGGGGCGGTGCGAAGGGCCGGGACGGGGAGGATGCCGGGTGCGGGCGCCGGACGGGTGCCCGCGGCGGACGGCGGAAGCGGGCTTCCCACCGTGACCGGAGCCGAGGTCCCCTCGGACATGGCTGTACCTGCCGTGTCCGGGGCCCGAGTCGTCCCGGGCGTCGGCGTTTTTGATGCGGCCGGGGCCGGCAGGGGTGCCGTGGCGCCCGCCGTCGACAGCCGGCGGTGGGCCAGGCTGGTCGGACGGGCGTCGGCGAAGACGTCGTCGAGGGCGATCTCCATGCCCAGCTCGTCCTCCAGCGCCGCGACGAGTTCCACGGCCCCCACCGAGGTGCCCCCGGCGTCGAAGAAGTCGGCGTCGGGCGACAGATGCCCCTCGGGCAGATGGCGGCCCGCCACGGCGGCGATGGCTGCCGCCAGAGCCTCCACGTCCGGGACCGCTGCCCTCGGACACTCCACGTCCGGACCCGCTGCCGCCGCAACGCCCCCGTCAAAACCGGTAGGCGTGGGCGCCGCGGCCGTCCTCACCTTCGCCAGCAGGGCGTCCACGCTCAGCCCACCGCCACCACCCCGCTCGACCGCCTCGGCCGTCGCCCGCTGTGCGGCGTACGCCGACGTGTCCTCGTTCACCTCACGCATGAGAGCCCTTCACCCCGTGACTTGTCCTTTCGCGCACTGCCACCACTGCCACCGCTGCCGCCGATCTCACCCGTCGGCGCCGCCGGTTCACCCTCGCCGCCAGGACCGGAAGGCCCGCAGGTGTTCCGGCGTGACCACGGTCTCCAGGCGTTCGTCTTCCTGGTCCCCGCCACCGAGCGCGGCCAGCAGCCGCCGGGCCGGTACGTTGCGCCGGGTGCGCTCCGCCGTCAGCCGGACCTTGACGCAGCCCAGCTCGTCGGCACGGTCGGCCAGCCACCGCAACAGCCGTTCCTCGACTCCCCGGCCGAGCGCCCGGCAGCTCATCAGCCAGGCCAGTACGTCGAGTTGGTCGCCGTCCGCACGGAGGGCGAGCAGTCCGATCTGGCCGTAGTCGCCGAACCGGTCCCGGGCCGCGGCCGTCCACACCTCGCCGCGCTCCCGCCACCGTCCGAGATCACCCCCGTCGGCGGACCGGGCCCGCAGGGTGAACTGGTTGGTACGGCGGACGAGTTGTTCGGCCCGCTCGACATCGGCCCCGGACAGGGCCCTGATGTCGACCTCAAGTTCCAACTGGGCGAGGAACTCCTCGAATCCGGCCTGCGCGCGCACCGCGTCCCGGTCCCGCTCCTGTGCGTAGAACCGCGCCCGCAGCCCGTCCTCGGCCGTCGCCGCGGCCGGCACGAGCGGCCACAACCTGCCCAGGAATGCGCCCAGTTCGGCCGACGGCGGGCACGTCACCGACAGCACTTCCGGCAGCGCGGACCGCACTCCCGCGATCTCAACCGGGTTGTCGTCGAGGAACAGGAAGCTGTCCGGACCGAGGCCGAGCGTCCGGGCCGCCTCGGCGAGCCGGCCGGACTTCGGGCCCCAGGCCGCGGAGAGCACGCTGAAGTGTTCGGCCTTGAGCAGGCTGTCCGGGCGGTCCAGGACGGCCCGTACCGTGGCCTCGTCGTTGTTGCTGACCAGTGCCAACAGCGCGCCCGCCGCACGCCACTGAAGGAGCCGGCGGGCGAGCAGGGCACGCGGCCCGGTCAGGTCCACCGCCGCCGGGCCGATCTCCCCGGCCACTCCACCCCACAACGTCTCGTCGCCGTCCACCGCGATCACCTTGGGCGCGGGGCGCCGTACCGCACGTACGACCTCGGCGAGGCACAGCGCCACCGCCGCCTGGAAGTGCGGGGTGAAGGGGAGGTGGGCGATGCGCTCGGTCCGCTCGTCGAAGGGTTCCTCGACGGCGTGGTACCGGGTCCAGTCGTCGGGGCGGAGCACCGCGATGCCGGGCGCCTCGGCCAGTTCGTCGGCTATCTCGCGCTCCCACCGTGCGAAACGGTCCTGCGCGTGCGCGGACGGCAGGAAGCCGACGACCAGCGGCTTCCGCGTCCGTTCGGACAGGGCACGCAGCGCGGCCGGGAACGCGGTCCGCAACTCGGCGAGCAGCGCGTCGTCCACCGGGCCGAACCGTTCCAGGTCCGCCGCCCGCAGCAGCGCCACGCCCACCGCCGCGGTGGGGTCGGCGAAGACGCCGGAGGGGTCACGCAGGGCGGCGAGCACCTGGTGGTACGGGGCTTCCGCGACGGTCAGGCCGCCGTCCCGCGCACCCTCCTCGACCGCCGCCTCGCACAGCAGGGGCAGATCCCCGAGGGCGAAGGTGGCGGCGAGCGCGAGCGACCGGCGCGGGGAGCGGCGAGTGTCCTCGGTCGCCCCCTCGGGCACCTCCACCGCCGTACCCGTCGTCGTACGGATCTCCGAAGTCGCCTCGGCCTCCGTGCCCGGCGTCGGACGGACCGCCACCGTCGGATCGTCCGCCGCCTCCGCGAGCAGCCGCAGGAACTCCTCCCCCAGTTCGACAGAGGTCGCCGCGTCCAGGATGTCGAGGTTGTGGTCGAGCCTGATCCGGCCCGCGTCCGGGGTCATGGTGATCATCAGGTCGAGGTCGGAGTACCCGGTCCCGGCGGGCAGGACCTCCAGGTGGGCGAGGCGGCCCGCCGAGAAGCGCACGTAGTTGAAGTACACCTCCACCAACGGCGCGTTCGCCCGGTGCAGCCCCTGTCGGGCGAGGGTCGACAGTACGTCCGAGAACATGGCGCCCTTCGCGAGGACCCGGTCGAGGCGGCCGTCGGTGCGGCGCAGCACCTGCTCGATCCGTTCGTCCGCCCCGGCTTCGGCCGGGAACGGCACCGGCACTCCGAAGAAGCCCACCGCGTCGTACGCGTCGGCGTGGATGCGGGTGTCGACCGGCACGGCGAGAACGAATCGTTCCTTCTGCCGCATCCTGGCGAGCAGCACGGTCAGGGTGCCGAGGCAGAAGGCGGCGGGCGTGATCGCGAGCCCGCTCGCGGCGGCCGACACCCGTTCCATGAGCCCGTCGGGGATCGTCACGCTCACGCTGCCGGCCCGGTACGAGCGTGTCGCCGGACGGGACCGGGCGAGCGTCAGGTCGAGTCGGGCACTGCCCTGGAAGGCCTCGCGCCATGCGGTCACGCCCTCGCCGGGCGTGTCGTCCGTCTGCTGCGCCTCGATCAGGAGATCGATGTCCCGGTTGGTGACGGCGTCGCCGAGCGAGGTGCCGGACAGTTCGGCGTCGAGTTCCGCCGCCACGAGCAGCAGCGACTGCAGATCGCTCACCGCGTGGTGCGCGCCGAACGCCAGGACCTGGCCCCGGCCACCGGCGTCGAGCAGCTCGAACCGCCACAACGGAGGATTCGCCAGGTCGAAGGACGGTTCCAGCAGCCGACGCAGCCGGTCGGCCGCGTCGAGTTCGTCGTCGCCGGGCACGTCCGTCCAGCGCAGCACCGGCCGTGCGAGCTCCCGGTCCACCCTGAGCAGCCGCGCGTGTTCGCCTCCGGCACCGGTCACGATGGCGGTGCGCAGCGCGGCGTGCCGTCCGGCGAGGCGGATGAGGATGCCGGTGAGCGCCTCGCGGGTGGTGGGCGTGGTGAGCCGGAGAGCCAGACCGACGGTGTGGGCCGCGTCCGGCATGCCCGGCCGGGCGCTGCGCAGCAGTCGCAGGACATCGCGGGTCGCGGGCCGCGGGTCGCTCTCGGGCACCTCGACGGCGACCTCGGGCCGCCGTGTCCCGGGCCGCCGCTCCCCGGCCCACGCGACCGTGTCCTGTTCGGCCAGCACCTCTCCGAGCGCCCGGGCCAGGCCGCGGATGTCGGAGGCGGAGAACACGGTGGCGGCCGGGAGTTCGGCGCCCAGCTCGCGGGCGAAGGCGTTGCGCAACCGGACGAGCATGAGGGAGTCCAGGCCGAGTTCCTTCAGGGCCGTGGTCGCGGAGACGTCCACCATGCCTTCGGAGACCTGGCCGACCCGGTCCCGCACATACGCTTCGAGGCGGTCCGCGCGGTCCCGTTCCGTCGTCGCCGCGAAGACGCCGGCGACGAGGTCGTCCGCGCCGTCACCGCCGGTCGGTACGGTGATCAGGTCGCCGAGGACCGGACGGGTGCGGGCCGCGTCCGGGTCGTGCGCGAGGGCCTCCCAGTCCAGGGCGAGGGGGGCGAGTTGGCGGCGGGAGGTGGCCAGCACCCGTTCGAAGAGCTCGCCCCCGTCCTGCGGGGAGAAGGCGAGCAGCCCGGACCGGCCGGCCTCGGCGGCCCGGGTGCCGGACTCGGCGGCCATGCCCACGCCCGCCCAGGCGCCCCAGTCCAGGCTCAGCGCCCGGCGGTCGACGCGGGAGAGGTGGTGCGCCCAGGCGTCGAGGAAGGCGTTCGCCGCCGCGTACGGGCTCTGTCCGGCGGAGCCGAGGAGACCGGCCGCCGAGGCGAACAGGACGAGGCGCTCGGCCTCCGGGATCAGTTCCGTGAGCAGTGTGGTGCCGAGGACCTTGGGGGCGAGCACGCGCAGGACGCGCTCGTCGGTCAGGTTCGCCACCGTCGCGTCGTCGAGGACACCGGCCGCGTGGACGACTCCGGCGATCGGCCCCGCTTCCCGTCGTACGGCGTCCAGGGCCGCCGTCAGTTCCTCGCGGTCGGCCACGTCGGCGCGGGCGAGGTGGACGGTGGTCCCGTGTTCTTCGAGACCCGTGATCCAGCTCGCGGTGTGCGCGTCGGGCTCGCCCCGGCTCATCAGGGCCAGTCGACGGGCGCCGCGGCGGACCAGCCGTTCGGCGACGACCCGGCCGAGGCCGCCCAGACCGCCGGTGATCAGGTACACGCCGTTGGGGGTGATCTCGCCGCTGCCGCCGTCGTCGGGGCGGGTGCGGGCCAGGCGCGGGACGAGTCGGCCCGACTCCCGCAGCGCCACGAGCCGTTCGTCGTCCGCGTGCCGCAGTTGTGTCCACAGGGCGTCGAGACCGTCGGTGGGCGGCAGATCGATCAGGGTGGCCGACAGCTCCGGGTACTCCTGCGCCACCGCGAGGCCGAAGCCCCAGGCGAGGGCCTGCTGAGGGTGCGTCACCCGCGCGCTGTCACCGGCGGCCTGGCTGCCCCGCGCGACGACGAAGAGACGGGGGGCCCGGCCCCGCGGCCGGTCCGCCAGCGCCCGTACCAGGTGCAGCGTGCTCAGGCAGCACAGCCGCGCCGCCTCCTCGGCCGCACCGGCATCCGTGATCGCCGGGGCGTCGAGCGCGGACAGCTGGACCACCCGCTCGGGCGGCCCGTCGGGGAAGGCCTCGTCCAGGAGGCGGGCCAGGTGCCGCGGATCGGCGGGGTCCAGCACGTAACGACCCGGTCCCTCCGCGCCGAACGACTCACCTCTGCGGGCGATCACGCACGGCACGGCCGGGCCGAGCCGCTCCTCCAGTTCGGCCGCGACACCCGTGTCGTCCGCCAGGATCAGCCAACTGCCCTCGGCGGGCGGCTGTTGCGCGGCCTGACGCGGCTGCCAGTGGGTCTCGAAGAGCGCGCCGTCCAGCGGAGACAGTGCGGCCAGTGCGAACTCCCGTGCCTCCAGAACCAGGTGTTCGTTCTCGTCCCACAGCCGCAGGTCCACGGTCGCCGTGTCGCCGTCCACGGATCGCAGTCGGCAGGTCGCCCACACGGGCGCCGTGCGCAGTCCGGTGAACCTCAGCTGTCCGACGGCCGCGGGCACGAACGCCCGGCCTCCGGGAGCGCCGCCCGGCAGGGCGGCCGTGTGGAAGGCCGCGTCGAGGACGGCGGGATGCAGCAGATGTCCGGCGGCGGGCGTGCGGGCCAGGCGGCCGAGGGCGGCCATGTCCGTGCGGCGGCCCTCCTCCAGCCCCCGGAAGGCGGGTCCGTAGTCGATGCCCAGGGCCGCGAGCCCGGCGTAGACCGCTGACAGATCGACCTGTTCGTCGCACCGTTCACGCACGGCGTCGAGCCGCTCTTCGTCCTCGGCGGCGGTTTCCGCGGTGACCGCGAGCCGTCCGCTGACGTGCCGCTGCCACGGTGCGCCGTGCCCACCGGCGGGTGTCGAGGCGATGGTGAAGTCCCGGAAGCCGTCCTCGGCCGGGCTCAGGACCAGTTGCAGCCGTACGGGCCGGTCCACGTCCAGTGACAGCGGCTGTACGAACCTGACGTCGGCCAGCCGTACTTCGCCGCCGCCCCGCAGCGCGGACGCGGCCTCCAGGGCCATGTCGAGGAAGGCGGCGCCGGGCAGCCAGACCTCGCCGGTGACCCGATGGTCGGTGAGATAGGCGAAGCGGCTGTCGTCGAGGTCGACGTCGGCCTGGAAGAGGTGCCGGTCGGGTGCGTCGCTGGCCTCCAGGTGCGTGCCGAGCAGCGGTGATCCACCGGCCGAGGCGGTGGCCGGGGCGGGCGCGAGCCAGTGGCGTTCGCGGGCGAAGGCGTAGGTGGGCAGGCCGACCCGGCGGCCCTCCGGGAACAGCAGCGGCCAGTCGGGCGTGTGCCCGGCCGTGTACAACTCCCCCAGCCCGCGCAGCAGTACGTCGTGTCCGTCGCTCTGCCGGCGCAGCGAGCCGATGCCGACCGCGTCGATCCCGGCCTCCGCCGCCACCGCCTCGATCGACGAGGTGAGCGAGGGGTGCGGGCTCAGCTCGACGAAGTAGCGGTAGCCGTCGTCCAGCATCCGTCGGATCGTGTCCGCGAACCGGACCGGCTCCCTGAGGTTGGCGTACCAGTGGTCGGCGTCCAGCCGGTCGCCGGGGACGGGTTCGGCCAGCACCGCCGAGTACAGCGGGGTCGGTGTCCGGGCGCCCCTGACACCGGAGAAACGCTCGAGCAGTTCCGCGTGGAGCGGGTCCATCAAGGGGGTGTGCGAGGCGAACGGTGTCGACAGCGGGCGTGCGGCGATGCCCCGCTCGTCGAGGCGGCGGCGCAGTTCGGCCAGCGCGTCGGCCTCGCCGGAGACGGCCGTGGACCGGGCGCTGTTGACCGCCGCGACGAACAGGCGGCCCGTGAACGGCGCGAGCAGCTCCTCGACCCGCGCGGAGGGCAGTTCCACGGACAGCATGCCGCCCTGGCCCACCAGCGGTACGACGGCCTGCCCGCGCCCGGTCACGACGGTCACGGCCTCGTCCAGGGTGAGGGCGCCCACGCTGTACGCGGCGGCGATCTCGCCCAGGCTGTGCCCGACGACGGCGTCCGGGCGGACGCCGAGCGCGCGCCAGGCGGCGGCGAGTGAGGCGTTGACTGCGAACAGCACCGGTTGCAGGAACTCGGTGCGGCCGAGCGGGGCGAACTCCTCCGGCGCCCGCAGGGCGTTGAGCACCGACCAGCCGGCCCGTCGGCGAACGGCCTCGTCGATGCGGACCAGCTCCTCGCGGAACGCCTCCGACCCGGCCATCAGCTCCACGCCCATTCCGGGCCATTGGCCGCCGTGCCCGGCGAAGACGAAGGCCACCCTGCCCGTCCCGTCGTCGCGGGGCGCGGCAAGGGGCGCCCGCCCGCTCGCCAACGCGTCGAGGCGTAGCAGCAGTTCGTCCCGGTCACCCGCGACGAGGGCCGCGCGCCGTTCGAAGTGGCTGCGGTGCCGGGCCAGGGTGTGGGCGACATCGAGGAGAGTGAGGTCCTCGTCGGCCTCCTCGGTCAGGTGGTTCGCCAGTCGCGCGGCCTGCCCCCGCAGGGCGGCCTCGCTGCGTCCCGACAGCACGAACAGCCGCTTCCCCGACGGGACTTCGTCCGTCCCGTGTGCCGTCTCGACCGGCGGGGCCTCTTCCACGATCACATGCGCGTTGGTCCCGCTGATCCCGAAGGCACTCACTCCGGCCCGTCGTGTCCGCCCGGGCGACGACGGCCAGGCCACCGTGTCCCGCACCAGCCGCAGCCCGCTGTTCTCCCAGTCGACGTGCCTGCTGGGGGTGTCGGCGTGCAGGGTGCGCGGCAGGGTCCGGTGGCGCAGCGACTGCACCACCTTGACGAGCCCGATCACACCCGAAGCCGCCTGCGCGTGACCGATGTTGGACTTGAGCGAGCCCAGGTACAGGGGGTGGTCCTGCGGACGTGAGTGGCCGAAGACCTCCGCCAGGGCGTTCGCCTCGATCGGGTCGCCCAGCGTGGTGCCCGTGCCGTGCGCCTCCACATAGTCGATGTCGGCGGCCTCCAGCCCGGACAGCTCCAGTGCCCGCCGGATCACCTGTTCCTGCGCCGGGCCGTTCGGCGCGGACAGCCCCTGGCTGCGGCCGTCCTGGTTGACGGCCGTGCCGCGCAGCACGGCCAGCACCTCGTCACCGTCGCGCCGGGCGTCGCTCAGTCGCTTCAGTACGACCATGCCGGCGCCCTCGGCCCAGATGGCGCCGTCGGCGTCATCGGAGAAGGAGCGGCAGCGGCCGGTCGGGGACAGGCCCCGCAGCCGACTGAACTCCACGAAGGTTCCCGGGGTCACCATCACCGTCACGCCACCGGCGAGGGCGAGGTCGCACTCTCCTGACCGCAGTGCCTGCGCCGCCAGGTGCAGTGCCACCAGCGACGAGGAGCACGCCGTGTCCACGGTCAGCGCGGGGCCGCCCAGCCCCAGGGCGTAGGCGAGCCGCCCCGAGGCCACGCTCAGCGCCGAGCCCGTACCGACGTACCCGTCCAACTGGTCGAGGCGGGACCCCGCCAGATAGTCGCTGCCGAACATGCCGACGTACACACCGGTGGTGCTGCCCGCGAGTTCGGCGGGCACGATCCCGGCGCGCTCCAGCGCCTCCCACGCCGTCTCCATCAGCAGCCGTTGCTGCGGGTCCATCGCGGCCGCTTCCTTCGGGGTGATCCCGAAGAAGCCCGCGTCGAAGGACGCCAGGTCGTCGTGGTTCAGGAAGCCGCCCTCACGGGCGTAGGACTTGCCGACGGCGTCCGGGTCGGGGTCGTACAGCGCCGCCACGTCCCAGCGTTCGGCCGGGAAGGGGCCCACCGCGTCGCGCCCCTCCGCGACCAGGTTCCACAGGCCTTCCGGATCGCTCACACCGCCCGGCAGCCGGCAGGCCATGGCGACCAGGGCCACCGGTTCGTCGGAGGTCGGCGTCGTGGTGCGTGTTGTCCGTGGGGGCCGTGTGGCGGGAGTGGTGCGGTCGCCCGCCGCGAGGGCGGTGGACAGCAGGTGCGCGGCGAGCCGGGCAGCGGTGGGGTGGTCGAACAGCAGGGTGGCCGGGAGCTTGGCGCCTATCCGGGCGCCGATCCGGTTGCGGAGTTCGACCGCCGTCACCGAGTCCATGCCGAGTTCGCGCAGCGGCTGGTCGGGGCGGACGGACTCCGTCGAGCGCAGGCCGAGGGCGCGGGAGATCTCCTCGCGGACCAGGGCCAGGACGCGTTCGGCGCGTTCGGCCTCGGGCAGCCGGGCCAGTCGGTCGGCCAGACCGTCGCCGCCGCCGCGTCCGGTGCGGGGCGCGGGCAGCAGCGAGCGCCACAGCGCCGCCGTACCGCCGTCCGTGGTGGTCACGGTCTCGCGCAGGCGGGGCAGGTCCAGGGCCCAGGCGACCAGGTGCGGGGCGCCCTGCCGCAGGGCGAGTTCGACGAGTGCGCGGCCCTGGTCGGGGGTGAGGGCGCGGTGGCCGAGGCGGGCCATCCGGTCCAGTTCGGCGTGTGCGGCGGCGAGGCCCTCGCCCGCCCATGCACCGAAGGAGAGGGAGACGCCGGGCAGGCCCAGGGCCCGCCGGTGGTGGGCGAGTTGGTCGAGGAAGACGTTGGCCGCCGCGTAGTTGCCCTGGCCCGCGTTGCCGACGACTCCGGCGGCCGAGGAGACCAGCAGGAACAGGTCGACTCGCGCGTCGGCGGTGAGCCGGTGCAGATGGGCGGCGCCGTCGACCTTGGGGCGCAACACCTGTGCGAGGCGTTCGGGCGTCAGCTCGGCGACCACCCCGTCGGCCAGGACTCCGGCGCAGTGCACGACACCGCGCAGTGGCGCCTCCTCCCCGATACCGGCGAGCAGCCCGGCCACGGCCGCCGCGTCCCCGATGTCGCAGGCCGCGACCTCGACCTCGGCGCCCAGCGCGGTCAGTTCGGCGGCGACCTCGGCGGCGCGCGGATCGTCGGGTCCTTGACGGGACGTCAGAAGCAGGCGTGGAACGCCGTGTTCGGCGAGCAGCCGGGCGAGGTGCCGTCCGACGGCACCGAGACCTCCGGTGATCAGCACCGTGCCGTCGGTGGGTACGAGGGTGGGGCGGCCGACCAGGTCGAGGACGACCGGGGTGCCGGCCGCGTCCCGGTTGCGGGCGCGGACGAGTCGCGGCGCGAGCAGGGTGTCCGCGCGGAAGGCGAGTTCGGGCTCCTCGGCGTGGGTGGCGGCAGTCGGGAGCGCGTCGGCCGGGTCGGAGTCGTCGAGGTCGAGCAGGGTCAGGCCGAGTTCCGGGTGTTCGGCGCGGGCGCTGCGCGCGAGTCCCCACAGCACGGACTGGGCGAGGCCGGGCACGGTGTCCTCGTCGACCGTCCCGACCGCACCGCGCGTCACCCACACGGTCCGGGCGGGTGCCGCGTCCTGCGGGAGGGCGATCAGGGCACGCAGTTCGGCCAGGGCCGCGGCCGCCAACTCCTGGGCCGTGGCGGCTGGTTCGGCGTCCGCCGCCGGGCGCGGCCAGAACCGGACGAGCACGTCGACGCCGCCCGTCCCGCTCACGTCCGCGCCGTCCGTCCCGCTCCGGACGTGGGTCCCCGCCGCCGCGAGGCCGCGCAGGGCGCCGGCGACCTCCGGGTCCGAGGGGTCGCCGACGACGGCCCACTCGGTGCCCGGTGCCGCGGCGGGCTGTTCGGGTACGGCCGTCCAGACCACCTCGTACAGGTGCCGGGCGTTCTCCGGGGTGCCGTTCAGGTCCGCCGGGTCCGCGGCCCGCAGTCGTACGCCCTCCAGACGACCGGCCGGGAAGCCGTCGGTGTCCCACAGCGTCACGTCCAGGGTGAGGTCCGCGCCGGAGCCGCCCGTGCGTCGTACGGCCGCGGTGAGGTCCCTCGCGCCACCGGGCGGCAGGACGCACCGGCCCATCGCGACCGGGAGCGGCACCCGGCCGTCGGACACGTCGAGCCCGGCGGCCACGTGCAGCGCCGCGTCCAGCAGGGCGGGGTGGAGGGGGTACGGGTCTGCCGCGTCGCGGGCCGTGGGCGGCAGCGAGAGCCGGGCCAGCAGTTCACCGTCGCCGGTCGTGACCGCCGACCGTACGCCCTGGAAGGCCGGGCCGTAGCCGAGGCCCAGTTCGGTGAGCCGCTCGTAGGTCCCCGGGGCCCAGGCCGGTTCGGCTGCCTCCGGCCACGCCGGGGGCCGTTCCCCCGTCGGCGCGGCGGGCGCGGACGCGGACGCGGTGGCGTGCAGGGTCCAGCCCGTGGCCTCTTGGCCGCGCGGGCGGCTGTGCACGGTGATCTCCGGTACGTCACCGGCGGTGACCACCTCGACGGACACCTCGACCGTGCCGGAGTCGGGGAGGGTGAGAGGGCTGAGGAGGAGCAGGTCGGTGAGGTCGGCCGGGTCGTCCGGGCGGGCCACGGCGAGCGCGGCGCGGCAGAGTTCCATCAGGGTGGTGCCGGAGACGACGGTCCGGCCGAACACGGTGTGGTCGGGCAGCCAGTCGGCGGTGTCCTTGGACCACTCGCCCCGGAAGGTCCAGCGGGTCTCGTCCGGCGACTGGAGCTGGATACCGAGCAGGGGGTGCGCGGCACGGTCGAAGAGGCCGGAGGCACCGGTCGTGGACTCGGGCTCGATCCAGTGGCGCCGCGGATCCCAGGCGTACGTCGGCAGGTCGGCGGGGGCGATGTCGGGGACCAGCCGGCGCCAGTCGATCCGCCGTCCGTGGACGTGGAGTTCGGCGGCGGCCCGGTCCAGGCAGGCGGGCCCGTCCTCGTCGCGGCGCAGTGAGCCGACGGCGACCAGGTCCTCGTGGCCGGAGTCCTCGGCGACGGTGTGCAGGGCGGTGACGAGGGAGGGGTGGGGGCCGAGTTCGACGAAGCAGCGGTAGCCGTCCGCGGCCATGCGCTCCACGGTGGGTGCGAAGCGCACGGGCTCGCGCAGATTGGTGTACCAGTAGTCGGCTTCCAGCTCCTCGGTGACCGGCTCGCCGGTGACGGTGGAGTACCAGGCGACGGAGGTCGGGCAGGTGGTGACGCCGTCGAGTTCGTCGAGGACCGTCGCGCGGACGGGCTCGACCCGGGGGCTGTGGGAGGCGTAGTCGACATCGAGGCGGCGGGCGAAGACCTGCTCGCGGTCGAGGTCGGCGAGCAGGGTTTCCAGGGGCTCGACGTCACCGGCGATCACCGTCGAGCGGCCGCTGTTCACGGCGGCGACGCAGACTCGTCCGTCGAGGTCGGCGAGGCGGTCCTCGACCTCGGTGTGCGGGAGGGCGACGACGGCCATGGTGCCGGTGCCCGACAGCCCGGTCAGGGCCTGGCTGCGCAGGGCGACCACCGCGGCGGCGTCGTTCAGGCTGAGCGCGCCCGCGACGCAGGCCGCGGCGACCTCGCCCTGGCTGTGCCCGACCACGGCGTCCGGCCGTACGCCCCGGGCCCGCCACACCGCGGCCAGGGACACCATCACGGCGAACAGGACCGGCTGCACGACGTCCACACGGTCCAGCGGCGGGGCGCCCTCGGCACCACGCAGCACGGCCGCCACCGACCACGTGGTGAAAGGGCGCAGAGCGGCGTCGCAGCGGTCGAGTTCGTCCGCGAACACCGGGTCGCGGTCGAGCAGATCGCGGGCCATACCGGCCCACTGGGAGCCCTGGCCGGGGAAGACGAAGGCCAACTTGCCGGTGGGGACGGCCTGCTGGGGTCCGACGACCGTATCGATACCGATGCCGGTGCCGGTGCCGGTGCCGGAGTCCGTGCCGCTGTCGGTTGGGCCCTCGGCGAGTGCGCGCAGGGCGGTCAGCAGGCCGTCGAGGTCGGCCGCCCGGACGACGGCCCGGTGCTCGAAGTGCGTGCGGTGGTGGGCCAGCGTCGCGGCCACCTCGGACAGCGCCGGCCGCGGCTGTTCGCCGAGCGCTTCGAGGAGGCGCGCGGCCTGGCCCCGGAGGGCGGGGAGGGTGCGGGCGGAGAGCGGGAAGAGGGTCGCGCCGGGCAGCTCCGCCAGGGGTGTCCCGGCGGCCGGCCGTACGAGGTCCCGCGGCGCCTCCTCCAGCACCACGTGCGCGTTCGTACCGCTGATCCCGAACGCGCTCACCCCGGCCCGCCGCACCCGGTCGCCGCCCCGCGGCCATGCCCGGGCCGCGCTGTGCACCCGCAGGCCGCCGCCCGCCCAGTCCACGTGCTCGGTCGGGGTGTCGGCGTGCAGCGAGGCGGGGAGCAGTTCATGGCCGAGGGCCAGGACCGTCTTGATGACACCGCCGATGCCCGCCGCGGCCTGGGTGTGACCGATCTGGGACTTGAGGGAGCCGACGCCGAGCGGCCGGTCGGCCGGGCGCCCCGGCCCGAAGACGGCGGCGAGCGCCCGGCCCTCGATGGGGTCGCCGAGCCGGGTGCCCGTGCCGTGCGCCTCGACGTGGTCCAGGTCGTCCGGGCGGAGTCCGGCCGCGTCGAGGGCGGCGCGCACCACCCGTTCCTGCGCCGGGCCGCTCGGGGCGCTCAGACCCTGGCTGCGGCCGTCCTGGTTGATGGCCGACCCCTTGACGACGGCGAGGACCCGGTCGCCGTCGCGGCGCGCGTCCGCGAGCCGCTTGAGCAGCACCAGACCGCAGCCCTCGGCCCACACCACGCCGTCCGCGTCGGTCGAGAACGGGCTGCACCGCCCGGACGGCGACAGCCCGCGCAGTCGGCTGAACTCGACATGTCCGCGCGGGGTGACAAGGAGCGTCGCGCCGCCCGCCAGCGCCAGGTCGCACTCGCCGCTCGCGAGCGCCCGCGCGGCCAGGTGCAGGGCGACGAGGGAGGAGGAGCAGGCGGTGTCGACGGTGACCGCCGGGCCCTGGAGTCCGAGGGTGTAGGCGATGCGCCCGGAGGCCACGCTGGACGCGGAACCGGTGCCCACGTGCCCGTCGAGCCGGCCGAGCGCGGCCGAGGCCTGGTAGCCGCTGTCGTACAGCCCGATGTAGACGCCGGTGGAGCTGCCGTTCAGCGTGTCCGGCACGATCCCGGCGCGCTCGAACGTCTCCCACGCGGTCCCGAGCAGCAGCCGCTGCTGGGGGTCCATGGCCGCGGCCTCGCGCGGTGAGATCCCGAAGAAGGACGCGTCGAAACGGTCGATGCCGGAGAGGAAGCCGCCGCGCAGGGTGTACGCCTTGCCGGGGGCCTCCGGGTCGGGGTCGTAGAGCCCCCGGGTGTCCCAACG
Organism: Streptomyces sp. NPDC111507; assembly: GCF_055638955.1. Lineage (NCBI taxonomy): Bacteria > Bacillati > Actinomycetota > Actinomycetes > Kitasatosporales > Streptomycetaceae > Streptomyces > Streptomyces sp. NPDC111507. The sequence goes on along the minus strand of NZ_JBVKBU010000006.1, from coordinate 376,320 downwards.
GCCCGCGGGCACCTCGGTGATGGCGTCCTCGCCGGAGGCGAGCAGCCGCCACAGCGCCTCGGGGTCGTCGGCGCCGCCGGGGTAGCGGCAGCCCATGGAGATGACGGCGATGTCCTCGTCGCTTCGTACGGGCGCGTCCGCCGGCACCGGCGCCGCCGCGCCGACGGGCCCTTCGTCGAGGACCGCCGCGGCGAGCGCCGCGATGGTGGGGTGCTCGAAGACGAGAGACGGCTCCACGGCGCGGCCGATCCGCCCGGAGAGCTCCGCGGCCAGGGTCACCAACTGGCGTGATCCCAGGCCGAATTCGGCGATCGGCCGCTCGGGGTCGACGGCCAGTGGGTCGAGCCCGGCCGCCTCGGCGACGGCCGACGTCAGCCAGGCCCGCACGTCCTCGGAGGTCACGTCCTCGGAGGCCGTGAGGGACATCTCGGGGAACTGCTTCGGGGACTCGCTCGCAGGCATCGGGAAAGGTGTCCTCGTGAGCTCGGGTTCAGGCGGATTCCGTACAACGGGTACGGCGACGGTGGACGGCGACCGGTGGACGGCAAGGGGTGTACGGCGGAGACACCGGCGCGCGACCGAGAAACCCCTGGCGTACGGCGGGTACGACCGGGGTGCCCCGTCGGCGCGGGTGTCCGCGCCGACGGGGGGTGACCTCGTCTACCTCATGTCGCGGCGGGCGCGCCGACCACCGCGAGGGCGTCGGCGAGGTAGGCCGCCCGGGAGGCGTGGCGCTGGATCTTCCCGCTGGACGTCTTGGGGATGGTGCCGGGGTGGACCAGCACGACGTCACGCACCGCGAGGCCGTGGGCCTCGCCGATCGCGCTGCGGATCACTTCGGTGATCCGCTCGGAGTCGGCCGCCGCGTCCAAAGCCGTCTCGGCGACGATGACGGGCTGCTCGCCCTCGACACCGCCGTCCACGGAGAACGCGGCGGTGCAGCCCGGCCGGAGCGCCCCGTGGGACATCTCGGCGGACAGCTCCAGGTCCTGCGGGTAGTGGTTGCGTCCGTCGATGACCATCAGGTCTTTGAGGCGGCCGGTGACGAACAGCTCGCCCTCGCGCAGGAATCCGAGGTCGCCGGTCCGCAGGAAACGGTCCGGACGGTCCTTCAGCGTGGCCCGGAAGGTCTCGCGGGTGGCGAGGGCGTTGCGCCAGTAGCCCTTGGCGACGCCCGCGCCGCTCACCCAGATCTCGCCGACCTCCCCCTCGGGCAACTCCTCCCGCCGTTCGGGGTCGGCGATCACCACGGTCGTACCGGGGACCGGCCGCCCGGAGCCGACGGCGGCCGCGTCGGCCGCGCCCACGTGCGGCCCTGACCCGGAGGCCGGGGCGAGGGTGGGCGGGGTGTCGACCGAGCCACCGGTGACGATGAGCGTGGCTTCGGCGAGGCCGTAGCACGGATAGAGGGCCTCGCGTCGGAAGCCGGCCGGGGCGAAGGCCTCGGTGAAGCGCCGCAGGGTGGCGGCCCGTACCGGTTCGGCGCCGTTGAAGGCGACCTTCCACCGGCCGAGGTCGAGTCCGTCGAGGAGTTCGGGGGTGGCGTGCTTGAGGCACAGCTCGTAGGCGAAGTTGGGGCCGCCGCTGGTGTGCGGGCGGTAGCGGCTGAGGGCGGTCAGCCAACGCGCGGGCCGCTGGAGGAAGTGCAGGGGCGAGAAGAGCGTGGCGGTGGCGCCGAGGTGGACGGTGTTCAGGACCGGGCCGATGAGGCCCATGTCGTGGTACACCGGCAGCCAGCTGACGAACAGTTCGTGCTCGTACTCCGCGAGCGTGTCCGGGGTGTGGCCCATCCGCTCGGTGACGGCCCGCTGGTTGTCCAGCAGGTTCCCGTGCGTCACCATGACGCCGCGCGGGGCGGAGGTGGAGCCGGAGGTGTACTGGAGGAAGGCGACCGAGTCGGCGGTGAGGTCGGGTTCGCGCCAGGAGTCGGCCGCCTCGTCGGGTATGTCCTCGGTGGCGACGCAGGTGAGCCCGTCCAGTTCGGGCAGGTGTTCCGCCTGGGCGGCCAGGGTGGCGAGCACCTCACGGCCGCCCAGGATCACCTTGGCGTCCGCGTCGGCGATGAGGCGCTTCATGCGGGTCAGGGCACGGTGGTTCTGCGACCGCCCCTGCGGGGGAACGCCCGGCACGGCGACGACCCCGGCCGAAAGACAGCCCAGGTAGCCGCAGATGAACTCCAGGCCGGGCGGGTACAGCAGCAGAGCGCGCGATCCGGCCAGGCCGCGTTCCTGCAGCCAGGCGGCGACGGCTCGGGACCGACGGGCCAGACGTCCGTACGAGATGTCCTGGATCTCTCCGTCGCAGTCGCCCGTGACGAGGTAGCGGTATGCCGTCCGCTCCGGCTGTTGCGAGGCGTGCGTGGTCAGTAAGTCGACCAGGGAACGAGCCATATGAGGAGTCTCACCTGTTCGAATGAGTGAGCGAGAAAAGTGGAGTTCGAAGGCCGCGGGGTGCGTACGCACAGGTGTCACCGGCCGCCCGGCCCCCTTGCCGGACAGTCCCTCGCGACCAACCCGCCCGAGGAACGGCGGCGATGCATACGCCGGTCCCTCGTGCCCCCCGCTCGGCTTGCTACTAACGAGTAACACGATAGCAAGACTTGTCGGCCCCGTGGATGTAACCCCGGGTATTCAATAGGTAACTGGCCAAACTGCCGTCCCCCACGCCTTCATGACGTGTCGGGAGCCCCGGGGTGTTCGATGTGTGCGGCGAAGGCGGCGAGGTCGGCGACCACGCGGTCGGGCTGCTCCCAGTGGACGTCGTGCCCGACGCCCTCGTAGGCGATCAGGCGTGAACCGTGGATGGCGTCCAGGATGGTCCGCTGGTCGCCGCGGGACAGCAGGTCGTCCTGGTCACCCCAGATGACGAGGGTGGGCACCAGGATGCCCGCGAGGGTCGCGCGCAGATCGGTGTCGAGCAGTCCGCGCAGGGTCTCCTGCCAGACGTACGCGGGGACCTTGAGGTTTTCGTCGATCATCGTCTCGACGAGGCCCCTGGCGACGGGCCGGTCCACCGCGCCGGAGACGAACTCCTCGACGAACTCCCGGGGGACGGGGTCCGAGAGCCCTTCTACGGCCTCCCGCATCCGGGTCACCGCCGGCTTGTCCTCGAGCGTGCCGGGTACGCCGATCAGCACCAGCCCCGAGATCCGGTCGGGATGACTGCCCGCGACCATCCGGGCGGGCACGCCGCCGCTCGAGGACGCGACGAGCACCGCGCGGTCGATGTCGACGGCGTCCAGGAAGGCGACGAGGTCGGCGGCGTAGTCCTCGGGTGTGTAGCCCCCGGACGGGCGGTCGGCGTCGCCATGGCCGCGCTGGGTGGGCGCATAACCGCGCAGGGCGGCCGGAAGGCGTCTGAGGAGGGGCTCGAAGGCCCACCAGGAGTCGCCGAGCCCGTGCACGAAGACGACCGGTGTGCCACCGGGGTAGCCGGCCTCGGCGTAGGGCAGCGTGAGTCCTTCCCGCACCTGGGCGGACTTCAGGGAGATCACGGTCACGACACCCTGCCTCCTTCGCTCCGCCGCCCGGTCGGTGGACCAGGAGCCGAGAGCGAGCGGCGATCACTTCCGACAGTACCGACGAGTGACGGGGCCCGCGTCTCAGGACGTCCGAACGAAGCGCGTGAGGGCGGCGGGGCCGCGGCCGGCCGGTCGAGGATCGTCGCCCACCACACCGGGCTCTGCGTGCCACTGTTCGTCCAGCCAGGTGGGCGCGTTGTGCAGGAACGTCTCGCGCACGGCGGCGGGCAGCCGGTCCCAGGTGCCGGGTCCCATGGCCACCTCCTCCACGAACTGCCGTGCGCCCTGCCGGTACTCGCCCTTGCCGAGATGGGCGAGGACGGCGTCCATCGAGGCTCGCGTCGGGCGCAGTTGCCTCAGGGCGTCCGGATCCTCGGCCACGATCGCGGGCTGCCACGACGTGTGGTCGCTCCACGCACCGTGGACGAGGACGAGCGGGTCGCCCTCCCCGACGACTTGCTGGTAAAGGTCCAGGTCGCCTGTACGCAGCAGGGGCATGCGTGACTCCTGTGAGGGGAGGGCGAGCGGGAGCGGCCCGCCGTGAGCATGCCTTCAGTGTGCGCCGCAAGCACCGGCCGCGACGTCAGGACACGGTGCGGTAGCGGTGTTCGGGGCGGCCGGTCGCGCCGTAACGCAGTTCCAGTCGGACCATGCCCTCCCGGACGAGGTAGGACAGGTAGCGCTGGGCCGTGGCGCGGGAGACGCCGGTGAGTTCCGCCGCCTCGGCCGCCGACACGTCCCGGCGGGCGGCGCGGACCGTCTCGTGGAGCAGGGCGAGGGTCGGCGCGGAGTGGCCCTTGGCCGGGACGGCGGGCAGGGCGGTGGGGCGGACGACGCTGAACAGGGCGTCCACGTCGGCCTGGTCGGTCTCCGCCTCCGGGCCCAGGACGTCCACCCGGTGCTGGAGCGCGCGGTAGGCGGCGAGCCGCTCGGCCAGGGCGTCGGCGCCGAAGGGCTTGACGAGGTATCCGACGGCTCCGAGCTTCATCGCGGTCCGTACGGAAGTGATGTCCCGGTCGGCCGTGATCACGATGGCGTCGGGGCGGGCGCCACCCGCGTCGCCGGTCAGCTGTCGCAGCACGTCGAGGCCGCTGCCGTCGGGGAGGAAGATGTCGAGGAGCAGCAGTTCCGGGTGGAGCGTACGGACGGCGTCCAGCGCCTCGGCCACGTTCGCCACCTGGCCGACGACCTCGAAGCCCTCGACGCGGGCCACGTATGTGCAGTGGAGTCCGTTCACCCGGAAGTCGTCGTCCACCACCAGGGTCCGTATCACCAGCGCTCCCCTCCATCGGCCGCGGCCAGGGCGCCCGCCGGTACCGGCAGGGCCGTCGTGAACAGTGCGCCCCGCGGCGCGGGCGCGGCGTCCGGCAGGGGCAGCGTCACGGTGAAGACCGCCCCGGGCCCCTCGCTGACCGTGATGGTGCCGCCGTGCCGCTGGACCAGCCGGTGGACCAGGGCCAGTCCGAGGCCGCGCCGGGCGGTGCCACGGTCCGGCCGGGTCGACCAGCCGTCCTCGAAGATGGACTCGGCCGCGCCCGGCGGGATGCCCGGTCCGGTGTCGGCCACCCGCACCAGCACCTCCGTGGTGGCCTCGACGACCGTGAGCCGTACCTCCCGGCCGCCCGCCGGGGCCGGTCCGCCGACCGCGGCGTCGAGGGCGTTCTCCAGCAGGTTGCCGACGATGGTCAGCAGCCGGTGCAGATGCGGCGGCTGCTCGCCGAGCGCGGAGTCCTCACCCAGCACGATCCGTACGCCACGCTCGGCGGCGACCGTCGTCTTGGCCACGATCAGACCGACCATCAGGGCGTTGCCGATGTGCTCGCGCACCGACTCGGTCAGCTCCTGGTCGGCCCCGGCCAGCTCGACGGCGTACTCGTACGCGGACTCGTACTCCCCCACGTCCAGCAGCCCGGCCAGGGTGTGCATCCGGTTGGTGAACTCGTGCTGCTGGGCCCGCAGCGCGTCCGTCAGCCCGCGCACCGAGTCCAGTTCCCTGAGCAGTCCGACCAGTTCGGTGCGGTCGCGCACGGTGACCACCGCGCCCAGCGCCCGGCCGTGCAGCGTCACCGGCATCCGGTTGACGGCCAGGCAGTGGTCGTCGGTGAGGACCGTGATGTCCGTCCCGCTGAGGCTGCCGTCCAGCGCTCGGCGCAGCCGCCCCTCGGGCAGGACCTCGTCCAGCCGGCCGCCCAGTGCCATGCCCAGACCGAGCAGATGGCGCGCCTCGTCGTTGATGACGGTGACCCGGCCCTCGGGGTCGAAGGCGACCACGCCCTCCCGGATGCCGTGCAGCATCGCCTCCCGGTCCTGCAGCAGCCCGGCGATCTCCTCCAGCTCCAGCCCGAACGTCGTCCGCTTCAGGCGTCTGGCCAGCAGGAACGCGGCCACCGAACCGAGCGCGGTGGCGATCGTGGCGTACAGGCCGAAGGTGGGCAGCTCCCGCCAGAGCTCGCCGAGTACGTCGCGTTCCGGGATGCCGGCCGACACCTCGCCGACCAGCGTGCCCGTGGGCCCGTACAGCGGAGCCTTGCCGTTGGCGGACCGCCCGGTCGCGCCCTGGTCGGAGCCGACGTGAGTAAGGCCGTCCAGCACCGCGATCGGCTCGCCCACCGGCTCACCGATCAGTGCCGGAGTGGGGTGCGAGTGGCGGATGCCGTGCAGGTCGATCACGACCACGTACGACGCCCCGGACGCTATTCGGATCCGTTCGGCGACGGTCTGCACGATGTCGCCGCCACCGCCGTACTCCATGGCCTGCCGGATCTGCGGCTCGGCGGCCGTGGTCTGGGCGATGGCCAGCGCCCGCTGCTCGTAGGAGCGGTCGATCTCGGCCCGCTGAGCGAACGCGAACAGTACGAAACCGATGGCTCCGGAGAGGGCCAGGATGGCCAGTTGGCTGGCCAGAATCCGCGCGGAGAGCCTCCCCTTCCAGGCGCGGCCGATCCGGATTCGGATGGGCATCACAGGTGCCTTCGCCCTTGTCTTGCTGCCGGGCCCGGCCCCTTCGCCGTAACCCGTGGTGGCGTGATTGTGCCCCACCAGGGACATCCTGCCCACCCCCGGCCCACTGAGCAGAACGTGCAGAACCCCGGTTAACACAACTAACGCGAGATACGTCTGAAACAGCGACGTACTACGGGGCGGCCTCTAGCGTCTGCCTTCCTCGACCCCGAGGTTAGGGAAGGAGACGGCCTCAGATGGCTTCGCGAAACGATGCCGCGTTGAGCACGGTCGCCGACAAAAGCGGCCAGGACAGCGCGCGAGTCGAGATTTCAGGGCTCACCAAACGATTTCTGACTCCCGCGGGTGAGGTGTTCACGGCGCTGCAGGACGTTTCGTTCACCGTGGAGCCTGGCCAGTTCTGCGCGGTGGTGGGCCCGACGGGCTGCGGCAAGTCGACGACCCTGAGCATGGTCTCCGGGCTCGACCGGCCCAGCGAGGGCTCGGTCAAGGTCGGCGGCCGTGAGGTGGACGGTGTCACCGACGGCGTCAGCTTCATGTTCCAGACCGACGCGCTGCTGCCCTGGAAGACCGTCCTCGGCAATGTGCTGATGGGCCCGGTCTTCCGCGGCGTCCCCAAGCAGAAGGCCCAGGTCTCGGCGCGCGACTGGCTGCGGCGGGTGGGCCTGTCCGGGTTCGAGGACCGCTACCCGCACCAGCTCTCCGGCGGTATGCGCAAGCGCGTGGCGATGGCCGCGGCTCTGATCAACGAACCGAAGATCCTGATCATGGACGAGCCGTTCGGCGCCCTGGACGTGCAGACCAAGGCGATCATGTCAACCGAGCTGCTGGGCCTGTGGGAGCAGATCCGTCCGTCGGTCATCTTCATCACCCACGACCTCGACGAGGCCGTGGCGCTCGCCGACCGGGTCGTCGTCATGACGTCCAGCCCCGGATCGGTCAAGGCGGTCTTCGACATCGACCTGCCCCGCCCGCGCGGCGCGGTCCAGGAGATCCGCTTCCAGCCCCGCTTCATCGAACTTCAGCACCAGATCTGGGAAACGCTGCGCGAGGAGGTGGAGCGCGCCTACGCACGCACCGCAGGAGGTACGGCATGAGCACGACGTCCGCAGTTTCCGCCGCGCTGGTCAAGGACGGCGCACCGTCCGCGGCCGCGGCCACCGCGAAGCGGGCCGCCCGGCGGCGCACCGCGCTGGTGTGGGCGGGCCGTATCGGCCTCGCGGCCTTCGTCGTCGGCGGCTGGCAGGCGTTCACCACCTGGGGGATCGTCGACCCGTTCTTCTTCGGGCAGCCGTCGGGCATCGCCAAGCGGCTGGTCGACCTCTTCCAGCACGGCACCGAGTTCGGGTCCTTCTACTCGAACATCTGGACAACGATCCAAGAGGCGCTCGCCGGCTTCGCCCTCGGGGCCGTCGCCGGCGTGATCTTCGGCGTCGCACTCGGCCGGAGCCGGTTCCTCGCCGATGTGCTCGGCCCCTACATCAAGGTGGTCAACGCGATCCCGCGTATCGTGCTCGGCTCGATCTTCATCGTCGCGTTCGGCATCGGTGTGCTGCCGAAGATCCTGCTCGCCGCGGTGCTGGTGTTCTTCATCGTCTTCTTCAACGCCTTCCAGGGCGTCCGTGAGGTCGACCGCAACATCCTCGCCAACGCCAAGGTGCTCGGCGCCTCGCAGACGCAGATCATCCGGCACGTCACCGTGCCCTCCGCGCTCACCTGGATCATCGCCAGCCTGCACAGCGCCTTCGGCTTCGCCATCGTCGGCGCGCTGGTCGGCGAGGTGCTCGGCGCGCAGAGCGGGCTCGGCCTGGTCATCAAGACCGCGCAGAACCAGTTCGACCCCAACGGCGTGTTCGCGACGATGCTCGTCATCTCGGTCATCGTGCTCGGCGCCGAGTGGCTGATCAGCAAGCTGGAGCGCCGGCTGCTGTCGTGGCGCCCGCCGGCGCCGACCGAGGCGAACTCCCTCTGACGCCCCGGACTTCCCCCTCTTTCATCCTCCTTCATCTCAGAACCCTCAGCTTCGTCTTCGAACCCTCAGCAAAGGAATGTGGTCAGCCATGTCCAGACGACCCGTCGCCGTCGCCGCGTCTCTGCTCACCGTTCTCGCCCTCGGCGCGGTCAGCGCCTGTTCCGGCAACTCGTCGGCCACGAGCGGCGGTTCGGGCTCCACACCGACCGTCAAGCTCATGGCCGGCGGCCTCGACAAGCAGATCTACCTGCCGTACCAACTCGCCCAGCAGCTCGGCTTCTACAAGAAGTACGGCGTCAACGTCCAGCTGAGCACCGAGCAGGACGGCGGTGTCGGTGCCGAGGAAGCCATGGCCTCGGGGCAGGTGGACATGGCGGGCGCCTGGTACAACCACACGATCGAGTTCCAGGCGAAGGGGAAGGCGGTCGAGGACGTCGTCCAGCTCTCCGGCGCCCCGGGCGAGCGCGAGATGTGCACCAAGAAGTCGGGCGTCACCTCGGGCGCCGACCTGAAGGGCAAGACCCTCGGCGTCACCGACCTGGGTTCGGGCACCGACACCCTCACCCAGTTCCTGGCCGCCAAGAAGGGCGTCAAGACCAGCCAGTACCACCGGATCGGGGTCGGCGCGGGATCCACGGCCATCGCCGCGCTGCAGAACGGCAAGGTCGACTGCGTCATGACGACGCAGCCGACGGTCGCCGCGATCCAGAAGAAGGGTGTCGGTGCCTCCGCGATCGACCTGGCCACCACGGCCGGCGCCACGCAGGCGATGGGCGGTGCCTATCCCGCGGCCAGTGTGATCGCGCGCACCGACTGGGTGAACTCGCACAAGGACGCGACGCAGAAGGTCGTCGACGCGCTCGTCGCCACCATGCACTGGATCAACACGCACAGCGCGGCCGACATCGCGAACAAGCTGCCGGCGTCGTTCGTGTCGAACCAGTTGGTGACCAAGGCCGATTACATCTCGGCCCTGACCGAGGACAAGGGTCAGTTCCTCCCGGACGGCATCATGCCGGCCGGCGGTCCGAAGACCTCTCTGGCGACAGAGCAGTTGGTCGGCAACGTGAAGGGGTCGGTGGACCTCGGCAAGACGTTCACCAACGACTTCGCCCTCCAGGCCAACAAGACCGAGGGCTTCAAGACCACCACGACCCCGGCAGGACCGAACGGCTGAGCCCTCGCCGATCACGGGGCCGCCCAGGTGTCTGCCACCCGGGCGGCCCCAGCCGTCGGCACGAGCCCCACCCACGACTTCGTCGACAAGGCCGGCTGACAGCCCACGCCGCCGTCACGGCGCCGGTCGCGCCGGGAGTGTCGAGGTGAACGGGGTGACGGGGCGCTCCAGTCGCTCCCCGTCCACGGTGATGTCGACCGCTTCGTTGTAGAAGGCGAGGAGGTCTTTGACGGCGCCCACCGCGGGCAGTGGCTCCGGGTAGCTCCAGACGAGGTTCGCGGGGTCGCCGCCGCCACCCCGCCACGACCAGTACGCGGCGGTGCCCTTGTAGGGGCACCCCGTGCTGAGGTCGCTGGGGACGAACAGGTCGAGGCGGACGTCCTCACGCGGGATGTAGTACCGCGTGAGCAGGCCGGTCTCGAAGAGCAGCACCGGACGGCGGGTGTCCGCGACGACCGTGCCCTCGATCTCGACCCGGACGTGACGGCTGCTCGGGAGGGCGTCCACCCGCTTGTGCGGATCGCGGGGGTGGATGAAGATCTCCTCGTCCTCCTCGTACCAGTGGTCGAGCCCCCGGCCGCTGCGGCTGAACCACTCGAAGGCGATGTGGCCGGCGAGGTCGTCGGCGGGGAACGTCCAGGCCGCGTTCTCCAGCAGTTCGCCGTCGACTTCGAGGTCGTAGAAGACCCGCGATCCGCTGTGGGTGCCGGTCGGCGGGTTCTTCGCCGGGCGGAGCAGGTCCTCGCGGACCTCCTCGCGTGGGAACGCGTACAGCGGAACGGGCACTTCGGGCTCCCAGACGAGGACCGGGTGCCGGCTGTCGACGACCGTGACATCGCCCTTGCACCCGCGCACCCAGCGCCCGCTGGGCTCCCACCGCAGGTCTTGCGGAGTGGTGAGGTTCATGGCACCTCACTACCCAAGGATCCGGCGCTTCTGCTCCTCGAACTCGGCCTCGGTCAGGACGCCCTGGGCCTTGAGTTCCCCGAGTTGCTTCAGCTGATCGATCCTGCCGCTCATGTCGTCGGCCGACGGGGCGGGCGGCGGGGGCGGCGCGGCGGGCGCGGGTTGCGGCGGGGCCTCCTGGTACTCCTGCTGGGCCCATCGCCCCTGCTGACGGCGTGACACACGGTTCGACACGGCGGTCGCGGTACCGGCCACCACGGCTGTGCGGGCGACCCCGCGAAGGAGACCTGGCACGGCGGTTTCCTTTCTGGAAAAGCGGCCCGCGAATCCGGAAGGCGGCCTGCGAAATATCCACACTCCCTGACCGACGGGCAATTCTCGGCGGGCAATTCTCGGCGCATGGGACATCTCCATTGGAGCACCGCACGGATTCCCCCGCACATCGGCATCGGCGCCACCCCACGGGAATTCCGCCGTTCTGCCGGTCGGTGACTCTCATGGCAAGCTGAAATGTGGACCACCGACCGGTCACAGGTCAGTGGTGAGGTCTACGTGGGAGGAGCTCGATATGGCCACGACTGGAACGCACCAGCGACACGAGACCGGGAGCGGCGGAGCGTGGGCGTCCAGCTGGACCGCCTTCGCCGCAGTCATGATGATCTTCGGTGGAGTGATGGCGATATTCGAAGGAATCTCCGCCATCGCCGAGGACGACGTCTTCGTCGTCACCCGCAACTACGCGTACAACTTCAATCTGACGAGTTGGGGCTGGATCCACCTCTCCCTCGGTGTCCTGGTCGTTCTCGCGGGCGCCGCCCTGTTCACCGGAGCGATGTGGGCACGCGTGGTCGGAGTCGTCCTGGCGGGCCTGTCGATGATCGCCAACTTCATGTGGCTGCCGTACTACCCCGTCTGGGCCATCGTGCTGATCGCCGTCGACGCCTTCGTCATCTGGGCGCTGTGCGTCGGAATCAGCCGGCAGCCCCGCACCGAGTAGCCGAGCGCGCCGTCCCGGGTGGACCCCGCGGGTGGGCATTCGGCCGTTCAGCCCGGGTCGGCCCCCCGAGCGGCTGACAGCGGACGTGCCGACGAGCCGGCCCGACCCACCAGTGTTTTCGTTGTGGGGCGGATTCCTCCGAAAAGCGGATTCCTCCGATGGTCCGCGTCGGCACCCACAGGGAGACATGAGTGGAAACCAGCGGCAGTGATGGTCGCCAACCCCTTGCCTTCCCGCTCCTCAAGGGGCAGAAGGCGCTGGTGACGGGCGCGAATTCCGGCATCGGCAAGGCCACGGCCATCGGGCTCGGCCGGGTGGGCGCCGACGTGGTGGTGAACTACGTGTCCGGGCGGGACGCCGCGGAAGAGGTCGTACGCGAGATCGAGGGCTTCGGGGTGCGCGCCTACGCGCACGAGGCGGACGTGTCCCAGGAGGACCAGGTCGTCGACATGGTGTCCCGCATGGTCGAGGAGTTCGGGACCATCGACGTCATGGTGGCGAACGCCGGGCTCCAGCGTGACGCCCCCGTCACCGAGATGACCATGGCCCAGTGGCAGAAGGTGCTGGACGTCAATCTGACCGGACAGTTCCTGTGCGCCCGCGAAGCGACCAAGGAGTTCCTGCGGCGGGGCGTCGTCCCCGAGGTCTCCCGTTCGGCCGGGAAGATCATCTGCATGAGTTCGGTCCACCAGATCATCCCGTGGGCGGGCCATGTGAACTACGCGTCGTCCAAGGGCGGGGTGCAGATGCTCATGGCGACCCTCGCGCAGGAGCTCGCGCCGCAGGGGATCAGGGTGAACGCCGTCGCCCCGGGCGCGATCCGCACGCCCATCAACCGCGACGCCTGGGACACCCCCGAGGCCGAGGCCGACCTCCTCCGGCTCATCCCCTACCGCCGCGTGGGCGACCCGGACGACATCGCGAACGCGGTGGCGGCGCTCGCGTCCGACCTCTTCGACTACGTCGTGGGCACCACGATCTACGTGGACGGCGGCATGACGCTGTTTCCCGGTTTCGCCACCGGCGGCTGAAGCGCAGGACCCCTCAGCCATCCCGTACGAACCACCGAGGTCATGTGAACAGCGCAATCGGCCACCTTCTCGCGGACGGTCCACCACAACTCCTCCCGGCCCGGGAGCTGATGGCCTTCACCCTGGCCTCCCACATCCTGCTCGTACCCTTCGGCGTGGCCCTGCCCGCCATCACGCTCCTCATGCACTACCGCGGACTGCGCAAGGGCGACGCCGTCGCCCTGCTGCTCGCACGACGCTGGTCGGCGGTCATGGCCGTCCAGTTCGCGATCGGCATCGTGACGGGCACCGTGCTGTCCTTCGAATTCGGTCTGCTGTGGCCGGGGATGATGGGCCGGTGGGGCGATGTCTTCGGCCTCGGCTTCGGGATCGAGGCCTGGGCGTTCTTCCTCGAGGCGATCCTCATCGCCATCTACCTGTACGGCTGGCGCAGGCTCAAGCCGTGGACGCACTTCTGGCTCGGCCTGCCGCTGCCGCTGGCCGCCCTGATGGGGGCGTTCGGCATCGTGGCCGCGAACGCCTGGATGAACACCCCGCGCGGCTTCACTCTCGACGCGTCCGGCAGGCCGGTGAACGTCGATGTGCGGCAGGCGGTCTTCACACCGATGCTCGGCCCCGAGTACTGGCACTTCGTGGTCGGCGTGGTCCTGACCGCCGGGTATGTCGTCGCCGGGGTGTACGCGGTCGGCCTGCTGCGCGGCCGCCGGGACCGCTACCACCGGCTCGGCTTCACCGTGCCGTTCACCGTCGCCGCGATCCTCACCCCCGTGCAGTTCGTGCTCGGGGACTCCATCGCCCGCTCCGTCTTCCACAAGCAGCCCGTGAAGTTCGCAGCCACCGAGCTGGTGTGGAAGACCGACACCCACGTACCGGAGTACGTCTTCGGGCGTCTGCATGCCGACGGGTCGGTCTCCGGCGGGATCAAGATCCCCCAACTGGACTCGGTCCTCGCCGGATTCAGACCGGCCACCGAGGTGACCGGACTGACGTCGGTCCCGGCGAGCGACCGCCCGACGGTGATCCAGGCCACCATCGCCCACTGTGCGTTCGACATCATGGTGACCGTCGGAAGCCTGCTCGTGCTGCTCGCGCTCTGGTACGGCTGGTGCCGGCTGCGGCGTCGTGAACTGCCCCGGTCGCCCTGGTTCCTGCGGTGTGCCGCCCTCGCCGGCGCCGCCTGTCTGCTGACCGTGGAGTGCGGCTGGATCACGACCGAGGTGGGCCGGCAGCCCTGGATCGTCTACCAGAACATGCGGGTCTCGGAGGCGGTCACGGGCACCCGCGCCGTGTCCCTGTGGACGATGTTCGGCATCGTCGTGGTGGTCTACGTCCTTGCTTTCGGTTCCTTCCTGACCGTCCTCGCGAAGATGAGCCACCGCTGGCGGCTGGCCGACGAGGGCGCGACCGCGGGTGCCGCCGCCGAGGACGTGGAGGGCGACACTCCCTACGGGCCCCGCCCGTTGTCGGCCACCGCGGGCGGGGACAGGGGAGACGAATGATCGAGGACGTCGTCGCCTGGGTGCTGCTGGTGGCGGTGGCCGCCTACGCGTGTGCCGGTGGCACGGACTACGGTGCTGGATTCTGGGACCTCGTCGCGGGCGGCACCGAACGCGGAAAGCGCCCGAGGTGGCTCATCGACCACGCCATGGAACCCGTCTGGGAGACCAACAACGTCTGGCTCATCTTCATCCTGGTCATCATGTGGACCGGGTTCCCGGTCCTGTTCCAGACGGTCTTCTCCGCCATGTGGCTCCCGCTGGCACTCGCGGCCGTGGGACTCGTCCTGCGCGGTGCCGGCTTCGCTCTGCGCAAACCCACGCGGCGCCTCGCCAGGCGCAGGGTCTACGGCGCCGCCTTCGCCGTCTCCTCGCTGCTGACCCCCTTCTTCCTCGGCGCGGCGGTCGGGGGGATCGCCACGGGCCGGGTGGCTCCCGGCACACAGGCGTCCGCCGACGCCTGGTCCAACGGGACCTCCGTGATCGCCGGGCTGCTCACCGTCGCCGCGACCGCCTTCCTCGGGGCGGTGTTCCTGACCGCCGACGCCTGCCGCTTCGACGCCCCCGACCTCGTCGGTTACTTCCGGCTGCGGGCCTGGTGCGCTCTCGTCGTCCTCGCCGTGCTGGCGATCGTCGGCCTCGTCGTGACCCACGACGACGCGCCCTACGTCCACGACGGGCTGACCGGCGGGGCCGGTCTCGTCCTCGTGCTCCTCGCCGTCGTCAGCGCGTCGACCACCGCCTGGCTGCTGTACCACGTCGTGACGGGATGGGCGAGGGTCACCGCGATCGGCAGCGTGGCCCTTGTCGTCGTGGCCTGGGGACTGGCCCAGCGGCCCTATCTCATCCCCACCTCACTGACCGTGTCCCAGGCGGCCGGCGCGTCGACGACGCTGCGCTGGCTGATGCTGGTCACGGTCATCGCGGTGGTGCTCGTGGGGCCGCCGCTCGTTCTGCTCTACCGGCTGGACACCCGCGGGGCCCTCCAGCCCCTCACCGAGGCGGACCTGCGACAGACGGCACCAGGCCGGGAACCCGAGAACCCGTGACCGGGGCAGGGGGCAGCGCCGGAGGCGGCGAGGGGGACGGGAAAAGGCCCCCGATCATAGTGGTCCTCGGCGTGTCGGGATCCGGGAAGACCACCTTCGGCCAAGCGCTTGCCGGGGAGCTCGGCCTGGCGTTCGTCGAGGGCGACGACTTCCATCCCGCGGCGAACATCGCGAAGATGACCGCGGGCCACGCCCTGGACGACACCGACCGCGCGCCCTGGCTGCGTGCCCTCTCCGACCGCATCCGTCGCTCCGCCGAGGCCCACGAGGGACTGGTGGTTGCCTGTTCGGCCCTCAAGCGCGCCTATCGCGAGGAGTTCCGGGAGGCCGGGGGGCCGGCGTTGCGGTACCTGTACCTCGCCCTGGACCGGGCGACGGCCCGGGACCGGGTGGCCCGGCGCACCGGTCACTTCATGCCCGCCCACCTGGTCGACTCGCAGTTCGAGACGCTGGAGCCGCTGGAGCGGGACGAGCCGGGCATGACCCTGGATGCCACGGCCGACCTGCCGGTGAACCTCGCCCAGGTGCGGGCCGCCGTCGAGCGCTGCGCCGGGCGCCCGGGCGCCTGAGGGATCGGGCGCTCACCGGTACGGCGACGATGCCTCCCGAACGCGCGGGTGGCGGCCGGATGCCACTCCGTCGCGTCCAGCGCGGGCGGCGGCCGGCTGCTATTCCGTCGCGTCCAGTGCGGCCAGCACGGCCGGCACCGGGATGCGCCCGGAGGCGACCAGTTGCGCGCCGCCGCGGCGCAGGGCGGTGGCGAAGGGAGCGGCCCACAGGTTCTCGTAGACCAGGATTCCGGCCGAGTTGCCGGGCTCCAGGGCGCTGCCGGCTTCTTCGATGTCGTCCTCGCCCAGCAGGCCGGAGGAGGCGCCCTCGAAGACGGCCAGGTCGAGGGCTCCGTCGCCGGTGAGGTCGGCGATCTCCAGGCCGACCACGGATCCGTCCTCCTCCTTTCTGACAAACATCAGATCGAGGATCCGGATGACGCCGCGGTCCACGAGGTCGACCAGCAGGGGAAGGCCTTCGCCGGTCATGCGGTTGCCGGGGAACTCAACGACTATGTAGTCGATCGGGCCCATTTCGGCGAATTCATCGCTCACGGCAGAATCGCTCACGGCTTCACCCCTGGGTGGTCATGGGATTTCCCCAGTCCCCGAATGCCTGCGCATCCACGGGCCCCGAATTCCATTGCAGCATCGGACGGAAGGCGCCGCACTTCGGTGCGGTGTTCACCCGCCGGGCCGGTTCCGGGTCGCGGGATCGGATCCGTCCGCCTCTGCTGTAACCATGACGAGCAGCCCGCCTCCACCAGACCCGGATCACAAGCCTCCAGAACCGTCCGGCGAGCAGCGGCTCTCGGCGCGGGAGCGCAACGAACTGGACGAGCTGCGGCACCGGGTGAGCGCTCTGGAGACCGGGGGGCCGTCGGGGGCCGCGCGGCACCACTGGCTCCGCTCGACGGGTTCGGTCCTGCTGATTCTCCTCGCCTCGCTGCTGTCGCTGCTGGCCGTCGTCGCGGTCTGGGCGAACAACATCGTCCGGGACACCGACCGCTATGTCGCCACCGTGGGGCCGCTGGCGAGAGATCCGGATGTGCAGAAGGCGGTCACCAACCGGGTCACCACCGCGGTGCTGGCGCAGATCGACGTGGACGCGCTGGTCAAGGATCTGGAGCGGGCGGCGGCGGAGAAGGGTGCCCCGCCGAGGGTCGCCACGCTGCTCGGCGACCTGGGCGGCCCGATCACCAGCGGTCTGAAGAGTCTGGTCGGCGACACCGTGCAGCGGGTGGTGTCCAGCAAGGCCTTCGACACCGTCTGGGTGGACGCGAACCGCCGGGCCCACAGCGCCCTGGACAAGGCCCTCACGGGCAACGCCACCGGTGCGGTGTCCGCCAAGAACGGTCAGGTCACCATCGACGTGGCGCCGATCGTGGCCCAGGTCAAGGACCGGCTGGTCAGCGCAGGCTTCAAGCCAGCCGCTCGGATCCCGGCCGTCCACACGGACTTCGTGGTGTTCGCGTCGAAGGACATCGGCAAGATCAAGACGTATCTGCGGGTGCTGGACATCATCGGCGGCTGGCTCCCCGTCATCGCCGTGCTGATCGCCGCCGCGGGCGTGTATCTGGCCACCAACCGTCGCCGGGCCCTGATCGGGGCCGCGCTCGGGGTGTTCGCCGCCATGGTGGTGCTCGGCATCGTCCTGGCCGTCGCGCGGGCGGTCTATCTCGACCATCTGCCCGTCGGGACGTCCGAGGACGCCGCCGCCACGGTGTTCGACTCCCTCGTCAGGTTCCTGCGCGCGGGTGTTCGGGCGGTCGGCGCGCTCGCGCTCGTGACGGCTGTCGGCGCCTTCCTCGTCGGGCCGTCCCGGATCGCCGTCCTGATCCGCACGGGCTGTCGCAGGGGCATCGGCGCCCTGCGCGACGTCGCCGTGTCGGCGGGGCTCCCGCTGGGTCCGGTCGGCGGGTTCGTGCACCGCTTCAAGCGGTGGATCGGCGCCGCGATCCTGGCGGTCGCCGCGATCGTGCTGTTCACCTGGAACTACCCGACCACATGGGTCGTGGTGTGGACCGTGGTGATCGTGCTGGTCGCCTTCGCGATCCGCGAGTTCCTGGACACCGGCGCTCCCGCGGCCGCGGCCGCTTCGACACCGTCTCCTCCGGCGCCGTCCACCCCTACGCCGTCCACCTGACCTCGCGCCGGTGCCGACGTTCGCCCACCCGCCGCCAGACCGCCCGCCGGCACTCGGCACCGTGTCCACCGGATCGAGGACGAGGGAGCCGAGGCGCTCAAGACCCAGGTCCCGCAGGCCGCGCAGCACGTCGTTCGCGGCTCCGGTCGGGACGTCGCACTCGCCGGCGTCACCGTCGGGGTTGCGTACGCCGCCCGTCTGGAGGACCACGTTCAAGGCGCAACGGCTCGTCGCCCGGCAGAGCCCATGGTGCGTCGCGTGAGATCCGGCGGGCACACCGCGGACATGCATCATGTCCGTCCGGACCTCCGCGTTTAGGTGCGGTGCGCCGGCTCGGGACGTGGACAGGTCGCTTTTTCATTGACGCGGTGGTGCCTGCCCCCGGCAACTCGGCGTGCCGGAATCCGGCTTCTGTCGGAGGCTGGTGCCATGCCGATGCCCGACGAGCTGAGCGAGGCCGAGTTCCGGTCGCTCTACCGCCGACTGCGCGGCACGGTCTCCGGCGGTGGCAGGCGCCGGGGCGCCCTGGACACGATCACCGCGGCACAGGTGCTGACGGCCCTCCGCGAGGTGCGATCGGGACGTACGGTGTCGCTCGCCGCCCCCGTGGAGACCCGTGCCGAACCCGACGACGCCGATCCGGCCGAGCACCGGCTCACCGCTCCGACGGACGGCGAACCGGTCGCGAAGGGCCCGGACTTCGCGCGGGACCGCTTCGCCATGAACGTTCACGGCGATGTGGACGGTCACCTCGACGCGCTGTGCCATGTCGTCTACGACGGCACGCTGCACGGCGGCATACCGGCGGCGGACGCGCTGTCGCCGGAGGGCGCGAGCGTCCTGTCCGTCGAGCCGGCCCGCGACGGCATCGTCGGACGCGGGGTCCTCCTCGACATACCCCGGGTGCACGGCCTCTCCTGGCTCGAGCCCGGATCGAACGTGACCGCCGAGGACCTGAGCGCCGCCGAGACCCGGCAGGGGTTACGGGTCGGCCGCGGCGACATCCTGCTCGTACGGGTCGGACACCGCCGGCGCCGCGAGGAGCTGGGCCCCTGGGACGTGGCCGCCGCCCGTGCCGGACTCCATCCGACCGCGATGGAGTTCGTGGCCGACCGGGAGGTGGCGGTGCTCGGCAGCGACAGCAACAGCGACACGGCCCCGAGCGCGGTGCGAGGGGTTGCCTTCCCGGTGCATGTCCTCGCCGTCCACGCCCTGGGACTGCATCTGCTCGACTATCTGCGGTTCGAGGACCTCGCGCCGATCTGCGCGCGGGAAGGCCGCTGGTCGTTCCTGTGCGTGATCGCTCCGCTCCGGCTGCCCGCGGCCACCGGCTCGCCCGTCAATCCCCTGGCGATCCTGTGACGACGGTCTTCACCCGGCGCTCCCGTGGCGGCCGGCGCTCGCCCTGGTGGTGCCGTGCTCGCGGCCGTCACCCGGGAGGTGCGGTGATGGCCGGTCAGGGTCAGGCGGTCAGCTGGTAGATGCTCTTGCCCACGAGCCACAGCCCCAGCAGCAGGCACACCGTCACGATCGCCTCGTCCTGATGGCCCTCCAACCACGTCCGCAGCCGCCCGAGCCGGACGCGGGACGAGTCGGGGGCGAAGGTCGCGTAGATCTCCATGGCCAGCAGGCTGGAGCTGGCCAGCAGGCAGTAGCCCATCAACGCCGCGTACGAGGCGGCGTGGGAGAGGTCCGCCTCCACCACGGTGGCGGCACCGGCGGCCACCAGCCCCCAGGGCTGGAGGAACAGCGCCAGCCCGGCCGCCGTCCACGGAGAGATCCGGTCGAGCCGGGACATCATCCCGGATGACGTGCGCCGCCTGCCCCTCCTGCGGCGGATGCGCTCGCCGTACCAGACGAGGCCCACGCCGATGGCCAGTTTGGCGGCCAGGGCGGCCGTGGAGGGCGCCGACTTGGGCGGCGGCGGTTTCCCGCCGGTCATCAGCAGCACCACGGCGATGATCGCGACAAAACTGGCCAGCCAGGTGAGGACGAAGGCCAGCCCGTTCCAGATCCCGCCCCGCGCGGACAGCACCAGCACGAACGCGGTGACCGAGAAGGGGTTCACGGCGATCGCCAGACCGATGAGGACCAGGTCAAGGACCATCGCTGCCTCCGCAGGGCCGCGCGAGGTTCGGGGCGCAGCCGGATGCGCGCATGACCCCATCGTCACCGCTCCCGCCCGCACCCACCATTCAGCGGTGCCGTCCGGAACGCCTCGGGCGGCCCCTCCCCCGTACGGCGCAACGGCGCTCGCGCCGCAGGCGGGCGGCTGCCCGGGACGGCACCCTGGTGGCGTGGTCACGCCTCGGGGCGTGGAGCCCAGTCCGGACCCGGGGAGCGGAATTGCACGCAGGCAGAGGACCCGGCCCGTCCACCGACGGAAGGGCGGGGCGCCTGCGCGGGCGGGCCGCCGACCTGGGGGCGCGGCTGCGGCGGCTGCGCGGCAGCACCGAGGAGCGCTTCCCGGTGATCACCCGTCTCACCTCGCACCTGATCGCGGTGAACCTGCTGGATTCCGCGACCCGGCTCGCGGCCCAGGTGTTCCTGACCGCCGTTCCGCTGCTCTTCGTGGTCGCGTCCTTCGCCCCGCAGGCGGTGCGCAACGAGATCGTCTCCTCTCTCCATGACGTCTTCGGTATCAACGGCTCCTCCGAACTCGAGCTGAAGAAGGTCTTCGACGCCGATCCCGCGAACCTGCAGCAGAGCGCCGGAGTGGTCAGTTCGCTGATGGTGCTGCTCTCCGCCACGGCGTGCAGCCGGGCGATGCAGCGCCTGTGCCAACGCGCCTGGCGACTGCCGGGTGCGAGCGCGCGGATCGCCGCCTGGAGATGGCTCGTGTGGATCGCGGCCTGGCTGGTCGTCCTCGCCCTGCAGGGACCGCTGCGCACCGGGTTCGGCGTGGGGGCGTGGCTGGGCGTGCCGCTCCTGCTGGTCGCCCAGGTGGGCGTCTGGTGGTGGTCCCAGCACCTGCTGCTGGCCGCGCGCGTCCCCTGGTTGCCCCTGCTGCCCGGTGCGCTCCTGACCGGGGTGGCCATGACCACACTGTCGGTGGTCGCCAAGCTGTACGTGCCCAGCGCGCTCAACCGCAGCCTGGACCGCTATGGGTCGCTGGGTGCGGTCTTCACGGTGTTGTCATGGCTGATCGGGCTCTGCGTCGTCATCGCCGCCGCGATCACCGCCGGGGCGGTGATCGCGCGGGAACCCGCCGTGTCCCGGCGCCTCGGTTCACCCGAATAGTCCAACTCGCCGGAAATATCCCCCAGGGATACCTTGGGTTTTGGGGCAGATGCCCACGGTGGACAGTGGGGACGGTGGCCTGCATGACCGAGGCACAGCACTACGACGTCATCGTGGTCGGCACCGGTGCGGGCGGTGGCACGATCGCCCACCGGCTGGTGCCCACGGGGAAGCGGACCCTCCTTCCGGAACGCGGGGACCATCTTCCTCGTGAACGCGACAACCGGGATTCCACCGCCGTCTTCGTCAAAGGGAAATACCGCGCGCCGGAATTCCGGTTCGACAGACACGGAGAGGTGGAGGGCATCACCTCGGTCGTCGCCTGCGGCTCCGTCAACTCCGCTGTCCTGCTGCTGTGTTCGGCGAACGACCGGCATCCGCAGGGGCCGGCCAACAGCTCGGATGCCGTGGTCCGGCACTCCATGCGGCACGACAACCTCGCCCTGATCGCCGTGTCCGAGGAACCGAACGACACCAGGTTCCAGACGACCCTGGCCCCGCACGACTGGTACCTGGGATCCGACGACCGGGAGTATCCCCTCGGCGGCATCCAGATGCTCGGCAAGTCCGACTCCGAACAGATCCACAACGAGGCGCCCCGTCGGCCCGGGGCCGTCTGTTCCGACATGCCCTTCGAGGTACTGGCCCACCACGCGGTCGACTTCCGGCTGTGCGGAGAGGACCTGCCCACCCCCGGCAACCGCGTCACGCTGGACCGGGGCGGCGGCGTCCACCTGGCCCTGGCCGAGAAGTACAACATGGTCGGTGATCGCATCGCGGACCGACCGCGATGACCTCGCACCACCCGGCCGACGGCGTCGTCCCGCACCGCACGCCCCGCGAGCGTGCCGAGACCGGCAAGGCCGCCCGGGCCGCCGTACCCCGCTCCAGTCACGCGGAGTTCGCTCCCGCTCAGAAGCGGCCCGACCCCGTGGACGTCATCGAGGCGCAGTCCGCGACCCGGGTGCCCGAACTCGTACCGATCCGCTACGGGAGGATGATCGAGTCACCGTTCCGCTTCTTTCGGGGGGCCGCCGCCATCATGGCCGGGGACCTCGCCGACACTCCCCGCAGCGGGATCACGACGCAGGTGTGCGGCGACGCGCACCTGCTGAACTTCCGGCTGCTGGCCTCGCCCGAGCGCCGCATGATGTTCGACATCAACGACTTCGACGAGACACTGCCCGGCCCGTGGGAGTGGGACGTCAAGCGGCTGTCCACGAGTCTCGTCATCGCCGGCCGGGCGAACGGCTTCAGCGCCAAGGAGCGGGCCGACGTCGTACGGTCGACGGTGCGGTCGTACCGCGAGTGGCAGCGCCGCTTCGCCGCGCTGGGCAATCTCCCCGTGTGGTACGCCCGGTTCGACGAGGACTGGGTGCGGACCCACGTCTTCCAGGAGGTGAGCGCGCGGGCCCGCGAGCGCTGGTCACGGTCGGTGGCGAAGGCACGCACCCGCGACAGCCTCCAGGCCTTCGACAAACTCACCCACGTCGTCGACGGAAGGGTCCGCATCGCTCCGGATCCCCCACTGGTCACACCGCTCCGGGACCTGCTCGCGGACGTCGAACGCGACGCGCTGGAGGAGCTGATCCGCCGGATGATCGAACGGTACGGCCAGAGCCTCCCGTCGGACCGGCGGTTGCTGCTGGAGCAGTACCGGCTGGTCGACGTGGCCCGCAAGGTGGTCGGGGTCGGCAGCGTGGGCACCCGCTGCTGGATCATTCTGCTGCTCGGCCGCGACGACCAGGATCCCCTGCTCCTGCAGGCCAAGGAGGCCGACGAGTCGGTACTCGCGCCGTTCACCGGGGCGAGCGACTGTCGGACGCAGGGCGAGCGCGTGGTCTGCGGTCAGCGGCTCATGCAGGCCACCAGCGACATCTTCCTCGGCTGGGCCCGGGCTGACGGCATCGACGGCGGCCGACGGGACTTCTACGTACGGCAGTTGCGGGACTGGAAGGGCATCGCGGAGCCCGAGTCGATGGTGCCGGACGGGATGCGGTCCTTCGGTGAACTGTGCGGTGCCACGCTGGCCCGCGCGCACGCGAGGTCGGGGGACCGGATCGCCGTCGCCGCCTACCTCGGCGGGGGCGAGGTCTTCGACCGGGCGCTGGTGACGTTCGCCGAGCGCTATGCCGACCAGAACGAGCAGGACCACCGCGCACTCGTCGACGCCGTCCGTTCCGGGCGGGTCAAGGCGGAAACCGCCTGACACGCCTGACAAGGAGAGCAGCATGGATCGCTATCCGCCCATCGCCGACCACGGGCTCGTCGGGGACCTTCAGACCGCGGCTCTGGTCTCGTCCCAGGGAGTGATTGACTGGTTCGCGGCACCGCGCTTCGACTCACCGAGCATCTTCGCCGCGCTGCTCGACCACGACGGCGGCGGCTACTTCGTCATCGCGCCCGAACACCCCGAGGGCACCTGGAGGCAGCTCTACTACCCGGACACCGCCGTCGTGGTGACCCGCTTCATGTCGCCCGACGGGGTCGGCGAGATCCTCGACCACATGCCGGTCCAGCCGGGCCCGACGGCGACCGACCGGCACAGCCTGGTGCGGGTCGTCCGCTCGGTGCGCGGCACCGTCCGCTTCACCCTCGAATGCCGGCCGCGGTTCGACTACGCGCGGGCCTCCCACGAACTCGACCTGACGCACGACAGGCCGCTGCAGGAGACGGCCACGTTCCGGGCTCCCGGGACGACCGCCTACCTCCAGGGAAGCATCCCGCTCGAACGGGACGGACAGGACGTCCGTGGGGCCATCACCCTCAACGCCGGGGAGACGGCAGCCGTGGTGTTCACCGTGTGCGCGCCGGACGGGGCGGCGCCACCGCCCCCCACCGTCGAAGGGATCACCGAAGATCTCTGGGAGAACGTCGACTTCTGGCAGAAGTGGGTGCGCACCTCTCGCTATCACGGCCGCTGGACGGACATGGTGCACCGCTCCGCGATCACCCTCAAGCTCCTCACCTACGCCCCCACGGGTGCCCCGGTCGCCGCCGCCACCATGGGACTGCCCGAGCAGGTCGGCGGGGAGCGCAACTGGGACTACCGCTACACCTGGGTGCGGGACGGCTCCCTCTCGGTGCGGGCCCTGCTCGACCTGGGCTTCGTGGAGGAGGCCACCCGCTTCACCCGCTGGCTGGGCGACCGTCTGGGCGCCCGCGAGGGCCCCGACGACGAACCCCTCCAGATCATGTACCGGGTCGACGGCGACCCTCATCTGACGGAGGAGATCCTGGAGCACTTCGAGGGCTACCGCGGTTCCTACCCGGTCCGGGCCGGCAACGCCGCCTGTGACCAACTGCAGCTCGACATCTACGGCGAGGCCCTCTACGCCCTGGCCGAGAACCGCGAGGTCGGCGAACAGACGGGCTACCACGGCTGGAAGGGCCTCGCCGCCACCCTCGACTGGCTCGCCGACTCCTGGGACCGGCCCGACGAGGGCATCTGGGAGACCCGGGGCGGGCGCAAGGACTTCACCTACAGCCGGGTGATGTGCTGGGCCGCGTTCGACCGCGGGCTGAAGCTGGCGCAGGAGTTCAGCAGGCCGGCCGACACCGTGCGCTGGACCCGGGCCCGGGACGCGATCCTCGAACAGGTCATGGAGCGCGGCTGGAACGACAAGGAGCAGGCCCTCGTCCAGTACTACGGCGGCGACGTCCTCGACGCCTCCCTGCTGCTCGCCCCCCGGGTCGGATTCCTGGCCCCCCGCAGCCCCGCCTGGCTCAACACCCTCGACGCCATGGACCGCGTCCTCGTCTCCGACAGCCTGGTCTACCGCTACGACCCCGGGGCCTCGCCCGACGGACTGCGCGGCTCCGAAGGAACCTTCAGTCTGTGCACCTTCCTGTACGTCGACGCCCTCGCCCGCGCGGGACGCCTCCCCCAGGCCCGCTATGCCTTCGAGAAGATGCAGACGTACGCGAACCACGTCGGCCTGTTCGCCGAGGAGATCGGTCCCAGCGGGGAGCAACTCGGCAACTTCCCGCAGGCCTTCACCCATCTCTCCCTGATCATGGCCGCGACGACGCTGGACGAGGCGCTCGACGCCCTCCATCCCTGAACTCCGGGATGGTCTGCCCCTGCGGCAGCAGTTCGGTGGTCACGAAGGACACCACGGCGGCGAGCACGATGACCGGCACCGTGCCCGCGTTGCCCACCATCAGCACGACCAGCACCACACAGCTGACCGGCAGCCGGAGCGCGGCGGCGGACGAGGCCGCCATGCCCGCCGCGACGCCCGGCACGACGCCGAGCCCCGGCAGCGGTGCGAGCAGGGCGCCCATCGCGCCGCCCAGGAACAGCGCGGGGAACACCGGACCACCGCGCAGGCTGCCCAGGCAGAGCGCGTACGCGACGCCTTTGAACACCAGGACCGCCACCAGGCTGCCGACCGACCAGGCGTGCGGGTGGGTGGCGAGCTGACCCAGGATGGACTGGCCCGACAGGGCGACGTCGGACGGCGAACGGCCGGTGAGGCCCGCGTAGAGCGCCGCGCAGACGGCCGCACCGAATGCGCAGAGCACCGTGTTGCGCAACGGATGCGCGACCACGAGGCGCGCCGCGATCCGCCCGCCCGCGATGATCCAGTGGATGGCCGCCCCGATGAGGACCGCCATGAGCACCGACCACACCACGTCCCCGGCGTCGAGGACGGAGGGCGCGGGTAGTCCGATCTCCAGGCTCCCGGTCTTCAGTCCGGTCCAGTGTCCGAAGCCGGTGAACACGATGGCGCCGATTCCGCCGGCCAGCAGGACGGGGAGCATCACCGCGAACAGCTGCGGTCCGCCCAATCCGGACGCCTCCATCAGCAGCACGGCCGCCACCACCGGACTTCCGAAGATCACGGAGATGGCCGACGCGGCGCCCGCGGCACCGAGCAACGCCGTGTTCGCCTCGGTCGCGCGAACGCGTACGAGATCCCGGAACAGCAGCGCCAGACCGCCGCCCAGGGCGATCAGGGGCGCCTCGGGTCCGAGCACGGCTCCCAGCGGCAGACTCGCCAGCGCGGCGAGGACCACGCCGGGAACGGCGGCCTTCGACGCACCTCCGGGCTGCAGGCCCCCCGCCGGGATGTGACCGCCCCGGCCGGGAAACCGCGAGGCGACCAGGGCGACGACCGCACCCGACACCAGAGCGGGCGGCAACGGCCACCACCACGGCGGATTCGACCACCCTAGATGGTGCGGCCAGTCCACCCAGATCAGGTGTTCCAGCTCGTGCAGCAGGACGAGGAACCAGAACGCGACCAACGACACCGGGATCCCGATCAGGCCGCAGAACAGCAACGTCCGCCGGTACGCGGGCTGCCGCAGCGTGTCCCTCAGCCGCTCGGCCTCGCGGGGCTGATCTCCCGGGGCGGGCTCCGCCGGTACGGGCTCCGGTTCGGTGATGGGTCTTCTCCTGGGTCCGCTCGCAGCGATGCCGCCGGTCGGAGCGCGAGATTACCCACCACGTCGCCCATGCCACTCCGAGCCACGCGACACCACCCGGAAACCCTCCGGGTGGACGCGTCCACCGATGCCGCACGGCCACCCGGACCCTCGGTGGAGAAGCCGACTCAGCGGGCGCGGGGGCCCGCCGCGCCGGAGTCCGGCCGGCCCGAGGTACGCAGCGTGCCGACCGTCTTCAGTAGCCGGTCAGCCGGATCCCGCAGCCTGGGATGGGCCAGGACGGTGTTACGCAGGCCCCGCACCGGCCTGCGCCAGAGCCGGTGCGCCGTGGCCATGGGGTGGGGGCGGGTCGCGAACCCCTCGCCCACGCGCAGCTCCCGGGTCTTGAGCCAGTCCTTCCACTCCTTGTCGCCACGGCCCAGATCCATGAGCCGCACGCCCTCCCGTCCGGCGGCCTCGGCCATCCGGAGGTGCATGATCAACCCTGGCGAGTAGTAGCGGAGTTCGGGGTCGTACGCGGTGAACCAGGCCGCGAACAGCGTGCGCGAGGTCGGTCCGAAGTGTGCGGCCACCGGCCGGTCACCTGCGTACAGCACGGACAGCACGCCGTTGAAGTGCTCCTCGCGGACCCGGAAGAGATGGTCCACCAGGTCCACGATCCAGGGCCGCGCGAACCGGTCCATCCGTCCCGTCCTGCGGTACTGGGCGGACTTCCAGCGCATGAGGGTGCGCAGCACCCGCGGGTCGCGCTCGTCGTAGACGAACCGCATCTCGCCCAGGTCGCGTCCCAGGCGGCGTTCCTTCTTCAACGTCGTCTTGGCCAGTCCCGGGTAGGCGCCGCGCAGCCACTCGGCGTAGGTACCCTCGCCGACCTTCAGGTCTATCGCCGGTGAGGCGAACGTCCCGGTGACATGTCTGCCGAAGGGTTTCTGCTCCTCGACGAGGTGGTCGAACTCGAAGACGGACAGCCCGCAGGCCCGCAGCAGTTCCTGTGTGTCCCAGGTGACCCCGGGGCGGTGCACCAGGGCTTGGCAGTCGGAGAGACCGAGACCGATGGCCCGTCCGACGCCCAGGGAGTTGCGCTCGTACGGGAAGAAGCCGACGGGCTCCCCTCTCTCGTGGAGGACCGCCACATGCGCCCCGCCTCGGTACCTGTCGATCCCCGCCGCGAACTCCGGGGCCAGGAACGGGTTGGCGTAGTCGGGCGACTCGTCCATCACCCGATGCCAGGCCAGGAGGAGCGAACTGCCCAGCTCCTCCGGTCTGTGGATCGTGATCTCCACCTCAGATCAACCGCCCTTCCGCGGGCTCCGCGAGGGACGTACCGTTCGCAGCGCGGACCCCTAAGGCGTGAGGATCGTTGTTCATCGATCGCACGGCCGACCGCCCCCCATTCCCCCATGACGCGTCTCGAACTGTTCCGCGAGGCTCAAACGTCGCGAATCAGTACGCAAGCTGTCAAGGGTGTCTGTCGTAACGGAAGAGTGGGAATTGGCCTGCCCGGACCCGACCAGGCCGTCCGGCGCTCGCGTCCCGACCGCGGATCGGAGGCCGATTCACTCATCGCTCACCCAGCGCGGGAGCCGGTCCCACCGGTCGCCGGTGACGCGGGAGATGGGGTACGACTTGTAGCCGGTGTGCGAGAGCGGCAGGGGAACGAGGTCGGCGAAGCCGGTGATCTCGCGTACGCCGGTCTCCTCCGCCCGGGTGCACGGCAGCGGGACGCGCTCGCGTCGGGCGGCGAATGCCTCGCGCTTCCACGGCACGTCGTTCCACTACCCCGGCGCCGACCGGGAAGCGTCAAGCCATGCGGCGCACGCTCCAGTCGAAGCCCCCGCGGCACACGGCCGTGCCCGTCGCATCGGTGATCTCGGCGTGCGTGGCGAACCTGGCCCGGTCGGTCTCGCCCCGCAGCAGCGGGCGCAGGACGCCGAGCGCCTCCTCGGAGAGGCGGCAGCGGGCCACCAGCCGTCCTCGTGCGGGAGCGAGGAACTCCAGGGACGCGGACCTGCCCAGGGGTACGACGCCCTGGAATTCGGCGGCGTCCGCGCTCGCGGCGAGGATCGCGCCCAGACCCGCCGCGTCGACCAGGGTGATGAGCCCCGAGGAATGCAGCGAGCCGATGACGTTCGTCAGCGCCCGGGGTGTCTCCAGCGCGATCTCGGCCGCGCCGTCGGCGGCGGAGATCACCTCGATACCGGCGGTGCGATGGGCCTGGATGGGGTCCAGCAGGGTGCGCGCGAGCGCCGTCATGTCCATGGGCGCAGCTTCGCAGGCCGCCCTTACGACCGAGTGACTCCGGGGCGACGGACTCAGTCCTCCCGTGGAGGAGCGGCCCTTTCCACGCGGCTGCGGCGCAGTACGTAGACGCGGTCCGCAATGTCCAGCACCCTGCGTACGTCCTGCTCGACCAACAGCGCGCCCAGGCCGGTGTCCGCCGCCGCGCGCACCGCCGACAGCAGGCGTTCGACGACCAACGGAGCGAGACCGAGCGACAGTTCGTCGGCGAGGAGGAGCCAGGGGCGCGGCACAGGGCCCGTGCCAGTGACAGCATCTGCTGTTCACCACCCGACAGCATGCCCGCGCCCGTCCGGAGGCGTTTGCCGAGTTCGGGGAAGAGTTCCAGGGCCTGGCCGGTTCTCACCCGGCCGGAGTCGCCCCGTCGGCGCACCGCCGACCGCCCTTCAGCCCGCCGATCGGGCGGTCTGGGTGTCCAGCGCGGCGCAGAGCCAGTCGTGGGCGGCACCTGCGGTCGGTTCCGACGGGCCGGACAGCTCGGCGGTGAGTTCCCAGTAGCGGTCGATACGGGGATCCGCGGCCAACAGCCGACTGAGTCCCCGGCGGAAGGCGGGAGTGTCCCGCGTGCCACGTGAGCGGGCGTAGGCGGAGACGAAGCAGTCGAGTGCCTCGCCCTCGTGCGGTGGCCGCCCCGCCCGCAGCCACGGCGATGCCAGCGCATACGCCTCGACGAGACCGTCGTAGAGCACGGCCGGGCGGCCCCCGTCGGGCCCGTGCGCCGCGGGCTGGCCGTGACCGCTGCCGGTGCAGGGGGCGGACACGAGGGCGTGCAGCCGGGTGAAGGCCAGCACTTGGGCCGGCGTCGGCCCTTCGGGGAGCTGCGGAACTGCCTGTTCGACGATGGCGGAGACCAAGCGGGCCGGGAGCCGCGCCGGCAGCCAGCGCCGCCAGAAGCGTGCCAGCGCGGCCGTGCTGGGCGGGACGGACACGGCGCCGATCAGCCGCAGCCGCTCGGCGCGTTCCTCGGGTGCGCACTCCTGGAGCAGCTGGAGGGCTGCCTCCTGCCAGCGCAGGGCAGCCAGCCGCGAGCCGATCTGCCGCAGCTGCCCCGCGACGACGTTCTCCAGCGTGTCCTCCTGGTCGAGGATCCGGCCGACTTCGGGGACCGGCAGGTCGAGGGTGCGCAGGGAGCGGATCAGGTGGAGCCGGTCGAGTGCCTCGGGGCCGTACCTGCGGTGGCCGCCTGCGCTGCGGGCGGCCTCGGGCAGCAGACCGCGGTCCGAGTAGAAGCGGACCGTCTTGACGGTGACGCCCGCGTGCTCGGCGAGCTCTCCGATGCTCCATGTGCTTTCAGGGCGCACGTCTTGAACCTCCCTCAGGGGGAGTTCCTACCGTACCGACGAGCGCGGACGGCCGGTACGGACGGCCCTGCGACCACGGCGTACGAGGAGACATCGATGACGGCATTCATCCTGGTGGCGGGCGCCCACACCGGCGGCTGGATATGGCAGGCGGTGGCCGCTCGGCTGCGGGAGTCGGGGGCACAGGCGTATCCGGTGACGCTCACCGGCATGGGGGACCACCGCCGTGCGGCGGGACCTGACACGGACCTGGAGACACACATCCACGATCTGTTGCGGGCGATCGACCGGACGGACGCGGCAGAGGTGGTGCTGGTCGGTCACTGCTACGGCATCTACCCGGTGCTCGGCGCCGCCGACCGGCGCCCGGAACGGATCGCCCGGATCGTCCACCTGGACGCGGGCATGCCCCAGCACGGCGATCAGGCCCTCACTCTGGTGCCCGACCAAGCGGTCCGCGACCGGCTGCTGCACCGGGCCGAGCCGGCGGATGACGACTGGCGGATCCCCCCGCCGCCGCTTGGGGAGTGGCAGCGCTGGGGCAGCGTCGCCGGCCTCTCGCCCGCCGTGCTGGCTCGGCTGGCGGCCACCGCCGTTCCGCAGCCGGTGGGCACGCTCACCCAGCCGCTCCGCCTGTCGCAAGCGGTCTCCGAGCTGCCGAAGACCGGCGTGCTGTGCACCGCCAACGGTTCCAGCATCGCCATGGTCGAGGCCCTGGTGGGGATGGGGGATCCCCGCTTCCAGGTGCTCACCGACCCCCGGGTGAGTTTCTTCGAACTCGGCACCGGGCACTGGCCGATGCTCTCCTGCCCCGACGAGGTGGCCGAGACCCTGGTCCGGGCCGCCGAGGGAGAAGGGCACCGGGTGGCCGCGAAGGTGAACGAACAACCGGCGCACCTCCGCCCCTTCCTGATGGATGTACCGGAGCGGCCTCGCGAGCGGGTGGGACGGGTCGATCTCCACCTCCCCGACGACCTCGCTGAAGCCGACCGCCCGAGGCCGGCGGTGGTGTTCGTCCACGGTGGCCCGGTCCACCCCGACGTACGGCCGACTCCCCGGGACTGGCCGGGCTTCATCGGCTACGGCCGGTACGTGGCGGGTATGGGGGCCGTCGGCGTGACGCTGGACCATCGGCTGCACGATCTCGCCGACTTCGCGCGGGCCGCCGAGGACGTGGCCGATGCGATGGACCTCGTACGGGCCGATCCGCGCGTCGACGGGGATCGCGTGGCGCTGTGGTGCTTCTCCGGTGGCGGGCTGTTGTCGGCGGACTGGCTCGCGGCGCCCCCGCCGTGGTTGCGGTGCGTCGCGGTGAGCTATCCGATACTCGCACCAATGCCGAACTGGGGGCTTGTCGATTCCCGGTTCCGCCCGGCGGACGCGGTACGTACCGCGGGACGGTTGCCGATCGTGTTGACCCGGGTGGAGCTGGAGCGCGCGGAGATCGCGGTGACGGTCGAGGAATTCCTGGCCGCCGCCGAGAAGTACGACGCCGATGTCGAGGTGATCGACGTTCCGCTCGGCCACCACGGTTTCGAGACCCTCGACCATACCGACCGGGCGCGCGAGGCCGTGGAGCGCGCGGTGCGATCCGTACTGAGGCACCTGCGGCGCTGAGACCTCCTTCGCACCTCGTGCACCACGCGCATGTTCGCTCGCGAACCGGCCGACCGAGGTACGCCGTCACATCGGCCCAGGAGGGTCCGGCCGCCTCCAGCATCAGGGTCGCCCCCGTCAGACAGCCCATGTCGTCGCTCACCAGCGCCGCCACGGCCGTCTACGTCATCGTGCTCGCACACGTCCCCCACCACCGCGGCTCCCTTGCCCCACCCCCGCCCGCCACCTACGCTGAGTTTGTGCCGCTAATAAACAAAACCCGATCGCACAGTGCCGTGCGGGGCCCCGACGACCTCACCCGCCTGCGTGCCGCCATCACCGCCTTCTTCGCCCTCGACGGCTTCGTCTTCGCGGGCTGGGTCGTCCGCATCCCTGCCATCAAGGAGCAGACCGGCGCCTCGGTGAGCGCCCTGGGGCTCGCGCTGCTCGGCGTCTCCGCCGGAGCGGTGATCACGATGACGCTCACCGGCCGGCTGTGCCGCCGCTTCGGCAGCCATCCGGTGACCGTCGTCTGCGGCATCCTGCTGGCGCTGAGCGTGGCCCTGCCCCCGCTGACGCACTCGGCGGTCACGCTGGGGCTGGTCCTGCTCGTGTTCGGAGCGGCGTACGGCGGTATCAACGTCGCCATGAACAGCGCCGCCGTCGACCTGGTGGCCGCGCTACGGCGGCCTGTCATGCCGAGCTTCCACGCGGCGTTCAGCCTGGGCGGCATGGTCGGCGCGGGGCTCGGCGCACTGGTGGCGGGTTCCCTGTCCCCCACCCGGCACCTGCTCGCGCTCACCGTGATCGGCCTGCTGGTGACCGCCCTCGCCGGACGCGTCCTGCTGAGCCACGAGCCTCCGGCGCCCCCGGAGCACGGACAGTCGCACGAAAAGCGCGCCCCGCGTCACCTCGACGCACGCACCCGGCGGCTGGTGTTCGTCTTCGGCCTGATCGCCCTGTGCACCGCGTACGGCGAGGGCGCCCTGGCCGACTGGGGAGCCCTCCACCTGGAACAGGACCTGCGGGTCCACCCGGGCGTCGCGGCCGCCGGCTACTCCTGCTTCGCGCTCGCCATGACCATCGGCCGGGCCGGCGGTACGACGCTGCTGGAACGGCTGGGCCGCACACGGACGCTGGTGGGGGGCGGTGCCACGGCCGCCACCGGCATGCTGCTCGGCGCGCTCGCCCCCTCCGTGTGGGCGGCCCTGCTCGGCTTCGCGATCACAGGGCTCGGACTCGCCAACATCTTCCCCGTCGCCGTCGAACGCGCGGGCTCCCTCGCCGGCCCCGGCGGTGTCGCCATCGCCTCGACGCTCGGCTACGGCGGCATGCTCCTGGGCCCGCCCGCGATCGGATTCATGGCCGGCTGGTTCTCGCTGCCCATCGCCCTCACCAGCGTGACGGTGCTGGCGGCGCTGGCCGCACTCATCGGGTTCGGGACGCGCCGGGCCGCCGTGAGCTGACGGCGCGTCGCCCCGGGCCCTGCCGGACGCCCCCGCGGACCGGGCGGGCGTGCTCCACCTCACAGCGGGCGACGGGGCCGGGCGGGAACAACTCAGGGGGGTCGGCCGTTGATCCGTACGTGGCTGCGGAGGGGACAGTGTCCCCGGGTCTCACCTACAGCCCATGGGGACGATCGTCCGGCTGAAGCCCCATGGAGCGTTCCGCCGCGAGGCGACCGCCCTCCGTCGGCCACGACATACGGCCCCGGCTGGTCTCCCCCGTCCAGCCGGGGCTTCTCCTTGCCCGCCGACGCCGGCCGCCGGGGCGGCGGCCCGCCGTGCCGTCGACAGTGATCCCCGTCAGGTGACGCGATACGCGACCGCGGTCCCCCGGAGCCCACTCCGTCCGGCACACTCACCGCATGGAGATTCCGGAGTTCGTGGACACCCTGGACGAGGAAGGCCGGTCGCTCGCCGCGGCGGCCGAGCAGGCGGGGCCCGACGCCAAGGTGGCGACCTGCCCGGGGTGGCAGGTGCGGGATCTGGTGCGGCACACGGGCACGGTGCACCGGTGGGCGACGGCGTTCGTCGCCGAGGGGTACGCCGCGTACCACCCGGACGGCGGCCTGCCCGAGCTGGACGGCGCCGAACTGCTGGCCTGGTTCAGGGACGGCCACCGCCGCCTGGTCGACACGCTCGCGGCCGCTCCGCCCGACCTGTCCTGCTGGAGCTTTCTGCCCGCGCCCTCGCCGCTCGCCTTCTGGGCACGGCGGCAGGCGCACGAGACGACCATGCACCGGGTCGACGCGCAGTCGGCGCTCGGCGAGACGCCGGACACGGTGACCCGGGACTTCGCGGTGGACGGGATCGACGAGTTGCTGCGCGGCTTCCACGGACGTCCGAGGAGCCAGGTGCGTTCCCGAACGCCCCGTGTGCTGCGGGTGCGCGCCACCGACGTGGACGCGGTGTGGACCGTACGGCTGTCGCCCGAGCCACCGGTCAGCGAACGGGGCGCGGCGGCGGGCGGGGACGTCGACTGCGAGCTGGCGGGGCCCGCGGCACGGCTCTATCTGGCGCTGTGGAACCGGCTGCCGTTCCCGGACGTGACCGGTGACGCCTCACTCGCCGCGCTGTGGCGGGAGAAGTCCGGCATCACCTGGAGCTGAGACACCGGGGCCCGACCCCGATCGGTCCGGGTCGGTCCGCATGCGGTGGCGGTCCGCGTGTGGCAGCCTCCGACCGACGGTCCTCGTGTGACTGCCTCCGACCGGCGGTCCGCGTGTGGTTGCCTCCGACCAGCGGTCCGCGGTGTCAGTCGCCGGTGGCCGTCCCGCCCGCGAGCATCCGCGTCAGCACCGCCCGCTGCGCAGGCAGCACCTCGGCATGGAGCGTTCGCCCCTTCGGAGTGAGGCGGACACGCACCC
Source organism: Streptomyces sp. NPDC111507 (assembly GCF_055638955.1). Taxonomy (NCBI): domain Bacteria; kingdom Bacillati; phylum Actinomycetota; class Actinomycetes; order Kitasatosporales; family Streptomycetaceae; genus Streptomyces; species Streptomyces sp. NPDC111507. Next base: position 341,819 of record NZ_JBVKBU010000006.1, on the reverse strand, counting down.
CCCGCCGGTCCTCCGCGCACATGCCGCGCGTCACGAGACCGTCCTTCTCCAGGCGGGCGATCAGCCGGGAGAGGGCGCTCTGGCTCAGATGGACGCGGTCGGAGATCTCCTGGACGCGGTAGGAGCAGTCACCGTCGGACGCGGCACCCCCGGCCAGCACGTCCAGCACCTCGAAGTCGCTTGCGCCCAGACCGTGTCGGTGCAGCTCGCGGTCGAGCTCACACAGGGTGCGCGCATGCACCGCGAGGATGTCACGCCACTGGTCCACGAGCGCCTGCTCGGCCTTCTTCGCCGCCATGGGCGCACCGTAGCAAAGAATCGAGTTTGTTGCATCGGAATTAAATGCGCTTGCATTCGATGCATATGCATGTACTGTCTCCCGCATGACCTCTCCGCTCACCACCCCCACCACCGAGGGACGCTGGACCCCGCGGCTGTGGGGCACCCTGCTGGTGCTCTGCGCCGCGATGTTCCTGGACGCACTGGACGTGTCGATGGTCGGCGTCGCCCTGCCGTCCATCGGCTCCGAACTGGACCTCTCCACCTCGACGCTGCAATGGATCGTCAGCGGCTACATCCTGGGATACGGCGGGCTGCTCCTCCTCGGCGGCCGCACTGCCGACCTGCTGGGCCGCCGTCAGGTCTTCCTGGTGGCCCTGGGTGTCTTCGCGCTCGCCTCGCTGCTCGGCGGGCTCGTCGACTCGGGCCCGCTGCTGATCGCCAGCCGCTTCATCAAGGGCCTGAGCGCGGCGTTCACCGCCCCGGCGGGTCTGTCGATCATCACCACGACCTTCGCCGAGGGCCCCCTGCGCAATCGCGCCCTGTCGATCTACACGACCTGCGCGGCCACCGGCTTCTCGATGGGCCTCGTGCTGTCCGGCCTGCTCACCGAGGCCAGTTGGCGCCTCACCATGCTGCTCCCCGCGCCCATCGCGCTGCTCGCCCTGCTCGTCGGTCTGAAGCTGCTGCCGCGCAGCGAACGCGAGAAGGACCACAACGGCTACGACATCCCCGGCGCCGTCCTCGGCACGGCCTCGATGCTGCTGCTGGTGTTCACCGTCGTCCAGGCCCCCGAGGTCGGCTGGGCCTCGACCCGTACCCTCCTGTCCTTCCTCGCCGTGGCCGTCCTGCTCACCGTCTTCGTCCGTGTCGAGCGGCGCTCGGCAGGGCCGCTGATCCGGCTCGGCGTGCTTCGCTCCGGCAGTCAGATCCGCGCCCAGCTCGGCGCGATGGCGTTCTTCGGCTCGTACGTCGGATTCCAGTTCCTGGTGACGCTGTACATGCAGTCGCTGCTCGGCTGGTCGGCCCTGCACACCGCGCTCGCCTTCCTGCCCGCCGGCGCGCTGGTCGCGCTCTCCTCCACGAAGGTCGGCGCCGTCGTCGACCGCTTCGGGACCCCGCGGCTCATCGCGGTGGGCTTCGTGCTGATGGTCGTCGGCTACGCACTGTTCCTGCGCATCAGCCTCGACCCGGGGTACGCCACCGTGATCCTGCCGACCATGCTGCTGATCGGCGCGGCCTGCGCACTGATCTTCCCCTCCCTCAACATCCAGGCCACCAACGGTGTCGACGACCACGAGCAGGGCATGGTCTCGGGTCTGCTCAACACCTCCGTCCAGGTGGGCGGCGCCCTCTTCCTGGCCGTGGTGACGGCCGTTGTGACCGCGAACTCCTCGGCGGGTTCCTCGCCGCAGGCCGTCCTCGACAGCTACCGGCCCGGTCTGATCGTGGTGACGGGGATCGCCGTGGCGGGGCTGCTGATCACACTGCCGGGGCTGCGGACCCGGCGCCCGCGGCAGACCGTCGTGGTCGCACGGTCCATGGGGAACGACTCCATGGGGAAGGACTCCGTGGGGAACGACTCCGTACGGGAGGACTCGGAGGGGCGGGTGGCGATCGGCGACTGAACCGGTTCGCCGGCGACCTCAACTCACCGCACCGGCACGGCACTTCGGACCGCCGCTTCGACCCGACGCGCCCGGCAGGCAACCCCTTGCCCGCCGGGCGCGCTGTCGTGACAGACTCGGACCATGGGGAGACGCGCGCAGGAGCAGCGGGACGCGATGACGATCGAGATCGGGTACGCGCTCCTCAGCGCGACCTTCGCGGCGGGCCTGGCGCTGGGCGCCGTATCAGGCCCCGCCCTGCTCTTCGATCTCCCTCTCACCATCGAGAAGGGCCTGATCACCTCGGGGGTACTGCTGGCGACCGCGCTCTTCGCGGTACGCGTGGTCACGGTACTTGTTCGTTTCGGCCGCGCGGCCGGCACTCACCCGAGCCACCCCGGCCGCACCAACCCCGACTCATAGGCCAGCACCACCAGTTGGGCCCGGTCACGGGCGCCGAGCTTCACCATGGTGCGGCTGACATGGGTCTTGGCCGTGAGCGGGCTGACGACCAGACGCCGCGCGATCTCGTCGTTGGACAGTCCGATACCGACCAGGGCCATCACCTCCCGCTCCCGCTCGGTGAGCCGGACGAGCGACTCCGCGGCCGCGGGCTCCTTGGAGCGGGCCGCGAACTCCGCGATCAGACGGCGCGTCACGCCCGGTGACAACAGCGCGTCGCCACCGACCACCGCCCGTACCGCGCGGAGGAGTTCGTCCGGTTCGGTGTCCTTGACGAGGAAGCCGGAGGCGCCGGAACGGATCGCCTCGAAGACGTACTCGTCGAGCTCGAAGGTGGTGAGCATGACCACCTTCACGTCCTTCAGGTCCGGGTCGTCGGTGAGACGGCGGGTCGCGGCGAGGCCGTCGAGCAGCGGCATGCGGATGTCCATCAGGACGACGTCGGGGCGCAGTTCGCGCACCTTGCGCACCGCCTCCTCGCCGTCGGCCGCCTCACCCGCCACCTCCAGGTCCGCCTGTGCGTCGAGCAACGCCTTGAAGCCCGCCCTGACCAGTGACTGGTCGTCGGCGAGCAGGACGCGGATCACCGCTCGCTCCACGCCGCCCACCGGTCCTCCCCGGCTACCCACCGGCTCTCCTTCACCGTTCACCGGTCCTCCTCGACCTTCAGCGGGAGCACGGCCAGCACCCGGAACCCTCCGTCGTCGCGCGGGCCCGCCTCGATCGTGCCACCGAGGGCGACGGCCCGCTCCCGCATACCGGCCAGCCCGTTGCCGCTGCCGCCCGCGTCGGTGCCGGTCGCGGGCCCGTCGTCGTCGATCCGCAGCCGCAGCGTGCCCTGTGCGGCTTCGAGCCGCACGCGCGCGTGCCGCGACCCCGAGTGCCGTACGACATTGGTGAGGGCTTCCTGGACGATACGGAACGCGGCGAGGTCGGTACCCGGCGGAAGCTTCGGAACGCCGCCGGGTTTCTCGATCCCGACCGTCAGACCCGCGCTCGCCGCCTGTTCGACGAGTTCGGGGAGCCGGTCGAGCCCGGGCGCCGGCGCGCGCGGCGCCTCCCCCGGCGTACGGAGTGTGTCGAGCACCTGGCGGACCTCGCCGAGCGCCTCCTTGCTGGCCTCCTTGATGGTGGTGAGCGCCGTACGCGCCTGTTCCGGGTCGGAGTCGAGAAGCGCGAGGCCGACGCCCGCCTGAACGTTGATCACGGAGATGCTGTGGGCGAGGACGTCGTGCAGTTCACGGGCGATCCGCAGCCGCTCCTCGTCGGCACGCCGGGCGGCGGCCCGCGCGCGTTCGGCGCGGTCGCGGGCCCACTGCTCACGGCGTATCCGGGCCAGCTCCGACACGACCACGATCACCACGCCCCAGGTGATGATGCCGAGTTCCTGGTTCCAGGAGGCGGCCCGGTCCCCCGCGGGTGGCAACCAACGGTAGAGCCAGTGCCCCACCAGCAGATGACTGGCCCACAGCATGCCGACGGCCGTCCAGGCGGCCCAGCGGTGCCCCGCGACGACCGCACCGAAGCAGCCGACGGCCACGGTGACGAAGACGGGCCCGTACGGATATCCGACGGCCAGATAGACCAGCGCCGCCGCGGAAGTGCCGAAGGCGACGAGCACCGGGTACCGCTGCCGCCACAGCAGCAGGCCGGTGCCGAGGATCAGCAGCACCCTCGCGAAGAGGTCCAGGGGGGTGCGTTCGCCGTCCTGGGCGTGCGCCGCGAACTGGGAGCCGCCCAGCACGAACACGGTGAGCAGCAGGGTGGAACGCCACGGCCACCGGTCACCGCGACCGCCGTCATGGTCCTCGCCGCTCCATCGGTGCCACCCCGGTGGCCCGTGCCGCCACCACGGCGGTACCCCGCCCCACACCGGGGACCTGGGGGTTCGCTGCTCTTCCATGACGGTCACGCTAGACGGCGCGGGCCGCCGGGGGCGTCAGCCGGGTGAGGTGATCACGCGTACTCCCCACGGAGTACCACCCGGTCGTCGTCAGGGACCGCTCGTGCCGTTCCCCTTGCCCGAGGACCCGGTCGGCTCGGGGTACACCAGGCCCACGCCGTGGGCGAGTTGGTCCACCGCGTGCCGGAAGAACGGCTCGCGGTCCTCCACGAGCCGGTTGAACTGCCCGAAGAGCTCGAACCCGATCAGCCCGTAGAGCTGGGCCCAGGCGGCGACGAGCCCCGCGACCGCATCGGGCGGCAGGTCGGGGGCGAGGTCGGCGGCCATCCGCTGCGCCTCAGCCTTCAGCTCGGGCGACAGCGGGGTGCGGGCCACCCCCTTGCCCCGATAGGCGTCACGCACGATGCCGACCAGCAGGAGCCCCACGCGGGAGGCGGCCGGGATGGTCGTGTCCGGCGCGGCGTAGCCGGGCACGGGCGAACCGTAGATGAGCGCGTACTCGTGTGGCTGCGCCAAGGCCCAGCGGCGTGCCGCCACGCACACCGCGATCCAGCGTTCACGCGGCCCGGCGCCCGCGACCTGCGCGTGCGCCGCCTCCGCACTTTCGCCGAGGGAGTCGTAGGCGTCGATGATGAGCGCGGTCAGCAGGTCGTCACGGCTGGGGAAGTAGCGGTAGAGCGCGGAGGAGACCATGCCGAGCTCCCGGGCGACGGCTCTGAGCGAGAGCTTGGCGGCGCCCTCCGCGGCGAGCTGTCTGCGCGCCTCTTCCTTGATGGCCGCGGTGACCTCGATCCTGGCTCGGGCGCGTGCTCCGCGTGCGGTGCTCATGCGGGAAAGTGTGCCACGTCTTCAGAGCAGTGCACACAAACGAGAGCAGTGCACGCAAAGGAGATCGGGCGCACACCTTCGAGAGCGGTGCACAGAAACAAGATCGGTGCACAGAAACGAGAGCACCGCTCTTGATTTGGATCACCGATCTCATGCAGACTGCTCACAAGCGAGAGCAGTGCTCACAAAAGTGAGCAGCGCTCCCACTCAGAGAGCGGCGCTCTCGCAACCGATGGGGGTCATCATGTCCACGCACGTCCAGAAGCCCGGCTGGTTCACCGTCAACGTCTTCAACCGCTGCGTGGCGTTCATGACCCGCCGCGGCCTGAGCATCTGGGGCTCCCGGGTCCTGGCCGTCCGTGGCCGCAAGAGCGGCGCGTGGCGCACCACCCCGGTCAATCTGCTCACCGTGGACGGTCAGCAGTACTTGGTCGCCCCCCGCGGCCACGTCCAGTGGACGCACAACATGCGGGCCGCGGGCGGCGGCGAGCTGCGCCTCGGCAAGAGGGTGGACACGTTCACCGCGACCGAGGTCGGCGACGACGACAAGGTTCCGCTGCTGCGTGCCTACCTCAAGCGCTGGAAGGCGGAGGTCGGTGTCTTCTTCGGTGGCGTCGGCCCCGACTCGTCCCCCGAGGAGCTGCGGCGCATCGCCCCCGACCACCCGGTCTTCCGGATCACGGTCACGAGCTGACCGGCCGCAAGCCGACCGCCACCCCCGTCAGCCACCGGCCACTCCACGGGTCAGGCTCCGCGGCCAACGGTCACTCCGTGGTCGGAGTACTCTCGGCGGCCGTCGGCGCGGCGACGGCCGATCGCCGGTCGAGCGCGGACAGGGCGCGCCCTGCCATCGGGTGGGAACGCACCATCTCGCCCAGCGTGGTCGAACCGCGGGTGATCCCGGCGAACGCCCTCCAGGCGGGCCGGAAACTGGTGATCGCCGCGTGGAGCATGCCCGGCCGACGCTCGAAGGCCGCGAGCATGCTCCTGCCGACGGCCATCTCCACACCGAGTCCCGCCTTGATGGCGAAGGCGTAGTTGAGCGCCTGGCGCCGGGTGTCCACCGCGTCGTGCGCCTCGGCGATCCGGACCGCCCACTCCCCCGCGAGCCGACCGGAGCGCAGCGCGAAGGAGATGCCCTCGCGGGTCCAGGGTTCGAGCAACCCCGCCGCGTCGCCGCAGACCAGCACGCGCCCGCGCGACAGCGGGGAGTCGTCGGCGCGGCAGCGCGTCAGGTGCCCGGAGGAGATGCTCGGCTCGAAGCCGGCGAGCCCGAGCCGGGCGATGAAGTCCTCCAAGTACCGCTTGGTGGCGGCGCCTTCGCCGCGCGCGGAGATCACACCGACGGTGAGCGTGTCCCCCTTGGGGAACACCCAGCCGTAACTGCCCGGCATGGGACCCCAGTCGATCAGGACCCGTCCCTGCCAGTCCTCGGCGACGGTCTCCGGCACCGGGATCTCCGCCTCCAGGCCGAGGTCGACCTGATCGAGCTTCACCCCGACGTGCGCCCCTATGCGGCTGGCGCTGCCGTCCGCGCCGACGACCGCCCGCGCCAGCACGGCCTCGCCGCCCTGGAGGACGACGGCGACGGTGCGCCGGTCGGGCACGGCGGACCCGTGCTGTTCGACCCGCGAGACCGTCACTCCCGTGCGCAGCTCGGCGCCCGCCTTCTGGGCGTGCTCGACGAGCTGCTGGTCGAACTCGGGCCGGTTGATGAGCCCGAACAGCATCTGCTTGGAGCGCCGGGTGCGGGTGAACTTGCCGTCGAGCGAGAACGTGACCGCGTGCACCCGGTCCTGGAGCGGTAGCTCGAAGCCGGGCGGCAGGGCGTCGCGCGAGGGGCCGATGATGCCGCCGCCACACGTCTTGTAGCGGGGCAGTTCCGCCTTCTCCAGCAGCAGGACGCTGCGTCCCGCGACCGCTGCCGCATAGGCGGCCGAGGCGCCCGCCGGCCCCGCGCCGACCACGACGACGTCCCACACCCGCTGTTCGTCGTCCGCCGAAGAGTTCTCGCTGCTCACGATGGTCTACTGCTCCCAGTCCAGCCGTCTGCCGCCACGGTCCCGAGCATCCTACGGCGGGCTTCGCCGCAGGCCACTGTGGGAGGATCGGGGGCGTATGCGCCCTGCACACCAGGGACGCGCGTACGCACCACCCGATCACTTGTACACAGAAGTACAACGTCGCACCTACAAGGAGCGTGCCCATGTCGTCGAATCCGGTCGCCGAGACCGTCGCCTCGCTCATGCCCAGGGCACAGGCGGAGCTCACCGAACTGGTGGCCTTCAAGTCGGTGGCGGACTTCGACCAGTACCCCAGGAGTGAGAGCGAGGGCGCCGCGAACTGGATCGCCGACGCGCTGCGCGCCGAGGGTTTTCAGGACGTGGCGCTGCTGGACACCCCGGACGGCACGCAGTCGGTGTACGGCTTCCTGCCCGGGCCCGAGGGCGCCAAGACCGTGCTGCTGTACGCGCACTACGACGTGCAGCCGCCGCTGGACGAGGCTGCCTGGACGACCCCGGCGTTCGAGCTGACGGAGCGCGACGGCCGCTGGTACGGGCGCGGCGCCGCCGACTGCAAGGGCGGGTTCATCATGCACCTGCTCGCGCTGCGCGCGCTGAAGGCGAACGGTGGCGTTCCGGTTGGCGTCAAGGTGATCGTCGAGGGTTCGGAGGAGCAGGGCACGGGCGGTCTCGAGCGGTACGCCGAACAGCACCCCGAGTTGCTGACCGCCGACACCATCGTCATCGGCGACGTCGGCAACTTCCGGCTGGGTCTGCCGACGGTCACCTCGACCCTGCGCGGGATGACGCTCGTTCGCGTGCAGATCGACACCTTGGAAGGCAATCTGCACTCGGGCCAGTTCGGCGGGGCGGCGCCCGACGCACTGGGCGCGCTGATCCGCGTACTGGACTCGCTGCGCGCCGAGGACGGTTCCACGACGATCGACGGGCTGTCCGGGGACGCGCGCTGGGATGGGTTGCAGTACGAGGAAGAGGCGTTCCGCAAGGACGCCAAGGTGCTGGACGGGGTCGAGTTGATCGGCTCGGGTACGGTCGCCGACCGCATCTGGGCGCGTCCGGCCGTCACCGTGCTCGGCATCGACTGCCCGCCGGTCGTCGGCGCCACCCCGTCCGTGCAGGCGGGCGCTCGGGCGCTGGTGAGCCTGCGGGTGCCGCCGGGCGTGGACGCGGTCGAGGCGACCAAGCTCCTGCAGGCGCATCTGGAGGCGCGCACGCCGTGGGGCGCGCGGGTGAGCACCGAGCAGATCGGCCAGGGCCAGCCGTTCCGCGCCGACACCTCCAGCCCGGCGTACACGGCGATGGCCGAGGCGATGGCGGTCGCCTACCCGGGCGAGGAGATGCAGTCCGCGGGCCAGGGCGGTTCCATCCCGCTGTGCAACACCCTCGCCTCGCTCTACCCGCACGCGGAGATCCTCCTCATCGGCCTGAGCGAGCCGAAGGCGCAGATCCACGCCGTGAACGAGAGCGTCTCCCCCGACGAGCTGGAGCGTCTCTCGGTCACGGAGGCGCTGTTCCTCCAGAAGTACGCGGCGAGCTGACCACCCGGCAGAGAGGGTCCTCGCCACCCCGCGAGGACCCTCCGGCTCGGCTGCTGAACGGCCTCCACTCCGTGCGCCGTTGACCGTCGGCACCCGATCACCCGATGTCCGCACACCGCCGGCACCCGATCACCCGATGTCCGTACACCGCCGACGCCGGCCGAGGGGTGGCCCGGCATCGACGTCAGCCGAGCGGTATGCCGGCCTCCAGGTAGAGTGCGGCGCCGCGCTCCCGCGCCCGCAGGGCCCAGCGCAGCCGCTCGTAGCGCACCGGTGGCAGCAGGTCCGCCGCCTCCCGCTCGGTCACGAAGCGCCAGGCGCGCAGTTCGGGGCCGGGGAGCAGCAGCCGGCGGGCCTCGTCGGAGCCGAGGCGGCCGCCGTCGAAGAGAAGGCGCAGACCGCCGTAGCCCGGGGGTGCGGGCGGCTCCCAGTCCACGACCAGCAGACCGGGTACGTCCTCGAGCCGTATGCCGGTCTCCTCGGCGACCTCGCGCATGCCCCCGCGCGCGGGAGCCTCCCCCGGTTCGACGACGCCGCCGGGAAACTCCCAGCCCGCCTTGTAGGTGGGGTCGACGAGCAGCACCCGGTCCTCCTCGTCGAAGAGGAGGACTCCGGCGGCGACGGTCTCGGAGGTCGGTTCGGGGGTCTGCACGATGTCGCACGCCGACGCGTCACCGGTGCGTACGGCTTCGGCGACGCGCAGCGCGGTGTCGTACGGGGTGAGGGCGCTGGTGTCGACGAGGTGGGCGTCGGCGGTGAGCCAGGAGGCGAGCGCCGCGCGGTAGGGCTCGATGTGGTCGTAGGACCACTGGCGCACCCGTATCTCGCCGTCGGGAAGGTCCTCGGGTATCTCCCGGCCGGCTATGCGCGCCCGCAGGATCGTTTCCGCCGGGGCGAGGAGCACATGGCGTACTTCGATCCGGCGCGAGGCGAGGCCGCCGAAGATCTCGTCACGGTACTCCTGGCGCAGCAGGGTCATGGGAACCACGAGCACGCCGCCGAGCTCCGCGAGCAGGGCGGCCGCGGTGTCGACCACCAGGCGCCGCCAGATCGGCAGGTCCTGGAAGTCGCCGACTTCGGCGAGGCGTTTGGCGGGCAGCAGGTGCGCGAGCTCGCCGCCGATCACCTCGGGGTCGAAGAGCGTGCTGTTCGGGATCAGGTCGATCAGTTCCCGTGCGGTGGTGGTCTTCCCCGCACCGAACGCTCCGTTGATCCAGACGATCACGGACAGTTCCCCCTCTTCTATTGGCCCCCTGAGGCTTGCCCGCTTCACCCTGCCACGGAAACCAGCCGCAGATGAGGGAGCCGACGGCGCGGCGCCGGTGTTCCGTCCCCGGGGAGCACCGGCGCCGCGTGTCCGTCCCGGCGCCTCAGCCGTCCTGGCCGAGCGCGGTGTCGTCCACGGCCAGGCTGTCACTGCTGAGCGTGTGGTCGAGGCTGCTGAGCGTGTCCTTGGCGGGCAGGTCGCCCAGGGAGTCGCGGTCGACGGCGTGGGACGGGGTGATCGCCGCGACGACGAACCCGGTGGCGAGGGAGGCGATGGCGAGCATGCTGCGCTTCTTCATGCCCGGTTCAACTCCGAACGCGACGAGGAGTCACGGGTGGGTCACGCAACTCCCGCTCCTCCCCTTCGGACACATCAGCGGCACTACGGTCATCCCACTCGAAACACCTCAGGGGGGACGACATGACCAACCCGTACACGGCACCACCCGCCGCATCGGCCCGCACCGCACCGGGCTGGGCCCGCAAGCGCTACGTACTGCCCGCGCTGGCCGTGGCCCTCTTCATCGGCGTCGGCATCGGCAACAGCGGCGGGAACACCACCGAGTCCGCCGCTGCGAAGCCCGGTCCGACCACCACCGTCACCGCCACGACGACCGCGACAGCGACGCGGACGGCCACGGAGACGGTCATGGCGACGCCCGCCGCGACCGTGACCGTGCGGAGCACGAAGACCGTACGCGCGACGGTCACCGCGCAGCCCTCCGTCGCGGGCGGTGGCGGCAGCGACGACAGCGGCGGGGGCTCCGTGTACTACGAGAACTGCGCCGCGGCCCGAGCGGCGGGCGCCGCGCCTGTCCACGTGGGAGACCCCGGCTACGGCCGCCACCTCGACCGCGACGGAGACGGCGTCGGCTGCGAGTGACGCGCGGATCAGTCCTTGGTGGACCCCGGTGTCACGCCCGCGACGCAGTGCCGTTGCGGGAGCAGGAAGAGCGGGATCGTGGGGAGGGCGACGAGGACAGAGCCCGCGGCCGGCAGGTTGCAGTCGGTGAAGAAGGCGATGCCGCAGTCGCCGCAACGCTGTCTGAGGCAGAACTGCCTCACCGGCCGGGAAGGCTTCTGACAGCAGCGAGCCCCGCACCGGGCGCTGTTCCGGGCGGGGCATCAGCAACAACCCGACTGGATCGTTGGGATGTTGACGACCATGCTACGGGCGGCCACTGACAACGCGGGTCGGCAGACGAAAGCGATCAGTGGTGCGCGCGGGCCACCAACGGCGGGGCGCCGAACGCGATACCGGACTCGCCGATCGCCACGGCCGGAAACCTGGTCGGCAGGCCGGCCTCGACCGGCTCGGCGAGGCGCGACCACCAGCGCGCGGGCCGGCGGCGACGGCCCTGCCAGGTGCCACGCCGCGCCACGGTGGGCGCGGCGCACGCGCCTGTGAACGACGTCCTGGTCGTCGGCGAGAACGGCACCGGCGCACCGTCGCTCACCACGCCCCCGTCCTCACCCGTCCCACGGACCGGTTCCGGCCCGTTGACCAGTCGGTTCACCGGCGGAGCCGGGGCGCGAGGACCGTGCGCACGACCCTGGCCGCCTTGCTCGCGGCGGATCCGTCCTCTTCTGCGGGTTCCGGTTCCAGCACACGCTGGATCTGCAGCAGCACCTGGTGGGTCGACCGCCAGAGCGGGACGAACATGCCGGCCACCGGGCCGACGCCTTGGATCGGGCCGTCGGACAGCTCGGTGACCTTCTTGGCGAGCGTGACCGTTGCCGGGTCCCGCAGGATCAGGTGCACCTCGTCGTCGACCAGCCGGATTTCCATCCTCCGCGCAGCGGCCTCCTCCGGGTTCGCGTCCGTGGTCGTCTCCGGATCCAGTTCGTCGATCTTGGCGGCGACCGCGTCCGGGTCGACCCCGAGTTCGCGCAGCACCCTGGCCGCCATGCTGTTCTCCGCCCTCAGCATCGCCTCAAGCAGGTGATGGCTGCCGACCGGTGCGCCACCGGCCAGCGCGCTGGCGGCGGACACGGTGTCCTGGGTGGCAGGTGTGCCGGCCGGCCATGGGCCGGCCACGACGTCCTGCGATCCCTCCACTGACGCCAACACCGCGGCACGGATCTTGCTGACCGGATCGATCCGCTCGGCAAGCACCTTCGCGCCGAGGCCCTCGCCTTCCCCGGTGACCAGGGCAAGCAGGATGTGTTCCGTACCGATGTAGGTGTGGTGCAGCTGCTGCGCCTCTCGCAGGGCGAGGTCCAGCGTCTTCTTCGCGCTCGGCGCGAACGGGATATGGCCGCTCAGCTGCTCTGTGCCGGGCTTGGCGACCGCCGCGACATCGACCAGCGCCGTCTCCTTGTCGTACCCGAGCTGGTGCAGAACTTTCGCCGCCGTGCTGTCCGGCGCGTCGAGCAACCCCAACAGGATGTGCTCCGTGCCGATGTGGTTGTGCTTGAGCAGCCTCGCCTCCTCCTGAGCCGTGACGACCACCTTGCGGGCTTCCACCGTGAACCGTTCAAATGGCATGACTCCATGGTCTCAACCATGTCAATACACTGGTATTGATAGGGTCACTCTGCTGAAGGGAGGGTGCGATGGAGACACCGTCGGACTGGGAGGACCGGCTCGCGCGCTGGCAGAACGAGCTGGAGCTGTTCGAGCAGCTGGACGAGACACCCTGGGTCACGCTGGCCAAGGCGGAAGCCGAGACCGGCGTTTCCCGCTCGGCCCTGCGGTCCTGGTATCGCAATGGCGAGATACAGTCCCGGCTGGTGGACGGCCCCAACGGGCCACAGCGCCTGGTCCAGCTGGACGCGGTGATCGAGCGCGCAGCCGCGTCACCGCGCATTCAGCGCAGGGCGGAACGGGAAGTCAGCCTGGAGGCCCAGGTCACCCTGCTACGGCACCGGGTCGACCAGCTCGAGCTGCGGCTGGCCGCGCTGGAACGGAAGTGACCGCGCGCGAGCAGCGCCGCGCCATCGGCCCGGACCGGTGACACCGTCACCGGATCCGCCCGCGCACCCACGGCCAGGGTCCAAGGCCACCCAGAGCCCACAGCCACAGGTCACCGAAGATCAACATGCCGTGTGGGGCAAGAAACCACATCAGCCTACGAGCGCCCACGCCGTCCGGCACGCGCCGCGCGGGGCGCTCTGAGCCCGCGCTCCGGATGCGTATCCGGGCGGGCCGAGCGAGCCTGAAACCATGTCCGGAGAGCTGCACGTGATCGTGTACCCACCATCGCCGACCGACGGCAGCCGACAGGTGCGCGTCAACGGAGAACTGCTCACCGCACACTCACTGCGCGACCTGGCCGCCTTCCTCCGCTACGCCGGGCTGGAAGGGATCGACGAAGTCGATGTAGCCAACTCAAACGTGATCGAGTGGCACGGCGGTGGGCCCGAAGCGTGGTCTCCGCCGACGTGACGAGCGGCAGGCCCAGCCCGAGGCCGACGCCTTCGACAAGCCTTGAGGTTTCCGTCGCAAGCCCTGGCCGTGCGGGCCGACGGTCACCTCGACGGGGCGCCAGTGGCTACCTGACGCCCCGTACGTCTGCAGGTCAGGGCCTACCCCTTGGTGGAGCCCAGGGTCAGGCCCGCGACGAAGTGCCGTTGCAGGAGCAGGAAGACCAGGATCGTGGGGAGGGCGACCAGGACCGAGCCCGCGGCCAGCAGGTTGTAGTCGGTGAAGAACTGGCCGCGGAGGTTGTTGAGGGATGACGTGATCGGGAGCTTGTCGGGGTTGGAGATGAAGATCAGGGCCCAGAGGAAGTCGTTGTAGATCCAGGTGAACTCGAGGGTCCCGAGGGCCGCGAGGGCGGGGCGGCACAGCGGGAGGGTGATGCGCCAGAACTGGGTCCACACGCCCGCGCCGTCGACGATGGCGGCCTCGAGGATCTCCTGCGGCAGCGTCCGCATGAAATTGGCCAGCACGAAGACGCAGAAGCCCATCTGGAACCCGATGTTGACGATGATGACGGCCCAGTAGGAGTCGTACATCGTCAGCGAGTCGGACATCCACCACGGCAGCGGGATCTTGTTGAACAGGACGTACAGCGGGGTGACGATGACCTGCTGGGGCAGCAGGTTGCCCGCGGTGAAGAACATCAACAGGACGAGGCCCCCGCGCAGCTTCAGCCGGGACACGGCGAAGGCGACGAACGAGGCGAGGAAGAGGGTCACGAGGACGGCGGGCACGGCGATGAGCAGGGTGTTGGTGAAGTACTTGCCCATGCCGGATTCGCTGTAGGCGCGGCGGTAGTACTCGAAGGACAGGTGCTTCGGGAAGGAGAAGTAGCCGTTCTGCGCCGTCTCCTCGTACGGACGCAGCGAGGCGTAGACGGCGAGCAGGAGCGGCGCGAGGAAGGCGAGCGAGACACCCATCAGGAAGATGTGGACGCCGAAGCGGCCGGGGCGCGGCCGGCGGCGGGGAACGGGCGTCGGCTCCGGAGCGGGTGCCGGGCGCACGGGGGCGCCGGTGCGGATGTCGGCGGTCATCGTTCGCGCGCACCTCGCAGCTCTTGGACCAGGAACGTCACGATGAACCCCAGGGAGACGGTGAGCAGGACGACCGCGATGGCGGAGCCGAATCCGATGCGGCTGGCTTCCCCGATGATGTTGTCGGTGATCAGGACGGAGAGCAGTTCCAGGCCGTTGCGGCCCTTGTTGACCGCGTAGACGATGTCGAACGCGCGCAGCGCCTCGATGACGGTGATGACACCGACGATCACGTTGACGGGGCGCAGGGTCGGGAAGACGACGCGGAAGAAGGTCTGGCGGGCGTTGGCGCCGTCGATCGCGGCGGCTTCCTTCAGCTGCGGGTCGACGGACTTGAGTCCGGCGAGGTAGAGGATCATGACGTAACCCGTGTGCCGCCAGCTCGCCGCGATCATCATCATCCAGATGTTGAGGTGCGCGTCGCCGAGCCAGTCGATCGGGTTCTCGTGGTTGTTGAGGATCGTGTTGACCACGCCCTGGTCGGTGCCGAGGATCAGCTGGGCGATGAAGCCGACGATGGCGAGCGAGAGTACGACCGGCAGGTAGATCACGGACTGGTAGAAGCGGCTGAAGCGCACTCCGCGGTCGATGAGCACCGCGAGGAACAGTCCGAACGGGGTGGCGATCAGGCCGAGGAAGAGCAGCCACAGGACGTTGTGGCGGACGGCGGGCCAGAACGCCGGGTAGTTCTCGAACACGTTCTTGTAGTTGTCGCCGCCCACCCAGTGGATGTCGCCGATGCCGTCCCAGGAGGTGAAGGAGAGCCCGATGGAGGCGAGGGTCGGGCCCCAGACGATGACGATGTCGAGCAGGACGGGTATGCCGAGGAGCACGCCGAGGACGACGGTGTCGCGGCGGGTGAACCGCCGCAGCCGCCGTCGTCCGGCGCGCCGTGGGATGTTGAGCGCCACGGAACGTCTTCCCCCAGTGATCAGCCGACGGGCGACGAGAAGATGGTCTTCTTCTGTCGTTCGATGCTGTTGCAGAGACCGTCGACGTCCTTCGGGTTGCCGATGAAGTCCTGGATCGCCTTGATCATCACGGTCGAGGCGAAGTCCGGACGGGTGTCGCGGTCCATGAACTGCGAGATCTGCTTGGCGCCCGAGACGAGCTGGGCCGACTTCTTCTGCAGGGCGCTGTACTTGGTGGTGTCGGCCCCGTCGTTGACGGCCACGTTGTTGGGGTCGAGGGCGAGGTAGGTGTTCTCGGCGGTGGGGGTCCCCAGCCATTTCAGGAGGGCCTTGGCGCCGTCGAGGTTCTTCGACTTCTTGGCGACCAGGAAGCCGTCGATGGGTGCTTCCACGGCGTCCTGCGCGTACTGCGGATCGATCTCGGGGAACGCGAAGAAGTCGATGTCGTCGCGTTCGTTCTCGGGGAACTGGGTGCCCGGATGGGGCATTCCGAAGACCGCCATCCCCGTCTTGCGCTGCTGCAGGCTCTGTCCGGCCTCCTCCCAGGTCCGGCCGAGGGCGCCCTTCTGGTAGTAGGGCATGACCTCGCGCCAGGTGTCGAAGACGTTCTTCACCTTGGTGTCGGTCCATGCCTCCGTGCCGGCCATCAGGGACTTGTGGAAGTCGTAGCCGTTCAGGCGCATGTTGATGTAGTCGAAGGTGCCCATCGCGGGCCAGCCGTCCTTGTCACAGAAGGCGACCGGCGTCCCGTCCTTCGACATCCGCTTGGCCAGCGCGATGAAGTCGTCCCAGGTCTTGGGCTGTTGGTAGCCCTTGGACTGGAAGAGGCTCTTGCGGTGGAAAACGGCCCACGGATAGTAGTAGTACGGCACGAAGTACTGCTTGCCGGAGTGGGTGGACTGCTCCTTCAGCGCGTCGGAGAAGCCGGTGAAGCCGCTCCACACGTCGCTGATCTCGTGCAGGAGCCCCTTCTCCGCGAAGTACTGCATGCGATACCCCGCGAACCACATGAAGACGTCGTCGGGTGTGCCCTGGAGATAGCGGTTGATGTTCTCCTGGAAGTCGTTGTGGTCCTTGGTGTTGACCTTGACCTTCTTGCCGGACTTCTTCTCGTACGCCGAGAAGGCCGCCCCGTACGCCTTCTTGGGGACCGGGTCCGAGGCGTTGGACCCCACGGTGACTTCGTTCTTGTTTCCGCCGGGTCCGTCGCCGCAGGCGGACAGCAGGGCGGGGAGCGTGAGCGCGCCGGCGCCGACAGCCGCACCCCGCAAGAGATTTCGCCGGGACATCCGATGACCTGAGGTGCCTTCGGGCACGACAATCCCCTTCAACGATGACTGTGCCATGTCCCCTCCTCGGGGTGCCACCCAACACAACCGAACGCGAGGCTTGGATCTCACTCCCATGTCGGAGTGTCGTCAAGGGTTCAGACGAGATATCGAACAACCGTTACCACTTCTCTTCCAACAGAGTTGGACAGGTCCTACCGTAAGCGCGCACCCTTGTCGCGGACATGCAGTCATCCTATCTTTCGCGAGTTCGGAGGAACGTAACGATGCGTCACCTTCCCACCCGCACAACCCGCCGAAGAGTGGTCGGAGCACTCGCGACGGCCCTGTTGTGTACGACCGGCCTGACCGCCCCGGAGGCCCTGGCCGCCCCCGCCCCCACCGAAGCCCCCGCCCTGGCCGACGGCCTCGCGCTCACCCCTCCGATGGGTTTCAACAACTGGAACTCCACACACTGCCGGGCCGAGTTCAACGAGACCATGGTCAAGGGGATCGCGGACCTCTTCGTGGAGAAGGGGCTCAAGGACGCCGGGTACCAGTACGTCAATCTGGACGACTGCTGGGCCCTGCCGTCCCGGGACGCCGACGGCAAACTGGTCCCCGACCCGGCGCGCTTCCCGAACGGGATCAAGGCGGTCGCCGACTACGTGCACGCCAAGGGGCTCAAGCTCGGCATCTACACCAGCGCGGGCACGAAGACGTGCAGCAGCGTCGGGTTCCCGGGCGCCCTCGGCCACGAGTACAGCGACGCCCAGCAGTTCGCGGACTGGGGCGTCGACTACCTCAAGTACGACAACTGCAACAACCAGGGCGTGGACGCCAAGCTGCGCTACACGACCATGCGGGACGCGCTGAAGGCGACCGGGCGGCCCATCGTCTACAGCCTCTGCGAATGGGGCCAGAACAAGCCCTGGGAGTGGGCCTCGGACGTCGGACATCTGTGGCGCACGACCGGTGACATCAGCGACAACTGGGGCTCGATGCTGTCGATCCTCAAGCAGAACCTGCCCCTCGCCCCGCACGCGGGTCCCGGCCACTGGAACGACCCGGACATGCTGGAGGTCGGCAACGGTGGCATGACCGACACCGAGTACCGCTCGCACTTCTCGATGTGGTCGGTCATGGCGGCTCCGCTGCTCATCGGCTCGGATCTGCGCAAGGCCTCGCCCGCCACCTTCGACATCCTCGACAACAAGGAAGTCATCGCGGTCGACCAGGACCCGCTGGGCAAGCAGGGCACCGTGCTCTCGTCCGAGGGCGGACGCTGGGTCGTCGCCAAGGAGATGAAGGACGGCAGCCGGACGGTGGCGCTGTTCAACGAGACCGGCAGCGCCCAGCACATCGCCACGACCACGGCGGCCGTGGGGCTGCCAGCCGCCCACGGCTACACCCTGCGCGACCTGTGGCAGCACCGGAGCTACAACAGCGCCGGCGCCATCTCCGCGACCGTCCCCGCGCACGGCACGGTGCTCGTCCGCGTCTCGGTCGACCGCCACTGGGCCAAGAACCCGCCCGCCGTCGAACTCGGCCTGGACGGAAGCCCGTTGGTGGAGGCGGCCAAGCCGGTCTCCCTGACGTCGGCGGTGACCGACCTGGGCCGTACGGCCGCGCGGCGCGTCTCGGTGGCGCTGAACGGTCCGGCGGGCTGGAAGGTCGCGGCCGGCTCACCGACCACGGCGGGCACGGTACGCACGGGACACTCCCTGCGTACGAAGTGGCGGGTCACCGCGCCCGAGGGCACGGCCGCGGGATCGTACGACCTGACGCTCAGGGCCACGTACCGCTCGCCGACCGGCATACGCGCCGAGAGCGTGCTCCCGCTCACGGTGTCGGTCGTCGTGGCTCCCCCTTCGGGCGTCTCCTACCTCGGCGACCTGCCATGGCTGTCGACGACCAATGGATTCGGCCCGGTTGAGCGCAACACCAGCAACGGGGAGAGCGCCGCGGGCGACGGTCATCCGATCACTCTCGGCGGAGTCGTCTACGCCAAGGGACTCGGTGCGCACGCCCCGAGCACCATCGAGTACTACACCGGCAAGCGGTGCCAAACCGTCACCGCGGATGTCGGCGTCGACGACGAGAAGGGCGCCAAGGGCACCGTCGCGTTCGAGATCTGGGCGGATGGCACGAAGGTCGCCTCGACCGGGGTCCTCACCAACGCCATGCCGGCCCAGCCGGTCTCGGCCGACGTGACCGGCGCCCAGGTGGTTCGCCTCGTCGTCACCGACGGCGGCGACGGCGTCGACTCGGACCACGCGGACTGGGCGGACGCCCGACTGACCTGCTGACCAGTGCGCCGAGCCGGGGGGCTCCTCCGGCTCGGCAGCGGACGGAAACCCGGCCGATCGGCCCCTTGTCGGCCGTCGAGCCGCCTCACGCCGGCACCCCGCCCCGGACACTCCGCCGACTACCGAAGTGCTCGGCACGACCGGGGCCGAGCCGACCGCGCCGGATGACTTGCCCCAAGCGGGCTCCCCGCAGGGCGCGTCAGCCCCGGACCACAAGCCCGGTCACGGCTCGCCGCGACCACACTCCCCTCGCCTCCGGCGGCTCACCCACACCCCCGGTCGGCACACCCGGCCCGGACGAGCGAACCGCGTTCGCGCACCCGCTCGGCCGACCGGTCTCAGGCCATCGACCCCCGACCCAGCAGGCCAAACCCAGACCCCGGCGGAGCACCCACACCTCCGACGGATCACCCGTACCCCTGGCGGCTCACCCACACCCCCGGTCGGCACACCCAGCCCGCACACACAAACCGCGGCACACACCCGCCCAGCCAACCCGGCTCAGGCCATCGGCCCCCGACCCGGCGGGCCACCACAGACCCCGGTCGATCAGCCGTGGCCCGGCGCGGCGATCAGCCCGCGACCCGCTCCGCGGACGTGCTCGGCTGCCTGCTGAGCGCGGCCGCCGCCGCGCCGACAAGACCGGCGTCCGTGCCCATCAGTGCCGGCGCCACGGTCAGCCGCTGCACGAACGACAGGGTGGCGTAGTCGGCCAGCGCCTTGCGGAGCGGCTCGAAGAGCACGTCCCCGGCCTTGCCCACTCCCCCGCCGATGACGGCGATGTCGATCTCGACGAGGGTCGCGGTCGCCGCGATGCCCGCCGCCAGCGCCTTCGCCGCGCGTGCGAACGAGGCCACCGCCACCGGGTTGCCCTCGCGCGCGGCGGCGGCCACCGCGGCGGCCGAGGTGTCACCGTCGGGCCCCGGCCGCCAGCCGCCCTCCAGCGCCCGCCGCGCGATGTTCGGACCGCTCGCGATGCGCTCCACGCAGCCGCGCGAACCGCACGGGCAGGGGTCACCGTCGAGGTCTACGCTGATGTGCCCGATGTGGCCCGCGTTGCCCGTGGGACCGGGGTGGAGCTGACCGTTCAGGACCAGCCCGCCCCCGACACCCGTCGAGACCACCATGCACAGGGCGTTGTCATGGCCGCGCGCAGCACCCTGCCAGTGCTCGGCGGCCGTGATGGCCACCCCGTCGCCGATCAGCTCGACCGGCAGGTCCCCGGTCGCCGCACGGACCCGCTCGACGAGCGGGTAGTCGCGCCAGCCCGCCACGTTCACCGGACTCACCGTGCCCGCGGAGGCGTCCACCGGCCCCGCGCTGCCGATGCCGACGGTCCCCGCCCGGCTCCACAGCGGTGACCCGGTCAGCTCGCCGAGCACCTCCTCGACGGCCCCCATCACGGTGTCGCCGTCCTCCTGCGCGGGCGTCGCGCGCTGCGCGCGCAGAAGAATGCGGCCGCGGCCGTCCACCAGCGCTCCGGCGATCTTGGTGCCGCCGATGTCGAGCGCGGCCACGAGGTCGGTGTGCATCAGTGTCAGTTCTCCCGGTGAACCTGGTGAAAGGGGCAGACCGGTCTCGCGATGGGGGGCGCAGGCCGGAGAATGCGGTGGACAGTGTCTCCCGCATCTGACAACGTTGTCCAGGCTCTATGCTCGACGCCACATCCTCATACAACCCCATGGACCGACGCACCCCCGTGGACAACAGGACCCGTGGCCGACAGGGACCGCCGCGTGGACGACGGGAACCGTGGACGACAGGACAGGACAGCGCATCGTGGCAGAGACCGCCCGCCGATCCGAGAACCGCTACGGCAACCGTCCGACCATGAAGGACGTGGCGGCACGAGCCGGGGTGGGCCTCAAGACGGTCTCGCGGGTCGTCAACGGTGAGCCCGGAGTCACTCCGGACACCGAGCGCCGCGTCCAGGAGGCCATCGACGCGCTGGGCTTCCGCCGCAACGACAGCGCCCGGGTGCTGCGCAAGGGCCGCACCGCGAGCATCGGCCTCGTCCTGGAGGACCTCGCCGACCCCTTCTACGGCCCCCTCAGCCGCGCGGTCGAGGAGGTGGCCCGCGCCCACGGCGCGCTGCTCATCAACGGCTCCAGCGCCGAGGACCCCGACCGCGAACAGGAGCTGGTTCTCGCCCTGTGCGCACGCCGGGTGGACGGGCTGGTGATCATCCCGGCCGGTGACGACCACCGCTATCTGGAGCCCGAGATCAAGGCGGGCGTCGCCACGGTGTTCGTGGACCGCCCGGCGGGACAGATCGACGCCGACGTGGTGCTGTCCGACAGCTTCGGCGGCGCCCGCGACGGCGTCGCCCATCTGATCGCCCACGGCCACCGCCGGATCGGCTTCATCGGCGACATGCCGCGTATCCACACCGCCGCCGAACGGCTGCGCGGCTACCGGGCGGCCATGGAGGAGGCGGGCATACCCGTCGAGGACGACTGGATGTCCCTGGGCGTCACCGACCCGCAGCGGGTGCGGAAGGCGGCCGAGGACATGCTGTCCGGCCCCTCCCCCGTCACCGCGGTCTTCGCCGGCAACAACCGCGTCACCGTCACGGTCGTCCGTGTCATCGCCGAGCGCGGCCGGCCCGTCGCCCTCGTCGGCTTCGACGACATCGAGCTCGCCGACCTCCTCGAGCCCGGCGTCACCGTCGTCGCCCAGGACGCCGCCGCCCTCGGCCGCACCGCCGCCGAACGCCTCTTCCGTCAGCTGGACGGCACCCTCATCACTCCGGAACGCATCGAACTCCCGACCCGTCTGATCACCCGCGGCTCGGGCGAACTGCCGCCCGCGGACTGAGCCGTGGCCGCGCCGGACCCGCGCACTCTCGAAGCGCTCGGCCTCGCCGAGGCGCCCCGCGAGCACCCGCTGAGCTACCCGGGCGCCCGGCCCGAGGAGTCCGCACTCCTCGACGGGGACCGGCTGTTGCCGCTCACGCGCAGGGTGTACGAGGACCGCGTCCCGGTCCTCGCGGTCGGCTCCAACGCCTGCCCGGCCCAACTCCGGCACAAGATGGCGCAGTCCGGGGTGTCGGGCACGATCCCGATGGTGAGGACGCGGGTCTTCGGCCTCGGGGTCGGCGTCTCGGCCCATGTGAGTCTGATGGGGTACGTCTCCGCGTCGCCCTTCCACGCGCCGGGCGCCGTCGGCGAGTTGTTCCTCACGTGGCTGGACGCGGCGCAGCTCGCGGTGGTGGACGCGAGTGAGGGCGTTCCGGTGGCTGAGGGGGCGTACGGCCGGGCGTGGCTGTCCGCCTCCGACGTACGGATCGAGCTGGACTCTGGTGAACTCCTGCCGGGTGCCCATGTGTACGTCAACCGCCGCGGAGTGCTCCACAACGGCTCCGGATCACCTCGCGCGCACCCCGGCGAGCGCCCGCTGCTCGCCTCGCTGCTCGCCGGGTCGGAGCGGCTGCGGGAGCTGTTCGGGCAGACGCCGGAGGAGTTCTGCGCGCGGGCTCGCGGCGACGCCGCGCTCTGTGCGCGGGGCACGCAGTTGTTCGCCGCAGAGGGGCTCACCATGGCTTCGGGGCTTGAGAGATACGCGTAGCGGGTCCGTCGTCACGGTGCGGGCCACATGCGGCTGGTCGCGCCCACGCGGCGGAGCCACACGGTGTCACAGCCTCGCGCCCCTGAAAGCAGGGAGTTTCACTTCCCCGAGATGGTCAGATCGCCCCGCCTCGGCACGGCAAAGCCCTCCAGGTCGGCCCTCGTCAGACCCGTCACCCGCGCCACCTCCGCGATGTCGAGGGCACCGCAGTCCAGGCCGCGCAGGAGGTAGCCGCTGAGGGCCTTGGCGGTGGCGGGCTCGTCCATGACGTCGCCGTCGGTGTGGTTGGCGTACCGGGAGAGGCGGGCGGCCGCCTGTTCGAACCCCTCGCGGTAGAAGGCGAAGACGGCGGCGTAACGGGTCGGGATGTGGCCGGGGTGCATGTCCCAGCCCTGGTAGTAGGCGCGGGCCAGGGCGCGGCGGGTGAGGCCGTAGTGGAGGCGCCAGGCGTCGTGGACCTTCTCGGTGGGGCCGATCGGCAGCACGTTGGTGGAGCCGTCCGAGACGCGAACGCCGGTGCCGGCGGCCGCGACCTGCATGATCGCCTTGGCGTGGTCGGCGGCCGGATGATCGCTGGCCTGATAGGCGGCGCTGACGCCGAGGCAGGCGCTGTAGTCGAAGGTGCCGTAGTGCAGTCCGGTGGCGCGGCCCTCGGCGGCCTGGATCATCCGGGCGACGGTCGCGGTGCCGTCGGTCGCGAGGATGGACTGGCTCGTCTCGATCTGGATCTCGAAACCGATGCGGCCGGGCTCCAGGCCGCGCGCCTTCTCGAACTCCTCCAGGAGCCGGACCATCGCGGTGACCTGCTCGGCGTACGTCACTTTGGGCAGCGTCAGCACGAGCCCCGCGGGCAGGCCTCCCGACTCCATCAGGCCCGTCAGGAAGATGTCGAGCGTGCGGATGCCCCGGTCTCGTACCGGCGCCTCCATGCACTTCATGCGGATGCCCATGTACGGGGCAGCCGTGCCGTTCTCGTACGCCTCGGCGATCAGACGGGCCGCGCGGGCCGCCGCCTCGTCCTCCTCGGCGTCCGGGCGCGGGCCGTAGCCGTCCTCGAAGTCGACCCGCAGGTCCTCGATGGGCTCGCGCTCCAGCTTGGCGCGTACGCGGTCGTACACGGGTTCGGCGAGGTCGTCGGTGAGGCCGAGGACGGCGGCGAAGGACGCCGCGTCGGGGGCGTGCTCGTCGAGGGCGGCGAGGGCCCGGTCGCCCCAGGAGCGGATGGTGTCGGCGGCGAACACATCGCCGGGGACGTACACGGTGTGGACGGGCTGCCGGGTGCCGGGGTCTCCGGGGTAGCGCCGCGCCAGTTCGGCGTCGACCGGGGCGAGGGAGGCGCTGATCTCCCCGCTGACGGCGCCCGCGAGGCTCGTCGCCACGTTCTCCTGCTGGCCCTGACCCATCCCACACCCTCCAGTTTTCCGCTCCACGGAATCAATAATCCGTAGAGCGAAGTTATCCATGGCCCTTCCCGATGGTCAACACCTGTCCACGGCATGGTCCGTCATGTGCACTCCTGTCCCACGCCTTCTTTCGCGGCGCGGGGCACACCCCTCATGCTGGCCCCGAGGGGAGGGGATCACACATGTCGAACACCCGCAGAGTGACACGACGCATGGGTCTGCGGACGGTGGTGGCCGCCGCGGTCGTCGTACCCCTGCTCACCACGGCGTCCGCCTCGGCCAGCCGGCGCGGCGGCCACCGCCTGGAGGTCATGACGTTCAACCTGCGCTTCGCGAGCACCGCCGAGCCCAACAGCTGGGCCGTGCGCCGCCCGGTGATGCGCGAGCTGTTGCGCCGGGAGGCGCCCCACGTCATCGGCACCCAGGAGGGCATCTACCAGCAACTGCGTGACATCGAATCCGACCTCGGACCGCACTACGACTGGATCGGCACGGGCCGCGTGGGCGGCAGCCACGACGAGGCGGTGGCGATCTTCTTCGACACCCGTCGGCTGGCACCGGTCGAGCACGACAGCTTCTGGCTCTCCGACACCCCCGAGCTGATCGGCTCGAACACCTGGGGCGCCGCCTTCCCGCGCATCGTCACCTGGGTCCGCTTCCGCGACCTGCGGGACGCACGGGAGTTCTATGTGCTCAACACCCATCTGGACCACGCGAGTCAGTACGCACGCATGCGTGCCGCGAGTCTGATCTCCGAACGCATCGCGCGCTTCGACCGCGCTCTGCCGCTCGTCGTGACCGGCGACTTCAATGCCGTCGCCCACCAGAACCCGGTGTACGAAGCGATGCTGGGCGCCGGGCTCGTCGACACCTGGGACGCGGCGGCCGAGCGCGGCACGCTCTACGGGACCTTCCACGGCTACCAGCCGTTGACACCGGACGGGGACCGTATCGACTGGATCCTGGTGGGACCCGGGGTGACCGTGCAGCGGGCGGCCGTCAACACCTTCTCGGTGGACGGCCAGTTCCCGAGCGACCATCTGCCCGTGCAGGTCTGGCTGAGCCTGGCATGAGCGAGGCCCCCGTGACCGCGTCGGCGGTCATGGGGGCCTCGTACGGCCGGAGCCGGACTCGATCAGCCCTTGCGGGTCTTGATCTCCTCGGTGAGCTGCGGGACGACGTCGAAGAGGTCGCCGACCACGCCGTAGTCGACCAGGTCGAAGATCGGGGCCTCGGCGTCCTTGTTGATCGCCACGATCGTCTTCGACGTCTGCATACCGGCGCGGTGCTGGATCGCGCCGGAGATACCGGAGGCGATGTACAGCTGCGGCGACACACTCTTGCCGGTCTGGCCGACCTGGTTGGTGTGCGGGTACCAGCCGGCGTCCACCGCGGCACGCGAGGCACCCACGGCCGCGCCGAGGGAGTCGGCGAGCGCCTCGATGATCGAGAAGTTCTCGGCGCCGTTGACACCACGGCCGCCGGAGACCACGATCGCGGCCTCGGTCAGCTCGGGGCGGCCGGTCGACTCGCGCGGGGTGCGCGCGGTGACCTTGGTGCCGGTGGCCTTCTCGGAGAAGGACACCGTCAGGGCCTCGACGGCGCCCGCGGCCGGGGCGGCCTCCACGGCGGCCGAGTTCGGCTTGACCGTGATGACCGGCGTGCCCTTGGCGACACGGGACTTGGTGGTGAAGGAGGCGGCGAACGCGGACTGCGTGGCCACCGGGCCCTCGTCACCGGCCTCCAGGTCGGTCGCGTCCGTGATGATGCCGGAGCCGATGCGGACCGCGAGGCGCGCCGCGATCTCCTTGCCCTCGGCGGAGGACGGCACCAGCACCACGGCCAGGGAGCCCCCGGCGGACACCACCTCGTACGCGGCCTGGAGCGCGTCCACCTTCGGGACGACCAGGTAGTCGGCGTACTCGGCGGCGTCGTGCGTGAGGACCTTGACCGCGCCGTGCTCGGCGAGCGCGGGGGCGGTGGCCTCGGCGCCGGAGCCGAGGGCGACGGCGACGGGCTCACCGATGCGGCGGGCCAGCGTCAGCAGCTCCAGGGTGGGCTTGCGGACGGCACCGTCCACGTGGTCGACGTAGACGAGAACTTCAGCCATGGGACTTCTTCTCTCCTGCTTACGAAAGATGAGGGGCGGTCAGCGAGTGGAGGCTCAGCGAGCCTCGAACGGGCCTTTAGATGAACTTCTGGCCCGCGAGGAACTCGGCGAGCTGCTTGCCGCCCTCGCCCTCGTCCTTGACGATCGTGCCGGCCGTGCGCGCCGGGCGCTCGGTCGCGGAGTCGACCTTGGTCCAGGCACCCTCGAGACCGACCTCGTCCGCCTCGATCTCCAGGTCCTCCAGGTCCCAGGACTCCACCGGCTTCTTCTTGGCGGCCATGATGCCCTTGAAGGAGGGGTAGCGCGCCTCACCCGACTGGTCGGTCACCGACACGACGGCCGGGAGGGAGGCCTCCAGCTGCTCGGACGCGCTGTCACCGTCACGGCGGCCCTTGACGACGCCGTCCTCTACAGAGACCTCGGAGAGCAGGGTGACCTGCGGGACGCCCAGGCGCTCCGCCAGCAGGGCGGGGACGATACCGGCGGTGCCGTCGGTCGACGCCATGCCGGAGATGACCAGGTCGTAGCCGGCCTTCTCGATCGCCTTGGCGAGCACCAGCGACGTACCGATCGCGTCGGTGCCGTGCAGGTCGTCGTCCTCGACGTGGATGGCCTTGTCCGCGCCCATGGAAAGCGCCTTGCGCAGCGCGTCCTTGGCGTCCTCGGGGCCGACGGTCAGCACGGTGATCTCGGCGTCGTCCGCTTCGTCGGCGATCTGCAGCGCCTGCTCCACCGCGTACTCGTCGAGCTCCGAGAGCAGACCGTCCACGTCGTCACGGTCCACGGTCAGGTCATCGGCGAAGTGCCGGTCGCCAGTGGCGTCGGGCACGTACTTCACAGTGACAACGATCCTCAAGCTCACGCCGGCTCTCCTACTGCATCGTCATTTCTGGGCTGCCTTCTTTCAGGCAGCATAGGCGCCTGAAGCGGCCGATCCCGGTCGGGGCGGCCCGCGCTCCGAACGAAATATTACTCGCCAGTACACCCAGTTCCTGCCCACTAAGCAAGCGCTTTGAACTGTGACCTTGGCAACGCTGCGTAACCGGCGAGTAGGACCCGCCAGTAGGACCGGCGAGTAGCTTCAGTCGCGCAGGCCGTTGAAACGCCCCTGGTGGTACAGCAGCGGGCGGCCCACGCCCGACGGATCACCGAGGACGACCTCCGCCAGCACGATGCGATGATCCCCGGCCGGCACCCGCGCCGCGACCCGGCAGACGAGCCAGGCCAGTACGCCGTCGAGGACGGGAACACCTTCCGGGCCCTTGCGCCAACGGGTGGGCGCGCCGAAGCGGTCGGCGCCGCTGCGGGCGAAGGTGGCGGCGAGTTCCTGCTGGTGCTCGCCGAGTACGTGGATGCCGACGTGGTCGGACTCGGAGATCGCGGGCCAGCTCGAAGCGCCGACACCGATACCGAAGGAGACGATCGGGGGCTCGGCGGAGACGGAGCTGAGCGAGGTGGCGGTGAAGCCCACGGGACCCGAGCCGCCCTGCGCCGTGATCACGGCAACACCGGCCGCATGCTGCCGGAAGACGGAGCGCAGGAGGTCGGGGGAGGCGAGTTGCGCATCGGGAGAGGCGAGCCGAAAAGTGTCCAGGTCGGGCGTGGCCGTCATGGAGTCGTCCTTCTGCGAGTGGTGAAGAGCAGATCCGTCGGTGCTCAACAGGCCGGACAGCGCGCACTCGCGGTGCGGGCCAGGTCCACGTGGACGCGCTCGAAGAGAAGGAGTTCCGGGGGCATACGGTCAGGTTGACGATAGGTGGTGCGTGCAGTCAAGTACGTCCGGTCATCTGCGAGATGCCTCACCATGATCGCCACGCGTCAGACGGCCTCTCCCAGCGCCGCGATCACATCCGCCTTGCGCGGCTGTCCGATGGCGCGCCGCACGATCCGTCCGTCGGCGTCGAGGACGAGCACGGTCGGGGTCTTGAGGATCTCGAGTTCGCGGACGAGTTCGAGGCGGTCCTCGGCGTCGATCTCCACGTGATGCACGCCCGGGACCATTCCGGCCACCTCGGCGAGCACCCGCCGGGTGGCCCGGCACGGAGCGCAGAAAGCACTGGAGAACTGGACGAGCGTGGCCCGTTCACCGAGTCCCTCCCCCAACTCCGCCGCGCCGAGCCGCTTTCCACCGTCACGCCCGCGCACTCTCACCCTCCCGTTCCGCCGCCGATGCAGCACTCCGAACGCGCTTGCCACCGCGAGCACCATCACGCACACCACAAGTCCGGTCATCTCCAGCACAAGCATTCACGAGACCGCAAAGATTCCCGGGTCCCCTGACCGCCCTTCATACGGAATGCTTGATTCATGGACATTGACGCAAGAGGGCCGCGGTTCGGTGCGGCCGTGACGACCGTCGTACTGGCGGCCGTTCTGATCACCGGCAGCACCTGGCTGTTGGCCTGGCAGGTACTGGCGTTCGCGCTGGGCGCCTCGGGCGGCGTGGCGCGCTCTCCCTACGGCTGGCTGTTCCGGAAGGCCGTTCGCCCCCGACTCGGGCCGCCCGCAGAGTTCGAGTCGCCGCAGCCGCCGCAGTTCGCGCAGGCCGTCGGGCTCGTGTTCGCCGTGGTGGGGCTGATCGGTTTCACGGCGGGGCCCAACTGGCTGGGGTTCGCCGCGACCGGCTGCGCGCTGGCGGCCGCGTTCCTCAACGCGGCGTTCGGGTACTGCCTCGGCTGCGAGACGTACCTGCTCGTACGTCGGGTGACGGTACGCGCCCAGTGACGGTGAGTGAGAACTCCGAGGTCGATCAGGGGACACGTGACGAGGATCTCGCCGCATCGCGGCACTGGGACTGGCCACTCGTCCGTTCTTGGGGCACGATCTGCGCAATGCCGTAAACCTACGGCTGCGTAACTTTCCCGCCGGGAGACCCCTTCCCGAGCAGAGAGAAAGGGTCCACCCCGTCCATGGCAGAGCTTGTCTACCGTCCTGTCGTCGGTCTCGCCCAAGTGTTGTTCAAGGCCTGGGACCTCAAGATCGACTGCAAGGGATCGGAGAACATTCCGCGCTCGGGCGGCGCCGTGCTGGTCAGCAACCACATCAGCTATCTGGACTTCATCTTCGACGGTCTGGCAGCCCTGCCGCAGAAGCGCCTGGTGCGTTTCATGGCGAAGGAGTCGGTCTTCCGGCACAAGATCTCCGGTCCGCTGATGCGGGGCATGAAGCACATCCCGGTGGACCGCAAGCAGGGCGAGACGGCGTATCAGCACGCGCTGGATTCACTGCGGTCCGGCGAGATCGTCGGCGTCTTCCCCGAAGCGACCATCTCCCAGTCCTTCACCCTGAAGAGCTTCAAGTCGGGTGCCGCGCGCATGGCCCAGGAGGCCGGCGTGCCGCTGATCCCGATGGCCCTGTGGGGCACCCAGCGGCTGTGGACCAAGGGCCACCCGCGCAACTTCAAGCGCAGCCACACCCCGATCACCATCCGGGTCGGCGAGCCGGTGGAGGCGCCGCAGGACCAGTACGCGGGCGCCATCACCCGGCGGCTGCGCGAGCGTGCCCAGGAACTCCTGGAGGCCGCGCAGCGCTCCTATCCGGTCCGCCCCAAGGGCCCGGACGACACCTGGTGGATGCCCGCGCACCTCGGCGGCACGGCGCCGACCCCCGAAGAGGTGAAGGCGGCCGAGGCCCGCTGAATCGTCACGCCGGGGTGTGGACGGTGATCCGCGCCCCGGGGCTGAAGTCCTCCAGGAGTGCGGCGAGTTCGGCCCCGTCGCACCGCACCGTCCCGCCCGCGTCCGGGTGACGGTCGGCCGGTCTCAGAGCGCGCTGGGCAGCGTCTTCCAGAGGTACGGCCGGTCGGGGGCGGCCTTGAGGGCGCTCAGCACGACCGGGTGAGGTTCGGCGTACAGGACCGGATGGTCGAGCTCATCGAACTCGGGGTCGGGCGTGAAGGCCAGCCGCTCGCCGTCCAGGGAGAACTGGGCGTCCACACCGGGCTTGTTGCCGCGGGGGTCCTGCCGGTGCCAGGCGCCGTTGAACCGCACGGCGACGAGCCCGTGCACCTCGTCGAACTTCTGGTAGCAGAACGCCGTCGGGATGTCCTCGGCCCGCAGCAGCGCGGCCAGGGCGTGGGCCTTCGCGTAGCAGATGCCGGTACGTCGCTCCAGCACGTCGGAGGCACGCCAGGTGACCCGAAGATCGCCGGAGTCCTGCGAGTGCGGGATGGTGTCGCGCACGAATTCGAAGGCCGCCCGCGCATAGGCATACGAGTCGACGGCCTCCTTGGCCAGCCGGGCGGCCGTCTCCCGTACGAGCGGATGGTCATGGTCGATGACCTCGTCGGCGGCCAAGTAGGCGGACAGGTCGGCGGTTTCCTGGATCAGCTCCATGCCCGGAGAGCATAGGAATGCGATCACCCGAGAGTCAATGACTTTTCAGATGACCGCATACCTATGCAGATGCCCCGCTCGGGCTACGCGTGAGCCATCTCCTCCTTGAGCGCCGCCACGAACCCGTCGACGTCGTCCTCGGTCGTGTCGAAGGAGCACATCCAGCGGACGTCGCCCGCCGCCTCGTCCCAGAAGTAGAAGCGGTAGCGCTTCTGGAGCCGCTCACTCACGTCGTGCGGGAGACGCGCGAAGACGGCGTTGGCCTGGACCGGGTGGAGGATCTCCACGCCGTGCACCGCGCGCACACCCTCGGCCAGCCGCTGGGCCATCTGGTTGGAGTGGCGGGCGTTGCGCAGCCACAGGTCCTTGGCGAGCAACGCCTCCAACTGCACGGAGACGAAGCGCATCTTGGAGGCGAGCTGCATGGACAGCTTGCGCAGGTGCTTCATGTGACTGACCGCGTCCTGGTTGAGGACGACGACGGCCTCGCCGTACAGCGCGCCGTTCTTCGTCCCGCCGAGGCTCAGGAGGTCGACGCCGACCGCGTTGGTGAACGTCCGCATGGGGACGTCCAGGGAGGCGGCCGCGTTGGCTATCCGGGACCCGTCCAGGTGCACCTTCATGCCGTGCGCGTGGGCGTGGTCGCAGATCGCTCGGATCTCGTCGGGCGTGTAGAGGGTGCCCAGTTCGGTGCTCTGGGTGATCGAGACGACCTGCGGCATCGCGCGGTGCTCGTCGTCCCAGCCGTAGGCCTGACGGTCGATCAGCTCCGGGGTGAGCTTGCCGTCGGGCGTGGGCACGGTGAGCAGCTTGAGGCCGCCCATGCGCTCGGGGGCGCCGCCCTCGTCGACGTTGATGTGCGCGCTCTCCGCGCAGATCACCGCGCCCCAGCGGTCGGTGACCGCCTGGAGCGCGACCACGTTCGCGCCGGTCCCGTTGAAGACCGGGAATGCCTCGGCGGTGGCGCCGAAGTGGCTGCGGATGATCTGCTGGAGGTTCGCCGTGTAGTCGTCCTCGCCGTACGCGACCTGGTGCCCGCCGTTGGCCAGGGCCACGGCGGCGAGCACCTCGGGGTGGGCCCCCGCGTAGTTGTCGCTGGCGAAGCCGCGGACGGCCGGGTCGTGGTGACGCCGGGCGTCGGTCTTCGGAGGGTTCACGGCTTCTCGGTCAGCCACAGACGGTTTCCGTTCACTTCACCGGCGGGCCGCGACCAGACGCCGGCGATGGCCTCGGCCAGATCCTCGACGTCCGTGAAGCCCGCGAACTTCGCGTTGGGGCGCTCGGCGCGCATCGCGTCGTGCACCAGTGCCTTGACCACCAGGATGGCAGCCGCGGAAGTCGCGCCCTGCTCGCCCCCCGCCTTGCGGAAGTAGTCGGCCATGGCCAGCGTCCACGCCTCGGCGGCGGCCTTGGCGGCGGAGTAGGCGGCGTTGCCCGC
The DNA here is from genome assembly GCF_055638955.1 of Streptomyces sp. NPDC111507. Classification (NCBI taxonomy): domain Bacteria; kingdom Bacillati; phylum Actinomycetota; class Actinomycetes; order Kitasatosporales; family Streptomycetaceae; genus Streptomyces; species Streptomyces sp. NPDC111507. The sequence goes on along the minus strand of NZ_JBVKBU010000006.1, from coordinate 310,114 downwards.
GGTGGGCTTGCTCGCGCCCGCGGCGCTGATCAGGAGGTAGCGGCCACGGTCGCTGCGCTGCAAGGCCTCGTGGAACGCGAGGGACGTGTTCTGCACCGTGCGGATGAGCAGCAGCTCCAGGAAGTCCCAGTCGTCGAGGCTCGTCCTGGTGAAGGTCTCGCTGCCCCGCCAGCCGCCGACCAGGTGGACCAGGCCGTCGACGTGGCCGAAGTCCTTCTCGACGCGGACGGCCCAGTCGCGGGTCGACTCGAGATCGAGCAGGTCGACGGTGTCGCCCACGACGGTGGCGCCGCCGTGCCCGTAGCGGGCCGCGTCCACGGCCTCCGCGAGCCGCTCGGGATCGTTGTCCGATCCGATGACGGTCGCGCCCGCGTCGGCGAGCCGGGCCAGCGTCGCGCGCCCGGCGGGTCCACCCGCTCCGGCGACCGCGATCACCGCGCCGCTGAGAGGTCCGTTGCCGTTTCCGTGTGACATCGCCTTCGCCTCCTGAACATCCCCGGTACGAGCGCTCACGCGGCGGCCCGCTCGGCGCTCGTCGCGGTGATGCCCTTGGTGGAGGCGATCACGTTCTTCAGTTTCTTGGAGAGCGCCTCATAGAACATGCTCAGCGGAAACTCGTCCGGAAGCACGTCGTCGACGAGCTTACGGGGCGGCTGGGTCAGATCAAGGGCGTCCGGGCCCTTGGCCCAGCGGGAGCCGGGGTGCGGCGCGAGATAGGTGGAGACGAGCTCGTACGCCTTGAACCAGTGGACGAGCTTGGGACGGTCGATGCCGGCCCGGTAGAGCTCCACGATCTCCGCGCACAGCTGGTTGGTGATCTGCGGGGCACGCTGCCAGTCGATCTGCAGCGTGTTGTCGGTCCAGCGCACGACGTCGTGCTGGTGCAGATAGGCGAAGAGGAGCTGGCCGCCGAGACCGTCGTAGTTGCGGACGCGGTCGCCGGTGACCGGGAAGCGGAACATCCGGTCGAAGAGCACCGCGTACTGCACGTCACGGCCGTGCTGGTGGCCCTCGGCCTCCAGCTTCACGGCCTCCTTGAAGGCGGTGAGGTCGCAGCGCAGCTCTTCGAGGCCGTACATCCAGAACGGCTGCCGCTGCTTGATCATGAAGGGGTCGAACGGCAGGTCGCCGTGGCTGTGGGTGCGGTCGTGGACCATGTCCCACAGCACGAAGGCCTGCTCGCAGCGCTCCTGGTCCTGCACCATCGCGGCGATGTCCTCGGGCAGCTGAAGGCCCAGGACGTCCACGGCGGCGTCGGTGACGGCGCGGAAGCGGGCAGCCTCGCGGTCGCAGAAGATGCCACCCCAGGAGAAACGTTCCGGCGCCTCGCGCACGGCGATCGTCTCCGGGAAGAGGACGGCCGAGTTGGTGTCGTAGCCCGCCGTGAAGTCCTCGAAGGTGATGCCGCAGAACAGCGGGTTGTCGTAGCGGGTGCGCTCCAGCTCCGCCAGCCACTCCGGCCAGACCATGCGCAGCACGACCGCCTCGAAGTTGCGGTCCGGGTTGCCGTTCTGCGTGTACATCGGGAAGACGACCAGGTGCTGAAGGCCGTCCTCACGGTGCGCGGCGGGCTGGAAGGCCAGCAGGGAGTCCAGGAAGTCGGGCACCTGGAAGCCACCGTCGGCCCAGCGGCGCAGATCCTTCACGAGCGCCTCGTGGTACTCGGCGTCGTGCGGCAGCAGCGGGGCGAGCTGCTCGATGGCGTCTACGGCACGGCGTACGACCAGATCCACATCGGCCGCGTCCGGGGCGCCCTCGGCCTCGAAGTCGATCGACCCGTCCTTGGACTGCCAGGGCCGGATCTCCTCCACGGCATCCTTGAGCACAGGCCAAGCCGGGTGCTCCACCACCCTGCCCACGGGAGGAACCCGCTCCTCCACACCCACTGGCACAAGAATTTCCGTCATCTCTCACCCTCCACGGGAGAACCTCGCGTATGCACACCGTATGTAAACGAGGTTCCTTCCCGCAAGGGGAGACTCGATAGATTATCCTGCACCACCCCGTCTTCACCGCTCTTTTTCCTGCCGGATACCGTGGAGGCGACTACTTCCCCTATACGGCGCCGGGCACACGGGCATCCGCGGGGAGGGCCGGCACGTGGCAGGAGCAACGACTCCGGGGCGCTCGGGGTCAACCGCCGAAAGACTCGCCCACGCCCGGGTGACGCGCGCCGGCGGCAACGGCCCGCTCTCCCCTTGCGCCAGACACGCCCTGCCTGGCGTACGAGCGGGTACATCGCGCGGCGGGACGATTAGGCTGCGGCCTTGCCGCGTGGGTGCCGCCGAGACCACGCGCGAGCCGAGCCGCCGTCGACGGAAGCGAGTCGAATCTTGAACTTCCTCACCATCGGTCATCGCGGAGTGATGGGTGTCGAGCCCGAGAACACCCTCCGTTCCTTCATCGCCGCCCAGCACGCGGGCCTCGACCTGATCGAACTCGATCTGCATCTGAGCAAGGACGGCGCGCTGGTCGTCATGCACGACGCGGACGTGGACCGTACGACCGACGGCTCGGGGCCGATCGCCGAGATGACCCTCGCCGAGCTGCGCGCCCTGGACGCCGGGCACGGTGAGCGCGTGCCCGTCTTCGAAGAGGTCCTGGACGCCGTCAGGGCGCCGCTGCAGGCCGAGATCAAGGACACGGCGGCGGCGCGGGCGCTCGCCGAGGTGATGCACCGGCGCGATCTGGTGGGGCGGGTCGAGGTGTCGTCGTTCCACGACGAGGCGATCGCCGAGATCACGCGGCTCGTGCCGGGCGTCCGCACGGCGCTCATCGCGAGCCGCTACGGCGTCGACGTCGTGGACCGCGCCGTGGAGGCCGGCGCCGCCACCGTCTGCCTCAACGTCCGCCGGCTGACCCTGGAGGTCGTCGAGCACGCCCGCAAGGCGGATCTGCGGATCATCGGCTGGGTGGTGAACACCCAGGACCACCTGCGGCTGGTGCGGGCCCTGGAGCTGGACGGCGCGACCACCGACTACCCCCAGATCAAACGCACCGGCCGCTTCACGGCCTGAGGATCACTCCGCCGGCTGTGCCAGGGGCTTGACCAGCAGCTCGAACTGCAGGTCGTCGCGCTGCGGAATGCCGAAGCGCTCGTCGCCGTACGGGAAGGGGGTCATCTTTCCCGTACGGCGGTAGCCGCGTCGCTCGTACCAGGCGATGAGGTCCTCGCGCGCGGAGATCACGGTCATGTGCATCTCCGTGACCTCCCAGGTCTCGTGGGCGTGCCGCTCCGCCTCGGCGATGATCACCTTGCCCAGGCCGCCGCCCTGGAGTGCGGGGCTGACCGCGAACATGCCGAAGTAGGCGTGGTCGCCGCGGTGTTCGAGCTGGCAGCAGGCGACGACGGCGCCGTCCCGCTCCACTGTCAGGAGGCGGCTGCCCGGCGCCTTGATGACGGCGAGCACGCCCTCCGGGTCGGTCCGCTGACCTTCGAGGATGTCCGCCTCCGTGGTCCAGCCGGTCCGGCTGGAGTCCCCGCGGTAGGCCGACTCGATCAGCACGACGAGGGCGTCCACATCGGCGTCGGTGGCATCACGGAAGGTCAGTCCGGTGGCGGCGGCGGTGTCCATGGAACGGTTCTCCGAATTCTCTGGCGTGGCTCGGGCACCACTGAGCGTAACGCCCTCGCCCTTGAGGCCCTAGGCTCCGGGTGCATGGTGCATGTACTGAGCAGTCGGATCCTTCTGCGGCCCACCGACCCGGAACGCTCCCGCTCCTTCTACGGCGAGCGGCTGGGGCTCGCCGTCCACCGGGAGTTCGGGACGGGGCCCGAACGCGGCACGGTCTACTTCCTCGGCGGCGGCTTCCTGGAGGTCTCGGGCCGCTCCCAGACCCCGCCCTCGCCCGCGCTCAGGCTGTGGCTCCAGGTGGCCGACGCCGAGGCGGCGTACGAGGAACTGTCGGCGGCCGGGGTCGACATCGTGCGCCCGCCGGTGAAGGAGCCGTGGGGGCTGATCGAGATGTGGATCGCGGATCCTGACGGTGTCGAGATCGTGCTCGTGGAGATCCCGGCGGAGCATCCGTTGCGCTACCGCCCCGGAATCTGATCGCACGACGCCCTGCGCCGGATGGCCACGGCCCGGGCACGGGCATAGCGTGCTGGAGAGGCCTTCTGGCGGAAGGGCGGAGGAACGTCATGAAGCTCGACAAGCCGGTGCCCGGCGGTCCGTGCTGGACCGAGCTAGGGACCAGCGATCTGGAGGCGGCCAAGCGCTTCTACGCCGATCTGTTCGGCTGGCGCCCGGAGACCGACCCGCGCCAGGAGGCGGGCGGCTACACGGTCGCGCACCTCGGCGACGCACCGGTCGCCGCGATCTCTCCGCTGTACCAGGAGTCGCAGCCGGTCGCCTGGAACGTGTCGTTCGCCGTGGCCGACGCGGACACCGCCGTGGACGCGGTGCAGGCCGCGGGCGGCACGGTCGTCCTCGGCCCGATGGACGTGTTCGACGTCGGGCGTTTCGCAGTGGCGTTCGACCCGACCGGAGCGGCCTTCCAGCTCTGGCAGGCGCGGGCCTTCCCGGGCGCGGGGCTGTTCAACGCGCCGGGCGCGCTCGGCTGGGTGGAGCTGCTGACGCGCGCCCCGGACCGGGCCGTCGAGTTCTACACCACGGTCTTCGGGTGGACCGTGAACGCCTCCGAGCACTACACGCAGTGGGGCATCGAGGGAGCCGACTTCGGCGGCATGGTGGCGATGGACGACAACTTCCCGCACGCGGTGCCGCCGCACTGGCTGCCGTACTTCGCCGTCGAGGACGTGGACGCCGCCGCGAACGCCGCCGTCGGGGCGGGCGGCAGCATTCTCATGGAGCCCACGTCCGTGCCGCAGGGCCCCCGGATCGCCGTCCTGCGGGACCCGCAGGGGGCCTACTTCGGGGTTCATGTGGCGGGCGAGGAGGGCTAGCCGGACGCTCGACCGGAACTCATGCCAGGGGTGTCACCGCCACCTGGTCGATGACCGGCGCGTACGCGGAGCGCTGCTGGTGGGCGTTGGTGGTGTCGCCGTCGAAGTCGGGCCGTTCGTCGGCGGTGAAGGTGAGGGTGTTGGTGCCCTTGTTCAGGGTGACGGGGACGGCGAGGTCCCAGAAGTTGTTGAAGTGGAAGGTGGTGGGGAAGAGGATCCGGCGTGCCGGCGCCCCGTTCACGGACAGGTCCGCGTGGCGGCAGACCGGATCGGGGTTGTAGTGGGTGGCCGGGGGCTGCTCGCCGTTGGAGTAGCGGACGGTCACGGCATGACGTCCGGCGTGTGCCGCCGTGACGGTCAGGGTGAGGGCGTTGTCCGGCCCCCTGCCGATGCCCTCGACCGCCTTCCCGCCGGTGGCGAAGGTGTGGGCGCCGGTCACCTTGGCCTCGCCGGTCACCGTGCCCTCCTCGGCGGGGTACACGGTGGTCTCGAGGCGTCCGGTTCCCGGTCCCACGCACAGCCGGTCGAGGACGAGGCGCTCCGAAGTGCCGGTCACCGTCAGCTTGTTGATGCCGCCGGCCAGGAACAGCGGGATCCCGTCCCGGTCGAGGCCTCCCACCTCCACCCCGTTGACCGTCAACAGCCCCTCTCCCGGACCGATGTGATCGACCGTCACGAGTGCCTCGCCGTCGGTGGCCGCGTGCACCCAGAACGTGGCGGTCCCTCCTGGCGGCAGCAGTACGGCACCCGGCCCGCGGGCGCCGCGGTGCCCGTACGTCACGCGGGCGCCGGCTCCGAGACCCGCGTACGCGGCCTCGTACAGCGCGGGCGCGGTCACGTGCGCGTCCCGCAGGACGAGGTCGATCCGGTCGATGATCGCGTCGCCCTTGGTGGCGCCGAGGTCGGGGTCCCGCGCGGACAGGGTGAGCGTGTGCGCGCCCGCCGTCAGCTCCACCCGGGTGTCGGTGTGCCCCCAGACGACCGGCTTGTAGCCGAGGGGCAGGCGCAGTTCCTGGGGGTCCGCTGCGTCGACACGCAGGAAGACGTTGGTGGGGCCCTGCTCCCGCACGAGTTCGTGGAGGTTGTGGGAGCCCGCGAGGACGCTCAGGTCGTACGTCCCGTCCTGCGGGACCTCGATGGAGAAGGCGACGGCGAGGTCGGAGCCGGTGCGTAGTCCGCCGACGTGGTAGGTGCCCGAGGTGGCGAACCTGTCGACGTCGGAGGGGGATCCCTCGGGCCCGTTCCTCGTGTGCCCCTCGCCCGTGCAGGTCGCGTTCTCCGCGTGGTACGAGCGGCGCCAGCCGATCGAGGGCGGGGCGAGGGCCCCGTCGCCGCCGGGCGAGAGGATCACCTCGTAGGCGGACATCGCGTCGAGGTCGGCGAGGGGGAGGACCACCCTGCCTTCGCCGACCGGCAGTTCGAGGTCCTTGATGCGCAAGGGCTGTGCTGAGGCGCCGACTTGGCCGGTCCACGGGATCTCATGGAGCCTGGCGTAGACCGTGCCGCCGAAGATCTGGGTGGGGACGTTCTCGAAGACGAGATCCGCGGCGCCGCCGCTGCCGCCGAACAGGGCACGGGCCTGGCGCTTGTCCCGGTCGAGCGTGGCGACGCCCTGGAGGGTGTACTGGGCATTGGGGTGCGGCGCCCGTACGTGGACCGTGCGGCCGGTCATCCGGCCGTAGGTGTGGAACAGCCACCACTGGCCGTTGCCCTTGTTCGCCTCGACCGCCGAGTCGTTGAGGTTGCCGTCGATGTTCCAGTACGCCATGTCGGCGTCGATCTTCGACTCCTCGATGGCGGAGATCCACTGGATCATCTGCCCGGGCACGGACAGGTGGTAGTTGTGCGCGTACTCGTTGATGTTGACGGGGAGGGGGCCGATCCCCACCTCCCGTTCCATGTCGCGGTACTTGGTGACGTTCGTACGGATCGCGGCGGGTGTCGACAGCTCGTGCCAGGTCACCACGTCCGGGAGGACGTCGTGGGCCTTGGCGAACTCCAGGAAGCCCCGCACCTCCTCGTACAGGACGCAGGTGTTGGGGCCCGCGATGCGCGCGTGCGGGTCCAGGCCCTTGATGAGGTGGTAGAGGTCCTTCCAGGCGGCGAAGTAGTGCCGCGGGTCGGTGTGCCAGGAAGTCCTGTCATAGCTCCACTCCCCCGTGCCGAACATGTTGCCTTCGGGTTCGTTGAACGGTACGTAGACGATGTGGGACTTGAGGGCACCCGTCGTCAGGACCTGCCTGACCTGCTTCTCCACCCTGGCCCGGTAGTCGGCGAGGCGCTCATCGCCGGTGGCGCCGGGCCACTGGTAGGGGAAGCCGCGGTAGATGTCGGTCATGTAGAGGTAGACGTCCCTGCCGCCGCAGTCCACGAAGGAGGGCAGGATGTCGAGGGCGTCGGCGCCGGGGTGCTGGGTGCCGTCCTGGGCCTTGGTCGACACCGTGCGCACGTACATGCCCTCGACCACGTTGTGGCTGGGCACTCCGTCGCCGTACAGGCCGTAGAGCGTGCCGCTCGCCCCGCCGTGGAAGGCGCCGGTGTCGGTGCCGAGGTCGATGGTGAGCGTCTCGGTGTCTGCTGCCACTGCGCCTCCGCGGTCGCGCTGCTTGTTCGACATTCCGTACGTCAGCCGGAACTCCGAACCGGGCGAGCCTGAACGTAGGAGCGGCGCGCGGCTCGTGTCAACGGCGCGTGCCCCCGAAGCCAATGGGCCCCCGGGCCGCCTCAGACGCGTGGCACCCCGAGACGGCCTTCGAGCTGACCGAGCAACTCACCGAGCAGGTCGGCGAGTTCGCGTTGGCGGTCGAGGTCGATCCCGGACAGGGCTGCCGTCTCGTAGGCGAGCTGCTGGGGCAGGATGCCGTCGACGAGGTCGCGGCCCGCGTCGGTGAGCCGGACGTGCGCGACCCGGCGGTCGCGGGTGTCACCGCGGCGCTCGACCAGGCCGCGCTCGGTCAGCTGCTTCAGGCGCTTGGTGACGGCGGCACCGGAGGAGAACGTCTCGCGGGCGATCTCACTGGGGGTCAGCTCGTGACCGGTGCGGCGCAGGGTCCCGAGGACGTCGAACTCCGGACGGGTGAGCCCGGCCCGGCGCAACGGGGCGTCCTCGGCCTGCTGGAGCAGCGCGGCCGAGCGGTTGATCCGGCCGATGATCTCCATCGGCCCGGTGTCGATCCCGGGATGCACGGCATGCCACTGCCGCACCACGGCAGCCATGGTGTCGACCGGGGGTGGGGTGCCGGGGAGTGTGGGGCTGGGGGTACCTGAGGGGGACTGGGGACCTGAGGGGGTCTCGATACCTGAGGGGGCTGGGTTGTCCGAGGGAGCCGGGGCACCGGAGGGAGCCGGGGCACCCGCGGCAGCCGGGCTGGCCGCGGCGGCCGGAGCACCCGAGGGAGCCGGGCTACCCGAGGCGGCGGGAGTACCCGAGGCGGCCGGTCTGCGGGAGGGAGCCGGACTGCCTGAGGCGGCCGGAGTACCCGAGGCGGCCCGAGCACCTGAGGCGGCTGGGCTCCCCGAGGGAGCCGGAGTGCCCGAAGGAGCCGGAGTGCCCGAGGCACCCGAGGCACCCGAGGCACCCGAGGCACCCGAGGCACCCGAGGCACCCGAGGGAGTCTGGGGGGCGGTCTCGGTGGCTGGTGTGGTGCTGGGGCTAGCGGCGGGCGCATCCGATCCGACCGCCCGTGCGGGCCCGGGGCCCGGCTCCGCCGACGCCGACCGGCCGGCCTGCGGACGCGCCGGCGTGGCCCCCCCGGCCGGGGTACCCGCGCGGACCGCTTCTCCGGCCCCGTTGTCCGTCGACGCCACCCCTCCGAGCGGAGCACCCGCCGAGAGCCCCCGTCCGGCCGAGTCGCCCGACGGGCCGCGCCCACCGGCGCGCGCGTCCGCCGACGCCGAGCGCCGGGTCGCCGGACTGTCCACGTCGGCAGCATCACCGACCACGGCGCCCGCCGGACCCGACCGCCCGGCCGGGGGCTCGCTCATCCGACTCGGCTGCCCCTGCGGCGCCGCGCGCCGAGGTGCCGCCGGGGTCGCAGTGCCGCTCTGGCCGAGTGCCGCGTCCGTCGCGCGCCCATCCGCTGCCGTCATGCCTGTGCGCCCTCCAAGGAGTGCAGTCCCTGCCGCCGTACCGTCGCCGCGAGCGTACGGTGTCCGGACTGCTCGGCCCGCATCACCCGCTCCTCCGGCAGGGCGCGTTGCCACCATTCGCCGGCGGCGGCGTCGGCGGTGGCGCGCAGTTCCACGACGGCACCGGACAGCGCGCGCCGGGCGGACTCCAGGTCGCCGGGTTCGGGACGCTCGGCGTCGAGCAGGCCCACGGCACGTTCACGGGCCCGTTCGACGGCGTCGAGGGCGTCCTCGATACGGGCGCCGGCCCGCCGGTTGGTGACCGCGACGGCCGCGGCGAAGCCGACCAGCGCACCCACCAGGGTGTCCGCGACCCGGTCGGTCATCAGCTCGCCGGGCTGCTGGACGCGGGCGAACTCGGTGATGAGCAGCGCCATGGGGGTCACGCAGATGCTGCCGAGCCAGTAGTTGCGGCCGATCAGGGCTTCGGCGCCGAAGTTGAGGGCGAGGCACAGCAGGACGAGGACCGCCTGGCTGAGATGGGCCAGTGGGGCGAGCACGGCGAACAACAGGACGCCGATCAGGTTGCCGACGACACGCTGCACTCCCCGGCTCCAGGTCAGGGTGATGTTGGCCTGGTAGAGCGAGGCGGCGGTGACCAGCGCCCAGTAGGGGCGGCCGACGCCGAGCGCGAGCGACGCGTATCCGGCGAGGGCACAGCCGAGCGCGGTGCGCAGGGCGATCGGGGCGAGTGGGCCCAGGCGACGGAACAAGGGGGTCGGGGGCACGGCGAGTTCGACTTCCACGCCCAGGAGTTCGTCGGCGGCTTCCCCGAGGTCGTCCGGACGAGGTACGGGCCCGGCGCCCCGCACCTCGCGCGCCCACGCCCGCAGCCGCTCGGGCTCCGTGTCGGCGGGCGCGGCGATCGCCACCTCGGCGCGCACGACGAGCCGTTCCAGGGCGCGTCGGGGCGCGCTGCGGGCGCCGGTGGAGAGCAGCGACTGCCAGGCTCCGTGCACGGCGGCGGCCGCGGCGGCGCGGGCCCGGGCGGCCCCGTCACCGGTGCCCGCTGTCTCGGCGTAGGTGGCCGCGGCGTTCAGCGCGTGCGCCGTCGCTCGGCGCTCGGGCCCGTGCGGGCGGATGAGTCCGGGCGCCATGCCGACGATCCACGCCCAGGCGCCCGCTGCGGCGCCCAGCGCGAGATGGCCGGGAACCTGGCCGAGCGTCTGCGGCACGAACAGGGACGCGGAGCTGATGAAGGCGAGGACCACGTGCCCCGGCGGCCCGATGCGCGTGGCGTCGCACAGCGCCTTTTGCACGGCGGCCAGCAGCGCGCCGAGGGTGACCAGCACGACGGCGTTCGTCGTGAGCGAGGCCGCGGTCAGCGCGACGGCGAGGCCGCCGAGCATGCCGAGGACGACCCAGGCGAGCGCGCGGGCGCGGGCGGCGTACGGACGGTTGTGGGCGTAGAGCGCGCAGAGCGATCCGGCCATGGTGTACATCGCCAGGTCGAGCCGGCCGAGCGCGAGAAGCGTCAGATTCGGCGGCGCGACCGAGACGACCACGCTCAGCGCGGGCTTGAACCAGATGTCGGCGGGGCGGCCGAGCCGCAGCACACCGGCCAGCGGCAGACGACGTCCACGAGAGCGGTGACGTCCATGGGGACGTCGGCGTACACGGGGGATCTGGGGGGTCGCACTGCTCATACCTTCAAGCTTAGCAGGTATTTTACTCGTGAAATATATTTCCCCCCGTCACCGCCCACCCATGCCCACCCATGCCCACCTGCGCCCACGACCCGCGCCCACCTGCGACGCACTCCCGCACGCTCCCCCGTGTACACCTGTGCGCTCGCTTGCGCACCGCCCGGCCCGGGCATGCCCTGACCGACTGTCCGACATCAACGACTGTCCGACTCCGTCGAGCGGGGAGGTACGCGGTGCACGGACCGGCGTCACCCGGCTGGCTGCTCGTAGCGCTGTGCGCGGCGAGCGGGGCCTACTGCCTGTTGCGGATGCGCAGCCCCGTCGAGGAGCAGCGCCGCACCGCGGGCGCCGAGGCGCTCATGGGATTCGGCATGGCCGCGATGGCCGTGCCCGCGGCGGCGGCCACTCCGCCGCACTGGACCTGGTTCGCCTACGCCGCGGTGTTCGGCGCCGCCGCCCTGCGCACGCTGTGGTCGGTCCGCAGCAGCCCGCACCATCTGCACCATCTGGTCGGGGCCTGCGCCATGGTCTACATGGCCGCCGCGATGGCCGCCTCCCCCGGACACCACGAGCACGGCGGCGGAGGTTCCGGGATTCCGCTGGTCACGGGGGCGCTCCTGGTCTACTTCATCGGGTACGTGCTGCGCTCCGGGGCCCGGCTGTTGCCGGTCGCGGCGGTGGCCGGCGACTCGGGGACGCTCCGCGGCACCCCCCGGCCCCTCGGCTGGGGCGACCGCCCCGAGCTGTCACAGGCGTGCCGCCTGTCCATGGGGATCGCGATGCTGGCCATGCTGGTCACGCTCTGAGCGCCGCTCCGGCCCCGGCCATGTGAAACCGTGGCGTACGTCACTTTGTCGTCGCGGGCCGTATCCCCCGGCGACGCTCCGCTCATAGGCTTCACCCCATGATGGTCCCCGCGGCACTGTTGCTGCTCGGCGCCCTGGCCGCCGTGGTCGCTCCACGACTGCTCGCCCGGGCGGACTGGCCGGACCATGAACCCGTGGTCGCCCTGTGGGCGTGGCAGTGCGTGGTGGCGGCCGTTCTGCTGTGCTGCGCCCTGTCGATGACGCTCAGCGCGGCCGCCGCGTGGGTGGCGGTGCGCGGCCATGTCTTCGCCCCCGCTCCGCACTCCGTCGTGGACGCCTACGCGTTGAGCAAGGGGAGCCCTTGGGCCGCGACGACCGCCGTGGCGCTCGCCTGCGGCGGTGCCTGGACCGCGGCGATGCTGGTCCGCGAGGTGCTGCGGGCCCGGGCTCACCGTCGGCAGAGCCGTGACGAACTCCTCGTACGCGCGCCGCTGTTGCCCGGTGAGGAGCCGAGCAGTGACCGGCTGGTGGTGCTGGAGGGTGAGCGTCCTTACGCCTGGTGGCTACCCGGAACCACTCCCCAACTGGTCGTCACCACGGCCGCGTTGCGCCGTCTCAAAGGGCGTCAGCTGGACGCCGTGCTCGCCCACGAGCAGGGTCACGCGCAGGCCCGGCACGACTGGCTGCTGCACTGTTCGGCCGCGCTCGCCGTCGGTTTTCCGCAGGTGCCCGTGTTCGCCGCGTTCCGCGACGAGATGCACCGCCTGGTCGAACTCGCCGCCGACGACATGGCCTCCCGCCGCTTCGGCCGCCTCACGACCGCCCTCGCGCTGGTGGAACTGAACGAGGACCGGGGCGTGTTCGGCCCCTGTCCGACTCCGCAGGCCCACGTCCCGCAGCGGGTGCACCGCCTGCTCGCTCCCCCGGACCGGCTGACGCCGTCGCGGCGGCTGCGGCTGACGGCGGCGGCCACGCTGGTGCCGGTGATCCCCCTGCTGGTGGCCTTCGTACCGGGTCTGCGGGCACTCGGCTAGCCGCGCCGGCGGCGGTTCGGCGCCACGGGGTTGGCCTCCGGCCCCGTACGTCGGCGAGGATCACCGTATGCGCTCCCCGCCCCTCGGCCCACCGCTTCGCACCCCGACCCCACGGACCGCGGCAGTCACCGCGGCGGTGCTCGCCGTTCCGTCCGTGCTGCTTCTCCTGCTGGTCGCGTTCTCCTGGCGACCGCTGCTGGCCCTCGACGGCGACATCGCGCGCGCCATGCACCGCTGGGCGGTCGACGAACCGGGTGCCACCCAGGTGTTCCGCGTTCTGACGGACTGGGTGTGGGACCCGTGGACGATGCGCGCGCTGGGTGCGCTGGTCGTGCTCCGGCTGGTGTGGCGGCGTTCGGCGTGGTGGCCGGCGCTGTGGGTGACGGCCGCCTGTGTGCTGGGCACGGTGGCCCAGCAGTCACTGAAGGCGGCGGTCGGCCGCGCACGCCCCGTCTGGCCCGACCCCGTGGACTCCGCGCACTACCCGGCCTTCCCCTCGGGCCATGCCATGACCGCGACGGTGGTGTGCGGGCTGCTGCTGTGGCTGCTCGAGTTGTACGGCGCCGGGCGCGCGCTGCGACGTACGGCACTGGCGCTGGCCGTGGTCTGCGTCGTGGGTGTCGGCCTGACCCGTGTCTGGCTGGGCGTCCACTGGCCCTCGGACGTCCTGGGCGGCTGGCTGCTCGGCGCACTGGTGGTCGCCCTGGCGGTGATGACCCATGAGCGCCTCTTCGGCTCGGAACGTACTTGACCGGCGCGGAGTGTGCCCGACCCGCCCGGAGCGTGCTTGACCGACGCGGAGCGCGCCCGAAGGATCTCCCTCATGACGATCAACGGTGTGCTCTTCGACTTCTCCGGAACCCTGTTCCGTGCCGAACCGACCGAGTCCTGGCTGCGCGCGGTGCTCAGGGACGCCGATCTCACCCTGCCGGAGCGGGAGTTGACCGAGGCGGCGGACGCCCTGGAGGCGGTGGGCGCGCTGCCCGGCGGGAGCGTCGCGCCCCGACTGCCGGAGGGCTCGGAGGACTTGTGGCGCAGGCGGGACCAGAGCGCCGAGGGGCACCGGGCCATGTACACCGCGATCTCCCGCCAGGTGCCGCTGCCCGATGCCCGGCTGCACGACGCGCTGTACGACCGTCACATGCTCCCGGCGGCATGGGGGCCCTACCCCGACACGGCCGAGGTGCTCGACGCCCTGTGCGAGCGCGGGGTCGCGGTCGGGGTGGTCAGCAACATCGGCTGGGATCTGCGGCCCGTCTTCCGTGAGCACGGCCTCGACCGGTACGTGGACGCGTACGTGCTGTCGTACGAGCACGGCATCCAGAAGCCGGACACCCGGCTGTTCGCGACCGCCTGCGACGCGCTGGGCATCGCCCCCGAGGACACGCTGATGGTCGGGGACGACCGCCGCGCGGACGGGGGTGCGGCGGCGCTGGGCTGTCCGGTGCACTTCGTGGACCACCTGCCCGCGGCGCGGCGCCCGGAGGGACTGCGGCCGGTGCTGGACCTGGTCGGCTGACCCGTGCCGCTTCCCGGGAGCGCCCGCGGGCCCCGAGGGCCGTCGATGTCGGCCCGGAGGCCCGAGCGCCGCCCGGAGGCCCAGGAACGGCCCGCAGGCCCGGGGACGACCCGCAGGCAGGGACTGCGGCCGGTGCTGGACCTGGTCGGCTGACCCGTGCCGCTTCCCGGGAGCGCCCGCGGGCCCCGAGGGCCGCCCGGAGGCCCGAAAACGGCCCGCAAGCCCGGGGGCGACGCGCAGGCCCGGAGGCGACCCCTCGCGATCAGCTCTGATAGCCCTCGACCTGCGAAGACGGTCGTACGCGCGCCTCGTCCGGGTTCTCCCCGAACTCGGACTTCGCGCGCCGCTGGCGCAGCAGGTCCCAGCACTGGTCGAGGTCGCGCTCCAGCTGTCCGAGCCGTTCGTGTTCCGTGGCGCTGTCGATCTGCCCTGACGCGACGGCGTCGCGCAGCCGGCGCTCGTCGTCCACCATCGCCGTGATCTTGGCCAGGATCTGCTCTTGATCCATCTCCACCCGCCTCCTCGGCACTTTCGCCCACTCTAAGGAGGCCACGGCGGCTGTGCGACTCGCTCGGGAATCCTGCCCGGCCGGGGGTTTCCGCTCGCCGTGTGCCCGTCCGCCTGAGACGATCCCCCGCGTCGCCCCAGGCGGACGGCAGCCCGAAGCCTCCCCCGCGGTGGGTCATGGCCCGGACGCTCTGAGTATAGTTGGCTGGCAGCCAGTCAACACAGGAGTTCCAGCATGTCCCCGCGCAGCCCGTCGGTCAATGAAGAGTTGCGGCGGCGTTCCCGGGAGCGGCTGTTGCAGGCCGCGGTGGAGCTGGTGAACGAGCGCGGCTACGAGGCGACGACGCTCGGGGACATCGCGGATCGCGCGGGATCGGCGCGCGGACTGGTGTCGTACTACTTCCCCGGCAAACGCCAGCTCCTGCAGTCCGCCGTGCACCGGATGATGCACCGCACGCTGGAGGAGGGGCTGGAGCGCGAGCCTCGTACCGAGGACGGCCGGGAGCGGCTGGCTCGGGCCATCGACGCGATTCTGGGCCTGGCGCGGGACCGGCCCGTGCTGATGCGTCAGCACATGGCGGGCATATTGCAGGGCGAGGGGTTCGTGCGGTGTCCGGAGCAGCAGCGCCTCGCGCAGCTCCTGCGGGAGAGCGTCGCCGAGTACGGCTCCCAGGACGCCGACACCGACTACCCGATGCTGCGGGCGGTGCTCATGGGCGCGGTGTACGCGGCCCTGGTGCCGGGGGCGCCGATGCCGGTCCCGAGGCTGCGGGCCGAGCTGTTCGAGCGCTACCACCTCGACTGGGAGATGGGTGTCCCGCCGGACACCGAGGTGCCCGGCGGGACGTGCGAGAGCGATCTGTCACGGTTCTTCACGACCGGCCGGCGACCGGACGAGCAGCCGCCTGACAACGGGTCGCCTGACGAGCAGCCGCCCGCCGATCAGTCGAAGTAGTCCGGCTGCGTCTGGACGTTGAGCTCGCGCAGGTGGACCCGCTTGGCCGGATCGGTGCGCCGGTCGCTGAGCTTGAGGACGTCGAAGCCCTTGGCGATGTCGTTCGAGTAGATGTAGCCGTTGTAGTAGTACGCCGACCAGGAGCCGCCGACCGTGAGCTTGTCGGTGGTCAGCGGTCCGCGCTCGAAGTAGGCGATCTCCTTCGGGTTCGAGGAGTCGGTGAAGTCCCAGACGGAGACGCCGCCCTGATACCAGGCCTGGACCATGAGGTCCTTGCCCTTGACGGGGATCAGCGAGCCGTTGTGGGCCACGCAGTTCTCGGTGTCGGCCTGGTGGCGGGGGATCTTGAAGTAGTTCTTGAAGACGAGCTTGCGTTTGTCGCCCTTGCCGACGATGTCGTAGATGCCGTCGGCGCCGCGGTCCGGACCGATGGCCGCGTTGCAGGTGGCCGCACCACCGCCGCCCAACTCGTCGGTGAACACGACCTTGTTCGCCTTCTGGTTGAAGGTCGCCGAGTGCCAGAACGCGAAGTTGACGTTGTCCTCGACCTGGTCGATGACCTTCGGGTGCTCCGGGTCCTTGATGGAGAACAGGATGCCGTCGCCCATGCAGGCACCGGCGGCCAGGTCCTTGGAGGGCAGGACCGTGATGTCGTGGCAGCCGGTGGTCTTGGAGACGCCCGGGTTGGTGGGCGCGCCCGGGTTGCCGCCGCCGTCCGGTCCCTCGCCCGGGAACAGCACCGGGAAGTTCACCACGGCGGCCTTCTCAGGGGCTTTGCGCGGCACCTTGATGACCGAGATGCCGTCGTGCGGGGGCCGGCAGTCGGGGAAGGTGGCGCTCGGCGAGTACGAGGCGACGTAGATGTAGACGTTCTTGCGCTCGGGCACCAGCGTGTGGGTGTGCGAGCCGCACGCGGTCTCGACGGCGGCGACGTACTTCGGGTTCGCCTTGTCGGTGATGTCGAAGACCTTCATGCCCTCCCACGAGGACTTCTCGGTCGCGGGCTGCGTGGTGCTGTTGCAGGAGTTGTCGCTGCGCGAGGAGTCGGTGGACAGGAAGAGCAGGTTGCCGGAGACGGACACGTCGTTCTGCGAGCCCGGGCAGAGCACCTGCGCCACCGTCCTGGGCGCCTTCGGGTTGCTGATGTCGAAGATGCGGAAGCCGTCGTAGTTGCCGGCGAAGGCGTACGTGCCCTGGAAGGCGAGGTCGGAATTGGTGCCGGGCAGCGCGTCCTTGGGGATGTTGGTGAGGTGTTCGATGTTGTCGGAGTGGACGATCTCGTCCTGCCCGGGTATCTCGCCGTTCGCGATCGCCGTCCTGGTCTCGATGGCGTCACTGCGGGACACCTTCTCCGGAACGGCGGGGCCGTCCCCGGGATCGGGGGTCGCGGCCGCCGGGCCGGCCGTGAGCAGCGCGGCCAGAAGTCCGGCCGCGGCCGCGGCAACTCCCAGGCGTCTGCGCCGCGTTCGGGGATCGATCAACAGGGTCACTGCGTCCTCCCTTGTAGCCGTTCGCAGTCGAACGGTTCACGGACCCCAGAAGTATTGTCCGGACCATGCGTTGATCAACAGATGGCAACGCACTCGTCATGAAGGTTTTCAATCAGTAACGTTCACCGGCGTGCTAGGACGGTCATGAAACACCCGTGAGGTGTCCGGCGATTCATGTGCCCCTGGAGGTCGATGTGTTGCTCCGCCGTACGCCCCGCGCGTCCCGTGCGCTCCTGGGCGCGGCCTCGCTGACGGTCGCCGTGCTCGCACTCGGGGGCTGCGACTCCGGCTCGGCTTCCGCGCCCAAGTCCGCCGGGACGAGCGGGCCTTCGGTGATCGCCCCCGGCAAGCCGGGCGAGGCGGCCGAGACGCTCTCCGCCGCGGACGCCGCGAAGCAGCGCAACGAGGACGACTCCCCCAACACAGCGGACTTCGCCTACGCGCGGATGATGATCGAACATCACACCCAGGCCCTGGAGATGACCGGACTCGCCCCGAAGCAGGCAGCGTCGGGTCAGGTGAAGCGGCTCGCCGCGCGGATCGCGGCCGCGCAGGGGCCGGAGATCACCACGATGAAGGGCTGGCTCACGGCCCACGACGGCGACAAGCGGGCCACGGAGCACCGGCACGAGGCGATGCCCGGCATGGCGACCGAGGCACAGCTGAAGGAGTTGCGCGCGGCGCGCGGCAAGGCCTTCGACACGCTCTTCCTGAAGCTGATGATCACACATCACGACGGGGCGATCGCCATGGCCACGGAGGTGAAGGCCCAGGGCAACAACATCCAGGTCGAGGAGATGGCCGACGACGTGATCGCCCAGCAGACGAGCGAGATCAGCAGGATGCGCGCGTTGCGGTGACGCTCGGCGACACCTCCGGCGACCGCCGGAACGATCACCATATGTATTCATGTCATGACTTCCCGTGCGGATGAACCCGTAGGCGTGTGCCGCGCGCCGGACCCTGTCAGCGGAGCGTCGGTGGTGCGATGCTGGAGCCATCAGCGATCTCCTCGAGCTGTTCGGGTTTCGGATTGGGAGTTCCGCCGTGCTGTATGTCGCCGTCATCGGCTCGGGGCCCAGCGGGGTCTACACCGCCCAGAGCCTCGTCCAGAGCGGGCTGTCCGAGGTCCGGGTGGACGTCCTGGACCGGCTGCCGTGCCCGTACGGCCTGGTGCGCTACGGCGTGGCGCCGGACCACGAGAAGATCAAGTCGCTGCAGAACAATCTGCGGGCGGTCCTGGAGGACGAGCGGGTGCGGTTCCTGGGCGGTGTCCAGGTCGGCCCGGGCGGGGTGCCCGTGACCCGGCTGCGGGAGCTGTACCACGCGGTGGTCTACTGCGTGGGCGCCGCCACCGACCGCCATCTCGGAGTGCCGGGCGAGGCGCTGTCGGGCAGCTGCTCGGCGACGGAGTTCGTGTCCTGGTACAGCGCGCACCCCGACTCCGTCACCGACGGCTTCGTGCTCGGCGCGCGCTCGGCGGTGGTCGTCGGCGTCGGGAACGTCGCCGTGGACGTGACCCGGATGCTGGCCCGCGGCGCGTCCGAGCTGAGCCCCACGGACGTGCCACAGGCGGCGCTGAGCGCGCTGGCCGCGAGCAAGGTGACCGAGATCAGCATGATCGGGCGGCGCGGTCCCTCGCAGGCCCGGTTCACCACCAAGGAGCTGCGCGAGCTCGGCTCGCTGCCGGACACCGAAGTCGTGGTGGATCCCGAGGAGTTGGCACTCGATCCGCAGTACACCGACCCGTCGGACCTGCCCGCCGCGCAGCGCCGCAATGTGGAGGTGCTGCGGGGGTGGGCCGCCGCGCCGGCGCAGGACCGGGCCCGCCGGATCCGGCTGCGCTTCTTCCTGCGCCCGGTCGAGCTGCTTCCCGACGAGGGCGACGGCACCCGGGTGGGCGCGGTGCGCTTCGAGCGTACGGCGCCCGACGGGCACGGCGGGGTGACGGGCACGGGACGGTACGAGGACATCGAGGCGCAGTTGGTGCTGCGCTCGGTCGGCTATCGGGGCGTCCCCCTCGAGGGACTGCCCTTCGACACGGACCACGGCACGGTGCCGCACCGCGCGGGCCGGGTGCTGCGGGACGGCGTGGTCGCGCCGGGCGAGTATGTGGCGGGCTGGATCAAGCGGGGCCCGACCGGTGTCATCGGCACCAACCGGCCGTGCGCCAAGGAGACGGTGACCTCGCTCGTCGAGGACGCCCCCGGACTCGTACGACGGGAGCTGGCCGAGGATCCCCTCGCGGCGCTGCGGGCGGCCGGGGCGACACCGGTTCCATGGGCCGGATGGGAGGCGATCGAGCGGGCGGAGGCGCAGCTCGGGGCCTCGCTCGGACGGGGTGTGGTCAAGCTGCCCGACTGGACGTCACTGATGGCGGCGGCGCGGACGGCGACTTCGTCCTAGGGCGGTTCCGGCGGGGTCGGGCGCGACTCGGTGGGCATGACACATAGCGGCAACGGGCCGGAAATCAACAAACTGTTCAAGCCCCTTACGGTCTCGTGCTGTTCGGACGTTCCTCGCGCCGTCCGGCCGTCCCGTCCCCACCCGCCGCTCCTGGAGTGCCCATGGCGACCACCGCACCCGCGCATCCCGTGCATCCCGTCGACGAGGTCCCACCCGTACGCCACCTGGCCGCCTTCGGGCTGCAGCACGTGCTCGCGATGTACGCGGGCGCGGTGGCCGTGCCGCTGATCGTGGGCGGGGCGATGAAGCTCTCGCCCGCCGACCTCGCGTATCTGATCACCGCGGACCTGCTGGTGTGCGGTATCGCGACCCTCATCCAGTGCGTGGGCTTCTGGCGGTTCGGTGTACGACTGCCGATCATGCAGGGCTGCACCTTCGCGGCGGTCACGCCGATGGTCCTGATCGGGACGACGGGCGGCGGGCTGACCGCGATCTACGGTTCGGTGATCGTCGCGGGGCTCGCGATCGTGTTGCTGGCGCCGGTCTTCGGCAGGCTGCTGCGCTTCTTCCCGCCGCTGGTCACGGGCACCGTCATCCTGATCATCGGGGTCTCGCTGCTGCCGGTGGCGGGCAACTGGGTGGCCGGCGGCGTGGGCGCGAAGGACTTCGGGGAGCCGAAGAACCTGGCGCTCGCGGGCTTCGTCCTGGCCGTGGTGCTGGCTGTGCAGCGGTTCGCGCCGCCCTTCCTGAGCCGGATCGCGGTGCTGGTCGGCATCGCGGTGGGCCTCGCCGCGGCGGTGCCGTTCGGGTTCACGGACTTCGGCGGGGTCGGGGACGCCGACTGGGTCGGGATCAGCACGCCGTTCCACTTCGGCACGCCGACCTTCCACGCCTCCGCGATCGTGTCGATGCTGGTCGTGGCACTGGTGACGATGACGGAGACGACCGGTGACCTCATCGCGGTCGGCGAGATGACCGACCGGAAGGTCGAGCCGCGCACGCTGGCCGACGGTCTGCGCGCCGACGGTCTCTCCACGGTGCTCGGCGGTGTGTTCAACACCTTCCCCTACACGGCGTTCGCGCAGAACGTGGGTCTGGTCGGTATGACCCGGGTGCGCAGCCGCTGGGTGGTGGCGACCGCGGGCGGCATCCTCGTCCTGCTCGGTCTGCTGCCCAAACTGGGCGCGGTGGTCGCGGCGGTGCCGGCGCCGGTCCTTGGCGGCGCGGGTCTGGTCATGTTCGGGACCGTCGCCGCGAGCGGGCTGCGGACGCTGGCCGAGGTGGACTTCAAGGGCAACGACAACCTGACGGTGGTGGCCGTCTCGGTCGCCGTGGGCATGCTTCCCGTCGGCGTGCCGACGATCTACGCGAAGTTCCCCGACTGGTTCCAGACGGTGATGAACAGCGGGATCAGCGCCGGGTGCCTGACGGCGATCGTCCTGAACCTGCTCTTCAATCACCTGCCGGGGAAGGCGGGTTCGGCCGGGGCCGCCGCCGAACCGAAGGCCGCCTCGGTCTGACCCCCGCCTGGCGCTAGGCCGATCGCCCGGCCGGTCACCCAGCCGATCGCCGAGGTTCGCCGAGCCGCTCGCCCTGCCGCTCGATCGCGGCGAGGACGCTGTCGAGGAACCCGGGGAACAGCGCGTCCAGGTCGGCTCCGCGCAGGGCGTTCATCTTGGCCGTTCCCCGGTAGACCTGCCGGATCACCCCGCTCTCACGGAGCACCCGGAAATGGTGCGTGGTGGTGGACTTGGTGACCGGCAGGTCGAAGTGCGAGCAGGAGAGCTCGTCGCCGACGGCGGCGAGCTCGCGCACGATCCGCAGCCGCATGGGGTCGGAGAGCGCGTGCAGCACCGACTCCAGGCGGATGTCCGCACGCACGGGGTGCGGCAGGTCGCGGCTGCTGCCGGCGGGGTCTGCGGTCGTCATGGTGGCTCCACTTCGTTCAGGAACCTCATCTTCGTCCAGGAACCTCAGTGTACGAGGATTGTTCGACATCTCTCGTAGTTTGACACACGCCGTACTACGACGTCTATCGTACGAGGTACAGCTCGGCACCCTCGACGAACGGAGTCCGCCGTGAGCACGCTCTTCGAGCCCTTCACCCTGCGCGAGGTGACCATCCCGAACCGGGTGTGGATGCCCCCGATGTGCCAGTACTCGGCCGCGCCGGAGGGACCCTCGACGGGCGCGCCGAACGACTGGCACTTCGCCCACTACGCCGCCCGTGCCGCCGGCGGCACGGGGCTGATCGTCGTCGAGGCCACCGCCGTCTCCCCCGAGGGCCGGATCAGCCCCTACGACCTGGGCATCTGGAACGACACGCAGGTCGAGGCCTTCCGCAGGATCACCCGCTTCCTCAGGAGCCAGGGCACCGTGCCCGCGATCCAGCTCGCGCACAGCGGCCGCAAGGCCGCCACCGACCGTCCCTGGAAGGGCGGCGCGCCGGTCGGTGAGGACGCGTACGGCTGGCAGCCGCTCGCTCCCAGCGCGCTGGCCTTCGACGAGCGGCACCCGGTGCCGACCGAGCTGACCGTGGCCGGGATCCGGGAGATCGTGGGCCGGTTCGCGGACGCGGCCCGGCGCGCCCTGGACGCCGGTTTCGAGATCGCCGAGATCCACGGCGCCCACGGATACCTCGTCAACGAGTTCCTCTCCCCGCACTCCAACCACCGCACCGACGCGTACGGCGGCTCGTACGAGAACCGTGTCCGCTTCGCCCTCGAGGTCGTGGACGCCGTGCGGGAGGTCTGGCCCGACGACAAGCCGCTGTTCTTCCGGATCTCCGCCACCGACTGGCTGGAGGAGGGCGGCTGGAGCGCCGACGACACCGTCCGCTTCGCGGGCGAGCTGCGCGCGCACGGCATCGACCTGCTGGACGTCTCCACCGGCGGCAACGTCTCGGGCGTACGCATTCCGGTCGGGCCGGGGTACCAAGTCCCCTTCGCCGCCCGGGTCAAGGCGGAGACCTCGCTGTCCGTCGCCGCCGTCGGTCTCATCACCGACGCGGAACAGGCCGCGAAGATCCTCGCCAACGACGAGGCCGACGCCGTGCTGCTGGGGCGCGAGCTGCTGCGCAACCCCTCGTTCGCGCGCCTGGCGGCCCGTGAACTGGGCGCGGAGGTCCACGTCCCCGACCAGTACCACCGCTCCGTGTAGCGGTACGACCGCCCCGCGTGGGCCGTCCCGGGAGCGCGCGCTAGCGTGCCGCGTTCCGGTGCAACCGTCGTAGGACCAGCGCCAGTTGGAGGCGGAGCCGGCCGTGCGGGTCATGGACCGGCCAGTCGAGCCAGTGCTCGGCCTGGACGAGACGGTCCTGGAGTGTGGAGTGGTGCACGTTCAGCTCCGCCGCGGCGGCGCGCAGACTCGTGCTGAAGGCGACCGCGTACAGCGTGCTCGCCGCCCAGGGGGCCGTCGCGACGGCGCGTTCGAGGGCGCGGACGTCGGGCACGGGTTCCGTGGTCGGGCCGACCGTGTCCGCGAGCAGCGCGAGGCCGCCCAGCTCGTCCGCGTACACCGTGCGGGGGCCGGGGTCCTGGTCGGTGCCCTCCGCGGTGAACCGCAGGGCGGTACGGGCGGCGGCCCACGACACCGGGAGGTCCCGTACGGGCACCACGGGGCCGATGCCCGCGCGACGGCCACCGGTGGTGGGCGTGCTGTCGCCGGTGGCGGGCACCGCTTCGACGAGCGGCCCGCCCTCGGCGGTCGCCACCACACGCGCGGCGGCCACGTCCCGCAGGCCGAGCCGGACGGCCGCCTGCCGTCGGGCGTGCTCGGTGGCACAGGCGTCCAGGAGCACCTCGACCGAGGCAGGGTCGGCCTGCCGGGGCTCCGCCGGGGCCCGCCCGCGCGTCCTGTCCAGCACCACCCGGGCGGCGGCCGCGGCGCGCTCGAGGACCATCGCGTGGACCCCGTCGGAGACTCCCGTGCGGTCGAAGGCTCCCGTGCGCTCCAGCCAGACGGCAGGTGGACCGTCCGGCGTCAAGGGGGCCGAGGGCCAGGCCGGGTCGAGGGGGCCGCCGTCGTCCCGGCGCGTCCCGTCGGCCTCGACCCGGACACGGACCCCACGCTCCTCGTCGACGAGCCGGGCCGGGCTGCCGGACAGCACGGCCGCGCCCCGCACCAGGGACTCCAGACCCGCCCGGCCCTCGATCAGCCGGTCGAAGTAGGAGATCACCTGGAGTGCGGCACCCGCGTCGGGGTCGAGCGCCGCGAGCCTGCCCGCCAGCTCCTTCACCGAACTCACTCACCTCGCACGGACCACCGGAATGCGTCGCCCCTCATGCTCCGTCCTCCGGCGCCCGGTGCCAAGCCGTCACCGGCAGGAACGCCCGGTGGAGGGGGTCAGTTCTCCAGGAGCCGGCGCAGCCAGCGCAGCCGTGCGGCCTTGGTGTCCTGGGACAGGGCGGCCTGCGGCGCCATCAGGTCGTATCCGTGGAAGCCACCGGGCCACACGTGGAGCTCGGCCCGGCCGCCCGCCTGCCACAGGCCGCTCGCGTAGGCGACGGCCTCGTCCCGGAAGGTCTCGGCCGAGCCGACGTCGATGAAGGCCGGGGGCAGCCCGGAGAGGTCGTCGGCGCGGGCCGGGGCGGCGTAGGGAGAGACGTCCGGGCCGCCGCGGGCGTCACCGAGCAGGGCCGTCCATCCCATGTGGTTCGCCGCGCGGTCCCACACACCGGTACCAGCCATCTGATGGCTGGAGGGGGTGTCGTTGCGGTCGTCGAGCATCGGGCACAGCAGCACCTGCCCCAGGAGCGCCGGTGCGCCGCGGTCCCGGGCGAGCAGGGCGACCGCCGCGGTCAGACCGCCCCCGGCGCTCGCGCCCGCGACGATGATCCGCTCCGGGTCGAACCCCAGTTCCCCGGCATGCTCGGCCGTCCACTTCAGTCCGGCGTAGCAGTCCTCGACGAGGGCCGGATGCGGGTGTTCGGGCGCGAGGCGGTACTCCACCGACACCACGGCCGTGCCCAGCTCCTCGGCCCAGTCGAGCATCTCCCCGACGCCGGTGCGGTTGTCGCCGATCACCATGCCGCCGCCGTGCACGTTGTAGACGACGGGCACGGCCCCGGCGGCCCGGGTCGGCCGGCAGATGAGCAGGGAGATGTCCGGTGCGCCCTGCGGCCCGGGCACTGTGCGCTCCTCCACCGCGAAGGCGCCGTCCCGGGTCAGGTCCAGGTCCGCCCCTTCGGACAGGGCGATGCCCTCGCGCAGCGCCGGGATCATCTCGATGCTGAACGAGGACGGCAGCTGTTCGCGGATGATCTCGAGGGCGGCGGCGAGCTCCGGGTCGAACGGCGGGGGCGGTCCGACCTGGGAGCCCTGTGCCTCGGCGGACGGATTGGTGGTCATCGGCTCTCCCTGCGTCCGGGCCACGTCCCTGTGACCACTGGCTGTCATCGTGCCGCGCGCCCGCGGTCCCACGGCAGCGCCAGACGGCGGAGAAGTCCCGCCGGACGGCGGGATGCCCGTCGCCGCTCAGTCCCCGACCCGTACCAGCCCGCTCTCGTAGGCGAAGATCACCGCGTGGATACGGTCCCGGAGGCCGAGCTTGGTCAGGATGCGGCCGAGGTGGGTCTTGACGGTCGTCTCGCCGACGAAGAGGCGGGCCGCGATCTCACCGTTGGCCAGTCCCCGGGCGACCAGGGCGAGGACTTCCCGTTCCCGCTCGGTGAGGGCGGCGAGGCGGCGGCGCTGGGCGGGCGTGGACGCGGACGCGGGCCCGTGCAGGACGAAGCGTTCGACCAGGCGCCGGGTGAGCGAGGGCGCCACCATGACCTCGCCCCGCAGCACCGCCCGGACGGTCACCAGGATCTCCTCGGCCGGGGCGTCCTTGACGAGGAAGCCGTTCGCGCCGGCACGCAGGGCCGCGTAGGCGTACTCGTCGAGGTCGAAGGTGGTGACGACGAGGATCCGGGGTCCTTGGGGCTGCGCGCAGAGATGCTCGGTGGCGGCGAGTCCGTCCAGACCGGGCATGCGTACGTCCATCAGGACGAGGTCCGGCGCCAGGGCCGTCGCGCCCGCGATCGCCGCGTCGCCGTCGGCGGCCTCACCCACCACGGTGAGGTCGGGCTGGCTGTCGACGACCATGCGCAGCCCCATCCGGATCAGCTCCTGGTCGTCGCAGATCAGTACGCGGAACGGGGATGGGGTCGGGGTCGAGGTCGGGCCGGTCATGGGGCCGTCCCGGTGGGCTCGGGCTCGGCGACACACAGGGTGGCGGCGACCTGGTAGCCGCCGTCGGGTGTGGGCCCGGCGTCGACACTCCCGCCGTACAGGGCGGTGCGTTCGCGCATGCCGGTGAGACCGCGACCGGACGAGGGCAGCGGGGCGGGGCGCCCGGCGACGGCACCCCCCGCGGCTGAGGCTCCGGCCGAGTTCTCCACCCGCACGCGGACCAGCCGCCCGGGCCCCTGAGTGCCCGTGTCGACCCGTACGCGGATCGTGGCGTCCGGCGGCGCGTGCTTGACGATGTTGGTGAGCGCCTCCTGCACGATGCGGTACGTCTGGACGGTGAGGTCCGCCGGAAGGCCGCCCTGCTCACCGCGCAGGTCCAGCCGGGCGCGCGTGCCGCTGGTGTTGAGGCGTCCGATCAGCCGACGCAGATCGGCCGCGAGGGGCTCGGGAGCCGCATCGGGGCCGCAGCCGAGAGCGGAGTCGGGGCTGTGGTCGACGTCGGGATCGGCTGAGGCGTCCGCGTCGGGCGTACGCAGCACCTCCAGCAGCCGGCGCAGTTCACCGAGTGCCTCGCGGCCGGTCGCGCTGATGACGCCGAGGGTGCGGTCGACGACGGCGGGGTCGACATGCCGCATCAGCCTGCCGCCCTCGGCGTTGACCACCATCACGCTCACGCTGTGCGCGAGGACGTCGTGGATCTCGCGGGCGATGCGCGCCCGTTCCTCGGCGACGGCGACCCGGGCCAGGGCGAGGCGCTCCGACTCGACGAGTACGGCCCGCCGCTCGAACTCGGCGAGATAGGCGCGCCGGGCACGGACGTACTCGCCGAACACCCAGGCCCCGGTCAGCAGCAGCCCCACCGCGAGCGGGGTGAGCCAGGCGCCTCGGGCGCCCGGACCCGCGTACTCCCGCTGCCACGCGGGAATCCAGAGCGCTACGCAGGCGGCGGCACAGACCACCGTCAGCGCGGCGGCGCGGCGCAGACCGCGCACGGTGAGGGTGGCCAGGACCGCGGCCAGGGCGACGGCGCCGCGCCCTGGTTCCTGTCCCCACACGTGTCCGAGGTACTGCGCCCAGAAGGCCGCCGTCACCAGGGCCGCGACGAGCACCGGCCGACGGCGGCGCCACAGCAGCGGCAGCACGAGGGCGACGTACACGCCTGCCTGTACCCAGACCGGCCGCCAGCCCGGCTCGGGGCGGATGACCGGGGGCACGGCCACCAGCACGACCAACAGGACGTCGGTCAGCCACGGGTGGCCGCGCCGCCGGCGGAGCAGGGTCTCGATCAGCCGATGCACCGCCTCACGCTATGACCGGGGCCCGCTCCGCCGCATCGTCCTGCGGGGCGTCACGGGGTCCTCCCGCGGTCGTACGCGCACCGGCCGGGGATACGACGTGCGGCCACCCGGCTCGCTTCCAGCATGGCCGCCATGTCGATCACCACCGAGTTCCTCAGACGGCCCCTCATGACCGGTGCCGTGGCGGCCAGTTCACGTCGGCTGGCCCACGCGATGACCGAGGACATCGGTCTGGAGCGAGCCCGTCTCGTCGTCGAACTGGGCCCGGGGACCGGGGTGTTCACCGACGCGATCCTCGCCCGGCTCGCGCCCGAGGCGCGGCTCGTCGCGGTCGAGCTCAATCCGGTGCTCGCGGCACGGTTGTCGGCCGCACGGCGCGACGATCGGCTGACCGTGGTGCGGGGTTCGGCCGCCGAGCTGCCCACCGTGGTGAGCGGACCGGTCGACGCGGTGGTATCCGGGCTGCCGTGGACGGTCATGTCGCGAGAGCGGCGCGGGCACATCCTGGACGCCGTGAGCGAAGTCCTGGCGCCCGGCGGCCGGTTCACCACCTTCGCGTATCTGCACGCGGCCTGGACTCCGCCAGCCCGTGACTTCACCGCCGAACTGGTGTGCCGTTTCGACCGGTTGGAACGCTCGCCCGTGGTGTGGCCGAACCTCCCGCCGGCCTTCGTACACCGGGCCACCGGGAGGCCGTGACGCTCGGCGCGGGGCGACGTGTCCCGTGCCGAATTGCCCGGGAAGATCCCGCGACCCGATGGAGACCCGACACCGAAGCGGTTGACGAGCGGAAACCCTACATACTGTAGGGTTTGCCTCATCGTGAGCCTCTTACGTCTCGGGGGACCCCCAAATGAAGGAACGTGACGACGGTCCGGCGGCGCCGAGCGACGGCACCTTCGAGCGGATCCTGGACCGGGCCCTCCACTCCCCCGAGATCATGGCAGCCGTGGAACGCGTCGGCGCGCGGGACACGCGCGAGCGTCTGCGCGCCGAAGCCCTTCAGGCGCGCCCCTCGCTCTCCCGGACCGCCGCGGTCGAGTACGACCGGTACCTCCGGGTGCGGGCGTCCGGACGACATGAGGGCCCCTCAAAGGCCACCGTGCGTGTGGGAGATGGCTCCGTGTCCGTGTCGGCGCTGCTCGTGCCGAGCCTCGGTGTCGTCGCCGCGGGTGTGTACGTCCTGAGCGGGTTCGACCTGCACGCCCTCGACGTACGCCCGCATCTGAACGACGGGCTGATCATGGTGGTGGTGATCCTGGCCGCGGTGACGGCGGGCGCGGCGCTGGGCGACCTTCTCTGGTCACTGGCGACGCGCGACCGCCCCACCTCGGAGGACCGCGATCCCGAGGTGAGGCGGGCCCATGAGGAGTGGCAACTGGCCCTGCTGGAGCGGGGAGTGATGCCGTTTCTGCTCGGCACGCTGGACGGGACGGCCTCGTGCCTGCCCCCGCTGCCGGCCCCGGCCCAACCCCCTCTTCCCCCTTCGCCTCAGCCCTCCACGAGGGAGCGGCCCAGCCAGTCGGACTTGTCCTTCACCCCGGGCAGCGCGAAGAAGTAGCCGCCTCCGGTGGGGCTGATGTAGTCGACGAGCGGCTCGTCGATCAGACGCGTCTGGGTCGCCTCGAACTGACGGACCACGTCCTGCTGGTAGGAGCAGAAGGCCAGGCCCATGTCGAGGTTGCCCGCCTTGTCGACGCCCCGGTCGTAGTTGTAGCCGCGGCGCAGGATCCGGGCGGTGTCGGTCTTGGCCGTACGGGGGTTGGCGAGCCGGATGTGGGCGTCCAGCGGGATCGCCTCGCCCTTGGGGTCCTTGGTGTAGCGCGGGAGGTCGGTCTCCTGGGCGCCATCCAGCGGTGCGCCGGTGTCACGGCGGCGGCCTATCATCTTCTCCTGCTCGGTGAGCGAGACCCGGTCCCAGAACTCGACCAGC
Source organism: Streptomyces sp. NPDC111507 (assembly GCF_055638955.1). NCBI lineage: Bacteria > Bacillati > Actinomycetota > Actinomycetes > Kitasatosporales > Streptomycetaceae > Streptomyces > Streptomyces sp. NPDC111507. Next base: position 281,312 of record NZ_JBVKBU010000006.1, on the reverse strand, counting down.
ATCCGGATGATCCGGATGACCTGGTAGCTGCCGCCGACCGCCCAGGCCGGCTCGCCGTCGGCCGCGGTGACCCAGACCAGCTTGTCCATCTCGCGGGACGAGGTCGTGTCGGGGTTGGCGATGCCGTCCTTGAACCCGAGGAAGTTGCGCTGCGCGCCGGTCGGACGGGACGGGTTCTGGAAGCCGTCGATGCGCCACTTGATCTGCATCGCGCCGCGGGTGTGCCGGGTGATGTCGCGCAGGGCGTGCAGCACCGTGTCTGAGCCGGCGGCGCACAGCTGCAACGACAGGTCGCCGTGGCACTCGGCGGCGTCGAGGTTGTCGTTGGGGAAGGTGCGCATCGGCTTGAGGTGGCGCGGTATGCGGTCGGCGAGGCCGTAGCGGTCGTCGAAGAGCGAGGCCCCGACGCCCACGGTGACGGTGAGGTCGTCGGCGGGCAGGTCCGGTCCCAGCAGACCGCTGTCGGAGGGCGGTGCGCCCACGCCGAGGTCGACCGGGGTGCCACCGGTGGTCAGGAAGCGGGCCCGTTCGGTGATCGTGCGCAGCAGGGTGACCAGTTGGGTGCGGTCCTCGGCGATGACGTCGAAGGAGACGAAGACGGCGGCCGTGGGCGCGGGGGTGGTGATGCCGGCCTGGTGGGCGCCGTGGAAGGGCACCCTGCCGTTGCCCGAGTCGGCCGCCGCGGCGGGAGTGCTGCCCGCGGCCACCTGGGCCCCGACGAGCCCGGCGCCCGCCAGGGCGGCTCCGGCCGCGCCGACGCCGAGGGCTGTCTTGGTGAACGTACGGCGGCCGAAGGGGCAGCCGCCCGGCGCGGCCTGGTCGTCCTGGCTCGGGGTCGTCATCGGGGGAGGTCCTCTCCTGTGGGCGCATGGTCCCGGTACTGCGGGGGCGGTGGTTCGGTGCGGGTGGGCCGACGGTCTCGGGGCGGCGCCGCCGCGCCGGGCTGCTGACGCGGCCTTGGGGTCGCTCGAGCAGGCGTCGGGCCGCTCACGCGGCCTTGCGGATCTCCAGGAGGTCCGGGATCGGGGCGAGCTCTTCCAGCAACTGGCCGACCGCGCCGTCGAGGCGCTGCCGGTCGCTGTCGGACAGCTTGTCCAGCGGCGTCCAGGTGCCGTCCTCGGCCCGCTGGCCGAGCACGAGTTGCTCGGTGCGCCGCATCCACGTGTCGACGGCCGGGATCACCTTGGCGTTGCGCTGGTCGATCAGCGGGCGGAGCAGGGTGAGCAGTTCGCGGGTGCCGTCGAGGTTGGCCTCGGTGGTGGCCAGCTCGGTGCCGCTGCCGTAGTCGGCGTTGCCGCTCAGTTCGCGGTGCAGGGTGTTCTCGAGGATCTCGTGGGTGCGCAGCGGAAGGTCGGCCGGGTCGAAGTCCTGCTTCGGGAAGTCCTTGCGCAGGGCGTCCACATCGGCGGCGAGTCGCTTGGCGTACGGCGCGAGGGTGGCGGCGGACTGGCCGTGCCACAGGCCGTACTCGATGCGGTGGAAGCCGGTGAAGGCCGGGTCGTCGACCCCGCCCGCGAGTCCGGCCGTACGGCCGTTGATCTTCGCGTCGAAGTCGGCGAACGTCCCGTAGGCGGCGCCGAGCGAGGCGTACCGCGTGTGCGCGGGCAGCCAGTCCTTGCGGGCCTGGTCGAGCTTGTCGGCGTCGAGATCGCTCTGGAGGGTGCGCGTCCTGGACTGCAGGTCGGCCAGACCCTGGCCGACGTACGTCCGGTAGGCGGCCAGCGGTGCGGCGAGGTCCTTCTCGGAGACCGGCAGCACGGCCTGGACGGAGCCGCCGCCCGCGCTGACGCGGACAGCCGCCGAGGTGACGGCCTTCCCGCCGTTGGGCACACAGCGCCAGGCGTACGAGCCCGTCCCGACGGTGGCGATCAGCGCGCGGGTGGTGCCGGGGGCGATGCCCTCGACCTCGCCGTAGACGGCGTTGCTGACCGGGTCGATCAGATAGATCTCGGAAGTACGGGAGCCGGTGTTGCGCACCTGGAAGGTCTGCCGGCCCGGCTTGGGCGCGGTGAAGCCCTTGCCGCAGGCGGCCGCGGACACCTCGACGACGGGCGTCCCGGACGCGGGCTTTCCGCTGCTGGCGGCGATGGTGATCCCCGCGATGAGCGCGGGCGCGGCCACGAGAGCGGCGGGGACCGTCCAGCGGGGGAAGCGGCGGGGGGTGGACGGCGTGGCCGCGGCGCCCTCGGCGGGAGCGGACGGCTTCTCGGGGCCGGAGGAGACAGGCCCGGCGGACTTCTCGCCTTCGGCGGCGGGCTCACCTTCGGAGGCGCGCTCGCCGTCGGCGGCGGACACAGCAGACCGGCCGGCCTCGGCCTCGATCGCGGCCGACGTGGCGGCCTTGTCGGCGTCGGCGGAAACAGCTCCGGCCTCGCCCTCGGCCGGAGCGGGCGCGGCGGACCGCTCGGCCTCGACGGCGGTCGACGCAACGACACTCCCGGCGCCGGGGGCGGAATCGGCGGCACTCCCGGCCCGCGTCGCGGCGAGCGTCGCGGGCTTCGTGCCCTCGGCGGGTGCGGACGCCCCGGCCGTCGGCTCGGCGGCCACCGCGGCGGCGGACGCCACAGGTACCGGCTTCGCCGGGGACGCCCCGCGGACGCCGCGCACGAACAGCGTCATCACGATCGCCAGGTACGCGCCGTAGACACCGACCTGAAGCCAGGTCATCTGCGGGGTGAGGTTGAGCGTCCCCTGGACGACGGTGACGTACCAGGAGGCCGGGTCGAGATGCGCCGACAGATCGAAGGCGTACGAGGTGCCGCCCGGGATCACCGTGGCTTCCTGGAGGTCGCGCATGCCGTAGCCGAGGACGCCCGCGGCGATGACGATGAGCACGGCACCGGTGATGCTGAAGAACCGCGTGAGGTTGATGTGCAGGACGCGCCGGTACAGGCCCCAGCACAGCGCCGCGGCGATCAGCAGTCCGACCGCCGCTCCGGCCAGCGGACCCGAGGAACTCCCCGCGGCCTGCGCGGTGGTCCACAGGAACAGCGCGGTCTCCAGGCCCTCGCGGCCGACAGCGAGGAACGACGTGGCGATCAGTACGCCCGCGCCCATGCCCAGCGCGGCGGTGACCTTCTGCTTGATCTCGCCGGAGAACGTACGGGCCGAGCGCCGCATCCAGAACACCATGGCGGTGACGAACACGACCGCGACCAGACTCAGCGTGCCCCCGAACGCCTCCTGCGACTTCCCCGGCAGGTTCGCCGCCGTGAACGTGAGGACCGCACCGAAGCTCATCGACAACCCGATGGCGGCGGCAACTCCCGTCCATACATGGGGCAGCCGGGCGCGCTGGTCGGACCGTACGAGCGTGGCTACCAGAACCGAGACGATCAGTCCCGCTTCCAGCCCCTCACGCAGACCGATCAGAAAGCTGGGAAACGCGTCGTCCCACACCTCGGGCCTCTCTCCGATGCAGCAAGTACCAGGCCGGACGGCCAAGGGCGGGGCTTAGTGTAGGCATGCCTAACTAACGGTCAAGAGAGCGTGCAAATCGCGACACAGTGGACGCGGATCACCCGCCGGGTCCGGGTCGGCCGCGTCGAGGGCGGATCGGCCGATCAGTCGTCGCGAGGGCCGCGCAAGGCGAGAATCACGCCTCTGAGCTGCGGGAACACGAGAGCGACGGACAAGAGGCCCCGTGTCCGCGTCCCTGCGCGGGGCGCACGGCGACAGCGTGGCGGCGCGGTCGCACCCAGGCCACGAAGAGTCCGTCCGCGCTTCGATTCTTACCAGCTGCTTACCCCTCGGCACCGCCGGGACCAGGCAGTCTTTCCCCGCAACACCGCTGAGCGCCACTCGTTAAGACCCTCGGCGGCAATCCTCACCGCGACCACAACTCACCTTTTCCTTACAGCGTGTAGGGTTTCCCCGCTCTGCCGCTCTCAGGGAACACACAGGGTTACGCGCCCCGCTCCCGCAGCTCTCCCCCACCGCCCTCTCCCCAAGGTGATGCTCCACGGTGTCTGCACAACAGCCAGTACTCGTCCCGGAACAGAGGAACTCGAAGTCGCGCCGGACGGACCCGACCGGACGGCCGGCCATCGGCGACCGGCTGCGACCACGGGCGGCCGCGGCCACGGTCTGGTACCTGCGACTGCTCGCGCTGCTCAACCTGGTGGCGGTCACGTCGCTGCCGTTCCGGGAAGAGGTGCACGAGCACAACGGAGGCGAGTTCTTCACGCCGTACCTGGCCACCGCCGGGCTGGTCTCGGCCGCGCTCGCGCTGTTCCTGGCCCTGGTGATGCGGCGCCGCAAACGGGCCGCATGGATCTTCAACATGCTGCTGGCGGGACCGCTCTTCGGTCTGTACGTCCTGGCCCTCACGCAGGACCAGTACCGCCGGCACGGCTTCAACTGGTTCTCGACCGTGTTCACCGGGCTCTTCGTCGTCGCGCTGCTGGTGGGGCGAAGGGAGTTCCAGGCCGTCGGGGACCGCTCCAACCCCCGGCTGGCGCTGGCCGTCGGCGCCGGTGGCTTCCTGGTCAGCGGCACCCTCGGAACGCTGCTGGTGAGCGCCACCAACAAGGTGTCCGGGGCACCACTGAGCGACCGGATCGCGTACACGCTGCTGCGTGGGGTCAGCGTCGGCCCGCTCGCCGACCGCCTCGACACGGTGGTCGCGCCCCGCTGGGTGGACGTGATCGTCAACATCCTGATCGCGGCCTCCTTCCTGCTCGTGCTCTACGCCTGCTTCCGCGCCCCGCGCGGGCGGGAACTCCTCGGCGAGGACGACGAGCGACGTCTGCGCGGCCTTCTCGCCAAGCACGGTGAGCGGGACTCGCTGGGCTACTTCGCGCTGCGGCGCGACAAGGCCGTCATGTGGTCCCCGAGCGGCAAGGCGGCGATCGCCTACCGGGTGGTCGGCGGAGTGACCCTGGCTTCCGGCGACCCGATCGGCGACCCCGAGGCCTGGCCCGGTGCGATCGAGGCATGGCTGCACGAGGCGCGGCGGCACGCCTGGACGCCGGCCGTGATGGGCGCCGGCGAGGAGGCCGGCACCATCTACGCCCGGCACGGCCTCGACGCCCTCGAACTCGGCGACGAAGCCATCGTGGACCGCGCGGACTTCACCCTCGAAGGGCGCGCGATGCGGGGAGTGCGCCAGGCGCACAACCGCATCCGCCGCGCCGGGTACACCGTCGGCATCCGCCGCCACGAGGACATCCCCGAGGCCGACATGGCCACCCTCATCGACAGGGCGGACCACTGGCGGGACGGCGAGACCGAGCGCGGGTTCTCCATGGCGCTCGGCCGGCTCGGCGACCCGGGCGACGGCCGGTGCGTGATGCTGGAGTGCCGCGACAGCCAGGACGCACCGCGGGCCGTGCTGAGTTTCGTACCGTGGGGAGACAAGGGACTGTCGCTCGACCTGATGCGCCGGGACCGTGACTCCGAGAACGGCCTCATGGAGTTCATGGTCATCGAACTCCTGCTGCGCGCCGAGGAGATCGGGGTGCAGCGGGTCTCACTGAACTTCGCCATGTTCCGTTCCGTCTTCGAGCGCGGCTCCCGGCTGGGCGCCGGACCGGTGCTGCGTCTGTGGTGCGCGGTGCTGACGTTCCTCTCCCGCTGGTGGCAACTCGAGTCTCTCTACCGGGCCAACGCCAAGTACCGGCCCGTCTGGGAGCCCCGTTACCTCCTGTTCGAGAAGAGCAGCGACCTGCCCCGCATCGGGATCGCCGCCGCCCGCGCGGAGGGCTTCCTCACCCCGCCCGCGCTGCCCGCGCTCCGCCGCCGCCCGCTCCTGCGGAGGCCGGGAGGTCGGTCACGACCCCCGCACGGGAGCGGGCAGATCCCCGGACAGCAGAGCGGTTCCGCGGCCAACACCTCGTCAACCAGGTAGCTTCTCGGGCCTGTTCGAGGTAGGGGCGCCGGGGCACACGCACCCGGCGCCCGCCATGTCACAGTCATCCGACGTTCACGTCGTCCGGAAACGATGCGGCCGATCACCGAGCCCGCCCCCGGACGAATCGACGCCCTTATGAAACGCATCGCGGCCGCCCCCTCCCTGGCCCTCACCCTCTCCGCGCTCTCCGTCCTCCTCATGTCCCCGCTCCCGGCGCAGGCGGCGGGCGGGGCTGCGGGCAGTTACGGGACGAAGACGCCGTACGCGCCGCAGCAGAACGCCCGTACGTACCAGCGGGCACCGAAGGGGTTCGTCCCGGTGTTCACCGAGAACGTGTCCCGGCACGGTTCGCGCGCGGCGACGAGCGGCGAGGACGGAGAGTTGATCCTCCAGCTGTGGGACAAGGCCGAGAGTGAGGGCGAACTCGCCCGTGCCGGTGCGGAGTTCGGCCCGCAGGTCCGCTCGCTGCAAGCGGCGATGGAGAACGTCGGATACGGCAACCTCAGCGGCCGGGGCAAGCGGGAGATCCAGGGCATGGCGGCCCGCATGGCGCAGCGGCTGCCCGGACTGTTCGCGCGGATCGCCAAGGACTCCGAACCGATCGACGTGGTCAGCTCGGGCCAGGGCCGCGCCGTCGACAGCGGCGCCCTCTTCGCCTCGGCCCTCGCCGACGCCGACCCGGCTCTCGCTCCCCTCATCGGCCCGGCGCGCACCGACCCCGACCTGCTCTACTTCCACAAGTCCGCGGGCGGTGCCGCCTACCGCGACTACATCGCCCACGACCAGCGGCTGGCCACCACTCTCAAGAGCGTCTCCGAGCAGCCGGCCACCCACCGCGCGGCCCGCGGCATCCTGAAGAGGATCTTCACCCCGGCCTTCGTGCGGCGGATCTCGGCCGGGGAGTTCGCCTCCATCGGCAGCGACGTGGACGCGGCCCAGGCGGTCTACAACCTCTACAGCATCGCCCCGGCCATGAGCGACGAGGGCAGCTGGCACCTGGAGCGCTACCTCGCCCCGCGCGACGCCGCCTGGTTCGGCTACCTCAGCGACGCCGAGGACTTCTACGAGAAGGGACCCGGCTTCGCGGACAGCGACATCACGTACAAGATGGCGGACGTCCTGCTCGACGACTTCTTCAAGAAGGCCGAGGCCAAGCGTGACGGAACCGGCGGCCTCGGGGCGGAGCTGCGTTTCACCCACGCCGAGGAGATCATCCCGCTCGCCGCTCTCATGCGGCTGCCGGGCAGCACGAAGCCGGTGACGACGACTCAGCCGTACACCTATACGGACAACCCCTGGCGGGGCGGCTCGGTGGCCCCGATGGCCGCGAACATCCAGTGGGACGTGTTCCGCAAGGGCGACACCTATCTGGTGCGGATGCTCTACAACGAGAAGGAGACCGCGTTCAAGGCGGGCTGCGCTCCCGTGGCGAAGGGCAGCGCGTTCTACGACCTGGCCGAGCTGGAGCGCTGCTTCGGGCGCACGAAGTCGTGAAAGATACCTCCGTCCAGGTGACTTGGGAACTTCTTTGCCGATGCCGTCAGTTCTGATCACACCGGATCGGGGCTCGCCCCGAGCCGGTTCGGAACGATGAGTGCGATCAGTGAAGGAGCCACACCGACATGGTGTTCAAACGGCTGCTCGGCGCGATGGGCGCAGGCGGCCCCTCGGTGGACACGGTTCTCGACGGCGGCGCGGTGGCGCCCGGCGGGATCCTGTCCGGGCAGGTCCATCTCCAGGGTGGCAGCGCGGACGTGGAGATCGAGCACATCGGGCTCGAACTGATCGCCCGGGTGGAGGCCGAGCACGAGGACGGTGAGAGCGAGGGCGCCGTCGTCTTCGAGCGGTTCACGGTCGGCGGCGGTTTCCGCCTCGCCGAGCAGGAGCGGCACAGCGTTCCGTTCAGCGTGTCCCTGCCGTGGGAGACACCGGTCAGCGAGCTGTACGGGCAGCCGCTGGGCATCGTCCTCGGTGTGCGCACCGAGCTCGCGGTGGCCGGTGCGCGGGACAAGGGCGACCTGGATCCGCTCGCGGTGCGTCCGCTGCCGGTCCAGGAAGCGGTCCTGGAGGCGCTGGGGCAGCTGGGCTTCGGCTTCAAGTCCGCCGACCTCGAACACGGCCACATCGGGGGTACGGGGCAGCAGTTGCCTTTCTACCAGGAGATCGAGCTGACGCCCGCGCCGCAGTACACGCACGTGGTGAACGAGATCGAGCTGACCTTCCTCGCCACCCCGGCCGGCATGGAGATCGTCCTGGAGGCCGACAAGCGCGGCGGGCTCTTCGAGTCCGGGCAGGACACCCTCACCCGCTTCTCGGTGAGCCATCACGATGTCGGGGCCCGCGACTGGAACAGCGAAGTCGACGGCTGGATCAGGCAGTTGGTCGAGCACCGGGCGTCGTACGGCTCCCACGCCACGTACGGCCACGCCGATCCGTATGCCGCCGGAAGCGGGTACGGGCATCACTCGGCCCATGGGTCCGGCCATGAGTCGGGCTATGGGTCCGGGCATGAATCCGGCCATGAGGGCCACCGCTCCGGGCCCGGCCTCGGTACCGCGGTCGCGGCAGGCGCGGCGGGACTCGCGGTGGGCGTGGTGGGCGGGCTGGTCGCGGCCGAAGTCATCGACGAGGTGGGCGACTTCTTCGAGGGCGACGACGACGAAGGCGGCGAAGAGGACTGAGTCCTCAGACGTGTCCGTGTCCGGGGGCGGTGTGCGCCGTCCCCGGACACGGACCACATGGCCTCAGTGCGCGGCGCTCGGAGCCTCGGCCGTCGCTCGCGGGGCGGCCTGCTCGGCGGAGTTCTTGATGACCGCCGTGGAAGTCACCGGAGCCGTGCGCTGTTCGGCGGTGGCGGCGGACGCGGGGTCCTCGTCCTTCATCGCCTTGGTCTCGCTCTTGAGGATGCGCATCGACTTGCCCAGTGCCCGGGCGGTGTCCGGCAGCTTCTTCGAACCGAACAGCACAATGAGCACGATCGCCACGATCAGCAGGTGCCAGGGTTCCAGTCCGTTGCGGAGCATCGCGCGCCCGCCTTTCTTCGCCTCGGTCGAGGGCACGCCCCACTGGCCGCCACCCACTTGAAGATTGCCGCTTTGCGCAACAGTACAACCATGGGTGCGGATCGGACGGCTCCCGCCACCACCTTCCATCCCTCTTCCGTTCCCGTTCCGCTCCTGTTCCGCCGCCATTCCGTGCACAGGACGACGGCGGTGCGGGTCCGGGCGGCGCCAGCCCACGGGCAGCAGCGCGCCCAGGACCGCGATCAGCAGTCCACCGAGGGCGAGCAGGATCAGTTCGGCGCTGCGCCCCATGGCAGGCGTGATGTGATGACGTCACCGCTGCGCGTGGTGGTCGCCGACGACCAGACCCTCGCCCGTACAGGCTTCCGGATGATCCTCATGGCCGACGGCTCGACGTGGTCGCGGAAGCGGCCGACGGCGCCGAAGCCGTGCAGGCGGTCCGCCGCATCCTGGCCGGCGCGTCCGACCCACCCCGTGTGATCATCCTGACGACGTTCGATCTCGACGACCTCGTGTACGCGGCGCAGGCCGCCGGGGCCAACGGGTTCCTCCTCAAGGACGTCACCCCCGAACACCTGGTCTCCGCAGTCCGCCTGGTCCGCTCCGGCGACGCGCTCCTGGCACCGACGATCACCCGCCCCATGTCGCCCGCATCCTCGCCGAACTAAGCGGGTCGGGCGAAGTCCGCTGCGGTTCGGCAGCGCCCTGAAGGGGCGCGGGGAACTGCGCGACCGGCCACGATGGAGCCGCAGACGATCGACGGCACCTCCCCGCACTTCCAGCGGAGCGCTTAGGCCTCCGTGACCGCGTCCAGGCGGTCGTCACGGCGTACGAAACGGGCCTGGTCACGCCCGGCACCGTGGCGAGGAGCACGTGGGACCAATGCGTTTCGGCCGGCACCTCCCGCTTTATTTCTACAGTGATGTAGTTTTTTTGGTGTCGATCCATCCAGCGCCGGGCATCCACTCGCCCGGCCCACGGCAGCACGGAGGAGAGCAGCGTGGGAGTTTCCCTGTCCAAAGGCGGCAATGTCTCGCTCAGCAAGGAGGCGCCGGGCCTGACCGCGGTGCTGGTCGGTCTGGGCTGGGACGTGCGGACCACGACGGGCACCGACTACGACCTCGACGCGTCCGCGCTGCTGGTCGACGAGTCGGGCAAGGTCCTCTCGGACCAGCACTTCGTCTTCTACAACAACCTGAAGAGCCCGGACGGTTCGGTCGAGCACACCGGCGACAACCTGACCGGTGAGGGCGAGGGCGACGACGAGTCGATCAAGGTGAACCTGGCCGGCGTACCGGCCGAGGTCGCCAAGATCGTGTTCCCGGTCTCGATCCACGACGCCGACGCGCGCGGACAGAGCTTCGGCCAGGTCCGCAACGCGTTCATCCGTGTCGTCAACCAGGCCGGCGGCACCGAACTCGCGCGCTACGACCTGTCGGAGGACGCCGCGTCCGAAACCGCGATGATCTTCGGTGAGTTGTACCGCAACGGCACGGAATGGAAGTTCCGTGCGGTGGGCCAGGGGTACGCCTCGGGTCTGTCCGGGATCGCCTCCGACTTCGGCGTCGGAGTCTGACGCGTCCCGCCGGCTCCCCGCCGCCCCCGCCCCGATGCGAATCCCCTGGGCGAGGGCGGCGGGCCGTTGCCGGCCCCGTCGCCGGAACACGCCCCAAAAGGCACACGTGACTGTCAGTGCCTTGGTGCACACTCACGATGAGTTGTCGTACGCCTGGGGAGGATGCCGTGTTCACCGGGATGGACGAGGTCGGCTGGGCCTCGATGAAACATGCCTACGGAAGCGCCGAGGACGTCCCGGAGTTGCTCCGGGGACTGGCCTCCGCGTGCCCTCAGGAGCGTGAGAGAGCGCTCGACGGGATGTACGGAGCCGTGCACCACCAGGGCGATGTCTACGACTCGACGCTCGCGTGCATCCCGTTCCTGTTCGAACTCGTCGGGCACGAAGAACTCTGCGACCGGGGCGGCGTCGTGGAGTTGCTCGTCAGCATCGGCGGCGGGGACGCCTTCGACGACGGCCCGCTCGAGGACGGGGACGGCGCCGAGGGCAACTACGCCATGGCCCGCACGGCGGTACGGTCGGGCGCCGCGGCCTTCATCAGCCTGCTCGCCGACCGGGACCCGGAGGTCCGCCGGGCGGCACCGACGGCGCTCGTGCGGTTCCTCGGCCAACCGGAGCACGTGCTCGGGCTGTTGGCGGGACGACTGGAGGAGGAAGAGGAGGAACAGGTCCGGCCGGCCCTGGCCGAGGGCCTGGGGCTGTTCGCACGTCTGCACCCCGCGTCCGCCGCTCCCGCGGTGGAGTACCTGGTCGAACTCGGTGCCGCTCCGCACGACGCCGGGCTGCGGCTCGCCGCCCTCGGCCAACTCGCCGGCTGCGCACCCGATCGCCTTCCAGCCGACCTCGTTCCCACCGTCATCGCGCTGCTCCGGGCCAGATCACCACGCCCCCGGGTGCCGGACCAGCCCGAGCGACCCGACACCGACACCCTCATCGGCCACCTGCGACGCCTGCGCCCCGCCGACGAGGAGGGGGGCCATCTCCTGCGGACCCTGCACACCGCGCTCGGCGGCCGCACCGCCGACCGGATCGCCCTGCTCAAGGGGCAGTCGAGCAGCGACGAGACGGCCGACCGGTGCAACGGCGTGTGGATGGCGGCGGGTCTGTTCCGCGAATGGCGGGGCTCGTACGAAGAGCTGGTCGCGTTGATCGGCGAACAGGTCGTCACCGAGGAGCAGCGGCTACGCGATGCCGCGGCCTCCGTCCTGGAGACACTCTTCGATCTGGCCGCCCCGGCCGCCGACCACCTGGCCGCCCTGGTGGCGGTCGGCCCCGAGCACCGAATACGCCAGCGGGAGCACGGGGCACCGGCCCTCGCCGCCCCGCTCAAGGCGCTGGCCAGAGCCGGCGATCCGCGCGCGGTGGCGGCGCTCGCCGAGGTGCTGGACGGGCCGGTCGTGCCCCCCGAAGCCGGGTACGAGGTCCAGCACTTGGGCCCGGCGGCGGCCACACTCGCTCCGCTGCTGCGCGAGCGGCTCCGCGAGGTCCCCCTCGACGCACTCGACACCTACGACCGTGCGGTGCCGCTGCTGTTCGCGCTCGGCAGGCTGGGACACGCGCCGGCAGTACCGGAGATGCTGCGGCTGCTGCACGGGGCGCCGGAGGGGCTGCGGAGCCGGGAGTGGCTCGTGCGGGCGATCGCCGACGCGCTCGGCAGATGCGGCCCGGACGCTCGAGAGGCGATCCCGGCCCTGCGTGAACTGCTGGACGGGTCGTGCGCGGTGGCGGCGGCCGGTGCGCTCTGGTCGCTGGAGGGTGACGCGGAGGCCGTACTGCCCACGCTGCGACGGGAATTGGTGGCGGGACAGTTCCACGCACGCAACGCGGCCGAGGCCCTGGGCCGACTGGGGCCCGCGGCCCGGTCCGCCCTGCCGGCACTGCGCGGCATGGCCGACTCCGGGAAGGTGTGGCCGCGTGCGAGCGCCGCGTGCGCCCTGTGGGACATCGCCGGGGATCCAGGACCGGTCCTCCCCGCGCTCCGCTCCGCCTGGGAGCAGAACGCGCACACCCGCATCCTCATCACCGGCTGTCTGACCCGGATGGGACCGGCGGGCACGCCCGCCCACGATCTGCTCCGTACGGAACTCGCCACACCACGGCGGCACCAGGCGCGGGCCGGCACCTACGGGAGCGACAACATCGGCGAGGACGAACAGCTCTTGCGTGCCTGCCGCGCTGCCCTGGACACCGCGTAGAAACAGCAGCTCAAAGCCGCTTGAACACAGCTCGTCGCGGCATTGTCAGACCCCTCCCCTACTGTGATCACCATCGCCGACAGGTGGGTTCGGGAGGGGTCCTGTCATGGGTTGGATCGAGACATCCAGTGGGTACGCCGTCACGTTGGACGGCGCACAGGTGCGGTGCCGCAACGCGGCGGGACGCATGCTGAAGCAGGTGCCCGCGAAGCTGCGGGACGACGTGGAGGTCGTCCGGCTGCGGCAGTTGGCCGAGTGGCTGGAGCGGCATGAGCGGGAGTGCCGCTCCCAGGTGGACACCTGGATCGTCCGCTCCCTGCCCGTGCCGACGGACCTGCTGGCCCGGGTGTGGCCCGACGCCGCCTGGCAGGCGGCGCTGCGCGACCTGGTGGTGGCGCCGGTGGACACGGACGGCACGGTCGCGCTGGAGCGCGCCGGGTTCCTGCGGGACGCGGATCCGGAGCAGGGCCTCGGCGTGGTCGACCTGGACGGCGACTCGGTCCGGCTCGCCGCGCGGACGGTGGTGATACCGCATCCGGTGCTCCTCGAAGACCTGGAGGAGCTGCGGGAGTTCGCGGCGGAGCTCGATGTCGAGCAGGGCGCCGGCCAGTTGTTCCGGGAGGTCTGGCCGCGGCCGGACGAGAGGGACGGCGCCGCCTTCGAGTGGAGTGCCTACGCGGGCGGGAAGTTCGAGGAACTGCGGCACGCGACCGCGCGGGCGGGCTCGTACGGCTATCGGGTGCGCGGCGGGTACGCGGTGTGCCCGCTGATCGAGAACAGGGTCGCGGTGGAGGCGGCCTACTGGATCGGCGCCGACTACCCGGAGTCCGAGACCCGCACCGGCGGCCTGGAATGGCGGGCCGCGGGCGGGCGCCGGCTGCCGTTGCGGGAGGTGGGGCCGGTCGCCTGGTCGGAGGGGGTTCGGATGGCGGCTTTGGTGTACGCGGGGCGTGTGGTGAACGGCGAGGACGAGGAGGGGGAGCTGTGAGCGGGGATCAGCTGCTGGAGTCGGGAGCGGTACTGCCGCTGGGCGAGGGTACCGGCGATGTGCTGACGGCGCGGACGTACGGGCATCCCGTGCTGGAGGGGCGCACGGTGGTGCGGCTGGTGCCCGAGGCGATCGGGCCCGCCGAGGACCTCGCCCTGGAGTACCTGGGCTTCGGCACCGCCGACTCGGCGCCGGTGGGCCGGGTGAGGCGCCAGTCGCTGGGCTTCCCCGCCTGGGCGCTGGTCAACGACCCGGTGAACGGGCACCATGCGCTCGCCGTGGTCAAGGAGATGGAGCGGCTCACCCGGATGGTGTCGAGCAAGCCGGGCCACGCCAAGGACGGCTTCGACGAGATCGGCGCCCGGCTGGACCGCTCGGTGCCGCACTTCCTGCGGACGTACTACGAGCAGGTGGCCCGGTTGTTCCTGGCGGCGGAGTCGCGCCAGCACGCCGCGTCGTTCTTCGGCAAGGCCCGGGCGGCCGAGCAGCGGCACGCCCTCGCCGTGGACGAGGACCGGGTGCGGGAGGTGTTCCTGGAGTTCGCCGGGGCGGGCGCGCTGAGCGGGAAGGCGCTGCGCGACCACGCCAAGGGGCTGGCGGCACGACTGTCCGGGGCAGCCGCGTACGAGCAGTTCAGGACGCTGTCGTCGCAGCGCTGTGCGGCCGGGATCGCTCCCTACGCGGGCATGCTGGAGGATCAGCGGCGACTGGCGAAGGGTGCGGGGCTCGATCCGCGCGCCGAGGAGCGTGCCCTGCTCGCCGAGATCCTCCCCTCGGGCGCCATGAACCGCGCGGCCGGAAGCTTCTGGAAGTCCGCGCTGCCCGCTCTGGCGGAGCTGGCGCACGAGGATCCGGCGGTACGGGAGCGGTTGTTGACGCTGATGCCGTCCACGGGCGGTGATCAGCGCGAGGAGTTCGACGCGGCGTGGCTCGCGCTGCTCGACGCCTGCGGGGCGATCGGTCTGCTGCTCGACGGCACGGTCGACGCCGCCGACTGGCTGAGCTCCTGGGACCGGCACCGTCAGCGTGGCTGGCGGCAGCGCAAGCGGCTCGTCGAGGAACTCGCCCTCGTGGAGCGGCTGGCTCCCCGGCTGATCGCCGACGGCAAGCCGGTGCGGCTGCTGAGGGAGCAGGGCTGGAACTCCTACGTGGATCTCGACCTCCTGGACACCGCCCTGGCGGCGGGTGCGCCGGTCGCCGACCCCTCGCCGGGGACCGAAGGCCTGGAGCTGCGCTACTGGACGGACGACGAGCGCCCGGGCCGCCGGGACCTGCTCGCGGTCACCACCGACCCGCGCTTCGCTCCTCTGTTGCGCAGGGCGGTGGAGAGCCTGTCGATCGTGGACGGGTCCGGGCCTTCGGCCCGCGTGCGGCGGCTCGCGGACCATCCGGCGCTGCGCACGGCCGTGGCGGGCTGGCTTCGGGACCGTGCCGCCGAACTGGCCGAGCCGGTCGGCCTGCCGGGGCTCGACGAGCTGCTGAGCAAGGTCTCCCGCTTCTCGGCACCCGCCGTACTGGCGACGGCACCGGAGGCCGTTCGGCGGATCGTCGGCTTCGATCCGGCGCCGGTCCTGGGCCGCACCCTGCGTACGGGCATCCTCGACGAACTGGGCTGGCCCGCCCTCGAAGAGGCCCTGGACACCCTCGGCAAGGTCGCCCCGCCGACGAGCGGGCAACACCCGTGGCCGCACCAGCACGGCCGTTCGTACCAGTACGCGGACGCCTGGCCCGCGCTGATCGTCCGTGTCGAGACCCAGGTCGCGCTGGCCGGCCCCGACGCGCTGCTCGACGCGCGCACGCTCACCCTGCCGTCCCAGGGACGCCAGTACGGCGAGCCGACGGTGCGTCACGTGGACGGCCAGTGGCTCGTCGCGTCGGGGTACGGGAACGAGCAGCGGGCCGTCTGGTCCGGGCGCCCCGCCGACGTGTTCAGGCCGACCGGCCTGCCGGGCGGCTGGTACGGCGGCCACCCGGTGTCGCTCGCGCTGCCCGACGGCGGCCGCTGTTTCGGCGGCCGGCCCGTGCACGCCGGGGACACCACGTTCGCCGAGCAGCACCGCGAGATCGCCTCGGACGGCATCTCGTACTGGGTGCTGCACGAGAACCGCTGGCACGAGTACGACCCCGCCTCCGCCAAGCGCGGCCGGATGTCGGTGCCCGCGTTCTTCGACTCGGCGCTCGCCGACGCCCGCCCTGGCATCGTCCTCACACAGACGGACTGCCGGCTGCTGCCGGTCCAGCCGGGTCTGGAGGGCTCGCCGTTCGGCAGCAAGGACGGGCTGCTCGGCTGGTGGGTGACGCACGACCAGAACTCCGGTGCCTGGACGGCCTGTTCGGTCGACGGGAACCGCAGTCCTGCGACCACCAAGGGTGTTCCGGCCCCGCCCCTGCGGCTGCCGGGCGGCGCCGCCCTGCACCCCGTGCAGACGGGCTGGAACCGCACGATCGTCGAGCTGTGCGACAGGGACGGCGTGTCGCTGGCCCGCGTCCAGCTGGGCGACCGCGGCAGCGCACATGCGGCGGGCACCCGCTTCCTGCCGCCGCTGTGGTACTGGCACGCGCTGCGCCCGCGCGACGAGCACGGCTCGGCCGCGCTGCGGGCCGTGACCGACGCGGACGCCACCGCGCTGCTGGCCGCTGTCCGGGACGGCGAGAGCCCCCGGGAGGCCGTGTCCCGGCTGTTGCCCGCCGTCACCGACGAGCGGCTCGCCCTCGGGGTGGCCGGGTTGGTCGAGGAGACGGCCCGCTGCGCCCGGCGAATCGCCACGCTCGGCGAGCGGGCCGAACGGCCGGTCGCCGCGCCGCAGGACGAGGAGGACGAAGTCCGGCACGCGTACGACCACGTCCTGCGCGAGGCGCTGCGGGAGCTCACCGCTCCCGGACACTTCTACGGCTACTACGGCAACGAGCAGCACGCCACCACCGCGGTCGACCAGCTCAAGGCGCTGCGCTCACTGTTGGTCCCGGGCACACCGCCCGCGAAGTTCCCCTTCGTCGGCACTGGCGTCGCCTGGCTCTCGCTGTCCGGTCCCGGCACGGCGGCTGCCGCCCTGCGCGCCGCCGCGCCCACCACGCCGGAGGGCCACCGCGCCGGGCTGCTGGAATTCCTCGACGTCGTCCTGTCGGTCGGCGACGGCGTACTCGTCGATCCCCGCGGACGACTGCGGGTCGTGCAGCTCAAGGCCTCCCGGTCGGAGCGTCCGGAGCGCGTCGGGGAGGTGCTGGCCTCGGGCGACCGACGGCTGCTGATCCTGTCCTGCCAGAAGGTCGACGCGGGCGACGCGTACTGGAACGCCGTCGAGTACGACCCGGCCGGCGAGTTCGGCCCCTGGGAGGGCTTCGCGATCGTCGAGTCCGAGATCCGGGGCACGTCCGGGGACGAGGCCCTGGCGCCCGCCGTACGGCGGTTGGTGGCGCTCGTGAGGGAGCGGGGACCGCTGCCCTACCGGCCGGAGCAGGCGCGGGAGTTCTCCGAGCGGGTGGGGGTGAGCGCGGTGGCCGGAGCGCTGCTGCTCCTCGGGCTGCCCGGGCTCAACTCCTACGGCAAGGACGGACTCCTGCCCGCGGAGCACCTCCAGCCGCTGAGCGCGAAGAGCGCGGAGGCGCAGGCCGCCCGGAGCGCCCTCGGCGAACTCTCCATCACGGAACGACAGTTGTTCACCGCGGCGCTGGTCACCACGGATCCCGGACACATGGAGCGGCTGTGGACCGACGGTTTCGACCTGGAGCCCGTCGTACGGATCTGGATCGAGCGGCGCGGGCAGCGGCGGGCGGCGCCGCCCGAGCTGATCGCGCGGATGGTGAGCGAGATCGGGCCGGGCCGGATGCTGGACGCCGTCCTCAACCCCCAGGCGCGCCCTGAACTGACCGGTCGCACAGAGCAGCGGATGCGGGACAACGGACTCGAACCGCTGGACGCCCAGGCCCTGTTCACCGGTTCCACCCTGGCCGCGTACGTCAGCATGTTGCGCTGGCTCGCCTATCGACTGCCGTACGGCGATCCGCTGCGCGCGACGCTGCCCGAGACCCTGCGCATGCTCCGCGAGCGCCTCACCGACCCCGGGCTGTTGCTCGACCTCGGGGTGACCTGGGGGCATGACGGCAACACGGTGTCGACCCGGGTACGGGAGACGTTCGGGCTGCCCGCCCAGGGAGGCGGGGACGCGGAGGGCTTGCTGCGGGCGGGCCCGGCGATCGTGCTGGCGCCGATGCGGCACCGCTCGGAGTGGGACACCGTATGGCTGCGGCCGTCGGCCGTACTGCCGCAGGCGGGCGAGGAGGACGGACCCGATCACCCGGCGCTGAAGCTGCTCGCGGCACTGAGCCGGGACAGCGGGCAACTGCAGTCGCTGCGCACTCTGTTGAGCGAGGAGTTCACCGCCCTGATCACGGCGGACGGCCCTCCCGGAGCCGCACAGCACCCGGCCCACAGCGTGCCGGAGCTGGTGGCCGAGGCGGCACAGCGGTGCGGGCTCTCCGAGGACGCGGCCGGGCTCTATCTGATGCTGCTCGCACTCCCGGACCCCACGGACCGCAACCAGGCGGCCTGGACCGGCTGGAAGCCCGCGCGGCTGAAGCGGGCCCGGGCCGAACTGGCCGCCGCCGGGCTGGTGGTGGAGGCGAAGCGGTCCCGGGCCGGGCGAGCGCAGTTCCTGCCCGGCGGCTGGCTGGAGCACAAGGCACCGCGGCGGCCCGTCGAGAGCTGGAAGACCCCGCTGCTGCCGGAGACGGCCCACGGTTTCGTGGTGCCGGACCGCCCCGTGCCGGAGTTGTTCGCGCGGGCCTGGCGGCGGGTCGTCGAGGGTGACGCGCCCGGGTTCGAGGAGTTCGCCGGGCGCGGTGGCCGGGGCGGCAGAGGTGGCCGGGGCGGCCGGAGCGGAGGCAGGGCATGAGCGGCGGACCGAGCACGGCGAGCGGGATGACGGCAGAGGGTGCGACGGCGAGGACGGATGCGACGGAGACGATGGGCGTAACGGACGTGTCAGGCGTGTCGAACGTGACCGGCGCGCGGCAGATCGACCTGCCCGAGGACCGTCACGCCGAGGAGCTGACGTTTCTCGCGGCGTACGACGAGGGGCCGCGACCGCCGGGCTGGCACCTGACCCCGCGCGCCGTGGTGACGTTCGTGTGCGGTTCGGACGGCGAGACGCTGAGCGGCGCGGACGGGCGACGGCTCGTCGTGTCACGGAAGTTCGTGGGCGACCGGGGACTCGTCGAGCGGTGCGTGGTGACGCTCGCGGGCGAGCGGGGACTCCTGCTGGTCGGCGAGCCCGGCACCGCCAAGTCGATGCTCTCCGAGCTGCTGGCCGCCGCCGTGTGCGGCACCAGCGCGCTCACCGTGCAAGGCACCGCGGGCACCACGGAGGACCAGCTCAGATACGGCTGGAACTACGCGATGCTGCTCGCCACGGGGCCGAGCCGAGCGGCCATGGTCCCCTCACCCGTGCTCACGGCGATGACCCGGGGAGCCGTCGCCCGGATCGAGGAGGTCACACGCTGTCTGCCCGAGGTGCAGGACGCCCTGGTGTCCCTGCTGTCCGAACGGCGCATCGCCGTACCGGAGTTGGCCGGTGGCCCGGGCGGGGACGGCACGGTGCACGCCGTGCCGGGGTTCACTCTGATCGCGACGGCCAACCTCCGTGACCGCGGTGTCTCCGAGATGTCCGCAGCCCTCAAGCGCCGCTTCAACTTCGAGACCGTCGGACCGATCGACGACCTCGACGCGGAGACGGAGCTGGTCCGAGGCCAGGCCACGGCGGCGCTCGCCCGCTCGGGTGCCCGTTTCTCCGTCGACGACGCGGTGCTGGAGGCCCTGGTCACGGCCTTCCGGGATCTGCGCTCGGGCCGCAGCGCGGAGGGCTGGGAGGTCGAGCGGCCCACCACGGTGATGTCGACGGCGGAGGCGGTGCAGGTCGCCACGTCCATGGGCCTGGGCGCCGCGTATCTCGGGGACGGCAGGGATGTCGTGCGCACCCTGCCCGGCCATCTGCTCGGCACGGTGCGCAAGGACGACCCGGCCGATCACGCACGACTGCTGGGCTACTGGGACGGTCCGGTGCGGCGGCGCGCGGAGCAGGGCGCCGCGCTGTGGCGGACGCTGTGGGAGCTGCGCGATGACCTCGTGTGAGGCAGCGCCCGGCTCGGCGGCGTCGCCCGAGGTGGCTCTGGAGGCGCTGGCCGGGTGTCGGGAACCGTTCCTGATCGGCGTGCGACACCATTCACCGGCGCTCGCGGCGGCCATGCCGGGGATGCTGTCGGCGGCGGCGCCGGAGGTGCTCCTCATCGAGCTTCCGGAGGAGTTCGCGCCGTGGCTGGAATACCTGGGGGATCCGGCGACGGTGCCACCGGTGGCGCTGGCGGGGAGCCGGGAGCACGGCGGGGTGGTCTTTCTGCCCTTCGCCGAGTTCTCCCCGGAGCTCGCGGCGATTCGCTGGGCGAGGGAGGCAGGGGTGCCGGTCGTGCCGTTCGACCTGCCCCTGGCCGCGCGGGACGCGGAGGAGCCAGGTGCGGGCCGAGCGGGTGGCGGGCGTGGGCGGTTGGCGGCCGCCCTGCGAGCGCGCGCCGGGGGCCGGACGGAGGACGACCTGTGGACGCGACTGGTGGAGTCGGGCGCACCGGGCGCCGGGGCGGAGGAGTTGCGGCGCGCCGCGCTGCTCGTCGGCTGGGCGCTGCGGGCGGACACAGGAGAGGACGCCGTGGACCCGTACGACCTGCGGCGCGAGGCCAATATGCGGGGACGACTGGCCGAGTACGCGGGGCGGCGTACGGCAGCGGTGATCGGGGCGTTTCACGCGCCCGCCCTGCTGCGGGCTGGTTCCGGCCCGGTGGGTTCGGACGTCAGGCCGGTGGGTTCGGGTGCCCGGCCGGTGGGTTCGGGTGCCGGATCCGCGGAGGCTGTCCCCTCGGTCATCACCTCCCTCGTGCCCTACTCGTACCCGCTGCTCGACGAGCGGTCCGGGTATCCGGCCGGCATCCGTGATCCGGAGTGGCAGCGGGGGGTGTTCCGGGCGGCCGGGGAGCCGGGGCTGCTGGATGAGTTGCTGACGGCGACGGCCGTGCGGATCTGCGCCGCCGTCCGCGAGGCGGGACATCCCAGCGGCCCCGCCGACGCCCGGGAGGTGGTGCGGGTGGCGCGGGATGTGGCCACGCTGCGCGGGTTGCCCGCCGCGGGCCGCGGCGAGCTGGTCGAGGCGGTGCAGACGGTACTCACGCAGGGACAGTTGCTGGGTCGGGGACGGGTGGTGGCCGCGGCCATGGAGCGGGTGCTCGTCGGTGACCGGCAGGGGCGACTCGCTCCCGGCACGCCACGCTCCGGCCTCGGCCCGGCGGTCGAGGGCCTCCTCGAGGAACTCTCCCTGCCCTCCCCCACCACTCCCGCCCGCCGTGAGCTGCGGCTCGACGCGCTGCGCTCCGAACTCGACCGCCGGCGCGAGATCTGTCTGCGCAGGATGGCGGTCTGCCGTGTTCCCTACGGCGAGGAGACCGGCGTCGCGCGGGTCGGCGACGGCGCCGCGCTCACCACACGGTGGACGGTGACCTGGACGCCCTCGACCGCGGCGATGCTGGATGTGACCGGCGTTCACGGAGTGACGTTGGAACAGGCGGCCGACGGCGTACTGGCGCGGCGACGGGCGGCGGAGCGGCGCGACGGCGGTCCGACCGCGGCCCAGGTGCTCGCCGGGCTCAAGGACGCGGCCCACTGCGCCCTCCCGGGGCTCGCCTCGGAGCGCCTCACGGAAGTCGCCGAACTGCTGCCCGCGTCCGGCACCCTGCCCGAACTCCTGGGCGGGCTCGACCTGTTGAGCCGGATCGGCGCCGGGCATGTGCCGGGGCTGCCCGCCCCTTGGGAGAAGGAGCGGATCGAGGCCGCGTACGAGGAGCTGGGCGCCGCCGGTGTCCGCGCCCTCGACGGGCTGACCGGCTCCACCGATACCGCCGACGCCCGCGCTCTGGTGGACCTCGCCACCCGGGTCGACGGCGCGGGCGGCGGACTCCGGCTCGCGGACGCCCTCGGCCGCCTGGAGGAGGACGGTACGCCGCTGATCCGCGGCGCCGCGGGAGCCGCCCGGGTCCTGCTGGGGCTGCGGGAGGCGACGGCGTTCGGCACCCGGCTGGCCTCCCGTGTCGACGGTGCCGTGACTCCCGAACTCCGTTCCGGCCTCGCCGCGTTCCTGCGCGGCACACTGCTCGCCGCCGGTCCGCTGCTCGAGACGGGCGAGGCCGTGGACCCGCTCCTGGAGCGCGTCGAGTCCCTCACCGACCGGGCCTTCCTCGACCGCCTGCCGGCCCTGCGCGCCGGCTTCGACGTCCTGGCGCCGGCGGCCCGGTCCCGGATGCTCGCCGCGGTGGAGGACCGCACCGGCCACGCGGTGGGCGAGTTGCCGGACACGGTGGCGGAGCCGGGGTTCCTGGCCCGGATGGCGGCGGCGGACCTGGCGGGGCGGACGGCGTTGGCGACGGCGGGCCTGGACCCCCTGGGCACGGACCCGACACCGACCTCGCATCAGCCCCCGCATGACCGCCCCGGCATGCCCAACAGTCCTGCCGTACCCGGCAGTCGCGCCGTACCCAACAGTCCCGCCGTGCCCAACAGTCTC
Source organism: Streptomyces sp. NPDC111507 (assembly GCF_055638955.1). Lineage (NCBI taxonomy): Bacteria > Bacillati > Actinomycetota > Actinomycetes > Kitasatosporales > Streptomycetaceae > Streptomyces > Streptomyces sp. NPDC111507. The sequence continues at coordinate 259,082 of NZ_JBVKBU010000006.1, read as the reverse complement.
GGCCCCGGAGATCGCTGGCGGCTCCTGCTGGGCAGGGCGCGGCAGTTGACGGGGCGGGCCGGCCGGATCGCGCGCGCACTCGACGAGTTGTACGGGAGCGGGCGCGGCGAGGGGGTCGGAGAGCCCGGCGATGAGGGTGCCGGCGGCGGGAGCGAGGTGTCGTTCCCGGATGTGCGGAGCTGGTCCGAGGAGCTCGCGGCGCTCTTCGGACCCGGGGTACGGGAAGAGGTGCTGGCAGCGGCGGCCGACGCCGGACGCGTCGACGCCCTGCAGGAACTCGACCCCGCCTCGGCCCGCCCCTCGGTCGAGCTCCTGCGGACGGTCCTCTCGTACGCGGGAGGCATGCCCGAGCAGCAACTGGCGCGGCTTCGGCCCCTGGTGGCCCGGCTGGTCAAGGAGCTCACGGACGCCCTCGCCCACAGAGTGCGGCCCGCCCTCGCCGGTCTCGCGCATCCGCGGCCCACCCGCAGACCGGGCGGCCCGCTGGATCTCGCCCGCACCGTGCGCGCGAACCTCGCGACGGCGCGCCGCGATCCGGCGACGGGAGCGGTGACGGTACTGCCCGAACGGCCGGTCTTCCGTACCCGGGCCCGCAAGGCGGCGGACTGGCGGCTCGTGCTGGTCGTCGATGTGTCCGGGTCCATGGAGGCGTCGACGATCTGGGCGGCGCTCACCGCGTCCGTGGTCGCCGGCGTCCCAGCACTGAGCACGCACTTCGTGGCGTTCTCGACGGAGGTCGTGGATCTCACCGACCAGGTGGACGATCCCCTCGGGCTGCTCCTCGAGGTGCGGGTCGGCGGCGGGACGAGCATCGCCCGGGGCCTGCGGCACGCGCGCTCACTGATGACGGTTCCCTCCCGCACGCTGGTCGTCCTGATCAGCGACTTCGAGGAGGGGGGTCCGGTGGGCCCACTGCTGTCCGAGGTGCGGGCGCTCGTCGACTCGGGCTGCCATGTCCTCGGCTGCGCCTCACTGGACGACGCGGGCCGACCGCGCTACTCGGCCGGAGTGGCGGGACAGTTGGTGGCCGCGGGCATGCCGGTGGCGGCCCTCAGCCCGCTGGAACTGGCCCGCTGGGTGGGCGAACGCATGGGAGGTACACACCGATGACCACGCTTCCCCCGGTGACGGCCGAAGTGGCTGCCGCCGCGCTGGAGTCGCTCCCGACGCGTCTGCGCAAACGTGCCGACTCGGCCGCGGCCAAGGCGGCCGACTGGCCCGTCGCCGTGACGGACGCGACGGTCGTGGTGCGGGTCGACGACGCGACGACGGTCACGCTCACCACCACGGCCGGGGTGGTGACGTCCGCCGGGGATGCCGTGTGCAACTGTCTGCTCGCGCCGGCGTGTCTGCATCGCGCGGCGGTCCTGACGCTGGCACCGCTGGCGGAGGAGACGGACGGACCGGCAGCCACGGCTGTCGTGCCGTCGGACTCCGGCGACTCCACCCCCGTCCCTCCGGAGGCCGGAACCCTCGACCTCACTCCCCCACAGTCCGCGGCGGTGCACGCCCTCCGGGAGGCCGCGACCGCCGTACTGGCAGCCGGAGTGACGGGCTCCGGTGCCGTGCACCGCGCCACGCTCCTCCATGCCGCCCACTCGGCGCGCGTCGCCGGACTCCACCGCGCCGCGGCCGCGGCGCTCCGGGTGGCGCGGCGGCTCTCCGAGGCGGGCACCGGGGACCCCGCGTTCCGGCTGCCCGAACTGGCCTCGGAGCTGGCGGAGTTGCTGACGGTCGCCGTCGGGCTGCACCGCGCGCCGGACCCGGATCTGATCGGCACCGCACGTCGCGCCTATACGGCGAACGGTTCGCTGCGGCTGCACGGTCTGTTCACCGAGCCGGTGGTGACCGCTTCGGGGTACGCCGGGGCGGTCACGTACGCCCTCGCGCAGGACGGCCGGCTCCGCTCGCTGTCCGACGTGGCGCCGGGCGACGCCGACCGTGCCCGGCAGGCCGCGGGCTCCGCGGTCCCCGGCGGCAGCGCCCTCACCCTGCGGGAACTGGGCGATCACGGCGGGGCGATCCTCACCGACCCGACCGTCTCGCCGGACGGGCGGATCGGTGGTGGCGGTGCGGTCCGTTCCGTACGGGCGTCGGGGGCCCGTTGGCACGAGGAGCCGCTCGACACGCTCTGGCGGCGTTCCCCGGCCGACCAGGTGGCCGCCGCGCTGCGGTGGTCGGCCGAGCCCGCTGACGAACGGGACGCGGGTGGTGACCTGCTCTTTCTCACCGGGACGATCACCGGCGGGGGGTTCGCCGTGGACCGTGGTCCCACGGTGCGCCTCCTGGCGCCGGACGAGCGTCCCGAACTCCCCTACGTCGAGAACCTCCGGCTTCTGGCGGGGGCCCACGGTCTGTCCCTGCGCCTCGTCGCGCGGCTCGCGGCGGACCGGCCGAGCGGTGTACGCGCGCTCGCCGCGGCCTGGCAGGACACGGACGGCGACCCGATCCGCGCGGACCTCGGCCTGCGCCGCCTCCACCGCGCCCACCTCCCCGGGACCGGAAAGGCCGTCGTCCCTTCCGCCCCGGCGCCCGCGCTTCCCACGGAACTCGACCTGCTGCGGCGGGCCGTGGACCGCGCAGTCGCGGGCGGCCGCGCCGTCACCGCCACCGTGGCCGACGGCGAACTCCCCCGTCGGCTCGCCGCGGTGGGTCTGACCACGGGGGCCACGTGCGCGCGGGCGCTGGTGGACACCGCTTCGGACCGGCGCCATGACGCGCTGGGCCGACTGCGGCCGGCCGACCCGGAGGCGTACGCCCGCGCCTGGCTCGCGTCGTCCACATACGCCTCGGCCGCCACGGCATCCCTCCTCACGGCCGCGTGGGCACCGGAGGAGGACCACCTTCCGGGCTGACCGCGGGGGTCCTGCGGGGCGGGGTGGGGTGGGGGCGGCGAAGGGCAAGCGTCCGGCGCCCCGGCCCCGTAACCCTCCCCCTCCCCCCCACCCTCGCTCCACACCCAAGCCCCGCTCCCCTCAGCCCGTCTTCCGCCCCCACAGGGGGCCGACCCGTTGCCAGTCCTCGTCCCACTGCGCCATGCGCCGCCGTTCCATTCGTCCGCGTACCAGTCGTCCGCCGATGAACGGCACACCCGCGACACTCACCCCCACCAGAACGCCCACCAGCGCGGCACGCAGTTGGGCCTGGGAGGGTGTGGGGGGCTTGGTGACGAGGCGGCCGTGGGCGTCCGTCCATACCGCCACCGGGGTGCCCGCGGGGCTGCCGACGGACACCCGGGCCTGGCCTGCGTGCGGCGAGCCGTCCGCCGCGGTCCAGTGGACCTTCGCCCAGACCATGTCGGCGTCGTTCGCCGACGCGGTCGACTTCGGCACGTCGGCGTTGAGCAACGCCAGAACGGAGTGCCACTCGGCCCGCTGCCTGGCAAGGCCGCTCTCCACGGACTGCGTCGCCAGCAGACCGGTGAGCACCCCGCCGAGCGCGGTGAGCGCCCAGGCGACGAGCACGATCCAGGCCTCCAGCGCGTCACTGCGACGCCGCAGCGGATTGCGCCGCCATCGCCACAGCCACACCTTCGGAGCCTTCGGACCACGGAATGCCGCCATCGATGGCATCCTCCTCACGACCGCACGGACATGCCACATCGCCCTCCCATACGGGATCGGTCCCTCTGATGCTCACAACGAGTCCCACGACCCGTGCGTTCCAGAATTCCGGCCATCCCCCACCGGTGGGCGCGTCGGCCGGGACGAGACGTCGCCGATGACCGACGCCACTCGGCTGACCTGCGCATATTCGGCGCACAGGGGAGACTGTCAGCGCCGGGGTGCAGACTGGCCGATGTCTGAGACGACGTCGTCGCGGAGGTGATCGACATGGCCGAAGTACTGCTCACCGTCGGTACACGCAAAGGGCTGTTCATCGGACGGCGGCGCGGCGCCGCCTGGGAGTTCGATGACAGTCCGTACTTCAACGCGCAGGCCGTGTACTCGGTCGCGATCGACACCCGCGGCGAGACACCACGGCTGCTGGCCGGAGGGGACAGCGCGCACTGGGGTCCGTCCGTCTTCCACTCCGACGACCTGGGGCGGACTTGGACCGAACCGGCGCAGCCGGCCGTCAAGTTCCCCAAGGACACCGGGGCTTCGCTGGAGCGGGTGTGGCAGTTGCACCCGGCGGCGGCCGAGCCGGACGTGGTGTACGCGGGCACGGAGCCGGCCGCGCTGTACCGCTCCGAGGACAGAGGCGAGTCCTTCGATCTGGTCCGGGCCCTGTGGGAGCACCCCACCCGGTCGCAGTGGGTGCCGGGCGGCGGTGGCGAGGGGCTGCACACCGTCCTCACCGACCAGCGCGACCCAGAGGCCGTCACGGTCGCCGTCTCCACGGCGGGGGTGTTCCGTACGCACGACGGCGGGGCGAGCTGGGAGCCGTCCAACTCCGGTGTCTCCGCGGTGTTCCTGCCGGATCCGAACCCGGAGTTCGGTCAGTGCGTACACAAGATCGCACAGGACGCGTCGACCCCGGACCGGCTCTACCTCCAGAACCACTGGGGTGTGTACCGCAGCGACGACGCGGGCGGCGAGTGGACCGACATCGGCGCGGACCTGCCGTCCACCTTCGGGTTCGCGGTGGCCGCGCATCCGCACCGTGGCGACACGGCGTACGTCTTCCCGATCAACGCGGACGCGGACCGCGTCCCGGCCGACCGGCGCTGTCGTGTCTTCCGCACGCAGGACGCCGGCAGGACCTGGGATCCGCTGACCGCGGGGCTGCCCACGGAGGACCACTACGGCACGGTGCTGCGCGACGCGCTCTGCACGGACGGCGCGGATCCGGCGGGTGTGTACTTCGGCAATCGCAACGGCGAGGTGTACGCGTCGGCGGACGACGGGGACAGCTGGCGGCAACTGGCCTCGCATCTGCCGGACGTGCTGTGCGTACGCGCCGCGGTCGTCGGCTGAGGCCCGGGAGCCGCCCCTGGGACGACATCCGGCGTCGGTCACCCGCCGTGGTGGTGCCGACCCGACCGGTAGCGAATTCACCGCGTGGAGCGGTCCCTTGCGCCGCTGGCGCGCCGATGCGGGAGGCGCGAGCATGGAAGCATGGGGATGGCGGTGAAGACGTGACGCCTGCGACTCCGGAACCAGGCAAAGGTCCCGGCACAGAGCCCTCTATCGGTACGGAAGAAACAGCCTCGGACGCGGCGGCGATCGTCACCCTGGCCGGCGCGGTGATCGGCTGGACCAGAAGCGCGGAAGAACTCCTCGGCCGCTCGGCCCACGAGATCGTCGGAGGCTCTGTCGGCCGTCTGCTCGCCGTGCCCGAAGACCCCGGCCGCGTAGCGGCGATCATGGAACGCTGCCGTGGGGGCCAGCCCTGGAGCGGAGTGGCCACGCTGTCGCATCGCGACGGCCGTCGTGTCGAAGTGAATCTGCGCGTCTCCGCGTCGTTCCAGGTCGGCGACGACGAGTGTTTTCTCGTCTCGGCACGGGAGCGCATCAGGCGCTGGGCCGTGGGGCAGTCGGTGCTGGACGGGTTCCTGACCCGTTCGCCCGTGGGAATGGCCATCGTGGACATGGACCTGCACTGCATCTGGCTCAACAACACCCTGGAGAGCATCGGCGGCATACCCCGTGAGCAGCGTCTGGGCCGACGCCTGAGCGACGTGCTCCCGGGCCTGGAGGGGGAGACCATCGAGGGCGTGATGCGCAAGGTACTGCGGACCGGCGAGCCGGTCAGCGACTTCGAGTACCTGGGCTGGAGCTGGGCCGACCCGCATCGGCAGCACGCCTACTCCACGTCGTTCTTCCCCCTGGTCGACGTCGAGGGCGCCGTCACGGGCATCTGCTACATGGTTCTCGACGTCACCGACCGGTGGAACGCCCGCCAACTGATCTCCATGGTCAATGAAGCCGGCGCCTGTGTGGGCAGCACCCTGGACGTCATGGCGACGGCCCAGGAGCTGGCCGATTTCGCCGTGGGCCGGTTCGCCGACTTCGCCATCGTGGATCTGCTGGAGCCGGTCTTCAGCACCGAGGGCACCGAGGGGCGCGGAAGCTGGCTGTCCGACGCGGGTCCGGCGGTGACGGGGCCGGTGATGCGTCGGGCGGGCATGAGTTCCGTCCGGGAGGGTTGTCCGGAAGCGGTCGCCCAGGTCGGCGATCCAGTGGACTTCATCCCTCCCCCGCACCATCTCGACCTCCTCGTGAACGGCGAGCCCGTCCTCATACCGGTGCTGAACCCCGACAACCCTGAATGGGTCGTCGAACAGCCGTCCAGGACCTCGAGCATGCGCGAGTTCGGACTCCACTCACTCATCTCCGTGCCGATGCGGGCCCGGGACACCATCCTCGGCCTCACCACCTTCGTCCGCTCGCAGAACCCGGCTCCCTTCACCTCGGACGACGTACTGCTCGCTCGGGAACTGGTCGCACGAGCGGCCGTCTGCGTCGACAACGCCCGCCGCTACACACGGGAGCACCACGCCACGCTGACGCTCCAGCGCAGCCTGCTGCCCCATACGCTGGAGGGCGGCATGGCCGTGGACGCGGCCTCCATGTATCTGCCCGCGGACGCCAAGGACGGTGTGGGCGGGGACTGGTTCGATGTCATCCCGTTGTCCGGAGCCCGGGTCGGCCTCGTCGTGGGCGATGTGGTCGGCCACGGTCTGAGTGCGGCCGCCACCATGGGCCGGCTGCGTACCGCGGTGCAGACGCTCGCCGACATGGATCTGCCGCCCGACGAGCTCCTGGCCCACCTCGACGACCTGGTGCTCCGCCTCAGCGAGGAGGAGTCCCATGACGCGTCGGCCGACCTGATCCGGACCACGGTGATGGGTGCCACCTGCCTGTACGCCATCTACGACCCGGTCACACGGAACTGCACGCTCGCCCGGGCCGGCCATCCGCCGCCCATCCTCGTGACTCCGGAGGGCCGGGTCAGCTTCCCGGAACTGCCGGCCGGTCCGCCGCTGGGGCTGGGTGGACTCCCGTTCGAGGCGGTCGACATCGAACTCGCCGAGAACAGCCTGATCGGCCTCTACACCGACGGCCTCATCGAAGGCGGCGAGCAGGACGTCGACGTCGGAATGGCCCACCTCGGGGACGCCCTGTGTCCTTGCGATCTCCCGCTCGAGTCGCTCTGCGCCAACGTGCGGGCCCTGACCTCCACGCCGCAGTCCGACGATGTCGCGTTCCTCGTGGCGCGCACGCACGCGTTCAGCGCCGACCACGTCGCCTCGTGGGACGTGGCCTCTGATCCCGCCGCCGTGGCCGGGGCTCGCGCCCTCGCCACCCGCCAACTCCGTGCATGGGGACTGGATGAGCTGGCCATGGAGACCGAACTCGTCGTCAGCGAGCTGGTCACCAACGCGGTGCGCTACGCTCCGGGCCCCGTGCGACTGCGGTTGCTGCGCGCATCCCGTCTGATCTGCGAGGTCACCGACACCAGCAACAGCTCCCCGCGGCTGCGGCACGCCCGGACCACCGACGAGGGGGGACGCGGCCTCTTCCTCGTCGCCCAGCTCGCGCACCGCTGGGGCACCCGGTACACACACGAGGGAAAGATCATCTGGGCGGAACTGGACTCGTCGGTGTCCGCAGCGCGGTGATGATGTCGGCGAGGTGGTCCTCGACGGGGCCGAGGGTGATCAGGCCGCTGCCCGCGCCGGCGAGTTCCCCGGCGGCCGGCAGCAGGCGGGTGCGGGCCCGCTCCAGGACGTCCCGGTCACCGACCTCCCGTGCGACCACGGCCTCCAGGCAGCAGCACGCCTCGTACATCAGGTCGCGTGGCGGCTCCGGGAGCGCGCGCAGTGCCGCCCGTGCCTCGGCCCGGCGTCCGGTTGCCAGCAAGGCGAAGGGCGCGGCCCAAGGGCGGTACGGGCCCCAGTCCTCCCCCAGGTCGATCTCGACCGGCCCTGGACCGCTACCCCCCGAATCGGTACCCCCTGGACCGGTGTCGGACCACGTCCTCCTGTGTCGCACCCGCAGGCACAGCAGGGCGAACGGGAGAAGCCCACGTTCCAGGCCCGGCATCCCGGCGCCGTCCAGCCGTGCGGCGGCATCCCGGTAGGCGGTCTCGGCCTCCGCCGGTTGCCCGGACGCGGCCAGCCGCAACGCCCGGTACCACTGGGTGAAGACGCCCGCGAGCGGCAGCTCGTGGCGCTCGGCCAGCCGGTCCACGGCGGCGGCATGGCGGTCGGCCGCGGCGAAGTCGGCCAGCGCGCCGCGTGCCTGGAGCCGGATGAGGTGACCGAGTACCTCATAGGTCACCAGGTCGTGCCGGGCGGCCAGTTCGACCAGCTCCGCGCCGATCTCGTCACGCCGTGGGGCCAGGCCCGCGCGGGTGAAGGACTGCATGAACGCGCCGTTCAGCGCGAACGCCAGCAGCGCGGGATCGTCGAGACGACGGGCGATCTCCTCCGCCTCGCGGGCGGCCTGGGGGCCGCGTGGTGCTCGGCTGCCGCGCGTCTCCAGGGCGATCGTGGCCAGCAGGCGGCACCGCGCGGCCTCGTGCGCGTCGCCCGGCGAAGCGGTGAGGGCGCGCTCGGCGGCCTCGACGATCCGTCGGGCCAGTTCCGGATCGTCGCTGCGGGTCCAGATCGCGGGGACGTCGTAGGCGCCGATCACCCGGGCGGTCAGGTCCGGGTCGCCGAACTCCTCCGCCGCCGCGACGGCCTCCATACGGTGCTGCCTGGCAGCCGCGAGCCCACCGCCCCCGGTGACCGCGAGGTTGCGGATCAGGCTCACCGTCGTCTCCAGCCGGGCCCGGGCACCGGCGGCGACCGTACGGTCGTAGGCTGCCGCCGTCCGTGTCCACAGGCGGGCCGCGGTCGCCGTCGGCCCGGCCGGAGGGTCCAACCCCGGATCCTGGGCGAGGATGTCCGCCTCCAGGTGGCGCAGCCGGGGCCCGGGGTCCACCCCCAGCTGGTCGGCCAGGACCGCCCGGGCTCTGCGCAGCACGCCCAGCGCATCGCCTTGACGGTCCTGCCGGTACAGCGCCAGCGCGAGCAGCCGCCATGCGTCCTCGCGCCAGGGGTGAGCGGCGAGGTGTGCGTCCAGGTCGGGCACCGCCTCGGCGGCCAGGCCGAGGTCCAGCTGTGTCCGGGCCCGCTGCTCCACCGCCTGGAGCCGCAGCTCGGCGAGGCGGGAGCGCTCGCCCCGGGCCCAGTCCTCCCCCTCGAACTCGGCGTAGGCGGGCCCGCGCCACAGTGCCAGCGCCTCTTCCAGCCGCGGCAGCGCCTGCGTGGCCGGCAGTCGCGCGGCGGCGCCGACGGCCGTCTCGAAGCACCAGGCGTCCACGGCGTCCGGCTCCGGGCGCAGCGCGTACCCGGGGCCGTCCGTGACCAGCAGCCGGGCGGGGGCCCGGGACGGACGGTCCGGCTCCAGGACGCGTCGCAGCGCGGCGACGAAGGTCTGTACGGCGCCCACGGCGCCGGGCGGGGGATCCGTCCACAGGTCGCCGACCAGGTGGGTGACAGGGACGACCCTGCGGCGGGCCACCACCAGCCGCGCCAGCACGGCCCGGTGCCTCGGTCCCTTCAGCGCGAGCGCGCGGCCGTCGCTCTCGGCCACGGTCGGTCCGAGCACGCCGAACGCGACCCGCACCCTTCTCGCCTCTCCCGACACCCTCGCCACGGTACTGCGCCGACGACGTGCTGGTCCCGTACTGATCACGTGCCGATCACCTGACCGGTCACGTGCTGATCACCTGCTGATTCGCGCCCGGCAGGCTCGTCGTGTCCGTCACCTTCCGCTTCCGCCTTCCAGAAAGGGCGAGCCATGGCACCGACCATCCCCGGCTTCGACTACCGGCGCGTCCCCGTCGCCGACCAGGTCGCGCTCCACGTCGCCGTCGCCGGATCGGGCAGTCCGATCGTGCTGCTGCACGGTTTCCCGCAGACCCACCTGATGTGGCGGCACGTGGCCGCCGACCTCGCGGCCGACCACACCGTCATCTGTCCCGACCTGCGGGGCTACGGTGCCAGCGACAAGCCCGTCGACACCGGCGCCGACGGGAACGCGTACGCCAAGCGCACCATGGCCGCCGACGTCGTCTCGCTCGCCCGCGCCCTGGGCCACGAGCGTTTCGCCCTGGCGGGACACGACCGGGGCGCGCTGGTCGCCATCCGCGCAGGCCTGGACCACCCCGAGGCGATCACCCATCTCGTCTCGCTCGACGTGCTGCCCACGCTGGACATGTGGGACGTGATGCACGGCACCGGCGCGGCCGTCGGCTTCCACCTCTATCTGATGGCCCAGCCGCCGGGTCTGCCCGAGCGGATGATCCACGCCGCCGCGGACGTCTTCTTCGGTCATTTCCTCGACATCTGGACGCGGGACCCGAGCGCGATCCCGGACGAGATCCGCGCCGCCTACCTGGCGGCTTCCCGCGCGGCCGTCCCCTCCATCGTCGCCGACTACCGCGCCTCGGCCGGCATCGACGTCGAGCACGACCGGGCCGACCGTGCTGCCGGGAACCGGCTGCGGATGCCCGTGGCCGTTCTCCAGCAGGACTGGGGCGCGGCCCTCGGCTTCGACGCCGCCGCGCGGTGGCGCGCCTGGGCACCCGACCTGCGGCACACGACCGTCTCCTGCGGTCACTTCATGGCCGAGGAGGCCCCCGCCGACGTCGTCAAGGCCATCAGGGACCTCGTCGCCGACCACTGAGCGGATCTCCTCCCCGACACCGTTTCGTCGCGTGCCGGACCACGCGCGGGGCGAGAATCAGGGGGTGACTGTGCCAGCTGAGACCTCGCCCATGTCGGGGCAGACCGTGTGCGGCAAAGGCGGGCGCGGTCCGCTGCGCTCCTTCCTGCAGACAGAGACCGGCAGTGCCGCGGTTCTGCTGGCCGCCACGCTCGCGGCCCTCGCCTGGGCCAACCTGGGGCCGGGCACGTACGAGGCCGTCTGGAGCACCGAGCTGTCGGTCCGCCTCGGGGCGGGCGGAGTCTCCCTGGACCTGCGGGAGTGGGTGAACAGCGGGCTGATGACGCTGTTCTTCTTCGTCGTGGGACTCGAGGCGCGCCGGGAGTTCGACCTGGGCGAGTTGCGGGAGCGCAGAAGGGTCACGCTGCCGCTGCTCGCCGGGCTCAGCGGCATGGTCGTGCCGATCGCGATCTACCTCGCTCTCAACGCCGGCCACGACTCCCTGCACGGCTGGGGCGCCGCCATGTCGACGGACACGGCCTTCGCCCTGGGCATGCTCGCCCTCTTCGGGGCACGGCTGCCCAACAGTCTCCGCGTCTTCATCCTCACCGTCTCCGTCGTGGACGACTTCCTGGCGCTGGCCGTGATCGCCGTCGCCTACAGCGGCGCCCTGGCCCTGCCCGCGCTGCTGACGGCGCTCGGCCTCTTCGCTGCCGTCGTGCTGGTGCGGCGCACCCTCGGCATGCGGATTCCCGCCCTGTACACGGTGCTGGGCGCGGCAGTATGGGTCGCGCTGCTCAAGTCGGGGGTGGACCCGGTCGTGACCGGGCTCGCGATGGGCCTGCTCACCTACGCCTACCCCGCCGAGCGCGTCGACCTGGAACGAGCCAGCCGTCTCTTCCGGCGCTTCCGCGAGCAGCCGACGCCGGAACTGGAGCGCTCCGTACGGCGCGGGATCGCCTCGACGCTCTCGCCCAACGACCGGCTCACACGGATGTTCCACCCCTGGACGAGCTATGTGATCGTGCCGCTGTTCGCCCTCGCCAACGCCGGCATCACCATCAGCGCCGACCAGTTGGCCCATGCCTTCACGTCACCGATCGCCCTCGGCATCCTCCTCGGCTACGTGCTCGGCAAGCCGCTCGGCATCATCGGCGCCACCTGGCTCACGACACGCGCCAGCCGCGGGCGGCTGCACCCGTCGGTCGGCTGGGGCGCCGTCACCGCGGGCGGCACCCTGGCGGGAGTGGGGTTCACCGTGTCCCTGCTCATCGCGACGCTCGCCTTCGACGGGGCCCGGCTGGCGGAGGCGAAGGTCGGCATCCTCGCCGCCGTGGTGGGCGCGTTCCTCCTCACCTGGCTGGTCACCTCGGTGATCGGCGCCCTTCCCAAGCGTTCCCGTATCCGGGCCCTCCTCGGTACGGGCACCACCATCGTCGACCTCAGCGACCCCGTGGACGTGGACCGCGACCACGTACGCGGCCCCCTGGAGGCGCCCGTGACGCTCGTCGAGTACGGGGACTTCGAGTGCTCGTACTGCGGCCTGGCCGAGCCCGTGGTCCGCGAGCTGCTCGCCGACTTCGGCGACGTGCGCTACGTGTGGCGGCATCTGCCGCTGACCGACGTCCATCCGAACGCCCAGTTCGCCGCGGAGGCCGCCGAGGCCGCGGCCCACCAGGACGGGTACTGGGAGATGCACGATCTGCTGATGCAGCACCAGGGTGACCTGCGGCCGAAGGACCTGCTCCGCTACGCCGAGGAGATCGGCCTCGACACCGAACGCTTCCACAAGGATCTCCGCGAAGGCACGGGGACGGCCCGGGTCGCGGCGGACGTGGAGTCCGCCGACCTCAGCGGTGTCTCGGGCACCCCGACGTTCTTCGTCAACGGCCGCCGCCACCACGGCGCCTACGACATCGCCTCGCTGTCGGCGGCGGTGCGCGCCGCGCGGCAACGGGCGGCGCTTCAAGGGGTCGGCCGGCAGGACTGAGCCCCGGTCAGGGCGAGGCCGTACGCCTCAGGGCGTCTCGCGGACGCCCTCGAACAGGTCGCTCTCGCAGTACGGCTTCGGCAGGCTCCGCGGGTGCCGACCGCCCTCCTCACCGGGAAATCCGCCGGACGACCGGTTCGCCCTCCGTCCTGCTGAACGCGCGCGGATCGATGTCGTCCCCCGAGTCGGGTCGCGGTGCCCGGGCTTGCCGCTGCCCGCTCCGTCGCCCTGCGCACCGTCGGTGCAGGTGACGAAAACCGTACGAACCCCGGGGCCGCCTCCGCCGGGCCGGCCGCTGTGCCGCTCATGACGCGTTCCTCGGCCCGCTCTTCAGGGCCCCGTCGAGGGGTCAGCGGGGTCCTGGGAGCTTCGCGCGCCCGCTTCGATACTTCCTTTGATGCCGAGTTTTCTGCGTGCTCGCTGGTAGAACGTCGTGCCGCCCAGGCGTACGACCTGAGCAGCCGCGGGGCATGCTGACACGGTGACCCGGTCGCCCGCGTCGAGGTAGCCGAGCACCTCGCCGTCGACCTCGACCGCCAGTCGCCCGGTCGTGGGGAGCAGTTCCAGGGTGACGTCCTCGTCCGCGGGCAGGGCGAGCGCCCGGTCGAACGACGAGTGCGCACTGGCGGGAACGACCAGGATGGCTTCCACCCGGGGCGAGAGGATCGGGCCGCCCGCGGCGAAGCTGTACGCCGTGGATCCGGTCGAGGTGGAGACCACCACGGCGTCGGCGGCGTAGCGGATGAACTCCTCGCCCTGGAGCCGGATCGCGATGGCGGCCATGCCGCTGCCGGGTACCCGTACGAGGGCGATGTCGTTGAACGCACGGACCTCGCGCCCGTCCGGGAGGCGCGTTCGTACGGCCATCCGGGCCTCGGTGGTGAACTGGCCGCTGTCGATCCGGTCCAGCGCCGACTGGAGCTCGTCGACATCGATCTCCGCGAGGAAGCCCAGCCGGCCCAGGTTGACACCGAGCACCGGAGTGGCGCTTCCGGACAGCAGCCTCATGGAACGGAGCATGGTCCCGTCCCCGCCGAGACTGACGACCAGGTCGGCCCGGGCGACGAGGTCCTCACCCGGTACGGCCACGGCGCTGCAGTCGATACGGCCCACCTCGTCCGGCAGCCCCAACACCTCGGCATCGTTCTTGCGGGCCCACTGCACGACCGACTCGATGACCGGTCCCGGATTGCGCCGGGGATGCAGGATCAGGCCGATCGATCCGATCAGACCCATGAGAGGGTTCCCTTCCGTCGAGAAGCCATGTCTAAGTAGTCCATCATTGCCCGACAAGGGACATTTCCGACCGATGTGGCACGGAATGAGGCCTGGACGACTCGCACGGAAGGGGGCGGCGGCGGACCGGCGCCGTCCACGGGGAGCGCGGCGCCGTCGACGAACCACCGCGCCGGCCCCCGCCCCCGGCTCAGGCCTGGTACGGCTGCTGGGGCTGCTGCGGCTGGCCGTACTGCTGGGCGGCGTGCGCGCTCGCGGCCTGCGCCTGCAGCTGCTCCGCCTGCTCCTTGGTCGCCTTCTGCTCCACGCCGCAGAAGGTGCACTGCGTCGCGTACTTCGACGAGATCGGGAACAGCGGCACGAAGAACAGCGTGAACTTCGTGACACGCTTGCGGAGCGTGTGCGCCGAGGGATTGCCGCAACTGCCACACACCAGCGTCAGTATCGCGAGCTGGTACAGGTATCCCCTGGTGCCAAAAATGATCATACTGTTGGTCCCTCCCGGGTCGGTGCGGACGAGCTGCGGAACGCAGTCGCGGAGCACAGTCTCGTGCACGTCGACGCGTTCGGCGATGGCGGGGTTGCACGATGCCGCCCGAAAACGTGGACCGCCTCGGCCGCCGGCCCGGCCAGGCCGTCGGGGAGCTCCGTGGCGATCGCGCCCCCAACCGGCGCCATCCCGCGACCAGTTCCTCGAGGCACCCGGTCATCGGCCAGGGGCTCCGAGTACACGGTGGCCAGCGCGCCCCACGCGAAGTCGTCGGCCGGGCACGCCAGTTGGCCCAGCGCCTGCCCCGACGGCGAGGCGCTCACCCGCCCCGCGGACGGTGTTCGTGACCGCGGGGCGGATCGTCGCCGTGAGCCCCGGAACCCGCGCGGGTGGCACGAGATCCGGTGACCGCTCTACGGCAGGCGCCAGTCCACCGGCTGGACGCCCTGCCTCTCCAACAGCTCGTTGGCCCGGCTGAACGGACGCGAGCCGAAGAAGCCGCGATCGGCCGACATCGGTGAGGGGTGCGCGGACTCGATCGCCGGGAGATCCCCGAGCAGCGGCCGCAGATTGCGGGCGTCCCGCCCCCACAGGATCGACACCAGCGGCTTCTCCCGCGCGACGAGCGCCCGGATCGCCTGCTCCGTGACCTCTTCCCAGCCCTTGCCCCGGTGCGCCGCGGGCTTGCGGGGCGCCGTCGTCAGCGCCCTGTTGAGCAGCAGCACCCCCTGCTCGGTCCAGGGCGTCAGATCGCCGTTGGAGGGCCTCGGCAGCCCCAGGTCCGTGTGTAGTTCCCGGAAGATGTTCTCCAGGCTGCCCGGCAGTGAACGCACCTCGGGCGACACGGCGAAACTCAGCCCGATGGCCATCCCCGGCGTGGGGTAGGGATCCTGGCCGACGATCAACACGCGGACGTCGTCGAAAGGCTGCTGGAAGGCCCGTAGGACATTCGCCCCGGCCGGGAGATAGGTCCGGCCCGCCGCGATCTCGGCCCGGAGGAAGTCCCCCATGGCGGCGATGCGTTCGGCCGCAGGTTCCAGAGCCTTCGCCCAGCCTGCTTCGATGAGTTCATGCAAGGGTCGTGGTGCCACGACGTGCCACTCTACTGGCACACGCCGTGACACATTCCTACGGATTCACCTGACGCATTCCTACGGATTCATCCGGACGAGCCCCGCGCGCGGACCCGCCTCTCGGCGCTAGTCTTCCTCCGCGCCGAGATCATCGAGCCGGTCCAGCCGATCACCCAACCGATCGACCGGCGGCCGGTCAACAGAGAGGAGGGGAGCCTGTTGCGTCCCTCCTACGCGTCGGCCGGTGTGCTGGCGGTGGACTCGGGTGGCTCGGGGCTGCGGGCGGCGCTGGCCGTGCGCGGGCATGTCGTGGGCGTTCCGCTGACCTCCAAGGAGCCGGTCCGCACCGGCTCGCGCGGCATCGACGCCGCACATCTGCTGGAGCAACTGCTTCCGATGGCACGGGAGTTGATGGCGGCCAACGGGACGGAGGAACTCGGGGCCGTCGCCGTCGGAGCGGCGGGTCTCGCCACCCTCGGCGACGCGCTGCGCGCCGAGCTGCCCTCCGCGCTGGAGCGCGAACTCGGCGTGCGGCGGCTCGCGTTGGCCGCTGACGCGGTGACCGCGTACGTGGGCGCGCTCGGCTCCCGGCCGGGCGCGGTGATCGCCGCGGGCACCGGCATGATCGCGGTCGGCACCGATCTGGGCAGCTGGCGCAGGGCGGACGGCTGGGGCCATCTGCTCGGCGACTGCGGCGGCGGGGCGTGGATCGGCCGCGCCGGGCTCGAGGCGGCCTTGCGGGCCTTCGACGGGCGCCCAGGCGGGTCGACGCGGTTACTGGCGCGGGCCGAGGAGATGTTCGGGCCGGTGGCCGGGTTGCCGGGCAAGCTGTATCCACGCACCGACCGGCCCGCCGTACTCGCCTCCTTCGCGCCCGAGGTGGCCGCGTGCGCCGCGTCCGCCGTCGGCGACCCCGTCGCGCGCGACGTGCTGCGCGCCGCCGCCCGGCACCTGGCCGACTCCGCGGCCGCCGTCTGCCCGGACACCGGGGAGGACCGGGTCGCTCTCACCGGGGGGCTGTTCAAGATGGGCGACCCCCTCCTCGTACCGCTGCGCGCGGAGTTGACGGAGCGGTTGCCGCACGCCCGGCAGGTACCTGCCGCGGGCACCCCGCTGGACGGCGCCGTACGTATCGCCGTCGACCTGGCGGGCGACCGGCTTACGCTCCCCCGCGACGTACACATGCTCTACGTGATGACCGAAAAGGGCACGAACTTGCCATCCGTCCCCCGAAAGGGGGGTTCATCCACCCTGTCGGACAAGTGAAGTCGGCTCCCGCGTCGGTCGTCACAGGAGCACCACCGCACCGGAGAGTCCAGCCACACTGATCATTTCTGATCCTCGCGTAACTCATCAGACAAAAGGGGACGGATACCGCTCACCTGCACCCTCCCCGAACAGGGGAGCCCAAGAAACCAGTAACATGCGTCGCCATGAGCTCCCCCACTGGGCCCGCGTCCGGCCTGCCAGTACGAATGCCGCGGCCTCGCCAGCCCGGGCGGCACCGCCGACCCGAGCCGCTGGCGGCTCCCGAGGGCGCGCCCGCGCTCGTCCTCGCGGTGCCGGGCACCTCCAGCGCGGCCACGCGCAGCCTCGCCGAGGAGGTCGTGAGCATCGCGCGCTCCGAGCTGCCCGGCCTCGACGCCCGGATCGGGTACCTCGACGGGGACGACGCCGAGTTCCCCACGCTGCAGTCCGTGCTCACGCGTGCCGCCGAGGAGCGCACCGCCCGCTATGAGCAGGCGCGTGCCGCCGGTGCGGACGTGACCGAGCCCGACGGCCCCGTCGCCGTCGTGGTGCCGCTGCTCGCCGGCCCGGACAACGCGTTGCTGCGCCGGGTCCGCCAGGCCGTCATGGAGAGCCGGATCGCGGCCGACCTGACCGACGTTCTCGGCCCCCACCCGCTGCTCGCCGAGGCGCTGCACGTACGTCTGTCCGAGGCGGGTCTGGCGCGCGCCGACCGTGCCCGGCTGTTCACCGTGGCCACGGCCGCCGACGGCATCATCCTCGCCTCCGTGGGCGGCGAAGAGGCCGTACAGGCGGCCGGGATCACCGGCATGCTGCTCGCCGCGCGGCTCGCCGTGCCGGTCATGGCGGCGGCGCTGGACGAGGAGGGCGCGATCGCGGCCACCGCCGAGCAGCTGCGCGGCTCGGGCTCTCAGCAGCTCGCCCTGGCTCCGTACCTGATCGGACCGGAGATCGACGCCGGTCTGCTGGACGCGGCCGCCAAGGAGGCGGGCTGCTCCGCCGCCGAGGCGCTCGGCCCGTACCCGGCGATCGGCAAGCTCGCGCTGGCCAAGTACACGACGGCGCTGGGCATCGCCCCCCAGCAGCCGCAGGGCGCGCCGGTCCGCTGACCGCCCAGGCACCACCCCTCGCACGTCGAAGGGCCCGCTCCTCTCACCGGAGCGGGCCCTTCTCTCGTCGGCTCTCTCGTACGTCGGCGGCTCATACGTCGGCAACTCGCGCCTCGGCAGCGGGCCACCGCCGGGCGGGTCAGCCGAAGACCACGCAGGACGCCGCCGCAACCTCCACCGAGCCGCCCCGTCGCGGCACCCCCGTGTCCGGGTCGACCGCGAACCAGGTCACGTCCCCCGAGCGCTCGTTGGCGGCGTACAGGAAACGCCCCGAGGGGTCGAGGGCCAGCGCGCGCGGCCAGGTGCCGCCGCAGGGCACCGTGGCGACCAGCCGCAGCCCTTCGCCCACCGCGTCGGGCGTGAGCACGGAGACGACGTCCTGGCCGCGGGTGGCGGTCCACACGAAGCGCCCGTCGGGTGACACCACGATGCCCGAGGGGTACGCGTCACCGTCCGGAACCCCTGAGAGCACCGGCGTCTCTCCGACGGGACGCAGAGAGCCTTCCTGGGCACTCCAGCGGCAGACGGTGACCGTGGGGGCGAGTTCGTTGAGCACGTACGCGTGTTCGCCGCGCGGGTGGAAGGCCAGGTGGCGGGGCCCGGAACCGGGGCGCAGCGCGATCTCGCGGTGCAGTGTGAGCCGGCCGCCGTCCAGCGCGCACACCCGCACGGAGTCCGTGCCGAGGTCGACGCTGACGGCCCAGCGCCCGCTCGGGTCGGGCTGCACCTGGTGGGCGTGCGGGCTCTGCTGGCGCCGGGTGTGCGGGCCGCGGCCCTTGTGCTGGAGCACGCCGGAGGCGGCGCCGACGAGCGTGCCGTCGTCGCGCACGGGCAGGGCCGTGACGCTGCCGGAGCCGTAGTTGGCGGTCAGGACGTGTCCGGCGAACACGCTGAGGTGTGTGGGGCCGCTGCCTCCGACGGAGACCAACGGCCCGGCGGGCTTCGGCTCGTCGCCGTCCACCCGGTACGCGGCCACCGCGCCGTCGGCCGTCTCGCTGACCGCGTAGAGCATGTCGTGGGCCGGCGAGAGGGCGAGGTACGAGGGATCGGGTACGCCGTCCACCGCGCTCAGGAGGGTCAGTGCGCCGCTGCCGCGGTCCACGGCCGCGGTGAGGACGCCGGGGCCTCCCGCCGCCGTGAACGAGCCGATGAACGCCCGCTGTTCCCGCGTGCCGCCGTCTGCCACTGCCGTTCCCCTCTCGGTCCCGCGCTGTCCGGGGCCGACGGTAGCAGTCGGCGGCCAACGGTCTAGACCAAGGGCCCGCCCGCCTCCCCGTGCGCCCGTGCGCGCGCCTCCGGGTGGTGGACGTACGCGGGATGCCGTTCCACGGTCTCGTAGGTGCGGTGGAAGACGGGGGTGGCGCTGCCGGAGATGGGCGGCACGATCCACGACCAGTCCGCGCCGACCCGGCGGCCCTTGCTCTCCTCGCGGCCCAGGTGGGTGAGGAAGCGCCGGGACTCGGTGTGGTGGTCGGTGACGGTGACGCCCGCGCGGTCGAAGGAGTGCAGGACGGAGCGGTTGAGTTCGACGAGCGCGCGGTCCTTCCACAGCGAGCGGTCGGTGCGGGTGTCGAGGCCGAGGCGGTCGGCGAGGTACGGCAGGAGGTCGTAGCGGTCGGTGTCGGCGAGGTTGCGGGCGCCTATCTCGGTGCCCATGTACCAGCCGTTGAACGGAGCCGCCGGGTAGCAGATGCCGCCGATCTCCAGGCACATGTTGGCGAGCGCCGGCACGGCGTGCCAGCGCAGTCCGAGCGAGCGCCACCAGGTGTACTCGGGGTGGGCGAGCTCCACTTCGAGCACCGCGTCCTGCGGCAGCGTGAACCAGCGGGGTTGGTCGTCGGGCCTGCCGTCGGCGCCCTGGATCACCAGCGGCAGGACGTCGAACGGGGTGCCGGGGCCGCCGGGCCAGCCGAGCCGCCGGGCCAGCGCGGTGAGGCCCGCGTTGCGCGGATCGCCGGTCACACCACCGTCCGGGCGGGCGTAGCCGGCGTACCGGATGAGCTGTTCGTTCCAGATCCGTGGCCCTGGGCGGCCCGGCCGGTCGGGCGCGAAGACGGTGATGAGCGCCCTGATCCTGCCCTCGCCGCCTGCCTCCCGCAGATGGTCCGCCGATGCCTCGGCGACGTCCTCGGCCGTCCGCACGTCCCTGCGGTCACGGACGCACAGGGAGCGCCAGTACAGGCGCCCGATGCAGCGGTTGGCGTTGCGCCAGGCGACGCGGGCGCCGAAGGCGAGCTCCTCGGTGGTGTGGCGGTAGGTGCCGGTCTCCGCGATCTCGGCCCACGTGGCGGCGATGCGCCGGGCCGGGTCGCCGAGGCGCTCCTCGGTGTGGCGGAGGGTGAGGAACTCGGCGGCGGCGCGCAGGAGTGCGTACGGCGGGGAGTCGTCGTGCGACGTCGGGGCGTCGAAACGGCCCGGCACGGGTATCAGGCTCCCGCCGAGGCCCGGGACGGACGGCTGCGTCCGCCGGGCACCGCTGGCGTAAGGCAGTGCGGTCGGGGTCGCTGCGCGGGCGCTGCGACCTGCCGGAACACGGTCCAGCCAGCCGCCCGGCCCGTCGGCCCACGGCATCGGGTGCCGCGCGCTCCCGTCGTCGCCGAAGCGCTCTCCCTGTCCGGTTCCTCGCGGGAAGTCCCGCATGGTGCCACCCCCAAGCGGCTTGGCCCGCGGGCCGCTCCCGCACGGTCCGCGGGTTCCGTGCGTCCGATAGCCGCGGGGTTACCCCGCCCGGGCGGTGATCCACCCTCTACGTGGTCCGTGCACGTGCCTCGCGCGTGTCAGACGCGAACGGGGGTCGAAGCGCGGGGGTGCAGAAGGGGCGCGGCGAGTTCGGCGAGTGCCCGCTCGAGTCCGTGCAGGTGTGCGAGTACCGGCTCTTCCAGGGGAGGTGTCCCGGCCTGGACCGTGATCCGCCGCGGTGCGGATGAGGTGAGTGCCTCGACGGCCCTCTCGACGCGCTCGCACGCGACGGTGAGGCGGTCGTCGCAGGAGGCCACGGGGTCCGACGCGATGGCGGCGAGGCCCCGTACCTCCCGGGCGCAGGTGTTCAGCGCCGCGAGTACCTGGCGCGCCCTGCGGCCACGGGCGCGCAGGGGGTTGAGGGGATGCAGAAGGGGCGTGAGCGAGAGCCGCACCTTGTTCAGCACGGTCTCCAGCTCCGCGACGCGTGCCGCGGGGTCGGCGGTGGAGGAGCCGTTCAGTCGGGCCGCGGCCTCGGTCGTGCAGGCGTGGACGCACTGGATCGCCCGTACGATCCAGGCGTCCGTCGTGGCGTGCGTGGTGATCGGCAGCACGAGCAGGACCGCCAGCGCGGCGCCGATCGCCCCGATGCCGGTCTCCGCCAGCCGCAGCACGACCAGGTGCTGGTCCAGCACGCCGAACGTCCCGTACAGCAGCTCGGCCATCACCGTCACCGCGAGCATCATCCAGGTGTACGAGACCGCGGCACTGTAGAAGATGACGAACACGCATACGGCGAGCAGGGCCACGGTCGGTACGGGCGCACCGTGCAGGGGGACGACGACCGAGGCCCCGAGGGCGATGCCGATCACCGTTCCGAGGACCCGGCGGTAGCCGCGGATCAGGGTCTCGCCACGTGAGGTGGTGTTGACGAAGATCCACCAGGCGGCGCCGACGGCCCAGTACCAGCGCTCCTGGGACAGCAGGCTTCCGACGCCCAGGGCGAAGGCGGCGGCCACGACGGCCTGGACCGCCTGGCGTGTGGTGGGACGGGTGAGGCCCCGGCCGGCCGAGGGGACGGGCGCGGCGGCGGGCGGCATCCGGCGCTCGTAGCACCACAGTCCGAATCGGACCGCCGAGGACGCGAGGAGGGCGAGCAGTACGGCGCCGTACAGCTCGGGCAGTCGCGCGGGCACAGTGTGCAGGAACTGCGCCATGAAGAAGGCCATGAACCCGAAGACGCCGAGGGCATGGCCGCGCGCGCCCCAGCGCCGGGCGTACACACCGGCACCGACGACGGCGAGGAAGGCCGCGCCGCGCACCGTCGGGTGGTCGTGCAGGGTGGCCGCGAGAGCCAGGACGGGAAGGCCCACCACGGGCAGCAGCGCCGTCGTCGCCAGCTGTCCGCGCACCGTGGCGTCGGTGACCGTGAAGAGGGCGAGCAGCGCCGCGAGTCCTCCCGCGACCGCACCCGCGAGGGAGGAACCGGTGACGCCGCACAGGGCCACCGCCAGGCCGATGCCGAGGACGGCCCGGATGGCGCCGCGCAGCCGCAGCCGGCCCGGGTCCGGTGCCACGAACACCCTCTTCAGCACTGTTTCCCCGCCCCTTGAGCTCAGCCTGTACTTCAGGCATGCAAAAGGCGCCGCGGGGGTCCCGCAGCGCCATCGACCTGCCCATCACAGCATCATCGGGGCTGTTGGCTCAAGTGGACTCCGAATGACTGGACCATTGGCACAGTCATCGAGCGGAGCGGGGTGCCATGTGGATGCCATTGGCATCACTCCGTGTCGAGCGGGTGCGCGGGGAGCTCGAAGCGCAGCAGGGCCCCGGTCAGGTGCGTGTGCAGGTCCGTCTCCATCTCGATGTGGCGGACCTCGCCGCCGTCCTCGATGACGCTCTTCACCAGTTCCTCGATGACGTCGGGGACCTCGCGCAGGGCGTCTGCGCACAGCGGGCACCGCTCCCCCGTGCGGGCCAGCAGCCCGTCGCGGTCGCAGACGACTCCCGGGGCGACGGCCTCCGCGTCCACGGCGAGCGTCCGGATCGCGGCCAGCGAGCCCGCCCACAGGGTGTCGTCGAGCCCGACGGTCGCGTGGTGCTTGGTCGCGACGGACTCGAGGATCTCCCCTACCAGCCGCTCCTGCTCCTGGTACGCGCGGTCGGTGACGAGGACACGAACCTTGTCCCGGATGTCGGCGGCGGTCGCGGTGTCGCGGTCGACGGTGAAGCGGCCGACGAGCCGGTCGTGCAGGTCACGGGGGAGGAACTCGATGAAGGCCGGTATCTGGTAGGGGTGCCCGCCGATGGCCAGCAGATCGAAGCCTCCCTCCTTGAACAGGCGCTTGAGCTCGCCGATGAGCCGCCGGTAGTGCCTTTTGCTCAGCTCGTCGGCCCTGTCGCGGACCCGGACCTCGTCGAGCCCCTCGGCGTGCTCGGGCTTCCGCAGCATCCGGTCGCGGATCGCCTCCAGCTCCCCGACCTCGTCCAGGTGGTACTCCCAGACGTGTGCGGTGACCTCGTCCACGACGACCGCGCAGGTGCGGTCGTACTCGTCGAGCACCGCCAGCATCGGACGGACATAGGGGTCCGCGTCCACCACGACGCGTTCGTGGGTGGTGCGCGGCAGCCACACCTCCTCGTAGACGCCGTGGCCACTGCAGGAGAAGACGACGATGGTGCCGGGCCGCTGGGGTCCCTCGCCGAGCCTCTGCTCGATCTTCGCGATGTCGTCGTGCAGCGAGAGCCGTACGGCGTGCTCCAGCGAGCGGTCGTCCGCGAGCGGCCTGATGCCCTCCAGCAGGCCGGCCAGCCGGGCCCGGTATGTACGACGGCCGGGCTGGTCCGGTTCCACCGGAAGGTAGAGGGAGACGAACGGGAGCCCGTTCCCGCCGAGCCGGAGAATTCGGTCGACCTGCTCCTGCGTGATCATCGTCGCTCCTCGCCGCTCCTCGAGCCCTGCGCCACCTCTCCAGGTAACGCGGTGGGCGGCGCACCGGCAAACGCGGCGCGGCGGACAAAGTGAGCGGGAGGGGTGAACCGGCCCACCGGGCTCACGGCGGACTGAGCCATTGGTACGGTCGAAGAAGATCAGCCCAGGCGGCAGGGAGGCCGGTGGATCATGGCCGTGGACGAACTCGACACCCGCATCCTGCGGCTCCTGCTGGAGCAGCCACGCACCAGCGTGCGCGAGTACGCCCGCATGCTCGGCGTCGCCCGCGGCACGCTCCAGGCCCGCCTCGACCGGCTGGAACGGGACGGGGTGATCACCGGTACGGGCCCCTCGCTGTCCCCCGCGGCGCTCGGCCACCCCGTCCTCGCCTTCGTGCACATCGAGGTCACGCAGGGCCACCTCGACGAGGTCGGCGACGCGCTGTCCGCCGTACCGGAGATCATCGAGGCGTTCTCGATCACGGGCGGCGGCGATCTGCTCACCCGGGTCGTGGCGCGCGACAACGCCCACCTGGAGGACGTGATCCAGGCGCTCATCAGCATGCCCGGTGTCGTCCGCACCCGCACCGAGGTGGCACTGCGCGAGCGGGTTCCGCACCGGGTGCTGCCGCTGGTTGAGTCGATCGGGCGTGCGACCAGAAGCTGACGGGTGGCACAGGGGTGATCGGCCGCGTCCGGCCCTCGCTTGGCATCCTGGATCCCATGAGCACTCTCGGCCGTACTTCGGTCATCTTCGATCTCGACGGCACACTCGTGGACAGCGAGCCGAACTATTTCGAGGCCGGCCGCCAGACGCTCGCCGAGCAGGGCATCACCGGCTTCACCTGGACCGAGCACGAGCGCTACGTCGGCATCAGCACCCGGGAGACGGTGGCGCTCTGGAGAAAGCGCTACGGCCTGCGGCCCCCGCTGGACGCCCTGCTCACGGACTTGAACCGGCGCTATCTGGAGCTGGCCCGCGCCGCCACGCACGTGTACCCGGAGATGCGGAAGTTCGTGGAACTGCTGGCCGCCGAGGGCGTTCCGACGGCCGTGGCCTCGGGCTCCGCACCCGCCGCGATCGAGGCGATCCTGACGGGCACCGGCCTGGCCGCCCATCTGACGACCGTCGTCTCGGCCGACGAGGTCGCGCACGGCAAGCCCGCCCCGGACGTCTTCCTGGAAGCGGCGCGCCGTCTGGACGCCGACCCGGCGGACTGCGTGGTCCTGGAGGACGCCGCTCCGGGCGCCGCCGCCGCACACGCGGCCGGGATGCGCTGCATCGCCGTCCCGTACGTCGCCGCGCAGGCCGACGACCCGGAGTTCGCCACGGCGGGTCTGCTCCTGCGCGGCGGTCAGCGCGAGTTCACCGCGCAGACCGCGTACGACTGGCTCACTCGCCCGGCCTCGGCTTCCTGAGCCGCGGCCACGGCTCGACGACCTGCCGTGTCCGGTGTGGGCTCAGGAGACGTGCAGCACGATCTTGCCCCGGCGGTGACCCTGTTCCAGTGCCGCGTACGCCTGCGCGGTCTGGGCGAGGGGGAAGACGCGGTCGACGGGCGGGGCCAGTTCGCCGTCCGCGACCATGCGGGACAGCTCCTCCAGCCCGGAGCGGTCCGGTTCCACGATGAAGAACCTGCCGCCCTCCCTCGTGGCGTCGGGCGGGGCGACGATGCTCACCAGACGGCCGCCGGGACGCAATACCCTCCAGGAGCGCTCCTGGGTGTCGCCGCCGACGGTGTCGAAGACCAGGTCGACGTCCTTGACCTGCTCCTCGAAGCGTTCGCTCCGGTAGTCGATGACCTGTTCGGCGCCCAGCTCGCGTACGAAGTCGGCGGCTTCGGCGCCGGCCGTCGCGGTGACCGAGGCGCCGAGTGAGACCGCGACCTGCACCGCGAAGGAGCCCACCCCGCCCGCGCCGCCCTGCACCAGCACCCGGGCACCGGGGCGCAGGCCGCCGTGCTCGACCAGACCCTGCCAGGCCGTCAGCCCGGCCAGCGGCAGCGCCGCCGCGTGGTCGTGGTCGAGCCGGGCGGGCTTGGCGGCGAGGACGGCCGCGGGGACGGCGACGAACTCCGCCGCGGCCCCGTCCCGGGTGAACGGGATCAGCCCGTACACCTCGTCGCCGACGTTCCAGTCCGACACCTCGGGGCCGAGCTCGGCGACGACACCCGACACCTCCTTCGACGGCACGATGGGCACCCGCTCGCTGCCGCTGTCGTCGAGGCTGTCGGTCCAGGTCGCGTCCCAGGCCAGTTCGTCCGGTGTGATGGACGCGGACCGCACCTCGACCAGGACCTCTCCCCGGCCTGGCACCGGACGCGGGGCGACCTCGTACGTCAGCTGCTCGGGGCCGCCCCGCCGGTGGCCGCGCACCGCGTGCATGGTGTCCATTCCAACCTCCCAGGTCGTGCCGGCCGGGAACCGGCGGTACCTCCAGAGTGGTCGACCCGTGCACCTCCCGCTCGGGTCGTTCGACCACACGCGCCGTTCTCAGGCAGCCTCCCGCGCCCCCTGCGCACCGGTCCCCCGTCCGCCCCCGTCGCGGTGGATCGGTGTTCTGGAGCCGGTCAGTGGAGCGCCTGTCCCGCCCTCCCGGGCCGCGACGATCTCCGCCGCGATGGACAGCGCGGTCTCCTCGGGCGTACGGGCACCGAGGTCGAGCCCGATCGGGGATCTCAGGCGGGCCAGCTCCCGCTCGCCGAGGCCGACTTCACGCAGCCGGCGCTCACGGTCCTCGTGCGTGCGGCGTGACCCCATGGCGCCGACGAACGCCACCGGCATCCGCAGGGCCGACTCCAGCAGCGGTACGTCGAACTTGGCGTCGTGCGTGAGCACGCACAGGACCGTGCGGTCGTCGGTCGCGGTGCGCCGGAGGTAGCGGTGCGGCCAGTCGACCACGATCTCGTCGGCGTCGGGGAAGCGGACCCGGGTGGCGAAGACCGGGCGGGCGTCGCACACGGTCACGTGATAGCCGAGGAACCTGCCCACCCGTACCAGCGCCGTCGCGAAGTCCACGGCGCCGAAGACGATCATTCGGGGCGGTGGCACGCTCGACTCGACGAGCAGGGTCACGCCACCCGGGCAGCGCGCGCCGTCCTCCGACAGTTCGAGGGTGCCGGTGCGGCCCGCCGCCAGCAGGGCACGAGCCTCGGCCACCGCCGTGCGGTCCAGCTCCGGGCGACCGCCGAGGCTCCCCTCGTGCGAGACGTCCGGGCCTCCCGCGTACGACGTGGACGCCCCGGAGGAGTCGGACGAGCCGTCGGGGCGGACGAGCAGCACCCTCCCCAGCAGTTCCGCCGGTCCCCGGGCCACCCGGGCCATGGCCGCCGCCTCGCCCCGGGACGCGGCCGCAAGGGCCGCCGCGTACACCGGCCGCTCAGGCGCCTGCGCGCGCACCGGGGTGACCAGGACCTCGATGACCCCGCCGCAGGTCAGCCCCACCGCGAAGGCGTCCTCGTCGCTGTAGCCGAACCGTTCCAGCACCGTCCGGCCGTCCTGGAGCGCCTGGACGCACAGGTCGTACACCGCGCCCTCCACACAGCCGCCGGAGACCGAGCCGATGGCCGTGCCGCCGCTGTCGACCGCGAGGGCGGCGCCCGGGCCGCGCGGAGCGCTGCCGCCGACGCTCACGACGGTGGCGACGGCGAAGTCCCGGCCCTCCTCGGTCCACCGGTTCAGCTCGTCGGCGATGTCAAGCATCCCGATCCCCTCCCGTGCCCGCCAGGAGCACCCGGTCCGGGCGGATCGGCAGGTTCCGGTGGCGTACACCCGTCGCGTGCCAGACCGCGTTGGCGATCGCCGCCGCCGCTCCGACGACCCCGATCTCGCCGATGCCCTTGATGCCGACCGGGTCCCCGGGGTCGGGGTCGTCGACCCAGTCCGCCTCGATGTCGGGTACGTCGGCGTGTGCGGAGAAGTGGTAGCCGGCGAGGTCGGCGCCCGCATGGCCGCCGCTCGCCCGGTCCCGGTGAGCCTCCTCGTGCAGGGCCATGGACAGGCCCCAGATCATGCCTCCGACGAACTGCCCGCGCGCGGTCAGCGGGTTGACGATCCGGCCGGCCGCGAAGATGCCGAGCATCCGCCGCACCCGCACTTCCCCGCTGGTGACATCGACGGCGACCTCGGCGAACTGAGCCCCGAAGGAGTGCCGTTCCTTCTGCTCCAGCGCGCCGACCGCCTGGGAGGTGTCCGAGCGTGCCGTGATCCCCTCAGGCGGAATGCCGCCGCCCAGGGCCAGCCGCTCGCGCAGCTCGTCCGCCGCGACCCTGATCGCCCAGGCCCAGGAGCGGGTGCCCATCGAACCGCCGGCGATCATCGCGAAGCCGAAGTCGCTGTCCGCGATGCGCATCCGGATGCGCTGCGGCGCCACCTCCAGCGCGTCCGCGGCGATCAGGGTGAGCGCGGTCCGGGCCCCGGTTCCGATGTCGGACGCGGTGATCCGTACGGTGAAGCTGCCGTCCGGCTCGGCCGTCACGGCCGCCGTGGACGGGGCGGACAGCACGGGGAACGTGGAGGCGGCGGTGCCGGTCCCGAGCAGCCAGCGGCCCTCGCGGCGGATACCGGGACGCGGGTCACGGTCCGCCCAGCCGAACCGGCGGGCCCCCTCCTCGAAGCACGCGAGCAGGTTGCGGCCGCTGAACGGCAGCCCGGAGACGGGTCCGACGGCCGGTTCGTTGCGGGCGCGCAGCGCGATCGGGTCGAGTCCGCACTTCTCGGCGAGTTCGTCGAGTGCGGACTCCAGCGCGAACGAGCCCGGCGCCTCGCCCGGCGCCCGCATCCAGCTCGGGGTCGGCACGTCGAGCGGTACGACACGGGTCTGCGAGTAGTGCGCGTCGGAGGCGTACATCGCGCGCCCGAACTCGGAGCACCGCTCGACGAACTCGTACACGGTCGAGGTGAGGCTCTCGGCCCGGTGGTCGATCGCGCGCAGTCGGCCGTCCGTGTCGGCGCCGAGCCTGACCCGCTGGGCCGTGGGGCTGCGGTAGCCGACCAGCGAGAACATCTGACGGCGGGTCAGTACGACGCGGACGGGACGCTGCAGGACGGTCGCGGCCATCGCGGCGGCGACCGAGTGCGGGCGGGTGCTCTTGGAGCCGAAGCCGCCGCCGACGTGTTCCGAGCGCACCCGCACCGACTGGGGGTCGAGCGAGAACAGCTTCGCGAGCTCGTCCGCCACGAACCTGCTGCCCTGGTTGGAGTCGACGACCTCGAGCCGGCCGCCGTCCCAGCGTGCGATCGCCGCGTGCGGCTCCATGGGGCTGTGGTGCTCCTCCGGAGTGCTGTACTCGGCGTCCACGACGACGGCGGACGCGGCGAGTTCGGCCTCCAGATCGCCCTTTTGCGCGGCGGGTGCGCTCTCCGGCGCGTACACCCCGGGGAGCCCGGCGGCGAACACGACGTCGTGGGGCTCCTCGTCGTACACGACGACGAGGGCCTCGGCGGCCTCCCTGGCCTGCTCGGGCGTCTCGGCGACGACCAGCGCCACCGGCCAGCCGGCGAACGGAACCCGGTCGTGCTGGAAGATCTGGGCGATCGGGTCGGGCAGCCCGAAGGCGTTCGTGTAGTCGCCGTTGAGACGTGGGGCGTTCTCGTGGTGCAGGACGGCGACGACGCCCGGCATCGCGAGGACGGGCGCGGACTCCACCGCGCGGATCCGGCCGCGGGCCACTGTGGACAACACCAGCCAGCCGTGGGCGAGTTCGGGATACGGGACCTCGCCCGCGTAGCGCGCGGCCCCGGTGACCTTGGCCACGCCCTCGACGCGGGTGTGGGCGGCGCCGACGGCCCCGAACGTCGCGGTCGCCGCCGTCGTCGCGGTCGTGGTCGCGGTCGTGGTCGTGGTCGCGGTCGTACCGGTCATCAGGCCGCCTCCTCGGTGAGTTCGGTCAGCATCGCCACGACGAGATTGCGCATCAGGGGCACCTTGTATCCGTTGTGGGGCAGCGTCCGGGCGGCCGCGAGCTCGGCGTCCGCGGCGGCCGCGAAGGCCTCGGCGCTCGCCGGTCCCCCGGTCAGCGCCCGTTCGGCCGCACGGGCCCGCCACGGCCGGGAGGCCACGGCACCGAAGGCGAGGCGCACTTCGCGCACGACACCGTCGTGGACGTCGAGGGCGGCGGCGATCGAGCCGATCGCGAACGCGTACGAGGCGCGCTCGCGCACCTTGCGGTAGCGGGAGCGGGCGGCGACCGGGGCGGTCGGCAGGGTGACGCCGGTGATCAGCGCGCCGGGCGGCAGGGCGGTCTCCAGGTGTGGGGTGTCACCCACCGGCAGATAGAACTCCGCGAGCGGCAACTCCCCCGGCCCGTCCGCCGTTTCGTACGAGACGACGGCGTCGAAGGCGGTGAGGGCCACGGCCATGTCCGAGGGGTGCGTGGCCACGCAGTGCGCGGAGGCACCGAGGACGGCGTGGTTGTGGTGCTCGCCCTCGACGGCCGGGCAACCGCTGCCGGGGACCCGCTTGTTGCAGGGCTTCGCCAGATCGGCGAAGTAGCCGCAGCGGGTGCGCTGGAGCAGGTTTCCGCCGACCGTGGCCATGTTGCGCAGCTGACCGGAGGCTCCGGCCAGCACGGCCTGGGTCAATGCCGGGTAGTGGCGCCGCACGTCGGGATGGGCGGCGAGGTCGCTGTTGGTCACGGTCGCGCCGATCCGCAGCCCGCCGCTCCTTGTGGACTCGACGCGGTCGAGGGGGAGTTCACGCACGTCGACGAGCCGGGCGGGCCGCTCCACCCCGCTCTTCATCAGGTCGACGAGATTGGTGCCACCGCCGAGGTAGCGTGCGTCCGGGTCGGCGCCCAGCAGGGCGACCGCGCCGGTGACGTCGTAGGCGCGCTCGTAGTCGAACTCCCTCATGCCGCCGCCTCCTCGGTCTCGGACGACCGCGTATCGGACGACCGCGCCGCCCGCGCGACGGCCTGGACGATCGACACATACGCGCCGCACCGGCACAGGTTGCCGCTCATCCGCTCACGGATCTCCTCGGGCGTGAGCTGCGCAACCCCCGCTTCGGGCCGCACGTCCGCGGTCACGGCGCTCGGCCAGCCCGCCGCGTGCTCCTCGATCACCGCGAGGGCCGAACAGATCTGGCCGGGCGTGCAGTAGCCGCACTGGTAGCCGTCGAGGTCGAGGAAGGCCTGCTGCACGGGATGCAGCCGCTCACCGTCCGCCACCCCTTCGATGGTGGTGATCTCGCGTCCCTCGGCGGCGACGGCAAGTTGCAGACAGGAGACGGCCCGGCGTCCGTCGAGCAGCACCGTGCAGGCGCCGCACTGGCCCTGATCGCAGCCTTTCTTGGTACCGGTGAGATCGAGACGCTCACGCAGGGCGTCGAGCAGGGTGGTGCGATGGTCGACGGGCAGCGTGTACTTCTCGCCGTTGACGTGCAGGGTGATGGTGCTGGACGTCGAGGTCGTGGCGCTGGACGTCGTGGGGGCCATGATCAGCCTTCTTTCGCCTGTCTGAGGGGGAAAGGAAGTCGCGAGAGGGCCGGGAAAAGGGGGGCACGGATGGTCCACACTGGCCGGATCCGGCGGTATGGTGAACCCCTAACCGGACAGTTGTCCGTTCATCCCGAACCTATCGGACAGCTGTCCGCTTAGCAAGGTACTCGCCTGGGCGGGCGAAGGACGAAGGAGGCCCGAGTGCAGCAGAAGAAGGCCACCCCGCTGCGCTCGGACGCGCAACGCAATCGCGAGCGCATTCTCGAGGTGGCCCTGGCCGAGCTGACGAGGTCGGCCGACACCCCGCTCAGTGCGATCGCCAAGAAGGCGGGGGTCGGGCAAGGGACGTTCTACCGCAACTTCCCCCATCGCGAGGCACTCCTCCTGGAGATCTACCGCCACGAGGTGCAGCAGGTCGCCGACACCGCGGCGCAGCTGCTCGAGACGCGTGCGCCGGACCAGGCCCTGCGGGAGTGGATGGACCGCCTCGCCCAGTTCGCCATGACCAAGGTCGGCCTGGCCGAGGCCCTGCGCGCGACCACCCTCGCGCACGGCACCCTGACCCGGCTGGGGCACAGCGGGATGTCCTCAGCCATCGCGCTGCTCCTGGCGGCGAACGACAAGGCGGGCACCATCCGCCCCGGAGTGACCCCGGAGGACTTCTTCCTCTTCATCGCCGGTCTCTGGCAGATCGACGCGGACGGGGACTGGCAGCCGCGCGCCACCCGCCTTCTGGACCTCGTGATGGACGGTCTACGGGTGGGCGCGCCGGGCTCCGCGCCGCCCGAGTAGGCCGAGCCGCGGGCTGCGGGCGGGAGCGGGAGCGGCGGCCCGTCGTCACCGACAGCCGCTCCTACGCGCACGACGAAGCCGTCCGCCTGTACTCCCCCGTGGCGGACGGCTCGTGTCGCGGTGTTCAGAGATCGGGATCGGTGTCGGCGACGTAAGTGTCCTGGGCCGCTGGACGACACCCGCCGGGGCGGGCGACGGGATTCGAACCCGCGTCTCTCTCTTGACAGGAGAAGTAGCCGAAACCTTCGCACCTGAACGAGTTCACCGTAGTGGTCACCGCCCTCGCGGTCACCTGGTTTCCGGCGCGCGCCAGACGCGTACCGGGGCGTTGTCAGTGGTGGCGTGCAGGATGGCGGGTATGACAACACCAGCCGCAGTGATCGTGGATGCCGCCGCCTACGCGCAGGCGGTCGAGGACGCCGTGCAGGCTTCGGCCGCCTACTACGCGGGCGGCACGTCGGTACTGGACGACGACACCTACGACCGGCTCGTGCGGGGCATCGCGGTGTGGGAGTCCGCTCATCCCGACGAAGTGCTGCCCGATTCACCGACCGGGAAGGTCGCCGGTGGCGCCGCGGAGGGCGATGTCCCGCACACGGTGCCCATGTTGAGCCTGGACAACGTCTTCTCGCCGGAGGAGTTCACCGCCTGGACCGCGTCACTGGCCCGGCGGGTCGGCCATGACGTCACACGGTTCGGTGTCGAGCCGAAGCTCGACGGGCTCGCGATCGCCGCCCGATACACCCGTGGTCGCCTCACCCGGCTGATCACCCGTGGCGACGGGACGGCCGGGGAGGACGTCTCGCATGCCATCGCCACCGTCGAAGGCCTCCCGGCCGAACTGGCCGAGCCGGTCACGGTGGAGGTGCGTGGCGAAGTCCTGATGACCACCGCCCAGTTCGAGCACGCCAACGAGGTGCGCACCGCGCACGGCGGCCAGCCGTTCGCGAACCCGCGCAACGCCGCGGCGGGCACGCTGCGCGCCAAGGACCGCGCGTACACCGTGCCGATGACCTTCTTCGGCTATGCCCTGCTGCCACTGCCCGGCACCGAGGAGACCCTCGCGGCACGGCTGGGTGAGGCCGCGCACAGCGAGCTGATGGCCCGGTGCGGCGAACTCGGCGTGAACACGACCGCCGCCACCGCCGTGCCCGGGACCACGGCGGAGACCGCCGAGCAGGTCCTGGCCAGGGTCAAGGAGATCGCCGCGCTTCGGGCGGAGTTGCCGTTCGGGATCGACGGGATAGTCATCAAGGCCGACCTCGCCGCCGATCAGGAGGCCGCCGGATCCGGTTCGCGCGCACCGCGCTGGGCGATCGCCTACAAGCTGCCGGCCGTGGAGAAGATCACCCGGCTGCTGGAGGTGGAGTGGAACGTGGGCCGCACCGGCATCATCGCTCCGCGCGCGGTCCTCGAACCGGTCGAGATCGACGGCTCCACCATCACCTACGCCACCCTCCACAACCCTGCCGACATCACCCGCCGCGACCTGCGTCTGGGCGACCACGTGATGGTCCACCGCGCCGGGGACGTGATTCCCCGCGTCGAGGCCCCCGTCGCCCATCTGCGCACCGGAGAAGAGCGGCCGATCGTCTTCCCCGAGGTGTGCCCGCGGTGCGGCTCCGCCATCGATACCAGCGAGCAGCGCTGGCGCTGCGAGAACGGCCGCAACTGCCACCTGGTCGCCGCCCTCTCGTACGCCGCCGGCCGCGACCAGCTCGACATCGAGGGCCTGGGCCACACCCGTGTCGTCCAGCTCGTCGAGGCCGGCCTGGTCGCCGATCTGGCCGACGTGTTCGCCCTCACGCGCGACCAGCTCCTCGCCCTGGAACGGATGGGCGAGACCAGCACCGACAATCTCCTCGCGGCGATCGGCGCGGCCAAGGGGCAGCCGTTGTCGCGGGTGCTGTGCGCGCTCGGCGTCCGCGGCACGGGCCGCTCCATGTCGCGCCGTATCGCCCGGTACTTCGCGACCATGGACCACATCCGTGCCGCCGACGCCGAAGCGATGCAGCGGGTCGAGGGCATCGGCACGGAAAAGGCCCCGTCCATCGTGGCCGAACTCGCCGAACTCGCCCCGCTCATCGACAAGCTCGCCGCGGCCGGGGTCAACATGACCGAGCCCGGTGCCACTCCGCCCGTCACCGCCGACGACACCGACACCGATACCGGCGCCCAGGGCGCGGAGCCGGCGGGCGGGCCGCTGACCGGGATGGCGGTCGTCGTCACCGGAGCCATGACCGGCCCACTGGAGAAGCTCAGCCGTAACGAGATGAACGAACTCATCGAGCGCGCCGGTGGCCGCTCCTCCTCCAGCGTCTCCAAGAAGACCACGCTGGTCGTCGCCGGCGAAGGCGCCGGATCCAAGCGCGCCAAAGCCGAGGACCTCGGCATCCGGCTGGTCACCCCCGACGAGTTCGCGACCCTGGTCGCCGACTACGTCGGCTGAAGGGCGTCGCCCGAACCGATGGTGTAGCCCGCTACACCATCGGTTCGGGAGTGGGCTCTCTCGTGACGGTGAGCCCGCGCCGGGATCGTTGACACATGAAGACTTCCGCACGAGCCGGGCTCGCCGTCGTGGCCGCGGGCGGCATCTTTTTCGCCGCCACCAGCCTGGGAGACAACGACGACTCGGCCACCGCCGCCCCGAAGAGCGCGGCCGTCTCCGGAGAGCCGAGCCACTCGACGGTCTCCGGGGCGCCAGAGAGTGCGCACGCCTCCGGGTCATCGGCAGCTCCCGGTCCATATGTGGCGCTGGGTGACTCCTACACCGCCGGCGCCGGCATCCCCTCAGGGACCGGAGCCCCCACGGGATGCGATCGCTCCGACCACAACTACCCCACCCTGGTAGCCCACGAACTCGGCATCGAAACAGCCGACTTCCACGACATGAGCTGCACCGGCGCCACCGTCGAGGACCTCACCGCACCCCAGACCACCGGCCACGGCACCAACCCCGCCCAGTTCTCCGCCCTCACCACCCACACCGCCCTCGTCACCCTCGGCATCGGCGGCAACGACATCGGCTTCAGCGAACTGATCACACAGTGCGCCAAATCCGGCATCCTCTACTTCGCCACCGGCAGCGGCAAGTACACCGGCAACCACGCCCCCTGCCGCAGCCAGTACGTCGACGGCACCACGGACGCCGTCCGGCAGAAGATCAACACCGTGGGCGACCGGCTCGCTGACGCCCTGGCCGAGGTCGAACGCCGTGCGCCGCGGGCACGCGTCTACGTGGTCGGGTACCCGGCGATCCTGCCCGCCACGGCCGGCGACTGCGGCCGCGACATGGGCCTCGCACCCGGCGACGTCGCCTTCCTCCACCAGGAGCAGCAGCGGCTCAACGCCACCCTGCGGCAACGCGCCGAAGCCGCAGGTGTCGGGTATGTCGACACCTACGCCCCGTCGAACGGTCACGACGCGTGTTCCGCGCGTGAGACCCGCTGGGTCGAACCCCTCGTGCCGCTCGCCCCCGCCGCGCCCGTCCACCCCAACGCACGCGGCGAACGCGGTATGGCCGACGCCGTCATCAACACCATCAACGCGAGCAAAGGGTCCTGAGGCCAGAGGGTTCCAAGGCCGAAGGGCCCCGAGGCCGAGGGGCCTGAGGAGCCCCCGAGGCCTACGCGCCGCTCGCGTCGAGCATGTCCTCGCGCTCGACGATCTTCACGCGTTCCCGTCCCTGCGGTTCGCCCAGCGCCTTCTCCGCGGCGTCCAGGCGGTACCAGCCCTCCCAGGTGGTGAAGCGGACGTCCCGCTCGCCGAGGAACATGTCCACGGCCTCCGGGTCGGGCGAGCCGGGCGTGTGCAGACGTCCGTTCGCGTGGTCGTCGAGCAGGCTGGCGACGGTCTCGTTGGCGTCGCCCTTGGTGTGGCCGATCAGACCCACGGGGCCGCGTCGGATCCAGCCGGTGACGTACGTCGACTGCAAGTGCTCGCCGGTCTCCTCGATCACCCGGCCGCCCTGGTCCGGGACCGTTCCCGACTCGGCGTCCCAGGGGAGCTTGGGCAGTTCGTCGGACAGGTAGCCCACGGCGCGGTAGACCGCACCGAGGTCCCAGTCCTTGTACTCGCCGGTTCCCTTGACGTTGCCGGTGCCGTCGAGGGCGGTGCGCTCGGTGCGCAGGCCCACGACCTGGCCGTTCTCGCCGAGGATCTCGGTCGGGGACTCGAAGAAGTGCAGGAACAGCTTGTGCGGGCGGTCACCGGTGTCGCGGATGGCCCAGTTCTCCAGGGTCTTGGCGACCATGTCGGCCTGCTTGTTGCCGCGCCGGGTCGCGATCGAGCCCTCGTCGTAGTCGATGTCCTCGGGGTCGACGATGACCTCGATGTTCGGGGAGTGGTCCAGTTCCCGCAGCTCCATCGGGCTGAACTTCGCCTGCGCCGGACCGCGGCGGCCGAAGACGTGGACTTCCAGGGCCTTGTTGGCCTTGAGGCCGTCGTGGACGTTCTGCGGGATCTCGGTCGGCAGCAGTTCGTCGGCGGTCTTGGCGAGGATGCGGGCGACGTCGAGCGCGACGTTGCCGACGCCGAGGACGGCGACCTTCTCCGCTTCGAGCGGCCAGGTCCGCGCCACGTCCGGGTGGCCGTCGTACCAGGAGACGAAGTCCGCTGCACCGTAGGAGCCGTCGAGGCCGATGCCGGGTATGTCGAGGGCCCGGTCGGCCGTCGCCCCCGTGGAGAAGATCACGGCGTCGTAGAAGGTGCGCAGGTCGTCGAGGTTGATGTCCCCGGGGTAGTCGACATTGCCGAAGAGACGTATCTGGGGCTTGTCGAGCACCTGGTGCAGGGCCGTGATGATGCCCTTGATCCGCGGGTGGTCGGGGGCCACGCCGTAACGGATCAGACCGAAGGGGGCCGGCATCCGTTCGAAGAGGTCGATGGACACACCGGGCTCGACCGCAACTGCGGACTTCAGCAGCGCGTCGGCAGCGTAGATCCCGGCGGGGCCGGCTCCGACAATGGCTACCCGCAGAGGGCGAGGCATGATCAGGTTCCCTTCGAACGGTGGCAGGGTGGCTCGCCGGGAAGCCTAAACTAAGGCAAACCTTAGTCAGTAGCCGGGTTGGATCTATGACCTCATAAGCCGATCTTATGACTCGTCGCCGGGGAGCACAGGCCTCGGAATCGGGGGCAAAATAGGCTATGTGGATGTCCGGCGTGTGTCAGTGGACCGCCTCGTGGAGCAGCCGTCGGGCCGCGGACTGGTGGCCATCCCACTCGCGCTGATCGTAGTGATCACGGTGGTGGACCTCCACTCCCCGACCGATGTCCACCTGGGTCCGTTGCTGGTCATCGCCCCCGCCCTCACCGCCTCCCTGGCCGGGCCACGGCTGACTGCGGCCGTGGGGGTGCTGGCCGTGGCCGCCCAGATCTTCATCGCGGTGTTCCACGGCGGGCTGACCACCTCCAACCACGTCGCGCAGATCATCGCCCTGACCGTGCTCTCCGCGCTGGTGGTCTTCGTCTGCCATGTACGTGAGCGGCGTGCTCGGGAGCTGAGCCGGGCACGGTCGGTGGCCGAGACGGCTCAGCGGGTCCTGCTGCGGCCGCCGCCCCGCCGGATCGGGCCCTTGCGCGTGGCCTGGCTGTATCTGGCCGCCGAGGACGAGACGCAGATAGGCGGCGACCTGTTCGCGGTCTCCCGCGCCGCCCAGCCCTCCACGCGGGTGATCATCGGGGACGTGCGCGGCAAGGGTCTGGCCTCCATCGGTGAGGCCTCGGTGGTGCTCGGCTCGTTCCGGGAGGGCGCTCACCGGTACGCCACCCTGCCCGAGCTCACGGCCGCACTGGAGGTCAGCGTGTGCCGCGACCTGGAGGACGTGGCCGACACCGAGCACGACCCGGGCGAGCACTTCATCACCGCGCTCGTGCTCGACATCCCCGACGAGGCGCCGGACGCCTGGATGATCACCTGCGGTCATCCACCACCCATCCTGCTGCGCAACCGGGAGGTCACGGTCCTGCACCCGCGCCACCCCCTCCCCCCGCTGGGCATGTGCGAGCTGCCCGCCGCGAGCCACCGACCCGACCCGTTCACCTTCGAAACCGGTGACATCCTCCTGCTCTACACCGACGGCGTCATCGAAGCCCGCTCACCGTCGGGCGTCTTCTACCCGCTCCTCGAGCGGATCGCCTCCTTTCCCGTCTCCAGCCCCGACGCCCTGCTGCGGCACATCCACGACGACCTCCTCTCGCATGTCGGCGACCACCCCGGCGACGACGCCGCCCTCCTGGTCATCGAACGCACCGCCTCCCACCACCCGCATCGACCGCATTTCGCCACCCGTCCCGTCGACGGTCACCACCGGCGTCATCCCACCGGATCGCCCCCGTCGACGGAACGCTGACCTCACTCCCGGGCCATGTCCGACTCCGCCGCGCTCGCCGCGGAATCGGCATCGTCGACGAGTTTCCGCAGGTGACCGAGGTCCGCGGAGGAGGTGGGTGCGGGCTGCCGAGTGGTCTGCGTGCCCTGTGGCGTCTGCGTGCTCTGTG
Organism: Streptomyces sp. NPDC111507; assembly: GCF_055638955.1. NCBI lineage: Bacteria > Bacillati > Actinomycetota > Actinomycetes > Kitasatosporales > Streptomycetaceae > Streptomyces > Streptomyces sp. NPDC111507. Next base: position 220,990 of record NZ_JBVKBU010000006.1, on the reverse strand, counting down.
CGCTCCCGCCATGGCCGCATCCGGCCAGGAACAGCAGGGCGGCCAGTACGGCCGGCACGGTGTGACGCGCGCGCATCAGTTCGTACGACCGTTGTCGTGGGCGCCGCACCACTTCTCGACGTCGGCCAGGTCCTTCTGGCGGGTCTCCAGGGTGGGGACCAGGGAGCGCCGGGCGGTGAGCCGGTCGTTCAGGTAGGTCTCGATCTGGGTGTGCCCCGCGGACTTGGCGTTCGCCACCCGCTGCTCGAGACGGGCGATGGAGCCACGCTGGGAAGCGTCCGCGCGCAGCCGGGTGAGGATCCGATCGATCCGCCGGTCGATCTTCGGCGCGCGCTTGCAGAGCGCCGCCGCGCCGTCGCCCGTGGGGGTGCCGGACGGCGCGGGAGTCGCGGCGTCGGCGGTAGCGGCGCCGGCGGCGCCGAACAGCGATCCGGCGGCGACCAACGAGACGACCGAGATCACGGTCTTCCTGGTGCTTGGCATGACGAACTCCTCCGCGTTCACGGGCGACTGCCCTGTCGCCGGGAAAGCTAGGAGCCGTCTTTGTGGAATTCTTGTGGCCGGTCGGCGGCCGTGATCATCCAGTTGCGCGGGAGCGGAAGCGTGGCCCCCGTGTCCCCGGTGCCGTCGCTCAGCGGCAGGGTGACCTCGACGCGGGTACCCGGACCCGTGGGCCGGTCCAGTACCCGGATCCCACCTCGGTGCAGGGCGATCTGCTGGGCGACCAGGGTCAGTCCGAGGCCGGAGCCGGGGCTGTCCGGTCGGCGGCGGAAGCGTTCGAAGACCTCGGTGCGCAGCGCGGGCGGGATGCCAGGGCCCCGGTCTTCGACGACCAGGAGCGCCTCGGCGCCGCTCGCGCGCAAGGTCACCTCGACCTGTGGGGGCTGCCCGTCCGTGTGACCGTGGACCAGGGCGTTGACGAGCAGGTTGTCCACCAGGCTCCGCAGTCCCGCCTCCCAGCCGTGTACGCGCAGCCCCGCCGCGCAGTGGCCGGCCACCCGCGCGTGCGGATGGCGTCGCCGCTGCTCCTCCGTGCTCGCTTCGACGAGGTCGGCGAGGTCGACCGGGCCGAAGGCGTCCGCCTCGACGAGGTCTGCGCGGCCGAGGTCGCGCAGCATGACGAGGACTCCGAGGAGGCGTGCGTGTTCGCGGCTCAGGTCGTGCAGCACTTCGTCGCGGTCGGGTCCGGCGAGCTCCGGATGCTCGGTGAGGATCTCCAGGTTGGTCTGCATGCTCATCAGCGGGGTGCGCAGTTCGTGCGAGGCCGCCGAGGCGAAGGAGCGGGCGGTGGCCAGTGCCTCGGCGGTCCTGAGTGCCTGCTCGTCGTAGCGTGCCAGGACGGTCTGCAGGGTGTGTGCGAGGTCGTCGACCTCGGCGATCCGCGTCGGGCTGTGGTCCAGGCGAGTGGAACTGGAGCGGGGGTCGAGGCCGCTCGCCCGGCGTTGCAGACGGCGCAGCGGCGCGCTCGCCCGGGTGGCGACGGCCCAGGCGAGCAGCCCGGACAGCGGTGCGGCGAGCAGGGCGACGGTCACCGCGCGCCGTCGGACCAGGCGCACCTGGGTGTCGGCGGCGGTGTCCGACGCGAACAGCCACAGGGTGCCGCGCACGCCGGGGCGCGCCCCGGTCACCCGGGTCGACAGGATCCGCCAGCTCCTGCCGTCGGCACGGAGGGTGACCGGCACGGGCGCCCTGGCGGGCAGCGCCACGTCCGCCGCCGGTTGCGGGCCGCCGGTGAAGGTCTCCTCGGGGCCGATCAGCCGTACGCCCACGTCCAGGGCCGAGGTGAACACCCGGCGCTCGCGGGCCTGCTCCACCGCCGCCGACCGGTCGGCGGCGCTCGCGCGCAGCAGCCCCCGGGCATCCTTGGCGACGGCCACCGCGCGCTCACGCAGATGCGTGTCCTGCTGATCGTGCAGATCCGCGGCGACCAGCCGCAGCAGCAGCCAGCCGGTGGCCAGTACCAGTACGGGCACGGTGGCGCCCACGGCCAGGGCGATCCGCGTGGACAGTCTCACGGCCGCTCCTGCGGGTCGTCGTCGCGCAGGACGAAGCCCACGCCTCGTACGGTGTGGATGATCCGGGAGTGCCCCGACGTCTCCAGTTTGCGGCGCAGATAGCTGACGAAGGTGTCCACCGCGTCGGTGCGCACCTCGAAGTCGTAGCCCCATACGCGATCGAGGAGCTGGTCCCGGCTGAGCACGATGCCTGCGTTGCGGGCGAGGAAGTGGAGGAGTTCGAACTCGCGGCGGGTCAGTTCCACCGGCCGCCCGTCGAGGCTCACCCTGCGGGCGGCGGGATCCAGGAGCAGCCCGCCGGCCCGTACGGTGCCGCTGTCCCGCGGCGGCCGGCGCCGCAGCAGTGCCTCCAGCCGCAGGACCAGCTCCTGCAGGGCGAAGGGCTTGACGAGGTAGTCGTCGCCGCCCGCCTGCAGGCCCGCGATCCGGTCGGCGGTCTCGTCGAGTGCGGAGAGCATCAGCACGGGTACGTCGTTGTCCTCGTCCCGCAGCGCCCTGCACACCTCGATGCCGTTGAGGTCGGGCATCGAGATGTCCAGCACGATCACATCCGGCGGCGTCCGCCGGGCCACCGCCAGGGCCGGCCGGCCCCCGTCGGCGAGATCCACGGCGAATCCACCGAGCCTCAGGCCCCGCTCCAGCGAGCGGCGGATCGCCGCGTCGTCGTCCACGACCAGGACACGGCCGCGCTGCCCACTCATCACCACTGTCCCTCCCCGCCACACCCGGCGTCCTGCCGGGGCCCGCCGCCGCCCATCGTGCATCAGCCGCGACGGTCCCGGCCCCGAGGGGTGGACCAAGGGTTCGGTGAGAACCGTCCGGACCGGCCCCGGTCGGCGCGGGCCAGGCGGAGCGTGGCGGTTGCGCGGCGCCTGACCCGACGGTTGCATACGACTGTGTCGTCGATGGCCGACCCCGCACACAGCCAACGACCCGCCGAACCGGGCCTCCGTGCGGCCGGGCCCGCCAGGGCCGGACTTCTACGACGTCCGTGGAGGAGCGATGGGTGTGGACACGAGCGCGCGGGTCGGCCACGGGAAACGGTGGGCGGCCAGGGGCGCGCTGATCGCGGCGGCGCTGGCGGTGCTGCTGCCGCTCGGTTACGGAGGCGTGGACGGCGTACTGCTGCTCCTGGCCGCGCTCCTCGGCGTGGCCGTCACGGCGGCGGCGCTGTGGTGGGCGCTGACCCGGCGCGGCCCGCTCCGCTGGGTGGCGGCCGTGCTGGCGGCCGTCGTGCCCGGCGCCGTGCTCACCCTGTTCGCCGTGGCCGGGCTGCTCTGGGCCGTTCCCGTGTCCCTGGCACTGTGGACCGTGGCGGTCTGGAGCGGCCGGTACGCCCTGCGGAGCGACCGGACGCGCGCCCCGCGCCCGAAGGAACGCAGGGCACCGCCGCCGCGGCGCCCCTTCCTCCTCATGAATCCGCACTCCGGCGGTGGCAAGGTGGCGAAGTTCGGACTGCGGGAGAAGGCGGAGCGGCTCGGCGCACAGGTCGTGCTCCTCGACCCTGACGAGCACCAGGACGTCACCGCGCTGGCCCGGGCCGCCGTCGCGGACGGCGCGGATCTGCTGGGTGTCGCCGGCGGTGACGGTACCCAGGCGCTGGTCGCGGCCGTCGCCGCCGAACACGGTCTGCCGTTCCTGGTGGTCTGCGCCGGCACCCGCAATCACTTCGCGATGGACCTCGGCCTCGACCGCGACGACCCGGCGACCTGCCTGGACGCCCTCACCGACGGCGTCGAACTCCGCGTGGACCTCGGCTTCGCCGGCGGCCACCCGTTCGTCAACAACGCCTCTTTCGGCGCGTACGCGGCGGTCGTGCAGAGTCCCGCGTACCGCGACGACAAGATCGGCACCATCCTGGACCTCCTGCCCGACCTGCTCACCCGTCAGCGCGGGCCGCGACTGACCGCTCGCGCCGCGGACACGACGCTCGACGCCCCGCAGGCCGTACTGGTGAGCAACAACCCCTACCGCACCAACGATCCGGCCGGTCTCGGCCGCCGCGAACGGCTCGACTCCGGGCTGCTCGGTGTCCTCGGCATCACGGTGGACAGCGCGGCCGAGGCCGCCGCGCTCGTACTGGACCCCGCGCCGGACGGACTCGCGGTCCTGACCACCCGTGAGGTGGTCATCGACGCCGACCGCGCGGAGATCGAGGCCGGCATCGACGGCGAGGCCCTGGTCCTGCCCACCCCGGTGCACTGCCGCGTCGAACCCGGCGCCCTGCGCGTCCGCGTCCCCAAGGAACGGCCCGGTGTGCCGGAGGCCCAACCCCCCTTGGACTGGCGCCGGTTGCGCACGCTCGCGGCGACCATGGGGCGCACGGCGGTCGTACGACATCCTGGTCGTGGCCGGAACACGTAGACGAAGGTCACAATTACATATCGGACAGTTCGCGCTCCAATCTTCACACCAGGCACACAAATTGGCTAAGTTGGCGGTAGGCCGCACGACTCCCTCCGGCGAACCTCGCCGGGTCGCGCGACCTCCGCCGAATCCGGTGCCTCCGTGGCAACCGGAACCTGGACCCAACCGACCTTGGGGTGAATCGGCCCAACTGCCCGATCGGGCAAGGGCTGTAGGGCAGCCTTCCTGAATCTTCCGCCCGAACCCGACAGCCGACCCGGTAGGCGGAGTACGGAAGGAGTACGGCTCCCATGGCGCCGGAACGAACCCCGCGCCCTGGAGGCAACAGCCTCCCTGGCATGCCTGACTCCGCACGCGCGGCGGCCGCCCTCAGTAGCGCGGACGGTCCGAGCCGCGAGGAGGTGCAGCAGCGGATCAGCTCCCTCTACGACCAGGCCGAGAACGCCGTCGGGTTCGTCAACGGGACCCGCGCGATGACCACGGGGAGCCGAAGCCGCGTCAACCCGGCAGCGGAAGGCGCGCGCAGGCGCCGCGACCCCGCCCTCGACGACATCACCAGAACCTGGTTCGACGCGGCGCGCGCGCAGCTGGGTCCGTCCGCGCCTGCCAGGCTGCCGGCCGACCGGATGTCGAAGCCCCCCGCCGAGGCGCGGCCCGCGGGCCCGCCGAAGCGGCCGGAGGACGGACTCACCGACCGTGGGCGGGAGTTGACCGCCCGCCCTGTTCTTGAGTTGACGGCGGGCCCCTCCGCCGAGGCGGCCGCCGGGCCCGTGGCCGAGTTGACGGCCAGGGCCGTCGCCGCACTGCCGGCCGCGCCGGAGCCTGCGCCGCAACCCGCGCTGGAGGCCGCCACGGCCCTGCTGCCCGCGCTGCCCGCCGGGCCGGGGCAGTCCTCGTTGAAGACGTCCAAGGAGAAGATCCAGCGCAAGCTGGCGCTGGCCCGTGATCTGGTGTCCCAGCACGCCGCGCGCTGGAACCCCGGGCCCGCGGCGATCGAGTCACGTCCGGCCGAGGCCGTCTGGCCCACCCCGGAGGATCAGGCTCGCCGGCAGGCCGCGGAGGAGTGGCAGCGACAGCAGTCGACCGCACTCGGCCCGGACATGTCCTTCGGCACCGGGATGCCGCTCGGTGCGGGCATGTCCATGGGTGCGGGGATGCCGTTCGGTGCCGACATGTCCCTCGGCACGGGGATGCCGCTGGCCGCGGGCATGCCGCCCGGCGCGGACATGTCCCTCGGCGGAGGCGTACCGCTGGCCACGGACATGACCATGGGTGCGGGGATGCCTCTCGCTGCCGACATGTCCCTCGGCACGGGAATGCCCCTGGCCGCGGGTGTGCCCGTAGGCACCGGTGTCTCCACCGGTTCCGTCAACACGGCCGTCGGCGCCGCGGAGTCGGCGTACGGCGGGAAGGCCGCCAAGGCCCTCGCCTTCACCCGCGAGCAGATCGGCAAGCCGTGCGTCTGGGGCGCGACCGGACCGGACTCGTACGACTCCGCCAGCCTCGTCCAGGCCGCCTGGAGGGCCGCCGGGGTCGCGCTCCCGCGTACCGTGCACGGGCAGGCGACCGCCGGTGCGGCGATTCCCCTGACCGACATCCAGTTCGGCGACCTGATCTTCTTCTACGACAACGTCAGCCACGTCGGCTTCTACACCGGCAACGGCATGATGATCCACGCCCCCAGCCCGGGTGCCTCGATACGCGAAGAGTCCCTCTTCTTCGCCGGACAGAAGGCGATTCACAGCGCGCTGCGCCCGGCGTGACGGACGCAGCGACATCTCCGGCACCTCAAAGCACACATAAGGCACTGGAGCGGTCAAAGTTCCGCAAGAGGGGATGTATGTGATCCACGCGGGCCTCGCCGCCCGACCGGCCACCCGCGCTGACCATACTGGGAGGCCACGCCGCCTCCCACCGCAAAGTGACTCATGCCCAAGCCCTCCACCGCCCGCGCCACCGCCCCGGAAACCGTCTGGCTGGCCGGCGGGCGCCACGTCGGGCCCGCCCCGCAGGAGATCCTCAGGGAGAACCTGCGGAGGCTGAAGGCCGACGAGACGATCCACGACTACCTGGACGCAGAGAACTCCTCGGACTCCGAAGGACATGTCTTCGAGGCGCGCTGGCTGGTCGACGACGCCGTCACGGTGCGCGCACGGCTCACGACGGACGGACGCGAACACGCCGCCGAGGGAACCCGCTGGACGCTGGTGGCCGAGGCGGAACGGCCCTGGGACCTCGCGTGGCCCTCTCCCGCGACCATGTTCTGGCCCGAGGGACACGAGGTCGCCTGGGACCACGACATCGTGGCCGGGCTCCGCCTGCGGGACATCAACCCGCTGCCGCAGGAGGACAAGGCACTGCGCCGCCTGCTCAAGGAGGCCGCGCAGCACAGCTGGAGCATCAACGTCGTCATCCACGAGGCGATGACCACCGACGAACGCGGTCGCCTCCCGCTGGCCCGGCTGCTCCCGCCCGGTCTGCGTCACCGCGTCGTGGAACACCGCGCCGCACCCGAGCAGTTCCAGGCGGTCAACTGGGCGCTGTACGACCTGGGCGTACGGGTGCCGCGCGGTGGCGCCGTGATCCTGCCCGGTTCCCCCGCCCGGCCCGGGTACGACGAGCAGGACTGCACCGTACGCAGTGTGTTCCTCGACGGCTCGGAGCCGACGGAGCTCCTGGAGAAGGTCGTACGGTACGCGGCGCTGCCCCGGCCGCTGCCGGAAACGGCAAAGGACGCCCTCACCGGCCTCCGGGAGGACTGGAAGCTGCTGACGCTGGAGGAGGCGCGGGCGCTGGTGGCTGTCTACGCCGAGGCACTTGACACCATGACGAAGTCGCGCGACCAGTACCGCGAGGCGACCGAACTCGCGCATGCGGCGCTGGCCGAGCTCCGGGACCTCCGGACGACGGCGTCCGGTGCGCACGAGACGTCCGCCGGTCAGGAGGGCAACCCGCTGCACCAGCTGACGCGGACGTTCCAGCGGGTCGCGGGCACCGTACGGGCACGGCGCGCGGCCCGCGACGACGGCCCGGACCGGGCCACCGGCGGGGGCACCGACACTGGAACAGGCACCGGCACCGGCACCGGCACGCCCGAGAACGGGCCCGGCAAGGGCGAGTGATCGCTACCGGAAACCGGCGCCGACCCGAGGCCACCCTCTGAAACCAGCGTGTCGCGGCGTGCCCGCTCGCGTCACGCGCCTCGCCAGAGATTGGCGAACGCCGCGTTCTCGATGGACCGGCGCTGGCGTACCGCTTCCAGTTCCATGACCGCGTCGTTGACGGCGGCCAGCACGGTCGTCACCGCGTCGTCGGTCACGACCGGTACGTCCGCGCCCTGCTCGGCCGGAATCCCGACGGCCGCCGCGAGAGAGACGAGGACGGGCTCGTCGGCGGCCCAGCGGTGCAGGGCCCGGCGCCGGGCGGGCGAGTCGACCACGACCATCCGGACGGCCCCGAAAAGCAGCCGGCGTTGGCGTTGCCGGGTCAGCTGACCGTCCGCCTCGAGGGCGGCGAGATGGACCGCTGCCAGGCCGCGCCCCCTGCGCCACAGCCAGTCCTCGACCGGTTCGTAGGGCACCTGACGTACGAGTGAGGACACGGCCTCGGCCAGGAGGCGGTCCTCCGTCGTCGGCTCCGGGGCCGGCACGAGGCGGTCGCCGTCCAGGTGGACGGCGTCAGCGGCGAGGAGGTCGATCACCTCGGCTCCGGCGAGTGCGAGGGACAGGTCGCCCTGGCCCACGGGGCGGTCCGGGTCCACGTCCATGGCGGTGATCAAGAGGTCCCTGGCCGTGGTCATAGATGGCTCCCCCACACAGTCTCCGGAGGGGCAAGCCTACGATCTTCGGCGGGGAAAGCCTACGAACCTCCACCGCTCGGCGCGGGTGCGCGCGGAGCGGAGCAGGGGGCCCGTCGCTCCATGCGACGGGCCCCCTGCTCCGCGTAAGCCGTGCGCCCCACGGGGGCGGCCGGGCATCAACCGGCTGGGCATCAACCGGCTGCGTATCAACCCGCCGGGCATCAGCCGCGGAAGATGTCCTTGGTCTTCTCCTTCGCCTGACGCGCGTCACCCTTGGCCTTCTCCACACGCCCCTCGGCCGTCATCCGCTCGTTGCCCACGGCACGACCCGTGGTCTCCTTGATCTTGCCCTTGGCCTGCTCGGCCTTGGCCTTGGCTTTCTGGTCGCGAGCCATGGAACTCACCTCTCGGTGCTCTCGGATCAGGTGCTCACTGACCCGTGTGACCCTGGGCAGGTCTTGTAAACATGCATGGTCCATGGAGTTCGTGGAGTTCGTGGGGTCCATGGAGATCGCGCACCGCACAGGAGCTACAGCCGCCGGAGCACCGCCCCGGCCATGGCCGCCTCGCCCTTGGCGTTGGGGTGTGCGGGGGCGGCGGGTGAAGCGGGCTGCAGCGGCTCGATCCACCGGTCGGCGGGTGCCTTGCACATGTCGTGTCCGACCGTTGGTCTGTATGTGTCGACGTATTCGGCACGGCTGAACAGGGCCACCGTGCGCATCATCAGGTTGAGCCGCTTCCCGACGTCACGCAGGTAGGCGAAGTCCTTGGCGGCGAACGGGACGGACGGATAGCAGCCGCTGCCGTCGTCGGGCAGGAGGTCCGGGTAGCCGACCACGAGCACGCGGGCGTGCGGGGCCCTGTCGTGCACGGCGCGCAGCACCCGCGCGATCTTGGGAGCCGTCTCGATGATGTTCCGAGTCAGCTGGTCGAAGCCCGAGGAGTTGTAGTACTGCTGGCAGGGGTTGCCCGACGGGTCCTTGGAACTCAGCGCGGCACAGGTACCGATGATGGAGCCGAAGCCGATGTCGTTGCCGCCTATCTGCACGGTCACCAGATCCGTGGAGCGCTCGACGGCGTTCAGCTGGGGTCCGTTGGTTCCCTGCGCCTTCCACATGTTGTCGGTCGTCGCACCGGCGCAGCTCACGTCCGTGAACGTTCTGGTCGGCCGCCGCGTCGCGACGAGCGAGGGGTAGTTCTGGTCGGAGCGGGCACAGTTGGCGTCCACCTGACGAGGGATCAGGGGTCCGGAGGTGTACGAGTCACCGAGCGCCACATAGTCGGCTCCCCGGTGGGAGTGCGGTCCGCTCGCGACGGCGGGAGACGCGGAGGCGACGCCGAGGAGCAGGACACCACTCCCGAGGGCGGCTCCCAGCGCGGAGGCGTGCCGTCGTCTTCGGGTGACGTCGCCCCGGACCACGTGATGGTTCATCATCTCTCCTCCGTCGACACTGACGCAGCGTTGCTTGCAGGCTCAACATCGCTTGTATACCGGCCGGTAGGTCGCTGGAGAAGAGATCTGTCACATATGCGGGAAACCCCGCCTCCCGAGTACCGGAGACGGGGCCTCACAGCGCACCCGCCGCGGTACGGCGAGGGGTGTCAGGTCATGTGTCGTCAGGCGATGGTTCCGCCGCCGTCGACGTACACGGTGGTGCCCGTCGCGTAGGCGTTGCCGGTGACGAAGAGCACCGCCTGGGCGACGTCGGCCGCTTCCCCCACGCGCCCCACGGGCAGTCGTTGCGTCGCCGCCTCGTACATCCGCTCGCGGGCGGTGACGTCCATCCCCTCCCAGAGCGGGGTCCGCAGCAGCCCCGGCGAGACGGCGTTGACGCGCAACGGCGCGTACTCCAGGGCCAGGCCGCGCACGAGGGCCTCGAGGGCCGCGTTGATGGCGCTCTGCAGGGCCGAGGCCCGGCCCGGCCGCTGGGAGAGGTACCCGGCGAGCAGTGTCAGCGACCCGGAGGGCCGGACGCGGACGGACCGGGCGATGCGGTACGCGCCCCAGAACTTGCTGTCCATGGCGGCGTACGCGTCGGCCAGCGGCAGGGCGTCGACCCGCCCCATGGGGGTCTCCCCCGCCGAGACGACGACGTGGTCGAACTCCCCGGCGGTGGCGGCGAACTTCTCCACCTCCTCCTCGGAACGGATGTCCAGGGTCTGCCCGTTCACCGCCCCGCCGCCGGACGCGGTGAGCCCGCCGAGCACCGCGAGGGCCGCGTCGAGCCGCTGCGGGCTGCGCGAGGCGATGACGGTGTCGGCGCCCTGCGCGACGAACTCCCGGGCGGCGGCGAGGCCGACACCGGAGGTGCCGCCGACGACCAGGACGCGCTGATCTGCGTATGCGCTCATGACTGGTTCTGCTCCTGTACGTGGAGGGGGCGGGGCCGGTCAGGCCGCGGAACGACCGCTGTGGTCCTCGGACCGGGTCCGGGCGAAGCTCGGGCGGTCCAGCTCGGTGATCTGGACGGAGATGTCGCAGGCCGTCTCGCGCAGGGTCGCCTCGAAGGCGTCGGCGAGCACGGTCAAGGCGGCCTCGCTCACCGCCGTCCTGGCCTCCGGGGACTTGCCGCCGAACGTCCGTACGTCGAGGTTGACGAACGACTGCTCGCGGGCGCCGTCCCCGATGAAGTACTGGTCCATGCGGACGGCACGGCTCTTGAAGTCCTGGATGCGGAAGCCTCCGACGGAGGCCAGTTCGGTGTGCAGCTTTCCGAAGAGGGCGACCGGGTCTATGCGCTCCCGGACGTTGCCGGAGTATTCGAGCACGAGGTGAGGCATGGAACGGGGACTCCTTGGGGTAGGGCGACCGGGCGGCGGCCGTCAGCGCGCGTCGGCGGTCTTCAGAGAGGGCTCGGGCTCGGACCCGGCCTTGGACACGGCGGCCGCCGGGGCCGTCGCGGTGGTCGCCTGGCGCCTGGGCAGGCCGACCGCGCTGAGCACCGCGCTGATCGCGAGGGCCACCACGGCGCAGAGCAGGGCCGCGCGCAGGCCGGACAGGAAGTGCTCGGAGGCGGCCTGGCCGACGAGCAGACCCATCACCGCGACCCCGATGAGGCCGCCCAGCTGACGCGAGGCGTTGAGCACGCCGGAGGCGATACCGGCGTTGGCCGGGTCCACGGAACCGAGCATGGCGTTGGTCATGGAGGGGACGACCAGGCCGATGCCGAATCCGGCGACGACGAACTGCGCGGTCATCTGCGCGTACGCCCCGGAGCCGACGACGGGGACCGTGGCCAGGTAGCCGAGGACGGCGAGGGTGTTGCCTGTGATCAGTACGGTCCGGGCGCCGTAGCGCTTGACCAGCGGACCGCACGACAGGTTCGCGATCATGATGGCGGCCGTCATGGGGAGGAACGCGAGTCCGGCACCGATGGGCGAGTAGTCCCAGACCTGCTGGAAGAAGAGGCTGAAGACGAAGATCAGGCCGTAGAAGGCGAAGTTCAGCAGCACTCCGATGAGGGACGTGGAACTGAACGCCCGTCGGCCGAACAGGTGGAGGGGCAGCATCGGGTCGCCACTGCGGCGCTCCACCGCGAGAAAGCCGACCAACGCGACCAGGAAGACGGCCAGGCAGGTCAGGACGGTGACCGAGGTCCAGCCCTGCGCGTTGGCCTCCACGATCGCTCCGGTGAACGCGCCCAGGCCGACGACGGCGAGCAGCTGACCGGGGAGGTCCAGCGAGCGGCGGACCGAGGCGTCGCGCACGGGGGCGGGCCGGGCGTGGGCCCGCACGAGCACGATGCCGACGGCGGCGATGGGGACGTTGACGTAGAAGATCGAGCGCCAGCCGAGCGAGTCCACCAGCAGGCCGCCCACGACCGGGCCGAGCGCGAGGGCGAGTCCGCCGGCCGCGGCCCAGAGGCTCACGGCGCGGGTGCGTTCCGCCGGGTCGGGGAAGTTGGTGTTCACGATCGACAGCGAGGACGGCACGATCATCGCGGCGCCGACGCCCTGGACCACACGGGCGGTGATGAGGGCGACCAACGAGGGGGCGGCGCCGCAGGCCAGGGACGTCACGGCGAACAGGGCGAAGCCCGCCATGAAGATCTGCTTGGGGTCGTAACGGTCGCCCATGGCACCGGCGGTCAGGAGGAAGGCCGCGAAGGTGAGCGTGTAGCCGTTGATCACCCACTCAAGACCGGACAGACTGCCGCCGAAGTCCGCGCCGAGCGCCTTGGTGGCGACGTTCACGACGCTGACGTCCAGGATGACGACCACGAAACCGAGGCAGGCCGCGAACAGCGTCAGTCCCGGCCGGGTCTTGTGGGGTTGGGTCTGAGGCACGGTTTTCCTTCCGTCGTGCCGGAGGGCGGTGGGGGGCCGGAGCCGGGCGATACGCAGCGGGCTCCGGTAGACTGTTCGTCTACAAGCGAACAGTCCGAGTGTACGCAGATCATCGAACACTCTGCAATCCGTGTACGGCACGCCTCACGGACCAAGCGAGTCGGGACGGAGCAACCAGCCATGACGGCACAGAGCCGAGAGTCGACGACACCGGGCGGGCGGGCGACCGTGGAGAGCCGACAGCCGACGGCAGCCTCGAGTCACCGGACGCCACCGATCCACACTCCCCCGGGCGAGGTACAGCTGGAGGCGGCGCTGCTCGCCCTCGCCGACCCGGTCCGCCAGACCCTGGTACGGGAGTTGGCCGGGGCCGCCGACTGGGAACGGTCGTGCGGCAGCTTCGACGTGCCGGTCACCAAAGCGACCCTCAGCCGCCACTTCGCCGTACTGCGCGAGGCCGGCCTCCTGGAGCAGCGCGACGCCGGACCCAAGAGACTCAACCGGCTGCGCCGCGCCGAGTTCGACGAGCGCTTCCCCGGCCTCCTCGCCCTGGTCCTGCGCGCCGAGGACACCCAGGAGACCAAGGACACCGGGAACAAGGCCTGAGCACCTCATCGGGAGGCCCCCGCCGACAGACCCCGTGCCGCGGCGGCGGGGCGTAGCACGCGCTCGCGCAGTGCCTTCGCCACGGCGCGCACCGTGTCCGGGTCGGTGCTGGGGGTACCGAAGGCGAGTGCCGTCGTGAACGCCCCGCCGAGGGTGCCGAGATGGAGGACCACCCCGTAGTTGGCGCCCACGCGGTTGACCACGGTGCGATAGCCGGTGACCCGCGCGGTGTGCGGGCCGAGCGTCGGGTCGACGACACCGACGTTGGTGATGCAGATCCCGGCGGCCGACCGGGCGGCGGCAGTCTCCTCCACCGCCCGCCGGATCACCGCGTGGTCCCGGAGGGGCGGGCGCCACGCGGAGTCCGCCCGCGCCAGCGCCGCGGCGTAGTCACGGGCTTCGTCGGCCGGATCGCCCCGGCCGACCCGCACGGGAACGTTCAGGACGTTGATGAAACAGCCCACGTCCGGCAGTTCGGCGCTCTCCTCGTATCGTCGCCGCAGCGACACGGCCGTGCACAGATTCACCACCGAACGGCCCGTGGCCTCGGCGTACGATTCGGCCAGCGCGACCGCGAAGAACTGATTGACCGTCACCTCCCTTTTCCTGCACCAGGACTTGAGGGCCAGGCTCTCCTCCCGGGTGAACGCCAGCGGGACGAAGTCCGCGGCCCGCTCGTCCCACGGCCGGTGCGCCTCGAACGGCAGGGGACCGGGCCGCGGCACGGACTCCCGTACCGGGGCCTCCGGCGACGCGGGCGGACGGTACGTCAACGCGTCGCCGTTGGGCGGCAGGGTCCGGACGTCATGAACGCTCACCCCCTCGGTCGCGGCGAACAGCGCGTCCAGCAGAGCGCGGACCACGGCACCGGTGGAGTGGCCGTCCGAGATCGCGTGGTTGCGGGTGAAGTAGAGGTGCGACACCCCCGCGCCCGGGTCGCGGACGAGGCGCAGCCGCCACAGTGGACCACCGGTCTCCAGCACGTCGTTGAGCTCCCGGCGCAGTACGTCGTCGGGCGAGTCCGGCGCGCCCAGCGGGTCGTGCCGGATCTGTCCGGGCCGGGGTCCGGGGCCGGTGGCGAACCACAGGCCGTCGGGCCGCTCCTCGATGCGCAACGACAGCAGCGGCAGCTCGGCGGCCCACCGCTCGGCGCCCCGCCGGAAGCGCTCGGGGTCGAGGTCGCCGCGCACCGTGACATGGGTGGTGACCTGCGTGGTGCCGTGCATCAGCGCGTGGGTGCGGGCGAACGCCGCCTCGACGTCACTGAGTCGGCGCAGCGGGGTCACGGCGTCAGTCCTGTCCGGGGCGACGCGTCCACACCAGCGGGTGGGACAGCCGCACACCGTGGCTCGCGACGTCGATGGTGACCCGGTCGCCGTCCCGGGTCCGGAACCCGGCGTGGAAGCTGCTGCGGTCGGCGCCGATGTAGACGTAGTGCACCCGGCCGGGGCGGTGCAGGGCCTCGTAGGAGAAGAGGCGCGACATCATTGTGGGCAGGTCGTAGTGGAGGGCGTCGACGCCGGTGGTGAACGGGCCCTTCCAGGCCGGTGCCCCGCCACGCTCGACGGTGACCTCGCCCGTCACCGAGCGCGGCGGTTCACCGAGGTGCAGCCAGGGGGACACCCCGGCATCGCACAGCTTCGCGTACGACAGGTGTCCGGCGTGCTGTTTGAAGCGGCCTATGTCGGTGACGTCGTTGCCGAAGGTGTAGCCGGCGTAGCGGGGCGTGCCTCGTTCGTCGCCCACGTAGAGGAGGACCACCTCGGCCTCCTCGCACACGGCCACGGCGTCGCCGGGTACGGACAGCGCCTCGCCCGGCACCTTCAGGACGTCCCCGAGCCCCTTGACGAACCAGTTGGGCTGGTCCGGGACCTCGGCGCCGACCTTCACGTTGTGCGTCATCATGAAGCCGCTGACCAGCGCGTCCCCCACGTGCGCGGGCAGCAGCGGCGGCAGCAGCCGCGCCCGGTGACGTTCCGCGGCCGGTACGTCGACGGCCGCCCGGCCCAGGGTGAGCAGCGCGGCGGTGTCCGCCTCCTCGCCGACCGCCGCGGTGAGCAGCGCGGCGAGGGTGTCACCGGCCAGGGGAAACAGGCGCAGGGGCGCTCCGGCCTCCGGCACGCCCAGTCCGAAGTGCCGCTCGTCGTCGTAGATGCATTCGAAGACCACCGTCATGGTGGGTGCCTCCTGGGAAGTCGCGGGCTGGGAAGGCGGTGGCCCGCCCGGTCCGGGCGGGCCGGTCCGGTCACTCCATGAGGATCTCGACGAGGACGGGCTTGCCGTGCTCCTTGATGTGGGCGACCGCCTCGCGCACGGTCGGCGCGACGGCGTCGACGCGCTCCACCCGCGGCAGGGTGTGGACACCGAACGACTGGGCCAGAGTCACGAAGTCGACGGGCCGGTCGTAGAAACTGGTGGCGATGTGCGCGCGGTCGATGTCCCGGTCGCGGTTGCCCGCGATGCGCTCGGCGTGCTGGGTGGAGTTCAGATAGAGGCGGTTGTTCATGACGATCACCAGGAGCGGCACGTCGTAGGCGGCGAGAGTCCACAGCGCGCTGGGCGTGTAGAGGAAGTCGCCGTCAGCCTGCAGGTCGACGCAGAGCGTGTCGTCGCTCTGGTGGGCGAGCGCCGCGCCGATCGACGCGCCGAGGCCGTAGCCGAGGCCACCGCCGCCGTTGAGGCCCAGGTAACTGCCGGGTCGCTCCAACGGCCAGAGCTTCTTCACCCAGCCGTCGATGGTGAGGCTGCCGGTGTTGGTGAGGATCCACTCCTCGTCGCGGACCGCACGGTGGATCTCGTCGACGGCCGCGGACACGTGGATACGGTCGCGGCCCTTCGCCTCCTCGGCCTGGCGCGCCCAGTCGGCGCGGGCTTCGGTGTGCAGATCGGCGAGGGCCTTGACGCGCTGTTCGCGGCGCTCGGTGAACGCGGGCGCCGCGAACGGACCGGCCGGGTCCTCGACGACCGTACGCAGCGCGGCCACCGAGTCCGCGGTGTCGGCTGCGACGGCGCGGGTGACCGGCACGAACTGCTGGTAGTCGGCGGCCCATTTGCTGGTGAGCAGTTCGTTGAAGCCGAGGGTGACGATGTCGGCGCCGTTCGCGGGCGCTCCCTGGTCGCTGAGCGTGAGGAAGGAGCCGAGGGCGCCGACCAGGTCCTGCACCTCGAGGGCGAGGACGAGGTCGGCGTCGGACAGGAGCGTGCCCGAGGTGTGGCTGACGTTGAGCTGGTGGGTGTTGGGGAAGTTGAGCCGGTTGCCGCGGTCGACGACGGCCAGGCCCAGTGCGTCGGCGAGCGCGACCAGCTGCGCGACGGTCCCGGGGTCACGGCCCGAGAAGTCGACGACCAGGACCGGGAGTCGGGCGGCGAGCAGCCGCCCGGTCAGGTCGTCGAGGTCGGCGCCGTTCAGCGCGGGCAGCCGGGCGGCCTCGGTGGCCCGCGCGGGGAGCAGCCGTACGCCGTCCTCGAGCGGCTGCTCCTGCACGTCGAAGTCGAGCGCCACGAACACCGGCGCCTGCATCGGGGTGTTCATCAGCTTGAAGGCGCGGTAGAGGGACTCGACGGTGGCCCGCTGGCCGATGGGCTGGTCGCACCACTTCACGTAGTCCTTGACGACGGACTCGATGTTCTGCGAGGTGTGGATCCAGTCGATCCACGGGCGGCGCTTGCCGGCGTCGACGGGGCCGTTGCCACCGAGTACGAACAGCGGTACGCGGTCGCACCAGGCGTTGAAGACGGCCATCGAGGCGTGCAGCAGACCGACGTTGGCGTGCACGAACACACCCATGTGCCGGCCGCTCGCCTTGTGGTAGCCGTGCGCCACGGCCACGGCGATCTCCTCGTGGCAGGTCATGACGATCTCGGGGGCGATCTCGGCGTTGTCCGCGTGGACGAGGGAGTCGTGCACGCCGCGGAAGGACGCGCCGGGGTTGAAGGCGACCTTGTCGATGCCCTGCTGGTGCAGGAACTCCACCACCAGGTCGGAGAAGTAGGACGTCGTCATGCGTGTTCCTTCGTACGGGGCGCGGGAGCGGGGACGGGCCGCCAGGACGTGTCGCCCTCGGTGCGGCGCAGCACGGCCCAGGGTTCGGCGTGTTCGTTGACATCGAGGCCGAAGCCGGGCCCGGGGGCCGGGGTGATGGTGTTGGTGGTACGGCACACCGCCGGGGGCGGTGAGACGACCGGTTCGGGGAAGAAGCGGTCGGACTGGCCGGCCTCCACGGTGAACGCGTCGCCGTGTGCGAAGGCGAGGGCGCGGCCGGCGTTGATGAGCGGTCCGACCTCGGCGACCTGGACGCCGATCTGGAAGCCGAGGCCTGCGCGCCGGGCCAGCTCGATCACCTGCGCGGCGGTCACCGGGCCGCCGTTCTTCGCCACGCGGACGTTGAAGGCGTCGCAGGCCCCGGACTCGACGGCGGTGCGGGCGTCGTCGAGGGTGCACACCGACTCGTCGAGCAGGATGCGTAGACCGGTGCGGGCCCGCAGCCGGGCGAGTTCCGCCCAGGACCCCTTGGCCAGGGGCTCTTCGACGAGGTCGGCTCCGGCGTCGCGCAGCGCGGCCAGCTGCCCGTGGGCCTCGTCCGGGGTCCAGCTCATGTTGGCGTCGACCATGACGGGGACGGTGTCGCCGAGGCGGGCGCGGATCGCGGTGACCGTGCGCAGGTCGCGGGCGATGTCGTCGGCCGCCTTGACCTTGACGAAGTGGAAGGGACCGCGGGTGTCGAGGAACTCATCGACGTCGAGGCTGAGGTCGAGTACCTGGGAGACGGGCAGCGCGGGGCGGCGCGCGGCGGGTGCCCCTTCGGTGGGCACCAGTTCCGCCCCGCCCAGGCCCAGCCGCCTGCCCAGCAGGTCGAGCAGCGCGGTCTCCAGGAGGCAGAGCAGATTGCCGCCGCCCGCCAGGCCGAAGGTTCCTGCGACTCCAGCGTGACGCAGCCGGGCGAGGAGCGCGGCCGGTTCGGTCGAGCGGACCCGCGCGAAGATCTCGTCCAGCGGCACATGGCGAAGGGCGCCGGTCACGGTCTCGGTGGTCTCCCCGGTGACGTACGCCCTGGGGGCGCACTCCCCCAGGCCGCACGCTCCGTCGACGTCCAGGCGCAGCAGGAGGCTGTCGGAGGTGGAGCGGCGTTTGGCGGGGTGGTCGAAGGAGACCGCCATCGGCACCTCGACCCGGTACAGGACGGCCTCTGCGGCGTCAGGCATGGCGGTCCAGCCCTTGGAGGAGGGTGAACGTGGACGCCCAGTCGACGAGCCGGGCCCGTACGTCGGTGTAGAAGAGGTAGTGCTTGTCGGTGGCGAACTGGAGCAGGGCGCCGTGGCTCCCGGTCATCCCGAGGAAGGTGCGCCGCGCGTCGTCGAGGTCGATGATCGGGTCGCTGATGCCGGACACGAAGGCCGCCGGAACCGCGGGCAGCGCCCGCTCGGGCCGCATGTACAGCCGCTCCAGGTCGAGCAGCACGCTCCGGGAGCGCCGGGTCAGTTCGCGTACCGCCAGGTCGTCGTGGTCGATGAAGTGCCGGTGGCGCGCCTCGTCCGTGAAGTCCTGGGCCCTGAGCCCGGCGTCCCACGGCTCCTGGCTGGTCTCGGCCGCCAGGGTCCGCAGCTGCTCGTCGTCGAGGGTGGCGTGCAGTTTGCCCAGCCATGCCGAGCAGAAGACGGCCGCGTCGTAGCGGATGGTGAAGTCCGGGTGGTGCATGAGCGCCGCCATGAAGGAGCCGCCCAGGCAGTGCCCGAAGAGCGACAGCGGCACGCTCTCGCCGACCGCCTCCCGTACGTGCTCCAGCGCGCCCATGTAGTCGCGGATCACTGTGTCGACCCCGGGCAGGTCGTGCCGTGTGCCGCCGCTGATGCCGCTGCCGCGCCGGTCGAGGACGTAGAAGGCGATGTCGTTGTCGGCGAACTGGGGCCCGACCTCCCACAGCCAGCCGGCGTGCGACTGCAGTCCGTGGAAGTAGAAGACGGCGCCCTTCACCTGTCCGCGCGGCCGCCACAGGTGCAGCGCCAGTTCGGCGCCCTCGACGGGGATGCCCACGATCTCGCGGCGGATGTTCTGCGGCGGCCTCTTGGTCTCGATCACGTCCGAACTCCCTTGTCAGCGGCTGGATATGCGGCCGGATATGGCGGCGACGAAGTCGATGTCCTGCTGGAACGGCTTGTACTTGTACTGGGTGGCGTTGCCCGCCTGGCGGCGGCTTTCGATGTGGGCGGTGATGGCGTCGTGGGGCACGGTGACGGCCTCCAGCGCGCCGAGCCGCCCGCTGTCCCGCTTGGACGCGTACTCGATGTTGATCTCGTGCAATGCGCTGTCGACGTCGGCCGACAGGGCCTCGTCCAGTCGCGGTGACGGCTCGGGGGCCTCGGCGACGACGATGTAGTACGGGGGCTCCGCCCACCGCGGTCCGCACATGTAGAGCCCGGTGCCGAGGCCGCTGGCCGCGAGACCCCGCCGGATGGCCTCGGTGACCTGGGACTCGGTGATCTTCTCGCCGGTGAAGGAGTGGAAGATGCCGTCACGGTGGACGAAGTGGACCCACGGGGTGCCGTCCACGATCCGGTCGACGCGGTAGATGTCGCCCGTCCACAGGCGGTAGAGGCCGTTGCCCTGCGTCATGATGAGGTGGTAGTCGCGGCCGGGTTCCACCTCGTCGAACAACAGCGTGTGAACCGGCTCGCCGCTGTCGACGAGTTCACCCAGGGGCACGTCGGCGGGTACGAACTCGAAGTACGCCTGCCCCACGGCCAGCGGCTGACTGTGCGGCGAGTCGTCCACCGGGATGGTGGTGACCCCCTCCGTGCCGCAGCTCATGAACGGCATCTTGTCGACGCCGGGGAAGACCGCGTCCAGCTTGGCCGCGTACAGCCCGGCGGAGGCGGAGAGCCAGCAGGTGTAGAGGGTGAGGGAGGGCCACACGTCCTTGAGGCTGAAGTCCGGCTTGCGCAGGACGTCTTCGAGATGCCGGGCGGCCCGCTCGTCGGGTTCGGCGTACGGCCTGCCCTCCAGCGTTCCCTCGCGCAGGTCGCGCACCAGGTCCGTGCCGTGCGCGGCCAGCAGGTCCCGCAAGGAGATCAGGGTGCTCGGGTTGATCGCCGAGATGTAGTGCAGGTCCCTGCCGACGAGGTGCCGGATGCGGTGGTACATGCGGCCCTCGTGGGCGCTGGGGACGGCCGGGCCGAACCACGGCGACTCGTACCACGGCGGATTCCAGTCGCGACTGTTGATCTGCGGGTGCCGGTTGCTGACGGCCTGGTGCCCGATCCCATGCACGAAGTCGAAGACGTCCTCACGGACGGTCTGGGTGTCGAGCGTCGCGTACGGGTGGTCGAGCAGCTCCGGGTGGTACTCCAGGTATGTGCCCCACATCGCCTTCATGGCGGGGATGCGGTAGGTGAGGAGCCAGTGCAGGGTGTAGGGCACCAGCTTGGGGACTCCGGTGGTCCCGCTGGTCTTGAGCCAGCGCAGCACCGGACTGCAGGTCAGGGTTCCGCCCTTGGTACGGGTCTCGCGCTCGATCTCCGGTACGAAGTCGTCGTAGCGCATGATGGGCAGCACCGAGCGGAAGAGGCCGGGGTCGGCGGCGACGGCGTCGTAACCCCGCTCCCGCCAGTGGACCGAACCCGCGCTCATGTCGATGACGTCGGCGAGGACGCGCTGTTGTGCGACACCGGGTTGCTTCAGATCGGACAGCAACGCGTCCCGGGCCTGCCGGCACTCGTCCGCGAAGGGAGCGCGGCGGTCGTTCCAGTGTTTCTGCCAGTGCGGTATGTCCACGGCTGCTCCTGAGGATCTGTTTCTGGCTCTGGGCTCTGCTGCGGGAAAAGGAGAGAGCGGCACGTCGCAGGACGGCTCTCGAGAACCTGGCCGGGAGGAGTCAGCGGTCGATGTAGGCCATCATTCGCTCGTTGTAACGAGGGCCGGCGACCAGATCGGCGCGTACGGCGTCGTCGATCTCGGCGAGCGTGTCCACGCCGAGCGCCACCGTGGCGGAGCGGGTGTTCTCCTCCAGGTACGTACGCCGCTTGGTGCCCGGGATGGGGACGATGTCGTCGCCCTGGTGCAGCGCCCAGGCGATGGCGAGCTGGGCCGGGGTGAGGCCGTGGCGCTCCGCGACCTCCCGGATCTTCGCGGCGATCGCCATGTTCTGGTCGTAGTTGACGCCCTGCAGACGCGGGTCGTGGTGCCGGAAGTCGTCGTCCGGGTAGTCCTCGGCGCGCTGTACGCCACCGGTCAGGAAGCCCCGGCCGAGCGGGCAGAAGCCGACGAGGCCGATGCCGAGTTCCCGCAGGAGCGGCAGGACCCCGTCCTCCAGGTTCCGCTCCCAGACCGAGAACTCGCTCTGCACGACGGACAGCGGGTGGACGGCGTGGGCGCGACGGATGGTCTTCTCGCCGGCCTCGCACAGTCCCAGATAGCGGACCTTGCCCTGCCGTACGAGGTCGGCCATGGTGCCGACGACATCCTCGATCGGCACCTTCGGGTCGACGCGGTGCTGGTAGAGCACGTCGATGTAGTCGGTTCCGAGGCGCTTCAAGGAGGCCTCGACGACCTCGACGATGTGCTCGGGACGGCTGTCGGCCTCGGCCGTCGTGCCGTCCTTCAGCTTCATCGGGAAGCCGAACTTCGTGGCGATGAGGGCCTGTTCACGGCGGCCCGCGAGGGCGCGGCCGAGCAGCACCTCGTTGTCGTGAGGACCGTAGGCCTCGGCGGTGTCGAAGAGGGTGTAGCCCAGTTCCAGTGCCCGGTGGACGGTGGCGACCGACTCACGGTCGTCCGTGGCGCCGTACCACTGGCTCATGCCCATGCAGCCGAGGCCGAGCTCTGAGACCTCCAGCCCCTGACGGCCCAGCTTCCTGGTGGTGAGCATGCCTGCTCCTTCGCACTCGGTGGTGGGGATCGCGTCGCAACTGAAGCACATAGATGTACTGGAGTTCAATAGTCGACTCCAGGTCACCGGAATCCCTCGGGGAGAACCGATGGAAGCACGGACGCCTCGTGCGCAAAGGCACCGTCAAAATCCGCTCATGTGGCGTTTGTTACACAGGATCCCTCTGCCATGACCCGCCCTTAACGACACCTTCATCAAAAGGACTTCGGATCAAGTTTGTTCTTCGGTATAGATTTGGACTACTGACTCGTCAGGAAGGCGCGGATGTGAACACAGTCGAACCGATCGCGATCATCGGCATGGGATGCAGGTTCCCCGGGGCACCAGGGGTGGAGGAGTTCTGGAAACTGCTGGAGAGCAACACCGATGCCGTCGTACCGGTGCCGCGGGCCAGGTTCGACGTCGCCGCCTGGTACGACCCACGGCCCGGCACGCCCGACCGGCTGATCTCCCGTCATGGCGGCTTCCTGGATGGCGTGTTCGACTTCGACGCCGCCTTCTTCGGGATATCGCCGCGTGAGGCACGCACCATGGACCCGCAGCAGCGCCTGCTCCTGCACGTCGTGTGGGAGGCGTTCGAAGACGCCGGCATCCCACCCTCCACGGTCCGCGGCAGCGGCACCGGGGTGTTCGTCGGACAGGCGACCGCCGAATACGGCGACGCGACGGGGCCCTCGGCCACGGCGGACGTGCGCGCCATCGCGGGCAGCAGGCTGCGCGCCGTCACCGCCGGCCGCGTCTCCCACGCCTTCGACCTGCGCGGGCCCAGCCTGGTGCTGGACACCGCCTGCTCGTCCTCCCTGGTCGCCCTGCACAGCGCACGCCAGAGCCTGCTCACCGGCGAGTGCGAACTGGCCGTCGCCGCCGGGGTCAACACGATCCTCACGCCCACCGACGCGGTCGCCTACTCCCAGGGGCGGATGCTCGCGCCGGACGGCCGGTGCAAGTTCGGCGACAGCTCCGCGAACGGCTTCGTGCGCAGCGAGGGCGTGGGCACAGTCCTGCTCAAGCGGCTGTCCGACGCCCTCACGGACGGCGATCCGGTGCACGCACTGCTGCTGGGCAGCGCCGTGACCAACGACGGCGACGGCAGCGGCCTGCTCCTGCAGCCCGCGGTGTCCGGGCAGGTGGCGATGGTCCGCTCCGCGTGGCGCAGCGCCGGGGTGAGCGGGTCCCAGGTGGACTACGTGGAGGCGCACGGCACCGGGACGACCGTCGGTGACGGGGTGGAACTGCGGGCGCTGGCCGAAGCGTTGGGGGCCGAGGACAATGCCGGGGCACCACTGCTGGTGGGCTCGGTGAAGACCAACATCGGCCATGCCGAGGCCGCCGCCGGCATCGCGGGCCTCATCAAGACGGTGCTCGTGGCCAAGCACCGCACGGTGCCCGCCTCGCTCCACCTGACGTCACCCCACCCCCAGCTCACGGAGCCCGGCTTCCCCATCACGGTGGCGGACCGCAACACGCCACTGCGCCCCAGGGGCGACCGCGCGGTGCTCGGAGTGAGTTCGTTCGGCCTGTCGGGGACCAACGCGCACGCGGTGATAGGCGAGTACGTCCCCGCAGCGGCACCGCTCCCGGACACCGGCACACCGCGGTCGGCCGAGGACGCGGGCCCGCACCTGCTCGTCCTCAGCGCCCGCACCCCCACGGCCCTGCGCCGGCTGGCCGCCCGCCACGCCGGGCATCTGGGGCCGGACGGGCCCGGCCGCGGCCACCGGCTGCGCGACATCTGCCGCTCGGCTGCGACGGGCCGGGACGCACACCCCTTCCGTCTGTGGGCCGTCGGCCACTCGCACGACGCCCTGGCCGACGTACTGCGCGCCCTGGCGGCGGATCAGCCCACGCCCGACGGCGGGATGCACGAGGCGGGCTTCGACGGTCCGCGCGAGGTCGCCTTCGTCTTTTCCGGGCAGGGTTCGCAGTGGCGCGGCATGGGCCGGGAACTGCTGCGGACCTCCGACGCCTTCCGCGCGGCACTGACGGAGTGCGACGCGGCGGTGCGCGAGGAGCTCGGCTGGTCGGTCGTGGACCTGCTGCTGGACGACGGTGCGGAGCTCGCCGACGTGGTCGAGAAGGTGCAGCCCGCCTTGTGGGCCGTGGAGGTCGCACTCGCGGCCCACTGGCGCGGCATGGGGGTGGAACCGGATCTGGTCGTCGGACACAGCATGGGAGAGGCCGTGGCCGCGTGCGTGGCCGGTGCCCTGTCCGTGCGGGACGCGGCGCGGGTGATCTGCCGCCGCAGCAGCCTGATGCAGCGCCTCGCGGGCCGCGGCGCGATGCTCGCCACGGAGCTGTCGCCCACCGCGGCGCACGAGCTCGTCGCCGCGTATGGCGACGACGTGTGCGTGGCGGTGGAGAACTCGCCCAGCGCCACCGTGCTGGCCGGCGACGCCGTCGTACTGGACAAGATCGCCGGCGAGTTGGAGCGGCGCGACGTCCTGTGCCGCAGGGTCAAGGTCAACGTCGCCTCCCACTCCCCTCTCATGGACGAGATACGCGACGACCTGCTGGCACGGCTGGCGGACGTGGAGCCGGCGGCGTCGCGGACGGAGATGGTCTCCACCGTCCGGTGCGCTTCCGTGCGGGGCGCCGACCTAGACGCGGGCTACTGGGTGGACAATCTGCGCCGTCCGGTGCGCTTCGCCGAAACCGTGCGGCAGCTCGCCGAGACCCGGGACGTGATCTTCGTTGAGGTCAGCCCGCATCCGTTGCTGGCCCAGGCGATCGACGACGTGCAGAGCGCGGCCGGCGTGGCGCCGAAGGTGGTGACCACGCTGGTCCGGCTGCAGAGCGAGGCGACGGCGACCGCCCGTGCGATGGGCCGGGCGTTCGCCCTCGGCGCCCGGGTCGACTGGCGGCGCTGGTACGGCGACGACAACCGCCGAATACCGCTGCCTTTGTACACGTGGGATGCGGAGGACCACCGCGTCGAGAGTGTCCCGTCGACGGCTCCGGTGCGGTTGTACGAACGTCAGGTCCGGCTGTCGCGGCTGGGCGTCGCGGACCTGGACACGGGTGTGTCGGTGCGCGGACTGTCCCCCGTGCCGCCCGCGGTGTTTCTGCAGGCTGTTGCCGAGGCGGTGCGCGACCTGGTCGGCGAAGGACCGGTCGAGCTGCTCGACACCCGCATCGGTGCCGGGCTGCCGCTCCTGTCCGACGCTCCGCGGACCACCGTGCGGATCCGGTTGGATCGATCGGCCGGGGCGACGGACCCGCAGGCCAGGGAGAAGCAACCCCTCGCAGGAGAGGGGGAGTTCACCTTCGCGGTCGAGGTGGTCTCCGAGGAGTCCGGCGCGTCCGCCCTGTGCGTGGCGGGAACCGCACGGGCGGCGGCGACACCGGCCCACGCCTCCGGGCTCGCCCCGCTGGACGGCGCGCTGACCCGGTGCGGCGAGTACGTGCCTGGCGCCGAGTTCTACCGGCGGGCGGAGGCCCGCGGGTACTCCGTCGCTCCGGCGCTGCGCACCGTACGGCAGGTGTGGCGGCGGGAGGGCGAGGCGGTGGCGCGGTTGCACGCGCCCTCGGGTGCGGTGAGCGGCGCTCTGGAGGCCGGTCTGCTGGCCATGCTGGGAGCCTGGCCGCACTCCACGGCGGCGGACGACCCGACGCGGGCCCATCTGCCCCTTTCCTTCGCCCGCGTCCTGCTGGCCGACGCACCCGGCGGCGAGTACTGGAGCACGGCCCGCTCGGCCCCCGAAGCCGACCGGGACCGTACGCGCTGCGATGTCCTGCTCACCGCGCCGGACGGGCGCGTGCTCGCCGAGTTCGAGGGCATCTCGATGGTCCGGCCGCCGGGTCGCTCCGACGCGGGGCACCACGCATCCGACGCGATGACGGCTGCCGTCGCGGCGCTTCCTCCCGTCGAGCGGGCTCCCCTGCCGAAACCGGGGGCCGGCCGGTCGCACGCCTCCCGTCCGCCCGCGGAGCGCCTCTTCATCCATACCGCGACGATGCTCGGCACCACCGTCGACCGGGTCGATCCACGGCGGTCACTGCGCGACCTGGGCCTCGACTCGCTGATGGCGACCCAGCTCAGGCGCATCCTGCACCGGGAACTCGGGGTGGATCTCCCGACCAGCCGTCTGCTGGGCAACGAGAGCGCCGCCGCCATAGCGGCCGACCTCCGCGAGGAAGCGGCGCCCGAGCCTCAGAGCCACTGAGGCCCGCCCAGGGGCGACCAGGTCGCCCTCAGCCGGAGCGGTCGTACCGCGCTGCACGCGGTGCGACCGCTCCGGCGTTCAACCCGTCACGTACCGCACCTAGAACCGCAATGCATTAATGGACTACGGTATACCGATACGGTCGCCGTGGACCCGGTCTCTTGGCACGACGGTAGGGATGCCCGTCGTCGACTCCGAAGGTTCGCGAAGACGTCCGGTCGGAGCCGAGAGAAAGAGAGAGCCGATGACGGTTGAGAATTCCCAGCCCGTACGTCCCCCCGGCCGGCGGGAACGGAGCAGGCAGCGCATGCACGACCGCCTGTACACGGCAGCTCTGGAGCTCTTCGCCGAGCAGGGGTACGAACGCACGACGATCGACCAGATCGCGGAACGCGCCGATGTCGCCCGGGGAACGTTCTTCAATCACTTCCAGCGCAAGGAAGACGTCGTCACGACGTGGGCGGAGCAGCGCCAGGACGACCTGCGGGCCTTCATGGACAAGTCGCTCTCGCACAAGGACGACGACGCCACCGTCCAGTTGGAGCGGTGCATGGCCGCCCTGGCCGATTTCAACGAAGCCGAGCCGGACCTCACCCGGGTGATGCTGACCGCCTGGGTCAGATCGGGCCAGCCCCTCCTCGAGGAGCCCGACTACGCGGGGCACGTCTTCACCCGGGTCATCACGATGGGGCAAACCCGCGGGGACATCGCCCGCGACATCGACCCGGTGGTGGCGGGCAACATGCTGCGCGACGCCTACCTGGGGCTTCTCTACCGCTGGACGCAGGCCGCCGACGGCAGGGCCCCCCTGCACGTCGAACTGCGCGCCCTCCTGCGGATCACGCTCACCGGTGTCCTCTCCTGGACCCGCACCTCGAACGCACCCCTCCGGGACCGCTGACGGCACCGGCCGCAACGAGCGAACCCCGCCTCCGGTATCCGGGGGCGGGGTTCTGTGGAGCGCCGGGCAGGCCTTGCACCTGCATCTCCCCGCAGGAAGCGGGGCGTCTTTCCTTGGACCACCAACGCGAGGCCTGCCGCCGAGACTTCCGGCGGTCTGCTCAAGATCAATCATAGCGCATTCCAAGCCGCCGCCGGCGCACGCGTCAGACGGCCGACGGCCGGGCGTACTGGAGCAGGTGGTCGGCCAGCAGGTGCAGAACCGCTTGGCTGTGGTCGCTGTTGCGGTCGACGAGCCAGGTCATGTTCAGGCCGTCGATCACCGAGTGCACGTATCGCGCGAGGATCGGCACGGGCTGCGTCCACTCGATCCCGGCGTTGTCCGCGGCCAGTTCGAGCAGGGAGGCGAAGGCGGCCAGGAAGATCTCGTACTGTCTCCGGGCGATGTTCTCGAAGCCGGGATTGCGCAGCGCGTACTGGGTGAGCTCGTAACTGATCTGATGCTCGCCGGGGTTGGCCTCGAACCCCTTCCAGAACGCGTGCAGGCTGTCGAGGACGCTGTCGCGGATGTCCCTGTGCGGCGCGAACAGGCCCCGGACCTCGGCGACGTAGCGCTCGGTGAGGGTCTCGGTGACGCGTTCGAGGAGCTGCGCCCTGGAGTCGAAGCAGTAGTGGAAGGCCCCGAGGGTCATACCGGCCTCGTTGACGATCGCACGGGTGGTGGCCTTGGCCACGCCGTCACGCGTCATGACCCGGATCGCGGCCTCGAGGAGCTCGGCCCTCCGGTCGCTCGCCGCCATACGGGACACACGATCTCCCCTCTTCACCTGCGGGTTCGTCCGCCAGGATAGCCAGACCCTCGGGCCACGCGTCGGCTCGGAGTTCGGATCCGCGGAGAAGTAAGTCAAGCGTCCAAGACTCTTGACTTACTTCTACGCGGTGAGCGACCGTAGCGGAACCCGACGCCTGGCACGAGCCCCCTCAGGAGGCGGAAGTGCGACCGCAAGCCACTGTCGTTCTGGACGGATTCGGCACACTGGAGTCCCTGCGCTGGCACGACGGCGCGCTGTGGTTCTGCGACTTCGCCCACGGGACGGTGCACCGCTGGGACACCCGCGGGGAGCCGGAGACCGTGCTGGAGGTCCCCGGCCGGGCCGGCGGCCTCGGCTGGCTGCCCGACGGACGGATGCTGGTCGTCTCGATGGACGGACGCCGCGTCCACCGCCAGGAACCGGACGGCTCCCTGGTCGTGCACGCGGACCTCGGGGACATCGCCGGCGGCCCGGTCAACGACATGCTCGTCGACGAGCAGGGGCGCGCCTACGTGGGCAATTTCGGCTTCGACTACCACGGCTTCGTCCGACAGCGGCCCAACGCCATGCTCTACGCACCGCCGGGCCCGCCCAGGGCGCCGCTCGCCTGCCTGTCACCGGAGGGCGAACTGCTGGGCCTGAGCGAGCCGTTGGTGTTCCCCAACGGCTGCTTCCTCATCGACGAGGGCCGGACCCTGCTGGTCGCCGAGACACTGGCGATGCGGCTCACCGCGCTGCCCGTCCTGCCGGACGGACGGCTCGGCCCGCCACGCCCCTGGGCTCCGCTGGTCCCGGCCTGGCTGTGGAAGTCCCTCAACAGTCCCGGGCCGCGCGGCCGGATCACCCGGCGGGTCTCGTCCCTGCTGGACCACCAGGCGATCGCCGACCGCTCCGACACCCCCATCGCCCCGGACGGCATCGCGCCGGGCAAGGACGGCACGGCCTGGGTCGCCAACGCGCTGCGCGGCGAGTGCGTCCGGGTCGGCCCCGGGGGCACGATCCTGGACCGCGTCGCCACCAGCCAACGTACGCTCAGCTGCCTGGTCGCGGGCCCGCGCGGCGACACCCTGTACGCCGCCACCGTCCCCACCGACGACCCGGAGCGCGCGGCACAGCTCGACGGCGCACGGCTGGAGGCGTACGTCCTGCCGTCCTGACCGCGGACGCACGGGCCGCCCCGACAGTCGGCCCGCCCCCTCCGCTCGCGGACACGCGCCCTCCGTCCACGGGGCCACCCCCCGCCCGCCTCCTGGGAGTTCACATGCACGGACACCGAAAGGGCGACGGCGCCCACCACACTTCGTACCGCGCCCACGAGGACACTTCGTACGGCGACGACGACACCTCGTACGGCAGCGGCGGCGCTTGTCAGGGCAGGCCTCGATGAGCGTCGTCCTGGTGACCGGCGCGGCCAGTGGCATCGGCGCCGCCACCGCGCGCGAGGCGGTGCGCCGCGGTCACCGGGTCGCCCTCGCCGACATCGACCTGACCGGTGCCACCCGCCTCGCCGACCGACTCGGCCCCGCCGCCTGCGCGATCCCCCTCGACATCCGTGACGGGGACGCCTGGGAGGAGGCCTTCGACGCCGTCGCGTCCCGGCTCGGCCCCGTCGGGGTTCTCGTCAACAACGCCGGGATCATCCATACCGGATACGCACGCCAGTTGTCCCTGGAACAGCACCGCCACATGGTCGAGGTCAACCTGCTCGGGCCGATGACCGGGACGCTGACCGCGCTGCCCCGGATGCGCGCCCAGGGGCACGGGCACATCATCACGGTCTGCAGCATGACCTCGTTCCTGCCGCTGTCCGGTTACACCACCTACGGCGCGACCAAGCACGGGCTGCGCGCCTTCCACCACAGCGTGGCGATCGAGGAACGGGGCGGGCCGGTGACGTTCAGCATCATCCACCCGCCCGGCACTCGGACGCCGATGCTGGAGCAGGAGATGGCCGACCCCAGCGCGGTGATCACCTTCGCCGAGAAGCCCCTCACCCCCGAGAAGGTCGCCTCGGTCATCGTCGACGCGATCGTGAAGAAGCCGGTCGAAGTCGTCCACCCCGCCGTCGGCGGACGCGTTCAGCGGGTCGCCGGGGTGTTCCCCCGGCTGATGCGCTTCGTGATCCCCAGGGTGGCGGCCATGGCGGAACGCCGCAGCAGGAGCATCGCCCCGGCCACGGCCGTGGTGCGCGAGCGAGGAGACAACAACCGATGACCACCGACACCGCCACCACGCCGGCCCGGTCCGCCCCCGCGGAACAGGGGCGCTTCGACCGGTTGCGGACGGCGACCGCGGGCCTGGAGCCGCCCTTCGGCGTCATCGATCTGGACGCCTTCGACGCCAACGCCGTCGACCTCGAACGCCGCGCGGGCGGCAAACCGATACGGCTCGCGAGCAAGTCGCTGCGCTCGCGCGCCCTCATCCGCCGGGCTCTCGCCCGCCCCGGCTTCCAGGGCATCCTCGGCTTCACGCTGCCCGAAGCCCTGTGGCTGGCCGAGGAGTTCGAGGACATCGTCGTCGGCTACCCCACCACCGACGCCACCGCGCTGCGCCGGCTGGCCGCCGACGACCAGCTCGCCTCCCGGATCACCCTGATGGTGGACTCCGTCGAGCACCTCGACCTCGTGGACGCGGCGACCGGCCCCCGGCAGACCCGCGTCCGGGTCTGCCTGGAGCTGGACGCCGCCCTGCGCCTGGCGGGCGGCCGTCTCCACCTCGGGCCGCGCAGGTCCCCGGTGCACACGCCGCGGGAGGCGGCCGCGTTCGCGCGCGAGGTCGCGGCCCGTCCGGGCTTCGAACTGACCGGGATCATGGGGTACGAGGGCCAGGTCGCCGGCCTCGGAGACAACCAGCCCGGTTCGCTGCTCAAGCGGGCCGTCGTGCGCGCGATGCAGCGTTCCTCCGTCGAGGAACTGCGCCACCGACGGGAGGCCGCGGTCGCCGCCGTACGTGCCGTCACCCCGCTGCGGTTCGTCAACGGCGGCGGCACCGGCAGCCTGGAGACCACCACGCGGGAGGACGCCGTGACCGAGCTCGCGGCGGGCTCCGGCCTGTACGGTCCCGGGCTCTTCGACTTCTACCGGTCCTTCCGGCCCGCCCCCGCCGCGTACTTCGTGCTGCCCGTCGTACGCCGCCCCTCCCCGAAGATCGCGACGCTCCTGGGCGGCGGATGGATCGCGTCAGGGCCGCCCGGCAAGGACCGGCTGCCCACCCTGGCCTGGCCCCCCGGCCTGCGCGTCACCGCCACCGAAGCGGCGGGCGAGGTGCAGACCCCGCTGCTCGGCAAGCCCGCGCAGGTCCTGCGCATCGGAGACCGGGTGTGGCTGCGGCACGCCAAGGCCGGTGAACTGTGCGAGCGGGTCGGCGAACTCCACCTGGTCAGCGGCGGCGAGGTGGTCGACACCGTACCGACGTACCGGGGCGAGGGCCGGCACTTCCTGTGACGGCCCGTCCTCCGGTCAAGGTGACACCATGACCCGCGTCGCCGACCGAACCGTCCTGATCGTCGGTGCCTCCTCGGGCATCGGCGCGGAGGTGGCACGCCGACTCGCGCACCACGGCAACCGGCTGGTCATCACGGCGCGGCGGGCCCCCGAACTCGCCTCCGTGGCCCAGGAGATCCGAGCCGCGGGCAGCGCCTGTCTGGACATCGCCGCCGACGCCCTGGACCCGGGGGCGGCCTCCGCCGTGGTGGCCGCGTGCGTCGCGGAGTACGGATCCGTCGACATCGCGCTCCTCAACGCCGGCCAGGGACCGGACATGTCCATGGACCAGGTCACCGTCGCCGACGTCGCACGGATCACGGCCCTGAACTACGACGTCGTCGTCCACTACCTCGTCCCGCTGATCGCACAGATGAAGACCCAGCGCGACGGAGGCCTGATCGCCCACACCAACTCACTGGCCGGCCTGATGGGCATCCCCCGCCAGGGCCCCTACTCCGCCGCGAAGGCCGCTGCCCGCACCCTCATCGACACCGCACGCGTCGAACTCGCGCCCCACGGCGTCCGGTTCACCAGCATCCACCCGGGCTTCGTCGCAACCGACCGCGTCGGCGCCGACGGTCTCCCCAAGCCCTTCCAGGTCAGCCAGAACCGGGCGGCACGACACGTCGTACGCGCCCTGGAAAGGGAACCGGCACAGGCGTACTTCCCCTGGACCACGACCGCCCTGGTCCGCACCCTGCGCGCTCTCCCCACACCGCTCTCCGCCCTGATACTCCGAAAACTGGCCTCGCTCTAGGGGCTGGAGTGGCTCCAGGGTTCGATGACGAGGCGTTCCACGAGGCCGCCGCGGAGCGTGAACCGGTAGCGCAGGTCGACGGTTCCGCCGGGGAAGTCGCCTTCGAGGTGGTGCGTGGCGGTGCAGTAGCTCGCGTCGGGACGGCTGGGACGGCTGAGGGGGATGCCGCCGAGGGAGTCCATGAGCCGGGCCAGTGCCGCGTCCTGGGAGATGCCGGCGTCGTGGGCGATCCTGGCGACGAGGTTGTCGGCCGTGGTGGTCTGGACGAAGCCGGGCGAGACGGTGTTGACGCGGACGCCGTGCGGGGCGACCTCGTTGGCGAGGCCCTTGCTGTAGGTGGTCAGGGCGGCGGTGTAGGCGAGGGTTCCGTTCCACAGCGGCATGCGGCGCTGGATCGATGCGCCATGCACGAGGGCGCCCTTTCCGGCCACGATCATGCCGGGCAGCAGTCCGCGGTACAGGCGGACGGCGGCCGGCAGGTTGACGTTCAGTTCCCTGGCCCAGTCGTCCTCGCCGAGTGCCGCGAAGCCCCCGGCGGGCGCCTCGGAGCCGCCGAGGGTGTTGACCAGGATGTCGACACCTCCGAGCCGGGCCTCCACCTCACCGACCACCCGTGCGGCGCCGTCGGCCGTGGACGGGTCGGCGGCGATGAACATCTTCTCCTCGACCTCGTCGGGACCGAGGCGGGCGGCGACGAGTACGGTCGCCCCGGCCTCGGCGAGGCGTCGGGCGATGGCCGCTCCGGTGCCTTTGGCGCCGCCGGTGACCAGGGCTCGACGGACCTCGAGGGATTCGCCGTGGCGAGCCGCATCAGGCTGGAGGACCGGGAGCGCCCGCTGTCCACGACGGTGGAACACGTGGGCGAGCGGTGGACGCTGCTGATCCTCCACGACGCCTTCGTCTTCACGGCGGGCCCGGCGGCGAGCCCCGCCGTGCGCGACCGCTACCCGAACGGGTCGAAGACGGAGAGGTGAGCTGCCCCGGCGGCCGATGACCGTCCCCGCGACCGCTCAGCCGGGCGGAAGGGGGCGATGGCCGGGCGGCGCGTCCCGCGGGGGCAGCTCGCGTCCCAGGCGGGCGAGTGGGGACAGGGCCATCAGCGCCGGGGACAGCATCATGGCGGCGGCCGTCACCAGGAGGCTGGTGCGCGGACCCCACTCCCCCGCGAGAAGGCCGCCGAGCAGTGAGCCGAGTGGGGCGGCCCCCATGCCGACGAACGTGATCGTCGCGGCCACGCGGCCCTGCATCCCGTCCGGGGTGACAGCCTGCCGCACGGCCATGACCGTGACGTTCACCAGTTGGCCGAAGGTCCCGAACACGAAGTTGACCGCGACGAGCGAGACGATCGTCACCGCGGAGGGACCGCTCAGCGCGGGCACGCACAGCATCACGCCGTCGCCGAGCGCCGCCGCCGACACGAGCACCACGCCATGACCGAACCGGCCCGGGAGCCGGGCGGCCAGCACGAAACCCAGGAGCGCGCCCGGCCCCGTGGCGGCGAGTGTCAGCCCCACGACGCTGCCCGACAGGTGCAAGTCCCGTGGCAGGAAGAGCAGATAGCCGGTCATCATCGCCGCGAAGGAGAACTGGAAGGCGGCCGAGGCCAGGCCCACGGTCCGCAGCGAGGTGTCCCCGGCGACGAAACGCAGGCCCTCGTGGATCCGGCGCCAGATCCGAGGGGCCGGTCCCGACGGCTCGGGGACCGATTCGCGGCGCCGGATCCGCCGGATCGAAAGGAACGACCCCGCGAAGGACAGGGCGCAGGACGCGGCGGCGATCGGCGCCGACAGAAGGGACACCAGCGCGCCGCCCAGGGCGGGGCCGACGATCTGTGCCGCCGAGCGGCTGCCCTCGATCGCGCTGGTGGCCCGCGTCAACCGGTCGCGCTCCACCAGTCGTACGAGAGAGGCCTGGTACGCCACGTCGAAGAACACCGACAGGGCCCCGACCGTGAAGGCGACCACAAGGAGTGCCGGCAGGCCGAGCCCGCCGAGGAGTCCGGCCAGGGCGGCACCGCCCAGCACCAGGGCCCGGCCGAGGTCCGCCCACACCATCACCGTGCGGGTCCGCCATCGGTCCACCCACGCGCCGACGAGGAGCGCGAGCAGCAGGGTCGGCGCCTGCCCCACCGCGCGGAGGACGCCCAGCCGGCCGGCATCGGCGTCGAGTGTGAGAACCGCGATCAGCGGAAGGACCACCAGGCTCGCGTGTTCGCCGAGTTGGGAGGCCGTCTGTCCCACCCACAGCCGGCGGAAGTCGGCGTCGCGCCGGAGGGACGGCGGAACAGGACGCCCCGAGCCGGACACGGAGGAAGACGACGAGGCTGAGGACGAGGAGGAAGACGAAGACGACGAAGAGGACGGACAGGAGGAAGCGTCCGGCACAGGAAACCCCTTGGGTCGCGCAAGACAGAGCCCGCCACCCGGCGCACGACGAGGACGCCGACGGTTCAGGTGGGGGAAGGCTCGCTGTGCCGCGCATCAAGGGCAGCACGCGATGACGGGCCGCTCAGGGCCTACGACGTCAACGCGCGCTCGGACGACCGGGTAGACGACCGGGCATGTCTCGACTCCTCAGGGATCACATTCGCTGCCCGCACCCTAGCCTTCGGCCGATCGGCGCGAAAGGGGAATACCTACGCGGCGGTTGAGGTGTTCAGGTCCCGGTTGACGGCACGGGCGGCGCCCTCGATGGTGGCGACGCCGTCGGCCATCGTGCCGTTGTCCTGGGAGAGCACGACCAGTCCGTAATCGTGGCCGCCGCCGGTGAACACACCGACGCTGTGCACCCGCCAGCCATGGGTGTCGCGCGGCAGCCAGCCGTTCTTGACCTGAACGGTCGCCGACGCGGGGGCCCCGGCGGGCGCTCCCCAACGCTGCTCGGGGACGACCCGGTTCATGAGCTGGAGGGCGTAGGTACGCGCGTTCTGGTCGAGGACGGAGTTGTCCGAGGTGAGCAGTCGGAGCAGCTTCAGCTGGTCCCCGGCCGTGACCTGGGTGTGCCCCCAGTAGCCCTCGGGCCCGGGGACGGTGTCCCCCATCCCGGCCAGGGTCAGGAAGTGCTGGATGCCGGTGTGGCCGATCTGGTGCCACAGGGCGTTCGTCGCGTCGTTGTCCGACTTGGTGATCATGGCGGTGGTCAGTTCCACCTCGTGAGCGGTCAGAGCCCGGTGCTGCTCCATGCTCTGGCGCAGCAGCGCCCCCAATATCGTGACCTTGACCACGCTCGCCGAGTCGAAGGCGGTGTCGGCCCGGAAGCCGCACGAGGTGCCCGTGGTGCGGTCGTACAGCGCGAGCGCCGCGGCGTGGTCCCGCCCGTGCAGGGCACCCGCGATGTCCTTGGACAGCCGGGCCGCGAGCTCTGGCCGCTGCGAGGTGCACTTCACCTGGGAGCCGCCGACGGTGGCGGTGGCTTCGGAGGTGGCGTCGGCGGTGCTCGCCTGGGCCGGGGTGGCGGCGAAGAGCGCCGCGAACGCGGACCCGGCTGCCGCGGTAGCGGCCAGTCCACGCCGCGCGCGGCGCAGTGCGTGCATGTCCGGCATGAAGATTCCCTGCTCTGTGTCTGCGGTCACAACGGGAGCCCATGCGCGGGCTCATCCCGATTCCCGAATGACGGCGACGCTACAGGGACAGAAGAGACCCCGGTGCGCAGTAAAAGGCTTATGTCCGAATTGGGAGGTTTTTGGCTGTGTGACATTCATCAACCCATTCATCCCTGCGGATGGTGGTCACACCTGAGGGGACGCCGGAGAACGAGCCTCCGTCACGGTTCGCCGGCGGCGTGGCACGGGCCCCAGCAGGACGTAGCCCGCCGAACCGGCGGCGAAGGCCAGCCGGATCAGACCGCAGACACGGTCCGAGGGCACCAGCAAGGTGCTGCCGTACAGGGAGAGCAGGGCGATCCAGCTCCACCACGGCACCAGACGACGCTGCCCTACCGCGTCCCACAGCAGGGTGCCGAGCAGGATCGAGGCGCTGTAGTACGTGTAGACACTCGGATCCAGTGCGATGCGGGCATCGGCGCCGAGCAGCACGACCGCGGGCCAGCGGCCTCTGAGTACCGCCAGCGCGCCGAGACCGAGTCCCAGGAGCACTTGGGCCGGGCGGTCCCACCAGGGCGTGGCCGGGGCCAGGACGCCCAGCCAACGCAGCGCCGAGGCGGGCTGGTTGGCGATGGTGAATCTGGCGGCGGCGGCCGAGTTGAGATGGGTGACGTAGAACGGCAGCCACGCGACGGCCACCAGGCCCACCGTCCAGAGCGCGGAGTTGCGTCGTTGCGTGGCCGGCAGGGCGAGCAGCAGTGCCGCGAACGCCAGCGCCCAGGGTTTCGAGTCCACCGCCAGCGCGAGCATGATGCCCACCGTGCGCCCTTTGCCCCGCACCAGGGCACGTACGGCCAGAGTGGTGAAGAACAGCGCGAGTACGTCGTCCAAGTGGGCGAAGCGGACCGCCACTTCGACCCACATGGGAATGAAGGCCACCCCTGCCACGAGCACCCGCTGCTGGAGTCGGCGGTGGTTGAGTCCTGTGCCGCGGTTATGGTCGGCCGCACTGCGGCCGACCAGCACCAGCATGTAGAGGCCGAGCGCGGACATCACCGCCTCCGCCAGCACCTCCGCCATGTGGGGTGGCAGCGGGGCGAACAGCGCGGCCGCCAGAAAGCTCACGGGGCCGATCTGCAACTCCGGATGGTTGGCGTAGATGGCCAGCCCGCCACCCGGAACGGCGCCGAAGAGCAGCTGGCCCCCGGTGCGCAGGTAGTGCCAGGAGATCCCCCCGTGTCTCTGGACCAGCAGGAACCAGAGCAACGTCCACGCCGCCAGGACGACGATATGGGGTCGTATGCCCTTGCGTTCCTGTCGCATGACCCAGGGGACGGCCCGGCCCGCGGCGCGGCCACCGGTTCCGCGGTGACTTTGCTCCGGGTCCTGCGCCTGTATCGGTCCCCCCGCGTCGTCGCGGCCCTCGTCCCACCGCACAGGCGCCTACCGCGCCAACTGATCGGCGACGCCACGGACCGGCGCGCACCGGTCCCCCACTGGAAGATCCGCGCCTTCCATCAACACCCCTTGCCGTTCCCTCACCCGCGGCACAGACCGCGGGCGGTTCCCCGCGGGCTCCGGCACTCAATCGCCTGCCGCCACGACAACCACTCTCAGGTGCGAGGCACTGAACTCGCGTTGTCCGTACCGCCGGAGACATGTTCCGAGGGCCTGGTCACGGCCCTCGCTGCTTTCCCGCGCTTACGGATCAACCCTAGACATACATTCGAGCGCGACTTGCCGCACAGGGGAAACACATACCCCACTCTCACCCGCCGCACTGTTCGGCCGACGCGCGAGAGGCCGCGGCGAGGACTCCGTCCAGGATGACGTCCAGAGCCCAGTCGGTGCGGCTCGGGCCGTCTCCCGACACGAGCGTGTCGCCGAGCCGGGCGAGGTGGGGGTGGCGCACCGGGTCCGCGGTGGCGATCTTCGCGACCAGGGCGGAGAACTCGTCGGCCTCCTGCGTGGCGGACTTCGGGGAGCTGTGTTCGACGGCCACGGCGGTGGGATACAGCAGCAGGAGGTCCATGGCCCAGGCCGCTTCCCTGCCCGACACCCCGCCCTCGTCGAGGAGACCGAGGAGCGCGTCGGCCAGCGCCAGGTAGTTCGGGCCGCTCGGCTGCGTGGACATCGCCATCCGGGCGATCTCCGGGTGCAGGAAGAGCACCTCTCCATAGCTGACCAGCAGCGCCTTCAACCGGTCCCGCCAGGTCCCGACCTCCGGCGCGGGCACCTTCACCGGCCCCAACAGGGAATCGAGGATCTGCGCGTGCAGGTCCCCCGTGTTGCGGACGTAGACGTAGAGCGACGCGGGCCCGGTGTCGAGGGCCGCGGCGATGCGGCGCATCGTCACCTTGCCCAGTCCCTCGTCACGAAGGATCGCCAGCGCGGCGTCGATGATTCCCTGCCTGGTCAGGGCGGGTTTCGCCGGGCGTTCCCGTCGGCTGACCGGAGCGGGCTTCTCTGGAGTCATGCCGCACAAGGATAACGAACATGTTCGTGAAAAACAAGTTCGTATCGAACGGTGCGGTCACACGGCGCGCCGGACACCGCCACGGGGCCGCCACGCCCATACCTCGGGCGTGACGATCCCACGTTCCTCACACCGCGATCCCGTTCAGCTCGGCCAGTTCCTTCTCGGGAAGGACCAGGGCGGCAGCGGCGATGTTGTCACGCAGGTGCGCCACCGAGGAGGTGCCCGGGATGAGCAGGATGTTCGGGGAACGCTGCAACAGCCAGGCCAGGGCGACGGCGACCGCAGTGGTCTCCAGCCGGTTGGCGACCGCGTGCAGGGTGTCCGACTGCAGCGGGGAGAAACCGCCGATGGGGAAGTAGGGCACGTAGGCGATGCCCTGCTCGGCCAGGGAGTCGATCAGCGCGTCGTCGGCGCGGTTCGCGAGGTTGTAGAAGTTCTGCACACACACGACGGGCGCGATGGACTGGGCTTCCTTGATCTGCTCGGCGGAGACGGTACTGACACCGAGATGCCTGATCAGCCCCTCCTGCTGGAGCTCCGCAAGCACGGTGAACGGTTCGGCGAGCGAACCCGGCTCGGGAGCGTCGAGCCCTCCGACCCGCAGGTTGACGACGTCGAGTGTGTCCAGGCCGAGGTTCTCGAGGTTGCTGTGCACGGCCTGACGCAGCTCGTCGCGCGACAGCGCCCTCGGCCAGCCTCCCTCGGCGTCCCGCAGTGCTCCGACCTTGGTCACGATGTGCAGGCCGGCCGGGTAGGGGTGCAGCGCTTCCTTGATGATCTGGTTGGTGACGTACGGGCCGT
Organism: Streptomyces sp. NPDC111507; assembly: GCF_055638955.1. Taxonomy (NCBI): domain Bacteria; kingdom Bacillati; phylum Actinomycetota; class Actinomycetes; order Kitasatosporales; family Streptomycetaceae; genus Streptomyces; species Streptomyces sp. NPDC111507. Next base: position 182,096 of record NZ_JBVKBU010000006.1, on the reverse strand, counting down.
AGAAGTCGGAGGTGTCGATGTGTGTGATCCCCCGCTCTACCGCCTCGCGCAGAACGGCCAGGGCGGCGTCCCGGTCGGCCGGCGGCCCGAACACGTGCGGACCGGCGAGCTGCATGGCGCCGTAGCCCATGCGGGTGACCCTCAGGTCCTTGGCCATGGTGAACGTTCCGCCGGGAAGTGACTGCACGGTCATGTCGATGCTCCTGATGGTTCGGTGGGGCGATGGGGCGGTGGGGCTGAGTGGCGGTCGCGGGATCTGGCACGCGTACGTGGTGGCGTACCGGCTCGGACTACCAGGGAAGGGTGCCTTCGGCGTCGAAGAAGCCCCCGGTGGGACCGGCGGGGCCGATCTGCGCCGTCCGGACGATGATCTCGGCGCCCTGCTCGACGGTCTGGATGCCGGTGTTCCCGTTCAGGTCGGTCTTGGTGAAGCCGGGCTCCACCGCGTTGATCCGCATGTTCGGGAACGCCTTCGCGTACTGCACGGTGATCATGTTGACGGTGGTCTTCGAAGCCGGGTAGGCGACGCCGGGGTAGGCGTACGCCGGAGTGCCCGCATCGCTCACCCGGGCCAGCGAGGCCAGCCCACTGCTGACGTTGACCACCACCGGGGCGGCCGAGGCCTGGAGCAGCGGGAGGAAGGCGTGGGTGACGCGCACCATGCCGAAGACGTTCGTCTCGAACGTCTCCCGCATCACATCGGCGGTCACCTCCGCTGCGCCGATCACGGAGTTGCCCTCGCCCCTGGACTCGATACCCGCGTTGTTGATCAGTACGTCAAGCCCACCCTCGGCCTCGATGGCCTTCACGGCGGCCTGCACCGACGCGTCGTCGGTGACATCGAGCTGGACGGCCCGGGCGCCCAGCTGCTCGGCGGCCCGCCGTCCGCGTTCGGCGTCCCGGCTGCCGACGTAGACCGTGTGACCCGCGGCGACGAGCCGGCGGGCGGCTTCATGGCCGAGCCCCTTGTTCGCTCCGGTGATGAGTGTGGTCGTCATGACTCCACCCTGCGACCGGACGATGTGCACAGCCAGTAGCCCGGTCTTCCTGGGACTGTCGGTACCAGGCTCGTACGCGTCCGGCGGCGCGCCAGGAATCCGTCCGCGCACGACGGCGGCTCCGGGCACGGGAACGACAGCGGGGCCCTGCCGAACCGACCGCACCACGAGTGCCAGACTGCACGACGGGACCGCCGCGATCAGGTGGCCGCGGAGACCCGCGCGCCACCCCGAAACGCCCGGAAGACGCCCCGGGAGACACCCGGGAGAAGAAGAGGGACGCCCATGACCGATGTACGTGATGTACGCGGAACCTCCGTGAACATCCCCACCCAGGACGGCTCGGCCGACGCCTATCTGGCCCACCCCGACGACAACACCGCCCACCCCGCGGTGCTGTTCTACATGGACGCCATCGGACTGCGCCCCCGGCTGAAGGAGATGGCCGACCGGCTCGCCGGGGCCGGCTACACCGTGCTGGTTCCCAACCTCCTCTACCGCCACGGTCCTGCCCCGGTAGTGGAACTGCCCGACTTCATCGACGCGGCCCACCGTCCGGGGCTGTTCGGGCAACTCATGCCGCTCATCCAGGAGTTGACCCCCGACCTGGCCATGCGCGATGCCGACGCCTATCTGTCCTGGCTGGCGGCCTGCCCGCAGGCCGCCGACGGACCGGTCGGCACCACCGGCTACTGCATGGGCGCAGGCCTGGCCCTGCGCACCGCCGGCACCTACCCCGAGCGGGTCGCGGCCATGGCCGGCTTCCACGGCGCCCGGCTGGCGACCGACGCACCGGACAGCCCGCACCTGCTCGCCGGCCGTATCACCGCGGAGCTTTACTTCGGCCACGCCGACCAGGACGCCTCCCTGCCTCCCGAGCAGATCGAGCGCCTCGACAAGGCGTTCACCGAGGCGGGTGTCCGCCACCGCAGCGAGGTCTACACCGGCGCGCACCACGGCTACACCATGGCCGACACCGCCGTGTACGACGCCAAGGCCACCGAACGCCACTGGGCAGCCCTGCTCGACCTCTTCGAGCGCGCCCTCTGAACACGCCTCCCCTCCGCTCGCGGGGACGGCCGTCCCCGGTCGGGGACCCTCAGCGCGGTTGAGTCCTCGCGCCCTGCGTACGCCCCTCACCACGGGGCGGGAACAGCCGCTCCAGGCCACTGCGTGACCACGCCGAGAAAAGCAGGGCGCCGAGGGATTCCCGCAGTCTTCGGCAGCGCCCGTGCAGCACCGCCAGGACGATCGCGGCGCCCACGGCGATCAGGTGTTCACGGCCTGCCAGATTGGGTTTGACGATCGACTCCCACACCATCGAGCCGCCGGTGAGCGCGAACACGATGGGGGCGCGCCGGATGACCGAGAGGTAGGTGAACAGTCCCACCACCGCGGCGGAGGGTCCGGTGTCGAGCACCTGCCCGATCCCGGGCGGCAGGCCGAGCCCCCACCAGCCCGGGCCGAGCGCGATCATGACGCGGACCGTGAGGGTGCCGGCCAGGGTGGTGGCGTACGCGATGAACAGTGTCCGGGCCCGGCCGAGGGCGAGTTCCGCGAGCGCAAAGGCGAAGAACAGCTGGGTGATGCCCGCCCACACGGGAAGGTCGAGAGCGGGCACGTACAGCGACACCGGAGTACGCAGCAGGGCCAGGGGCAGCGGCAGACAGGCCTTCACTCCGCCGGTCAGCCGCACGATCACCGCACCGGTGGGATGTTGGGCGAGCGCGTGGAAGAAGATGACACCGAAGACGGCCACGAACGCCAGCAGGAGTCCGGACAGCCCACGGCGCACGAGTTGCCGTACCGGATCCACGACGATGCCGTGCCACTCGCCGTACAGCGTGCGCCCGACGAACGACACGAACCGGCGCAGCGGGTCGCGCGGCCGCGCGCCCGCGCCGTCACTCGCGGCGGACGGCGACCGGTCGTCGTCGGGCCCGTCGCCGTACGCATGACCGTCTCCGGTATCACCGCGACGCTCGTCGACCGCCCAACCCAATGGTCTCTCCCCCAATCCCCCACAGGACGCCTCATCGTATAGAGCGACAAAGCCCGCACCACGGAGCCCCCGGCCAGTGCCGGTTCCCCGTCTTTTGGTCCGTGCTCCGTTGCGACAGGGGTGTGCCGCGCGCGCCGTTGTGACGTGTTGTGTGCGGTCGTGACGAGGGGACGCATGTCCGAGCAGGGGGACGGGGCAGGGGAACCGCGTATTCCGAGGTCACGGCTTGCGGACTACGCGGAACCGGCGGGCCGACCGGCCGTGCCGGAGCCCGTGACGTCTTCGCGGGAGCGTCGACGACGGGCCCGGTCCGGACCACGAGCGCGGCTTCCTGACCGCCGGTCCGAAGGGCATCCGCTTCGCCCTGGCCTTCTCCGACGAACGGGCACTGGCCCGTTACGCCGTGGCACACGGCGAGGCGGCACGCGAGTGGGCAACGGGTTCGCGGTGAAGAGCGGACTGTCCGCGGGCCCCTACTACCCCTGACACCGCGTACGGCCATTACCTCGACGACACCTTCGCCCCCGAGGCCGGCCCACCTGGAGCGCTGTGATCTCCGTGTGCTGGACGAGAAGTGGCACCACTGCGCTTGGGTGGCAGTCACGGACCCAGTGGGCGAGCACCTGCCGTTACGCATCGCCGCGGTGACGGGCTCCCCCGAGCTCCACCTGTGCGCCGCCTCGGCTCAAGAGGACGACTACTGGGTCGTACGACACGAATTCTCCTGACGGCACGGCCCTGCTCGCGGACCGACCCGCGGCCCGATGCCGATGTCAGTTCCCAGGTGCCGGCCACCAGTTGCCAGGCGTCACGTGCTCCTGCGGATGCTCAGTCGGACACCGTCTCCTGCTGCGGCTCGGCCGACGCGGGCTCCGAGGCGACTGCCGTGGTGTAGAAGACCGACGAACCCTGCTTGGCGCGGTGGGCGTGGCTCTTGGCGACGAGTCCTTCGAGGGTGGTGCGCACGACCGTGGTCTTCACGCTCCGGTCGGGGTGGGCCTGCGTGAGCGCGGTGGTGATCTCGGCGGCGGAACGCGGCTCGCTCTGCTTCTCCAGGTGCCCTCGGATCAGCTCGACGAGGGTCGGCTTGGCGGCGGCCGGGGACGCCTTCACGGATGAGGTCTTGGCGGCGGGCTTCTTGGACGCCGTCTTCTTGGCGCCCGTGGCGGCCGCCTTCTTGCCCTTGCTCTGCTTGGGTTCGGCAGAGGCCTGGTGAGGCACGGTGGGCGCAGCCGCGGCCTCCGCCTCCGGGGCCGGGCTGGGACCGCCGAGCGCGTCCTGCATGTTCACCAGCACGGTGTGATCGTGCTGCAGGGCACTCAACTGCTCCTGCAGGGCCTCGATCTCCGCAGCGACACGCTCCTGCTCCTTGGCGTTGCGGTCGAGGTCACCCGTCACCTGGGCGATGTACTGCGACGTGAGTTCAGTGGAGTGGGAAGGGGAGCTGACTTCAGTCATGACATGGGCCAATCACTCGCAGGACACAACTGCCACGGCCTGCAGCAGTGTAGAGATAGTACGCACTAGTGGAACCGGATGCTCCTGTCGCGCGGATATGTGCGACACATGTGCTTCCTGGGCCGACTCATGTGCTAGTGCGGCCGAGCCGCCATGTGGCCTTCGATCGTGGGAAGTTGACCGCTCGCGTCGCCCGCGGCCGCTTCCTCACTGAGCCGCAGCACCCTGGCCGTCCAGCGGTTGGTCAGCCCTTCGGCGACCAGGATCGCGAGCGGAGACCTCAGCCGTTTCCTTCCGCTGCCCATCCGGTCGGAGATGCGTTCGAGGCGTTCCGGACAGGTCACCGCGTCACTCGCGTGTCCCTCTTACGTGTGAACCTCGGCGCGGGAGGCCCACAGTTCGTCACGCACAGGTTCCGTTGCCACGCCTCGGCCTACGCGCCACGACGAACCCGAGCGGCCTTCCGGGCCTCGGCCGTCTGGCGTGCCTCGGCGGCCCGGCGGGACTCGCCACCGGCGCGGCCCGGGCGGGTGCCCAGGCCCCGGAAGGGGGCACCGCCGCGCTCGGGTCGCTCCGCGACCGGTCGGCCGCCGCCGATGGGAACACCGGAGGGAGCCTGCGCGCCGGTGATACGGCTCAACTCCGCCTCGCCGGAACGGACCTGGGTGACATGTGGCCGGATGCCCGCGTCGGACATGAGACGGATCATGTCGCGGCGCTGGGCGGGCAGCACGAGCGTGACGACGCTGCCGGACTCCCCGGCGCGGGCGGTACGGCCGCCTCGGTGCAGGTAGTCCTTGTGGTCGCTGGGCGGGTCGACGTTGACGACGAGGTCGAGATCGTCGACATGGATACCGCGGGCAGCGACGTTGGTCGCCACCAGGACCGTGATGTGACCGGTCTTGAACTGGGCCAGCGTGCGCGTGCGCTGGGGCTGTGACTTGCCGCTGTGCAGTGCCGCGGCTTTCACCCCACTGCCCAGCAGGTGCCTGGTGAACTGGTCGACGGCGTGCTTGGTGTCCAGGAACATGAGCACACGCCCGTCGCGGGCGGCGATCTCCGTGGCGGTGGCGTACTTGTCGGCGCCATGCACCTGCAGTACGTGATGCTCCATCGTGGTCACCGCGCCCGCCGAGGGATCGACCGAGTGGACCACCGGGTCATGGAGATATCGACGGACCAGGAGGTCGATGTTGCGGTCCAGAGTGGCGGAGAACAAAAGGCGCTGACCGTCGGGGCGCACCTGGTCCAGCAGCTCGGTGACCTGGGGCATGAAACCCATGTCGGCCATCTGGTCGGCCTCGTCCAGGACGGTGATGCTCACCCGGTCGAGACGGCAGTCATTGCGCTCGACGAGATCGGTGAGGCGGCCCGGGGTCGCGACGACGACCTCGACCCCGCCCCGCAGCGCGGCGGCCTGCCGCCCGATCGACATACCACCGACCACGGTGGCCAGTCGCACCTTCAGCAGCTGGGCGTACGGAGTGAGCGCGTCGGTAACCTGCTGGGCCAGCTCGCGGGTGGGAACGAGGATCAGGGCGCGCGGCTTGCGGGCCTCTGCCCGCTGTCCCGCCATGCGCACGAGGAGCGCGAGGCCGAAGGCGAGCGTCTTGCCCGATCCGGTGCGCCCGCGACCCAGGACGTCGCGTCCCGCGAGGGAGTTCGGCAGCGTGGCGGCCTGGATCGGGAACGGCTCGTTCACTCCGAGGCTGGTGAGCTTGTTCAGCAACTCGACGGGGAGATCCAGCTCACCGAAGGCCGCGACCGGGGGGAGAGCCGGGGTGATGGTCTCCGGCAGCGCGAACTCGCCCTGCGGTGCGGCGGGACGGCGGCCGTCGCCGCCTGAACGGGCGCCGGGGCGACCCTGGGCGCCCTGCCGACGGGGCTTGGCGAAACGGTCGCTCGTGCGAGCTGAGCGGTTCATGGAGAACCTTCCTCGATATGGCACGTATCGAGGAATTCTCGGCAGCGATGAACCGAATGAATTGCAAGAACGAACCGAATCCGACTTCCGGGCGGTACCGGGGTCCACGCTCTGCGAAATGCAAAAATGCCCGACGACATAAAGTCATCAAAGGCACTTGGATTTTACGCGAACCACAACTGACGTCAACTTTAGCACGGCACGCGCGTCCGGACACGAAAAGTACCATTATCGACCGACAGGCCGCCCAGGCGAGCCCACACAGGCCTGCCGCGCGGGCTCTCCCAGGCGCCGGCATGAGAACCAAGGAGTCCGTCAAGGCGGGGCGCGGGACGGAATACGGATGACCCGGCATGCAAGGTGCGTCTGACAGCTTCTCGGGAGCCACGGCGGGCCGGTCTCCCCGGGCCGATGCCATGTTCTGTGGCAGAGGTGTGCCCCAGGCACATTGCCGAACGCCATGTGCGGTGGTGATGATGGCCCATATGTCTGAGCACGGGGGTGCGCCAGGTGAGCCGCGGCGAACACCGAGGTCGCGTCTCTCGGAGTACGCGGATATGAGCGGCACGCCGGCTTCCGGCACGGCGGCGACGCCGGGGCAGGAGCGGCCGGACCGCGAACCGGGTCCGGCTCCCCTCGGCCAGGAAGAGGTCGACCGGAACGCCGAGCTCGTGGCCGCCGATCCGGAGCCGGCGGCCGAGGGTCCCGAAGCGGTGGCACTCAGGCGGATGTTCGCCCGCCTGTTGGGCGAGTTCCGACGGACGGCAGTGCTCGCCTCTGGGCGACGAGCCGGGCCCGGAGGAAGAACGCGGGCTGCTGACCGCCGACTTCAACGGCATACGGTTCATTCTCGCGTTCTCCGACGAACAGGCACTGGCCCGGTACGCGCAGGCTCGGCGCGAGTACGCACGTGAGTGGACGTACCGGACGATTCTGGGTGCGAAGTTGCTGGACGTGGCGGTACCCGCGGCCGGGGTCACATGACCGGCGGCGGGAATGGCGGCGAAGACCTCAAGTCCGGTGGCCTGGACCTGATCGCCAAGGGACTGACCGAGGCCCTGGCCGAGCTGAACGAGCTCGGCATGGTCGGCGAGGCCGGCGCCGGACGGGGCTTCGGAGACATCACCCTGTCCGGCCTGGAGTTGGGGCACGAGGGGCTGACAGGAGAGTTCAAGTCGTTCAGCGAGCGCTGGGAATGGGGCGTGCGCTCGCTGGTGAACGAGGGCAACGCGTTCGCGGTGAAGACCGGCCCGTCCACCGGCACGTACTACGAGACCGAGCAGTACGTCGACGGATCCGCCGCCAACTGACCTACGAATACGATGGGTTGGGCCGCCGCATCGGCCGCACCACCCCCACCGGCGCGCGCACGACCTGGTCGCACGACGCGGCCGGACGTGAACTCACGTGTGACGTGGGTGACTTCCTCACCCTCGAGAACGCCTTCGACCCGATGGGCCGGCTGTCCGCGCAGTCCGCGACAGGCGCGGACGGCCGCACCCTGCAGCGCCGCGCCTACACCTACCGCGAGGACGGCCACCTCACGGCCCTGGACGACGACCTCGGCGGGCGCCGCACCTTCGACCTGGACCCGGCCGGTCGCGTCACCGTCGTGCGTGCCACCGGCTGGACCGAGACCTATGCCTACGACGCGGCAGGCAACCAGACCACGGCCACCTGGCCCGCCTCCCACCCCGGTCACGAGGCCACCGGTGAGCGCGACTACGCGGGCACCGGCATCATCCGGGCCGGCGGCGTCCGATACGAGCACGACGCGCTGGGCCGTGTCACGCTCCGCCAGAAGACTCGCCTGTCCCAGGTCATCACGCCCGACGGGACGGTGTGGCGCTACACGTACGACCCGAAGGGGCGGCTTACGGCGAAACTCCGCATGGCGGCGGACGGCACGACGGTCGCCGAGCGCGTGACGTTCACCTGGGACGGCACGACACTGTGCGAGCAGACGACCCACTCGCCGGAACTGACCGACCCGGTCACCCTCACCTGGGACCACCGCGGCCTGCACCCCGTCGCACAGACGGAACGCATCACAGCGTCGGTTGCCCCTCAGGAGGAGATCGACTCCCGGTTCTTCGCCATCGTCACCGACCTCGTCGGCACCCCACGCGAACTCGTCGACGAACACGGCGACATCGCATGGCGGACCCGAAGCACCCTCTGGGGCACCACCACGTGGAACACGAGCGCGACCACGTACACCCCCCTGCGCTTTCCCGGCCAGTACTTCGACCCCGAAACAGGTCTGCACTACAACTACTTCCGGCATTACGACCCGGAAACCGCCAGATATCTCACCGCCGACCCCTTGGGCCTCGCCCCCGCGCCGAATTCATCGTCCTATGTCGCGAATCCGCACACGATCTGTGACCCCCTGGGACTGATGCCTTCCGACTACAAGAAGGTCGCCTACGGCGAGTCCAAGGGAGCAGGTCAGGATCTCAAGCGGTCGGCGAAGGTCGGCGACGACAGCTGGCAGTTCAACACCGGCCACGGATACGACCGGGCGCACACGGGCGCGAACGGCGTCCCGAACGACTTGCGGACCACCGGTCTGTCCCCCGACCAGATCGAGCAGGGAATCGTCAACTCCGTCTACGACCACATGAAGAACGGCGGGACCGTGCCCCGTGTGGGACCGGGCTTCACCGGTCCCATGGACGGATCGGTGAAGATCGGTGGCCATGACATCGGCTACCGCGTCTCCCAGACACCCGACTCTGTGTACCGTGTGGCCACGTACTGGCTCAACCCGTGAACGAAAATGGATCATGCCTGAACTGACGCAGCCGACAGAAGAACTGATCAGTTCGACTTACGCGGAGGACGCGCCGCGCATCCCGGATCCGGTCCGGGACTTCATCGAGAAGATCACGTTCGCCACTCCTGAAGAAATCCTCCCGGTGCTGCGCGGCGCATTGGCCGAGGACTGGATGGCCATGCCGGTCTGGGCCCGCAATCTCGCGTACCGGCTGGCCTGCCTGCAGCGCCCGGACGATCCCGAACTGCTGCGCGAGGCAGCGGCCGATCTTCTCTCTTTCGGACCCGACTGGGATCATTTCGCGGAAGAGCTGAAGGCTCGGGCCACCCGCCTGGACAGCTGATTCCCACGACGGACGCCGCACTCCCGCACACACGTCGGCCAGGAACGCTCTAGCCCAGAAACGACAACCGCACCTGCCGCCGAGGATTGTCACGGTTCGTGTCCACCAGACACACCGACTGCCACGTCCCCAGTTCCAGCCTCCCGCCCAGCACGGGAAGCGTCGCGTGGGGCGGGACGACGGCGGGGAGTACGTGGTCACGGCCGTGCCCGGGGCTGCCGTGGCGGTGCTGCCAGCGGTCGTCCGCGGGCAGCAGGGAGTGCAGCGCGGCGAGGAGGTCGTCGTCGCTTCCGGCACCGGTTTCGATGATCGCGACACCGGCGGTGGCGTGGGGCACGAAGACATTCAGGAGGCCGTCGCGGCCGGCCGCCGCCTCTCGGAGGAAGGCCTCGCAGTCGCGGGTGAGGTCGAAGACCGTCTCCGCCGAACCGGTGGTGATGTTCAGGACTCGGGTGGTGAAGGCATCGGGCATGACCCGATTCTCACCCGCCCGCGGTTTCCGCACACGACCGACAGCCCGCGCCCGTGCCCACGCGTCCGATTCCCCCGCATACGCGTTCCATTCCGCGAGACACCATTGACCGGGCATGGACCACCTGGCTACTTTCACCCGCATGTTGCGTTCAGCCATGCTCACCACGCGCGGTCACATCGACCTGCTGCGGGTGGCCTCCGCCGCGTGTCGCCGCGGCCGCTGACGCCCTTTCACTCCCCCGTTCCACCCCACCCCCGCTCCGCTCCACCCGCACGTCGCGGCTCCGCCTGAGCCGCTGACGCGGCGGAGCCATGGCGTATTCCTCTCCGGCCGCTCTCCTCCCCGTGGAGCACTCATGAGCATCAGCCACGCCCCGCCCACCCCTTCCGAGCCCGATATTTCGGATATCTCCGAGAGTGGTGCGGCCCAGTCGGCGCCACCCGAGCTCGTTCCGATCGTCCCCCTCTCCACCCGCCGCACCCGTGTACCCCGCTGGCTGCGCCGCACCTCCGGCCCGCTCCTGCTGCTCGCGCTGTGGCAACTCCTCAGCAGCACAGGGGTGTTGGCCCCAGAGATCCTCGCCTCGCCGGGCACCATCGCGCGGGTCGGCGGCCATCTGATCGCCGACGGTTCGCTGCCCCACGCGATGGGCGTCTCCTTGCAGCGCGTCGCGGTGGGGCTGTTGCTCGGAACCCTCGTCGGTACCGGACTCGCCCTCGTCTCCGGGCTCTTCCGGATCGGCGAAGACCTCGTGGACGCGAGCGTCCAGATGCTGCGGACCGTGCCCTTCGTGGGACTGATCCCACTGTTCATCATCTGGTTCGGGATCGGCGAGGCCCCGAAGATCGCGATCATCACGCTGGGGGTGTCCTTCCCCCTCTATCTGAACGTGTACGCCGGTATCCGCGGCGTCGATTCCCAGCTCATCGAGGCCGGGGAGTCCCTCGGACTCTCGCGGTGGGGGCTCGTCCGGCATGTCGTGCTGCCGGGCGCGCTACCTGGGGCGATGACCGGGCTTCGCTACTCCCTCGGTATCGCCTGGCTCGCGCTCGTCTTCGCCGAGCAGATCAACGCGGACGCCGGAATCGGTTTCCTCATGGTGCAGGCCCGTGACTTCCTGCGGACCGATGTGATCGTGGCCTGCCTGATCGTCTACGCCTTCCTCGGCCTGCTCGCCGACTTCATCGTCCGCTCCCTGGAAAGGCTGCTGCTGCAATGGCGACCGACGTTCACGGGCCGGTGACCCTCCAGAAGGGCGCCACCACCCAGCAGAAGACCGCGACCGGCCGGCAACACCCGAGCGCCCAGGCCTCAGCCGTACGCGTGCAAAGGCTCACCCGCTCCTTCGACGGGCGCGCCGTCATCGACGACCTCCAACTCGACGTACGTCCGGGCGAGTTCGTGGCCCTGCTCGGCCGCAGCGGTTGCGGCAAGTCCACGCTGCTGCGCATCCTCGCCGGGCTCGACCGTGATATCGAGGGCACCGTGCTGGTCCCGCGGCGCAAGGCCGTCGCGTTCCAGGCGCCCCGGCTGATGCCATGGAAGAAGGTGTGGCGCAACGTCCTGCTGGGCCTGCCCGGCAAACCCGAACGCGCCGTCGCCGAGCAGGCGCTGACCGAGGTCGGACTCACCCGCCGCGCGAACGCCTGGCCCAAGACACTCTCCGGCGGCGAGGCCCAACGCGCCTCGCTGGCCCGTGCGTTGGTCCGTGAACCCGATCTTCTGCTGCTCGACGAGCCGTTCGGCGCGCTGGACGCCCTCACCCGCATCAAGGCACAGCGGCTGGTCGGCGAACTGTGGCGGCGCCGCGGCTGTGCCGTGCTGCTGGTCACGCACGACGTCGAGGAGGCCGTGCTGCTCGCCGACCGGGTCCTCGTCATGGACGGCGGTGTCATCGCGTACGAGACCCAGGTCGACCTGGACCGCCCGCGCGACATCGCCGACCCCCGCTTCGCCGAACTGCGTGCCGGCCTCCTGGAGCGCCTGGGCGTGGACACCGTCGCCTGAGCTCCTCCTCCCCCTCAGTCTCCCTTCGCCCTCGCCTCACCCTCACTTCACCGTCACCTCGCCTCGCCTCACCTCACCTCACCTCACCTGAACCAATCGAACGGAATCGTCATGCGCCGACACCTCGTCCCCGCCGCTCTGCTCCTGCCTCTGACCCTGCTCCTGACCGCCTGCGGCGGGAACTCGGCCGCCGACACCGCTGGTGCCGGAACCGATGGCGAGGGTTCCCTCACGCTCAACGTCGGTGACCAGAAGGGCGGTTCCGAGGCGGTGCTGCGGGCGGCCGGAGAACTCAAGAACCTCGACTACAAGATCAAGTGGTCGACGTTCACCTCCGGGCCGCCCCTCCTGGAGGCCGTCAACGCCAAGGCCGTCGACATCGGCGGCGTCGGCAACACCCCGCCCGTCTTCGCGGCCGGCGCGGGCTCGAAGGTCTCGGTGGTGGCCGCCTGGCACGGCACGTCCAAGGGCGAGGCCATCCTCGTACCGAAGAACTCGTCACTGCGGACGCCCGAGGAGCTCAGGGGCAGGTCCATCGCCGTGGCGCAGGGTTCCTCCGCGCACTTCCAGCTGATCGCCTCGCTCAAGGAGGCCGGTCTGAAGCTGAGCGATGTGAAGGTCAAGTATCTGCAGCCCGCCGACGCGCTCGCCGCGTTCACCGGCGGCAAGGTGGACGCGTGGGCGGTGTGGGACCCGTACACCTCACAGGTCCTCAGTACCAAGCAGGGCCGGATCCTGGCCGACGGGGACGGCGTCGTCAACGGGCTGAGTTTCCAGGTGGCGGCGCCGAGTGCACTGAAGGACACCAAGAAGGCAGCGGCCGTCAAGGACTATCTGGAGCGGCTGCGGCGCGCCCAGGACTGGGTGTACCGGCATCCGGACGCCTGGGCCAAGGTGTGGGCGAAGGACACCGGCCTGCCGTACGAGGTGGCGCTCGCCTCGGTGAAGCGCACCAACGCCAGCCGGATCGCGGTCGCCGTCGACAAGCCGCTCATCGCGTCGGAACAGCGGATCGCGGACACCTTCACCGAGCTGAAGCTGATCCCGGGCAAGGTCGACTTCGCCGCCTTCGTGGACACGCGTTTCAACGGCGGCCTGCCCCCCTCCACCACCACGCCCCGCGTCTGACAAGGACTCCTGAGGACCGTCCCTCCAGGTTCACGGCCGGCAGATCGCGCGTCGAGTGGCTCACAGACGTCGCCGTTCGGGAAGATCCCGCGCCCCGGTCGAGTTGGTGGAAGCGTGAACAACACCGGGGCGCAGGCGCGTGAAGTCCGCGAGGTCGATGTCGTCGTCATAGGCGCTGGGCAGGCAGGACTGTCCAGCGCCTATCACCTGCGGCGGAGCGGTTTCGAGCCGGAACGGGACTTCGTGGTGCTGGATCACGCACCGCGTCCGGGCGGCGCCTGGCAGTTCCGGTGGCCGTCACTGACGTACGGCAAGGTGCACGGGATGCACTCCCTGCCCGGTATGGAGCTGGAGGGCGCCGACCCGGCGCGGCCGTCCTCCGAGGTGATCGCGGAGTACTTCGACACCTACGAGCGCACCTTCGACCTGCGGGTGAGGCGGCCGGTGGACGTGCGGGCCGTGCGGGAGGGTGCCGGCGGGCGGCTGCTGGTCGAGTCCTCCGACGGTATGTGGTCGACGCGGGCGCTGATCAATGCCACGGGCACCTGGGACCGGCCGTTCTGGCCGCGCTATCCGGGCCAGGAGACCTTCCGGGGGCGGCAGTTGCACACGGCGCAGTACCCGGGGCCCGAGGAGTTCGCCGGGCAGCGGGTGGTCGTGGTGGGCGGCGGCGCGTCCGGCACTCAGCATCTGATGGAGATAGCCCCGTACGCGGCCGCGACCACCTGGGTGACACGGCGGCCGCCCGTCTTCCGTGAGGGACCCTTCACCGAGGACGTGGGGCGCGCGGCCGTCGCGCTCGTGGAGGAACGGGTACGGCAGGGACTGCCGCCCAAGAGTGTCGTGTCGGTGACGGGGCTGCCGCTGAACGACGCGATCCGGCAGGCGCTGGCCGACGGCGTGCTGGACCGGCAGCCGATGTTCGACCGGATCGCCCCGGACGGTGTCGAGTGGGCGGACGGGCGTCACGTCGACGCGGACGTCATCCTGTGGGCGACCGGTTTTCGCGCCGCCCTCGATCATCTGACGCCGCTGCGGCTGCGTGAGCCGGGTGGCGGCATCCGCGTCGAGGGGACGCGCGCGCTCGCCGATCCCCGGATCCATCTGGTCGGGTACGGGCCTTCCGCCAGCACGATCGGCGCCAACCGGGCCGGGCGCGCGGCGGTACGGGACATCAGGCGGTTGCTGGCGGGAGTGACCGTCGGCGCCTGATGCCCCGTGGCCGGTTCGGAGACCTGGTGGGCGGTGTCGCCACGGGCAGCGGGCCTCAGCTCGGGGCGGAGGCGGACGGCGAGCCCGGAACCGGGGTCGAAATCGAGTTCGAGGGTGAGTGCGAGGTCGAGGGTGAGGCACTCCTGCGGAGCCGGTTGAATTCGGCGACGTTCCTCTGCTGCTCCTCGTAGCTGGCCGTGAACCGGGTGTCGCCCGGCTTGACCGTGACGAAGTACAGCCAGTTGCCCGGGGTGGGGTTGATCGCGGCACGCATCGCGGCCTGGCCGGGGTTGGAGATCGGTGTGGGCGGCAGCCCCATGCGCTGGTACGAGTTGTAGGGGCTCTCGAGCTTCGTGTCGTTCGTGGTCGTGGTCGGCGTGAAGCGGTTCAGCGCGTAGTTGAGGGTCGCGTCCATCTGCAGCGGCATGCCCCGCTCCAGGCGGTTGAAGATGACCCGGGCCACCTTGCCCATGTCGGCCTTGGTGGAGGTCTCGGCCTGGATGATGCTCGCGATGGTGATCGCCTGATAGACGTTCATCGCGTTGCGCTGGGCACCCGCGGTGAGGGGGCCCCCGCTGAACTTCTTGTTCGCGGTGTTCACCATGAGCGCCAGCAGGGACTCGGGGGTCACCGTCTTGTCGAGGGGATACGTCGCCGGGTAGAGGTAGCCCTCGGGGTTGCCCTCCGCGTCGTTGGGCAACTTGAGGTTGGCCTTGGCCAGGGACCTCTTGGTGGATCCCAGGGGCAGCGCGAGGGCCTTGTCGACAGCCTCGTAGACCTGGCCGGTGCGCCAGCCCTCCGGGATGACGAGGGACGTCGGCCGCCGCGCCCCCTCGTCCTCCGTGGTCAGGGTGAGCAGCGGCACCGTCACGGCGGTGGCCGCCACGACGGCTCCGGTCGCGATGAGGGCGACCCGGCCCCTGCGCGTCAGTCGAATCGTGCTCCGTGGCGGAGTGTTCATCTGCATGCGGGCACGGTAACCCGCTAAAGCCTACAAACCCGGCATATCGTCATCTTGTCGGCTCCAGTTCGGCGTCCCGGTGGACCAGCGCCGCATAGCGCCCCTCCCGCTCCAACAACTCCTCGTGCGTGCCGCGTTCGACCGCACGGCCGGAGTCCAGGACGACGATCTGGTCGGCGCCACGGATGGTGGAGAGCCGGTGCGCGATGGTCAGCGTGGTCCGGTTGGCCGACAGGGCGTCGATGGCCTCCTGCACGGCGTACTCCGTGCGGGTGTCCAGGGCGCTGGTCGCCTCGTCGAGGATGAGGACCGGCGGGTCCCGCAGGATCGTGCGGGCGATGGCGAGGCGCTGCTTCTCGCCGCCGGAGAACCGGTGGCCGCGTTCACCCACGACCGTGTCGTACCCGTCGGGCAGTGACGCGATGTGGTCGTGGATCTGGGCCGCCCTCGCCGCCGCCTGCAACTCCTCGTCGGTGGCGTCGGGCCTGGCGAAGCGCAGGTTGTCCGCGACCGAGGCATGGAAGAGGTACGTCTCCTGGGAGACGACGCCGATCCCGCGGGCGAGCGTGTCGAAGTCGAGGTCCCGTACGTCGACGCCGTCCAGCGTGACGCGACCGCCCGTGACGTCGTACAGCCGTGGCACGAGATAGCTGAGCGTGGACTTGCCGGAGCCGGTCGGGCCGACGACGGCGAGACTGCCGCCCGCGGGCACGGTGATGTCGATGCCCTCGAGGATCGGGCCGCTCTTGTCGTCGTAGCGGAATTCGACGCCCTCGAAACGGATCTCACCCTTGACCTGGTCGAGGTGGATCGGGCGCTCCGGCTCGGTGATGTCGATGGGCAGGTCGAGGTACTCGAAGATGCGCTGGAAGAGTGCGAGCGAGGTCTGGATCTGGACGCCGGTGGACAGCAGACCGACCGTCGGCCGGAACAGACCCTGCTGGAGCGAGACAAAGGCGACGAGCGTGCCGATCGACACGGACGGGCCGCCGAACTGGAGGGCCATGCCCGCGGCCCAGTAGATGACGGCCGGCATGGCGGCCATGACGATGCCGATGACGGACATGCGCCAGCGGCCCGCCATGTTCGACTTGACCTCGAGGTCGACCAGGCTGTCGGACTCGGCCTCGAACGCCTTGGTGAGCGAGTCGCCGCGGCCCATGGTGCGGCCGAGCAGGATGCCGCTGACGGAGAGCGACTCGGTGACGGTGGCGGCCATCGCGGCCATCTGCTTCTGGCGCTGGGTCGCTATTTTCTTGCGTTCGTTGCCGACGCGCCGGCTGATCCACACGAAGACCGGCAGCAGGAGCAGCGAGACCACGGTGAGCCGCCAGTCCAGGGCGACCATCGCGACGATCGTGGCGACCACACTGGTGAGGTTGGAGACCAGCGAGGTGGCGGTGGAGGTCACGGTCGCCTGCATGCCGCCGATGTCGTTGGCGATGCGGGACTGGACCTCGCCGGTGCGGGTCCGGGTGAAGAAGGCGAGCGACATGCGCTGCAGCCGGCCGTAGACGGCGGTGCGCAGGTCGTGCATGACGCGCTGGCCGACGGTCGTGGAGATCAGGGTCTGCAGGACACCGAAGATGCTGGTGACGACCGCGCTGAGGATCATGCCGAGCGCGAGCAGGCTCAGCAGACCCGTGCGGCCCTGGGGGATCGCGACGTCCAGGGTCTCCTTCAGCAGGAACGGGGTCGCGACGGTGACGAGGGACGACGCACCGACCAACAGGCCGACGATCGCGAGGCGGCCGCGGTAGGGCCGGAACAGCTTCAGGATGCGGCGCACCTGCCGTGGCTGTTCGCCCTCGGCGGGTGACGGGGTCCAGGTGGATTGGTCGGGACGCATGGGCTCCTACGGGAGGTGAGACGACGGTTGCACAGGGCAGGGAAACAATGACTGGCGGAGCTTAGCTCATTGTTACCTATACTCACAATGAACTGCATCCTGTTATTGTTCCCGTATGACCACCCCCGATGCCGACGGCCTGCTCGCCGAGCAGTTGCTGCGGCTGACCCGACGTGTGCACCGCATCCAGAAGCGGCACCTGGAGCAGCGCGAACTGGGCATCACCCCGGCCCAGTCCCGGCTGCTGCGCACGCTCGCGCACTACAGCTCACCGCCGCGCATGGCGGATCTCGCCGAGCGCCTGGAGGTGGTGCCCCGGGCCGTGACCACGCTGGTCGACGGCCTGGAGGCGAGTGGGAAGGTGCGTCGGGTCCCCGATCCCACCAATCGGAGGGTGATCCGGATCGAGGTCACGGACGAGGGGCGCGAGGCACTGCGCGAGCTGCGCGGCGCTCGCCGGTCGGCCGCGGAGGAGATCCTGGCGCCGTTGACGGACGAGCAGCGCGAGGTGCTCGGGGGGCTGCTGGACACGCTGGTGGACGGCATGCCCAGGCTTGAGCACCGCTGCTGAGGGGTTGCCGCGGGCGGCCTCGCCACGCGGCGGACAACGCAACGGGCCGCGGCCCCACTCCATACGACTGGAGTGCGTGCGCGCGGCCCCCTCCGGAGGCGCCGGGGCGGCGACCCGTCCCGGGTCGGTCAACCGGCCGGTGCCGCCGGACACCTCTGTGTCACATCCATCTAAATCCCGGAACAGACGTGCCGTTCCGCGCCCGGGGCCCCAGCAGGCTCAGCAGTCGCCGCGGTCCCGCGCCAGCACTCCCTGCACGGTGACCAGAACGCGGTCGTAGCAGCCGTCCGAGCCGTACAGCCGGTAGCGCTCGCTTGTCGTACCGACCGCATGCCGTTGGTCGCGGGGCACGTTCGCGGTATACGTCGCGTCTCCCGCGTACGTGTCGTCGAGCCGGGACCACGTGATGCGCCGGCCGCCGCGCGTCTCGTCGACCGCGGCCCGGTCGCCGAGCGTCAGCACGGTCCGCAACCGGTCGTCCGCGGCGAGCGTCGTGGTGCCGTCCATGGTGTACGTGCGGTGGGTGCGCCTCACGCCGACCGGTCCGCGCCCGTCGACGGTGACCGTCTCGTCGTCGGTCCAGGTGGCCTTGAGCGCGTCCGTGTTCTCGCCGTCGGTCCAGTGGTGCGCGGAGGTGTTGGCGAGCGTGCGGCGCACGGTGGTCCACACCCGGCCGTGCGAGGTGTCGACGTATCCGGCGGTCGTCAGCCGGTGTCCGCCCACGGTGTCGAGCCGCTCTTGCGAACCAGGTGTGTACGTCGAGGAGTTGGTGAGATCGCCCGCCCTGACCTCGGTGAGCGCGCCGCTCACGTGCGCGCGCTTCGCGTCCTGCCAGACGAGGACGTCGACCGGGGTGCTCCAACCGGTCTGGCCCGCGGGGACGCCCACGACGGAGACGTCGATCCGGTGCGGGCGACCGTCGTTGAGGAGACCGGCGTAAGGCGTGAGGTCGTATTCGATCGGCTTGATGTCGAAGGCGCGCGGGCCCGGGATCACGTACCAGAGGAAGGGGTTGGACCAGCCGCCGGTCCACACGGTCGGGAACGGCTCTGCGATGCCCGCGAGTTGGCCGTCCACCTTGATCTGCACCTCGCGATAGGGGCCCTTGTCCGCCTTGCAGGAGTACGGGGCGGGGTCGGGCACCGTCAGGTACCAGTACTCCTCGCAGCCGCCACCGGAGCCGGTCGCGTACACCTCGGCGACGATGCGCTCGCTGTTGCGCGGGGTGGTGAGGGTGCCGTCCTGGAGGGTGAGGACACGGTCGGGGGTCGCGGCGGACTTCACCGCGCCGCCCTGCGCGTAGAAGGTCAGGGTCACCTTCACGTCGAGGACTCCGGTGTACGTGTCGTCGACGACGTTCCCGATGAGCATCTCGACGTCGCCGCCGCGCCGGAACGTGTCGCTGTACCTGGTCACGTCCTTCTCGACGGACCACTCGATGCCGTCGGGCGAAGGCTCCGGGGTGGAGGTACGGAAGATCTCCACGCCGCCGATGTGCAGATAGCCGAGCCGGTCGAACTGGCGCCCCTTGACGTTGCCGTCGAGTCGCAGGACGACCTTGCTCCAGCGGTCGCCGCAGCCGCTCGGCGGTGTGTACGTGCCCCGATACGGCGTGAAGTCACGGAACTGCGCCTCGACGACCGTCACCGCACAGGACGTGGTGGCCGGTTTCGCCACCGGCGGGGCGGCGGTCAGCGGGTCGTGCCAGTCGGTGCCGAACTCGGCGGGCGTATCAGCGGCAGTCCCGGCGGGCGCATCGGAGGGCGCCTCGCGGGGCGTGGCGGCGACCCGGTCCGCCGACCGGGCGGGGGTGGCGGCGGGCCGGGCCGCGTCCGCCGGCACTGCCGCCGAGGCCGGGCCCGCTCCCAGGAAGGTACTCGCCGAGAGGATCACTCCGGCGAGCATGGACATGACGATCCGTCTTCTCATGTGCGGTGTTCTACGGGGGAGTCGGCCCGCCCGCAATGGGCACTCGGTCACCGCGCCACGCGGGACGGCCCGGTCGGCCGCGGCCGCTACACCTTCAGATCGGCCTTGTCCCCCATCACGATGACGGGGTGCTGATGCGGGTCGAGCGTCCGCAGGAGGTATTCCATGGCCGGCTTGGGCACGCTGACACATGCGGACGTACCGCTGCCATGGTCCATGTGCAGCCAGATGCTGCCGCCCTTCGACTGACCCAGGGGACGGTCCGGGTCGTCCGGCGGGGTTCCCACGCGACGGTTGTAGTTGATGGCGACGACGTAGTCGAAGTCGTGCCAGTGCGACCTGGCCCAGTCGCGGGGAGCCTGATAGGCCGCCGAGTGGTCGTACGGGAGCAGGGCGCCCGGATCATCGAGCACTCCGCCCGCGTCGGTGAGCGAGAACACCCCGACGGGGCTGCGCTTGTCGCCCTCGTGATGGTCGGTGGTCCAGCCCTTCGTCCCGTTGTGCGCGTGCCAGGAACGCCGCTCCTCCCAGGTGGATCCGGACTTCGCGTACAGCACGACCGTGGCGTCGGCGGAGTCCCTGCCCTCGCCGTAGACCGCCACCACCTGGTGGGCGTTGGACGGGATCCGGGCCTGCAGACGGTTGCCCACCTCGGGTATCCGGGTCAGATCGACGGTGCGCGCGGGTGCGTGTTCGCCCTTGGCACCGGCTCCGCCGTGGCCCTTCACCGCACCGTTCCCCCCTTCCGAACCACCACAGGCCGACAGGAACACAGCGAGGACACCGCACGCCACAGCGGTGAACCCCGTACGCCTCGCACCGTCTTTTCGCATGCGGCCCATCGTCGCATCACGTATCGGACGAATAACCCCTACCCCCCCGACCTCTCGGTCAGGTGTCGCCTTTCCGGGCACCCTTTCGATGGGCCGGAAGCGGTCCCAGCCTTGTCTCGGAGCCCCTGACCCAACTCCTGTCTCCCGAACGCGTGTCCCGATTCTCTGTCCTGAATCCTGTCCTGGGATGAAAAACCGTTTGCCTCCGGTCGCACCGTGACGCGAACCTTTCACGGTTTGCTGCCGACCCCCCACGGTCGGCCGGTCGCCGGAACGCCTCGGCATCGCCCCGGCCCCATCCCCTGACCCCACCCCTTACACGAGCCACTGGGACGTCATGCAGATTCAAGACCTTCCCTATCCCGACCCGGGTGTGCCGGACGCGCGCTCGGGTCCCCGATTCCTGTGGTGGCTCGGCCGGAATCAACTCGGCGGGCAGTTCAAGGCCCTTGCCTGGGGACTGCTGCACTTCGTGGCCGTCTCCGGGCTGCCGTTCTGCGTCGGCCTCGCCGTCCAGGCAGTCGTCGACCGCTCCGGCACCCGACTCGCCCTGACCGGTGGGCTGCTGGCGCTGTGCGGCGCCTGCATCGCGCTGGGCGACACCATGCTGCACCGCGCCGCGGTCACCAACTGGATCACCGCCGCCGCGCGCGTCCAGCAACTGCTGGCCCACAAGACCGCCCAGTTGGGCTCCGCCCTGACGCGACGTGTCGCGGCCGGCGAGGTCGTCGCGGTCTCGACCGGCGACGTCGAGAAGATCGGCTGGTTCGTGGAGGCCCTGTCGCGGTTCGCGGCAGCCGCCCTGACCGTCGTGCTGGTCTGTGCCGGCCTGGTCGTCTACCAGCCCGCGCTCGGCATACTTGTCGCGGTGGGTGTGCCCGTCCTGGCGCTCGCCGTACTGCCGTTGCTGCCCCGTGCCACCCGGCGCGCGGACTTCCAGCGCGAGAAGGCCGGCCGCGCCACCGAGCTGGCCTCGGACACGGTCGCGGGCCTGCGCGTGCTGCGTGGCATCGGCGGCGAGGAACTGTTCCTCGACCGCTACCGCCGCGCCTCCCAGGAGGTCCGCCGCGCGGCCGTGCGCAGCGCCCGTATGTGGTCGCTGATCTCGGCCATCCAGGTGCTGTTGCCCGGCCTGCTGATGATCGCTGTCATCTGGCGTGGCGTTCACCTGGCCCGCGACGGCCGGATCACGGTCGGCGAACTCGTCACCGTGTACAGCGCGGTCATGCTGCTCACGTACCCATTGCGGCACTTCGAGGAGATCGCGATGGCCTACTCCTTCTCCCGCCCGTCCGCCAAGCGCGCCGCCCGGGTGCTGTCCCTGGAACGGGCCATGGACAGCGGCGGATCGCGCTCGGCCGAGGTGCCGGCCGGTGATCTGTACGACCCCGCGACCGGGCTGCTCGCGCCCGCCGGGCGGCTCACCGCCGTGGTGTGCGGTGACCCGGACGCGGCGGGTGTGCTCGCCGCGCGGCTGGGTGGCCACCCCACGGAGGGGGGCACCTCAGTGCTCCTCGGAGGCGTACCCCTCGACGACTTGCCGCTCGACTCCGCCCGTACGGCCGTCCTCGTCCAGGACAAGGACCCGGTGCTGCTGTCCGGCTCGCTGCGCGAGCTGCTCGACGTGCCTTCCTCGGGTCTTGTCAGCGCCGAGGCCGCACTGACCGCCGCGCAGTGCGGCGACGTCCTGGACGCACTCACCCAGGGGTCGTTGGACGCCGGGGACCCCATGGAGTCCCGCATCACCGAACGTGGACGCTCCCTCTCCGGCGGCCAGCGCCAGCGCCTGGCCCTGGCCCGGTCACTGATCACGGACCCCGAAGTGCTGGTCCTCGACGAGCCGACCTCCGCGGTCGACTCGCACACCGAGGCCCGGATCGCCGACGGGGTGCGCGCCCTGCGCACCGGACGCACCACAGTCATCCTCACCTCCTCGCCGCTGCTCCTGGACCACGCGGACCGGGTCGTTCTGGTGCACGACGGCGAGGTCGCGGCGGTCGGCGTCCACCGCGAGCTGGTACGCGGTGAGCCGCGGTACCGGGCCGTGGTGACCCGGGAGACCGATGACGAGGCCGCGCGAAGCGGTGCGCGGGAAGAGGACGGACCCGCGCGAAGCCACGTTCGGAAAGAAGACGCGGCCGACCTGGGCGGCGTACTGAAGGCACTGGAAGAAATCGAGGAGACCGCATGATCGGCCTGGCCCCACCGGCCTACGACCCGGCGGCCCCGACGACGGCGCACACCCTGCCCGTCGGCGCCCCTGCGACCGTACGCGCCTACGTGACCGAACTCTTCCGGCGGCACCGTCGGGCCTTCCTGCTGCTCATCGCCGCCAATACGGTGGCCGTGGTGGCCTCGATGGCCGGCCCCTACCTGTTGGGCTCGATCGTCGAGCGGGTATCGGACCACGCGCGAGAGCTCCATCTGGAGCGCACCGCCGCGCTGTTCGCCGTCGCACTCGTCGTGCAGGCCGTGTTCGTACGCGAGGTGCGGCTGCGCGGGGCCGTGCTCGGTGAGCGGATGCTGGCCGATCTGCGCGAGGACTTCCTCGTACGGTCGGTCGGGCTGCCGCCCGGTGTCCTCGAGCGGGCCGGTACGGGCGACCTGCTGTCCCGCATCACCACGGACATCGACCGGCTCGCCAACGCGATGCGCGAAGCCGTACCGCAACTCGCCATCGGCGTGGTGTGGGTGGCTCTGCTGCTCGGCGGGCTCGCCGTGACCGCCCCGCCGCTCGCCCCCGCCGTACTGGTCGCCGTGCCCATCCTGCTGATCGGCTGCCGCTGGTACTTCAAGCGCGCACCGTCCGCCTACCGCTCCGAGGCCGCCGGTTACGCCGCCGTCGCCGCCGCTCTCGCCGAGACCGTGGACGCGGGCCACACCGTCGAGGCGCACCGCCTGGGCGAGCGCCGCATCGACCTGTCGGAGCGCCGGATCAAGGAGTGGACGGCCTGGGAACGCTACACGCTCTGGCTGCGCACGGTGCTCTTCCCGGTCATCGGTGTCACCCACGTGATGATCCTCTGCTCGGTCCTGATGATCGGCGGGGTCTTCGTCCTTCAGGGCTGGATCGGTGTGGGGCAGCTGACGACGGGCGCGCTCATCGCGCAGATGCTCGTCGATCCGGTGGGCCTGATCCTGCGCTGGTACGACGAGCTGCAGGTCGCCCAGGTGTCGCTGGGACGGCTGGTCGGTGTCCGGGACATCGAGCCGGACGCGGGCGACGCGGAGATGATCCCGGACGGGCGGGACGTGCGCGCGGACGAGGTGCGCTTCGGCTACCGGGCCGGGGTGGACGTGCTGCGCGAGGTCTCTCTGGAGGTCGCCCCGGGTACCCGGCTCGCGCTGGTCGGACCCTCCGGTGCGGGCAAGTCCACCCTTGGCCGGCTGCTCGCCGGGATCTACGCGCCCCGGGACGGCCGCGTCACGCTCGGCGGGGCCGAACTGTCCCGGATGCCCGCCGAGGCGGTCCGCTCCCACGTGGCCCTGGTCAACCAGGAGCACCACGTCTTCGTGGGCTCCCTGCGCGACAACCTGCTGCTCGCCAGGACGGGAGCGGTCGACGCCGAGCTGTGGGCGGCGCTCGGGGCGGTCGACGCGGAGGGCTGGGCGCGGGCGCTGGACGACGGTCTGGACACCGAGGTCGGCTCGGGCGGGATCGCGCTCACCCCTGCCCAGGCTCAGCAGATCGCGCTGGCCCGGCTGGTCCTCGCCGATCCGCACACCTTGGTCCTGGACGAAGCGACCTCGCTGCTCGACCCGCGCGCGGCCCGTCACCTGGAACGCTCGCTGGCCCGCGTCCTCGACGGACGCACCGTGGTCGCCATCGCCCACCGGCTGCACACCGCCCACGACGCGGACGTCATCGCCGTCGTGGAGAACGGCCGGATCTGTGAGCTGGGCAGTCACGACGCGCTGGTCGCGGCGGACGGCGCCTACGCGGCGCTGTGGAGGTCCTGGCACGGGTGAGGGTGCCCTGCCGGTGCGGTCCGGGCTCGTGTGCGACAGCGGTCGCACCGGCGCCCTGGACCTGCCTGCGCGGGCGGGCCCGTACCGCCTCGGACCTTGTGGCGTTGCGCAGTGCCGAACCGGAGTGGAAGGCTGGATATCGGCACCGGCTCGGGGAACGCCCGGGAACCACCCGGTTCGCGAAGGGCGAAGCCTGTGTCGAGTGGCCCGCGCGCCCGCCGTCGAGCGCGGTGGGATCGGGCTCGCCCGCATCACCTGGAGGTACCCGTGAACAGCGTCGACGGATGGGGAGACGACGTCTACCAGCCCGACGGATCCGAGGTACAGGACGACGCGGGGCTGCTCGACTCCGAGGACACCCTGCTCTCCGACGGTGTCGGTGACCCGCTCGACCGGGGCTGGTCCCCACCGGAGCGGCCGTGGGCGGTGGAGCACTCCGGGGTGACCGCCGCGGAGCGCCGACAGGGCGAGAGCCTGGACCAGCGCCTCGCGGAGGAGATGCCCGACGTCGCCGAGCCGGACGGGGACGGCATCGGGGACTGCCAGGGCACCGACGGCGAAGCCTGGGACAACGAAGTGGGCGCCAGCCGCTCCGGTCGTCTCGTCGCCCCCAACGAAGGAGCGCACGAGGACGACGAGAGCGGGTTGATCGCCACCGACGTCGGCATCGACGGGGCCGCGGCCTCGGCCGAGGAGGCTGCGATGCACATCGTCGACGAGGACACCGCGTCCGGCTGACCGGCCCCCGCCCCTCTCCCCCAAGGAGCACCCATGCAGCAGGACAAGCACCCCGACTACCACGCCGTCGTCTTTCGCGACCGCGCCGCCGGGTACGCGTTCCTCACCCGCTCCACCGCGACGAGCGACCAGACCATCGAGTGGGACGACGGCGAGACCTACCCGGTCGTCGAGGTCGAGATCTCCTCGGAGAGCCACCCCTTCTACACGGGCAAGGCCCGGACCGTGGACTCGGAGGGCCGGATCGCACAGTTCGAGAGGCGGTACGGGGGTGCGGGGCAGGGAGCGGGCCAGGACGGGACGGCGTGAGGGGTTGCCCCCCGCGCTCGGGCACGGGGAGCTGACACTCCTCCTCGGGCACACGGGGCTGACGCGCTCGCTCAGATGACGTTGAGCGCTGCCGCGCAGCCCACTCCGCCGAGCAGCATGAAGACCGGCATGAGCACCTTGAGCTCGACCCAGCTGCCGGCCCGGAAGCGCATCGCCTTGGGCGGGCCGATCGGGTACCAGCGCTTGCGGCCGATCGGGATGGGCCACAGGACCGGGCAGCCGGACACCGTGAGCGCGTCGCCTATGTCGTGCACCAGGGCGCCCAGGACGATCGGCAGGCCGAGCCACAGGTACTCCTGGCCGGGTGCGGTGAACAGCCAGTCCGAGCCGTTGCCCGGCTTGTCCAGGATTCCGGCGAGGATCCAGGCGCTGGTCGCGGCCAGCAGCCAGACCAGGATGTCGCTGCTGGAGCCGCGGGCGGCCCGCCACAGCAGTCCCTCGATCGCGAGCACCATGTGCACGAAGAGGATGGCCAGGACGGCCCAGCGGCCACCGGTGATCGCAAGGACCGCAGTGCCCGCGCCGATCATCACCGCCCACAGCCAGGTGTGCGTCAGCGTGCGGTGGCCGCCGTTGCGCCGTGGGTCGCCCGGCTTGCGGGTCGACTTGTAGACGGCGTACGAGAGCTTGTCGACGATCTCGCACAGTGCCCGTGAGACGGGCCCGAAGGCCCGCGAGATCGTCGCCGCCTTGTGGTCCAGGTCGGGGGCGAGCGCGGCTCCCGCGCAGATCAGGGCGCCGACGAGGAGCACCGGCCAGGGCATCGTGTGACCGGTGGCGGCCGCTGCCGCTCCGACGCCGAGCCAGGCCGCGGCTCCCGAGAGTGAGTGTGCTGGTCCCATCATGGCCGTTCCCCGCCCCATTCTTCTTTAGCCGCTGTCCAGTTGCCCGCATACGCTGACGCTTCGTCGGCGCCACAGCGTAACGGTCGTGATCTTTGGACGAGCATCCGATTCCCCCATCGAGCGGGTCGACAGGCAAGATGGGGGCGTGACCCTCATCGATCAGCTGCCGCAGACCCCAGATCCCGACGCCCTCTACGAAGCCTTCGAGTCGTGGGCCGGGGAACGCGGTCTCACGCTCTACCCCCATCAGGAGGAGGCGCTGATCGAGGTGGTCTCGGGTGCGAACGTGATCGTCTCGACGCCCACCGGCTCGGGCAAGAGCATGATCGCCGCGGGCGCCCACTTCGCTGCGCTCGCCCGTGACGAGGTCACCTTCTACACGGCGCCGATCAAGGCACTGGTCTCGGAGAAGTTCTTCGAGCTGTGCAAGATCTTCGGCACCGAGAACGTCGGCATGCTGACCGGCGACGCCTCCGTGAACTCCGACGCTCCCATCATCTGCTGCACCGCCGAGGTGCTGGCGTCCATCGCGCTGCGGGACGGCAAGCACGCCGACGTCGGCCAGGTCGTCATGGACGAGTTCCACTTCTACGCGGAGGCCGACCGCGGCTGGGCGTGGCAGATCCCGATCCTGGAACTGCCGCAGGCGCAGTTCATCCTGATGTCGGCGACGCTCGGCGACGTCTCGATGTTCGAGAAGGACCTCACCCGGCGCACCGGACGGCCCACGTCGGTGGTCCGCTCGGCGACCCGGCCCGTGCCGCTCTCCTACGAATACGTGCTGACCCCACTGACGGAGACGCTCACCGAGCTGCTCGCGACCAAGCAGGCTCCGGTCTACATCGTCCACTTCACTCAGGCGCAGGCCGTGGAGCGGGCGCAGGCGCTCATGAGCATCAACATGTGCACGCGCGAGGAGAAGGACCAGATCGCCGAGCTGATCGGCAACTTCCGCTTCACCACCAAGTTCGGCCGCAATCTCTCCCGGTACGTACGCCACGGCATCGGCGTGCACCACGCGGGCATGCTGCCCAAGTACCGGCGACTGGTGGAGAAGCTGGCCCAGGCCGGTCTGCTGAAGGTCATCTGTGGCACGGACACCCTCGGTGTCGGCGTCAACGTGCCGATCCGCACCGTGCTGTTCACCGCGCTGACGAAGTACGACGGCAACCGAGTGCGCACGCTCCGTGCCCGTGAGTTCCACCAGATCGCCGGGCGTGCCGGGCGCGCCGGATTCGACACGGCGGGCTTCGTGGTGGCGCAGGCGCCCGAGCACGTCATCGAGAACGAGAAGGCGCTCGCCAAGGCGGGCGACGACCCGAAGAAGCGCCGCAAGGTGGTCCGCAAGAAGGCTCCCGAGGGCTTCGTCGGCTGGACGGACAACACGTTCGAGAAGCTCATCGCCTCCGACCCCGAGCCGCTCACCTCCCGCTTCCGCGTCACCCACACCATGCTCCTGGCGGTGATCGCCCGGCCCGGGAACGCCTTCGAGGCGATGCGGCATCTGCTGGAGGACAACCACGAGCCGCGCAAGCAACAGCTGCGGCACATCCGGCGGGCGATCGCGATCTACCGCTCGCTCCTCGACGGCGGCATCGTCGAGGAACTCGACGAGCCGGACGCCACGGGTCGCATCGTGCGCCTCACCGTTGATCTGCAACAGGACTTCGCGCTCAACCAGCCGCTGTCGACCTTCGCGCTCGCCGCGTTCGAGCTGCTGGACCCCGAGTCCCCCTCCTACGCCCTGGACATGGTGTCCGTCGTGGAGTCCACCCTGGACGACCCGCGGCAGATCCTCGCGGCCCAGCAGAACAAGGCGCGCGGCGAGGCCGTGGCGGCGATGAAGGCGGACGGCGTCGAGTACGAGGAGCGCATGGAGCGGCTCCAGGACGTGTCGTACCCGAAGCCGCTGGAGGAGCTGCTCTTCCACGCCTACAACACCTACCGCAAGAGCCACCCGTGGGTCGGTGACCATCCGCTGTCGCCGAAGTCCGTCATCCGTGACATGTACGAACGGGCCATGTCCTTCACGGAGTTCGTCTCCCACTACGAGCTCGCCCGTACTGAGGGCATTGTCCTGCGCTACCTCGCGAGTGCCTACAAGGCGCTTGAACACACCGTCCCGGACGACCTCAAGTCCGAGGACCTGGAGGATCTGATCGCCTGGCTGGGCGAGCTGGTGCGCCAGGTCGACTCGAGCCTCCTCGACGAGTGGGAGCAACTCGCCAACCCCGAGGAGATGACGGCCGAGGAGGCCCAGGAGAGGGCCGACCAGGTCAAGCCGGTCACGTCGAACGCCCGCGCCTTCCGTGTCCTCGTCCGCAACGCGATGTTCCGCCGAGTCGAACTCGCCGCACTCGACAACGTCGACGAGCTCGGCGAGATGGACGGAGAATCCGGCTGGGACGCCGACGCCTGGGGCGAGGCGATGGACAAGTACTGGGACGAGTACGAGGACCTCGGCACGGGCCCCGACGCCCGTGGACCCAAGCTGCTGTCGATCGTGGAGGAGCCGCAGAACAGTCTGTGGCGCGTCCGTCAGACCTTCGCCGACCCGAACGGTGACCACGACTGGGGCATCAGCGCGGAGGTCGACCTCGTGGCCTCCGACGCGGAGGGTCGCGCGGTCGTCAAGGTCACCGACGTCGGCCAGCTGTGAGCACAGGAGAATCCCACACATGACGAACCCAGCCGAGAGGCTCGTCGACCTGCTCGACCTGGAGCAGATCGAGGTCAACATCTTCCGTGGCCGCAGTCCAGACGAATCGCTGCAGCGGGTCTTCGGCGGCCAGGTGGCGGGCCAGGCCCTGGTGGCGGCCGGGCGCACCGCCGAGGGCGACCGGCCGGTGCACTCACTGCACGCGTACTTCCTGCGTCCGGGCCGCCCGGGCGTGCCGATCGTGTACCAGGTCGAACGGGTCAGGGACGGGCGGTCGTTCACCACCCGTCGCGTCACCGCCGTGCAGCAGGGGCGCACGATCTTCAATCTGACCGCCTCCTTTCACAAGCCTGAGGATGGGAGCTTTGAGCACCAGTTGCCGCCGGCCCGCGAGATACCGCACCCTGAGTCGCTGCCGACGGTCTCGCAGGAGATCACCGAGCATCTGGGCGCGCTTCCCGAGTCGCTGGAGCGCATGGCACGCCGCCAGCCGTTCGACATCCGGTATGTGGACGGACTGCGCTGGACCCCGGAGGAGATAAAGGACGCGGAGCCGCGCAGCGCGGTGTGGATGCGTGCCGTCGGACCACTGGGCGACGACCCGCTGGTGCACACCTGCGCCCTCACCTACGCGAGCGACATGACCCTCCTGGACGCCGTCCGCATCCCGGTGGAGCCGCTGTGGGGTCAGCGCGGCTTCGACATGGCCTCGCTCGACCATGCGATGTGGTTCCACCGGCCGTTCCGCGCGGACGAGTGGTTCCTGTACGACCAGGAGTCGCCGATCGCGACGGGCGGTCGCGGGCTGGCCCGCGGGCGCATCTACGACCTGGAGGGACGCCTGCTCGTCTCGGTCGTCCAGGAGGGGCTTTTCCGGGCGCTGTAGGGATGCAGGAAAAGGGTCGCTGTAGGGGTGCAGGAAAAGGGTCAGGGGTTTCTGCGGCGCAGCCACCCGAGGAGCCTGCGTGGCCGCTCGGGCTCCACGCTCGGGGTCGGGTCGTCTAGCGCGGCTTCCCGCGGTCGTGAGACCGCCGGAGCCGCCCCGCTCAAGGGGGAGAGCGACGTCGGCGATGCCTTCGGCGTCGGGCGGGGCGCGGGGCGGAGTTCTCGGGCCTCGACGAGCGCCTGGCCCAGATCGGCACGGAGCCAGCTGATCTCGTCGGGATCCTCGGCCGTCATGATGCGCGAGACGAGGTGCGCGGCGGGCGTGTCGGGCGCGGCGCCGTGGGCGGCCCGCTCGGGCCGGAAGCGGTTCAGATACGCGCGCTCGTAGGGGTCCCTGACGATCTCGGCCACCTGAACGGGGTCGAGCAGGGAGGCCACGATCGCGGCCCGCGCCCAGGGGTCCTCGGTCTGCCGCAGCAGGAATCCCATGTGCCGGCCCCGCCAGTTGCGGGGGCGGAGGTCCAGGCCGGCTTCGAGCTGGTCGCGGAGTCCCTCGGGGGTACGGCCCTTCAGCAGCGGCGCGTTCTGCTCGTCCGCCCCGAACTGGCGCAGTTCCTCGGCCAGGTACAGCCAGACCACAGCCCTGTACCGGTTCAAGTAAAATTTCACGGGCACCACCAGGCCCAGGCGCGCGAGGCGCGTGAACCTGGCGGCCGTCACGCCCATGAGCGCCGCGCCCTCCGTGGTGCCGACGGCCTTGACGCGTTCCCGCAATGCCTCGGGGAAGCCGTCCTCGGAGCGCACCCGCTCGATCTCCGCACGATTGACGCGGCGTCCCCCTCCGCCCTCGTCGGGAACGGTGCGGACGCATCCGAGATGCAGGGCGAGGTCGAACTCGCCACGCTTGAGCTCCAGTTCTCGCGCGGCGCGTGCGAGCGACGATGTGGCGGACCTCGATGCGGTGGACTGCGGGGCGGTGGACTGCGTGATGGTGTTGCCGGACATGACGGTTCTCCCCCGTGGAGTGAGGTGCTCGCGCCGTCGGGCGCTTGCTTCGAGAAAAACCGTAGCCGGTTCGGCGGATCTCGCGGCGAGCCTGTGGATAACTCTGACCGCGATGGCGTGTCCGCAGGTCAGCGTGGTGCTGGGGGCCGTCCACGGGAACCGTGGAGTGTTGTTGTGAGCACGTGCGTCAGAATTCCTGATTCGCCCTGACCCTCCCGGAACGGCGTACTCGGCTGTCCGGCACGGGAGGGAGCAAGGCCGTGGACGTGCTGCACGAACGCTGCGTGGGCCTCGATATCAGCAAGAAGGACGCCAAGGCGTGCGTCCGTACCCCGAGCACGAAGCGGCGGGGGTCCTTCACGACCGAGACCACGACGTGGGGATCGACGACGAACGCGGTCCTCGCCCTGCGCGACCATCTGCTCGCGGCACGGGTGACGCTGGTCGTGATCGAGGCGACCTCGGACTACTGGAAGCCCTTCTACTACGTGCTGGCCGAAGACTTGAACGTGATCCTCGTCAACGCGCGGCAGGTCAAGAACCTGCCCGGCCGCAAGACGGACGTCTCGGACGCGGCCTGGCTCGCCCAGCTCGGCGCTCACGGCCTGGTGAGGCCCTCCTTCGTGCCACCCGAGCCGATCCGCGAACTCCGGGACCTCACGCGCGCCCGGACCACCGCCACCCGTGAACGCGGCCGGGTGGTCCAGCGGCTGGAGAAGCTGCTGGAGGACACCGGCATCAAACTCTCCGCAGTCGCCTCCGACATCATGGGCGTCTGCGGCCGGGCCATGCTCGAAGCCCTCATCCGCGGTGAAGCCGACCCGCAGGTCCTCGCGGACCTGGCAAAACGCAAGCTCCGCAACAAAATCCCCGAACTCACCGAGGCCCTGACCGGACGCTTCCGCGAGCACCACGCGTTCCTGGCCCGCCTGCATCTGGACCACTACGACCAGCTCACCACGATGATCGACCAGCTCACCGGACGCATCGCGGAGGCGATGGCACCCTTTCGTGACGCCCTCGACCTGCTCGACACCATCCCCGGGATCAACCAGGCGACCGCCGAAGTGATCGTCGCGGAGACCGGCGGCGACATGAACCGCTTCGCGACGGCCAAGCACCTCGCGTCTTGGGCCGGGGTCTGCCCGGGCCACCACGAGTCCGCCGGCCGCACCAAGAACACCAAGGTCCGGCCCGGCAACCCCTACCTCAAAGGCGCCCTCGGCATCGCGGCATTCGGCGCGGTGAGAACCAAAGACACCTATCTGCAGGCCCGTTACAAGCGGCTGACCGCCCGCCGCGGCCCGCTCAGGGCGCTGGTCGCCGTCGAGCACTCGATCATCACCGCGATCTGACACATGCTCACCGACAACGTGCGCTACCAGGAACTCGGCGGCACCTACTACACCCAACGCGACCCCGAACGCGCCACCCGCCGGGCCATCAACCAGCTCAACCAGCTCGGCTACACCGTCACCCTCAACCCGAGGGAGAACACAGCCTGACCGACAAACCGGACACCCGGCGGCCCGCCACGGTCACCGGGCACCCAGCCCTACCCACACCCACTCCGACCAGGACCTATTTACGCGTCAGAGATCTACGGAAGATGAACGTTCCGGTTGGCGTACGTCCACGCCGAGGTGTTCGCCGACACGGTTGACGAGCAGTGTCATCTCGTAGGCAACCTGGCCGATGTCGGCTTCCGCGGCGCTGAGGACACACAGACAACTGCCCGCGCCCGCCGCGGTGACGAAAAGTACCGCGTCGTCGAACTCGATCATCGTCTGGCGCACCTGACCGGTGCCGAAGTACCGACCTGACCCCTTCGCCAGGCTGTGCAGCCCCGACGAGACCGCCGCGAGATGCTCGGCGTCCTCACGTCGAAGTCCTGTGCTCGCGCCGGTCACCAGCCCGTCGTTGGACAACACCAACGCGTGCCGTACGTGTTCGACGCGCTCGGTCAGATCGTCGAGCAGCCAGCCGAGCCCCGTGTTCTGCGCCATGCTCCATCTCCCCGTGATGCTTTTCCCCCTGGCTGGAGGATCCGACCAGCCAGCCTTCCCCACAGCCGCCCTCCGGGCAAGGAGGATGGGCGCATGGCACAGAAGATGACCGATGAGCAATGGCGGGCCTTCGTCTCGCAGGGCACCCGCACCGGAAAGCTGTCGACCGTCCGCGCCGACGGAAGTCCGCACGTGGCGCCGATCTGGTTTCTGCTGGACGGCGACCATGTGCTCTTCAACACCGCGAAGGAGACTGTGAAGGGACGGAATCTGGCCCGCGACGGGCGAGTCGCCCTCTGCGTGGACGACGACCGGCCGCCGTTCGACTTCGTGGTTCTGGAGGGTCGTGCCGAGTTGTCGGAGGATCCGGACGAGCTGCGTCACTGGGCAGCTCGGATCGGCGCACGCTACATGGGTGAGGACCGGGCCGAGGAGTTCGGGAAGCGCAACGGCGTCCCGGGTGAACTCCTCGTCCGCGTGAGGATCGAGAAGGTCGTGGCTTGGGCCTCGATGACGGACTAGGTCTCTCCTTCGGAGGCCTCGGCCCGATTTTTCCGTGGCCTCAACCGACGGAGTCGAGCAGCCGGGCGGTGTGAACCCGCCCGGCGTACTCCACGAGCCGGATGAGTACCTCTTTCCCGGAGTCGCGGTCCCTGGCGTCGCAGAGCACGACGGGCGTGCCACGGTCGAGGTCGAGGGCGCGGGACACGTCCTGGGCGCCGTAGGCGCGGGCGCCCGTGAAGCAGTTGACGGCCACCACGAACGGGATGTGCCGGTGCTCGAAGTAGTCCACCGCGGGGAAGCAGTCCTCCAGCCTGCGGGTGTCCGCGAGGACGACGGCCCCCAACGCGCCCTGCGACAGCTCGTCCCACAGGAACCAGAACCGGTCCTGGCCCGGCGTGCCGAAGAGGTAGAGGGAGAGGCCGGACCGGATGGTGATGCGTCCGAAGTCCATGGCGACGGTCGTCGTGACCTTCTGGTCAACTCTGCCGGTGTCGTCCACCGACTGACCCGCCTCGCTGAGCAGTTCCTCGGTGCGCAGCGGCCTGATCTCGCTGACCGCGCCCACCAGGGTGGTCTTGCCCACGCCGAACCCGCCGGCGACCAGTATCTTCAACGCCAGGGCGGTCGTTTCGTCGGCCGAGGCGTCGGAGTTCTCGGAGACCATCGATCACTTCTCTCGGGAGTGGCGGCAGCGGTCGGCGTCGGTCGAACGGTGCCGGGTGTGCGTCGGTGCGTGTGTGCGGGTGGGTGGAATCGCGTGGTTCATCTGGGTGTGCGGAGTCGCGTAGTTCCCCTGGATGTGTGGAGTCGCGTCGTTCATCTAGAGCGCCCTCAGTCCCTCGATCACCTCGCGGAGGATCCGCTCGTCGGGCAGTTGTGCGGGCGGCACCGGGCGGCTGATGGTGACGCAGCCCAGTTCCAGCAGGTCGCCGAGCAGCACCCTGACCACGCCCACCGGCAGATCCGCGTCCGCGGCAAGTTCGGCCACTGATTGCGTCTCCGTGCGGCACAGGTCGATGAGGGCCCGGTGTTCCGGCCCGAGCAGGGAGTCCTCGTCGACTCCGGGTGCACCCTTGTCAAGGGTGACCAGGGCGATCAGATCGAAGCGCACTCCGGTAGGGCCCGGTTTGGTGCGGCCGCCCGTCATCGCGTAGGGACGGACGAGCGGTCCCGCTTCGCTGTCGTACCACTGGCTGCCCGCGAGGTCCTCGGTCATCTGCGCCGCCCGCCCTCGGTCATCCGGCGGCGGGCGGCTGCGCGGCGACCCGCGGCGGCGTGTAGAGGTGCTCGCCGACGCGCTTGACCAGCCGCGCCATCTCATAGGCCACCAGACCGATGTCGGCCGTGACCGCGGTGAGGACGGCGAGGCACGAGCCGTCGCCCGCTGCCGCGACGAACAGAAAGCCGTCGTCCATCTCCACCATCGTCTGGCGTACGCCCCCGGCGCCGAAGTGGCGGCCCGCGCCCTTGGCCAGACTGTGAAAGCCCGAGGCGACGGCGGCCAGGTGTTCGGCGTCCTCGCGCCTGAGGCCGGTGGAGGAACCCACCGCCAGTCCGTCGTTCGACAGCACCACCGCATGCCGCACTTCGGCAACGCGCAGCACCAAGTCGTCCAGCAGCCAGTCGAGTTCGCCGGATCGCTGGGCTGCCCTCATGCCCGGGTCCTGGATCATGCGGGGTCTCCTTCACTGCTGTCGCTGCCCGCGTCGGGGTCTGGAGTGGCGCCGCGACCGGATGATCTGCCGCCGCCGCGCGCCCAGCCGTCGCGGTAGGCCGCCATACGGTCCCGTACGAGTTCGGGGGTGCGTGTGTCGTCGTGCTGGTGGGCCGCCACGTGTGCCGACTCCTCGGTTCGCTGTGCGCGCAGTTGGGGCGCGAGGCTCGCCTGTCGTACGCGCCGTGGGAGGTCGTCGGACCCCTCGGAGTCGTCCGGAGGGCGGTGCAGCCTCAAAGTGGTGACTCCAGGTGGTGTCGTTTCCGGCGAGCCGTTCAGAGGAGTTTCGGACGAGACGTTCACGGGGGCTTCCGGCAAGCCGTGTGGTGCGGGTTCGACAGCGGTCTGCACGAGGGGCACGAGGGCGGGCCGCTCAATGGGAGCCTGGACGGAGTCGTGCTCCGGAGCGGCCGACACACGCGCGTACTCGCGTTCGTCGAGCCTTTCGCCGTCTGTCTTGCGGGGGGAACGATCCGCCGCGCCTCCGTGCAGCAGCGCGGTCGGCAGCAGGACGACAGCGGTGGTGCCCCCGTAGGGCGAGGTGCGCAGGTGCACCTTGATGCCGTGCCGGGCCGCGAGCCTGCTGACCACGAAGAGACCGAGCCGGTCGCTGTCGAACAGGTCAAGCGCTTCGGACTGTTCGATGCGCCGATTGGCCTCGGCGAGTGTCTCCGTGCCCATGCCGAGCCCTCGGTCCTCGACCTCCACGGCGTAGCCGTTGCCGACCGGTTCGCCGGTGACGCGGACGCGGGTGTGCGGCGGGGAGAACTGGGCGGCGTTCTCGACGATTTCCGCCAGGAGGTGGGTGAGGTCGGCCACGGCGGCGCCGCCCACCGATGCCTCGGGCAGCTGTCGTACCTCCACGCGCGCGTAGTCCTCGACTTCGGACACGGCCGCGCGGACCACATTCGTCAGCGAGACCGGCATGCGCCAGGCCCGGCCGGGTGCGGCGCCGGAAAGGATGATCAGGCTCTCCGCGTGGCGCCGCATCCGGGTGGTGAGGTGGTCGAGCCGGAAGAGGTCACTCAGTTCGTTCGGGTCCTCGGACCTGCGCTCCATGCTGTCCAGCAGGCTCAGTTGGCGGTGCACGAGGACCTGGCTGCGCCGGGCGAGATTGACGAAGACCCCCGAGATCCCGCTGGCCAGTTCCGCGCGTTCGACGGCGGCGCGCAGGGCGGCCCGGTGCACGGTGCCCAAGGCCTCCGCGACCTGTCCGGTCTCGTCCTCCGACGGTGGTCCTGGCGGAGCCTCCGCGCGGACGTCGATCTCCTCCCCCGCGCGCAGTTTGCGCATCGCCTCGGGCAGCTTGCGTCGAGCGATCTCGAGGGCGCTGTTGCGCAAGAGCACCAGCTCGACGACGAGGCCGCGTCCGATACGTACGGAGATCACGAGGGAGGCGGCGACGGCGGCGAGGCCGAACACGACAGCGGCGCCGGCGGGTGTCAGCAGACCGCGGGTCAAGGGGTCGGCCCGGTCCGCGACACCCCGGCCCGCCTTCGCCTCGATGGCGCGCATGGCGTCCTGCACGCGCGCGTGGGCGGTGTTCCAGTCGGCTTCCGGCGCGGCGTCGACGGCGTTTCCGCCGGGCCTCGACGCGAGCACCTTGTCCTCGACGGCGCGTACGTCGACGTACGCGCTCCCCGTCACAAGGTCGCGCCAGGAGGTCTGCTCGGGTCCACGCAGATCCGGGACGGCGGCGTCGGTCAGGGCGCGGCGGGTGGCGACCGCCCCGGTGAACTGCCGCAGTCGCTCACCATCCAGGGTGTGGGCGAGCCGGGCACCGGACAGCATGGTGTCCTCCTGGGCCAGCGCCTCGCCGGCCCGGGAGAATTCGAGGAGTACGCGCGTGTCGGAGCCCAGGTCGGCGTCCTGGATGCCAGTGAGGGCGCCGCCGACCGCGAAGGCTGCCGAAATGGTCCTGGTGTACTGCCCGTACGCCTCGTCCCATCCGGTACGGCGCTCCAGTACGGCGGAGCGCAGGGGCCCTAGGCTCTCGGCTCCGTTGACGAAGGCGTCGAGCCGTCCGGCCACTCCGGCGGGCAGGTCGGCGCCGTCGACGACGGTGTTGCGGCCGCCCAGTCGCAGCTTCGCCACCGCGCGGTCCGTGCGTTCCGCCAGTGTCTTGAGATCGCTCTGTGGCTCGGAGGTCGGGTCGGTCGCATGGCGGACGGCGGCCGCGCGTTCGGCCTGGAGCGCGGCGACGGCGTCGTCGACCGGGGCTCGGACGGTGGAGTCCACACGCTGCAACTGCCGCAGCCGCGCGATGTCCTGGGCGGTACTCACCGTGGCGTACGCCCACAGGGCGAGCAGCGAGACGACCGGCACCATGAGCAGACAGACGATCTTGGCCCGCACCGTACGAGGACGTATGCGCCATCGTCCCGCGCGCGCGGATGCCTCTGGCGGCGCCCCTGTGGCGTCCTCGTCGGGGTCGGTGTACTCGTCCGCGGGCGGTCCCGCGTGAGCGCGGCGGCCGCGCTGCGGGGGTGGGGCCGACGGCTCGGCGCCGGCTGATGGGGTCCTACGGGGTGTACGCATGGCCTCCTCGCTCGGAGTGGTTCGAGGCGTGTCGTCCAAGCCGTCGCGGCTCGGGCTCGCCACTAGCGGGCGACGCCCTCGACCGGCCGTTGGGCCGATGCGGATGCCTCGCGCTCGCGGGCCGTCGGAGACAGCGCGACGAATGCCGAGGTCAGGAAGAGATAGGACCCGAGGCCGACGGCGAGGGGGAAGATGAACTGCATCGCCGTGGCCCCGGGAAGGGCCTCCCCGGAGGGGCTGACACGCACACTCACCGCCATCATTCCGGTGTAGTGCATGCTGCTCACCGCCCCACCCATGACGAGGGAGGCGACGGCGACCGCGACGGGCGACCTGATGTTGAGTGCCGCCCACAGGGCCGCGGTGGCCGCGACCACGGCGATCACGACGGAGAACCCGACGAGCACCGGGTCGTAGCGCACGGCGCCGTGCAGCCGCAGCGCCGCCATGCCCAGGTAGTGCATGCTCGCGACGCCGAGTCCGGTGGTGAGCCCGCCGAGGACGAGCGCACGGCCCCGGTCGCGGCCGTAGCCGACGGCGAAGACGCCCGCGCCGACGACGACCATCGCGACGAGCAGACTGATGATGGTCAGCGGCACGTTGTAACGCATTTCCGTACCGCTGACACTGAAGCCGAGCATCGCCACGAAGTGCATCGTCCAGATGCCGGTGCCGATCGCGGAGGCCGCGGTGAGCAGCCAGTTGCGGCGCGAGCGCCCGGTGGCGCCGAGCGCGCGGACCGTGCAGCGCAGCCCCAGGGCGGCGCCTATACAGGCCATCACGTACGACAGCACGGGGGTCAGCCAGCCGAAGGCGGCGTGGTCCAGGTGTCCCATGGCCCAGGGACGCTAGCCCGGTCCGGGGCGCGCAAAGGGGGCGCATTTCGAAAGGTGTTGAAATATGACGCAGACAGGTACGTGACCGATCGCGTGACGCTCGAACGTGTGCACAGCGTCGTCCTTCGTGTCGGTGAGAGATCATGCGGAACATGAGCGACGACCACACACACGTCCAGGAGTTCTTCACCGCGCGCGCGGCCGACTGGGACGCGCGGTTCCCCGACGACGGGCCGGCCTATACGGCGGCGGTCGGCGAACTCGGGCTGCACGAGGGGAACCGCGTACTCGACGCGGGCTGCGGTACCGGGCGGGCGCTGCCGCCGCTGCGCGCGGCCGTGGGGCCCTCCGGAGTGGTCGTCGCAGCCGATCTGACCCCGGCCATGCTGGCGGCCGCGGTACGGGCCGGACGGCACCGCGACGGGCAACTGCTGCTCGCCGACGTCACCGCGCTGCCGCTGCGCACGGAATCACTGGACGCCGTCCTCGGGGCGGGGCTGATCGCTCATCTGCCCAACCCCGCCGAGAATCTGAGGGAGTTGGCGCGGGTGGTGCGGCCCGGTGGCACCCTAGCGCTGTTCCATCCGATCGGCCGGGCCGCGCTCGCCGCGCGCCAGGGGCGCCGGATCACACCGGACGACCTGAGGGCGGAGGCCAATCTCCGCCCTCTGCTGGCCGCTTCCGGCTGGGACATGACCTCGTACGTCGACGAGGACGCCCGCTTCCTGGCGCTGGCCACACGGCGGGGCTGAGGGCTCAGACCTTTCCGGCGACCTCGGTCACGAAGACGTCGGGGTTGTCGAACATGACGTTGTGCCCCGCGCCGGGAACGGTCACCACCCGGACTCCGGCGGCCTCCAGCCCCTCCCTGTTCGCCAGTTCACCGCTCAGTGCCCCCTGAAGGTAGACACGGTCCGCCGACAGCTCTTCGAGCAGGTGGCGCATCGTGGGGACCGTGCCGCGCGCAAGGCCGATCGCGGTGCGGTGCAGCGCGCGCGGGTCGGCGAGCCGCATGGTTGCCGCCCAGGAGGGGCCGACTTTGTCGAGCACGCGCGCGTGGCCACCGTTTTCGACGTACTCCTCCTCCGTGTACGAGGCGATGCCGCTGCTGCCCGCCTTGACCGGTGGATACGGGTCGAGGTTCGCCTCCACGAGGACCAGCCTGGACACGAGCTCGGGACGCCGATGGGCGAGCACGATGGCCACCGCGCCGCCCATGCTGTGCGCGACCAGCTCCGCCGCCGTGACACCGGCCTCGTCCAGGGCGGCCGCTAGCGCGTCCGCGTGCTCTTCCAGGGTGTAGCCGAAGTCCGCGGGCCGATCACTGATGCCGTGACCGGGCAGATCGACGAACAGGGTCCGGCGCCCTGCCAGTTCAGGCCGGGCCGCGATGTGGGCGTTGTAGACCGTAGAGGCCGACCCCAGTCCGTGTACGTACACCCGGGCCGGTTCAGCGCCCGTCGCCTCCGTCCAGCGGATGCAGCTTCCCTTGCCGTCGAACTCGGCCTGCCTCATCGCTCTCCCTCAGGTCTGCCTCATCGTTTCTCGTACCCTAGGACAATACCTCGGGTTCGAGGTATAGAGGAAGCGATGTACCAAGGTGGTGATGTACACCGCGGGTGCGGCAGAATGCGGGGCATGCTTGAGCTGGCCATCCTCGGTTTTCTGTACGACGCCCCGCTGCACGGCTACGAGCTGCGCAAGCGCATCACCGCGCTGACCGGCCATGTGAAGCCCGTCGCGGAGAGCACGCTGTATCCCGCGATCAAGCGGCTGGAGAAGGCGGGATTGCTGGCGCGGGCGACGCAGCCCGGCTCCGTGGCCGCCCCTCGTCATGTCCTGACGCTCACCGAGGAGGGGGGAAGCGAGTTGCGCCGCCGACTCGCGGACCCCGTACAGCGCGACATCACCGACGAGAACCGCTGGTTCACGGTGCTCGCCTTCCTCAGGCACCTGGCCGACCCCGCGGCGCAGGCCGCGGTACTGCGCCGCAGGCTCGCCTTCCTGGAGGAGCCCGCGAGCTTCTTCTACGAAGGCGACCGGCCGTTGCGCGCCGAAGAGCTCGACGATCCCTTCCGGCAGGGCATTCTCACCATCGCCCGAGCCACGAGCCGGGCCGAACTCACCTGGCTGCGGGCCACGATCGACTCACTCGAAGGGAATGTTCGCGACGCTTCACCGGGCCGTCCCTCTTCTGCCGCCGGGCCTTCAACCCTACGTTGAGTAGCAGCAGGTGAACGATCAGCGATGGCAACCGCGCAGGGGGAAGGTAGCCCGATGACCGGAATGCTCGGCAGACTCCGCGGGATATGGCGCCGGAAGGCGGCCGACGAGGCCGAGGCGCAGCGGCCCGCCAAACGGCGACCGGAGAAACGTACACACAATCTTTTCGAGGCGGCCGCGGCCTATGTGCCGGCCTGCGCGGAGGACGACCAGGAGCGGATCGACGAGGCCGCCGCCTGGGTGTCGCCCGAGGCGCTGTCGTTCGGGGTGAACGAGCTGGCCTGCCGTGCCGTCATCGCTCTGGCGCGGGAGCGCGACGAGTCGCCTCGGACGGTGGCGCGGACGCTGCTCGGCCTGCCCGCCGCCTGACCGGGGTGGGCGCGGGCCGGGCGTTTCGCCCCCGTCCAGCCGGATAACTGCAGCTCCGCGTCTGTTTCGGGCCCGTGACAAGCGCCTTCGGGTCGCATTATGGTGCGCCGACGAACGTAGCGATCGGGAGGCTGGGATGGCCGGGACGGACGATGGCGCCGTCGCCACCGGGGACGACGACGCGCTGTATGTGCTGACAGCGGTGCTGTTGACGCCCGCGAAGTTCCCCAGCGTGCTGGGGGACGACTACCCGGAGGCCTGCGCGGCGCTCGACCTGGCGCCCCTGGCCGACGGGTACGGTCTCGTGCTCGGCCAGGATGGCGAGGGTGCACGGTGGACGGTCGTGATCGACGACGTCTCGCTGGTCGCCGTCGCCATCGCGTCCTGGGACTGCGGGATGGAGCACGAGCTGTCGCCCGACGAGCGCACGGTCGTCTCAGCACTGCCCGGCTGGCCCCTGGACGTCGCCGTCGCGGCTCCCGGGGTGCCAGCCCCGCACGACCCCGCGCCCGAGCTCACGGACCGGCCGGCGCTCACCCCACCGAACACCGCAGTCTGGGGACCGGCCCAACGGCGCCTCGGAGCCGACGAGATCGCCCTCCAGTGGGCGATCTGGCGGGAACAGATCGACGACGGCGACTTCGTCACGTCGAAGGACACCGCCGAGCCCGAGGACGCCCACCCGGACGAGACGGAGAGCACCGACGGCGACAGCGGCGAGACCCGCAGCGGAATCCGCCGCGTGCTCGCGGAGGCGCGCTCCTACGTGGACACCCCGCCGCCCCTGGGCCGCGTCCGCTCGTCCTTCGCCACCGGCGATGCCCGGACCCTGCGCGCGGACGGCCCCGGCTGGTCCATGGTCGCCCGGACCGACGACATCGCCTTCGTCCTCCTCGACGAGGAACCCGGAGAGGTCCTGCCCGTCGGCCGGGGCCCGGAACTGCCCGGCCTCCTGGAGGCCCTGGACAAGATGGCCGTACGCCCCAGTTGAGCGGACGCGCAGCGGGTCGCTTCTCACCCCGGACGAAGCGGGGCACGCGCACGCTCGCGGACCCTGCCGACGGCACGGTCCGCGAGCGGCGACCGAGCCGCCTCCCGCATGCCGGGAGGCGCACCCGATCGGCAGCGCCTCAGCGGCCGAGTTCCTTGCGGGTGATGCGGCGCAGCCTGCGCCGCTGCGAGGGGTCCAGCGTCAGGTACGCGGCCGCCGGAACTCCCACCACGATCAGGAAGGAGACCCACCAGGGCAACCAGAACAGCAGGATGAGGCCGACCGCCACACCACCTGCGGCGATCTTCGCGTTCTTCGACATGTGTCGCCTCCTTCGCGGCTGCTGCCGCTCTCTGTCCTGAAAACGGGTCCGCGCCTCTCACGGTTCCAGTGCGCGACCCTGAGACATCCCTGAGGCGCTCCCCTGACTCACCCCTGAGCCCGTCCGGGCTCACTCACCCCCTGAGACCTTCCGCGGCTGCTCGGCCCTGAGGGGTTCGCCGACCCCGTGCAGGTGACGCAAGGCCTGCCGGTAGGAATCGACGAGCCCGGTTTCCGCGTAGGGGATACCCAATTCCCGACAGTGTGCGCGCACCAGCGGCTGGGCGAGCTTCAGATGGGGCCGGGGCATGCTGGGGAACAAGTGGTGCTCGATCTGGTAGTTGAGGCCACCGAGGAACCAGTCGGTCAGGGTGGCACCGCGAACATTGCGGGAGGTGAGCACCTGGCGGCGCAGATGGCCCCAGCGCTCGCCGTCCGGGTCGGGCATTTCCATGCCCTTGTGGTTGGGCGCGAAGGCCATGCCCAGGTGCAGGCCGAACAGTGCCTGGTGCAGCGCGGCGAAGACCAGGGCCTTGCCGAGGGACATGGAGGTGAGCAGCAAGGTCGCGTAGGCCACGACGTGGGTCACCAGCAGCAGTGCCTCCACCACCCGCTCACGCGGGGGCTGCCGGCGCAGGTCCTGGAAGCCGTGGACCTTAAGGGCGACGCCTTCCAGGAGAGTGAGCGGGAAGAAGAGCCAGGCCTGGTTGCGGGTGAGCCAGCGCCGGAACCCCACCCGGACCTCGGCCTGCTCACCGGTGAAGACCAGGACGTCGGCGACGACGTCGGGATCCTTGTCGATGTGGTTCGGGTTGGCGTGGTGGCGGTTGTGCTTGTGGTTCCACCAGGAATAGCTCATTCCGAGGAGCAGGTTGCCGTGAACCAGGCCGATCGCACGGCCGACCGACTTGTTGCCGGTGATCTGCGTGTGGCCCGCGTCGTGGCCTATGAATGCCGTGCGGGCGGAGAACACGGCGAGCAGTGGGGCGAGGACAAGCGCCCACCAGGAGTTGCCGATCAGGGCGACCCCCGTAACGACCGCGGCCAGGGCCAGCGCGTTCACGGTGATCGCGCGCGCGTACCAGCCGTGGCGCCGGTCCAGCAGACCCCGGGCCCTGACGGTGCGCAGGAGGGGCGCGAAGTCGCTTCCGGGGTTCTGCCCGGCACCCACCCCTGGAAAGTCTTCCACGACGGCTGTGGCGGTCTGGGGCATGGCGGGTCTCCGGTTTCTCAGGCAAGGGGCTGACCTGATGAAACGTACGAACCAGTGCCCCTCGGCGACCATGACGCCACCACCCGCGTCCGTACTGAGGCTTTCCCTGTCCATCGAGGGGGGTTACGTACACCCCCAGCCCGGGGGGGGGAGCCACCTCACGGTCCGGGCATCCCCGCCCGGTGCACGCGGTGCTGTACCCTCGGCGACTCCGACCCAGTAGTCAAATTTGAGGAATGCGCCATCGCTGTGCAGAGAATTCCTGCGGCGACGCCCGCCGAGATCTCCGAACTGGCCCCATGTTGTGCCGTGTTCATGCCCGCCGATCCGTCCCGTACCGGGAGCATCGCTTTCTGGCGGCCGGACGGCGACGTCCCACCTGTGGTGGCGCCCGGCGCCCTGGACGA
Organism: Streptomyces sp. NPDC111507; assembly: GCF_055638955.1. Classification (NCBI taxonomy): domain Bacteria; kingdom Bacillati; phylum Actinomycetota; class Actinomycetes; order Kitasatosporales; family Streptomycetaceae; genus Streptomyces; species Streptomyces sp. NPDC111507. Next base: position 138,074 of record NZ_JBVKBU010000006.1, on the reverse strand, counting down.
CCTGACCGTCGCACTGCCCGGAGACGACGGTGTCGAGCTCGTGACCGTGCCCGCCGTCCTGCTCCCGGTGCGCGCCGCGCTGCCGGTCCTCACGCGCGCGCGTGCCGCCGCGCACGCACACCGGGCGACCTCGTTCTGGGGCGCGGCCGCCGTGCTCGCCCTGCAACTCGCCGCACGGGGGCTGCTGCTGCCGGGGCTGACGGCGAGCGACCACGACGCGTGGCGTGCCGGTCCACTGCGGGCCGACGACCTGGAGCGCGTACGCGAACTCGCCGCGGCGATGCCGCCCGACGCGCATGCCGTTCCGGTGGACGGCCGTGAGCCGGTGCGGCTGCCCGACCCGGAGCGGTTGCTGCGAGCCTTCCTCGACGCGGTCGCCGACGCGCTGCCCCGCTCCCCCGCCGCGTCGCAGGCCGCGGGAGGCGCGGCCTTCGCGGCGCCGGAGCCGCAGTATGTGCCGGAGCAACGCGCCTGGGCCGCCGACGTGGCCGCGGGGCACGACGCGGGCGTACGCGTCTCGCTGCGCGTCGAGGTCCCTGGGCTGGCGTCGGCCGGGGCGGACGGGACACCGCTCCCGTTCCGTGGGGTGCTGCAGGTGCACAGCGTGAACGACCCGGGCCTTGTCGCGGACGCCTCCGCCGTCTGGGCCGGATCGGCGGCCTTCGGCCCGCGCGCGCGGATGGACGTCCTGCTCGCCCTGCGGCGTGCGGCCCGCGCCTGGCCCCCGCTCACCCCGTTGCTCTCGGCGACGGTGCCGGACGTCGTCGAATTCGCCGACGAGGAGGTCACCGAACTCCTCCGCGAGGGCGCCCGCGTGCTGGGGTCCGCCGGCGTCGACGTTCACTGGCCCAAGGAGTTGGCGCGCAAGCTGACCGCGCGCGCCGTCATCGGCCCGCCGGACGACGAGCGGAGTCCGGACAAGGTCGCGTCGGCCGCGCCCTCCTTCCTGTCCGCGGACGCGCTGCTTGCCTTCAACTGGTCGTTCGCGCTGGGCGATCAGCGACTCACCCGACAGGAGCTGGACCACCTCGCGGAGGCGAACCGCCCCATGGTGCGGCTGCGCGACCAGTGGGTCCTCGTCGACCTGCAGGAGGTGCGCCGAGCCCGGGCGCAACAGGATCGCAAGGTCACGCCCGTCGAGGCGCTGAGCGCCGCTCTGACGGGCTCCACGGAGGTCGACGGCCGCAGGGTCGACGTACGGCCCACGGGGTGGCTGGCGACGCTGCGGGAGCGGCTCTCGGATCCGGAGGGACAGGAGCCGGTCGGGCAGCCCGCCGCGCTCGCCGCGACACTGCGGGACTACCAGGTGCGGGGCCTCAACTGGCTCGCCCGCATGACCTCCTTGGGACTGGGCGGCTGTCTCGCCGACGACATGGGGCTGGGCAAGACGATCACGCTGATCGCCCTGCATCTGCACCGGCAGACCGACACGTCGGCGGCGGGCCCCACCCTCGTGGTCTGTCCGGCCTCCCTGATGGGCAACTGGCAGCGCGAGATCGAGAAGTTCGCGCCCGGCACGCCGGTGCGCCGTTTCCACGGCTCGGGGCGCAGTCTGGAAGGCCTGGTGGACGGGGAGTTCGTGCTCACCACGTACGGCACGATGCGGCTCGACGCGCCGCGACTGGCCGCGGTGTCGTGGGGCATGGTCGTCGCGGACGAGGCGCAGCACGTGAAGAATCCCTACTCGGTGACGGCGCGGGCGCTGCGCACCGTCGGCGCACGCGCGCGCGTGGCGCTCACCGGCACGCCGGTGGAGAACAACCTCTCGGAGCTGTGGGCGATCCTCGACTGGACGACGCCGGGCCTGCTCGGGAGTCTCGGCTCCTTCCGGACGCGTTACGCGCTGGCCGTCGAAGGCGCTCAGGATCCTGCGGCGGCCGAGCGGCTCACGCAGTTGGTCCGGCCGTTCCTGCTGCGGCGGCGCAAGTCGGATCCCGGCATCGCGCCCGAGCTGCCGCCGAAGACCGAGACCGACCGTGCCGTCTCGCTCACCAAGGAGCAGGCGGGTCTGTACGAGGCGGTGGTGCGCGAGACCCTCGCGGAGATCTCGGGCGCGGACAGCATGGCGCGGCGCGGTCTGATCGTGAAGCTGCTCACCGGGCTGAAGCAGATCTGCAACCACCCGGCGCAGTTCCTCAAGGAGGACCGGCCGAAGATCCCGGGCAGGTCCGGGAAGCTGGAGCTGCTGGACGAGCTGCTCGACACCATCCTCTCCGAGGGAGCGAGCGTTCTGGTCTTCACGCAGTACGTGCGGATGGCGCGCCTCATCGAGCGCCATCTCGCGGTGCGCGGCGTCGGGACGCAGTTCCTGCACGGCGGAACGCCCGTCCATGAGCGCGAGGCGATGGTGGAGCGCTTCCAGGAGGGCGAAATCCCGGTCTTCTTGTTGTCGTTGAAGGCCGCGGGCACGGGCCTGAACCTGACGCGGGCCGAGCATGTCGTGCACTACGACCGCTGGTGGAACCCGGCCGTGGAGGCGCAGGCCACGGATCGCGCGTACCGCATCGGCCAGACCCGTCCCGTGCAGGTGCACCGACTGATCGCCGAGGGGACCATCGAGGACCGCATCGCCGAGATGCTGTGGCGCAAGCAGCAGTTGGCCGACGCGGTCCTCGGCGCCGGAGAGGCGGCGCTCACGGAGCTGACCGACGCCGAACTGGCCGACCTGGTGGAGCTGCGAGGGGACGCACGATGACGGATGGGAACAAGGAGCGTACGTTCGCGGCGCTGCCGCCCGCACAGGGGCAGCGCTTCGCGCAGACGTGGTGGGGCCGGGCCTGGCTGAAGGCGCTGGAGGACGCGGCGCTGGACTCGGAGCCGGTGAAGACGGGCCGCAGACTCGCGCGCACGGGGGCGGTGGGCGCCGTGTGTGTGCGGCCGGGGCGCGTCACCGCCGTCGTTCGGGACCGGGACGGCACCGCACACCGCTCGGACGTGCTGCTTCAAGAACTGTCCGAGGAGCAGTGGGACCGTTTCTTTGACATGGCCGTCGAACGGGCCGGGCATGTCGCGGCGCTGCTCGACCGCGAGATGCCCCCGCATCTGGTGGAGGACGCGGCGGCGTCGGGAGTCGAGCTGCTTCCGGGTTTGGGTGACTTGGAGGCCGACTGCGACTGCGGGGCCTGGGACCACTGCGGGCACACCGCGGCGCTCTGCTATCAGATGGCGCGGCTACTCGACCAGGATCCGTTCGCCCTGCTGCTGATGCGCGGCCGCGCCGAACGCACGTTGCTGGACGAGCTTCAGTCGCGCGGCAGCGCGACCGCGAGGAATCGGCCGGACGCCCAGGAATCCGCTCAACAGGACGTGGACGCCGGCGAGGCGTACGCGGCCGGGGACATCCTGCCGCCCCTGCCCGCTCCTCCGATACTGCCCCAGGTGCCCGGTCTGCCGCCCTCCCTGGACACCGAGGTCGCGCCCGCACCCGGCGTCGACCCGGCCGCCCTGGAGTTCCTCGCTACCGCGACCGCGGCCGAGGCGCACCGGCTGCTCGCCGAGGCGCTCAGACCGGCTCACGGGCAGGAAGCACCGGCGGCGGAGTTAACGCTCGAGCAGGACGCGGTCCGGCTTGCGGCGGCGGCCCCTGAGGGTGCGATCGTGGAGCGGCTGGCCGACGGATCGAGGCGCGACTGGCAGGAACTGGCGCTCGCCGTACGCGCCTGGCACCGCGGGGGTGTGGTCGCGCTGGCCGTGCTGGAGGACGAGTGGACCGTGGAAGCGGAGGTACTCGCACGCGCGCGTGCCGCCCTGGAGGCGGCCTGGGACGTGGACGAGCGGCCGCGACTGCGTGCCACCCGCAACCGCTGGACCGCCGTCGGCGCACCTGCCCAGCTGCGTCTGGGGCGTGACGGCCGATGGTGGCCGTACCGCAAGGAGCGGGGCCGTTGGACGCCCGCGGGGCCGGCGGCAGGGGACCCGGCCACCGCCTTCGCGACGGCGCAGGGAGACCCGGGCGGCGACCCGATGAGTGGTTGACGCCCCACGTTCACCTCTAGGTCGTGCGACGTTCGGCGCAGCGGCCAACTCTGGCCGCTGTCAACGAACTTGTGCCTCAGGAGGCCCGATGTCCCCGCATGCCGTCGGCCGGCGTCACGTCCACCGAACCGTCGCCGCGGGTGTACCGCTCGCGATGCTGGCCGCCTTCGTGGCGGTCGGCACCGCGAACGCTCAGGGCTACCCCTCGCAGCCGAGGGTCACGCGCACCGCGACCCTCGGTGACATCCCTCTGGGCATGTTCAGCAACGCGCTGCTGCCCGGCACGGTGGGCGACGACCGGGACGTGGACCTCGGTGGGATCGGCAGCGACATCTACCCGGCCGGGCGCCGGGGCGAGTTCTGGACGGTCACCGACCGCGGCCCCAATGGGCAGATCAAGGTCGACGGCAAGAAGCGCCGCACGTTCCCGGTGCCCGGCTTCGACCCGGCGATCGTGAAGATCAAGGTGTCCGGTGACACCGTGAAGGTGCTGGACGCGCTCCCGATCACCACGTCCTCCGGGAAGCCCGTCACCGGGCTGTCCAACCAGGCGGGGCGCGACGAGGCGCCGTACTCCTATGACGCGCAGACCCCCCTCACGTACAACCCCAACGGTGTGGACACCGAAGGCATCGTCCGTTCCGCGGACGGCGGTTTCTGGCTCGTCGACGAGTACGGACCCTCATTGATCCATGTCTCCGCGCGCGGGAAGGTCCTCACGCGCTATGTGCCCAAGGGACTGAACCTGACCGGCACCGACTACCCGGTGGTCGAGGCGCTGCCGGCCGTCCTGCTGCACCGGAAGATCAATCGCGGCTTCGAAGGGCTCGCCCGGCTTCCCGGCGGCGACCTGGTGATGGCCGTGCAGAGCCCGCTCTCCCTGCCGGACAGCAACGCGGGGGACGCCTCGCGCACGACGCGGCTGCTGCGCTTCTCCCCGAAGAAGCGGGCCGTCACCGCCGAGTACGCCTACCGCTTCGACCCGGTGAACGTGGTCGACCCCACCGAGGACGACACGTCGGAGCTGAAGATCTCCTCCGTGGTGGCCGTCGGCCATGATCGGCTGCTGGTGGAGGAACGCACGGACAAGGCGGCGCGGTTGCAGGTGGTGGAACTCACGCGCGGCGCGAACATCCTCGGCGGCCCCTGGGACAGTGACACGACGTCCCCCTCTCTGGAACAGCTCGACGATCCGGCCGCCTCCGGTGTCCCGGTGCTCGCCAAGCGTCTGGTCGTGGACCTGGGAACGGTCGCGGGTGTACCCGGAAAGATCGAGGGCGTCGCGCGCGTGGACCACGACACACTCGCGCTGATCAACGACAACGACTTCGGGATGACCGACGGGGCGGGCGCGTTCGACGCGCAGGGCCGCCTGGTGGACAGCGGTATCGAGACGACGGTCACGTACGTACGACTGCCGCACGGGATCTGACCTCAGGGTCCTTTTCGTCGGGCACGCGTGCGTGAGTCGCGCATCGGCGTCCACGCGCGCGTGCCCATCATCTCGGCGGCTTACGGCAGCGCACCGCTCCCCTAGGTCGGCAGGAGCGACTGCAGGTCGCTCGGCAGAATGCTGCGCAGATCACTCGGCAGCTCCGAGGGCAAGGACGAGGGCAGCGACGAAGGCAGTTCGCTGGGCAGCTCGGACGGAATGCTCAGCGACGGGGAAGACGATCCCTGAGTGCCGCCACTCTCGGTCGACCCCTTCTTCTCGGGCGTGTCGCTGCCGCCGCGGGCCATCAGCACCACGGCGACGACAACCACAACGACCACGAGCGCGGCGAGCGCGAGGAACAGCAGGGTACGGCGCCGCCCCCTACCAGGGCCTCCCGGACCACCGGGAAATCCAGAGGGAGGCTCGGGACCGTAACCCCCCGGAGGGGGACCGTAGCCCTCGTAAGGGGGACCTTGGTCTCCTGTAGGAGGCCCGTAGCCTCCGGACGGCGGGCCGAAGCCACCGTTTCCCGGAGGGGGCGTGTTTCCTGGCGGCCGGGGAGGCTGGGGCGGTAAGGGCGGGGTGGCCATACCGTCAAGACTCGCCTCGAACCGGTCATGGGGCGACCCCTGTGCCGAAGTTGATACGGACTCATGCCGTGGATCGCATGATTCCGGATCATTCCCCGCCGGGTCCGCGCAGCGGGATGTGAGACCCGGCCCGCCAGGAGACGGGCCAGACCTCACGGGGGCACGATCAGCCCCGCGCGCCCAGCAGGTGGTCCATGGCCAGCTGGTCCAGCCGCTCGAAGGCCATCCCGCGCGCCGCGGCCACCTCCACATCGAACTCCTCGAACGCCGCACGGTCCGCGAGCAGCCCCATCAGGCCGTCCGCCGCGGTGGGCTGCGCCAGTTCGTCGAGGCGCGACGCGCGCAGCGCCTCCTGGACCTCGGGGTCGGCACGGAAGGCGGCCGTACGCTCCCGAAGGATCAGGTAGTTGCGCATGCAGCCCGCTGCCGACGCCCACACCCCGTCGAAGTCCTCGGTCCGCGGGGGCTTGAAGTCGAAGTGCTTCGGCCCCGCGTACCCGGCGCTCTCCAGGAGGTCGACCAGCCAGAACGCGGAGCGCAGGTCACCGGCGCCGAAGCGCAGGTCCTGGTCGTACTTGATGCCGGACTGGCCGTTGAGGTCGATGTGGAAGAGCTTGCCGGCCCACAGGGCCTGCGCGATGCCGTGCGGGAAGTTCAGCCCGGCCATCTGCTCGTGGCCCACCTCGGGGTTGACGCCGTACATTTCCGGGCGCTCCAGGCGCTCGATGAAGGCGAGCGCGTGACCGACGGTGGGAAGCAGGATGTCGCCGCGCGGCTCGTTCGGCTTCGGCTCGATCGCGAACTTGAGGTCGTAACCCTGGGAGATCACGTACTCACCGAGGAGGTCGAAGGCCTCCTTCATGCGGTCGAGTGCGACGCGCACGTCCTTGGCGGCGCCGGACTCGGCACCCTCACGGCCGCCCCAGGCGACATACGTCTGCGCGCCGAGTTCGACCGCGAGATCGATGTTGCGGATCGTCTTGCGCAGCGCGTAGCGACGCACGTCCCTGTCGTTCGCGGTGAACGCGCCGTCCTTGAAGACGGGGTGCGTGAACAGGTTGGTGGTGGCCATCGGCACCCGCATGCCGGTCGCGTCCAGGGCCTGGCGGAAGCGCTTGATGTGCGACTCGCGCTCGCTGTCCGAGGACCCGAAGGGAATCAGGTCGTCGTCGTGGAAGGTCACACCGTGGGCGCCGAGCTCGGCCAGGCGCTGTACCGACTCGACCGGGTCCAGGGCGCGCCGGGTGGCGTCGCCGAACGGGTCCCTTCCCTGCCAGCCGACGGTCCACAGGCCGAAGGTGAACCTGTCCTCGGGGGTGGGCTGGTAGTTCATGCCGCGGCTCCTTGCTAGCTCCGACTATTTCGTCATGGCGATTAACAAATTAGTATGCGGAGGCATCTCTGGGAAGAGACGAAATGCGAAACCTGGGCCACACCGGTCCGGGAACCCCATCACCAAGACAGACCGGACAGATCCCGCGGAGCCGCGGAAGAGGGAGAGCCCGATGTCAGCAGCCGAGGGTCCGCTCGTCGTCGGGGTGGACACATCCACCCAGTCCACCAAGGCCCTGGTCGTCGACGCGTCGACCGGACAGGTGGTGGCGAGCGGGCAGGCGCCGCACACCGTCTCCACCGGGGCGGGCCGTGAGAGCGACCCGCGGCAGTGGTGGGAGGCGCTCCGCGAGGCGTTGCACCAGTGCGGCGAGGCGGCCCACGAGGCCGCCGCGGTGTCGATCGGCGGCCAGCAGCACGGGCTCGTCACCCTCGACGCCCAGGGCGATCCCGTACGCCCGGCCCTGCTGTGGAACGACGTGCGCTCGGCGCCACAGGCCCGTCGGCTGGTCGAGGAGCTGGGCGGCCCGAAGGCCTGGGCCGAGCGCACCGGCAGCGTGCCCGGCCCCTCCTTCACGGTCACGAAGTGGGCTTGGCTGGCCGAGCACGAACCCGACGCCGTCCGCGCGACCGCGGCCGTACGGCTGCCCCACGACTACCTCACCGAACGCCTCACGGGAGAGGGCACGACCGACCGCGGCGATGCCTCCGGTACCGGCTGGTGGGCATCCGGTACGGAGAGGTACGACGAAGAAGTCCTCGCGCACGTCGGACTCGACCCGGCGCTGCTCCCCCGCATCGCGCGGCCCGGCGAGGTGGCCGGAACCGTGCACGCCCGCGATGAGCTGCCCTTCTCCAAGGGCACGCTGGTCGCCGCCGGCACCGGCGACAACGCCGCCGCCGCGCTCGGCCTCGGACTGCGCCCCGGCACCGCCGTACTGAGCCTCGGCACCTCCGGCACGGTGTACGCCGTCTCGACGCGGCGCCCCGCCGACCCGACCGGCACCGTCGCGGGCTTCGCCGACGCCCGCGGCGACTGGCTTCCGCTGGCCTGCACCTTGAACTGCACGCTCGCCGTCGATCGTGTCGCCGCGCTGCTGGGCCTCGACCGCGAGGGCGTCGAACCGGGCGCGGGCGTGACGCTGCTCCCCTACCTGGACGGCGAACGCACCCCGAACCTGCCCCATGCCTCGGGGCTGCTGCACGGCCTCAGGCACGACACGACGGGCGGCCAGCTGCTGCAGGCGGCGTACGACGGCGCGGTCCACTCGCTCCTCGGCGCCCTCGATCTGGTGCTCGACCCGGACGCAGACCGCTCCGCGCCGCTGCTGCTCATCGGCGGGGGTGCCCGGGGAACGGCCTGGCAGCAGACCGTACGCCGGCTGTCGGGACGTCCGGTTCAAGTGCCCGACGCCAAGGAACTGGTCGCGCTTGGCGCCGCCGCACAGGCCGCGGGCCTGCTGACCGGCGAGGACCCGGCTGCGGTGGCCCGCCGGTGGGGAACGGCCCACGGGCCGGTGCTCGATGCCGTGGACCGGGACGAGGAGACGCTCGCCAGGATCGCCGGGGTACTCTCCGACGCGGCCCCGCTCCTGGAACGGGAACCGAACAAGGACTGAGCGAGCGCGGACGAGGACAGCCCCATAGTGGGACCGGCCGGACGAGGACTGACGGAGGCATGACCGCACCACTGCACGAGGCCCACCCGACCGGTTCCGGCCGTCGACTGCCCGACACCCAACAGGGCATGCGCCGCCGCAACCTCTCCCGTGTCATGCACACCGTGAGCGCGGAGGGGCCGCTGTCGCGTGCCGCCGTCGCCTCGCGCATCGGTCTGACGCGGGCGGCGGTCTCGACGCTGGTGGACGAGCTGATCCGCTCGGGGCTCCTCGAAGAGCTGGGCCCCGAGCGGCCCGGACGGGTGGGGCGACCGGGCTCGGCACTCGCCGTCAGCGGGCACGGCCCCAGCGGGATAGGCGCGGAGGTGGGCGTCGACCATCTGGCGGTGTGCGCCGTCGATCTGCGCGGTGACGTACGGGCACGGGCGGTGCGGCACGGCACGAACCGCGGGCGGCCGCCCGAGCCGGTGCTCCAGGAGCTGACCGCGCTGGTGGGGCAGGTCGTCGCCGAGGCCGAACGGGAAGGGCTGTGGCCCGCGGGCCTCGCGGTCGCGGTGCCCGGTCTGGTGGCCCGCGACGACCGGACCGTGGTCCGTGCCCCCAACCTCGACTGGCATGACACGGATCTCGGCGCGCTGCTGCCGGGGGACCTCCCGCTGACCGTGGACAACGAGGCCAACTTCGGTGGTCTGGCGGAACTGTGGCTCGGCAATGCCACCCCACGTGACTTCCTGCATGTGTCCGCGGAGATCGGCATCGGCGCGGCCGTGGTCGTGGACGGACGGTTGCTGCGCGGAACCCGCGGTTTCGCGGGCGAGCTGGGGCATGTGCCGGTGTGGCCGGACGGGCCTCCTTGCCCGTGCGGCGGACGGGGCTGCCTCGAGCAGTACGCGGGTGAGGAGGCCGTGCTGCGCGCGGCCGGTCTGGAGCCGCGTGAGGACCGGGTCGGGCTGCTGGCCGAGCGCGCCGCCCAGGGCGACGCGGAGGTGCGGCGTGCCCTGCGCGACGCCGGGACCGCGCTCGGTATCGCGCTCACGGGCGCGGTCAACCTCCTCGATCCGGAGACGGTCGTGCTGGGTGGAGCGCTGTCCGGTCTCGCACCGTGGCTGCTGCCTTCGCTGAAGGGCGAGTTGGCCCGGCGCACGGCGGGCCCCGCCTGCACCGTGTCCGTGTCGCCCCTGGGGCCCGAGGGGCCCCTGCTGGGGGCCGCCCACTCGGTGGTGCGGGCGGTGCTCGACGATCCGGCGGGGTTCGCGGAGCGAGCGTAGCGCGGTCATGACGGTCATGACCGCCATCGCAGTCATCGCAGTCATCGCCATCGTGGTCGACGGCGCGGTACTCAGGGTCCCTTTCCCCCTCACGGGTGACCGAGTTGTCCACAGTCCCGGAGTTGTCCACTGACGAACGCCATGCCCTCCCGCCCAACCGGCAAGCGCCGTACCGTAATTCACGCGAGGCGCAGCCGTCGGGCCGATGGCTGGTTGTCCGGACGAATCTGGGGATCGGGGGTTCAGATGTCGGGGGAGACGGTTCCAGGACTGCGCCGCGAGGCTGTTGGGCTGCGGGAGGTCCTGTTCCAGAGCATCACGGCCATGGCGCCGGCCGCGGCGGTCGCCGCGTCCATTCCGTCGGGCGCGGCCTTCGCGGGCGGCAGTCTGCCCCTTTCCGTGCTGATAGCCCTCGTCGCCTGCCTCTTCACCGCGTCCTGTGTGGCCGAGCTGGCACGACAGTTGCCCACCGCGGGCTCGGTGGCCACGTACGCGGCCCAGGGACTGCACCCGGCCGTGGGGTTCCTCGTCGGCTGGGGCTATGTGTTCGTCGAGGCGCTGGTGCCACCGTTGCTGCTCCTGCAACTCGGGTTCACGACGGCGGGCACACTCCATCAGGACTGGTCCTCCTACCCGGACGACCTGTGGTGGCCGTGGTCGCTCGCGGGCGCGGCGATCATCGCGGTCGCCGGATACTTCGGAGTGCGCGCCTCGGCCCGCTTCGGCACCGTCCTCGGCGTCTTCGAGGTGCTGGTCTTCCTCGTCTTCGCGATATGGCTGATCGTCAAGGCCGGGGGCGGCAACACGCTGTCGGTGTTCGGGACCTCTCACACGGCCGAGGGATACGAAGGCGTCAGTGGTGTGTTCGCGGGATCGGTCTACACGGTGCTGGCCTTCGCCGGATTCGAGGCGGCGGCACCGCTCGCCGAGGAGACGAAGGATCCCCGCCGGACCATGCACCGCGCGGTCCTCGGCGCGGCGCTGGGGATCGGTCTCTTCTACGTCCTCACCACGTACGCCATGTCGGTGTACTTCGGCCCCGACCACTTCGGGGGCTTCGGAGCCTCCGGCGCGGCGTCCTGGGAAGGCGTGGCCCGCGCTTCCTTCGGAGTGTTCTGGGTGCTGGTGTTTCTGGCGGTGGTCAACTCCACGATCGCCAACGCCAACGCCTGTGCGACGGTCTCCACTCGCACGGCCTTCGCCCTGGCCCGGATCAAGGTGTTCCCGCGGCTCTTCGCGCAGGTGCATCCGAGGCACCGCTCCCCCGTCGCCGGCGTCGCGGCGCAGTGCGGCGTGGCGGTCGCGGCTGCGCTGGGCCTCGGCCTGTACTACGACCCCGTCACGGCGTTCCTGCTGCTCGCGACGATCATCGTCACGGTCGTCATCGGCGTGTACATCGTGGTGAACCTCGCCTGTGCGGGCTATTTCCTGCGCCGCAGACGCGAGTTGCTCAAACCGGTGCGGCATCTGCTCTTCCCTCTGCTGGGCATCGTCGCCTTCGTGCCCGCGCTGCTGACGGCCGCGGGCCTGCCCGTCTTCGACTTCGTTTCGGAGCTCACCGCGCCCGTTTCGTACGCGGGACCGGTTGTCGGAGTCTGGATGGCGGCCGGGGTCGTGGTATTGATCGTCTTGTCGCGCCGCCACCCCGGGCGCATAGCCGAGACCGCCCGTGTCCACCTCGACGAGACCTCATCCCCCGAGTCCCCCGACCTTCGGCAGAGCGGAGCCGTGCAGCCATGAGTGACCCCCGCATCCTGACCGTGCGCCCCGGACCGGGCGAGTACGCCTGGACGTTCGGCGGCGCGCCGCCCGTGGCACGCATCGCGCCGGGCACCGTCCTCGATCTGTACACGGAGGACTGCTTCGCCGGGCGGGTGCGCTCGGAGAAGGACCTGGTGTCCGAGGTGTGCGAGTTCCCGTTCCTCAATCCGCAGACCGGCCCCTTCCATGTGGAGGGCGCGGAGCCGGGCGACACCGTGGCGGTGCACTTCGTGTCGATCGAGCCCGCTCGCGACTGGGCGGCCTCGACGACGGTCCCGCTGTTCGGCGCGCTCACCTCCACGCACACCACGGCCACGCTGCAGCCTCCGCTGCCGGAGACCGTGTGGATCTGGCAGCTCGACCGGGAGCGGCGGACCGCCCTGTTCAGCGCCCGGGACAGTGACATCCGGATCGAGTTGCCCATGGACCCGATGCACGGCACCGTCGGAGTGGCGCCCGCGAACCTCGAGGTGCGCTCCGCGCTGGTGCCCGACGCGCACGGCGGGAACATGGACACTCCGGAGATGCGGGCGGGCGTCACCTGTTTCCTCGGGGTGAACGTCGAGGGCGCGCTGTTGAGCCTCGGTGACGGGCATGCCCGACAGGGCGAGGGCGAGACATGTGGTGTGGCCGTCGAGTGCGCGATGAACACGGTGGTGATCGTCGAGTTGCTCAAGGGAGTCGCCACCCCTTGGCCACGCATCGAGTCCGACACACACATCATCTCGACCGGCTCGGCACGCCCGCTGGAGGACGCGTTCCGCATATCGCAGCTCGACCTGGTGCAGTGGTTGGTGCGCGACTACGGGTTCAGCGAGCTCGACGCCTACCAGTTCGCGACGCAGGCGGTCGAATCGCCGCTCGCCAATGTCTGCGACACCAACTACACGTGCGTCGCCAAGATCCGCAAGGAGTGGCTGCCCGCGCGCGAGACACACCGCGGCCTGCACGCGCGACTGCGTGACACCGCCGCGACGCTGCGACGCTGAGCGCGGCTGACCCTCGTCCCCCCATCCCCGAAAGGCGACTCCTCCATGGAACGGGCCAGATCGTTCCCGAGTCGGCGGCGCCTGCTCAAGGGCGGCGCCGCCCTCGCCGCCCTCCCCTATGCGTTACTTCCCGGCGCACAGGCAACAGCGGAGACGGCGGTCGTCGACTATCCGCTCGCCGAATGGGCAGCGGCAAGCACCTCCAACTACACGGCGTCCACCCGGCCGACGGCCTATCCGCTCGACTACGTGGTCATTCACGTCACGCAGGAGACCTTTCCAACGACCGTGGCCATCTTCCAGAACTCCCAGAAGAAGGTGTCCGCGCACTACCTCGTGCGATCAGCCGACGGGCATGTCGCCCAGTGTGTCAGGGAGCGCGACATCGCCTGGCACGCGGGGAACTGGGACTACAACACCCGCAGCATCGGCATCGAACACGAGGGCTGGGTGGACCGGCCCGCCTATTTCACCAACGCGCTCTACGAGGAGTCCGCCAAGCTCACGGCCGCGATCTGCGCGAAGCACGGCATCCCCAAGGACCGGGCTCACATCATCGGCCACTACGAGGTACCGGGCACCGACCACACGGATCCGGGGCCGAACTGGGACTGGACGCGGTACATCAAGCTCGTCAACTTCGCCTGACGGAGCGCCCGCCGCGGCTCCCCGACGACCCACGCCGCTGTGAGCGCCACGTGAGCAGCTCCGTCACGGTGCTTGTCCGCGCCCGCACCGGGAGTGACGATGGTCTCAACCGCATCGCCTACCGGGAGGCCGAGTTGACCGAACCGTGGGTGGCCCTCGAACCAGGAGCCGATCCCGTCGAGCGGGTGCGGGTACTGCGCCGCGCGCACGAGGCGTTCACCGAGGCGGGCACGGTGCCGCGACCGGTGCGCTCCGTGGTGGCCGATTCATGGCGGCGATCGGCACGGGCCGGTGTCGCACCGGACGGCACGGCACGAGTGGAGCTCACGGACGGCGACCTGGGCACCTACCGGGCGGAGCATCCGCTGGCCCGGGTGATGCCGCTCTTCCGGGAGCTCATGGGGACGTTCGCGGCGGACGGCGAGCACCTTCTCGCGGTGTGCGACGCGCAAGGCCGGCTGTTGTGGGTCGAGGGACATCCGGCGACGCGGCGGCAGGCTGGGCGGATGAACTTCGTACCGGGCGCGCGATGGTCGGAAACCTCGGTCGGCACCAACGCGCCGGGAACGGCAGTCGCCGTGGACAGACCGGTGCAGGTGTTCGCGGCCGAGCACTTCATCCGCCGGGTCCAGCCCTGGACGTGCGCGGCGGCGCCGGTGCACGATCCGCGCACGGGGCGGGTGCTCGGCGCGGTGGACATCACAGGCGGGGACGGGCTCGCGCATCCGCACAGTCTCGGTTTCGTGCAGGCGGTGGCGCGGGCCGCCGAGTCCCAGTTGGCGCTGCTCGTACCGGCGGAAGCAGCGGCCGACACGGTCGAGCTGACCGCGCTGGGCCGCGACGAGGCCCAACTGGTCGCGGGCGGCCGGAAGGTCAGGCTCAGCCGCAGGCACAGCGAGATCCTGGTGCTGCTGGCAAGACACCCGGAGGGACTCTCGGGCGACGAGTTGCTGTGCGCGCTGTACGAGGACGAGTCGGTGACGCCGGTGACCCTGCGCGCCGAGCTGACCCGACTGCGCCGGCTGCTCGGCCCCGGCCTGCTGGGCTCGCGGCCCTACCGGCTCACGGGGCCGGTCGAGTCCGACGTGGCGGTCGTCGAACGGCGGCTCGGTACGGGTGCGGTCACGGCGGCCGCGGCGGCGTACGCCGGTCCGCTGCTGCCGGGTTCGGGGGCCCCGGCCGTGGTGCGGTTGCGGCGCCGCCTCGCCGACGGGCTGCGTACGGCGCTCATCGCGCGTCGCGACCCCGACCTGTTGGCGGACTGGGCGCGCGCGCCGTGGGGCGAGGACGACCTCGACGTGTGGCGGGCGCTGGCCGCCGTACGCCCGACGGCGGCGGTGCGGGTCCGACTGGAGGCGCTTGAGCGCGAACAGGCCGCGCCACCGGGCCGACCGTATCCCGCGGCGCTCGCGGCGCGGCGTCGGTCGGTTGCCGGGCAGGGCCGGCCTGCCGCCTCCGCAACGTCGTTGCAACGTCCGCGCTCCTAGCCTCGCGGCGAGAGCTGTCCAACGGCGGGCAGCGCTTCTCCGGGAGGCAGACCAGCATGACCCGTTACGCGGCGCCCGGCACCGAGGGCGCGATCGTCTCCTACCAGGCGCGTTACGACCACTTCATCGGCGGCGAGTACGTGCCACCGGCTCGTGGGCAGTACTTCGAGAACCCGAGTCCGGTGAACGGACAGCCGTTCACGGAGGTCGCGCGGGGCACCGCCGAGGACGTGGAGCGCGCGCTGGACGCGGCGCACGCGGCAGCGCCCGGCTGGGGCCGCACCTCCGTCACCGCGCGAGGCGACATACTGCTGAAGATCGCCGACCGGATGGAGGCGAACCTGGAGAAGCTGGCGGTCGCCGAGAGCTGGGAGAACGGCAAGCCGGTACGCGAGACCCTGGCCGCCGACATCCCGCTGGCCATCGACCACTTCCGCTATTTCGCGGGGGCGATCCGTGCCCAGGAGGGTTCGCTCGGCGAGGTCGACGACGACACCGTCGCGTACCACTTCCACGAGCCGCTCGGGGTCGTCGCGCAGATCATCCCCTGGAACTTCCCGATCCTGATGGCGGTCTGGAAGCTCGCCCCGGCGCTGGCGGCGGGCAACGCGGTCGTCATCAAGCCCGCCGAGCAGACCCCGGCGTCCATTCACTACTGGATGAGCCTGATCGCGGACCTGCTGCCGCCGGGCGTCGTCAACATCGTCAACGGCTTCGGCGTGGAGGCGGGCAAGCCGCTCGCGTCCAGCCCGCGGGTGGCGAAGGTGGCGTTCACGGGTGAGACCACGACCGGGCGGCTGATCATGCAGTACGCCTCGGAGAACATCAAGCCGGTCACGCTGGAGCTCGGCGGCAAGTCCCCGAACATCTTCTTCGACGACGTCTGGGCGCAGAACGACGACTTCCGGGACAAGGCGCTCGAGGGCTTCACGATGTTCGCCCTCAACCAGGGCGAGGTCTGCACCTGCCCGTCACGGGCGCTCGTCCAGCGCGGTCACTACGGCGAGTTCATGGAGGCGGCGGTCGCCCGCACCGAGCTGATCAAGCCGGGCCACCCGCTCGACACCGACACGATGATCGGCGCACAGGCCTCCAACGACCAGTTGGAGAAGATCCTCTCCTACCTGGACATCGGTCGGCAGGAAGGCGCCAGGATCCTCACCGGTGGCGAACGTGTCGAGCACGACGGTGAGTTGAAGGGCGGCTACTACGTCCAGCCGACGATCTTCGAGGGTGACAACCGGATGCGGATCTTCCAGGAGGAGATCTTCGGCCCGGTCGTCTCGGTCACGTCGTTCGACGACTTCGACGACGCCATCAAGACCGCCAACGACACGCTGTACGGCCTCGGGGCCGGCGTTTGGACCCGCGACATCAACACCGCCTACCGCGCGGGCCGTGCGATCCAGGCGGGCCGAGTGTGGACGAACTGCTACCACGCCTACCCCGCGCACGCGGCGTTCGGCGGCTACAAGCAGTCCGGCATCGGCCGCGAGACGCACAAGATGATGCTGGAGCACTACCAGCAGACCAAGAATCTTCTGGTGTCGTACTCGCCGAAGAAGCTAGGCTTCTTCTAAGCGCACGAAAAAAGGCGCCTGACCTGGTCTTTCACCCGTCAGGCGCCTTTCCCTCAGCTTGCCCTCGACCGAGCCCGGCTTGCGTGCTAACTCGCAATTCCTCCCAGACGTGTACCGCTCCTGACCAGTACTTCCGGACCAGTCACGGACCAAACCCACGCTTCAGCCCTCGGTTGCTTCGCCTTGGCTGACACGCCCCCACTCCTGCATCGACTGCCCGATGAGGCGGTTCGCCTGTTGTCGAACGCCGTCGAGGAACTTGGCGTAGCGACGGAAGAGAACCTCGATGCTTTGGCCGGCGCGGCGGGCGCATTCGGCCGGGTCCACTCCGGAGTAGAGCCAGAACGAGATCCCCGCGTGCCGGAGATCGTAAGTGGCTGTTGTTGTTCCGAACTTGAGGAGTGTTGGTCGAACGGGAGTCGCCTGAACTCCCAACCCGACCGGTCCTCCCCCGCCGTCGTGACCTCCGCGTCCATCACATCGAGCGGCAGCATGACCGCGCGCACCGGGTGGACGTCACGTCGCCGAGGTGCCCGGCCGCGCGGCGAGGCCAGAGCGCCCACAGGCACAGGCACGACGCCTGGCGTACCGCCACCACCAGCGTCCTCGCAGCTTGTCACCCGAGCGGTGGGAGGCTTGGACGTCCGCAATGGCCAACCGGCGGCGACTGCGAAAATCGCTGTCCGATCACCAGAGCACGGTGATAGACATCCGGCGTGGAAGAGAATCTTGAGTTCCCCGACCTGTTGCGACTGATCGATGAACGGTCGACCGCCTTCCGCGCCGTGGTCGCCGCCGCGCCCGGTCTCGACGCACAGGTGCCGACCTGCCCTGGGTGGACGCTGTTCGATCTGGTGAAGCACCTGGGCGGGGGAGACCGCTTCTGGGCCGCCATCGTCGGCGCGGGGCCCGCCGACGCGCCGCCGGCCGAGGCCGTCGCCGCGCGCGCCGCGCTGGAAGTGCCGCAGGAGCGTGAGGACCTGCTGGCCTGGCTGGACGCGTCGACGCAGCTTCTGCTGGGCGCCCTGCGCGCGGCGGGACCGGAGAGCGGTTGCTGGACGTGGTGGCCCGCGTCGCAGTCACCGCAGACCGCCGGCGGCACCGCCCGGCACCGGGTCCAGGAGACCGCGGTGCACACCTACGACGCCCAGCTCGCCGGGGGCGCCCCGCAGCCGCTGCCGGTCGAGCTGGCACTCGACGGTGTGGAGGAGTTCCTGTTCACCGTCTGCGCAACGCCGAGTGCCTGGCCGCACAAGCCCACGGCCTTCGACTTCCACGCCGCCGAGGGCCGCTCCTGGCGCCTCACCGTCGACGGCGACGGCGCACGCACCACCCGCATCCCCGCGCCCACCGCCGCGACCGGCGAGGACTCTGACGCAGCCGGTGCCTCCGTCCACGGCACGGCCAGTGAGCTGGTCCTCTACCTGTACGACCGGATCCAGGCCGACTCCTTGCACGTTGACGGAGACGCAGGGCTGCTCGACCTGCTCCGCGCCTGGGAGCCGGAGGAGAAGTAGGACGTAGCGGGGGCGGTTGGCCGCGCCTCGAGCCGGTAGGACACGACTCTTCGCCAGGTTCGTCAGTCGCGGCACCGGGCTCAAACCCGCGAGGCGGCCTCGGGGCGTCACCAAGCCGACCGTCTACCTGGACGGCAGTGCGAATTTGGCCGTCCCAGCGATCACGAGAAGCGACGCGACTGCCGTCGTCCCGATCTCGTCGAGAAGTCAGTCGATCGGGTGACTGCGGCGGCTGCCGTGCATGAGAGCAGGGCCTCTTGGCAGCTCGAAGGGTGTCGAAGCCAACGTGCGGTCCAGGAGGCCCTGTTGTCGCATTGATGGAGATCCTTGAAAACGGCTCTGTCTGCAGTTCCGTGAACAGGCTCAGTGGCCAGTGGGTGGTGTCCCCCACCGTGTCAGTAGGCTCGCGACGTGACGGATCACGGCATTGAGTTCCCGGTCTTCCGACTTCATGTTGTGCCAGCGGTTCTCGCCCTTGCGAGTCCCTCGTGGCAGCGCGATGTCTGGCTGCGGCCGGAGGAGTTCGAGGACCTGGACTACGTGGTCGCTGTTCTGTTCGACGACTTCTGCAACGCAGACGATCCCGCTCCGTGGCTGGGCAAGAGCCTGCGGACGGAGGAGGAAGTCGCGCTTATGAAGGAGCTGGGCAAGGTCTACTCGACCGTGCAGGAAGAAGTAGGTTGCGGTGCCCCGGACGAGGTCTATCTAGACGCTCCAGCCTGGGGCACCGTGATCGCAGTCGCGGGCAGGTTGGCTCAGGTGATGGTCACCAATGACCTCCAGGCCGCGGCTCTCCTGCATGAACAGCTCATCCTTCCTCCCCATCAGAAGCCCACTGAAGGGATATCGACGGCTGAGTGAGGATGCGAGCGCGGAGGAGTCCGAACGAGGCCCGGCCGTACATGGCTCGCTTGAGCGTTTTAACCCGGTTCACGTGGCCTTCGACGACGCCGGAACTCCATGGGAGGGTGAGGCCGGCAGTGACCGCGTCGAGGTCTTGGCGGAGGAAGCCGGCGAAGCCCTTCATCGGCTTCGCGAGCGGTGAGCTCACGCTGTTCCAGCAGTCCCACGACCGACGGCATCCTCGACCTCCACCAAAGCAACGACACGACACGTCACCACTGCCACGAGACCGCCGACCCTATGCCTGACCAGCGAGAACGCAGTCCTCAAGCTCGGAAAGACAACAACCTCTAACTGGCTCTAACAAAAGCTGTTGATCATGTGACTGTTGGCTTGTCTGTTCGTTGGTCCGGTTGTGGGGAAACGTCAGTCGCGGCCTTGGATCGTTTCCGATGAACTGTGGTCGCTCATAGAGCCGTTGCTGCCCAAGCCTGCGCCGAAGCTGGTCGAGGGCAGACCTCGAGTGCCTGACCGGCAGGCGCTGTGCGGGATCCTCTTCGTCCTGCACACGGGGATCCAGTGGGAGTACCTGCCCCAGGAACTGGGCTTCGGTTCGGGTATGACCTGTTGGCGGCGCCTGGCGGCCTGGAACCAGACCGGCGTCTGGGACCAGTTGCATGTGCTGCTGCTGGAGAAACTGCGGTCGAAGGACAAGCTGGACTGGTCCCGGGCGGTGATCGACTCCTCTCACGTCAGGGCTGCCCGGCGGGGCCCAAAAGCGGACCCAGCCCGGTCGACCGAGCACGTCCGGGCAGCAAGCACCACGTCATCACCGACGGCCAGGGCATCCCGCTCGCGGTGTCACTGACCGGCGGAAACCGTGGGCGACGTCACCCAACTTCTGCCCCTGCTCGACAAGATCCCGGCCATCGCGGGCCGGGTCGGCAGACCTCGCCGACGCCCCGATGGGGTCTGCCGCACGATCGGGTGACATCTGAACTGGCTTGCTCTGTGGGGCGGGTGGGAAGGATGTCGCTGTGCCCAAGCCTTATCCGGAAGAGTTCCGTCAGGATGTCGTACGGGTCGCGAGGAACCGCGGCCCGGGCATGACGGTCGAGCAGGTGGCCGCCGACTTCGGAGTCCACGCGATGACACTGTGGAAATGGATGCGCCGCGCGGACGTCGACGACGGGACCAAGCCCGGAACGACCAGCCAGGAGAGCGCGGAACTACGCGAAGTACGTCGGCGGATCAAGCTGCTGGAGCAGGAGAACGAGGTCCTGTGCCGGGCCGCCGCCTACCTGTCGCAGGCTCATCTGCCGGGAAAAGGATCTACCCGCTCGTGAAAGAGCTGGCCGTGGACGGGGTGCCCGTCACGGTGACGTGCCGGGTCCTGAAGCTCGCCAGGCAGCCCCACTACCGCTGGCTCGACAAGCCGGTGACCGGTGCCGAGTTCGAGCAGGCCGCTCGCGCGAACGCGTTGTTCGACGCTCACCGCGAGGACCCGGAGTTCGGCTACCGGTTCCTGGCCGACGAAGCCCGCAGTGTGGGATCCGGCATGGCCGACCGGACCGCGTGGCGGATCTGCCGGGACAACCGCTGGTGGAGCGTCTTCGGGAAGAAGCGCGGCCGGACCAAGAAGGCCGGTCCTCCGGTGCATGACGACCTCGTCCGCCGTGACTTCACCGCGACCGGTCCGAACCGGCTGTGGCTCACGGACATCACCGAACACGCCACCGGAGAAGGGAAGTTGTATCTCTGCGCGGTCAAGGACGTCTTCAGCAAGAGGATCGTGGGCTACTCGATCGATGCGCGGATGAAGTCCCGCCTGGCCGTCGCCGCCCTGGATAACGCCGTGGCCCGCCGCGACAACGTCACCGGGTGCATTCTGCACAGCGATCGCGGATCGCAGTTCCGGTCACGGAAATTCGTCCGGGCGCTCGACGGCCACCAGATGACCGGTTCGACAGGGAGAGTCGGGGCGGCCGGCGACAACGCGGCCATGGAGTCCTTCTTCAGCCTGCTGCAGAAGAACGTTCTCGACCGCCGGCAGTGGGCCACCCGTCAGGAACTGCGGACCGCGATCGTGACCTGGATCGAGAAGACCTACCACCGACGCCGCAGACAAGCCTCACTCGGCCGGCTGACCCCCGTCGAATACGAGACCGTCATGACCACACCGGCCCTCCGGGCCGCGTAACCACACCTGTCACCCAACCCTGCAGCAGACCCATGCGCTGCTGGCCGACCGCGGCTACGACCACGACAAATACCGCCGCCTTCTCTGGGCCCGGGGGATCCGCCCCGTGATCGCGAAGCGAGGCGAGCCTCACGGCACCGGCCTGGGCATCTTCCGCTACGTCGTCGAGCGCACGATCGCCTGGCTCCACGGTTTCCGACGCCTTCGCATCCGCTGGGAACGACGCGACGACATCCACGAAGCATTCCTCGGACTCGCCGTCTGCCTGATCACCCACCGCCACGTACAGCGGCTTTGTTAGGACCAGTAAGTCCAGAGTCCACGCCAAGCGCTGAGTTCACACCACTCGCCCCACAGACAGGCCTCCAGGCCAGGACCCGCACCAGTACACCGGCCAGCCCGGCGGCGCAGCCGACGCGCAGCAGACGCCACACCGCGCCCGATCCCCGAAGCCACCACCCAACCACCGCCCGCCCCCATTCCTCACTCATCCTTCAACCGGCGCAGGAAAAGTGGCAGCAGAGGGGATGTCGGCAGAGCGACCACACGTTTTAGGCTTCTAACCTGTTGTTTCACCGGACAATGCCCTCAGAGATCTTGATTTCCACGTTTTCCCCTTCGTTGGGTCCTCGCGGTTCCGGGAGTCACCTCTCCCCGGGACTCAAACGATAATTTCTGGGTTGTGAGCCGGGCAGGCCGGCACGTTTTCCGACTGGACGGACGGTTCCGCCATGACCTCGCCACGTAAGCCTCGCCTGGCTGACGCCGCCGAGATCGCGGCTGAGCAGGGTCTGACCTCTGCGCGGGTCACCCGTCTCTACAACACGCGCGACCTGAACGGATTCCCCGAGATCGCTGGCATGCGCCGGCGCGCGAGGCTGTGGGACCACGCCGAAGTCACCAAGTGGTTCGCAGACCGGTCCCTGGCGAGACTCAGCGATCACACACCGCCCCCGCGGGACCCTGAGGACCTGCTGAACGGTGTTGCTGCCTAGAAGTTCCTTGGCTACAAGAACATCAACCAGGTCAACAACTACGTCCGCGACCACCCCGGGTACTTCCCCGACCCGGACGTCGTCGAGGAGATGGGCACCCCGGAGCGCCCCTACCACAAGCTGCTGTGGCGGGTGCAGACCCTGCTCGGCTGGAAGGCCACCCGGCCCGGGAGCGGCCAGCACCTCAGCAGCGAACGGTCGGCCAAGGCACTTCCCACCGTTCCGGTCGACGGTGATCCCGACGAGCTGCTGGGAGCGACCCAAGCTGCGGCGCTGCTCGGCTACAAGAGCATCGGCTCCTTCTCCAGCAGCCTCGCCCAGGGCAATCTCCCCCTGATGCAAACACCTGACGCCCTCACGGAGAAGGGCGGGCGCCGGCGGTGGACACGCAAGCGGATCCTCGAGCAGGCCGAAAGACGTAGGCAGAAGAAGTAGGACGCGGTGGTGCGGCCTTGTCCCACCGCCCCCTGAACGCGACACCCGGTTACGGGTCGCTGGTCCCTTGCAAGCCTGGTCCCTTGTGGGCCTGGTGCCGCAACGATGGCCGGCATGGCGTGGTTCGCCACCACGCCCCCGCAACAGCCACGGCTGCTGCGGACCGGCCATCACCCAACTTCTCCAGTGATGTGTCGCAGCGGACGTTGAGCGATTCTCAACGAAGGTTGAGCGATGTTGCGCTGGATCCTGGGCGCCCTACTTGATTTCGCTCGACTGCTCGGCGGAGTGGGAGCGTCGATGGGCTGCGACTCGTTCGCGGGTGGCGCATCGGCGGGAGCAGTAGCGGCGTTCGGGACCGCTGCCCTGGGTGATGAAGGCGCTCTGGCAGGTGGGTGATGCGCAGATCCTGCCGGGCGGACGTTGACGGTCCCAGACGAGGACAGTCAGGGCCATGCAGGACGAGGCGAGGAGCCACTCGTCCCAGAGGGCGTTGTCGTCGTGGTCGAGGTGGGGATGCCAGGGGCTGCTGCCGCCGTGCGAGGTCAGACGGAGGGGTCCGGTGTGTTCCTGCAGGAGGCGGTTGAGGGTGGCTGCGGCGTCATCGGCGTGCTCGGCGGCGAAGACTTGCCGCAAGAGGGCGGCGGCTGCGCGCATCCCGGCAACATCGCGGGTGGTGAGGTCGATGGGGTCTGTCTCACCGTATGCGCGGAGCACGTCGGCGACTTCGGCCGGGTCGGGGCAGTCGTCAGCGAGAACGTTGATCAGGGCGGCGGTCCGCCGAGCCGTGGTCAGCACGGAGTGCCGGGTGGACCAGTCGCCACTGTTGGAGGACACACGTGCAATGTAACGCATCTTGCTAAATTTTGAGTTACCTCCGTAACGTCTTGGTGATGAAAAAGCGTTACTCGCTCCGCTTCTATCTGGCCGGGGCAGTGGCAGCTCGTGCCGGGGACGAGATGTCGGGACCGGCGCTGATGCTGGCGGGATTCGCTCTGGCCGGATCGACTACCGACGCGTCGTCGCTGCTCGCGGGTATCACGATCTCTGCCGCGGTAGGGGGGCCGGTACTCGGGACGCTCCTCGACAGAACACGACGGCCGGGACGCCTGCTGGCTGCGGCTCTCGTCCTGTATGCGGCGGGGCTGGGGATGGTTCTCGTGGGACTGGGCCGGTTGCCGTTCGCTGTCATCATCCTGATCGCAGTGTTGACAGGGCTGTTGGGGCCGGCTCTGTCGGGCGGTTGGACAGCCCAGCTTCCGCGTGTGGTGCCGGGCGACCACCTGCCCCGGGCGAACGCGCTCGATGCCATGACGTTCAGCGTGGCGAGTCTGGCCGGTCCGGCTCTCGCCGGCGGCGTGGCAGAGGCGCTGGGAGCCCCGACGGCCGTGGTGGTCTCCGTGGTGCTCTTCGCCTTGGCACTGCCCGCCGCGTGGATGCTGCCCGCCCGCCCCGGTCGCGCGCCGGACGCTCGGACAACCTCACTGATCAGCGACCTCGCTGCCGGAATGCGGATCATCGTCGGACGGCCGTCTTTGGCCCGAGCGACCCTCACCTCGGTCGTCTCCTGTGTCGCCCAGGGCATGCTGACGGCGTGCATCCCACTCCTGGGCGAGCGCGTCCTGGGCGGAGCCGGCCGTGGCGCGGTGCTGTTCTCCTGCGCGGCGATCTCCGCCCT
Source organism: Streptomyces sp. NPDC111507 (assembly GCF_055638955.1). Classification (NCBI taxonomy): domain Bacteria; kingdom Bacillati; phylum Actinomycetota; class Actinomycetes; order Kitasatosporales; family Streptomycetaceae; genus Streptomyces; species Streptomyces sp. NPDC111507. The sequence continues at coordinate 113,722 of NZ_JBVKBU010000006.1, read as the reverse complement.
TGTGGCCAACGCCGTGCTCGCCCGGTTCCCGCGTTCAGTCGCCCCCGACACGATCATCTGGGCCAGTGCTCTCGTCCAGGCTGCCGCGCTGGCGTTGGCCACGTGGCGTCAGCCAGTCGTGCTCATCGTGGCCGTACTCATCGCGGGGATCGGTGAAGGACCCCAACTGGCCGCCCTGTTCACCATCCGCCACCGCGAGGCCCCAGAACACCTCCGGGCCCAGATCTTCACCACCGGCGCCAGCTTGAAAATCACCGGCTTCGCCCTGGGGGCAGCGGTTGCCGGACCGGTCGTGACCCGGTCCCTTCCAGGTGCTTTGGCACTCGCAGCGAGTGCGGCGGTTCTCTCAGCACTGGCCTTCTTCACGATCCCGTCAGCAGCCGTCAACTTGTCGGCGGACCGCGCGATGTCGAGTTGATCAGGACCGCACTTCGTCCCCGGACAGCCAGCCCTGAACGATCACTCAACCTTCGGTGAGAAGACCTACCGGTCATCACCCCTCGGTGAAAATGGTCAACCTTCACTGCGAGGGATCACTCGCGGCGGGGCCGGCCGCCGCTGCGTTCGCACACCTTCGGGCTACCGACGAAACTTGCCTGCCTGCGTTGACGGGATGGGGCGGTGCGCCACGTCCCGGGCTTCCCGGTTGGTCTTCCCGCCGAGCAAGGTTGACGGAGAGGTGACTCGTAACACCGTGACGCCGCCCTGAGATCAGCCCTCACCCATTTCGTCACCAGGGTCACCGTGCCCAGGAGCACTACTGCCGGAGGGTTGTCAGTCCTCCTTCATAGGATCTCGGCATGTCTGATGCCTTCACCGTCTTGTGGACCCATGACACGTGCCGTGCTCTGCGCACGGCGGGTCGCGTGGGCCAGCGGCCGCCGGTCGCCTTCAGCGGCGTCCATTCCTCCCTGCCCGCCTGGTCGGGCGCTCGTGTCGGGGACGAGGTGTACGCGCTGCACGTCAACCGGTGCGTCGTGTACGTGGTGAGCCGGATGCGGGTGACCGGCAGGGAGCGGGGCGACTGCTGCGGCACCGCCCCGGTGACGTGGCAGGACCCGGCGTTTCCCGGGCACGGCGACTGGTCGATGCTTGGCGCCGGCGGCTGCGGCGCAGCAGCGGTGCACGTGGACGCGACGCCCGTAAGCTTCGACATGCAGGTCCCCGGCGATCTTCTGGCCAGGCTTACCTGGCGTAACCGCCGAGGCCAGACCCGCGGTCTGAAGCACGTCGTGGATGGCCGTCTCGAGCGCTCGGTCAGCCTCCAGGGGTTCTACCGTCTGACCGCCGAATCGGCCGGCGAGTTGGCGGAGGTCGTCGGCAACGCCGTCCCTTGATGCCAACGGACGAGCGGGTAGCCGGACCACACTGACTCCTTGCCGAGTGCGCGTCCAAGTACCGGTCAGAAGCCGAACGGATCGTGGCCGCGATCGTGGCCGCGCAGGTGAGGGTCGTCGAATCCCAGGGTGTCGGTGACCGAACTGGCGACCGCGAGACCTGGATCGTTTGGGCCCGGAAGGAAGAATCTTGGTGACCCAACGGCCTTCTCGGTAGTCAAGCGCGGTGTCACCGAGTACATGCTCAGTGAGTACTGCCACAACGACGGCCAGGACGGGCCGGATGACGCGGACGAGTCCGCTGCAGCGGCTGCGCTGCATGCCGCGCATGCCTACCTGTTCGGCTGCCAGGATTTCGCCATCTGGACCAGCAGCCGGGCGGTGGAGGCCATTGACCAGCGTCTCCAGTACCTGGCTGAGCAAGAAGGAGACGAACACCTTCCCGACCCGGACGAGGCACTGGCTGCTGAACTGCAGCGGCAGCTACGGGATCTCGACCTCATCGCAGGCTACTCAAAAGATCTTCGCTACTCCCCTATGGGACTGGGTGTCGACACGTCAATCCGACTCCGCGTCGCGCTACGCGCTCCCCTCTCCAGCCAGTCGACGGAGCGAGGTGTGGCTGACCACCCAGGCGTGGTTCCAGTTCGAAACGCTGGAGCCGCCGGACCAGATCAATTGAGACAGCACACGCCGTACATCCCTCCGGGACCAGATCACCTGAGGTTTCCGACCGTCAGACGTCTCAACTGATCAGATCGCCACAGGTCACAGCACCATCAGAAGACCAGATCCTTTGAGATGGGACACGAGACTGGGTCAACCGACGTAACCCTGTTGAAACGTGGCTTGGGCAAAGTGAGAGTCCCGCTAAGGAGTGTGGAGTTCCCCGCAGGATCGCGGTACATCGGTCTGGAGAGCTGTGACTTTGCTCGACAGGTGTCGCCTGATCGAGCTTTCTGTCGCTTGGAGTTTCGGCGTGCGTGGATGAGCTGCCGGGGGCCCGGCCGACCACTGCGCGCCGCCCGCTACCATCCCTTCGTATGACGAGGCGGGGGTGGCGGCTGGGTGCCGTGGCGGGGGTGGCGGTGCTGGCGGCGATCTGCGCCTCCGGTCCAGAACGCCCAGAGGTCATCCGCACGGCGTCGGACCTCGGCCCCCTCCCGGCCGACCGCTACGGCTACACGCCGCTGGACTACCAGCGATCGCAGCGGGCATCGGCGTTGCTGATCCGGGAGTGCATGGCGGAGCGCGGCCACCCGGACTTCCCGCTCGACCCCCGCTACCCCAGCGACCCCGTCGTCGCCACCGCGGTCAGCACCGACTACGGCGTCCTGGATCTCGCCACCGTCCGCCGCTGGGGCTACGGCTGGGACCCGGAAAAGTCCCTGGCCCTCCGGCCGAAGGGTCGCCGGATGACCAACGCCGAGTATGCGGACTTCCCCGCCTGCAGCGCCGAGGCGAGCCGGCGGCTGATGCGCGGCATCGACCTCAAGCGGGACTGGCTCTACGCAAGCACACGGGCGATCGAGGTCGACAAGGCGGTCAAGCGCGACTCGCGCCTCCGCGCGGCCTGGGATGTGTGGTCCCGCTGTGTGGCAGAACAAGGATTCACCCGCTATCCCGACCCCGTCGCGGCGTACACGGACACCGCCTGGCAGCGGGGCGGGGACGGTAACACCCGGCATACGCAGCGGGAGCGGGCCACCGCCGTCGCGGACGTCACGTGCAAGCGCCGCCACCATACGGCCGAGCTCTGGCACTCCGTACGGGCGCAGAAGCAGGCGGTAGACATCACACGGCACCGCGACCGTTACGCCGCCGGGCTGCAGGCGCTGCGTGCGTACCGGGCCAACATCGCCGAGGTGCTGCGGAAGCTCGGCTAGCGGGGGCGCCTACGCATTACGGTGAGTCCCGCGAGCGCCGACGAACACGCGGCAGCCGCCCAGCGCACTGGTCTTGTGCCCCGCGCATTCCGTCACCCCGAGCACCGCACTTCGTCGGTTCCCCGACTGGCCACGGGAGTTCCCACAGCACACTGCCCTTGCCCGCCTGCGCAGGCTCGTGGTCGGGGTCATGGATGGGGCGACCACGAGGCAGCTCGCGAGACTGTTTCGACTTCGTGGCCATGGTCGGGGCTCCGCGGTCGGGGGTTTGATCGGGGCCCACGGGTTTTCTGATCAGCAGACGAAGACCGCCACGGCTCAAGGATTTGCATGACCAACCCCGCTCTGAGCACCCTGGCCCCCAGCCCTGCTGAACCCCTGCGTCACCAGGTGCTGGCCGGACTCGCCCAGCACCGCATCGCCACCACCAGCCAGTTGCGCCGGATGCTGCGACCGGACGGCACGCGGCAGTTGCTATCCCGCGTGCTGAACGGACTGCGCTCCGACGGTTTCATCGACTGCACGGTGCTGCCGGACGCGAACCGTGCCCGTACCAAAGCCTGGTATCTCACGCAGGAGGGCGCGCGGTTGCCCCCGGGACCTGCCGGTCCTGCGGGGGCGGCCGCCCTACCCCATCACCTCGGATACGGCGGCGTCGCTGAAGACCCCGCACACGCTCGCGGTCGTGCGCACCCATCTGGCCTTTGCCACAGACGCCCGTCGGCTCGGGCACGAGCACGGCCCCTGGGACTGGGCCCCGGAGGTGTCTCACTCCATCGGAGAGGACGAGCAGCTCGTGGCCGACGCTGTCATGTACTACGCCGTCATCGAAAGCGAGCAGCGTCGAAAGCTGCGCGCGTTCGTGGAAGTCGTCCGCACCACGATGAGCAGCGAGCGGCCGGCCGTGAAGTAGATCGAGTACGCCCGTCTGTTCCAGTACGAGGCCCAGCCCGTCGGCCGCCGCAGGCCCTGCCTGGCTCCGCTGGTATCCGGTCTTTCCGCGCGTGCTCTTCGTGCTCACTGATGCCTCCCGGGCCAGGCTGGACGATCGGATGAGCGATCTGCAGGCGATGGTTGCTCAGCACCCCCTCGTGGCGGCCCTCGCCCGCGAAGTTCGGCTCGGAGCCGCCGTACTGGAAGACATCGAACAGCACGGTCCCGCCCAGGCCGTGTGAGTGCCTCTGGCCGGCGGCAAGCCGCGTCCACGGACCGACCTGCAACATCTTCGCTGAGTCTCCTACGCGAACGGGAGGCGCTGAACGGCCGGGCCGAATGAATGCGAACAGCGCACGCGAGGTACACCTGATCTAGAGGCCAGCCATTGAATGGCCACTCGCTACATGTTCATCTTCTGCACGCCCTCCACCCGACCGATCCGCCGGAGGGCGTTCCCATGCCCGGTCCTGCCGGCCATGGGGCGAGCCCGCCGAACTGATGGAGGCGGACACCGACCAGTGGTGGGTCTGGAGGTAGTTGCGGGACTAACTAGTGCCGCATCAGGCAACGTTCGCCCTCACCAGGGAGAGCTAGCCTGGCCCACCCATCGCAGGGAGTGTCAGTAGGCAGTGCGATGCTGACGCCAACAACTCCGCTCATGGTGATCAATTGGGGAGCCGATGCTTGGCGAACGCTCAGGGTCTGACTTGTCCTCGGTCGGCTTCGACTCTGCTTGGTGTGCCACCGACCTGGGTGAATACCGATCCTGCCGCTACACCTATGAGTACTACCCCTACGAGAGCCTGCCACCTCTCGACTCCACCGAGTTCACGGGCGCCTTTCAATGGCTCGGTGGTACCGGCGCACCTGTTCCCGAACAGGTCATGGCGCTCAATCGCTTGGCAGAGAACCTTGCAGCCAAGGGCTTGACGCTGCCTCGGGACTTCGTCACCTTCCAGTCGGACTCGAAACTGCACTGCTCACTGGATGAGGTCTCGGTCACCTGCTGCTGGACCGATATCTCAGAGCCCCTGCCCAGTCCGGTCGAGCCTGGTGCCTTCCTCGTGCGATTCCTGCGGGATCAACAGGACTGCGTCATCTGGTACCTCTACCTCCGTCCTTCGGGTGAGGTGTTCGTGGTGCACTCCTATCTCGACTACGAATACGAATACGAGGCACGGCGCGATGGGGAAGAGACGGAGACCGATCTCGACGATCCGGAGGAGCAAAGGGCCGTAATCCTCTGGTGTGCACCTTCGTTCGAGGAGTTCGCCCGTCGGTTCTGGATCGAGAACCGTCTCTGGCACGCCCTCAACGGCAATGACCTGTCCGGACTCGAGCCTCAGGTGCGTGACTACTTGCGCCACTACGCGCCGCCCGGGATACCCGCATGACCGTGCATTGAACGAGATCATGTGCGGATGGCAGAGCGGGTACGCGTTCGCGAGATCGAGGGCGACGAGGGGCAGCGCCTGCTGCGGATCATCCGTAGAGGCACTGGTTCGGTGGTGATCTGGCGGGGGCCACAGATGGTGCTGTTATCAGCGCAGGGCATGCCCGTGGCAAAGATCGCCGAGGTGACGTTCACCAGCCCGGACCGGGTCCGGACGTGATCCACAACTTCAACGCCGACGGCTTCGACTCGCTCTACCCGAAGTACAGGGGCGGCCGGCCCAGAGTGTTCAGCCTCCCGGAGCGCAGGGAGATCAAGAAGATCGTCAAGTCCAGGCCGGCCGAGCACGGCTTGCCGTTTTCGACCTGGAGCCTGGCCAAGCTGGCTGACTTCCTGGTCGCCGAGGGAGTGGTCGACGACATCAGCCACGAGGGCCTTCGGGTTCTGCTCCGCGAGGAGGGCGTCTCGTTCCAACGCATAAAGACCTGGACGACCTCCCGCGACCCGGACTACGCCGCCAAGAAAGCCCGCGTCGAGCACCTGTACACGATCGCCGATGACGAGGTCATACCCGACGACGGCGAGCCCGAAGTCATCTTCTGCATGGACGAGTTCGGCCCACTGAACCTCCAGCCCCATCCGGGACGGCAGTGGGCCGAACGCGGAGGACTGCACAAGGATCCCGAGCGGGAACCCGGCCCCGCCGACGGGCGACCTGCACTCGCTCGCACGGGGTCAGGTATCTGCTCGCCGCCTACGACTTGGGCAAACACAAGCTCTACGGTCACATCAAGCCGAAGAAGAACCGCATGAGGTTCCTGGACTTCTGCCGCTATCTGCGCAGCCTCTACCCGCCGAAGATCCGGATCGCGATCGTGCTCGGCAATTTCTCCCCGCACCTGACCACGAAGAAGGACACCCGGGTCGATGACTGGGCCACGGTCAACAATGTGGAGCTCGCCTACACCCCGACCAACTCCCCTGGCTGAACCGTATCGAGGCCCGGTTCACCGCTCTGTGTTACTTCACGCTGGCAACCACACCATGGCAGCCGCGGCACGTGCCCGGGACGGCCGGATCGTCACCGCGGTGAACGCCCACCACTTCGCGGGAGGACCGTGCGCTGAGCTGGTTTGCATCGGCGCGGCAGCCGCCCAGGGCGCCTACGAGCTGGACACAATCGTCGCCGTGGGCGACCGCGTCCGAACTGTGCGAATCACCGACTTGCTGCCCGAAAGCTTCGTCTGGGCCGACCACCAGCTCGAGGCCGAGTAAGCCGCGCCACTCAGCCCGAAGTGACAATGCTGGTCGAATGGCCCGAAGGCGCGGAAGCACCCAGCGACTACTGGCTGTCCAAACTGCCCGCCGACCACCCGGTGGCTGAACTGGTCCGTCTGGCCAAGATCCGCCGGCGCATCGAGCACGACTACCGGGATCTCAGGCACGGCCTCGGCCTGGACCACTTCGAGAGACGCTCCTGGGCCGGATGGCATCACCACGTCACCCTGGTCACCGCCGCCCACGCATTCCTCACCGAACAGCGCCTGGCCCCAAAAGCCGATACGGCGGACTCACCCTCTACTAGACCCTCGATGCACTCCAAGACCTGCTGAACTGCTGGACCGGCACCTGCACCTGCACCACCTGCCACCAGTCCCTCCTCCGGGCCAGACGCCAACCAGCAAGATCCACCTCAACTTAACGGAGTCCTACTAGTGGGTCCGGCTCGAGCCGCCCGGGTGGGGGCCGTCGAACGACACTGCAGCCAATGACACGTACGGGGGTGTGGGCCGGTTGCGCCTCAGCTGAGGGCCTTGTCCCACCGCGAGCCGGTGGGGATCATTACCGCGTGCAACACCGAGAGGAACTCCACGAACTGCTCGTACGCGCCGGGCTCACGGTCGTCGAGGACGTGCGCCCGGGCAGCCTGTTCCCGCCGGAGGCCGGCTGGCGCATCGCGCAAGGGATCGCGGCGCCGGGCGGCGCGGCCCGGGAAGCGCTCGACGCCACGTGGTGGCGCCGCCTTGCGGATGCCGACGGCGGGTTTCTGGTCGCCGTCCTCGGGCACCGGGTCGGCGGCAACGACTCATGGTGGACCCGGGTCCGCTACGTCGGTGGCGGTGTGCCGGAGTTGACCGGCAACCTCGGGTTCGTGGCGCTCTCCCTCGACGGGCAGGTGCTGCTGGCGGAGGTGCCCGGCGCGGACGGGCCTCGGGTGACGGCCCTCGACCGGCTGCCGGAGCGGCTGGAGGAGGCCGCGGCGGCCGCCGGGCGCGAGACGGAGGTCGAGCGCGCCGAGGTGTGGGCGGCGGTGCCCGGCCGGCCGGCGTGGCCTCTGCACTGGGCGGAGGGGATCGGGTCCAATCCCGCCGCGCCGGACGAGCTGCTGATCCGGCTGCTGGATGTGGCGGAGGGCTTCCTGCACGGCTGCGACCGGCCTGCCGTCCTCGAAGCCGCCGTGGCGCACCCCGATCCGCGGGTGCGGTCGAGGCCCGCCGACACCTTCCGGCCCAAGCTCACGTCCGATCAGTGGGTACGCCTGGTCCGCGCCGAACCGTCGTCGAGCCGGCGCGTGCTCTGGGCCGAGCATGCCTGCGCCTGGGGCGTCGAACTCCCCGTGGACCTGTACGACGACCTCCTCGCTGGCCCGTCCCGCGCCCAGGCCGCCGAACTGCCCGGGCTCCCCGCCCACCATCTCCCCAGCCTCGTGGCCGATGCCGATCCCCGGGTGCGGGCGACTGGCTGCGCACGGTGGGACGACCTTGCCGCGCCGCTGCGGGAGCAGCTGCTGGCCGACACCGACGACGCGGTGCGTACGGCGGCGCTGCTCGCCCATCACACCGGCGTCCCCATGCCTCGCGAGGTCTTCACCGCGCTGCCCGCGCCCCGACGAGCGCTCGAACAGTGCCGTCTCGCGCCCGGGTTGGAGGCGGAGCTGGTCCGAGGCGGGGACGCGGAGGTACGCCGGGCGCTGGCCGCCAACCCACGGCTCGGCGCGCACAGTGTCGCCGTCCTGGCGCAGGACCCCTACGACGACATCCGCTCGGTGGTGGCGCTGCGACCTGACCTCACCGAGGAGCAGCGTGCCGCGGTGCGCTACGACTTCGACCCGACGTCGATGTCGCGCACTGTGCCCTGGATCGAGAGCCTGCACGGCGACACCGACGCAATGCGCCGCCTGGCCGTATCGTCCCATCCGCTCATCCGCCGCAGCGTGGCCCGTGCCCGGCATCTTCCAGCGGACGTCGTGGAGCGTCTGGCCAGGGACGAGGACCGGACGGTCCGCCTGTTCCTCGCCGAGTCGTGCGACGACGCGCCGGCCGAGATGCTGCTGGAGGTCTGGCGCTGGTGGGACGGCAGCTTCAGTTACCCCGGCCGCCCCCGCAGCCACCCCAACTTCCCCCGCACAGGCCTGCTGCGCTACATCGGCGACCCCGTCGGGCGGATGCGCCGCCTGGCCCTCGACGATCCGGAGTCCACACCCGCCGACGTCGCGCGTCTCGCCCGCGATCCCGAAGCCGAGGTGCGCTGCCGCGCGGCTGAGGACCCCCGGCTGTCACCGGCCGACGCAGTGCGGCTGCTGAACGACCCGGCGGACTACGTCCGCGGGACCGCGATACGCAATCCGCAGCTTCCGGCCCGCGTCCTTGCAGGGCTGCTGCACGACCGCGCCACGGCATGCGAGGCGGTCACCAACCCGGCGATCCCGATCCCCGTCCTGCACCGCATCCTGGCCGCGGCAGCCGGGGCGGCCTGACGCTGAACTCCGGCACACCTCAGCCAGTACAGCGGTGCGTGCGTATGCCAGGTGCGTGCTGCAGAGGGTCTCGACCAGGCATTGCGACAGTTGTCTCGCCGAGACGGCAGTTAGCGTGACGAGCCACATCCCGGCGGCCTTCGAGCTTTTACTCACCACGCTCGATGTCTTCGCCACCAGCCGGTTCCCAATATGGGAACCGCCCATGACCACCCATACCGATGACACTGTGACTGAGCGGCGCAGTTGGCCAGCCTGAGCGGCCGTACCAAGGTCAGCTCCTGTGGGGCGTGTACATGATCACGACCATGCCTGGGGCGCAGCCAGGGCGTCGGTGACGTCCCAGCGGCCGTATCGGCGGCCATGCCCCCGGCGATCGATCTGCGGCGGCCTGAGCGGGAGCGCCCGGGCCGTCTGGTCAGGTGTCCTGGCAGGGGGTGTAGAGAGCGGCGGTTGCCGCGGCTTTGCGCGCCAGGGCCTGGCGGAGGTCTTCGGGGGTGAGGACTTCGGCGTCCGGGACGAAGGCGAGGAGGGTGTCGGGCATGCAGAAGAAGACCTGCGCCACCAACCCGACGAGGTCAGGCGACTGCCGCGCGGCAAGGCCGATGGCCGCTACCGCTGCTGCTCCTGCGGGGCATCACTGATCTTTGAAGCCCCGGCCCGCCCCCGGCTCCCGCTTCACGCCGCGGTTCCGCTACGACACTGGCGGCCGCCGACGCTGCACAACGCCCAAGCCGGCCCCGGAAATCCAGGCAGTCCACAGCCCAGTACCGCCGGCTTCAAAGCCCGAGACCCCGGCGCCCTCAGCTCCTGCGCGCCACGCTGTGAGGCGGCGGCGGTGGAACTGGCGCCGGTTCCTTCCGTGTCGCTGGCGCCGCTGACCTTGCGCACCAGCCGGGGCCCGTGTGCAATGCCGCTGGGCCCTGGTGGCGTGACTGCGCGATCCCACCACAGCCCCGCTCGGGTCTCCTACCTGTGCCGTCTCAGGAGGTTGGTGCCCCGGCTGTGATCATTGAGCCGCCGGGAAATCAGTGGTGCGGGCAGAGTGCGGGGGCGATGACCGACCACCGCTCCCGACGACTCGTGCTGGCGGCCGGGAGCTTTCGGTCCCGGCCGGTCGCTCCGATCGTGGCTCCGAGGCTCATCGGCTCACGCCGACCGCACCGGACCACCGATGTCCTACGTGCCGTCCGATTGCGGGGGCCGGCGTGAAGGCGCCTACCGCCCCGCGCCCTCTTCCAGGTTTCATATCAGCGAGCCACCCACCTGTCCGTCGCGCTGCCGCTGACGGCTTCACCCAGCACGCCCCGGCTGGGAACCGCTGCCCTCATCCGCCGAGACCAGCCCAGTGCCAGGTGGGGTCGGGCGGAGCGGCTACGACGTGCCCCGGCCGGGCACCTGCCGCCGCCCGGCCACCTGACCCCGCTGCGCGGCTTCCGCGATCAGCCCCTCCAGCAGGGCCTCGAAGAGGCCGGCGTCACGCCACTGTCGGAAGCGGTTGTGGACGGTCGACCAGGAGCCGAACTTGCGGCATGTCCTGCCACGGCCCGCCGGTCTTGAACCGCCAGATCACGCCCTCGGACTGCTGCCGCAGCCGCTCGGAGTACGGGCCGTACTCGCCGATCGGCAGGTACGGCCCGATGAAATCCCGCTCTTCGTCCGTCAGTTGCACTCGCGTCCCGCAAGAAGGACTTGTGGTCCAGGCCCCGACACGAGGGCGAATCCCGCAGATTGACCACGACTCGCGCTCTGGGCGAGGGCGGCAGCTTCAGTCACGACGACCACGCCTAAGCTCAACCCCATGACCGCGTTCGACGTCCTCACTCGCCTCGTCCCTCCACCGTCGCAACCACTGTGGGCGAACGGAGACTGAGGCAAGGTGGAGGCCGCTCTCGGCGTAGAACTTCCCTCGGACTTCAAGCAGTTGGTCAGAGCCTACGGGGCCTACCACTTCGCCGAGTTCTTGACGCCACTTACGCCCTTTGGCGGGCGAGACCTGCTGGTCGGCCCGGCGAAGCGGCTGCTGGACCAGGAACGCAACTTCCGGGACAGCGACCCCGAAGACTGCCCGTACCCCTTCTACCCGGAGCCGGGCGGACTCCTGCCGTGGGCAGGAACCGACAATGGGGACCGCGTGTGCTGGCTCGCTGACAGGAAGACGGACGAGTGGACGGTCGTCTGCTGGAATCCGCGGGGCTGGTACTACGACGCCCATCCTGTGGGTGCAGTCGAATTCCTGCTCGGCCGGCTGTCGGGACACATCAGCACCAACATCTTTCCTGATGTTTCTTAGTTTGCGGAGGTGGACTGAACCGCTGCTCATCGGGCATCGTCTCCGGTCTTGTCGCCCGCACCAACTCCAGCCACCTCGGCCGCGTCGGCAGCCGCACGGATGCTCGCGACGGCGTCGCGTCGGCCAGCGAGGGCCACTGAGGACGAGCCGGCCGATCAAGCTCCAGCGCGACGGCGGTTCCCGCAGATTGATCACGACTCGATACGCGCCCAAGATCACGAAGTCACACTGGAATACTGGAGTACTGGAGTACTGGACGGTCCATTCCAAGGGGTTCAGTGGTTCCCGCGTCGAGCGTGAATACCGCACGCCCACGGTCAGGCGCTGGTCGGTGCTGCAGATGCCAGTCGTGCTGCTGGTGGTTCGGTTCCTCCTTCTCAGCGCAGTTGCTCGGCCAGTCCGACGATGATGCCCTCCGGGCCACGGAGGTAGCAGAGCAGATAGCTGTCCTCGAACCGGGCGATCTCGCCCACGAGTTCGGCGCCGTGAGGGCGCAGGCGGGCAACGGTGTCCTCGATGTCGTCGACGGCGAACATGACACGGTGCGTGCCCAGAATGTTGTGCGGCCGATTGCGCGGCCCGGCGCTGATCACCGCGGGGCTGCGGTACTTCGCCAGCTCGAGCCGGCTGTGACCGTCCGGGGTCCGGACCATCGCGATGTCACAGCGGACGCCGTCGAGTCCGGTGCACTGGTCGGCGAAGAGGCCCTCGACCTCCGCCCTGCCCTCCAGCTCCATACCGAGTTCCACGAAGAACGCGATGGCGGCATCCATGTCCTCGACGACGATGCCGACGTTGTCCATCCGCTGAATCGCCATGCTGGTTTCTCCCTCTTCCTCGTGCGGCCGGTGGTGGCCGCCGATGTCCCTGGGACGGAGCCGGTGGCACGTTCTCGACATCCGCAGACCGCCGAACCCCGAAAGATCTGGATCGCGCCCCAGCACCGCTACTGCGGACCCGCGAGCCAGGCCCCACCACCGAGGGTGAGTGCGGCGCAGGTGGCCGCTCCCATGAAGACGGTCAGCCGCGGCGTGCGGTCCCCGCTTTTCAATGATTCCTCGACGATTCGCAGCGTGCGCTTGAGCATTGCGCCTCCCCAGTCAATTCATCCATTCATTCGCCGACGTGCTGGCGCGGTGCGCGGTCACCTCCCACGGCTCGCTGGTGAACCCGCAGGTACCGGCGCGGGCGATCACGGTGTCCGGGGCGCCGGCCGTGGACAGGTGCAGGGCGGTCCCGTCGTAGACGAGCCGGATCCCGTCCTCCTCAAGGTCTCGTCGCCGTGAGGCCTGACTCAGGAGGTCGCGCAGGTCCCGGATCTTCAGCCGAGCCATGTCCTCGTCACTTCCGTGAAGTCCTCGTCGCGCGAGGATTCGCGAATCCACCTGCCGGTCACGGTCATTCCCCGAGGCCGAAGCGCCAGAATTGTGTGAAGCGGTCCAGCACGAGTTCGGCGTCGATCTCGTCGTTCCAGACGCCTTCGAGGCAACAGCGGGACGGTGTCGAGGCGTTCGCAGATCACGACGCTCTCGGGCTGACGGGTCAGGTAGCAACGGCTCTCGTCGGCGAACGGCCCGCCCAGGCCGTACTTCCCGTACAGCTTGCGTCAGGCGTTCGCGGTTGTCGTCGGAGAAGGCCTCCAGCCGCTGTACGTAGCCCTCCTGCTGCTCGGCACTGACGCACTTGAGGACGACCGGGAGGATCTCCTCCGACACAGCGCGGTCGTAGCCGGGGCAGCCGGTCACGGATACGAAGATCCGCTCGGCTGCCTCTCGCATCGTGGGCCTGTCGGATGGTTCGGGCTCAGATACGGCGCAGATACGGGTGAGACTGCTCGTGGTCGACTCACCGCAGGCGTCGCAGCCTTTCGAGCCCGTCGGATGATCTCGCGCACCTGGTGCCCTCGACCGAGTTGCTTGCTCACAGAGAGGAAGATAGCGTTACGGGCAGTAATAAGCCTGTTGCGTCGCATGAGCGCTAGGTGCCCCGCGACTCCGAGCTTGATTTAGTTCACCTGCGGTGCAGTAACTCGGTGTGCACAGAATTCCTGTTCGCGCCAGTGAGTATGGACCTCATCGAGGAAGCGCTCACCCACTCCGCATACTCCGCGACTCCGGACTCAGAAATAGTTCAAGGAGATCCGCCATGCCCGAATTTCTCCGTTCGCACTCCCGTCGAAAATTCATCTCCACTTCGGCCGCCGCTGTGACCGTGGCGGCGACAGGGGCTCTCGGTCTACGATCCTGGGAATATTCAGGTAAGCCGGTCTCGGCAAGTGAGAGGAAGAGCATCCGCCCCTTCCACGTGAACATTCCGGAGACGGATCTGGCCGATCTGCGTAGACGCATCAAGGCCACGCGATGGCCCGACCGGGAGACGGTCCACGATCAGTCCCAGGGTGTCCAGCTGGCCACGATGAAGGAACTCGCCCATTACTGGTCAACGGCGTACAGCTGGCGGAATATCGAGGAGAAACTCAACTCTCTGCCGCAATTCATAACGGAGATCGACGGACTGGACATACATTTCATCCACGTTCGCTCTCGCCACGCGAACGCCTTGCCGATCATCTTGACCCATGGCTGGCCTGGCTCCATTCTGGAGTTTTTGAAGGTCATCGGGCCGCTCAGCGACCCCACAGCCCACGGAGGGCGCGCCGAGGACGCCTTTCACCTCGTCATACCGTCGATGCCCGGTTACGGCTTCTCGGAGCGGCCGACGACTACGGGGTGGAATCCCGACCGCATTGCGCGCGCCTGGGCCGTGCTGATGGAGCGTCTGGGATACAAGCACTACGTTTCCCAGGGCGGTGACTGGGGTGCCGTGATTTCAGACAAGATGGCCGTGCAGAAGCCCGCAGGGCTGCTCGGGATCCACGTCAATTTCCCGGCCACCGTCCCGCCCGACATCGCACAGAAACTCGCCTGCGGTTACCCGGTGCCAGCCGATCTCGGCCCCGACGAGAAGGCCGCCTACAACAAGCTGGCCACCTTCTACAAGACTGGATCCGGCTACTCGGCCATGATGGTCACCCGTCCGCAGACCGAGGGATACGGACTGACAGACTCGCCCGTCGGACTGGCCGCCTGGATGTACGACAAGTTCGCGGCATGGACGTACAGCGGCGGCCACCCCGAGCGCGTACTCACCAAGGACGAGATGCTCAACGACATCACTCTCTACTGGGTGACGAACACCGCTGTCTCCTCGTCGCGTCTTTACTGGGAGAACAACGCCAACAACTTCAACGCCGTGTCGGTGTCCATCCCGGCCGCCATCACGGTGTTCCCCGGCGAGATCTACCAGGCCCCTCGAAGCTGGGCGTCACGCGCCTACCACGACCTCTCCTACTACCACAAGGTCGACAACGGCGGCCACTTCGCGGCCTGGGAAGTTCCGGGCATCTTCACGAACGAACTCCGGGCGGCGTTCACGTCACTGCGTATCTCTCAGAGCAAGGCCGGAAAGTAAGCCGGGTATGGCTCTCACACCTGTGCCATGTCCTCATTATCGCAGGTCAGAGGCTATTTCGCAGGGATTTGCCATGAGGTGTACCGACAGCCCCGGCCCGGCCGGCTCGGCGACACCCGCGCCGCGGCGGGGGCGGCTGCGCCACACTCGCACGACCACCCACCACGCGGTGACCTCCTCCGCCCGTCCTCGCCGGTCTCCAGTACGGCCGCCACGGGGACGCCAGTGGCCGCTGGCCGTCCACGTCCTGGCCGCGAACGTTCAGGACCGCGACGGCGCCAGGCATCCGTTGCTGTGGCTCGCCTCGATCACCCAGGTGTCCGGAAGGTCTGGGCCGACCAGAGCTTCGCCGGCCGTCTGGTCGACCGGATGGCCCAGGCTCTCGGCCGTGAACTCGAGATCGTCCGCAAGGACCCCGACCAACGGGGCTTCCAGGCTCAGTCGAAGCGGTGGGCGGTGGAACGCACCTTCTCGTGGCTCACCGCCCACCGGCGCCTGGCCAGGGACTACGAGGCCAGCCCGCCCCGATCAAAGACCATGATCCGGTGGGCGATGATCGGCCTCAGGGTCCGCCGGCTCACCCGGCTGGGGCCGCCTCCCGGCCGGGGCCGCGCCCGTTGACCCGAAGTTCGGCGTGATCGCGAGGCACGGACAGCACCCACCTCGGTCCGGCTCGTCCTCGTCTTCAAGGAGCAACGGCAGCATCGCTTCGAGGCCCTCGTCAGCGATCTCCGGGACGGTCCAGTCGTTGCGCCGTGCGTGCTCGATGAACCTGGGGTCGAGCGCGACGTGGTAGTTCCGTACGTAGTGGGCCAGGTCGGAGTACCACAGCCACCGCCCATCGGTGAGCAGGTGAAGCCCACCGATGACCGCGCCGGTCCCACTCAGCACGTCGGGCACCATCGACGGCGTGGCGATCAAAGCCGCGCCCCCGCGGAGGTACCGAACCAGATCACCTTCATGCTCCGGCGCGGTGGCCCGCACAGCGGCCCGGATCGACGGCCCGTCCGGCCTGCCGTACTCCAGTTCCTTGAAGCCGCCGACGAAGGGGAACCTGTCGAAGATCACGTGGCTGAGCCTAGAACACCCTCCGAGAGGCCACGGACCCAGATCTCACACGCGGTCTGCCGCGCATGAGCAGTTGATTCACAGCCCCGAGAGCTGGTGAGCCGCTGAATTCTCGCTGACTGTGGCGTCGTTCCTGACGGACGCAGCGATGTCACTGGGCAGTGCGCAGTGGGCCTGGTCACTAGTGCGGGAAGTGGCGGGGTGGGCGAGTGACTATGGATTCGCGGAACTCGGCGATTCGCGCATGGACTTGGCGCATCAGGTGGGTGTCCTCGATGCGATCCAGGTAGAGGCAGCGGGCTGCCAGGCCCGGCAGGTCGAAGGCGAAGTACAGGGACATCAGCGGGTTCACGAACAACTCGCTGCCCCGGGTGCGATCAGTGAACCGGACGTCGCCGAACGAGCCGCGCACGGCTGCCGCGATGGAACCGTTCACGATGCTGGGGTGCTCCGGGGTGTGGTGCTGAGCGTGTGTCACCGCGTCAAGGTAGAGAGCGCCCTCACGGGTGGCGCGCGGTATCGAGAAGGCGCCGAGGTACGCGCCGTCGCGCTCCAGCGTGGCGATATTCTCCAATACCTGCACATGGTTTACGCCGTGGTACGCGTCCACACCGAAGCCGACGGAGACGACGAGCCGGGTCGGCACACCGTCCAGCGCGGCCAGCGCCGCCACGCTGGCCAGGTCCTCTTCCGGAGTACCGAGTCCCGCTTCGTCACCACGCAACAGAATGTCCGTACCGCCGTCAACCAGCACCACAGCGTCGACGTCGTGCAGCTCGATCAGCGCTTGGTAGGCGGCGCGCAGCGGACGAACCCCGGTCTGGGGGAAGGCGTACACGGTGAACGGGTAGCCGTGCCGGCGCAACTACTGAGCAAGGGTCCGCTCGGGGAAATAGCTCTGGTGCACAGCGGAGTTGGGGGTGACGGCGGCCAGGTCGGGGGCGACCCAGTCGTCTATCGGAAGACCCTCGAGTGCGCTGAAGGAGAGGTTCGCGAGATACACCTGCTTGCCCTGGTGCAGGAGGGAAAGAGCCACCGGCAGGCCGGAGTAGATGTCGAATCCACCACCCGCGCCCGCGACGAGGATCCGTTCGGCATCGGCAAGCCGAGTGAAGAGCGGGTTGGAGTGGAGAGACGTCATGCCGATCATTGTCCCGGGACCCGCCACCGGGCGCTCCCAAGTTCTCGCCCGACGACGGAGCCGCGGAGCAACAGGAATGAAAGCCTCCGAGGCTCGGCCGTCAGAGTCGACCTGCTGCGGTGACGGGCCCCGGCTGACACCCGCTCATGAGACACCTGAAACAGCTCACATAAACGGCGAGCTGGTCGTATGGGATGCCGCGGGCCGCCTCGCGTTCGAGTGGTTGCGGAACCGGCTTGCCCGGCGCGGTGCCGGGGCTGCCCGGCCGCGGAGGAGTGGCCGACCCACTTCGTCGCGTTCGATCTGCTGCGGCTGTCCGGGACGGACACGACCGGGTGGCCGAACCGGCGGCACCGAGCCGCGCTGGAGTCCGTGTTCGCCGCCCGCCAGTTGTCGGCGTCGTGGGCGCTGTGCCCGTCGACCACCGAGGCTGACGTCGTGCACGAGTGGCTGCCGTGTGCGTCGGCCGGGATGCACCACCACTCCCGCCCGGGCAACGGGTGCTGCAGTGGGCGGATTTCTCGCTCCGGCCCAGCGCGGCCGTCCCTGGACGGGCTGGTCTTTCTCCGCCGGGTGGAGCACCAAGAAGACGCTGAACGTCACGCTGGTGCGACCCGAGCTGGTGGTGGAAGTCGGCGTCACGTCGCCCGCGACGCCTCCGGCAGACCTCAGGTTGCTTCAGACGGAGCACTCGCCCCGTCGTACGAGACGGAGCACTCGCCCCGTCGTACGAGACGGACATCGGGGGTCAGGCTCCCCGCACGAGTCTGTGGGCCAGGAGAGCCGGAGTCGGCGGACCTTTCGTGGCCGGCGCAGGGGCCGCGGCTCACGTGGCACGACGCCGTCGCGACACTGCCCGTCGGGGACGCCGCACCATACGGCCGGGACTGCCCCAAGGCCGGTGACGCAGAGCTGCTGGAGCAGCCGGCTCAGCGGACCGGCGGAGCTTAGTGCTGCGAGCAGGGAGCAGAGAGAGCGGAGGGCACCTCAAAGGGGCGGGTCGTGCGCGTCTTTCGCCAGACGGTGGTGTAACACGCCGCCTGGCGCTGCCTGGTGGGGCTCTCTTCGGATAAGACGCGGTCGCACCACGGCGCGCTCGACGGGCCCACCGCTGACCCGACCAGCTCGGCATCCTCCATCTTGCCCACCACAAACCTGCCGAACTTCCCGGTGGTCAGTCGCAGCGCGTCACCCTCATCCGGTTGATCACCGCGCCGCCGCCGCGGCCCTACGTCACAGTCTGGTGAGCATGGATCGCACTGCGTGGGCCCGTAACCTGGCCGGCATCCGGCCGATGACCGGCGTCGGGCTGAATTGCGCGCCGAAGGTTCCGGCGACCAGGCACCCGTACGAGTGGCCGATGATCCGAATATGACATATGGGGCATGTGTGACAAGATGGTACGCGTGCCATTGAGTGCTGGCGGGAACTTCTTTGCTGAGCCCTCGACTGGGAGGGTTCAGACAGGCGAGAGGAGTGCATCATGATCGCCAAGCTGCTCGGCAGACTGTCCTTCACCCGCCACTACGGTGCGTACGGGGCCCATGAATGGGATGCGTACGCCGGCGACGACTCGGTCTGACCGCACTGTCGGCGGGCGCCTCCGCGTGCCCGCCGGCTCCCAGCCACGCTGCCGACGATATCGACCTGGACGGGGACGAGAGTCAGGCACGATCTCATGGGCCGAATGAATGAGCCGCCGCGGTTGCCGGATGGCAGCTTCGCGGCCTGGAGCCGCGACCGGCTTGCCCTGGCTCGCCGTGGCGCTGACGAGTGCGGGGACGTCTGGCAGCTGGAGCCGGGTGTCTACGTAGCCGCTACGGCCGAGCCGTGTGAAGCAGTCCTGCGCCGCGCGCAGGACTTCCCCAAGGCATCCTCACCTCTCTTCCCGCCGCTGAAGCGGTCGGGCGGAGCACCGACGTCTGAGGAGCGTGCGCGCGCTCACGCCGCCCGCATGCGCGGACTGCGCCCGCAGGCGGTCGCAGCGCGGATCGGTGAGATCGCGCCCAGTGCCGCTCGATTTGCTGACCAGTGGCCCACGGGCCAGGACGTCGAGATTCTGCCCCCGGTCCGGCACGCCCTGGCAGAGATCGGCGTGCGCTACCTCTTCTCCGAAGACGCTCCCACCCTGCTGCCCTTTGCCTCACAGCTCTTCCTGGCCCGGGAGGTGCTCGTACGTCCCTCTCGCTGGGTATGGCCGCGCTGGATCCCCACACCGGCACGGCGGTTCCGCACACGGCAGCAAGTCGCCTTCGTCAACGGTTTGCGGCCCATCGTCCGCCGGCGCCGTTCATCGGGCCGGCTCGGTGACGACATGCTGGGACAGATGCTCCGACCCTCCGCCCGCTACGGCCTGCTGCCGGAAGAGGCCGTCATCGACACTCTCCCCGGGATCACCGTCGCCACCTTCGAGACACCTTCCCGGGCGGCCGGATGGATCCTGCTCCACCTGGCCCGATACCCCCAGGCAGCGGGACGCGTCGCGGCCGAAGCCGCCTTGCTGCCCGCGGACCCGGCCGCGACGACCAGCACCCACCTCGACCGCCTGCAGTACACCCAGGCGCTGGTGCGCGAGGTGCTGCGACTGCACCCCCCGAGCTGGCTGCTGACCCGGCGCGCCACGCGAGAGACTCAGCTTGCCGGCTACACCATCGACGCCGGGTCCACCGTTCTCGTCTGCCCCTACACCGCCCACCGCGACGCACGGGAACACTCCGATCCGGACCGGTTCCAGCCCGAGCGCTGGCTCGATGATTCGGGCTCGCCGGCGAAACCGGGGGCCTTCCTCTCCTTCGGCACCGGGCCGCACGGCTGCGAGGGAGCCGCTCTGGCCATGGCGATGCTGACGCTCCTGACCGCACAGACCGCCCGCCGCTACCACTTGAGCGAGCCGCCCGGACCGGAGCCCAGCTACCAGGTCACCACCTTGGAAGGTCTCGCAACGGTCGGCTTGCGCCTGCGCGCCACCTTGCGCACCTGAGGGCAGGCCTGCTTGCGGTGACAGGCCGCGTCCACCCGCCAACAGCGAACGTTGAACAAGTTCGAGTGCCGTTCCGCACACGCTTGGATGACCAGCTCATGGCCTCGGCTCATGGCCCCGGCTCATGGTGCGCTCATCGCGTGTCGCTGGTCGAACTCGTCGGCGAGCATGCCCATCATGACGAGTTCGTGGTACCGGCCGGCGAAGTAGACGTGTTCCCGCAGGCGCCCCTCCTCAGTGAAGCCGAGCCGACGGGTGAGTGCCAGCGATGCCTCGTTGTGGGCGAAGATCGCTCCTAGACATTTGTGATAGCGCCGCTCGGCAAACATGAAGCGCATCAGCAGCACTACGGCTTCTGATGCGTAGCCCTTGCGCCGGTGGTCAGCGCCGATCGTGATATCAAACTCGAACCAGCCTGAACGAGGGCCGGTGCGATGTGAGCCGACGGCGCCAACCAGCTCTCCCCTGGCCGTCGTTTCGACTGCCAACCGGAAGTGGTCGTCATCGCACGTGGCAACGGCTTGCTCCTTCGCCCAGGCACGGTAGCTCTCGGCGGACCGCGGTAGATCCAGCCGGCTCCCTCGCCGCCCGTCATCGTCGGCAAAGCGCGCGAACGCTGTCCAGTCGTCGGGCTCGACAGCGCGTAGGCGTACCCGTTCACCAGTCCAGGACGATGCCATGCCGTATTCGATCACGCTCCAGTGCGCGCGAGGCCGAGAGGCACGCCGAGGCAGGTGAGGTTCGCGTGCGGTACGCCTGCATGATCTGCCCGCGCTTGCCGTGGCGGATGTCCCGGGCGAGTTTGTGATGGAACTCCCGCACCGTGAGCTGTCGGTTCATCAGAAGCCGGGGGCGGAGCCGGTGAAGAACCACAAGGCGGCTGTGTACCACATCAGTGCGATGGCGACGACCAGGGCGCCGCCGACGGCCGGAAGCGCCCAACCGGGCAGTCGGCGGCTGTGCACCACCAGCACCTTGGCGACGAACGCGCCGTACAGGACGCAGCCCGTGATGGAGTGCACCGCCACCCGGCTGCTGGTGAAATCAACTCCGTAGGCGGTGATGCACTGGTAGGCGATGGGCAGCGAGAGCAGAAAGGCAAGGAGGCCGATGAGCCGGTGTGCGGGGTGCACCCGGTGCGGCGCGGCCCCCGCTCCCGGTAGGCGCCGGTACATCCACAGCCCGAGCAGCAGTTGGACGACCGCGAGTCCCATCAGAGCGCTGCCCAGGCGCGCCTTGAGTTCGAAGACTCCGACGCCGTGCTGCCCGAACAGGCCGCTGGTGTAGTCGGGTGTGTGCGTGCGGCCGAACACATATACCCCCACCGCGACCGCGACCGGCAGCAAAGCAGCCAAGAAGCCCGCCACCGTTCGTGCGGGCCGCCGCGTCCGCGCGCCCATGTGCCCGGTCATCAGTCCCCGATCGATCGGGGACGGCCTTGCTGCCGGATGCGTTGACGACGTACCACTGTGGCGCCGGACGCCCTGGTTTCCTCACCGTTGGTGTCACCGGCCGTCGTGTCAGTGACCAAGCAGTGCAGCGGGTGCCCGGTGCGGGTCACTTGAGCGAGGTGGAGCGTCCGCCCCTTGGTGTCGTCCAGGACGGGGCCGAGCTCGCTGAAGTGGACCGTGGCCGTGCCAGGGTCGGGGGCCGTGCTGTCGGGTGCGGCCGTGCCGATGCATTCGGGGATGCCCGCCGCCGGCGCTCCAGAGGTGGGCCTGGCGCAGGCGGACGGGATCGTCCGGCTGGGACAGTCGCTTGCGGCAGCAAGCGGCGTGGCGGAAACCGCCGGCACTGTCGCCGCGGCCATTCCTTTCATGAGCGCTCCATGGTGTCGGACGGCGCATCCAGGCAGCCGCGGGAAACGAGGCCGGCGGACCTCTTCTCCCAGTTGGCCCCTGGTACTCGGGTCCTGTCCACTCCAACTGGTCCGCCTGGGCTGTCGCTGCTCCATTGACGAGGTCCGCGTTTACGGTGGCACGGCCGGGTGCGGGACCCGGGCCGCATGGCGATCAGCCCGGCGACCGACAGCGGCCCCGAGCGCCACCCGCTCACCGTCACGACCGGGGTGCGCCCGCGTCAGCCCCAGGTCCGTCCTTCGGTCAGCCGTCGGGTGAAAGCCGCAACGACCGGTCTCGGGGGCCGGCCGACGCGGCTGTCGCTCTCCATACCGTTGGCGGAGCCACCGAACGAGCCGTGAACAGCCTCACCGAGTCTGCGGCGATCAGCCACGGCCCGCACGGCATCCGGGTCAACGCCATCGCCCCCCGGCACCACCCGAACCGAGATGATCACCGACTGGCAGCGGCACCACCCCGAGATCGTCGAGGAACTCAACGCCAGGACCCCGCTGCGCCGCGCCGCCGAACCCGACGAACCCGATGAACCCGACGAACCAGCACAGGCCGCAGCCTGGCTGCTCAGCGACCGCGCCTCCTCCATCACCAGCGTCGTCCTGCTGGTGGATGGCGGCCTCAGCAGGTAGCCGGTCACTCGGTGGGACGCCGGTGGTACCCGGTCCCGGGTGAAGGGCAGCGCCGCCGTACACCCTTCTGACCGCGCCCCACCGCTACGCGATCGCGCGCACTGCGGCCTCGGTCAGGGTGGTCGCGGTCCGTACGGCGCTGGTGATGGCCTCGTCGGGGTCGAGCCCGCACAGATCGGTGAGGGTGAAGAGCGCCTCGGCGCTCACGACCACCGCGAGGTCCCGCTTGAGCTGGGTGAAGCCGTCCGGGTCCCTCGCGCCGAGCGTGTCCTCCAGAGGGAGGAGCGCATGGTCGATGAGTCCGAAGCGAATGCCCGGTCGCGTGGGCACCGTCTCGGGCCGGGTGATGGTGGCGGCGATCATCGCGCGTACCGAGCCCTGGCGGGCGAGGATACCGCGGAGGAGGAACTCGCAGGCGAAGGTGACGCGTTCGACGGGGTCGGTGGAGTCCGCGACCGGCGCGAGCGCCTCGGCGGGAGGCGGCCAGACGCCGGCCAGTGCCTCGCTGATCAGCGACGGAAGGTCGGGGAAGTACCGATAGGCGGTGGCCTCGGAGACGAGGGCCGCGCGGGCGATCGCGGGCATGGTCACCTCGGCGCCCGTGCCGGTGAGATCCCGGGCGGCCGCCACGATCGCCGTTCGCGTGCGCTGCTTCTGGTTGGTGCGGCCGGTGCCCGCCTGCGCCGTCATCGTGGGACTCCTCCTGTTGACTCACCCGCATTTTAGCAGCCATCCCTCGTCGTGAGAGTTGACTTGCATTATGGCACTCGACTCCCTAATCTCATGAGAGTCAACTCTCACGAAGGAGAAGCGATGAGCACGGTTTCCGTGGTCGGCCCGGACGACGGCGAGACCATCCAGCTGGGCCCCACACAGATGCGCATCCTCGAGGACGGCAGCACCACCGGGCACCGCCTCGGAATCGGAGAGATCACCATCGCCCCGCACACCCAGGGCCCGCCCCAGCACCGTCACGCCCAGCACGACGAGGGCTTCTACGTCGTCTCCGGCACCGTGCACTTCACCATCGGGGAGACGACCCACGTGGCCCCGGCCGGCACGCTCGCCATGATCCCGCCCGGCGCCCCGCACACCTTCGCCAACCTCGGCGACACGCCCGCGGTGATGCTCAACACCTTCACGCCCGACCTGTACGTGCAGTACTTCCGCGACCTGCGGAACATGATCGCGGGCGGCCGGGAACTGACCCCGGAGTCGACCGTCGCGGTGATGAGCCGCTACGCCACCGTCCCCACGACCGACTTCGCGTGACGGCAACCTCCCCCTCGACACAGCCCGCTTGAGGAGCACCGCATGACCCGCAGCACCCACACGCTCACGCTCGACCAGGGCACCCTCGGCGTCACCGTCGATCTCTTCGGGCAGGAGGGGCACCCGTTCCTGCTGCTGCACGGAGGCGGCGGCCCGCAGACCGTCACCCCGTTCGCCGGCCTGCTGGCCGAGCGGCGTCCGGCCAGGGTGTTCACCCCCGTGCACCCCGGCTTCGACGGCACTGCCCGCCCCGAGTGGCTGACCGACGTCACGACCCTGGCCCAGGTCTACGCCCAACTGCTCGACGTACTCGACCTGCGGGACGTCGCCGTTGTCGGCAACTCGATCGGCGGCTGGATCGCCGCCGAACTCGCGACCCTGAGCAGCCCTCGGGTCAGCAGTGTCACCCTCGTCAACGCCGTCGGCATCCCCGTCCCCGGCCACCCGATAGCCGACATCTTCTCCCTGACGCCCGTCGAGCTGTCCCGCCTGTCCTTCCACGACCCCTCGAAGTTCCGCTTCGATCCCAGCAAACTGACCGAGGCGCAGCGCGCGGTCATGGCCGCCAACCGTGCGACCCTGCAGCTCTATTCGGGCCCACACGCCATGGCCGACCCCACCCTGACCGACCGTCTCGCCAAGATCACCCGTCCGAGCCTGGTCGCGTGGGGCGCCAGTGACCAGGTCGTGGACGCCGGCTACGGACGCGCGTACGCGCAGGCCATCCCCGACGCGGAGTTCCGGCTGCTGGAAGGCACCGGCCACATGCCCCAGACCGAGACGCCCGAGCGGTTCCTCCCGGTGCTCTGGGACTTCGCCGCAGCCCACGCCACCGACCGGCCGCGGCACTGACCCCGGACAGGGCGGCCGACGTGTCTCAACCCGGCCGCAGCAGACCCGCGTTGGTCCTGGCCGTCTGCTGCCTGAGCGTGCTCCTGGTCAGTCTCGACACCACCATCCTGAACGTCGCCCTGCCCTCGATACAGGAAGACCTGCACAGCTCCGTGTCGGGCCTGCAGTGGACCCTCGACGCCTACACCATCGTGCTGGCCTCGCTGCTCATCCTGGCCGGCTCCACGGCCGACCGCGTCGGGAGACGGCGCGTCTTCCTCCTCGGGCTCGTGCTGTTCACCGGCGGATCGGCGCTGTGCAGCCTGGCACCATCGCTGGACTGGCTGATCGTGTTCCGCATGGCGCAGGCGGTGGGCGGCTGCATGCTCACCCCGGTCGCCATGGCCATCCTCGCCAACGCCTTCCCACAACCGAGGGAGCGGGCCAGGGCCATCGGCGTGTGGGGCGGGGTGGTGGGCATCAGCATGGCGGCCGGGCCGATCCTCGGCGGCGTACTGGTCCAGACGGCCGGATGGCGGTCGGTGTTCTGGCTGAACGTGCCGATCGGGCTGGCCGCGCTCCTGCTCACCACCCTGTTCGTCCCTGAGTCACGCGCGCCACGGCCCCGCAGGGTGGACCCGGTGGGCCAACTGCTGGTGATCACCGCGCTCGGCACACTGACGTACGCCATCATCGAGGCACCGGGCCGGGGCTGGACCTCCCCCACCATCGTGATCTGCCTGATCACCGCGGCCGGCGCGCTGGCCGCCTTCATCCCCTACGAGAAGCGACGCGCCGAACCGCTGGTCGACCCGCGCCTCTTCCGCAGCGCGCCCTTCAGCGGGGCGACGGTGATGGCGGTGTGCGCCTTCACCGCACTCGGCGGCTTCCTGTTCGCCAACACCCTCTATCTGCAACAAGTGTTGGGGCTCAGCGCCCTGAGCACCGGGGTGCACCTGCTGCCGATGGCGGTGCTGTCACTGGTGTGCCCGCCACTGGCCGGGCGGATCGTGGGCAGCCGCGGCCCGCGCATCCCGCTGCTGCTCGCCGGGGCCGGCATCACGGTCGGCGGCCTGCTGGCCATCGTCGCCACCCGATCCGCCGAGCGCTCGGACATCCTGCTCTACGCGGCGTACGCACTGTTCGGACTGGGCTTCGGCTTCGTCAACGCGCCCATCACCCACACAGCGGTCTCGGGCCTGCCGCGCGCCCAGGCCGGGGTGGCCGCCGCGATCGCCGCGACCAGCCGTCAGGTCGGCGCCGCGCTCGGCATCGCGGTGACCGGCGCCGTGATCGCCGCCGGGGCACGCCCGGCCGCCTGGTGGATCATCGCCGGCTGCGGTCTGGCCATCCTCGCCCTGGGCATCCTGACCACCGGCCCCTGGGCAGCCCGCACGGCCGCGGGAGACGATCCCTCCGAACCCGTCCGAGTACCGCGCGATCTCCTGGACGCCCGTTGACACCCCCTGCACAGATCATCGCGGTCAGCGAACTTCCCGCTGCGGCCTCGACGGAGAGGCAGCCGGACATCCGGAGAGCACCGGCTGTCAAAAGCCCTTCGCCGCACGCGAGTTGACTGCATATCGCCACAATGCACTCCGCTATGCTCAGCCCGGAACACCGAGCTAACGAACGACGACTGATCGAACGACGGCCGGCGGGCGCCCAGTCCACCGGGAAGGAAACGTGAGAGAGCGCGTGATACCCGGAGATGGCGATCACCAGGCGGCAACGCGTTCGGAACGAGGCTCAGGGCGGCTGATCGCCGGTCGGTATCTCCTTCACGACGTTCTCGGCAGAGGCGGGATGGGCACGGTCTGGCGCGCCCACGACCAGCTGCTGGACCGCCCGGTCGCGGCCAAGGAACTGCACATCCTCACCCAGGGCGACGAGGAGCAGCGCATACGGGTGCGCCGCGCGGTCCGTGAGGCGCGCGCGGTCGCCCGGGTGCCGCATCCCCATGTGGTGGGCGTCCACGACCTGGTCGAGTCCGAGGACCGGCTGTGGATCGTCATGGAACTCGTCGAGGGGCCCTCGCTGGCCCACCGGATCGCCGAGAGCGGGCCGCTCACGCCGCAGCACACCGCCGCCCTGGGTGTGCAACTGCTCGACGCGCTGGAGGCCGTGCACGCGGCCGGCACCCTGCACCGTGATGTCAAGCCAGCCAACGTCCTGCTGCGCCGCGACGGCGACGCCGTCCTCACCGACTTCGGTATCGCGGCCCTGGACGACGGCGAGTTCCTGACGACCACCGGTGAACTGATCGGCTCCCTCGAGTACATGGCACCCGAGCGGGTGATGGGATCGCCGGTCGGCCCGGCCTCCGACCTGTGGTCCCTGGGCGCGACCCTCGCCACGGTCTGCGGCGGGCAGTCCCCGTTCCGCAGACCGGCACGGCCCGCGACGCTGCACGCGGTGGCGTACGAGGGACCCGTCCTGTCGGAGCGGCTCGGCCCGCTGCGCCCGGTCGTCGAGGCACTGCTGCGCAAGTCCCCCGACGAGCGCCCTTCGGCGGCCACCGCCCGTTCCGCGCTGCGGCGCGTCGCGGCGGGAGAGGCGGACGCCGGGCCACTGCCGTCACCGACCGTGCGCGTGTTCCAGCCTTCTGCCGCGTCGGCCGACGTGGACACCGTGACCAGCGGCCAGGAGCGACTCGTCCCGGCCGGGGAGCCCGTACCGACGGCCCTGCACACCACGTCGCTCAGGCCCGTGCCCCGGCAGTCGTCCCGGGGACCGAAGCGGCTCTGGTGGGCACTGGCCGGTACGGCGGTGCTGGCGTCGGGCGTCGGCGGTGGTCTCTTCCTCACCGGGGCGCTGCCGCTCAAGAAGGACCCCACGACGGCGACCATCAGTCAGGTCGTCCGCTCGACGACCGGCTGGCAGTCGGTGACCCGACTGACCGTCCAGCAGGGAGACCGGGTCACCGTACGGTTCGTTTCCGGAGAATGGACGGTCGACTACCGGAACAAGCCCGTGACCGGGCCGACCGGCTACGACGCGCTCACGGACCAGTCGCTGGACGGGGCGAAGAGCTGCAAGATCAAGCCGGCGGCGCCGTTCGGCACCCTGCTGGCACGCCTCTCCGACAGTCAGGACGCCCCCGTCCATACCGTCGGGCGGAAACTGACTTTCCGGGCGGCTCAAAACGGCCCCCTGCAACTGGGGATCAACGACGCCGCCGGGTCCTGCTCCGAGGACAACAGAGGTGCGCTGACCGTAGAGGTGAGGGTCACACACCAGCCTTGACGGGCGGCCGGCGCGCACCGGACGCACGTGGCTCCTCCCTCGCCCTGCCACCTGATCCTCCCCCCCTGCCGCCATGCAACCTGTCTGCAACCAAGCCAGGAGTTGACTGGGCCGGACCGACCGACCCTCGCGCGAAGCGGTCACATCCGTTTCCGCGCATCAAGGCAGGGACACGCCATGGACCAGCAGGAGACGACGGACGCCGCCCCGCGCGTGGAGTTGACGCCCTCGGCCGCCGAGTTGCTGCGGCAGCTGCGGGCGGTCCACGGACCGTTGATGTTCCACCAGTCCGGCGGCTGCTGCGACGGCAGTGCGCCCATGTGCTATCCGGAGGGCGAGTTCCGCACCGGCGGCTCCGACGTGCTGCTCGCCGAGCTGGACGTCGAGGGGCTCGACGAGCCGGTGACGTTCTGGATGTCGAAGAGCCAGTACGAGCTGTGGAGCCACACGCGACTGATCGTCGACGTCGTGGCGGGCCGCGGCAGCGGTTTCTCCCTGGAAGCACCCGAAGGAGTGCGTTTTCTCATCCGTTCCCGCGTCGTAGACGCCTAGGCCCCGCACAGGTCGTCACAGTCTGCTGCAATCCCCCTGAGTTCCAAGACAGTTGACGAGACCTCAGGGGGCACCGTGACACCTCGCGACGGACGACTCAGAACAGCACTGACGGTTCTCACGGCATGGAGCGCGCTGGCCGGTGCGGCCCTGGTGGGGGCGGCACCGGCCAGCGGCGTGGAAGGCGCCCACACCCGGAACGGCACGGTCGCCGACGCGGAGGCTCGCGCCGGCAAGGCCGTCGCCCCGGGCATCACGTACAAGGAGTTCGACCTCCCGGCCGCCCAAGGCGTGGCGCGCGCACACGTACTGAGCGTCGATCTGAGCAACCGTCATGTGCGTGTCGATCTCCTCCACTCCGCGGCCGTGGCCTCCCGAGCGGCCGTCTCCCGGCTGGCCGAGGCGCAGGGCGCCGTCGCCGGTGTCAACGGTGACTTCTTCGACATCTCCGAGGCCCAGCATCCTGGGGTCGAGGCCACGGGCGCGACCGTGGGTCCCGCGATCGCGAACGGCCGCACGCTGAAGGCGGCGGTCCCCGACGGTCAGCGCTTCGGCCCCGCCCTGCCGCCCGGCACGACCACGAAGAACGTGCTCGGCGTGGGCCTGGACGGCCGGGCGCGGCTGGACAGCCTGGCCCTCGACGGTTCCGTGCGCAGCTCCCGTGGGCGGTGGGCGCTCGGTGGGCTCAACCAGTACGCGCTGCCGCAGGGTTCCATCGGCGCGTTCACCTCGGCCTGGGGCGGTGTCTCCCGCAAGCGGGCCGTCTGCGGCACCGACATCGACCGCGCCGCGCCCTGCAGCTCGGACACCTACGAGGTGACGGTCCGCCGCGGCCGGGTCGTGTCGACGGCCTCCACACCCGGCGGCGGTCCCGTCGCGTCCGGCACCACCGTGCTGGTGGGGCGCGAAGCGGGCGCGCAGCGGTTGCGCGAGCTGGCGAAGGGGCAGGCGGTCCGCGTTCAGCACTGGCTCGTCGCGGCCGGCACCCGAATCCGGTACCGCTTCGCCGTCGGCGGCTATCCGGTCCTCACCCACGGGCAGCCGCTGCCCGGTCTGAACAACACCACCTCGGCCGTACGGACCGCCGTGGGCATCGCGAACAAGGGGCGGCGCCTGCTTCTGCTCGCCCTCGACGGTGCGCCCGCCTACCGCGGCGGACTGACCATCGCGGAAGTGGCGCACACCATGCGGACATTGGGCTCCGTCGACGCGTTCAGTCTGGACGGGGGCGGCTCCACGACCATGGTCGCGCGGATGCCGGGAGCGGGCGCGGTGAGCGTCCTCAACCACCCCTCCGGCGGCGCCGAACGCCCGGTCCCCAACGGCATCGGAGTGTTCTCAGGCAGCTGACACGGCGCCTGACACGCACCTGGACCCGCACGTCAGGGGCGCAGGCTGCTCACGATGTCCGCCGTCGCGGTGAGTCCGTTCTGAATGGTCGGCCCCATGGTGGTGCTCGACAGATAGAAGCCGAGCAGTACGCAGACCACCGCGTGCGAGGGTTTCAGCGCGCCGTTGCGCAGGAAGACCACCGCGAGGATCAGGAGCAGTACCACCACAGAGATGGAAATGGCCATCGTCAACCTCCTCCGCCACGTCGACACCGCGGCTTTCGGCCGCAAGTGTCGCGTAGCGGAGGGTTCGGCCGGGCGGCTGACGTGTCCTCCGAACGTGTGGTGTCTACGCCCACTCGCACACCAGCGCGGGCACCTGCTCGTGCGCGTCTACTCGTGCGCGTCGAGGAAGGCTTCGAGCCCGGCGAGGTCGTCGGTGTTGAAATAGTCGAGGTCGGCGGCCAGTAGTTCGCCCCACAGGGCCTCGCGCGCCGGGCCCGCCAGGTCGGGCGTGGCCCAGAACCGCACCTTCTGGTGGCGTCGGTGCGCCGACGCGATGATGCCGCGCAGCTTCGCACGCTCGGCGTCGGGGAACGGACCGTCGCCCAGCCAGGTGAAGTTGAGCGTCCAGTTGTCCGAGATCAGCGGGATGAAGGAGGCGGGGGCCGCGCTGCCGAGGTCGGTGAGCCGGCCGTCGTAGAAGGCGCGCCGCACGCTCTGCGCCTCCATGGGCGTACGGGCGGCGCGGTCACCGGAGATCACCGCGGTGATCGGCCCCGGGCGCACCCGGCCGTGCGCGTAGGTGGTGAACAGGTGTGGGTAGCGGCTCAGATGGCGGTCGAGTTCGAGGTACGTCGACGAGCCCTCGGTCTTGATGTCGATGAGGAGTTGCAGGGGCGTGCGGTATCCCCGGTAGACCGAGCCGTGGTTGGCCTTCACACGGGCGGCCAGGGGCGCGAGGTAGAGGGATTCGAGGGTGCGGGTCGGGTCGAGGTCGACCGGGTCGTGGGCGACGAGGAGTTGGTCGCCGACGAGGTAGATGTCGGCCTCGACGCTGCCGAAGCGGTGGTCGAGGGCGTCGAACAGGGGTCGCGGGTGCTCGTAGTCGTTGTGCGCGTGGGCACGCCACAGGGGGCGCGTGTGGTGCTTCTCCTCCCCCGCCAGTGCTCGCGAGGCGGGCAGGGCGACCGAGCCCGCTAGGGCGGCGCCGAGGGTGGTGAGGGCTCTGCGACGGGTGGTGAGGGCCATGCTCTGCCTCCCTGAGGGGTGCGCTACGGAACTCAGCGAGTATGCGGTCCTCGGAGACCCAACAAACCTTGAGCTGAGGGGAGTTGGCCGGACTGCCGCTGTCTGTTCACTTCACCCGCGGTGCGCACACCGAGAGGCCCGCCCCTGGTGGGACGGGCCTCTGGCAGATGTACTCAGGGGGCTTGCAGGTCCACCAGTTCGGCCAGCGCGGCGCGGTGGGCTCCCGCCGTGCCGTACGCGATCGAGTCCGCCTTGGCCCGCTTCAGATAGAGGTGAACCGGGTGCTCCCAGGTCATCCCGATGCCCCCGTGCAGTTGGAGGGCCTCCTCGGCGGTGTGGACGGCGACGGACGCCGCGTACGCCTGCGCGACGGCGACCGACACGTCGGTGTCCGCGCTGCCCGTCGCGAGCGCGTCGGCGGCACCGCGGGCGGCGGCGCGTGTGTTGACGACCTCCAGCCACAGCTGCGCGAGCCGGTGCTTGAGCGCCTGGAATCCGCCGACGGGCCGGTTGAACTGCTTGCGTTCCTTGAGGTACCGGACCGTCTCGGTCAAGCACCAGTCGGCGAGTCCGAGTTGCTCGGAGGCGAGCAGTCCTGCGCCGCTGCGCAGGGCCCGTCGTACGGCGGGTTCCGCGGCGCCGAGACGACGTGCCCGCACCCCGTCGAAGGTGACCCTGGCGAGCGGCCGGGTGAGGTCGAGGGACACCTGCGGGGTGACCGTCACGGCGTCCCCGTCCACCGCGTACAGTCCGCCGTCATCCGCCGGAACCAGCAGCACGTCGGCCACCGCCGCGTCCGCGATCCCCGTCAGCTCCCCGTGCAGGAAGCCGTCCTCGTTCCGTACGGCCTGGTGGGCGCCGCCGGGTGCCACGGACAGCGCGACGGCGAGCACGCCGATCGTCCGGCCCGACGCCAGCGCCGTCAGCAGCGCGGCGGCCTCCTCGCCCTCGCAGGCCAGCAGCGCCTCGGTGGCGACGACGGCGCTGGTCAGATACGGCACCGGCGCGACCGCACGCCCCAACTCCTCCAGCACCACGGCGACTTCGCGGTGAGTGGCGCCCTGGCCGCCCAGCGACTCGGGTACGAGCAGGCCCGCCAGGCCCATCCCGTCCGAGAGCGCCTTCCACAGCTCGGGATCGTGCGGGGTGTCCGTCTCGGTGCGGGTGATGACGCCCGCCGCGTCGCAGTGGTCGGAGAGGAGGTCGCGGACGGCGGCACGCAGCGCCTCTTCCTCCTCCGAGTACAGCAGATCGGGCTGGGTGCTCTGTGTCGCCGGCGTAGTCGTCGTTGTCGTCGTTTTCATCGGGCGAGGTCCTTCCACGCGACGTCCTTGTCGGTGCGCGGCTCGGACGGCAGGCCCAGCACGCGTTCGGCGACGATGTTCAGCAGGACCTCGCTGGTCCCGCCCTCGATGCTGTTGCCCTTGGAGCGCAGATAGCGGTAGCCGGCGTCGCGGCCGGTGAAGTCGACCAGTTCCGGTCGGCGCATCGTCCAGTCGTCGTACAGCAGCCCCTCCTCGCCGAGGAGTTCGACCTCAAGGCCGCTGATCTCCTGGTTGAGGCGGGCGAATCCGAGCTTCATCCCGGAGCCCTCGTGGCCGGGCTGGCCCGCGACGAGCTGCTGGCGCAGCCGTTCGCCGGAGAGCCGGGCGACCTCGGCCTCCACCCACAGCTTCAGCAGCCGCTGGTGCACATCGTGGGTGCGCAGTTCGGGACGCTCGCGCCAGGTCCTGGAGACCGGGCCGATCATGCCGCCCTCGCGGGGGATGCGCATACCGCCGATGGAGACGCGCTCGTTCATGAGCGTGGTCTGCGCGACCCGCCAGCCGTCGCCGACCTCACCCAACCGGTGCGCTTCGGGAATGCGGACGTCGGTGAGGAAGACCTCGTTGAACTCGGCCTCGCCGGTGATCTGGCGCAGCGGCCGCACCTCGACGCCCGGGTCGGTCATGTCGCAGATGAAGTACGTGATGCCGCGGTGCTTGGGCACGTCCGGGTCGGTGCGGGCGATGAGGATGGCCCAGCGGGCGAGGTGGGCGCTGGAGGTCCACACCTTCTGCCCGTTGACCACCCAGTCGTCGCCCTCCCGGACGGCACGCGTACCGAGCGCGGCCAGGTCGGACCCGGCGCCGGGCTCGCTGAAGAGCTGGCACCAGACCTCCTCGCCGACCCACAACGGCCGCAGGAAGTCCCGCTTCTGTTCCTCCGTGCCGAAGCCGAGGATGGTCGGCGCGGCCATGCCGAGGCCGATGCCGATGCGCCGCGGGTCGTTGTCGGGGGCGCCGGCGGCCTCCAGTTCGGCGTCCACGACGGCCTGGAGGGTGCGCGGGGCGCCGAGCCCGCCGAGGCCCTCGGGGTAGTGCACCCAGGCGAGTCCGGCGTCGAAACGGGCCTTGAGGAAGTCGAGGCGGTCCGTGGTCGCGGGCGGGTGCGCCGCCAGCAACTCCTTCGTACGGGTGCGCAGTTCGGCTGCGTCGGTCATGCGGCTGCTCCGTTCTCGAGAGAGGGCACCACGACGACCCGGCCGGTGGTGACACCGTCGCCGACCCGCTGCACGGCGGCCGCGCCGCCGCCCAGCGGCACTCGCTCGCTGACCAGGGGCTTGATGGCGCCGCGCGCGGCCAGCTCGGTGAGCTGCTCGTGGCAGTGCTGGATCAGCTTGGGGTTCTTGGTGCCGTACAGGCCCCAGTGCAGGCCGAGGATCGCGTAGTTCTTCACCAGGGCGTGGTTGAGCGCCGGGCTGGGGATCGAGCCGCTGGCGAAGCCCACGACGACGATCCGGCCCTCGAAGGCGACGACCTTGGTGGACTGGGTGTACGCCTCACCGCCGACGGGGTCGTAGATCACGTCGGCGCCCCGGCCGCCGGTGGCTTCCTTCACGGCGGCGATGACGTCCTGGGTACGCCGGTCGATGACGACGTCGCAGCCCAGCTCGCGCGCCACGGCCACCTTGTCGGCCCCGCCGACCACACCGATGACGGTGGCGCCCGCCGCCTTGCCCAGCTGCACGGCCGCGCTGCCGACTCCTCCGGCGGCGGCGTGGACGAGCAGCGTCTCGCCGGCTTCGAGACGGGCCCGGCGGTGCAGACCGAACCACCCCGTCTGGTAGCCGATGTGCAGGGCTGCGGCCTCGGCGTCGTCGAGGGTGTCGGGCGCGGGCAGCAGGGCGGCGGCGTCCGCGACGGCGTACTCGGCGAGACCGCCGTGCGGCAGCGCGGGGTTGGCCAGCACGCGGCGTCCGTCCTCGGTCTCGCCGCAGATCTCCACACCGGGCGTGAACGGCAGCGGCGGCCTGACCTGGTAGTGCCCGCGGCACATCAGCACGTCCGGGAAGTTGATGTTCGCCGCGCGCACCTTGAGCAGGACCTGCCCCTCACCGGGCACCGGTCGCTCCACGTCCTGGAGCTGCATCACCTGGCTCGGTTCGCCGAGCTGGTGCACTTGCCATGCCTGCATGCGGGGCCTCCACGGGACTGCTCTGTCTGACCGGGCTCGATCGCATACTAAGCGGTCGCTTGCCGATCAGGGAACAGTCGTGTGCGTCACGCCCTCACGGACGGGCCGGACGCGCCCTCACATGCATCCGCTCCCCCTGCGGCCCGAACAGGCTCAGGAACTCCACGGGCCCCTCCCCCGTCGACCCGAACCAGTGCGGCACCCGCGTGTCGAACTCGGCGGCCTCCCCCGGACCGAGCACCACATCATGGTCGGCCAGCACGAGCCGCAGCCGCCCCGACATCACGTACAGCCACTCATAACCCTCGTGGGTCCGGGGTTCCGGCTCGAGCTTGCGCTGCGGTTCGAGCACCTTGTACGCCTGGAGTCCGCCGGGCTGCCGGGTGAGCGGCCAGTGGGTGCGGCCGCCGCGCACGATCGGCTGGGCGCGTACGCGCGGGTCGCGCACCGGGGGCGCGCCGACCAGCTCGTCCAGGGGTACCTCGTGGGCCCGGGCGATCGGCAGCAGGAGCTCCAGACTGGGCTTGCGCAGCCCCGACTCCAGCCGCGACAGCGTGCTCACGGAGATGCCGGTCGCCTCGGACAGGCCGGCGAGTGTCGCGCCCCGCTCCTTGCGGATGCGCCGCAGTCTCGGCCCGACCTCGGCCAGCACCTCGTCCGTCCGTGCCTCGTCATCCATGCCCTTGCTCATGCCCATATTGCAGATTCGGCAAAGCTGTTTGTCAATGCGGCACCGGTCGGGCGACCGTCTGCGGTGGAGGTGGTCACCATGACCGACATGACCGAGAGGTACGAGGCCGTCGTCGTCGGAGGCGGCGCGGCCGGCCTGTCCGCCGCACTGGTCCTCGGCCGGGCCCGGCGCCGCACGCTCGTCGTCGACGCCGGCGAGCCGCGCAACGCGCCCGCCGCGCATCTGCAGGGCTATCTGACCCGGGACGGCATGCCGCCCGCGGAGTTCCTCGCCGCGGGGCGCGAGGAGATCGCGCGGTACGGCGTCGAGCTGGTCCGGGACCGGGCGGTGGACGTGTCCCGGCAGGACAGCGGCGAGTTCCTCGTGACGCTCGCGGCCGGACGGACCGTGCACGCGCGGCGGCTGATCCTCGCCACCGGACTGGCGGACGAGCTCCCGACGGTCACGGGGGTCGCCGAGCGCTTCGGCCGGGACGTGCTGCACTGCCCTTACTGCCACGGCTGGGAGGTCCGCGACCAGTCCTTCGGGGTGCTGGCCGCCACGCCGATGAGTGTCCACCAGGCACTGATGGTCTCCCAGTGGTCGAAGGACGTCACCCTCTTCCTGCACACGGTCGCCGAGGGGGAGCTGACGGCCGACGACACGCGCCGGCTCGCCGCCGCCGGAGTCGTCGTGGTGCCCGGTGAGGTCGCGGGGCTCGTCGTCGAGGGCGACCGGCTCACGGGGGTCCGGCTCACGGACGGTACCGTCC
This sequence comes from Streptomyces sp. NPDC111507, assembly GCF_055638955.1. Taxonomy (NCBI): domain Bacteria; kingdom Bacillati; phylum Actinomycetota; class Actinomycetes; order Kitasatosporales; family Streptomycetaceae; genus Streptomyces; species Streptomyces sp. NPDC111507. The sequence continues at coordinate 77,594 of NZ_JBVKBU010000006.1, read as the reverse complement.
ACGACCGCTCGACGCTCTTCGTGGCGCCGCGCGCGGTCCCCCGCAACGACCTGTTCGAGCGGCTGGGCGCCGAGCTGCGCGAGACCCCGTTCGGCACGTACCCGGTGGTCGACGAGACGGGCCTGACGACCGTGCCCGGCGTCTGGGCGGCGGGCAACGCGGTGGGCTTCGCCGAGCAGGTCGTGAACGCCGCGGGCGCGGGCTACCGGGCGGCGGCCACGCTCAACGGTGAGCTGCTCCTCGCCGACCTCGACGCCGCCTGAACGCTCCGCTGGAAGGACCGGGACGTGCCGTCGATCGTCCGCGGCGCCATCGTGGCCGGTCGCGCCGTTCCCCGCGCCCCTTCAAGGCGCGAGAGGCGCGCCCGCCGCGGAGCGGCTGATGTGACCGGCATCCCGCGCCTGCACCGTGACCGGCCGGACAAATCCTGGCCCCGGAGCTGACCGCCCGGGTGTGGACGGCGGCCCTCCGTAGCACCATGGCTCCATGCTGCTCGCCCGGCTCGCCCATGTGTCCCGGGAGGTCGCCGCCGCCTCGGCGCGGTCCCGGAAGACCGCTCTGCTCGCCGAGCTGTTCCGGGACGCCGACGCGGACGACGTGCCGATCGTGATCCCGTATCTGGCGGGCCGTCTCCCACAGGGGCGGCTCGGCATCGGCTGGAAGCTGCTGAGCGGGCCTGTGCCGCCCGCGCCCGAGCCCTCGCTCACGGTGCGGGACGTGGACGCCCGGCTGACGGAGGTCGGCGCGGTCACGGGCGCCGGCTCGCAGGCGGAGCGCAGGCGGCTGATGGACGAGCTGCGGGCGGCGGCCACCGAGGACGAGCAGCGGTTCCTGTTCGGGCTGCTCACCGGCGAGGTGCGGCAGGGCGCGCTGGACGCGGTCGCGGTCGAGGGGCTCGCCGAGGCGACCGGCGCGCCCGCCGCGGACGTACGGCGGGCGGTGATGCTCGCCGGATCGCTGCAGACGGTGGCGCAGGCGCTGCTGACGGACGGCCCAAAAGCCCTGGACGACTTCCGGCTCACGGTGGGCCGCCCGGTGCTGCCCATGCTCGCCCACAGCGCCACGTCCGTGTCCGAGGCAGTGGAGAAGCTGGGCGCGTGTGCCGTCGAGGAGAAACTCGACGGCATCCGCGTACAGCTGCACCGCGACGGCGACGACGTACGGATCTACACCCGCACCCTCGACGACATCACCGACCGGCTGCCCGAGCTCACCTCCGCGGCGATGGAGTTGAAGGGCACCCGGTTCATCCTGGACGGCGAGGTGATCGCGCTGGACGAGGACGGGCGGCCACGCTCCTTCCAGGAGACGGCCGGGCGGGTGGGTTCGCGGGTGGATGTGGCCACGGCCGCGAAGAGCGTGCCCGTCTCCCCCGTCTTCTTCGACGCGCTGTCGGTCGACGGGCGGGATCTGCTGGATCTGCCGTTCGCCGAACGGCACGCGGAGCTGGCGCGGCTGGTGCCCGAGCCGATGCGGGTGCGGCGCGCCCTCGCCCACGGGCCCGAGGACATCCCCCCGGCACGACGATTCCTCGCCGAGACGCTGGAGCGCGGTCACGAAGGCGTGGTGGTGAAGGCCCTGGACGCCCCCTACAGCGCGGGCCGGCGCGGGGCGTCGTGGCTCAAGGTCAAGCCCGTGCACACCCTCGACCTGGTGGTCCTGGCGGCCGAGTGGGGCCACGGACGGCGCACCGGCAAGCTCTCCAACCTGCACCTCGGGGCCCGCGCCGCGGACGGTTCCTTCGCGATGCTCGGCAAGACCTTCAAGGGCATGACGGACGCGATGCTGGCCTGGCAGACCGAGCGCCTCCAGGAGCTGGCCGTCGAGGACAGCGGCCACGTGGTCACCGTACGGCCCGAACTCGTCGTGGAGATCGCCTACGACGGTCTGCAGAAGTCCACCCGCTACCCGGCCGGGGTCACCCTGCGCTTCGCCCGCGTGGTGCGCTATCGCGAGGACAAGACGCCCGCGGAGGCCGACACGGTCGAGACCCTGCTCGCCGCACACCCGGAGGTGGCTCCGTGACGGGGAAGCGCAGTGCGGGACTGCTGCTGTACCGGCGCGCCGCCGACGGCCCGGAGGTGCTGCTCGGCCACATGGGCGGCCCGTTCTTCGCGCGGCGGGACGCCGGGGCGTGGACCGTGCCCAAGGGCGAGTACGAGCCCGGCGAGACCGCCTGGGACGCGGCGCGCCGGGAGTTCCAGGAGGAACTGGGGCTGCCGCCGCCCGACGGCGAGGCCGTCCCGCTCGGCGAGGTCGAACAGAAGAACGGCAAGGTCGTCACGGCCTGGGCGATCGAGGCGGACCTCGACCCGGCGGCCATGGTCCCGGGCACCTTCGAGATGGAGTGGCCGCCGAAGTCGGGACGGCGCCAGGAGTTTCCCGAGCTGGACCGGGTGGAATGGTTCGGCCTGGACCGGGCCGCGGAGCTGATCGTGCCGGCGCAGGCGGCGTTTCTCGACCGGCTGGCGGAGCACTCGGACTGAGAGCGACCTCCGCGTTGCGCCGCACCTCGCCGCGCGGGAGGGTCGGAAAACAGGCTCGAGGAACAGCCCGCTTCAGGAGGTCGGCCATGCCCATCGCGACGGTGAACCCGGCGAACGGCGAGACGCTCAAGACGTACGACGCGCTCGGCGCCGAGGAGATCGAGCGCAGGCTCGCCACGGCCGAGACCACGTTCCGCGACTATCGCACCACGTCCTTCGCCGAGCGTGCACGGCTGCTGCACAGGGCAGCCGACCTTCTCGACGAGGAGCGGGACGACATCGGCCGGGTGATGACCACGGAGATGGGCAAGCCGGTCAAGCAGGCCCGCGCGGAGGCCGCCAAGTGCGCGAAGTCGATGCGCTGGTACGCCGACCACGCCGAGGAGCTGCTCGCCGACGAGGAGCCCGCCGGCTCCGACGTCAAGGACTCCGGCGCCTCCCGCGTCCTGGTGCGCTACCGGCCGCTGGGCCCGGTGCTGGCCGTCATGCCGTGGAACTTCCCGCTCTGGCAGGTGGTCCGGTTCGCGGCGCCCGCCCTGATGGCGGGCAATGTCGGCCTGCTCAAGCACGCCTCGAACGTGCCGCAGACCGCCCTCTACCTGGAGGACCTGTTCCGCCGGGCGGGCTTCCCCGAGGGCGCTTTCCAGACGCTGCTGATCGGCTCGGGCGCCGTGGAGGGCATCCTGCGCGATCCCCGGGTCAAGGCGGCGACGCTGACCGGGAGTGAACCGGCAGGGCGCGCCGTGGCCTCGGTCGCCGGGGACGAGGTCAAGAAGACGGTGCTGGAGCTGGGCGGCAGCGACCCGTTCGTCGTCATGCCGTCCGCCGACGTGGACCGGGCGGCGAGGACCGCGGTGACGGCCCGGGTGCAGAACAACGGGCAGTCGTGCATCGCCGCCAAGCGGTTCATTGTGCACACGGACGTGTTCGACGCCTTCGCCGAGCGCTTCACGGCGGGCATGAAGGCGCTGAAGGTCGGCGATCCGCTGGACGAGGACACCGACATCGGCCCGCTCTCCACCGAACAGGGCCGCGGTGACCTGGAGGAACTCGTCGACGACGCGGTGGAGAACGGCGCGACCGTGCTCTGCGGCGGCGAGCGCCCCGAAGGCTTCACGGAGCACGGCTGGTACTACGCGCCGACCATCCTCACCGACATCACCCCCGAGATGCGCGTCCACCAGGAGGAGACCTTCGGGCCGGTCGCCACGCTCTACCGCGCGGCCGATCTGGACGAGGCGGTGGCACTCGCGAACGACACGCCGTTCGGGCTGAGTTCGAACGTCTGGACGAACGACGAGGCCGAGGTGGACCGGTTCGTACGCGACCTGCAGGCGGGCGGCGTGTTCTTCAACGGGATGACCGCCTCCCACCCGGCGTTCCCGTTCGGCGGGGTCGAGCGGTCCGGCTACGGGCGTGAACTGTCGGGACACGGAATCCGCGAGTTCTGCAACATCACCACCGTATGGCACGGAGCGTAAGCGTTCCGCAGCTACCATCCCCCTGTGAACCGCGAAGTGACCCTGCCTCTGATCGTCGACGACCGCGGCACGTTGCAGGTGGCGGCCGCCGACGTCAGCAAACTGCTGCGCACGGTGGGCGGCCGGTGGCTGCACCTGGTGGAGGCCGGCCAGGACGGGCTCGACGAGGACACGGTGGCGACGTTGACCATCGAACTCGCCAAGCTCGCCGACCGCATCGACGTGGCCTGCATCGCGCACAGCAGCGGGACGACGTCCGACTGACGGCGCGCGTCAGCCCGGTCCGCGCGCCGGGCCGACGCGCCCTCAGGTCGGCCGCTGGTCGAGTTCCCACAGGGCGTGCCAGAACTTCGCCTCATAGCTCTGCAGCAGCCGCCCGTACCGGAGGACCTCGGTCTCCCCGATCCGCCCCGCGTCCAGCCCCGCCTGTACAGCCGTGAGCGCCTTCCGCTCCAGCTCCGGGGCGGGTGCCGCGAACAAGTCGAAGAAGCCGCACACCTCGCCGCCGAAGCCGTAGTGGCGGCGCAGGGCTTCGGCGATCACCGCGCAATAGCCGCCCCACGTCGTGAAGTTGCCGCTCAGGGCGAGCACCACGTCGGCCGGTGAGCCGTTCAGGGCCAGCCAGGCGACGTACGCGGGATAAGCCTGGCAGTCCGCGAGCGGCTCGTAGGACGCCGCTCGCGCCTCGTCCACCCCGCAGGCGGCGGCGAACACATCCAGCCTGTCCTGGGCCAGAGCCTCACCCTCCGCGAGCGTGGTGAAGAAGGCGGCGCTCTGCGGCTCGACGTCCGGACGCTCGACCAGATGCAGGAACGCGCGGCGGTCCGCGGCGATCACATGGCGCTGTTCCAGGGCGAGGGCGGCGAGCGTGGAACGCTGGGCCGCGCCCCGGGCGATGAGGGGCAACAGCCGGTTGGCGTGGGGGTCCGGGGCGAGCTTCCCCGTGGTGTCCTCCAGCAGTTCCCTGGCCGTGCGCACCATGGCGTACTCCTTCGGTTCGGCCGTCCCGGGGCCTCTTCCCTCGTACTCCTGCACCCTCCCAAGAATCCCCGGAATGGAGTAACCCGACGAGAGATCCCCACGCTTCCGGGTGATCGTGGGTGGACCACCCCTGTGGGTGAACCACCCCCGAGGGTGAACCACTCTTCCGCCGGGGGACGAGAGTTCCCCGGAAGGCGAAAGAAGGCGCGCGTCATGGCGACTTTGTGCAGACCTTCGGTCTCCGTACCGGAATACGTGATCACGATGGAGGAGACGCTGGAGCTGGCTCGCTCCCGTCACGAGGACCACCCGCAACTGCCGTTGGCACTCCGACTGATCGAGAACACCGGTGTCCAAACCCGGCACATCGTGCAGCCCATCGAGGAGACGCTGAAACACCCGGGCTTCGAAGAACGCAACAAGGTCTACGAGAGTGAGGCCAAGGCCCGCGTCCCCGCCGTCATCCAGCGGGCGCTGGATGACGCCGAGCTGCTCACCACCGACATCGACATGATCATCTACGTCTCGTGCACCGGGTTCATGATGCCCTCGCTCACGGCCTGGCTGATCAACTCGATGGACTTCAGCAGCGACACCCGGCAAATACCCATAGCCCAGCTGGGCTGCGCGGCAGGCGGCGCCGCGATCAACCGGGCCCACGATTTCTGCACGGCGTACCCCGACGCCAACGCACTCATCGTGGCCTGCGAGTTCTGCTCGCTCTGCTACCAGCCGACCGATCTCAGCGTCGGCTCGCTGCTCTGCAACGGCCTGTTCGGCGACGGTATAGCCGCCGCCGTCGTCCGCGGCAACGGCGGCACCGGCGTCCACCTGGAGCGCAACGGCTCCTATCTGGTCCCCAAGACCGAGGACTGGATCATGTACGACGTCCGCGCCACGGGCTTCCACTTCCTGCTGGACAAGCGGGTTCCCGGGACGATGGAACCGCTCGCCCCCGCCCTCCACGCCCTCGCGCGACAGCACGACTGGGACGCCTCCGAACTGGACTTCTACATCATCCACGCGGGCGGCCCCAGGATCCTCGACGACCTCAGCAAGTTCCTCGAGGTCCCGCCGGAGGCCTTCCGCTTCAGCCGGGCCACCCTCACCGAGTACGGGAACATCGCCAGCGCCGTCGTCCTGGACGCGCTGCGCCGGCTGTTCGACGAGGGCGGCGCCGAGCACTCCGCACGCGGACTGCTCGCGGGCTTCGGCCCCGGCATCACCGCGGAGATGGCCCTGGGCCGCTGGCAGGACACCAACGACGAGACGGTGTGAACGGAAATGACCGAGAAGACGATCACCGGGCCACTGCCGCCTGTCCGGCACTGGCCCGCCCTCGACCTGAAGGGCGTGGACTTCGACCCGGTCCTGACCGAGCTGATGCGCGAGGGACCGGTCACCCGGATCCAGCTGCCCAACGGCGAGGGCTGGGCCTGGCTGGTGACCCGCCACGACGATGTGCGCAAGGTCGCCAACGACCCACGCTTCGGCCGCGAAGCGGTCCTGGAGCAGCAAGTCACCCGGCTCGCCCCGCACTTCATCCCGGCCCGCGGCGCGGTGGGCTTCCTGGACCCGCCCGACCACACCCGGCTGCGCCGCTCGGTGGCCGCGGCCTTCACGGCACGCGGGGTGGAGCGGGTCCGCGACAAGGCCCGGCGCACGCTCGACGAGATGGTCGACGAGCTGCTGCGGGTCGGACCGCCCGCCGATCTCACCGAGGCGGTCCTCACTCCCTTCCCCATCTCGGTCATCTGCGAACTGATGGGCGTCCCGCCCGACGACCGGCGGGGCATGCACACCTGGACGCAGCTGATCCTGTCCTCCGCGCACGGCGCCGAGGTCAGCGAGAAGGCCAAGGACGAGATGGGCGCCTACTTCAGGAAGCTCATCGGCGCCCGGAGCCACAGCAGGGACGAGGACGTCACCTCGCTGCTGGGCGCCGCCGTGGGCCGGGACGAGATCGATCTGGAGGAGGCCGTCGGACTCGCCGTCCTCCTCCAGATCGGCGGCGAGGCCGTCACGAACAACAGCGGGCAGATGTTCTACCTGCTCATGACCCGCCCGGCGCTGGCCGACCGGCTGCGCTCCGACCCTCGGATCCGCCCCCAGGCCATCGACGAGCTGCTGCGCTACATCCCGCACCGCAACATGGTCGGCCTGTCACGGATCGCGAGGAAGGACGTCGAGATCAGCGGCGTACTGATCCGGGCCGGCGATCCGGTCTACGTCTCGTATCTGGCCGCCAACCGCGACCCGGAGGTCTTCCCGGACCCGGAGCACATCGACTTCGAGCGCAGCCCCAACCCGCACGTGGCGTTCGGCTTCGGCCCGCACTACTGCCCGGGCGGGATGCTGGCCAGGCTGGAGTCGGAACTCCTGGTGGACGCGCTTCTGGACCGGATGCCGGGGCTGCGGCTCGCCGTCCCCCCAAGTCAGGTCCCGTTCAGGAAAGGCGCGTTGATCCGTGGCCCCGAGGCTCTGCCCGTGACGTGGTGAGCGACCGATGACCATGACCGAAGGACTCCTCGTACCACCCGGTCACGGCCGGATCGTACAAACCCCCGCCCAGCACGTGACCTTCAAGGTGACCGGCTCGCACTCGCGCACCGCGTCCACCTTCGAGGTGCTGGTACCGCCCGGCTTCGACGTGGGCGCCCACGTGCACTCGCGCAGCGAGGAACTGTTCTACGTGCTCGAAGGCGAGCTGGACGTGCTCGCCTTCGAGCCCCGGATCCGGACCCCCGACAACTGGCAGAAGTGGGAGTCGAGTTCGGGCAACCGGGCGGTACGGGCAACCCCGGGCACGGTCATCGTCGTGCCCCCGGGCTGTCCCCACGCCTTCGCCAACCCCACCGAGACCCAGGCGAAGATGTTCTTCCAGGCCTCCCCGCCCCCGGACCACGAGCGCTACTTCGAGGAGCTGCTGGAGATCCTGGGTTCGGGCGGCCCACCCGACCACGCGGCCATCGAGGAACTGAGGGCGCGATACGACATCGAGCAGCTCACCCCTCTGAAACACCGCTAGCCGCAGCGCCCCTTCCCGGGGGCGCGGGGTGACTACCGAATCGGCATCCCGGAAAGCGTCCGGGCGATCACCAACCGCTGGATCTCACTCGTACCCTCGAAAATGGTGTAAATGGCCGCATCCCGGTGCATCCGCTCCACCGGGTACTCGCGGGTGTAGCCATTTCCACCGAGGATCTGGATCGCCTGACCGGTGACTTTCTTCGCCGTCTCACTGGCGAACAACTTGGACATCGACCCCTCGGCCGCAGTGAACGGCTTCCCGTTGATCGCCATCCACGAAGCACGCCACACCAGCAGACGCGCCGCATCGACCGACGTACGCATGTCGGCGAGCTGGAACGCGACACCCTGATTGTCGATGATCGGACGCCCGAACTGCTCACGCGTCATCGCATAGTCGAGGGCGACCTCGTACGCGGCGCGGGCCGTGCCCACCGCCATGGCCCCGACGGCCGGACGCGACGCCTCGAACGTGGCCATCGCGGCGTTCTTCACCCGCTCGCCGCCACCCGCCTTGGCGCGCTCCCGGGCGCGGGCCAGGCGCTCGTCCAGCTTCGCCTTGCCGCCGAGCAGGCAGGAACCGGGGATGCGAACGTTGTCGAGGACCACCTCGGCGGTGTGCGAGGCGCGAATGCCGTGCTTCTTGAACTTCTGGCCCTGGGAGAGGCCCGGCGTGTTCGGCGGCACGATGAAGGAGGCGTGCCCCTTGGAGCCGAGGTCCGCGTCGACGACCGCGACGACGACATGGACATTGGCGATGCCACCGTTGGTCGCCCAGGTCTTGGTGCCGTTGAGCACCCACTCGTCCTTGGCCTCGTCATAGACGGCACGCGTGCGCATCGAGGCGACGTCGGAGCCGGCGTCGGGCTCGGAGGAGCAGAAGGCCGCGACCTTGACATCGCTCGCGTCACCGTACATCTGGGGGATCCAGGTGCCGATCTGCTCCTCGGTGCCGTTGGCGAGGACGCCCACGGCGGCGAGGCCGGTGCCGACGATCGACAGGGCGATGCCCGCGTCGCCCCAGAACAGCTCCTCCATGGCCATGGGTATGCCGAGACCGGTCGGGTCGAAGTACTGCTGGGCATAGAAGTCCAGGGAGTAGATGCCGACCTTCGCGGCCTCCTGGATGACCGGCCAGGGAGTCTCCTCGCGCTCGTCCCACTCGGCGGCCGCGGGGCGGATCACATCGGCGGCGAACCCGTGGAGCCAGTCGCGGACCTCCCTCTGTTCGTCGTTGAGCTCCATGGTGAACTCGGCCATGTCCCCTCCAGCACTGCACTAAAGTGTTACTTGCGGTAACTGGAGTCTGTTACTGATCAGTAGTAAAAGTCAACTCCCGCGTTCCGCTCGGCTGCCCGTTCGATACGCATGGGCCGATGAGTGTTACTTTGCGCAGGCGTCACCGAATCACCACGGGTGGGGAGAGATCATGGACACCACACAGCGGACCGATCAGCAGAGGTCCGCCGACCGCCGCCGGCGCGAGCTGCTGGAGGCCGCCGACAGAGTGGTGCTCCGCGACGGCCCCGGGGCCTCGATGAACGCCATCGCCGCCGAGGCGGGCATCACCAAGCCGATCCTGTACCGCCACTTCGGCGACAAGGGCGGACTTTACGCGGCCCTGGCCAAGCGGCACACCGACGCCCTCCTCGGAGCGCTGCGGGCCGCGCTGGACGCGCCCGCGGAGCGTCGGGAGCGGGTGGAGGCCACGCTCGACACGTATCTCGCGGCCATCGAGGCGCACCCTCAGGTCTACCGCTTCCTGATGCACCCCACGGAGGGCGCCTCGTCCGCCGACCAGGGCTTCGACCTGGGCAAGCACTCCGCGCCACTGCTGCGCCGCATGGGCGAGGAGTTGGCCGAGGTCATCGAGGAACGGGTGGATCTCGGACCGGGCAGTCAGCAGCTGGCGCGGGTGTGGGGGCACGGGATCGTCGGCATGATGCATGCCGCCGGGGACTGGTGGCTCGGTGAGCAGCCCTGCTCCCGGGCCGAGTTGGTACGGAGTCTGGCCGACCTGCTGTGGGGCCGGCTGGCCGCGGCCGGCGATCGTGTCGGGGGTCCTGGGTTCTGAGGTCGGGTGTCGGCTGCGGGTTGTTCGTGGCTGGTCGCGCAGTTCCCGCGCCCCTGACAGCGGGGCGCTCAGGTCGGCGCCCCTCCAGGGGCGCGGGGGCCTGCGCGCTCAGCCGAAAACGACCCGCAGCCCGACCGCAACGCTCAGCGCCCCCAAGACGCCCGCGCCGCCTGCCTCATCACCCGGCGCCGGCGCCACCCACTCAGCCGGTCCACGTACAGACCACCCTCCAGGTGGTCGTACTCGTGCTGGAGGCACCGGGCGAACCACCCCGTGCCATGGACCAGCACCGGCTCCCCGTCCACCGTGAAACCCTCGACGACGGCGTGGTCGTACCGCTCCGTCCCCGCTTCCAGGCCGGGCAGGGAGAGACAGCCCTCCGGCCCGCGCAGCACCACTCCGTCCGCCTCGACGAGACGGGGGTTCACCACGTGTCCCAGATGGCGGACATCCTCGTCGTCCGGGCAGTCGTACACGAAGACCCGCGAGGCGACGCCGACCTGGTTCGCGGCGAGGCCGACGCCCTGGGCGGCGTTCATCGTCGCGAACATGTCCTCGACGAGTCGGGCGAGTTCGGGGCCGAAGTCCGTGACGTCTTCACACGGCGTGTGCAGAACGGGGTCGCCGAGCAGAGTCACCGGGCGGACGCGCCCTCGGGTGCCGGGGATGGAGCCGTGTCGCATGGCGGCAAGGGTACGGTCCTCATGGGCGCGCGAACGTCGCGCGGGCACCGTGGAGGTGCCGCGATTCGGGCACGTGAGTGGATCTCGATAGGCTGAGGCCCACACGGTGCCGGGGGCAGAGGCGCGGCGCGTACGCAAGGAGGATCGAGAAACGATGTCAGGCAACTCGGACCCGCTGACGCCGCGGGCCAAGCTGGCCGTGACGGCGGGCAAGGCGGCGGCGGCCGTCTCGCGGGCCGCCGGACGCGGCAGCGGATCGGTGATCGGTGGCCGGGTGGCACTCAAGCTCGACCCCGATCTGCTGGCCAGGCTCGCCACCCACCTGGACGTGATCCTGGTGTCGGCGACCAACGGTAAGACCACGACCACCCGGCTGATCGCGGAGGCGCTGCGCGCCGCGGGCCCGGTCGTGTCCAACGCGCTGGGCGCCAACATGCCGGCCGGTATCACCTCGGCTCTCGCCGGGGGTTCGGACGCGAAGTTCGCGGTCATCGAGGTCGACGAGAAGTACCTCGCGGGTGTCGCCCGCGACACCGACCCGAAGTGCATCGCGCTGCTCAACCTCTCCCGCGACCAGCTCGACCGGGCCGCCGAGACCCGGATGATGGCCGAGCACTGGCGCGAGGGCCTGGCCGGTTCCAAGGCCGTCGTGGTCGCCAACGCCGACGACCCGCTCGTCGTGTGGGCCGCTTCCTCCTCGCCGAACGTCATGTGGGTGGCGGCCGGTCAGATGTGGAAGGACGACGCCTGGTCCTGCCCGTCCTGCGGCGGTGTGATGCAGCGCCCCGGCGACGACTGGTTCTGCGGCGACTGCGGCTTCCGCCGTCCGACGCCGACCTGGGCGCTGTCCGGGGACCACGTCCTCGACCCGCACGGCTCCGCGTGGCCGATCCACCTCCAGCTGCCCGGCCGGGCCAACAAGGCGAACGCCGCCTCGTCGGCCGCCGTCGCCGCGGTCTTCGGGGTGCCCCCGCAGGTCGCCCTGGAGCGCATGTACCAGGTGCAGGCGGTCGCCGGACGCTACGACGTGGTGCAGTTCATGCAGCGCGACCTGCGTCTGCTGCTCGCCAAGAACCCCGCGGGCTGGCTCGAGACGTTCTCCCTGATCGACCCTCCGCCGACCCCGGTCATCCTGTCCGTGAACGCGCGGGGCGCCGACGGTACCGACACCTCCTGGCTGTGGGACGTCGACTACACCCGTCTGACCGGGCACCCCATCTTCGTGCTCGGCGACCGCAAGCTCGACCTCGCCGTGCGTCTCGAGGTCGCCAACCAGTCCTTCCAGGTCTGCGAGAACCTCGACCAGGCGGTGCAGCTCGCCCCGCCCGGTCGCATCGAGGTCATCGCGAACTACACCGCATTCCAGGATTTGAGGCGTCGTGTCGGCAACTGAGCAGCCACGGAGGACCAAGAGAATGAGTGACAACAGCCTGCGCCTGGTGTGGATCTACCCGGACCTGCTGAGCACCTACGGCGACCAGGGCAACGCCCTCGTCGTGGAGCGCCGGGCCCGCCAGCGCGGTCTCGACGTCGCCCGTCTCGACGTACGCAGCGACCAGCCGATCCCGACGTCCGGCGACATCTATCTGATCGGCGGCGGCGAGGACCGGCCGCAGCGGCTCGCCGCGGAGCGTCTGCGCCGTGACGGCGGTCTGCACCGCGCGGTGGGCAACGGCGCGATCGTCTTCTCGGTCTGCGCCGGCTACCAGATCCTCGGCCACGAGTTCATCAACGACCTCGGGCAGCGCGAGCCCGGCCTCGGCCTGCTCGACGTGGTCTCGACGCGCGGCGAGGGCGAGCGGTGCGTCGGCGACGTACTCGGAGACATCGACCCGCGCCTGGGCCTGCCGCAGCTGACCGGCTTCGAGAACCACCAGGGCGTCACCCACCTCGGCCCCACGGCGCGTCCGTTCGCGCAGGTGCGGCTCGGCAAGGGCAACGGCACCGGCGACGGCACCGAGGGCGCGTACAACGACACGGTCTTCGGCACGTACATGCACGGGCCCGTGCTCGCCCGCAACCCGCAGATCGCGGACCTGCTGCTGAAGCTGGCGCTCGACGTGAACGCGCTGCCGCCGATCGACGACCGCTGGTACGAGGCGCTCCGGGGCGAGCGCATCTCCGCGGCACAGCAGCCCGCCTGAACGGTCGGCCAACAACGGACAAACGGTACGGATGCCCACAGGGCGCGCTCGAGGGATACCTCAAGCGCGCCCTAGGCGTTTCCGGCACGGTGTACCCAGGTCGGGCCCGCCTGACCGGGTGTCCGCTCACTTGTGCGGCCGCGTCCACCAGGCGGACGCCCGCTACGGCACCACCCCGTCCCGCCGGTAGGGTGACCGGGATTCCAGCCGGACAGCGTGGTCCGGTACCCGGCCCACGTTGAGAAGGTATTTCGGGCTATGCGCATTGGTGTCCTCACGTCCGGCGGCGACTGCCCCGGCCTGAACGCCGTCATCCGGTCCGTCGTGCACCGCGCCGTCGTCGACCACGGCGACGAGGTCATCGGCTTCCGGGACGGCTGGAAGGGGCTTCTGGAATGCGACTACCTGAAGCTCGACCTCGACGCGGTGAGCGGCATCCTGGCTCGCGGCGGCACGATCCTCGGCTCCTCCCGGGTCCAGCCCGCGCAGCTGCGTGACGGCGTGGAGCGGGCCAAGGGCCATGTCGAGGAGCTCGGCCTCGACGCGATCATCCCGATCGGCGGCGAGGGCACGCTGAAGGCGGCCCGGCTGCTCTCGGACAACGGCCTGCCGATCGTCGGCGTGCCGAAGACCATCGACAACGACATCGCCGTCACGGACGTGACCTTCGGCTTCGACACGGCCGTCGGCGTCGCGACCGAGGCCCTGGACCGGCTGAAGACCACGGCCGAGTCCCACCAGCGGGTGCTGATCGTGGAGGTCATGGGCCGCCACACCGGCTGGATCGCCCTGCACTCCGGCATGGCCGCGGGCGCGCACGCCATCGTCGTCCCCGAACGCCCCTTCGACATCGAGGAGTTGGCCGCGCGGGTCGGCGAGCGCTTCGAGGCGGGCAAGCGGTTCGCGATCGTCGTCGCCGCGGAGGGGGCGAAGCCTCGCCCGGGCACCATGGAGTTCGACGAGGGCGGCAAGGACGTCTACGGGCACGAGCGCTTCGCCGGCATCGCCCGGCAGCTCTCCCTGGAGCTGGAGGAGCGCCTCGGCAAGGAGGCCCGGCCGGTGATCCTCGGGCACGTCCAGCGCGGGGGGACGCCGACGGCGTACGACCGCGTGCTCGCCACGCGGTTCGGCTGGCATGCGGTGGAGGCCGCGCATCGCGGCGACTTCGGGAAGATGACCGCGCTGCGGGGGACGGACATCGTCATGGTGTCGCTCGCGGAGGCGGTGGAGAGCCTGAAGACGGTTCCCGAGGAGCGGTACGCGGAAGCGGAGTGCGTGCTCTAAGGGGTTCGTTCGGCCGCGGGTTCGTCGTGGCTTGTCGCGCCCACGCGGCGGAGCCGCACAGTGACACAGCCCCGCGCCCCTGACGGGGCGCTGCACTGACCCCGGTCACCGTTGTGGCCGGGGTCGGTCCTACTCTGGTTCGGACAGACAGCGCACAACGTACGAATCAGGAGCCGGCGGATGGATCACAGCGGGCACGGCATGACCATGGATCTGCCGCCGTTCACGCTGGGGCGGGGGCTCGAGTGGTCCGCGGACCCGTTCTTCCTCGTCGCCTGCCTGGTGGGACTCGGCCTGTACGGCTGGGGGGTCGTGCGACTCGCGCGGCGCGGTGACACGTGGTCGGTCGGGCGGACCATCGCCTTCGTGCTCGGCGTGCTGACCGTGATGCTCGTGATGTGCACCAAGCTGAACGACTACGGCATGGTCATGTTCAGCGTGCACATGGTGCAGCACATGGTGATCAGCATGCTCTCGCCGATCCTGATCCTGCTCGGAGCGCCGATCACACTGGCGCTGCGCGCCCTGCCGGTGGCCGCCACGCGAGGCAACAAGGGTCCGCGTGAACTGCTGCTGATGTTCCTGCACAGCCGCTACATGCGGATCATCACGCATCCCGCGTTCACGATCCCGCTGTTCATCGCGAGCCTGTACGCGCTGTACTTCTCCCCCATCTTCGACTTCCTGATGGGCTCCAAGACCGGGCACATCGTGATGATGTGCCACTTCCTCGCCGTCGGCCTGGTCTTCTTCTGGCCGATCATGGGCGTCGACCCCGGACCGCACCGGCCGGGCTATCTGATGCGGATGCTGGAGCTGTTCGCGGGCATGCCGTTCCACGCGTTCTTCGGTATCGCGCTGATGATGGCGTCCGCGCCGATGGTGGAGACCTACAAGAACCCGCCCGCCTCGCTCGGCATCGACGCGCTCTCCGACCAGAGCGCCGCGGGCGGCATCGCCTGGGCGTTCAGCGAGATCCCCTCCGTCCTCGTGCTGATCGCGCTGCTCTTCCAGTGGTACGCCTCCGAGAAGCGGCAGGCCCGCCGCACGGACCGGGCCGCCGACCGCGACGGCGACAAGGAACTCGAGGCGTACAACGCCTATCTGGCCTCACTCAACGCACGCGGCCGCTGAATTAACTTTGCAATTCACCTTGCGTGCAGGGCTTTTCGGTTCAGTAGCATGGGGGGACAACGGGGGAAACCGCAGGGGGAGCGGTCATGTCAATTCGTGCGTCCATGCAAAGGGCGGGGATTTCCGCCGCCCGAAGGCTCGCTCTACTGCTGGTTTCGGTACTGATAGTCAGCGGGTGCAGCAAATCCGATCAGTTGTTCGTAGTGCGGGCCGTGGCGGCGGGGGTTTCCTCCGCCTCCCCCTTCTTCAAGGAGGACCGACAGCTCGGCACGGACATCCATCTGCCCGAGGCCCGGCCCAGCGGTGGTGTGCAGGCCAGTAACAGCCCCGGGCTGTACGGCGGGGCCCCTGACGGCAGCGGCGGAAGCGGCTCACCGGCGCCGGCGCCCGAACCCGGTACCGCACCCGGCTCAGGCACAGGCACCGACACCGGCGTGTGGGGCGGCACCACGAAACCCGGCACCTGCGCCGTGGCGAAGTTGAAGAAATTCCTCACGGACCCCAAGAACTCGGTGAAGGCCCAGGAATGGGCGCGGGTCCTGCATATAAGCACCGATCAGATCCCGAGTTATATCGATCAACTCACACCCGTCGTACTGCGTCACGACACTCTCGTGACGAATCACGACTACAAGGACGGCAAGGCGGTTTCGTACGCCGCACTGCTGCAGGCCGGAATCGCCATTCTGGTCGACCAACAGGGACTGCCCGCGGTGAAGTGCTCCTGCGGCAATCCGCTGCTCCCCTTCGAGGGAAAGGCCTCGAAGACCGACGTGCGGTTCAAGGACGGCAACAAGCAGTGGGCCGACTACCGGCAGAACCGCGTCGTGGTCGTCGAGCCGCCGCCCGGGGCGCAGGAGATCCACAAGCTCCAGCTCGTCGACGTGCACGACCCCGACCGGGGGATCGCCCGCCCGGTGGGCAGCGACGGCAGCCAGGACAAGTCCTTCGACACCCAGCAGAAGCACGCCGTGCCACCGGTCACCGGCATGACCTTCGCCGAGGCGACCCGGCGGCTGACCGACGCGGGGCTGGGCATGTCGTACGCCGGTGACACCCTGCCGGCCGACGACGCCCGGGTGACGGCGTCCCGGCCGACCGAGGGCAGCCAGGTCGCCTGGGGCACATCGGTCGTCCTGTCGGCGCCGTCCGACAGCCCGCCCGAGAGCGGCGGGGGTCCGACCACGCCGTCGGATTCCGGCACGAGCACGGGCGGCACGGGCGACACGAACGGAACGGGCTCGGATCCCGGGACGACCACGCCCACCCCGTCCGGGGGATCGTCCGGCCCCTCGTCCAGCCCCTCGTCCGGCGGCGCGTCCGGCAGCGCGTCGGCGGGCAGCGCCTCGCCGTCCGACAGCGGCACCGGATCGGGTGTCCCTACGGACACGGGCACCTCCACCCCCACGAAGCCCGCCACGCCCACGAACACGGGCGGCGGCACGACGTCCTCCCCGTCACACACCTCTCCGACCGGCTCACCTGCGAGCAGTGCCCCGATCACCCCCACGGCCACTGCCCCGACCGTGCCGACGACCGAACCGACCTCGCACCGACCGACCTCGACCAAGCCCACCGTCAGCAGCGCGCCGCCGCCGACTGAGCCCGTGTCGAGCACACCGCCCGCCCCGGTCGACCCGGGTACGAGCGACTCCGCGCCCGGTGGGCCCACCGAGAGCGCGGCCTGACCCACGTACGACAACGCAGAACCCGGGGGCAACCGGATGACAGCAGGATCAGCGCAGTCGGGAGTGGGCCGGATCATCGCCGGCCGGTATCTGCTTCTGAAGCAGGTCGGCTCCGGCGGGATGGGCCACGTCTGGCTCGCCCACGACCAGCGGCTCGACTGTGACGTGGCGCTCAAGGAGATCAGGTTCCGCGATGTCCGGGAAGGGAGTGAGGAGCACGAGTCGCGGATCGCGCGCGCCCGCGCCGAGGCCCGGCACGCGGCGGTGCTGCGCGGCCACCCGCACGTGGTGACGGTCCACGACGTCCTGGAGCACGACGGCCTGCCGTGGATCGTGATGGAGTACGTGGCGGGCGCCGAGGACCTGCGGGCGTGGCTCGCCCGGCGCGGCCCGCTGGCCCCCGACGAGTGCGCCCGCGTCGGCCTCGCGGTGCTGGACGCGCTGACCGCCGGGCACGAGCGCGGCATCATGCACCGGGACGTCAAACCGGCCAACATCCTGCTCGCCCCGGACCGCGCGGGTACCCCCGGCGCACGCATCCTCCTCACCGACTACGGCGTCTCGGTCCAGCCGGACTCCCCCGAGACCCGCTGGACCCGTACCTCCGTCCTGGTCGGCACGGCCGGCTATCTGGCGCCGGAACGGGCGCAGGGCGGGCAGCCGACCGCGGCGTCCGACCTGTTCTCGCTGGGCTGCACTCTGTACTTCGGTGTGGAGGGCCACGGCCCCTTCGACCGCGACAGCCACCTCGGGGCGCTCGCCGCGGTGGTCTCGGAGGAGGCGCCGCCGTCCCCTCGGGCCGGTGCGCTGGGGCCGATCATCGACGCGCTGCTGGTCAAGGACCCCGGCCTGCGGATCTCCGCGGAGCGGACGGCGGCGGCCCTGGCCCGGATCATCCTGCCCGAGCCCCATCCGCCGACCCAGGTCGACACCGGCTCGCAGCCCGCGTGGGCGGGGCTCGTCACCTCCGACGGGCCCGGCGGTCCGGCGCCACCGGGCCGGACCCCGGGCGGCCCGTCCAGGGACCACGACTACGCGCCGCCCGCACACGACCAGAGCCCGTCCCCCGCCCGGGACCAGGGGCCGGCCCAGGACCAGGGTTTCGCGGCGCCGGGTGTGTACGTCCCCACGGCCCAGGCCTCTCCCGCGCCGGCGCACCACGCGGCGTACACACCCATGGCACAGGCAGCCGGCACCCGTGCCGGTGCCCCGGCCGCGTACGCGCCGAGCCCGGTCCAGGGCTTCGGTCCGCCGACCCCGTACCCCCCGGGGCCCGGTGCCGGTTTCGGTCCGCCCAGTTACCTGGGCCCTGCCGCACCCGCCCCGGAGCCCGGCGGGGGGCGCCACAAGCGGACGGTGCTCCTGCAGGTGACCGCGGCACTGCTCCTCGCGCTGTCGCTGACGGCGGGAGTGCTCTGGGGTATGGCCCGGTACGGCGGAACGCGGACGCCCATGGCCCCGTACGGCGCCCAGGTCGGGCTCTCCGCACCGCTCAAGAAGGGCGACTGCGTACTGAGCGACCCGTCCCCCGCACCGTCCTCGGGTACCCCGCGTCTGCAACTGGATCCGAGCTGCGGAGCGTTGCGCCCCGACGGGCAGGTGATGGAGCTGTACAAGGCCCGCTCCTTCGAGGAGGCCGGCAGCGACGGACCGGACCAGTGCGCGGAGCGGACGAAGGCGACCGCCGACAAACTCGCCTGGCATGTCCAGAGCCTGGCCGTGGTGCCCACCCGCGAGGGCTTCGACGCCACCGGCGGCAACGTCGCATGCCTGCTGGTCGGGAAGCACGGTCCGGTGTACGGCAGGCTCGGCGCCCTCCGCCCGTACGGGATGGCATTCCAGGACGCGACCCAGATGCAGCAGGACGACTGCCTCGGCCATGCCCGCGGTGACGCGAGCGAATACACCCACTACGAGCTCGTCTCCTGCGACCAGGACCATGTGGGCCTGGTCTTCCGGATCACGCACCTCACCACCCTCACACCCGGCAAGAAGCCCGATGCCGAGGCGGACGCGCAATGCGCGGCCGACGCCCCGCCACAGCAACGCGGCTATCCCGCCGACACCTATGTGAGTCATGGCCTGCGCAGCACAGGACTGTGGAGGAAGGGGTACTACCTGGTGGTCTGCAGCATCGAGCGTCTGGACAAGGCCCGCATGCACGGAGGCGAGTAGCACACCCGCCCCTGGCGAACCACGCCCGTTCGGGTGAAAATGGGCGCAGGCCACGGCCCGCGTCGCGGACCCCGCCGGGAGAAGGGTGTACTGCGATGCCCGGTTCGACGAAGGCGATGGGGGTGCTCACCGTCGGCGGACTCGTCATGGTGACGGCCTACACGGTGGCGCTCGGCAGCAACGGCTGGCTGTGGTTCGGCTGGGTGGTGCTCGGTCTGCTCACGGTCGGCATGGTCGCCTCGCGCAACGCGTGACTGCGCGCGGGTCACTGTCACTGTCTGGGCAGCGGTCCCGCCGAGTGCACCCCCGGCTGGTACTTGGGCAGCCGGGCGGTGATCTTCATGCCCGCTCCCACCGCGGTCTCGATGACGAGGCCGTACTCGTCCCCGTACACCTGGCGGAGCCGGTCGTCGACGTTGGACAGTCCGATGCCGCCGGAGGGGCTCACCTCCCCGGCGAGGATGCGGCGCAGCCGGTCGGGGTCCATTCCGGTGCCGTTGTCCTCGATCACGACCAGCGCCTCGGCGCCCGCGTCCTGGGCGGTGATGCCGATGTGGCTCTTGTCCGCCTTGCCCTCCAGTCCGTGTTTGACGGCGTTCTCCACGAGGGGCTGGAGACAGAGGAAGGGCAGCGCGACCGGCAGCACCTCGGGGGCGATCTGCAGGGTGACCGAGAGGCGGTCGCCGAAGCGGGCTCTGACCAGCGCCAAGTAGTGGTCGATGGCGTGCAGTTCGTCGGCGAGGGTGGTGAAGTCGCCGTGCCTGCGGAACGAGTAGCGCGTGAAGTCGGCGAATTCCAGAAGCAGTTCGCGGGCGCGCTCGGGGTCGGTGCGGACGAACGAGGCGATCACCGCGAGCGAGTTGAAGATGAAGTGCGGGGAGATCTGGGCGCGCAGGGCCTTGATCTCGGCCTCGATCAGACGGGTGCGGGACTGGTCGAGGTCGGCGAGTTCCAGTTGCACGGAGACCCAGCGGGCGACCTCACCCGCGGCCCGGACGAGGACGGCGGACTCGCGGGGTGCGCAGGCGACGAGCGCTCCGTGGACGCGGTCGTCGACGGTGAGCGGTGCGACGACGGCCCAGCGCAGGGAGCAGTCGGGCTCGTCGCACTTCAGCCGGAAGGCCTCACCGCGGCCGGTCTCCAGGGGGCTGCCGAGCCGTTCCATGATCTCGGTGCGGTGGTGCTCCCCCAGGCCGTCCCAGGCGAGGACGGTGTCCTGGTCGGTGAGGCACAGGGCGTCCGTGCCGAGCAGGGTGCGCAGTCGTCGGGCGGACTTGCGGGCGGTCTCGCCGGTGAGGCCCGCGCGCAGTGGGGGCGCGGCCAGCGAGGCGGTGTGCAGGGTCTCGAAGGTGGCGTGTTCGACGGGGGTGCCGAGGCCGCCGAGGTTCTCGGGCCGCGTGGTACGCCTGCCGAGCCAGAACCCGGCGGCGAGCAGCGGGAGCACGGCGACGCAGAGGCCCGCCAGGAATCCGCTCATGCCGTCACCGCCCCGCTCGATGATCCGCTCATGCCTTGGCCTCCCCGCGTGCGTCGGCGTCCGCGCGCCGGTCTCCTCCGGCCAGTTCTTCCGGCAGGTGGAACCGGGCCAGGATCGCCGCCGTCCCGGCCGGCACCCGTCCGGCCGTGGCCAGCGACACCAGGATCATGGTGAGGAACCCGAGCGGCACCGACCAGAGCGCGGGCCAGGCGAGCAGTGCGTGCAGCGCGCCCGAGCCCGGATAGCCCGCCATGGTCGCCGCGACCGCGACGAAGGCGGCGCCCCCGCCGACGAGCATTCCGGCGGCCGCGCCCGGCGGGGTCAGCCGCCGCCACCAGATCCCGAGGACGAGCAGCGGGCAGAAGGAGGACGCGGACACGGCGAAGGCGAGTCCGACGGCGTCGGCGACGGGCAGTCCGCCGACGATCACGCTCGCCGCGAGGGGTACCACCATGGCGAGTACGGTGCCCAGCCGGAAGTGGCGTACGCCGCGCGAGGGCAGCACGTCCTGGGTGAGCACCCCGGCCACCGCCATGGTCAGTCCGGACGCGGTCGACAGGAACGCCGCGAAGGCCCCGCCCGCCACCAGCGCGCCCAGGAGATCCGCGCCAAGGCCGCCGATCACGCGGTCGGGCAGCAGCAGGACGGCGGCGTCGGCGTTCCCGGTGAGGCTCAGTTCGGGGGCGTACAGGCGGCCGAGTGCCCCGTAGACGGGCGGCAGCAGGTAGAACGCGCCGATCAGGCCGAGGACGGCGACCGTGGTGCGGCGGGCGGCGACGCCGTGCGGGCTGGTGTAGAAGCGGACGACGACGTGCGGAAGTCCCATCGTGCCGAGGAAGGTGGCGAGGATCAGTCCGTACGTGGCGTACAGCGGGCGTTCCTCGCGGCCCGCCGCGAGCGAGGTCGACATGCCGCCGTTGCTGCCCCGGTCGGCGGCCGGGACGGGGTCGCCCTTGGCGAAGGTCAGCCGGGTGCCGCGCTCGATGTGGTGGACGCCCGCGGGGAGTCGCAGCCGCTCGCCGTCGTAGCGGTGGCCGTCGACCTCGCCGGTGGCCGTGACGCCGAGCGGGGCCGAGAGCCTCAGGTCGAGGCCGGCGTCGACGCGGACGACGCGCTGCTCGCGGAAGGTCGCGGGTTCGGCGAAGGCCTGGCGCGGGGCGCCGTCGGCCTGCCAGGCGAGGACCAGGAAGAGCGCGGGGACCAGCAGGGCGGTGAGCTTGAGCCAGTACTGGAAGGCCTGCACGAAGGTGATGCTGCGCATGCCTCCGGCGGCGACGGTGGCGACCACGACGACCGCGACGAGCACCCCGCCGAACCAGTCGGGCGCATCGGTCAGGACGGCCAACGTCAGCCCGGCGCCCTGCAGTTGGGGCATCAGATACAGCCAGCCGACCCCGACCACGAAGGCACCGGCGAGGCGTCGCACGGCCGGTGAGCCGAGGCGTGCCTCCGCGAAGTCGGGCAGGGTGTACGCGCCGGAGCGGCGCAGCGGGGCGGCGACGAACAGGAGCAGCACGAGGTAGCCGGCCGTGTAACCGACGGGGTACCAGAGCATGTCGGGGCCCTGGACGAGGACGAGGCCCGCGATGCCGAGGAAGGAGGCGGCGGAGAGGTATTCGCCGCTGATCGCGGCCGCGTTGAGCCGGGGGCCCACGGTGCGTGAGGCGACGTAGAAGTCGGAGGTGGTCCGGGAGATGCGCAAGCCGAACGCGCCGACCAGGACGGTCGCCACGACGACGAGGGCGACGGCGGGGACGGCGTAGTTCTGATTCACGACTCGGTGGTCCTCGTTCTCGGCTCGGTTGTCCTCGTTCTCGGCTCAGCGGTCCTCGACCAGGCGCACGAAGTCCTTCTCGTTGCGCTCCGCGCGCCGCACGTACCAGCGGGCGAGCAGGACCAGGGGCGGGTAGACGCAGAAGCCGAGCACGGCCCACTCCAGGCTCGCGCCGTCCGGCATCGCGGCGAAGACCAGGGGCAGTGGCCCGACCAGCAGGACCAGCACGGCGAACACCACGAGTGCGGTGCGGAGTTGACTGCGCATCAGGGAGCGGACGTAGGTGTGGCCGAGCGTGGTCTGTTCGTCGATCTCGGTCCTGGGCCGGTAGTAACCGGAGGTGCGGCGGGTGCGCCGGGGCACCCCGGTGACGACCACCCGGCGTTCGGTCGGGTCCTGCGGCACGCCGCTTCCCCCTCTCAGCTCGTGGTCCGGCGCATCAGCAGATCGCGCAGTTCGCGGGCGTGCCGACGGCTGACCTGGAGTTCGACGGAGTCGACGAGGACGCTCACGGTGCCCGCGTCCAGGCGGAGTTCGCCGATGTGGCGCAGGGCGACGAGATGGCGCCGGTGGATGCGGACGAAGCCGCGTGAGCGCCAGCGTTCCTCCAGGGTGGAGAGCGGGATGCGGACGAGATGGCTGCCCTGGGCGGTGTGCAGACGCGCGTAGTCGCCGTGTGCTTCGACGTGGGTGATGTCCTCGACGGCCACGAAGCGGGTGACGCCGCCGAGTTCGACGGATATGTGGTCCGGGTCGGGCTCGTGGACGGGTATCCGCGGTGCGGTGTCATGGAGTTGGGCGGCCCGCCGGACGGCTTCGGCCAGCCGCTCCCGCCGTACCGGCTTGAGGACGTAGTCGACGGCCTTGAGGTCGAAGGCCTGGACGGCGAAGCCCTCGTGGGCGGTGACGAACACGACGAGCGGCGGTGAGGCGAAGCCGGTGAGCAGCCGGGCGAGGTCGAGCCCGTCGAGTCCGGGCATGTGGATGTCGAGGAAGACGACGTCGATGGCTTCGGGCCCGCCAGGTCCGGATTCCAGGGCCCGGTTGATCCGGCGCAGCGCCTCGGTCGCGTCGCTCGCGCCCTCGGCGCTGGAGATCCGGGGATCGGCGTTCAGGAGGTAGAGGAGTTCCTCGAGGGACGGTTGTTCGTCGTCGACGGCGAGCGCGCGCAGCATGACAGTGGAGTGTAGGAGCGATCGGCATGCCTGGACATGTGCCGGACGTGGACGTCGTCGCTGGACATGCGGACGTTGTCGCTGGTTGCGTGGACGTTGTCGCTGGATACAGTGCCGCCATGAACAGCAAGCCCGCGATGTTCGACGAACTCGACCGCAAGATCATCACGGCCCTGATGGCCAACGCCCGGACGAGCTTCGCCGAGATCGGCACGGCGATCGGACTGTCGGCCACCGCGGTCAAGCGCCGTGTTGACCGGCTGCGCGAGACCGGCGTGATCACCGGGTTCACGGCCACGGTGAAGCCGACGGCGCTCGGCTGGCGCACCGAGGCGTACGTCGAGGTGTACTGCGAGGGCGCGGCGCCGCCCCGGCGGCTCGCGGAGGTGGTCCGCAACCATCCGGAGATCACCGCGGCCATGACGGTGACGGGCGGCGCGGACGCGCTGCTCCACGTACGGGCCACGGATGTGGACCACTTCGAGGAGGTGCTGGAGCGGATCCGCACCGAGCCCTTCATCCGGAAGACGATCAGCTACATGGTGCTGTCGCATCTGCTGCCGGAGGCCCCGGAGGCGGGCGCGACCCACGCGGCACCGCAGGATGCGCAGGACGCATCAAACCTGCGTTGACCTGAGTGATTACGCAGCGATGCTGCGCACATACGCAGCTCTCGTCGCTTGTCCCCCGTATCCCCCGTTTCCTACCTTGGAGGCACCCCCAGTCGACACCGCAGGAAGCGGAGGAACCTCTCTGTGCCCGACAGCCGTGTGCCGCGCCCTCGGCGCTTTCTCGTCTGCGAACCCAGACACTTCGCCGTGCAGTACGCGATCAATCCCTGGATGCATCCCGATGCCCACGTGGACGTCGATCTGGCCCGTGACCAGTGGGCGGCGCTGATCGGCGCCTACCGGGCCCACGGCCACACCGTGGACACCGTGGAGCCCGTGGCCGATCTCCCGGACATGGTGTTCGCGGCGAACTCCGCGCTCGTCCTGGCGGGCCGGGTCTTCGGCTCGTACTTCCACGCGCCGCAGCGCCGCCCCGAGTCCACCGCGTACGAGACCTGGTTCAAGGCGGCCGGTTTCGACGTGTACCGTCCCGAATCCGTCTGCGAGGGCGAGGGCGACCTCGTCCCGGTGGGCCGGTACGTACTCGCCGGCACCGGATTCCGTACGACCCCCGAGGCGCACCGCGAGGTGCAGGAGTTCTTCGGCGTCCCGGTGGTCAGCCTCCAACTGGTGGACCCGCGCTTCTACCATCTGGACACGGCACTCTTCGTCCTGGACGACGGGCCCGAGGCGAACATCGCGTACTACCCGGAGGCGTTCTCGCCGGGCAGTCGCGAGGTCCTGACCCGGCTCTTCCCGGACGCGGTGCTCGCGACCCGTGAGGACGCGTTCACCTTCGGCCTGAACTCCGTCTCCGACGGCCGCCACGTGTTCATCGCGCCGCGCGCCGAGGCCCTCGCCGACCGGCTGGCCCGCCACGGCTACGTCCCCGTCCCCGTCGACCTCTCCGAGTTCCACAAGGCCGGCGGTGGCATCAAGTGCTGCACCCAGGAGATCCGCTCATGACCGCTCCCGCCCGTACGCGTCCGTCCTCCGCCGCCGGTCCGCGCTCCTCCGCCGACCTGATCCGCGCCGAGGAACCCGTCCTCGCGCACAACTACCACCCGCTTCCCGTGGTCGTCGCCCACGCGGAGGGCACCTGGGTCGAGGACGTCGAGGGCCGCCGCTACCTCGACATGCTGGCGGGCTATTCGGCCCTCAACTTCGGCCACCGCAACCCGGTGCTGATCGACACGGCCCACCGTCAGCTGGACCGGCTGACGCTCACCTCGCGCGCCTTCCACAACGACCGGCTGGCCGAGTTCGCCGAGTCGCTGGCCGAGTTGACCGGCCTGGACATGGTCCTGCCGATGAACACGGGCGCGGAGGCGGTGGAGAGCGCCATCAAGGTGGCCCGCAAGTGGGCGTACGAGGTGAAGGGCGTCGCACCGGACCGGGCGACGATCGTGGTGGCCGCGGACAACTTCCACGGCCGTACGACGACGATCGTGAGCTTCTCGACGGACGAGACGGCCCGCGCCGGCTTCGGCCCCTTCACCCCGGGCTTCCGCGTCGTCCCGTACAACGACCTCACCGCGCTGGAGGCGGCCGTCGACGAGACCACCGCGGCAGTGCTGATCGAGCCCATCCAGGGCGAGGCGGGCGTCGTCATCCCGGACGACGGCTACCTGACCGGTGTCCGGGAGCTGACCCGGCGCGCCGGCTGTCTGTTCATCGCGGACGAGATCCAGTCCGGCCTGGGCCGCACCGGCACCACGCTCGCCGTGGAACACGAGGAGGTCGTCCCCGACCTGCTCCTTCTGGGCAAGGCACTCGGCGGTGGCATCGTGCCGGTGTCGGCGGTGGTCGGCCGCCGGGACGTGCTCGGGGTGCTGCGGCCCGGTGAACACGGCTCGACCTTCGGCGGCAATCCGCTGGCCGCGGCGGTCGGCTCCGCGGTCGTAGGACTCCTGGAGACCGGTGAATACCAGAGCAGGGCGGCGGAGTTGGGCGTGGTCCTGCGGGACGGTCTGACGGCGCTCGTGGGCCGGGGCGTGGAGGGCTTCCGCTCTCGCGGGCTGTGGGCGGGCGTCGACATCGACCCGGCCATCGGCACCGGGCGCGAGATCAGCGAGGGCCTGATGCGCGAGGGAGTTCTGGTCAAGGACACCCACGGATCGACGATCCGGCTGGCCCCGCCGTTGACCATCACCGGTGAGGAACTCCACTCCGCCCTGGGCGCGTTGGAGAAGGTGCTGTCACAGGGGGTCTGACACCGGCCCCGGACGCCGGCGGCGGCAGCCGACGCGGTGGGCACGCCGTGCCCCCGCCGAGATGCCGCCGCCGTGCACCGACTGCGCCGAACGGGCGGCGCGGCCGCGCCGGGACGGTGCCGAGGTCACCCTCGTCACCGGCTGCGAACTCGGCCCGTCCGCCCGCGGTCAGCTGCCCGACGACACCCTCGGCGCGCGGAGCAACCATCCCTCGAGGAAACCCCTCACTCGGCGGTGAGCTCCGCGAGTTGCTCGGCCGCTGTCGTGTTGCCCTGGTCGGCGAGGCGTCGCAGCTCGTCCATGGTGCCGAGTTCGGTGGCGAGTTCGATCAGCTGGTCGGTGGCCGTGGCGTTGCCGCGGTCCGAAAGGCGGCGCAGTTCTTGGAGGTCGCCTTGCTCTGCGGCGAGTTGGATGAGTTCGTCGGTCGCGGTGGGGTTGCCCGCGTCCGCGAGGCGGCGCAGTTCGTTCAGGTCGCCGAGTTCGGTGGCGAGTTCGATCAGCTCGTCGGTCGCGGAGGCGTCGCCGTGCTCGGCGCGTTCCCGCAAGGCGGACAGGTCGGGCTGGGTCATGACGGGCAACCTCTCCATGGTTTCGCTCCGGGGCCGGCCGGCCCTGGACCTGGTGCGGCTACGCGCCGGGGCTGGGCAGCTTTCCCGAGGCGCGCAGCGTGTCGCGGTGCGCGTGCCACTCGTCCACCAGCCTGGGCAGGCGTGCGGCCAGGAACTCGGCCAGCGCGACCATCTCTTCGAGTGGCGCACGCCGCTCCGGTGGAGCATCGGCGAGCAGCGCCAGGCCCTCCCTGAACAGCGCCGCATGCTCCTGGTGGACGGCGGAGTCGAAGTTCTGCGGCTGCCGACCGGCCGGATCCAGGCTCACTCGGTCCATACGCTCGCCGGCGGCACGCGAGCGCCGCGCCGTCCCGTAGCTCTCGAGCAGCTTCACCGCACCGGTGAGGGCACTCCGGCTCGCCAGCAGCGCCTGGCTCAGCTCGTCGATCGTCTGATGAGGCGGATCACAGACGAGCAGGTACCCCAACAGGCGCCCGGCCATCGGCGGAAACCCGTACTGGCGGGCATAGAACCGCCCGACATGGTCAGCGAAGATCAACTGGCTGTCACTCGGCACATCGCCAAACCTAGCACCAATGACGGAGATGACACATATTTGTGTCATCTCCGTCAGCGGGCGACGGCGGCGGGCGACGGCGAAGAGCGGCTCCTCAGTCGAGGACCGCGGTTGCTTCGATCTCCACCAGATGGTCGGGGACGTCCAGTGCCGCCACGCCGATCAGCGTGCCCGGCGCCATCGGGGTGATCCCCAGCTTCGCGGAGGCCCGCGCGACTCCCTCCAGGAACAGGGGCATCTTGTCGGGGCTCCAGTCGACGACGTAGACGGTCAGCTTCGCCACGTCGTCGAAGGAGGCGCCGGCCTCGGCCAGTGCGGTGCCGACGTTGAGGTAGCTCCGCTCGACCTGAGCGGCGAGGTCACCTTCGCCGACCGTGACCCCCTCGGCGTCCCAGGCGACCTGCCCGGCGATGAAGACGAGCTTCGACCCGGTCGCGATCGCCACCTGCCGGTACACCGGGATCTTCGGCAATCCGCCGGGGTTCACCAGGGTGATGGCCATGCCGTCTACCTCCTTGCCATGAGCGCCCATGGGCTCGCGTCCACCGAGCCAAGAGGCCCTCGGTCTCTTGTGGTTACTCGGGAACTGTAGGAGAGTGGCCGCTGACCTGGAAGAACGCACTTTTCAGTGACTGGGGAACCTTATGGTGACCAAGCAGTTCAAGGGCTCGCCCGAGGATGCGGACCTGAGGCGCGCGGACTCTTTGGCGCGGGAGATCTTCTCCGACGTCGCCAACAAGTGGGCGTTCCTGATCATCGAGGCTCTCGGGGAACGCACTCTGCGCTTCACCGAGCTGCGCAACGAGATCGAGGGCATCAGCCACAAGATGCTCACCCAGAACCTGCGCATGCTGGAGCGCAACGGCCTGGTCGAGCGCCGCGTGCACCCCACCGTGCCGCCGCGGGTCGAATACACCCTCACCACATCGGGCCAGGGCCTTCGCGCCACGGTCGATGCCATGTGTGGCTGGACCCACCGGTACCTCAGCGACATCGAGGCCGCCCGCCGCCGCTTCGACACCTGACGGCTGGAGCACTCATGCCGGATGCGCTCCGCCGCGCCGGGTGAGTGCCCCCTAGACTGGCCGGTGCAACTGGTTCGTCCCGTCCGCCAGGCGGGATGTCGCAAGAGGGAACCCGGTGGGAATCCGGGACTGCCCCGCAGCGGTGAGTGGGAACGACCGCCGTCATACGCACTGGGTCCGGTGAACAGGACCTGGGAAGCGACGGCCATTAGGTGTCCTCCGTACGAAGGACGCGCCCGCGAGTCCGAAGACCTGCCCGTTGCCCGCGCGCGACCCCTCGTGCGCGGACATCCCGGTGACCTCGTGGGCGGGTCGGCGTACATATCGGACGGACGACCGCGCTGTGCCGCGTGGGGGTTGTCTCCGTCCGGTTCGTCACCCCTTCGCGCCCGCGTCCCGTCCTGGGATCCCAGGGAGATATCTCGCGAAGGAGATTTCCGTGACAGCGAAGTCCGCAGCCGCGGCGACACGGGCCACCGTGTACGGCTACCCCCGCCAGGGACAGGGCCGGGAGCTGAAGAAGGCGATCGAGGGCTACTGGAAGGGCCGCGTCGACGCCGACGCCCTCCGGGCCATCGCCACCGAACTGCGCCGGACCACCTGGCGGCAACTGGCCGAGGCCGGCATCCACGAGGTACCCACCGGCGACTTCTCGTACTACGACCACGTCCTGGACACCAGCGTCATGGTCGGCGCGATCCCCGAACGCCACCGCGCCGCCGTCGAGGCCGACGCGCTGGACGGCTACTTCGCGATGGCGCGCGGCACCCAGGACACGGCGCCGCTGGAGATGACGAAGTGGTTCGACACCAACTACCACTACCTGGTGCCCGAGTTGAGCCCGGACACCGTCTTCACGGCCGATTCCACCAAGCAGGTCGCCGAGTTGGGCCAAGCCCTCGCTCTCGGCCTCACCGCGCGCCCCGTCCTCGTGGGCCCCGTCACCTATCTCCTGCTCGCCAAGCCCGCGCCGGGCGTGGCCGCGGACTTCGATCCGCTGACGCTCCTCGACCGGCTGCTGCCCGTGTACGCCCAAGTCCTGGCCGACCTGCGCACGGCCGGCGCCGAGTGGGTGCAGCTCGACGAGCCGGCCCTGGTCCAGGACCGTACGCCCGCCGAGCTGAACGCCGCCGCGCGCGCCTACCGAGACCTGGGAGGGCTCACCGACCGCCCGAAGCTGTTGGTCGCCTCGTACTTCGACCGGCTCGGTGACGCACTGCCCGTGCTCGCCAAGGCTCCGGTGGAGGGCCTGGCGCTCGACTTCACCGGGGCCGCCGCCGCCAACCTGGACGCACTCGCCGCCGTGGGCGGACTGCCCGGCAGGCGTCTGGTCGCCGGTGTCGTCAACGGGCGCAACATCTGGGTCAACGACCTGGAGAAGTCCCTCGCCACCCTCGCCACCCTGCTCGGACTGGCCGACCGGGTCGACGTGGCCGCCTCCTGCTCGCTGCTGCACGTCCCGCTCGACGCCACCGCCGAACGCGACATCGACCCGCAGATCCAGCGCTGGCTCGCCTTCGCCCGCCAGAAGACCACCGAGATCGTCACCCTCGCCAAGGGCCTCGGGAGCGGCACCGACACCATCGCGGCCGAACTCGCCGCCAACCGGGCCGACCTGGCCTCCCGCACCGGCTCGGCGCTCACCCACGACCCCGCGGTACGGGCCCGCACCGCCGCCGTCACGGCCACCGACGCCCGCCGCTCCCAGCCCTACCCCGAACGGGCCGCAGCCCAGCGCGCCCACCTGCGGCTGCCCCTGCTGCCGACCACCACCATCGGCTCCTTCCCGCAGACCACCGAACTGCGCACCGCGCGGGCGGACCTGCGCGCGGGCCGGATCGACAGCGCCGGGTACGAGGAACGCATCAGGGCCGAGATCGGCGAGGTGATCTCCTTCCAGGAGAAGACCGGCGTGGACGTCCTCGTGCACGGCGAGGCCGAACGCAATGACATGGTCCAGTACTTCGCCGAACAGCTCACCGGCTACCTCGCCACGCGGCACGGCTGGGTCCAGTCCTACGGCACCCGCTACGTATGCCCTCCGATCCTGGCCGGCGACATCTCCCGCCCGGACGCGATGACGGTGCGCTGGACGACGTACGCCCAGTCACTCACCACCAAGCCGGTCAAGGGCATGCTCACCGGCCCGGTCACCATGCTCGCCTGGTCCTTCGTCCGCGACGACCAGCCCCTCGCCGACACCGCCCGCCAGGTCGCCCTCGCCCTGCGCGAGGAGGTGAACGACCTCGAGGCGGCCGGGACTTCGGTCATCCAGGTGGACGAACCCGCGCTGCGCGAGACCCTGCCCCTGCGCGCCTGCGACCATCCGGAGTATCTGGCGTGGGCCACCGAGGCGTTCCGCCTCACCACCGCGGGCGTACGCCCGGACACCCAGATCCACACCCACATGTGCTACGCCGAGTTCGGCGACATCGTCCAGGCCATCGACGACCTCGACGCCGACGTCATCAGCCTCGAGGCCGCCCGCTCCCACATGCAGGTCGCCCGTGAACTCGCCGGCCACGGCTACCCGCGCGAGGCCGGACCCGGCGTGTACGACATCCACTCCCCACGCGTACCCGGCGCGGACGAGGCGGCGGCCCTGCTGCACAAGGGACTTGAGGCCATCCCCGCGGAACGACTGTTGGGTCAACCCCGACTGCGGCCTGAAGACCCGCGCCTGGCCCGAGACCCGCGCCTCGCTGGAGAACCTGGTCACCGCGGCCCGGACGGTCCGCGCGGAGCTGTCCGCGTCCTGAGCCCGTACGACGGGCCGGGAGAGCGCGCCCACCGCCTTCCCGGCCCACCGGCGACCCACCACACCACAAGCCCCGCGTCCCATGGAGGCCGGTGGCTCACGGGCGCCAGTACAGCGCGGGGTCGGGGTGGTTGGTGAAGCCGAGTTCGCGGTACAGCGGTTCGCCCTCGGCGGAGGCGTACAGGTCCACTCGGGCGACCTCACGTTCCCCGAGCCAGTCGAGCAGGCCCCGCATGATCGAGCGACTGTGACCGCGGCGCCGGTACGACGGGTCGGTGACCACGCCGATCACGTGCCCGATCCGGCCGTTGCGCAGATGCGGGCCGGGCAGCCGCTGCTCGATGGTGGCGATCCCACAGGCGGCCAGGCCACGGTCGCCGTCGCCGTCGCTGTCACCGTCACCGTCCACCACGAGGATGCGCACGGCATCCGCGGTCAGCTGTTCCTTCAGCACCACGGCCAGGGCGTCCAGCCAGTCGTCGTCCGCCGACGCGGGGCTGAAGAAGTGACCACCGAGGTTCTCGAACAGCAGGGCCCGCAGACGTACGAGCTCCACCAGGTCGTACTCCACCGCCTGCCGCACGGCCGGCCCGTTTCCTTTGCGTTGTCCCATGCCGACCAGACTGATGTAATGGTCTTATGCACCTCAACCCTTACGGCGAGGATGCCGTGAACCTGGCCGCCGATCTGGCCAACCGACGCCCGGCCGGCACCGAGGAGCTCGCGGAGCGCTGCCGCGCCGCCGGGCTGGTGCTGAACGACCCGGCCACTCCCCAGGACCTCGACCGCACCCAGGACGCACTGGAGGCGTGGGAGGAGGTCGTCGATGCCACCGACGAACAGGAACGCGCCGAGCTGCTCAACCGGATGCTGGAGGCGGCCGCCGCCCACCCGCGGATGACCAACCACGCCGGCAGCGGCTGGCACCTGCACTTCCGCGACGACCGGCAGACACTCGGCTCCGTACTGTTCTCACTCATCGCCGTGGGTACCGCACTGCACCTGACCGGACGAGGCATGCACCGCCTCCGACGCTGCGCCGTGAGCGAGTGCACCACGATCTTCGCCGACACCTCCCGCACCGGACGGCAGCGGTACTGCTCCCCACGCTGCGCCAACCGCGACGCGGTACGCCGCCACCGGGCACGCGGCGTTTGACGAGCGTCACGAGCCGCCCCTATCCCCCACGTGGTCAGTAGAGCATCCTCAGGGATGACGTCCGGAAGAACGCGGCCCCAGAGCCGATTCCGTAGAGTTGGAGAGACACCGTGTTTTACTACGTGCTCAAATACGTGCTTCTGGGTCCACTGTTGAGGCTGGTGTTCCGGCCTCGGATCGAGGGCCTTGAGCACATACCGGCGTCGGGTCCCGCCATCGTGGCCGGCAACCATCTCTCGTTCTCGGACCACTTCCTGATGCCCGCGATCCTGAAGCGGCGGATCACCTTCCTGGCGAAGGCCGAGTACTTCACGGGACCCGGTATCAAGGGACGGCTGACGGCCGCCTTCTTCCGCAGCGCCGGGCAGATCCCGGTGGACCGCTCCGGCAAGGACGCGGGCCAGGCCGCGATCCGCGAGGGACTGGGCGTGCTGCGCAAGGACGAACTGCTCGGCATCTACCCGGAGGGGACGCGTTCGCACGACGGGCGCCTCTACAAGGGCAAGGTCGGCGTCGCGGTCATGGCGCTGAAGGCCGGGGTTCCGGTCATCCCCTGCGCCATGATCGGCACCTTCGAGGCGCAGCCGCCGGGCCAGAAGATCCCGAGCCTCCACCCCGTGGTGATCCGCTTCGGCAAGCCCCTCGACTTCTCCCGCTACGCCGGGATGGAGAACGAGAAGGCCATCCTGCGCGCCGTCACCGACGAGATCATGTACGCCATCCTCACCCTCTCCGAGCAGGAGTACGTCGACCGGTACGCGGCCGTCGTCAAGGCGGAGGAGGCGGCCGAGGTCGCGGCCCAGGCCCGCAAATTCCCTCGGATACCGTTGAGTTGAGAACGGCACGGCAGGCAAAAGGGGCGGCCGGGGATCCGGCCGCCCCTCTGTGCGTGGGGTGTTACGGGGCCGGCGTGGCGTGCGGGGTGCACGTCACATCGGCCGCGTCCGTCTTGCCCGTGAGCAAGTAGGAGTCCACCCGGGTGTTGATGCACGGGTTGACCAGGCCGGTCACACCGTGCGAGCCCGCACCGTTCTCGGTGATCAGGCGGGAGCCCTTGAAGCGCTGGTGCAGTTCGACGGCGCCGGGGTACGGAGTGGCGGCGTCACGCGTGGACTGCACGATCAGGACGGCGGGCAGGCCCTTGCCGGTCTTGACGTTCACCGGGGTCTGCTGCTTGACCGGCCAGGTCGCGCAGGGCAGGTTCATCCACGCGTTGGCCCACGTCATGAACGGGTAGCTCTTGTGGAGCTTCGTGTTGTCCTTGTCCCACTTCGACCAGCTGGTGGGCCACTTGGCGTCGGTGCACTCGACGGCCGTGTAGACGGCGTTGCCGTTCTCCGAGGCGATGTTGCCCGCGGTGTCGGACATGTCGGGGGCGGCGGCGTCGACGAGCGCCTGGGTGTCACCGGCGACGTACTTGCTGAACGCCGTCGCGACCGGCACCCACGACGAGTCGTAGTACGGGGCGCTCTGGAAGAAGGAGATCAGTTCGGCGGGGCCGACGACGCCACCGAGCGGGCTCTTCTTCGCGGTGGCCCGCAGCTTCAGCCACTGGTCCTGGACCTTGGCGCGGGTGTCGCCGAGGTGGAAGGCGGCGTCGTTCTTGGCGACCCAGTCCTCCCAGTCCTTCCAGCGGCCCTCGAAGGCGATGTCCTGCTCCAGGTTGGCCTGGTACCAGATGTTCTCCTTCGCCGGGTTGACGACACTGTCGACGACCATGCGGCGGACGTGGCCCGGGAACAGGGTGCCGTAGACGGCGCCGAGGTAGGTGCCGTAGGAGACGCCCAGGTAGTTGAGCTTCTTCTCACCGAGTCCGGCCCGGATGACATCCAGGTCACGAGCGGTGTTGGGCGTGGTCATCTGCGCCAGCATCGCCTTGCCGCTGCGCTTGGCACAGCCGTCCGCGTACGCGGCGGCGAGCTTACGCTGGACGCGCTTGTCGGCCTCGGAGTCCGGGACCGGGTCGGCCTTGGGCGCCTTCACGAATTCCTGCGGGTCGATGCAGGAGATCGGGGCGGAGTGGCCGACACCGCGCGGGTCGAAGCCCACGAAGTCGTACGCCTTCGAGGTGTTCACCCACAGGGGGGCCTTGGTGGTGACGCGGCGCGGGAAGCGCATGCCCGAACCGCCGGGGCCACCCGGGTTGTAGACGAGCGCGCCCTGGCGCTCCTCCTTGGTCCCGGTGTTCCCGATACGGTCGACGGCGAGCTTGATCTGCTTGCCGTAGGGGTGGGCGTAGTCGAGCGGGACGGAGACCCAGCCGCACTGG
Source organism: Streptomyces sp. NPDC111507 (assembly GCF_055638955.1). Taxonomy (NCBI): domain Bacteria; kingdom Bacillati; phylum Actinomycetota; class Actinomycetes; order Kitasatosporales; family Streptomycetaceae; genus Streptomyces; species Streptomyces sp. NPDC111507. The sequence continues at coordinate 42,849 of NZ_JBVKBU010000006.1, read as the reverse complement.
ATCGGCTTCTCGAAGCCCCAGTCCGCAGGGCAGTCCTGCCAGTTGATCCCGGCCTTCGCGGCTCGGGCGGCGGCGATCGCCGCACCGCGGGCCTCGCGGTCCTGACCGTGACGCGAGTCGGCGGTGGCCGACGGCGCCGCGACGGCTCCGGCTATCAGGGTCGCCGTGACGAGTGCTCCGGCCGAAGCGAACGCGGTCAGGCGTCTCGTCGGTCTCTTAGCCCTCAAGTGGGACCTCCCCGTACATCGTTGCGATTGGTACGGGGATCCTTTCTGCTGTGAGGTCCCTGAGAACAGGGGCGACCGGCCTTCTTTACCATTCCGATAACCGGAGTACCAAGTCCCGTTGAGCGGAGAGCACTTATCGGTCGAGTGCGCGCAAGGCCTCGTCCAGCACGCGCCGCAGTCGCAGCGCGTCCGGCGCCAGGGCGCTCACCAGGGCCGCGGGCCCGGCGAGCGGCATGAGAGCCGCGTACTCCCCCAACAGCCGCGCCTGCGGGGGCTCACTCCCGAACTCCGGCCGTACGACGACGAGCTGACCCAGTGCCCGATGTCCCCCGAGCCCCGCGGGACCGTCCCAGCCTCCGGGTGCGCCGGGACCGCACGACAGCTCCTGGTCCAGCAGCGGCCGTCCGTCGAGCCGTACGGTAAGACGACTGGTGAGCCGTCCGGGTTGCTCGCCGACCCGCCCGAGTACCTGCTCCTCCCGGAAGACGAGCCGAGCGCCCGAGCGGAGCTCGACGCGCGAGGACACGTACAGGTCACTTCCCTGGGCGGAGATCAACTGCTCGGGCAGCCAGTGCAGTTCACCCCCGCAGGACACGTCGAGCCGCACGTCGTAACGGGCCTCGCCCTTGGCCTGTCCCGGCAGGGCGATGGTCGCGGCGGCCGATCCGACGTGCAGCCGTGCCCCCTCTCCCACCTCCGCCTCCACGGCGAAGCGGTCACCGCCGAGCGGCCCGCTCATCGCCCCGACGAGCATGACGCGTGCCTCGTCCCCGCTCGCCCGGGTGCGCCGCAGGGCGAGCGGCCCCTCTCCGTCCAGCACGGGCAGCGCGGTACCGCCGCGCCCGTCGGCCCGTGCCCCGATCCGTGCGGTGGCCCGTACTCCCGCTGTGGTCATGCCGTCCACGCGGCCAGCCGCTCCCGCACCCAGTCGGCGACGGACGTCACCCCGGCCTCGGTCCGCAGCGACTGGAAGACGACGGGCAGTTCGGCCCGCTGTGCCTTGGCGTCGGCGGCCATCCGTCCCAGGTCGGACCCCACGTACGGCGCCAGGTCGGTCTTGTTGACGACGAGCAGGTCGGCGGTGGTGACGCCGGGCCCTCCCTTGCGCGGAATGTCGTCCCCGCCCGCCACGTCGATGACGAAGACCTGCGCGTCCACCAGTCCCTTGGAGAACGTCGCGGTGAGGTTGTCACCCCCGGACTCGACGAGGATGAGGTCCAGGGGCCCCACCTCGTCCTCCAGGTCCTCCACCGCTTCGAGGTTCGCGGAGATGTCGTCCCGGATCGCGGTGTGCGGGCACGCCCCCGTCTCCACGGCGGTGATCCGCTCCGGCGGGAGCACGGCCTCCCGCAGCAGGAACTCGGCGTCCTCCCGTGTGTAGATGTCGTTCGTGACGACCGCGAGCGACAGCTCCTCCCGCAGTGCCCGGCAGAGCGCGGCGACGGTCGCCGTCTTCCCGGACCCGACGGGCCCACCGAGCCCGATGCGCAGAGCGCGCCGCGAGCCGTCGGGCCGACGAGCGTCGGCGCCGACGGCGGAGGCCCCGTCGCGGGAGTGATCGTGGTCGAGATGCATGATGGCGGCTCCGAGGTGTGGTCTTTCAGGCCTGTACGCGGGTCTGGGGGCGGATCCCCAGGAGTGAGAATGGGCAGGGGCGGCGAGGGCGATCCGCCTACGACGCGAAGAGCCGTACAGCCCAAGCGGCATGCGCCTGCGCACTGATCTCCAGCAACGGCGCCGACGCCGACGGCAACGCGTCGACCCCACCGTCGACCACCTTCCGCGCCGCGTCGGCCGCCGCACGCGCCACGACGTCCAACTCCGGCGCGAGCCGGGCCAGCACCCCCGTGGCGTCGAACGGATCAAGGCTCAGCAAGCGCACGGTCGCGGTCGCCGGACCGCTGACGCTCTCGTACGCGCAGCAGTACGCGGCGTCCTCGGGCCCGAGCCCGGCGGCCCGCGCCGTCAGCCCCAGGACGACCGGCTGATGCGCTCCCTTGGGAAAGTCCCGGGCCAGCGCGTCGAGTTCCCCGGACGGCCAGGTCGCCCGAGCCGCCCGCATCAGCTGCCGCCCGAGCCGCCGCGCGGCGACCCGCAGAGCCGGCGACGGCGTGCGCGCGTCCGCGGCCGAGTCCAGCAGCGCCGGATCGACCCCGAGCGCGGCCGCCGCGGCCAGGGCGGCCGACACCAGCCCCGCCGTCTGCAGTCGCCCCCGGCAGAAGTCCTCCAGGCTCGCCGCCCCGCTGATCCGCCCGGCCTTGACCGCCGCCTCGGCCCCGCCGGAGTGGGCGTGCCCTCCGGCGGGGAAGCGGCCGTCGGCCAGGACGAGTAGTGCCGCGCGGGACATCAGAAGAGGAAGTAACGCTGGGCCATGGGCAGTTCGGCGGCCGGAGTGGCCTCGACCAGCTCCCCGTCGATGTGCACGGCGAAACTGTCGGGATCGACCCGTACTCGCGGCCGGGCGTCGTTCTCCCGCATGTCGGCCTTGGTCACCCCACGCGTCGAGTCGATCGCCACGAACCGTTTCCCCAGCGAGAGCCGCTCCGGCAGTCCGTCCTCGATGGCGAGCGGCGCCACGAAGTTGAACGAGTTCGAGGCGGGTGCCCGTCCGATCGCCCCGAACATCGGCCGGGGCAGGATCGGTTGTGGTGTCGGGATGGACGCGTTGGCGTCGCCCATCTGCGCGTACGCGATCTGCCCGCCCTTGATGACGAGCTGCGGCTTGACCCCGAAGAACGCGGGCTCCCACAGCACGAGGTCGGCCAGCTTGCCGGTCTCGACGGAGCCGATCTCGCGGGCGAGGCCCTGCGCGAGCGCCGGGTTGATCGTGTACTTGGCGACATAACGACGTACGCGGTGGTTGTCCGCGCGCCCGTCACCGGGGAGGGCGCCGCGCCGCCGCTTCATCACGTGGGCCGTCTGCCAGGTCCGCATGATGACCTCGCCGACCCGGCCCATCGCCTGCGCGTCGGACGAGATGATCGAGATGGCGCCCAGGTCGTGCAGGATGTCCTCGGCCCCGATGGTGGAGGGCCGGATGCGGGATTCGGCGAAGGCCAGGTCCTCCGGGACGGCCGCGTTGAGGTGGTGACAGACCATCAGCATGTCGAGGTGTTCCTCGGCGGTGTTGACGGTGTACGGCCGGGTCGGGTTGGTGGAGCTGGGCAGTATGTGCGGCTCGGAGACCACGGTCATGATGTCCGGCGCGTGCCCGCCGCCCGCACCCTCGGTGTGGTAGGCGTGGATGCCGCGGCCGGCGATCGCGGCGAGCGTGTCGCCGACGAACCCGGCCTCGTTCAGGGTGTCCGTGTGGATGGCGACCTGGATACCGGTGCGGTCGGCGACCGTCAGCGCGGCGTCGATGACGGCGGGCGTGGAGCCCCAGTCCTCGTGCAGCTTGAGACCCAGCGCCCCGCCCCGGATCTGCGACAGCATCGCGTCGCGTGAGACGGTGTTGCCCTTGCCGAGCAGACCGAAGTTGAGCGGGTACTGCTCCATCGCCTCCAGCATCCGGGCGAGGTGCCAGGGGCCGGGAGTGACCGTCGTCGCCTTCGAGCCCTCGGCGGGACCGGTGCCGCCGCCGACCAGCGTCGTGATGCCGGAGGCGAGCGCCTCGTCGGCGATCTGCGGACAGATCAGGTGGACGTGCGCGTCGATGGCACCCGCGGTGACGATCCGTCCGTTGCCCGCGATGATCTCGGTCTCGGGGCCGATGACGAGGTCGGGGTGGACCCCGTCCATGGTGTCCGGGTTGCCGGCCTTGCCGATGCCGGTGATCCGGCCGTCGCGGATGCCGACGTCGGCCTTGACGATCCCCCAGTGGTCGACGATCACGACACCGGTGATGACCGTGTCCGGAGTGCCTTCCGCGCGCGTGGCGCGCGCCTGGCCCATGGATTCGCGGATCACCTTGCCACCGCCGAACACGGCCTCGTCACCGGCGAGCCCGGGGCCGCCGGAACGGTCCTCCTCGATCTCGATCAGCAGATCGGTGTCGGCGAGCCGGATGCGGTCGCCGGTGGTGGGGCCGAACAGGTCGGCGTACGCGGCGCGCGACAGCTCAGGCATCGAGGGCACCTCCGGTCTCCCCGCGCAGGCCGGGCACGACACGGGCGCCGGTGAGCGGAACGAGTTCGACGTCGACGGGGATCCCGGGCTCGAAGCGCACGGCGGTGCCGGCGGCGACGTTGAGCCGCTTGCCGCGCGCGGCGGCGCGGTCGAAGTCCAGACCGGGGTTGGCCTCGGCGAAGTGGTAGTGGGAGCCGACCTGGACGGGCCGGTCGGCGGCGTTGAGGACGGTCAGCCGGGTGACCTCGCGGCCCTCGTTGATGGCGACGGGTCCGTCGGCGAACAGGATCTCTCCGGGAATCATGGCTCTCGCTCCCCCGTCAGACGATCGGGTCATGGACGGTGACGAGCTTGGTGCCGTCCGGGAAGGTCGCCTCGACCTGGACGTCGTGGATCATCTCGGGGATGCCCTCCATGACGTCGTCCCGGGTGAGGATCTTGCGTCCGGAGGACATCAGCTCGGCGACCGTACGGCCGTCGCGCGCGCCTTCGAGGATGTGCGACGTGATGAGGGCGACCGCCTCGGGGTGGTTCAGTTTGAGCCCGCGGGCCCGTCGCTTCTCGGCCACGTCGGCGGCCACATGGATCAGCAGCCTCTCTTGCTCGTGCGGGGTCAGTTGCACGGCGTCCCACCTCACAGTCCTCGCTCCGGACCGTGCGGGGTCCGGTGGCCGCAGCCACCAAAACCCCTGGTGGCGTGGATGGGCACGCTAGTTGGCCGTCGTTTCGAGGACGTTAACCGCGCTGTGCTCCACAGATGACCGACGTGGACGCTCCCGGGCCGTCGTCGAGGCCGCGGCCCGGGACGAGGCCATGGGCCGGACCGTATACGGCGCGACGGCCATCCGCCTTCGGCGCGGCCACCGCCCTCACCGTCGCCGCCGAAGGGACCCTACGAGGCGCCGTGCCCCCGGTGCTCCGCCGCGATGCCGAAGCGCTGGCGCTCACGCGGGGCGGAGGCGACCTCGCGGACGCTGGAGAGGGAGCTGACCACCTGCTCGTCGGCGGACTCCGGGAGTTCCTCGAGCCGCTCCAGGTCGGCGGCGGAGACCAGGGCGACAAGGGGCTTGCCGTGCCGTGTCACGACGACGCGCTCGCCCCCGTACACCACCCGGTTGATCAGATCGGCGAGCTCAGCCCTGGCTTGGGTCACCGGAATCTCGTAGGCCATGTCCACCAGCTTAGACCGGGCCCCCGGCACCCCCACAGAGCGGACGATCTCGTTCAGCTCCACCGAAAACGATCCGTGCGCACCATCAAGCGACCCTCTCCACCGGCGGCGCACGGGGACGTTCGCTGTCAGCCGAGCACCCTTCCCCCGCTCTGTACGTCCTGTACATTTTTTACAGAACCCTTCACAGGAGGCGCGTGCCATGAATGAACCGTCCGCCCGTCACGTCCTGTCCGAGTTCACCGAACGGACGAGCATGGGGCACCGGACCCTGGATCCGTACTCGAAGCTGCTCGACGAGCGGATCGTGTTCCTCGGGACGCCGATCGACGACACCTCGGCGAACGACGTGATGGCGCAGTTCATGCACCTCGAATATCTGGCACCGGACCAGGACATCGCGCTGTACATCAACTCCCCCGGCGGCTCGTTCAGCGCGATGACGGCGATCTACGACACGATGCAGTTCGTCAGCTGCGACGTGCAGACCACCTGTCTGGGGCAGGCCGCTTCGGCCGCCGCCGTGCTGCTGGCCGGCGGTGCGCCGGGCAAGCGGTTCGCACTGCCGGGAGCCCGGGTGCTGATCCACCAGCCGTCACTTCCCGAGCCGGTACAGGGACAGGCGAGCGATCTGGCCCTCCAGGCCGAGGAGTTGATGCGCACTCGGAGGCTGCTGGAGGACATGCTCGTACGTCACACGGGGCAGAGTCCTGAACAGGTCGCCGCCGACATCGAGCGGGACAAGATCCTGGACGCTCGGGCCGCGTTGGCGTACGGACTGGTGGACGGGATCATCCCCAGCCGCAAGACCTCGCGCACCGCGCCCGGTGCGAGGAACGCCACACCCGACGCGAGGTGATCCGCCGATGGTGCCCGAACTGCCCCCGCTGCCCGCGCTGACGCGCGCCGAGGCCGAGCTGATCGACCGTTACCTCGACGTGGTCGACCTGCTGGGCCGTATCAACCCGGCCAGGCCCGGAGACACCTACCGCGGGCTGCGTGCCGCCCAGGCGCTGGTCGCCAAGGCCACCGAGCTGCGGGACGCCCTCGCGCTGATGCACCAGCGCGGCGAGAGCGAGGTGCACGCACCGACGCTGGCGCAGGCTCTGCGCGTCCTCGACGGTGAGCGGCGGGCGGCCCGCGTCACCCTGCCGCCCGACGCCGACAACTGACACACCCACACCCGGGTCGCCGTGCGCGCCGAGTCGGCGAGGCGTCCGGCCCGGGGTTCAAACGGACCAGATGGTGTACCCCCTGATGGAGTAGTCACAGGCCCCTTCGGGGAACCGAAAAAGTTGCGCAACGCGCGTAGCCCGGAGGCGGAATGAGACGCTCCGGTGCTGGTGGGCGCGTCGTCGGCGCCCCCAACATCGCCCGAACAGAGGGTCGTCCACCCGAACGGGTGAGTGGTGAGTAACGCCACAAATCGCCGGTTCCGCTCGGATTTTCTGACCGCTATGCGTGAAGATCCCTTCCGACGACAAGCCCCCGCCACAGCGGCGGGGCGGTCCGGGCGGACGCCGAGTCCTGCCGCTGCCCGGATGACCGGTCGACAGAAGTGCATCGGCAGGAGTGGAGGACCCAGCAAGACGGGTCGCCGGAGAGATCCGGGCGGCCCTTGGGGTGAAGCCGCGCAAGCGGCCGGGCTACTTCGCCAGCCCGAATCCGACAGGTCATCCTTCACAGGCGGCTGACGAAGGGTTGCGCATGACTGCGCTCAATCGTGTCCCGTCGCTGTGGACCCGGGCCGGTACGGCCTCGGCGCTCACCCTCGCCGCCGTGGGCGGCAGCCTTGTGGTTCCTGGCGTCGCATCCGACGCCGAAGCGGCCACGCTGGCGACGAAGGCACTTCAGGTCGCGGCTTCCAAGAAGGGCTCCCCGTACCAGTACGGCGCCGCCGGGCCACGCCGCTTCGACTGCTCCGGGCTCACGCTCTACTCGTACAAGAAGGCGGGCAAGACGCTGCCTCGTACGGCCGCGGCGCAGTACAACAAGACACACCACATCTCCGCGTCCCACCGCAAGGCCGGAGACCTGGTGTTCTTCCACTCGGGCCGGAACGTGTACCACGTCGGCATCTACGCCGGGAAGGGAAAGATCTGGCACTCCCCGAAGACAGGGGAGGTCGTGAAGCTGCAGAAGATCTGGACGAAGAGCGTCTGGTACGGCCGGGTCAGCTGACCTGCCCGAGGGGGTGCCGCCGGCCGGCACCCCCTCGGGGTTCCACCCCCGGGCGTGAAAAGCGGACGAACCGGTTACTCGTTCACCATGGCTGAGCGACCTTCCCCCGAGGAACGGAACGAGACGCCCCTGGAGCGCGCCGATCGCAACTTCGGCGAGTTGCTCCAGGAGCTGCGCGTCACGCAGACCGGTGTGCAGATCCTCTTCGCGTTCCTGCTGACGCTGGCGTTCACCCCGCGCTTCCCGTCCCTCGACACGGTGCAGCGCGCCACGTACGTCACCACCCTCCTGCTGGCCGTGGCGGCCGCCGCGCTCTTCACGGCGCCCGCCGCGTTGCACAGGTCGCTGTTCCGGCAGGGCGCGAAGCCGACCATCGTGCGGGTCTCCTCCGTCCTGGCCACGGTCGGGATGGGCGTGCTCATGCTGGCGCTGACGGGATCGGTGCTGCTCGTCGTGGACGTGGCGCTGGGACGCGCCGCCGGGATCGCCTCGGGCGCGGGCACCCTGCTCGTCTGTGTGGCGCTGTGGGGCCTCCTGCCCGGCCTGGTGCACCGTGCCGTCGTCAGCGGAGCGACGGCTCCGAAAGAAGCACCGGACCGAGAACCGTGAGCGCGCTCATCGCCGGACCGCCCGCGGGCACGAACCGCGGCAGTCGGCTGAGGAGGGTGCTCGGCGCCTTCGGGTCGAGCGCCTCGGTGACGAACCCCTGCCGCGGCGGGCGGTCCGTCCCGACCGCCGCCGGCCGCACCGGCCGGACAGCGCGGTCGTAGCGCAGATGGTGGCCGGGACGGCGGCGGCTCCGGTGGGGCCGCGGTCGCCGGGACCGGGAGATCCGCGCCGTACGATCTCCGTCGCCCGCCGGGCCGGGGACCGGTCGGTGCCGCCGACCGAGGTCTTCCGGGCCCCGCCGCGAGGCGCCGGACGGGGCGGACACGACAACTGAGCCGCTCCTCAGGGCTCTTGTGGGCCACCGGCCGTCACCGGCTGGGCCGGCACCGTCCAGGGCAGCTCGATGGCGACCGTCTTGCCGCCCTCGCGGGTGGGCCGGACGACGAGTCTGCCGCCGCATTCGGCGGTCAGCCAGCGGATGATCACCATGCCGCGCCCGTTGTCCTGCTGGACGGCGGCGGGCAGACGTTTGGGAAAGCGCGGATGGCTGTCGGTGACGCCGATCCGCAGATGTTCATCTCGGTCGAGCCGGACGTCCACCGTGAAGGTGGGCGACTGTCCGAAAGTGTGTTGGACGGCGTTGGTGGCTAGTTCTGACACGATCAGGCGTACGGTGTCCGCGACTTCGGCGTCGCACGGCAGGCCCCATTCGGCCAGCACATCGGCGACGAATTTCCGGGCCGCGGAGACCGAGGCGGGATCGCTCGGCAGAGTGACGGATGCTTCCTGGTGATCTGCCATGGCGACGTCGTCCCTTTCCCACGGGACCGGAGTCCGACACGGAGCGGATGGTTCGAGTACGGTCCCGGACTGGTGCTTCGCGCCAGACTGCCATCACTGGGCCGGTCACGGGTGCGATCCACCGAGATATGCATATATCTGTCGCTCGATGCGGTGAACTCTGCGACGGCGGAGCGTATTTGGGCGGCTCGGGAGGAGTAAGGAGTACGGCCATGCAGCACGGTCCCGCGGTGCGCCGCCGCAAGCTCGGTGCCGAACTGCGCGCGCTGCGCGCCGATGCGGGTCTCACCAGTGGTGAGGCGGCCCGTCTCGTCGGCTGGCACCAGTCGAAGGTGAGCCGGATCGAGACCGGTATCAGTGGAGTGAAACCGGCCGATGTGGAGCGCCTGTTGGACGCCTACGCCGTCACGGGGCACGAGTTACGGGAGCTCCTGGTTGGCCTCGCGGGTTCCGAGGGCAACGGCCGCCATCACTGGTGGCACGCCTACCGCGGCGTCCTGCCGCCCACGTACCGCGACTTCATCAGTCTGGAGTCCCAGGCCAGCGGCATGCGCACGCTGGAGACCTCGGTGGTACCCGGACTGCTCCAGACGTCCGAGTACGCGCGGGAGGTGACCCGGGTCGCCGTCGGCGGCCTGGAGGACGGCAAGCTCGACGCTCTCGTCGAGGTGCGCCTCGCCCGGCAGGACGTCCTGCGTTCGAATCCGCCGCTGGAACTGACCGCGGTCCTGGACGAGGCCGTGTTAAGACGCGAGGTCGGCGGCCCGGAGGTGATGGCTCGGCAACTGGAGCGTCTGCGGGAGGCTGCCACCCTGCCTCAAGTGCGGCTTCAGGTCCTGCCGTTCGCCGCGGGAGCCCATATCGGCGTCACCGGGCCTTTCGTTATCTTCTCATTTCCGAACACAACTGATCTGGATGTGGTTGTTCTCGACCACTTGACGAGTAGCCTCTATCTCGAACGGAAAGAAGACCTTCAGGCCTACACCGAGGCCTTCAACGCCCTTCAGTTCCACGCCCTTTCGCCCGAGGACTCGTTGGACTACATCGCCGGGATAGGTGACGGCGCGTAAGGAGGCACCCCCATGACTGCACTGCCTCGGTACGTACTTTCCAGTACTTCACTCCACGACGTGCGATGGCTGCGCAGCAGCCGCAGTACGGGAATGAACAACTGCGTCGAGACGGCCCGACCCGGCCCAGGACCCTGGGCCGGACTGGTCGCCGTGCGCGATTCCAAGAACAAGGCGGGCCCCGCCCTGCTCTTCACTATCGCCAGTTGGGAGGGCTTTGTCGCCGGACTGAACTGATCACGCCGACGGCGTGCTCGATCTGTGCGTCGGTGAGGTCCGCGCGGGCGGTCAGCCGCAGCCGTGAGATGCCGTCCGGCACGGACGGGGGGCGGAAGCAGCCGACGGCGAGTCCCGCTTCCCGGCAGTCGGCGGCCCACCGCACGGCCTGTTCGGGGGACGGTGCGCGCACGGAGACCACGGCGGCGTCCGGTCGTACGGCTTCCAGGCCCTCGGCGGTCAGCCGGGTGTGCAGCGCCGTCGCCACCGCGCGAGCCCGGGCGGCGCGCTCCGGCTCACGGCGCAGCAGCCTGAGCGCCGCGAGGGCCGCGCCCGCCGCCGCGGGCGCGAGACCGGTGTCGAAGATGAAGGTGCGCGCCGCGTTGACCAGGTGGTCGATGACCGGGGCGGGGCCGAGGACGGCTCCGCCCTGGCTGCCGAACGACTTGGAGAGCGTGGCGGTCACGACCACGTCCGGCGCGCCCGCGAGCCCAGCGGCCTGCGGGGCGCCCCGGCCGCCGTCGCCCAGGACGCCCAGCCCGTGTGCGTCGTCGACGAGCAGCGCCGCGCCGTGCTCGCGGCAGGCGGTGGCGAGTTCGGCCAGCGGGGCCGCGTCGCCGTCCACCGAGAAGACCGTGTCGGACAGGGCGACGGCAGGACCCTCGTGCGTGCCCAGCGCCTTGCGCACGGCGTCGGGGTCGGCGTGCGCCACGACCTGGGTCGCGCCCCGGGCGAGCCGGCAGCCGTCGATGAGGGAGGCGTGGTTGCCCGCGTCCGAGACGACCAGCGAGCCGTGCGGCGCGAGCGTGGTCACGGCGGCGAGGTTGGCCGCGTAGCCGGAGGAGAAGACGAGCGCGGACTCGAAGCCGCAGAATTCCGCCAGCTCGCGTTCGAGTTCGCCGTGAAGTTCGGTCGTGCCGGAGACGAGCCGCGAGCCGGTCGCACCGGCGCCCCAGCGGCGCGCGGCCTGTGCGGCGGCCGCCGTGATCTCGGGGTGGTGGGCCAGCCCGAGGTAGTCGTTGCTCGCCAGATCGAGAAGGGGTGAGTCGGCGGCGCGGGGGCGCAGGGTGCGGACGAGTCCGGCCTGGCGGCGCTGGTGCGCCTGCTCGTCGATCCACGCGAACGGCGATCCGGCCATGCTGGTGCCTCCGGGCCCTGGGAGTGGTCGTGAGGGGGTCATGAAGGTGGTCGTTTTGTAGGCAGTGCACAGACCCTAGCGGGGCGACGCGGCGCCCATGATGTGGCAATACCCACACCGAGAATTATCAGGCACAGGATCAACACAGGTCAGAGGCTGTATCACACCCTGGACCGAAGACCGTTTCTCACGATCTGTTGAGCTGCCCCGAGTTTCGTAGCGGCCGATCTTGTGTGGCTCAGGCGGCGTTCGGGGTGGTCAAAGAGCGGTAGTAAGCCGTCTCGAACTCCTCGGGTGGGAGGTAGTCACTCCATGAACGCGTCAGCCGCCCAAGACACCGTCGAGGCAGTCCCGCACCGGCCCGTACAGGCCACGCGGAACCAGCCGTTCTCAGACCTGCCGGGATCTTGCCGGTCGAGCGCGGCCAGCACGCGAGTCGGATCGTCGATCAGATCGAACAGGGCGCTGGTCCGTCGCGCCCACTGCTCTGGATCCTCTCCCTCGGCGAACGCCGCGGCCGACGCGAACTGGTCATGGAGGTTGACCGGCAGTCTGCCGGCCAGGGACGCACCGAGCTCTCGGCCCAGGACGGCTCGCGACGATGACGGCCGCATGAAGCGGGCCGGCTTGCCGGTCGCCGGGACGGCGGTGCCGCTCACGCCCTCGAGAGCCGCGACGGCATCGCGCGCCCAGCCGCCATCCCAGGTGTCGGGGAGCGGAACAGCGATCCGCTGAACGTTGGCGATCGCGTCCCTCCCCAGCGCGAGCGAGAGCCCTCCCGGGTCCTCGTGGTAGTTGAGGTAGCGGGCGACGTCGACGCCTGGCGGGCAGACCTCGTCGAGCACGACGTCGCCGACGAAGTTGCCGGGGTCGACGAGCCACCCCTCCCGCACCACGACGGATGGCTTCAGACGGACCAGATACAGATAGAACTGGCTGCGCTGGTCAGCCTGGTCGCGGATCCGACGCAGCATGTTGTGGACAGCGGCCTCGTACGTGCCGACGTGGAGCGCCTTCGCCCACTGGCGCGCGGCCCACGCGGCAACCCGCTGCTCTCCACCCATCACCCTGCGGGCCTCGGGAGTCAAGACGGCTGCCGGGTCGAAATCCCGTGTCGGCCCGCCGCAGCTCGTAGGCGACAGCGGCAAGCACTTGGCGGATGTCCCGGGCATCCAGTCCGCCGACGGGCCGGCGCACATCGCGGCGCCGGATGGCCGGATGCTGCTCCAGCAGTACGTCAACCAGCCGCCGATAGGCCTCCATACGGCGCGTGGGCAGCGGGCCGCTGGACCACATCCCGGCCAGCATCAGCAGGAACAGCGGAACGGCGGCCAACGCCTTGAGGTCGGCCACGGCCTTGACTTCGTCCAGGAAGCGGTCGGCGGTCTCACCCGTGAGGCGCTGCGCAACTTGATCTGCCTTCGGTTCGCCTGCGGCTGTGGCCGGCTCGGCGGTCACAGCCCTGGCGAACGCAGCCCGTGTCATGCTCTGCTGCTGTGCCGCAGACAGCGGGGCCAGGTTTCCCACCCGCCATCCCGCCAGAGGCATCAGACGACGCAGAGCGTAGGGGCGGCTCGAAACGATGGCGGCGACGTTACGGCTGCGGACGAAGTTCTCCAGGAGTGTCAGGGCCGGGCGGGCGCTGCCCTCGTCGGTCCACTCGTCCAGACCGTCGACGACGAGCAGCAGTCGGTCATCGGCCAGGGCCCGCGCCACCAGATGGTGCAGGTGCTGCGCAGAGTAGCGGGTGAGCCAGGCCCGGACAGCGGACTCCACCGACCGCTCGGCATCCCCCTTGAGGTATTCGCACAGAAACGAGAACGGCAACCACACCGGCAGATGCGAGCCGAACTTCACGGCCAGAGCTGCCGAACGGGGCCCGTCGTCCAGAAGGTCGGACACCACGAAGCGCAGCAGACTCGACTTTCCCGCCCCTGGCCCGCCGACCACGACGGAAAGATCACCGTCGGCCAGCCACTCGTCGCAGGCGCTGCGGGTCACCTCCAGGCCGCCCAATTCGTCCTCTGCACGACCGCGCGCCAACAGGCGGTCCACGGCGGGAACGGCGTCACGGTAGGACCAGCGGGCGTGCACGCCGACGGCCCGTTCCATCTCCGCCGTTCCTGCCGCACCTGGGCCGGTCGCGCTGGGCAAACCATGCCCGTCTCGGCGCTCGTCCGCCAAGGCCTGCTCACCCGCAGTGCCCGGCTGGCCGCCGAGGAACTCACCGCCGCTGTCGGTGATGTCCAGCAACACGTAATCAAGCGGCTTGGGCGGGTGTGTGGACACGGGCGGAGCCAGCAGGACCGCCCCTGTGTCCTGAAGAGCGAAGGACGCCCGGTACAGGCCGCGCAGGCCCGCGCGCAATGCCTCCACGTCCGGGCCCGGCAGCCGGTTCGCCAGAGCCTGTGCGTCCTCGGGACCGCAGTACTCGGCTACCCAGGAGCGGCCGAAGAAGTCGTCGACGATCTCGGGCAGGTGCCGCAGCCGCTCGCTCACCGACTCGCGTCCCCAGCGCTCAAGCCGGATCCCCGCCTTGTGTAGCCTGTCCGCCTGGCGCTCGAGTTCCTCAGCCAACGCAGTGGGGCGCAGGTCATGGGTGGTGGCGTAGATGAAGACTTCCGAGCGGCTGGCCCAGGAACCTGCGAAGAACTTGTCGACCGCTGTGATGATGTGCGCCGGTGACAGCGTCGCCACGCGCTTTGACTGCAAGGTGGTGTAGCGGCGGCCGGGATCGGTGCCGGCGGACGCAGCCGGATCGCGGGTGTTGCGGACGAACAGGTCGATGCCTTCCTGGCTCTGCCCCGCCGTGCCGTACAACTCGGCGTGCTCAGCCCGCCCGTCCCGCTCGGCCAGCCGCAGATAGAGCCGCTCCGCATCCGGCCACGGCAGTTGATCCAGCGGCAGATAGTCGGCCTTGGTGGCAACCGGCGGCGCAACCCTGCCCGAAGGAGGAACACGCAGGCTTGTCGGCACCTGCCCCGACGGCCGCACCACCGCGTCTCGCCACGATGTGTATCCTCGCACGGCGCTGCCTCACGTTCGCTGAGAAGCTTCGGGCCGCCATCTGTCACGCACGCACCGCTCGACCAGCACCGGGTCGGCGTCCGCGCGGGCGAAGGTATCCACTGCGACCACCCGGCGCGCGAGCGCTGCGCATCGCCGGGAGCCACAGCGGTCCCGGCGAACCTGCGTAGGAAGTACGCCCCCCCGCAGAGCGCCGGTCGGGCCCCGTCGAGCCGCCGACCGCTGCCGTATGGGCGCACGCACGAAAGCATGTGAATTTGTGAAACCCATCCGGTGGCACCTCAGGGCAGCCCCAGCACACGACACCGTCACACGGGCTCGTCTCGTCTCGGCGCGGCACGGCGTACCACTTGCGCGGGCTGCCCTCGTCGGTCGCGGGGTCAGCCCATCCCCTGGAGCGGCTCGATCCGCACCGATCGCGGATCGAACGGCGTCCTGCCCGGACGGCCGGGCAGGAGCGTTACCGTGGCAGCGTCTCGACGACCGCGCGCTGCCGGTCCAGCGTCAGATCCTTCCAGGCCTTGGTGGGATCTTCGGCGGTGACGATGTCCACCAGGATGCGCGTCCGCTGCGGGTGCGCCATCTGCGCCTCGACGTCAGCCAGCCGGGCCTTGATCCTGCGGGTAGCGGCCTTGAATTCGGCGGCGTCCGCATCGTCGTCATCCGCGAACTCGATGGTCAGGGACTGGATTCGGGACCGCAAGGCAACGGCCTTCGCTCGCAGCTCCTCCGTCCTCGGTGCGGTCTCGTCGACGAGGAGATCGACGGCGTCGGGGCGCGACAGGCGCCGGATCACGTACTCCTCGACGGTGAGGTCGATCGGTTCCGTACCGCGCGCCAGGTGCTTCGTCGTCCGGCACCGGTACAGCGGCGCCGTGAGCCCCCGTGTGCCTTTCGGGCCGCCCCGCGACTCGGACGTCACGGTCGTCCCGTCGTCGCAGACACCACACCGCGCGATCCCCGACAGCAGCCACCTCCGGCCCGGTCCCGGGCTCGTCGCCCGGCTCTCGTCCTCAAGGACGTGCTTCGCCGCCCGCCATGTGGCCTCGTCCACGATGACCGGCCACTTACCCGGGTGCAGCTCGCCGCGGTACTGACGCAGCCCTGCGTAGCGCTCGTTCAGGAGTACGCCGCGGATGGCGTTGTGTGACCAGGGTTTGCCGTTGCGGTTGAGGATGCCCCGCTCGTTGAGGTCGGCGGCCATGCCGGAGAGGGTCGCTCCGGCGAGCAGCGCGTGAAAGCAGTCCTTGACCTCGGCGGCCTCGTCTTCGACGAGCTCCGCGCCGTCTGCGGTGTAACCGAAGCAGCGTGGCCCGGTCGGCGGCAGGCCGCGCTCGACGCGCTGGCGCATCTCCCGCTGCTCCCGTTCCGACATCTGCTCGACCTCGAACGTGTCGACCTCGCCGAGGAGACGGCCAGGGGCCGTCGTGAGGTCCAACTCGGGGCCCTTGACGCACAGCACGGACACCTCGTGCTTGCGGAGGATCTCGATTCCCTCGGCCCGTTCGCGCCGGTTCCGCCAGAGCCGGCCGAGCATGTAGACGATGATGACGTCGACTTCGCCGCGCTGTACGGCAGCCATGAGGAGCTCGTACTGGGGGCGGTGCTTGCCCTGGGTGGCCGACTTGTCGTTGTCCCGGAAGCGGCGCCCCTGGAGGGGGATTCCGCGCTGTTCGGCCAACTCTGCGGTGTCCTCGCCTTGACGGATGACACCGTCTTCGTCGCCCTCATACGCCTTGCTGATGCGCTCATATGACGCACCCTTACTAAACGGGGTCATACGTTGAAATATTGGTGCGAATGCCCTCTGGCCTGCATGTTCCTTGATCACGACCTGGTGACTCAACGTGTTACCAATGAGGGAGACAAAACGGTCGATGGGTCGGCGTGCAGGCCGTCGCCGAGCCGGAAGATGCTTGATCGCGGACGCGCCCCGGGAAAAGGGCGGATTCGATCTCGGTCGGCGTCAGGGCTCCCATCAGATCTCCCAGTCGTGCGTGAGGCGCTGCGCGTGCTGGCGGCCACGGCGTCCCCTCCGCGGCCACCTTGCGGAACACGGCCGCGCGGGCGCGAAGTTGCTCCAGGTCGCCGCCGTCGGCCGCGTCCCCGACCAGGGGTGAGCCATGGTGGGACATGAAGGCAGCAGCGAGGGGAGTGCAGGAGGCGGGATCCCGGAGCCAGCGCGGGCCGACGTCATGACCAGCGGCACCGGGGTGACGAGATACGAGGCGCCGGCCTCCACGGCGCGGGCGGCGTCCGCGGCCGAGCGCACGGTTCCGGCGCCGAGGAGCGCGTCGGGGCCGAGTTCGGCGCGAGCCTGCCTGGCGGCACCGGCAAGACAACCCCCGCCTGGTTCATCGCCCTCTACTACGCCGTCGTCCTCGGCCTGCCCACGTTGGGGTGTGACCGAGATACGCGGCAAAGGGGCAACGGAATGATCTTGAAGCCTCGAGAGGCTCGGCCCGTCACCCATTCGGCTCAGTTTCGTTGGTGATGTTGTTGTCGTCCGGGCCTGAGGTGGGTTGTGACTTCGATCGAGCGGACCGCGTATCCGCGGTTCAAGGGGCTGATCACCGCGCACGAGCTGCATCTGTTCTTCTCGCCGACTCGCGACGAGCTGGAGTGGGCGGCCGATGCCACGGACTGCGATGAGCATCTGGTGGCCCTGCTGCTGATGCTGAAGTCGTACCAGCGCATGGGGTGTTTCCCGGCGGTGGAGGACATCCCCGAGATGGTGGTGGACTTCGTGCGACGTCAGGTAGAGCTGCCGGAGGGCACGCTGCCGGTGTACCGGGCGGAGAGGACGGCCAAGCATCACCGGGGCTTGGTCCGTAAGCAAGTCGGCGTGAAATACGACCAGGCCAAGGCCCGTGGGATCGCCGAGCAGTCGATCCGCAAGGAGGCTGCGGCGAAGAACCGCCCGGCGGACCTCATCAACATCGCGCTGGAAAAGGTGGTGGAGGCCGGGCTGGAGCTACCCGGGTTCTCCACCTTCGACAAGATGGCCTCGAAGATCCGCACCGAGGTGAACGCCTCGATCCGCGCGGGCATCCACGACCGCATGAGCGCCGCTCAGCGGGCGGGGCTGCTGCGGCTGCTGGAGGAGCGCGACAGCGAGGACGACGCTGTTCAACCGGCTGAAAAAGCCCGCGCAGGGCCCGACCTGGTCGCACTTCAAGAACCTGACCAAGCGTCTGGAATGGTTGGACGATCTCGGCGACACCTGTGTGTGGATGGACGGTGTCGCCGCCGGGAAGATCACCGACTTCGCTGGGGAGGCGGACGCAGCCGATGCCTCGGAGCTGCGGGACTTCGTCCCCGTCAAGCGCATCGCGCTGGTCGCGGCCCTGACGCACAAGGCGCGGATGCGGGTGCGGGACGACCTCGCGACGATGTTCTGCAAGCGCGTGGCCACGAAGATCAAGAAGGCCAGGGCGGAGCTGGAGGAGATCCGGCTCGCCGAGCGGGAGATCGTCGAGGCCCTGATCGGGAACTACCGCACGGTGCTCAAGCACATCGACGCGGGCGGCCCGGCCCAGGAGGCGTTGGAGAAGGCCGCAGCCATGACCGCCGAGGCCCGCCAGGCCCTTCAGGGCCTGGACGAGGAGGCGTCGGCCGCCGAGGTCACGCGGCGGCTGGAGGGCAGGGTCTCCCCGGCAGTCCTCGCCTTGGTGAGGGCCCAGGTGGTGCAGGCCGGCGGCCTCGGCGCGGTCACGCAGGCGGTGGAGGGCTTCGGCGGGTTCGCCAAGCAGTACGAGCAGAGCGAGAAGGTCTCCGCCCACCACGGCAACTTCTGGGAAGTGCTGCTGTACGGGCAGATCGGCCGGGACCGGGCGGTGATGTTCGACTTGGCTGACAAGCTGGAGTTCACCGCGACCAGCGAGGACAGCCGGGTGTTGGACGCACTCGCGCACGCCCAGCGGCACCAGAGTGCCCGCGGCGAGTACATCACCGCCTTCAACGAGGAGGGCAAGGAGGTCGACGTCTCCTTCGCCACGCAGAACTGGCGCAAGGCTGTGGTCGACAAGACCCGGACCGGGCAGTTCGTCCGCAAGCACTTCGAGGCGATGGTCTTCACCGCTCTCGCGGAGGAGTTGCGTACCGGTGATGTGGCCGTGGTGGGCTCGGAGGAGTACGCCGACTGGTCCGAGCAACTGCTGGACTGGGAGGCTGTCCAGGAGACGCTGGGGTCCTATCTGGGGGAGGTCGGCCTGTGTGAGGAGGGCGAGACCACCGAGTTCGACGCGAAGTTCTTCCGCCGTCAGCTGGAGGACAAGCTGCGGAACGCCGCCGCGGCGACGGATGCCGGATACCCGGACAACGAGGGCCTGGTCATCGATCCGGAGACGGGCATCCCGTCGCTGAAGGCGCACCGGGCTGACGGTCAGCGGCCCTCGGCGAAGCGGCTGGAGCAGGAGATCAAGGCGAGGATGCCGGAGCGCTCACTGATGGGGATCGTGGCCCGGACCGCGTACTGGGTGGAGTGGTGGCGCCGTTTCGGCCCGTCCTCCGGGAACGAGCCCAAGCTCACCGACCCCTTGGGCCGGTACGTGATCGTCACGTTCGTCAAGGGCACCAACATGGGCCCCTACGAAGCTGCCCGGCACATCCCCGGCGTGAGCGGGCACGACCTGTCGTACGTCGCGAACCGGCACTTCTCGATCGTGCTGCTGAACGAGGCGATCTCCGACCTGGTCAACGCGCACGCACGCCTGGACATCTCGCAGGCGTGGGGCGACGGGACCGCCGTCGCGGCGGACGGCACCCACATGGACACCTATCTCGACAACCTGCTCTCCGAGACGAGCGTCAGGTACGGCAAGCCGGGCGGGATCGCCTACCACCACATCTCGGACACGTACATCGCGCTGTTCACGCACTTCATCCCGTGCGGCGTGTGGGAGGCCGTCTACATCATCGAAGGCCTGCTGAAGAACACAAGCGAGGTACAGCCGACCACCGTGCATGGCCAGAGCTTCCCTGTCTTTGCGCTCGCCCACCTGCTGGGCTTTGACCTGATGCCCAGGATCAGGAACTGGAAGGAACTGGCCTTCTACCAGCCCTCCAAGCAGAGCGAGTACGTGCGCATCGACGCCCTGTTCGGCGAGCCGGGCAAGAACGTCATCGACTTCGACCTGATCGAGTCCCAGTTCCGCCACCTGATGCGCGTGGCCGTCTCCGTGAGGGAGGGGGCGATCTCCTCTTCCACGCTGCTCAAGCGGCTGCGCTCCGGGTCGCGGAAGAACGCCACCTACGCTGCCTTCCGCGAGGTCGGCCGCGTGATCCGCACCGTGCAGCTGCTGCGTTACCTCTCGGACGCGCCGCTGCGGCGGCGGGTGACTGCGGCGACGAACAAGGTGGAGTCGTTCAACCGGTTCTCGCAGTGGATCGGCTTCGGAAACCGCGGGGTCATCGCAGACAACGACCCGATCGAGCAGGAGAAGGCAATGAAGTTCAACGCCCTGCTCACGAACGCGGTGATCTTCCACAATGCCCTGGACATCGCGGAGATCGTGCGGCAGTTACTGGAGGAGGGTTGGGAGATCGATCCGGAGGACCTGGCGCACATCTCGCCGTATCTGACCGAGCACATCAACCGGTTCGGCGAGTACAGCACTCACGAAGTCGGCATCCAGCCCGAGGCATACGACCCGACGCTCGACATCGACTTCACCCCGCTGCGCGAGCAGGACCTCACCACCGCCGGCCTCGGTCAGGCCGCCTGACTGCCCGACTTAGAGGCCGCACGGATAGGCGTGTGGTCATGGTCGGCGGTTCCGGCGTTCGTCCCAGCGGTGAGTCGTCCACGCCCGTCGGTTCAGGCTACGCACGGTGATGATCGTGTCGGCGAGGTCGAAGAACGCGTCGATGACGGTGACGCGCCGCTCGTAGCAGCGGGCGAGGCGGTGAAAGGCGTTTTGCCAGGCGGTTGGGTCGGCCGCGCGGCGAGGTGCTCACCATGAGGGCGAGTCCTGTTCCGCGCGGCCTCCCGCCGAACCGGACATGACGGTTTCCCGGTCATCCGGCTCTCCCTCCTGGCTCAGCCGAGGATACAAACAGAGCGCCTCGTGGCGCACTGAGTACGCTCCACGTGCCAACGCCGACTGGCCTGGATGGGCGCATTCTCACCCTTGTGTGCGATACGTCCCTGCAGGCCGCGTTCGTTGAGCAGCGTGCGGGTTCTATCCGAGTCGTAGCCGGCGTCCAGGTGCACGGTGATCCCGTCGGGCAGCGGGCCAAGGTCGTTGAGGCGATCCAGGGTTGGGGCGAGCAGCGGAGAGTCATGTTGGTTGGCTCCGGCCAGGACACGGCCCAGTGGAATGCCGTATCCGTCCGTCATGCCTGAGCGCTTCAGCCCCTGCTTGCCGCGGTCAACTGGTGAACGTCCGGCGGCCTCGCCGCCGCCGGGAGCCTTGGTGATGGAGCCGTCCACGGCGATCTGGTCGAGGACGAGGCCAACGATCCGGTCGTAGGACTCCAGCGCGATCTGCTTGAGCCTGACGAAGACGCCGAGTCGTATCCACTCGTCACGACGGTCGCGGATCGTGGTGGCCGAGCAGGTTGTGTCGGCGATCGCCTCATAAGAACAGCCGAAGCGTAGTAACTGCAGCATCTTGTCGAAGATGATCCGGTCGCCAATGCGTCGGCGGTGGCAGCCGAGCGGATGGTGCGGGTGGAACTCGGGCCGCTCGGGCAGCAGCGCCTGGAATTGGTCCCAGAGTGGTTCGGTCAGCCATGAGGGCAGCGTGGGCACGGGTCTCCCAGTGATCACAGAGTGCCGCCACTGCGTGATCACCAGATCTTTGAGTCGCGGCTTGTGGGTGTATCAGTGGCCGACTGGAGAGGTGGGCCGGTGGCGCCGGGCCATCGAGGCGGTGCCAGCTGAGGGCCGTCCCACTCGATCAGAGCGGGTACGGCGTACGGAAGAGGAACTCCCCAGACCAGGGCACACGGCCACCGAGCGGCGGGAGATCACGGGCCGAGCCCGCGCACGTGACGGGGAGTTCATCCTCTACCGCGGTCACTCAGGGCCCTTCAGCGGGCTCGCGTCCAGTGCGGTCGGCCCGTGCGGGGTGTCGTCGAGGTAGCCGTTCGGATGGTCCGGCCACGACTTGGCAGGTATCGCGTGCTGCGGGCAGTGGAGGAACCCACATGCTGGTGAAGACAGCCGTGGCGAGGCAGACTTCGGGCTCTGGGTCGGGGCGTCACTTCAGTTCCATGAGGGTGTCGGCGCGGGCGTAATAGTCGGTCACCGGGAGACGGTCGCGGGTGATCCTGACAAACCCGGCTTCCTCATAGAGGTGGATGGCGGCAGCCAGCTTGCTGTTCGTGCCGAGGAAGAGCCGGGCCCCACCGAGTGCCCGGGCGCGGTCTATTGCTGCGGCTATGAGCTGGCGGCCGATGCCGCGTCCCTGCGCGGCGGAGGCCACGGCCATCTTCGCCAACTCGAACACGGCTTCCGGGTAGGCCAGAAGCGCGACGCACCCCACGACGGTGCCGCTGCCCGGCTCGCGCGCCAAGAGCACGTCGCCGCCCGGGCCCACGATGCGGCCGAACGGATCTCCGAGAACCGCCCGGTCCTCGTCCTGCAGGGTGAACAGGCGCGAGATCCACTCCTCGTTCAACGCGCTGAACGCGTCGGCATCACTCTGTGAGGCGATCGAGGAGACCATGGTCGGGGCAGATGTGCGCGGCATGAGGCAGGTTTCCTTTCGGGTGCAGCTTCCCGCTAGCAGCCTCCGGCCCCACTCACTCATATGTCCAATACCGGCAGTAGCCTCTATCGATAAGTTTGAGCTATGGATCAGCGCATCGAGCTCCGCCATCTGCGGTACTTTCTGGCTGTGGCTGAGGAACTCCACTTCGGCCGTGCAGCCCAGCGGCTGAACATTGCCCAGCCGGCCCTGTCCCAGCAGATCAGGCAGCTCGAGAAGATTGTCGGTGTTGAGCTGTTCCGGCGGACCTCCCGAAGCGTCCGCCTCACAGACGCGGGAGCGACGTTCCAGCCACGAGCGAGGGACCTTCTGGGCCGTCTGGCGGCCGACCTCGACGAGGCCGGCCGTGTCGGGCGCGGCGAGGCCGGACGCCTGGATGTCGCCTTCATCACCTCCGCCACCGCAATCGTCAGCAAACGGCTCCGTGAATTCTCCCGCCGCCGCCCAGACGTCCACATCAAGCTGCACGAAGGCTTCACCGCCGACGCCCTGGCGGCCCTGGAGCGGGGGACAGCCGACGTCGGGATCGTGCGGGATGCTGAAGAACGAGACGATATCGACCTTTCCCTGCTGACGACGGAACGGTTTGTCGCCGTCATCCCCACAGAGCACCCCGCCGCAAGGAGTGACCATGTGGAAGCAACGGCGCTGTCCACTGACCCGCTGATCCTGTTCCCACGCACCGCAGGAGCTCAAGCGTTCGACCTGAACACACAGCCGCTGCGGGACGCCGGCATCGACGTCCAAGTCGCGCAGGAGTGCTCGCACTGGCACACCATCATCATGTTCGTCGCCGCCGGCCTCGGCGTCACCATCGCCCCCTACAGCGTCACGACGCTGCTCCCCGCAGGCGCCCGACGTCTCGAACTCGACGGGCCGCCCACAGTGAGCCGGATCTTCATGGCCACCCGCCGAGGAGACAACCGTCCCCTCGTACAAGCCTTCATCGCAGCATCTGAGTCCGTGACAGGTCGTGGCCACGACCGGACAACGAGAGCGCGTTGACCTGCCGAGCGAGCACCTCCACGTGCCAGGGCCACGTGAAGGGATACCGTGCGTAGCCTCATCCGCCGCACCTGGAGCACTCACCGCTGGGATAACAGCTCAAGCCGACCGCCGTGAAACGCCCCTATCCGCGCAACTTCTTACCGAAGGGCTCCGCCAGGGCCACCGAGCAGTTCGGTCACCAGTCCCTACGGACCCGCCGCCACAAGGTCCGTCGAACAGCTCCCACTCCGGTCCCGACGGCCTCACCCGCGATCAGCTCTACAGGGTCCTGGCACGGGCGTGCGAGAGCGCTGGCGCTATTTCGACTCGCTGGCTGTCGGTGCCGGGGCGGTCTGTGCCAGGCCGGCGAGCAGCAGGTCAATCATGCGGCGGGCCTGGTAGTCGGGGAAGGTTTCGACTCCGATGCACAGGTTGCCGATGGCGAGCATGAAGTCGTAGGCGCGGATGTCCGCGTGTGTGGAGCCGGCAGCGGCGGACGCTTTCAGCAGCTGGTCGAGCACGGGCAGCAGGCGTTCGACGAACTCGTTGTGCAGGCTCTCGAATCCGGCTTGGTCCGAGTGCAGTGCCTCGGCGAGGCCGTGCTTGGTGACCAGGAAATCGGCGAATTGGTGAACCCACAGCCGCAAGGCCTCGTACGGCGTATCGGCAGCGGGCGGCGTGTGCGCGGCAGCGGAGAGCGCGTCGACCTGGTGCCTGAAGACGGCGACCACCAGGTCCGCCCGGGTGGGGAAGTGGCGGTAGATGGTGCCCATGCCGAGGCCCGATTCGGCAGCGATCTCCCGCACGGGAGCGTCGACTCCCGCACGGACGAACACGGCCGCCGCGGCGTCCAGCAGTATCTGCTCGTTTCGGCGGACGTCGGATCGCTTGCGGCCAGCAGGGGGTGGCGGCGTGTTGGGCGTGGACATCGTGAGCACCTCCCACTTGCAAAGCGGAGCAATGCTCCGTATCGTAATGCGGAGCGGGGCTCCGTATTTCAATCATGCCAGACGCCTCGCAGCACGGGCCACTTGGCCCCTCCGAGAAAGACATTCACCTCATGAGCGACACCACGTCCGCCGACGGCGGCAACGACTCCACCACCCCCGTCATATCTGTCAGGCCGATCGCGCTTGCCGCCCCGGACCGCGGCCAGGACCTGCAGGTACGGGTCACAGCGCCGACGACCGGCCACAACCTGCCCGTCGTTGTCTTCTCGCACGGCATGGCCGTGACCATGGACGAATACGCACCGCTGGTCGGCTTCTGGGCCGCCCGCGGGTTCGTCGTCATCCAGCCCACCCATCTCGACGCGCTGGGCCTGCTCCCCGACGACCCGCGCACCCCGCTCATCTGGCGTATCCGCACCGCCGACCTGACCAAGATCCTCGACCAGCTCGGCACCATCGAAGCCGGCGTGCCCGGGCTGGCCGGCCGCATCGACCACGACCGCATCGCGGTCGCCGGACACTCGTGGGGCGCACAGACCGCCAGCATGCTCGCGGGCGCACGGGTCGTCGACGCCGACGGCACTCCCGGTGAGAGCGTGAGCGACTCACGTGTGAAGGCAGCGGTACTGCTGTGCCTGCCCGGCACCGGCGGCGCCGACCTGAGCCCCCTCGCCGTCCAGTACTTCCCGTTCATGAGCCCTGATTTCGCCGAGCTGAAGACGCCGAGCCTCATGGTCGCCGGCGACCATGACCAGTCCCCGCTGACGCTGCGCGGTCCGGACTGGTTCACCGACGGCTATCGCCTCAGCTCGGGCGCCACCGATCTGCTGACCCTGTTCGGCGCGGAACACGTACTCGGCGGCATCCTGGGTTCCAACGACACGCGGACCACCGACGAAAGCCCCGAGCGTGTCGCGGTCGTCCAGCACGTCACCCTGGCGTATCTGCGTACCGCGCTGGGCCTCGACAACGACGCGTGGCCTACCGCCCGCCGGTCCCTGGCCGTGGCCGTCGACGCGCTGGGGAGGATCGACTCCAAGTGACCAACCCCCTCGCACCGGCCCGCAGACCCAGTTTCGGGATCATGACCGCCCCATCTCAGGTCGCCTACGACGATGTCCTGCGGGTCTGGCGTGAGGCGGACGGTATCCCGCAGATCGAGCACGCCTGGCTGTTCGACCACCTCATGCCGCTCGGCGGCGACCCGAACGGACCCACCTTCGAGGGCTGGACACTGCTGTCCGCCCTCGCAGCCCAAACCGAGCGGTTGCGGCTCGGGGTGATGGTCACCAGCAACAGGTTCCGCCCACCGGCCATGCTGGCCAAGATCGCCGCCACTGTCGATGTCATCTCCGGCGGCCGACTCGAGTTCGGCATCGGCGCAGGCTCTCGGCCCGACGTGCCACTGGCCCGGCGTGAGTACGCAGCTCACGGCCTTCCCTTCCACGATGCCGCCCACGCGGTCAAAAGCCTCGCCGAGGCGTGCACGATCACCCGCAGACTATGGACCGAAACCGCACCGTTCGACTTCCAGGGCGACTACCACCAGCTGACCGGCGCGTTCTGCAGCCCCAAACCCGTCCAGCAACCCCACCCGCCGATCCTGATCGGCGGCCAGGCCGCCCCGACGCTGCGCGTGGTGGCCGAGCACGCCGACCGCTGGAACATGCCCGGGGGCAGCATCGAGCAGGCGATCGCCCGCAGCGCGACGCTGGACCGGCTGTGCGCCGAGGTCGGCCGCAACCCCGCCGAGATCACCCGATCCATCATCCTGCCCGCCTCCTACGACCGACCCCAGGACACCCGCCACGTCGTCCGCGCGGCACTCGACGGCGGGTTCAGTCACATCGTCCTTGGACTCGACGCGCCCTACCCGGCCGAGGTCGCACGCCGGGTCGCCGACACCATCATCGACCCGCTCTCCGACACGAACTGATACACCGAATCACGGTCCACAACGCGAGGGCGGCGCCACCGCTGCCCCTGAAACCGAGGAGCCACCGATGACGAGGGCCCACTCACCGTTCGATCGGGAGCTCACCGCAGTGGGGGTGGGACCGGAATGCGAGCGAAACGTGCCACCACGCCAGCGGCCAGGTAGGTCACAGGCGCGAATGGGTGTCGTAGGCGGGCGGCGAGGACGTCCGCCGACTCGAAGAGGCGACAACGCGGACACTGATTTTGTTTCATAGGTGGTCGCTCATGAAACACCCCGCCGCCCGAAGGTCCACCTGCGGCGATCATGTTTCATGAGTTGTTGCAAGTGACTGGACGCCTGAAACATCCTTATGAAACGGTTTGGGGCGTGAGCGACGACTTCAAGCGCGTGGAATCGCACACCTGCCCGATGTCCACCTGCGCCGCTCCGGCGGGCTCCCCATGCCGCACTGGCAAGGGCAAGGTGGCGATCCAGTACCACACCGCCCGATTCCGTCTCGTGCCCCAACTCGCGAAGGCGCTCAGCGTGCCGACTTCCGCCGTACGGAAGCCGGGCTCGGTCTGGACCGAACTGCCCCAGCCCGCGAGCGCCAGCGCCGAGCCAGTCGGACACGTCCGTCTCGGGTACGCCCGCGCCTCGACCGCACGGCAGTCCCTGGACGCGCAGTTGGACTCCCTCGCCGAAGCCGGAGTGACCCGGGTCTTCTCGGAGAAGATCTCCACCCGCTCCGCCCGACGCCCCGAGTTGGAGACCGCCGTCAAGCTCGCCGGGGAGATCCGCTCCTCCGGTGTGCGCGTCACCCTCGTCGTCCACGAACACAAGCGGCTCGGCCGCGGCATCGAACTCGCCATGCTCGCCGAGGAACTGAAGACGAGCGACATCGGCCTGGAGTTCCTCACCGGGGAACTGAAGGGCTCGCACGACCCGTCCGGCATCGTGTTCACCGTGCTGGCGGCCATGTCCGGTATGGAACGCGAGTACATCCGCGACCGCACCCTCGAAGGCCACGAATCCGCGAGGAAGCGCGGCAAGACCATCGGCGGCGCCGCCGTCGCAGACGAATCCATGCTGTCCATGGCCCTGCACCTGCGAGAGCAGGAGATGAGCCTGCGCGACATGGCCAAGCGGCTCGTCATCACCACCGGCAAGAAGAAGGGCCAGCATCCGTCACCGGCGACCGTGATGCGGATGCTGCTCGACCACGACGAACACGCCGCCGTGATCTCGGCACCGTAGAAGACCCGTCAGAGTTTCAAGATCATCTCGTTGCCCCCTTGCCGCGTATCTCGGTCACACCCCACGTTGCTGCTGGACGCCGACGCGACCAGTCAGTCCGCCTACGACTGGTTCAAGGTCGCGGCGGCCGCCGGCTTCGAGATCCCCGCCAACCTGGTCGTCGAGCGGTACCCCTTCGACGACATCGCCGAGTACATCCGCACCAAGCGCGCCGAGTTCGGCGCGATCGTGGTCGACGCCGGCGGCGGCAGCGCCCGCCTCTTCCACGAGGCTGTTACCGAGGCGAACCTCCTCCTCGTGCCGGTCGCCCCCACCAAGATCGAGCGCCGCAAGCTCCTGGCCACCTTCGACGAGGCCGAGCGCGCCGCCGCACGCAACGAGCACGGCGTCACCGCCCACGTCGTGATGGTCAAGGCCGACGACCGCACCAGCCTGCCCGGTCGGGCAAAGGACCAGCTCCTCGACCCCGCCGAGGGCGAAGGCATTGGCCCCGACCGCGACGAGGCATTCCCGCTCGCTGACACCACCATCCACTCCTGGGTGCACTACATGGAGGCCTTCGGCGAGATCCCCACCGAACTGAGCGAGTACGCCGAACGGATGAAGGAGCTCACCGCATGAGCGAGAAGAACGACAGGCCCAAGCCCCCGCCGCGCCGCGCCGGGCGTGCCCTCGGCGGCGCCAAGAAGACGACCCCTCCCCCACCGCCGGGCGCCGAGCTCACTCCCGAGCAGATCGCCACCGAAAGGACCATCGCCCAGGACGAGATCTGTCCCGCGCCGGCGAGCGAGCCCCAGGTCCATCCCGCTCCCTCCATTACTCCCGTCGAGGAGTCGGCGCAGGATCGCATTGAGACGGTTCCCGAAGCGGCGCAGACGTCCACCCAGCCGACCGTCGAAGCCGCGTCGAACGCCCCTGCGCCGGAGGCGGCTGGCAGCCAGTGGGCTCCCCCAGCCACCGCCGCCAGCCAGCCATGGCAGGCTCCCGCTGGGGAGCCGGTGGAGCGGCAGGTGCCGCCCACGGACCCAACTGCCGCTTCCGCGGCACTTACGGTCCCGTCCCTACAGCCCGACGAGCACGCTTCGCACTATGGGTCGGCTTCTGCCGCGTCCGCGGCGCCTAGCGCGACCCCGCTCGCAGAAGTGGCCATCCGCCCCACAGGCGCACCGGTCGCAGGCACTACCGCGTTTCCAGTGAGGACGGAGGCACCGGGGCCTCAGCAGGACCAGAACAGGCGACCGGAGGCAGCCCCCAGCGAGGGAACACCGTGGGCTCACGGCCCCGGCCGCCCCATGGACATCCCCGAAACGGCCGTCATCCTCAACCAGCGCATCATCACGCGCGAGAGCCTCGACTCGTCCGTACCGGCCGCGCTGAAGCTGAAGAAGCGGATCAAACGCTTCGCCCTGGACAACGAACTCGACCACCTCCCCATCGGCGACATCGTCTCAGTCGCGCTGGACGAGTGGCTCACCACCCGCGGCTTCTGACCCGCACGACCCCAGGGTGTCCGCGATCGATTCCATTCATTCGCGGACACCCGTCCGACCACCTAGTTGTATTGCCCACAAGCGTTGTTGACGGCGGGTTCGTGCGGGAGCAGGCCGTGAGGTGAAGGCGTCAACCACGGTCTGGGGAACCAGAAATGACGAAGCGGCTGCCGTGTCCTCCCGCACCGGGTCCGCTGGAACCATATGCAGCCGGCTTCGACGATCTCTTCCAGACGTTGGCCCAGCGGCGGGGGTTTCGGGAGTACCTGGCCGGCACGGAGCCCGTGGAGGGTGCCCAGCATGCGGCGGTACAGCGCCTGCAGTTCTTCCTGTCCGAGTCGACCTGGGACGGTGAGCAGGTCAAGGCCCGCCGCCTCGAGTTGTTGCTGGCCGACCCGGCCACTGCGCCGCATGAAGGAGGGGTGCTGGCCATCGACGATTCCGGTGATCGCAACGACGGCAGCGCGACCGCGCACGTGGGCAAGCGGTATCCCGGCTCGGTCGGGAAAATCGGCCGGGGCGTGGTCACGGTGACCATGTGCTGGGCCGACGAACGCCTCTACTACCCGTTGCATGCGGTGCCCTACACGCCCGCCCACCACTTCCCAGGCGGGAAGAATGACCCGGCTTTCCGCACCAAGCTGCAGATCGGGGCCGGCCTGGCCCGCGCAGCGAAGACTGCCGGCGTGGTGTTCCGGGCGGTCGTCGCCGACTGCGCCTATGGCGACCACAACACCTTCCGCGCTGAACTGTCCAACGCCCGCTTGCCGTTCGTGATGGCCCTCAAACGCGGACACGGCACCTGGCAGTACAAAGACGCCTTCCGGCCCGTCGATGCCGCCCGCGACCTCGCCTGGCACGGGCCCGTCAACCGAGGCGGCGGCCCGGGCGGTGGCGGCGGCCGGGGAGGCGGACGCGGTGGTGCTGACGACGTACAACGTCACCGCGGCGAGTGCGCAGCGCGCCCTGGCGGACCGGGCGGCGGCGACGGGCCGGCCGGTGGTCGCGGTGGCAGTCCGCAACCCCCACGACGCCGCCCACCTCGCCTCCACCGGGCCTGGCCACCTATTCATGGTCCAGAGGCCGAACTGCGCGCCTCCGCACGGGTGATCGCGGGGACGGTACGCCCGGGACGGCTCCCGGTGCCGGTGCCACGGGCGGACGACCCGGCCCGCGAGCTCTACCCGCTCGGCCACGGGCTGACGGAACCCGGGCGGTCTCGTGCGTCAACCCGTGGGTTGACGCCAGGTATCAAACCAGGAGTCAACCCACGGGCCGAGGCCGTGCGGCGCCGCGGGCGGCAAGCTCTTCCCCATGACGACGACTGACTACCTCATCTCCGCCGCCCTGATCCTTCTGGTGATTCCGCAGATGCGCGGCGGCCGTCTGACGCCCCGCACGCTCCTGCTGCCGCTGGTGTCCGTCAGCGCCGCGGCCGCGCACTACCTTCATTCCTTCCCGACCGAGGGCCACGACGTCCAGCTGGACCTCTTCGGCGTCACGATGGGCATAGTGCTCGGACTGGCCAGTGGACTGGCCACCCGCGTCAGCCTGACCGAGGACGGCGCCGCGTACTCCAAAGCCGGGTGGCTGGCCGCCCTTCTGTGGGTGCTGGGCATGGGCGCGCGCTCGGCCTTCGTGTACTGGGCCGAGCACAGCGGCGCTCACACCATTGCGCAGTTCAGCCGCGACAACCTGATCACCGGCACGGCCGCCTGGACCGCAGCGCTGCTGCTGATGGCCGTCACTCAGGTGGTGTGCCGCCTGGTGGTGGTGCGCGTCCGGGCCTACCGGCTTACCTCCCCCCTTGCCGCCCCCGCCGTGGCCTGAAGTGTGGCACCCAGCAGACCGCCGCTCGCAACACACTCCGCCCCTGGCCCGGTTCCGCGTTCGCGGGCCCGGGCCGGGCTTTGCGATCAGCGGCGCAGCGTGCATCTATTCTTCAGAAGTGACGGACACACTTCAGCCGACGGGCCAGGTCAGTCCACGGCTGGCCGTGGCTCTTGCCAGTGCCCGGGAGCGACGCGAAGGCAGGGGCCGGCGTATGCAGCCCGTGTTGTGGGGGGTCATGGCCGCCATCGCCGTCCAGTCCCTGCACGCTTCCCCCGCCCCCGGCGTCAGAGGCAGGCACCTGGCAGTCACCCTGGTGCTCGTCGGCTGTCTGCTGCCCATGGCCGCGGCCGCGTCGAACCTGTGGCCCCTCACCGGTCGCCCTGCCCGCTGCCTGGTGTTCTGCGTGCTGGTGGACGGCTTCGGGTTTGCTCTGGGCATCCTGCAGCCCGGCTCGATGTCCACCCTGCCACCGTCCGTCGTGGTCCTGACGGCCTTCCTCATCCTGGAGCGACGGGCGGCCACCGTGCTCGCGGTCGTCGTCATGGGCTGTCTGACCGGCGCGGCGGCCGCCGGGTTGGACGGCGGTACCGACAACTTCCTGCATCAGGTCCTGTTCGGCGTCCTCCTGGCCGTCGTGGGCATCGTGGTGCGGCAGTCGATCATCAACGAGGTGGCCGTCACCGTGCTGCTGGCCCAGCTCGAGGACGCCCGGGAGGCGGAGACCGAGGCGGCGGCGCTGGCCGAACGCACCCGTATCGCCCAGGATCTGCACGACGTGCTCGCCCATACCCTGTCCGGACTGGCCGTGCAGATACAGGCCGCCCGGCGGATGGCCCGGCGCGACCAGGCGAGCGGGGATCTGCGGGGGCTGCTGGACCGGGCCGGTGGGCTGGTCAAGGACGGTGTGGCCGACGCGCGCCGGGCTGTGCGGGCGCTGCGCGGCGAGCGCGTGCCCTCTCTCGAGCGGCTGCCCGAACTGGTCGAACGCTATCGGGTGGACCTGGAGCTCGACGTGACCCTGTCCGTGATGGGGCCGCACCGGGAGCTGCAGCCCGACGCGGGTGAAGCCCTGTACCGCGGTGTGCAGGAGGCGTTGACCAATACGGTCCGCTACGCACGCGACGCGCAGGCCACGGTGACGCTCGTCTATGAGCCCAGTGCCACAATCCTGACCGTCGAAGACCGCCGGACCGGGCCGGGACCGGTCCGGGCGGCACTGGTCGAAGGCTCCGGCCTGGGGCTGACCGGCATGCGCGAACGCGTGACCGGGGTCGGCGGCACCATGCACGCGGGGCCGACAGCGCACGGATGGGAAGTACGGATGGAGATACCCGCGTGACGGAGCCCGGCGAAACGGCATCTGACGGCGAGAAGATCAAAGTACTGGTCGCGGACGATCAGCAGATCGTCCGCAAGGGCCTGGTCCTGCTGATCGGCATGCTGGACGGCATCGAGGTGGTCGGCGCAGCCCGGGACGGTGCGGAAGCGGTGCTGCTCGCCGGACAACAGGCCCCGGACGTAGTACTGATGGACCTGAACATGCCGGTCCTCAACGGTGTCGCGGCCACTGCGACACTGCGTGAGCAGGTACCCGGCTGCAAGGTACTCGTGCTGACCACCTACGCCGACGACGACTCCGTCTTCCCGGCACTGCAGGCGGGAGCGCGGGGCTATCTCACCAAGGACGCCGACGACGACGCGATCGAGGACGCCATCCGCAGCGTCCACGAAGGCCGTATCTGGCTCGATCCTGAGGTACAGGCCCGCTTGGTCACGGCCGTGCAGACCAGCGAGGTCGCACCGCCCGCCGCGCAGCGACAACAGGCCCACACGCCGCAAACTCCCGCACCTTCCGACGTTCTGACCCCGCGCGAGACCCAGGTACTCATCCTCATCGCCCGGGGCCTGTCCAACGCGGAGATCTGTGCCCGGCTCGTCGTCAGCCCGGCCACAGTGAAGACGCACATCAACCGCATCTTCACCAAGATCGGCGCAGCCGACCGTGCCCAGGCCGTCGGCTACGCCTATCGCAACAACTTGGTCGAGCCCTGGGACTAGGGCCCTTCTGATGGATCTCCGCGGCGTCGCGACGCCCGGCACTCCCCCACTGCCTGAAGGGCGCGGGGGCCCCATCTCGCCGCACCGGACACAGACCCAAGTACGTCCAGTACGCGGGCCTGTGCCCGGCACACCGAGAGCGCGTACCGGACGCCGCTCCTTCTCCCACGGAGATCCATCAGAAGGGCCCTAGCGGTGGTTTGTTGGACCGGGATGTAGAGGATCAGGGGTCTGCCCGTGCCGACGGTGTTGATCAGTTCCTGTAGTGCTGCGGGCGGAGGCTTGGTTGTCCAGGCCCGCCAGCAGCGTTGCAGCGTGGCCCAGGGCATCAGCCAGCCACGGACGGCGCGGATGCCTTCCCGTGCCGAGGAGCACAGACCTTGTCGCTTGACGAGCACAGTCGCCGGAACGTGCTGAAGGCCGGTGCAGTCGGCGCCGCCGTGGCCGCGTCGGGCGGCATGGCGCCGCTCGCGCTTGCTCATCCGGCCGCCGAGGCGGAGACCGCGCTGCCGTCCCCGGCCTCGACAGCCGAGGTGGCACTCCGCGTCAACGGAGTTCCGCGTCACGTAACGGTCGAATCCCGCGTCACACTGCTCGACGCGCTCCGTGAGCGTCTGGGCGTGACAGGGCCGAAGAAGGGCTGCGACCGCGGTGAATGCGGCGCCTGCACCGTCCTCGTCGAGGGCCGGCGTGTCAAGTCCTGTATGACACTCGCTGTCATGGAAGAGGGCCGTGACATCACCACAGTCGAAGGCCTGGTCCGCGGGGACGAACTGCACCCTGTGCAGGCGGCGTTCATCCAACGGGACGCCATCCAGTGCGGGTTCTGCACATCCGGGCAGATCATGTCGGCCGTCGCCTGCATCGAAGAAGGCCACACCGGGTCCGATGCCGAGATCCGTGAGTGGATGAGCGACAACCTGTGCCGGCGCGGCTGTTGTCCGAACATCGTGGAAGCAGTACGGGACACCGCGAAGGGAAGCAAGCTGTGAAGCTCTTCGACTACGCGCGTAGGGCCCGGTCGACGAACGGGGAGAACACGAGAACGCTAGGCGCCTAGCGGGTTGACAACATGTTAGGCGCCTAGCAAAGTATGTCAGGTACCTAGCGATGTCTGACGGGGTGCCGCCGCCAACTCTCGGCCGGTCCTTGTCACGCCCGGCCGAAAGGTGAACACGTGAGCACAACGACTACGGCGACGAGGCTCCTGAACCCGGCCCAATGGGCGGGCAGGATCTGGACGGGCGAGTGGACGTCCGGAGCGGACGGCGAGCACTCCGTACACTCGCCTTCGACGGGCATGCTCCTGGCGACGATCGGCTTCGCCTCCCCCGATCAGGTCGACGCCGCCGCCGAGGCGGCCGCAGCGGCCCAGCAGGATTGGGCCGCGCGCAGCTACGAGGAGAGAGCCGCTGTCCTGCGGCGCGCCGGGGATCTCTGGCACGCCCATATCGACGAGGTCACGCAGTGGCTCAGGGCCGAGTCCGGCTCCGCCGCCGCAAAAGCCCGGTTCGAAGTCCAGACGGCGGCGCAGGAGTGCTACGAGGCTGCGGCCCTGGCTTCCGTGCCCTACGGCGAGGTCCTTCGCTCCACCCAGCCCCGGCTCAGCCTCAGTCGCCGCTTCCCGGTCGGGGTGGTGGGAGTGATCGCACCGTTCAACGCCCCGATCGTCCTGTCGATCCGCGCCGTGGCGCCGGCCCTCGCGCTGGGCAACGCGGTTCTCCTCAAGCCGGACAGCCGAACGCCCATCAGTGGCGGTGTCACGCTTGCGGCCATCTTCGAGGAGGCCGGACTGCCGCCGGGTCTGCTCCAGGTGCTGCCCGGCCATGGGGCCTCCACGGGCGAGCGACTGATCACGACCCCCCGTACACGGGTGATCGCGTTCACCGGCTCGACCGGCGTGGGCAGGCGTGTGGGCGAGCTGGCGGCGCGCCATCTCAAGCGCGCTCATCTCGAACTCGGCGGCAACAACGCACTGATCGTGATGGACGACGCGGACCTCACCCGTGCTCCGAGCGTGGGCGCGGCGGGTTCCTTCATCCATCAGGGGCAGATCTGCATGGCGACCGGTCGGCAGCTGGTGCACGAGTCAATCGCGGACGAGTACGTGGCCAGGCTGACCGAGCGCGCGGAGGCACTGGTCGTCGGGGACCCGGCCGGCCAGGAACCGGTCCAGCTCGGGCCCGTCATCGATGAACGGCAACGCGACGGCATCCATGCGATCGTCACCGACTCGGTCGCGGCCGGCGCGAAACTGCGCGCAGGGGGCTCGTACCAGCGCCTGTTCTACCGGCCCACGGTTCTGGACCACGTCACACCCGATCACCGCGCGTTCCGTGAGGAGATCTTCGGTCCGGTGGCTCCGGTCATCCGCTTCTCCACCCTCGACGAGGCGGTCGAGCTGGCGCGCGACACCGAGTACGGGCTCTCCCTCGGCATTCTCACGCGTGACGTGATGCGCGGCCTGCAACTCGCCGACCGCATCCCGTCCGGGAACGTGCACATCAACGACCAGACCGTGAACGACGAGGCGCCGGTCCCCTTCGGTGGTGTCGGCAATTCGGGCACCGGGTCGCGTCACGGCGGCCACCTGGCCAACATCGAGGCGTTCACCGAGACGCAGTGGACGACGCTGCGCGGCGACCTCGCTCACCACCCCTTCTGACCGGTAGGGCCTGTCCGTCCGAGGAGGACACATGATGAACGGCGTACTCGCCGATGTGCTCGACGGGGCACCCTCGCTGTCACTGGCCGAGCGCGACCGCCGCTGGACCCGGACCCGCGCACTGATGGACGAACTGGATCTCGATCTCATCCTGCTGGGCGGGTTCCGCAGCCGCGACCACTACGAGCACTACCTGAGCAACGACTACACCGAGGGCATCGTGCTCTTTCCTCGCGTCGAGGCGCCGGTCACGGTGACCTGGGGAGGCACGCGCATCTTCCGGGCCGAGGACAGCTTCGCCCGCGGCGTGGCGCGCTGGATCGCCCGGTACTACACCGGCCTGGACGGCGCTGCGGTGGCCGGATTGATCAAGGAGCTGAGCCCGCGCGGCCGCATCGGAGTCGTTGGTCTGGAGACGCAGACCGCGGGGGAGTTCAGTGGCTTCGTTCCCGCAAGGTTCTGGATCGATCTGACCGAGAACCTCGCCGGCCGGGAGACCGTCGACATCTCGTGGAAGGTCAACGAGATGATGCTGCCCAAGAGCGACGAGGAGCTCGCGTTGGTCCGGTGGGCCGCGAGCGCGGCAGAGGCCGCCTGCCAGGCGATGCTGGAGACGGTCGCTCCGGGAGTTCCGGAGACCGAGATCTATGCCGAGGTGCTCGCCACACTGGCGCGCCACGGATGCGGGGTGCGGTATCCGACGCTGATCCTCAATTCGGGCTATCCCAGCCTCGCGTGGGGGCCGCCCCGATGGACCACCACGGCAGAACCAGTGCGTCGTATCGGCACCCGCGATCTGGTCATGGCCGAGATCTTCCCCACGTTCGGCAACGCCGAGGTCCAGGTGCAGATGTCGGTCGCCGTCGGCAAGCCCCAGGCGGCTGTCGCCCAGTGCGCGGCCGTGGCCCGTGCCTCCTACGAAGCGGGGCTGTCGGTCCTGCACGCCGGCATCACCTTCCGTGAACTCGTTCACGCGATGGAACAGCCCCTGAAGGAATCCGGCTGCTGGGCCCTGACCCCGCTGGTACACAGCCTCAATCCCCAGGCATTCCTCGGCTTCACGCAGGTCAACGACCAGCATGCCGCCCCGGTGGCCACGCTCCCAGGCCCCCCGCCGCGGAACCTGCCGCAGCTGACGGGCAACGACCTGGTCCTGCCGGCCGGTGCCACCCTCGCGTTCGAGCCCAATGCCTGCATCGGGCGCACGCGTGTGGTCTCCGGCGGTACCGTCATCGTGACAGAGAAGGGGTACGAGGAGACCAACAGCCTCCCCTGCCGGATGCGGACCACGTATGCCTAGCCCTGTCAGTCTCGGCGCCGACGGCAGCACCGCCGTCGCCACCCGCAGCGGTCCGCGCCTCGCCAGCCGTTTGTCCATGCCATATACCCGGCGATAATCGTCAGGTGACTAACGAACATCCTGGCCCCCACCCTGATTCCCCCGGTGTCTGGGCGAAGAAGTACCACATGGCCTCGCGCCTGGTGATCGAGTCCGTGCTCCGTCCTTACGATCTCGGACCCACCCAGTGGTACGTCCTGCACCAGCTCGCCAACAGCGGGGCCACGCCACAGCGCGACCTGGTGCGCATGCTCCAGGTCGAGCGCGCCACGCTCACCGGCGTGGTGGCCGCGCTCGTCCGCAAAGGCCTGGTGGAACAGACACCCGATTCCGCCGACCAGCGGCAGAAGGTGCTGTCCCTGACCCCGACCGGCGCCGCGCTCTGGCGCGACCTGCCCGACCCCATCGCCCGCATCCTCGAGGTCGCTTTCGACGGTGTCTCACAGACGGACATCGACACGGCCACACGGGTGCTCCGCACAGCCACAGGTCGACTCACCGACCTGCTCTCAGAAAGAAGAGAAACATGACCATCCTGATCACCGGCGGTACCGGACTCGTCGGAACCCGCCTCCTGCGCCGCCTCGTGGCAGCGGGCCTCGACTGCCGGGCGCTGGTGCGCGCCGGCAAGGAAGTCCCGGACGGCGTGGCCACTGTCGAGGGCGACCTGCTCGACCCGGTCTCGCTGCCCCAAGCCGTGCAGGGCGTGACCACCGTCATCCACCTCGCGGCAGTCCTGCGCACCCCCGACCCGGACCAGATCCAGCGGGTCAATGTGGACGGCACCCGCAACCTCGTCGCGGCGCTCCAGGCCCATGCCCCCGACGCGCGCGTAATCATGGCCAGCACCAGCCTCGTCTACGACGCCGACCTCTCCGGACCCGCTCGCGAGGACGACGCCACCAACCCCAAGCAGCCCTACCCGGCGAGCAAGATCGTCGCGGAACAGGTACTGCGCGACAGCGGACTGACGTGGAGCATCCTGCGCCTCGCGTTCGTCTACGGCGACGCCGACGACCACCTGCAGTCCGCCCCCCGGCTCCTGGGCTCCTGGAACTGGCACCCCGCCAAGACC
Source organism: Streptomyces sp. NPDC111507 (assembly GCF_055638955.1). Lineage (NCBI taxonomy): Bacteria > Bacillati > Actinomycetota > Actinomycetes > Kitasatosporales > Streptomycetaceae > Streptomyces > Streptomyces sp. NPDC111507. The sequence goes on along the minus strand of NZ_JBVKBU010000006.1, from coordinate 5,054 downwards.
CTCAGCCTCGTCCACCACCAGGACATCGCGGTCGCCGTGCAGCTCGCCCTCACCGGTGCGATGGACGGGCGCACGGTAAACATCGCCGACGACGCCCCCGCGACGGTGCTGGAGATCGCGCGTCTCCTCGGCGTTGAGTACCAGGAGTCGGCTGAACCGCTGACCAACCCCTGGGAGGGCCACCTCGACGGTTCACTCGCTCGTGAACTCGGCTTCACCCCGACCGTACCGGGCATGTACCGGTCCGCGGCAGCCGGAACCCTGTAAGACGCCTACCGCCTCATCCAGGAGGGCTCCGCAGCGCTCGGCGCGGAGGCGCTGCGGATGCAGCAGGCGGTGGCCGCCGTCATCGCCCGCTCCCGCGACGCGGGGGTGAGCCTGGCGTGAACGGCCTGCTGCTCGCCGTCCTACCTGTATTGACCACGAGCGATATTGACGGTGGGCCGTGAAGCCGGGGTCAAGGTTTGTCGGGACCTGGGAAGCCGGGCGTAGGCGCCGCAGCGGGCATCTGCAGCGGCTACTGGCAAGTGAGGCCATCGAGATTTGCGGAATATCCAAGGGGCCGAGGGTGTGCCGAGAGGGTCCGATGAGACGGGGCCCCTGTCCGGCTCAGTCATGCCTGTCGCGTTCTCTCGGCTGGTCCTCACGTTTGCTTCTGAGGTCTAAGGCCGTCGAGGAGGATGTCCAGGAGCCGATCGGTTGTGACCGCGTGGCCAGACTGGTGCGCGACGGTGAAGATCCCGATCAGGCAGGCTGCAACCTCTTCGGCGGTGACATCGGGCCGGAGATCCCCCGCAGTGCGGCCTGCGTCGAGGATCGTTGATATCGCGTTCAGAAGCTCGTCCCTGGTTTGGGCGTGGCCGACCGCGCCGGACTCGATCAGGGTCGGGAGGGTGTCGAGCATGCCGTTCTTCGTCGCGATCCAGTTGCCGAAGAGGTCCATCCAGCGGCGCATCGCAACCGCCGGAGCCACGTCGGCGAGCAAGTCCCGCGCGCCGCTCGTCAGGCGGATGACCTGGTCGCGGTAGACGGCCTCCACGAGGGACTCGCGGGTCGGGAAGTGACGGTAGAGCGTTGCGATGCCGACGCTGGCCTCGCGGGCGATAGCACGCATGGACGTCTCGGCGTCAGGCGAGGCGAGCACGCGCGTGGCGACTTCAAGCAGCTGTTCGCGGTTGCGGGCGGCGTCGGCCCGCGTCGCCCGCGGCTTTGAACTCGTCAAACGGATCACGCTCCGGTTATGCTGGATTCCATAAGCGGAGCATAGTCCGTTTTAGGTGACTCCAGGAATCACGAGGAAGCGAGCAAGACATGCAGCAACACGGTGACGCACTCCGAGACGGTGCGAGCAGGGCTGTCCTGCTTGATTCGTTCGGCGGCCCGGAGGTCATGGCCCTCAAGGAGGTGCCTGAACCTCAGGCGGGCGATGGGCAGATCCGCGTCCGCGTGTCGGCAGCCGGGCTGAACCCGATGGACTGGTTCATGACCTCCGACGCCGAGACCGCGGCGCGGTTCGGCCTGAGCCTGCCCTGCGGGTTCGGGACCGACTACGCCGGAGTCGTCGACCAGGTCGGCGCCGGCGCGAGCGGCTACACGGTCGGCGACCGCGTGTTCGGGGCGGCCCTGTCCCGGGCGGTCGCCGACTACGTTGTCCTCGACGCGAACGGGAACATCGCGAGCGGCATTGCCCACCACACTCCGGATGGCGTCGACGACCGCACGGCCGCCACGCTCTCGATCGCGGGCAGCACCGCGTCCGCCGCTCTCGACGTCCTTGGCCTCGGCCCGGACGACACGGTGCTGGTCGGCGGCGCGGGCGGCGGGGTCGGCGTGTTCGCAGTCCAGCTGGCGCGGATCGCGGGTGCGCGCGTCATCGGGACCGGCTCGCCGTCATCGGCGGAGTATCTGCGCAGCCTCGGCGCAGAACCGGTCGCCTACGGAGAGGGCCTGGCCGACAGGGTCCGGAACCTCGGTGCGGGCTCTGTCACCGCTGCGCTGGACCTGCACGGGACGGACACGGTGCACGTCGCTCGCGAGCTGGAAGTTCCGGATGACCGCATCTGCACAATTGCGGGCCAGGTCGACGGCGTTCCCGCCGCCAACGGCGCCAACGCCGCGCCCGACGCACTCGAGAACATCGCGCGCCTTGTCGCGGCCGGCCGTCTGCCTGTACCCATCGCAGCGACCTACCCAGTCGAAGATGTCCGCGCGGCCGTCGAGCTCCAGGCGGCCCGACACGTCCGCGGCAAGGTCGTCATCGACCTCTTGCCTCAGCCCTGACAGCGCGTGCCCAGCCCAGGATCGGCCGACGCGGCACGCAGACACCCCTTGAACCCCGTCCCCTGCAGAGGTCCTCGTGCCCCACCCCAATGCCCGGCTGACCGTTCACGGCAGACGGCTCCTGGTCGACCGGGTCCGCTCTGGCTGCCCTGTCGCGCATGTGGCCGACGAAATGGGCATCTCCCGCGCCACAGCCCACAAGTGGGTGCGCCGCTGGCGAGCCGAGGGCGACGCGGGCCTGTACGACCGCACAAATCCGGTCGATCAGGTGGTGGCGGTGCTGGCCGAGGTCGGTGTTGCGATGCGCGCGGGGCAGGTGGCCGAGCGGCTCACCCTCACCGACGCCGAGGGGCCGATGCGCAGCCGCGACGTTTGCCGGATCCTAGATCTCGGCTTCGAGCCCAAGACCATCGAGAGCATGCGCCACAAGCTCAAGCGCCCTTTCAGGGGTTCCAGTCCACCACGACGTGCGCGCGGTCGAAGCGTTTCGCGCTCAGGTCGTCGTGTTGGATCGCCCAGAGGATGGCTGCACCGGCTCCTGGCCTGTCGACGTGGCATTCGGCGAGCAGGGCCCAGTCGTCGGCGTTGGGTGAGGCCTTGCCGGGGCCGCGCCGTTTCCCTGCTTGTTCTGCCTCGAGGGCGAAGAAGACGACTGCTTGGAGGGGATCGCCTCCGTTGAAGTCCGTGCCGTATCCGCCGATCAGCAGCTCCGCTCCACCCCACTGGTCTGCCCATATCTCGGCCAGTTCCTCGGAGTGGGGGTGTCCGGGCAAGGGCGTGGACCACGGTGCCTCTGGGAGCTCGACCTCGCCGACGAAGGGGAGGGAGACGTCGGCGGTGAGATGTATTTCGCCCTGCGGGAGTTGCTGGTAGATCGCGGCGTGCTCCTCGAGGGGGTAGTCGGCGGGGTGTGTCGCTCGTTGTTCGACGGCGGCGTGTGCCGGCACGTACATCACCTCGCCCATGGAGTCGCTGTTGCCGTCGGAATCGGGAAAGGCGAACAGCAGCAGGTGGCCGTCGGCCGGTAGGGGAAGATCGGTCACGTCGGTCGGTAGTGTTGCGCAGTCGACGGTGGCGATCAGGGGAAATCGAGGGTCCTCGGCGTCGGTGGGGAGTATGACGGGACCGCCGAATCGGCCCACGACCGGACCGTCCCCGCCGGTGGCCAGAAGTGCGCAGGGGCGGGCGAGCTCTATCCATCGCTGCACGTCGGCGGCCGGGATGCTCCGGTCGAGTGCCTCGTTGCGGACCTGATCGAGAACCTTTGCGTTTCGGGGATCCATGGAAGAACCGTAGCTAAGAACCCGACGCTGCCGGAGCTTCGGAGTGTGTCGGATCCCCGCTACCAGCAAACCCACGACCTCACCGCATGACCAACAGGTGATCCGTCACTCAAGAAGAAGCACACCCACCGCTGACAGACGATCTACGCGGCAGACAACCGCCCACCACCAGCCCGAGCACTCCGAGGAGACGTCACGCCAGCACTTTGACCAGCAACTTCAAGATGGCGACAGCTCATGAGTTACGAGTCCCGTCCGAGCCCTGCTTGAGTTGCTGGCACTGCGGCAATCGATGGCCGCCATGTCCAGGCCTTCCCCCGTCAGATTCTGCGTGTCGAACAGAAGAGGAAAAGCACTGGCCAGGACGACCCGCAGGAGGTACTCAGCTCACCGCCTGGGGAGCAGGGAGTTGAGCCGCGTGAACAGCTGCTCGGCTCGCGTGACCGTCGCTGCGTCAATGCCCGAGGCGAGAGTGGCCTGCTCCCGGAGGAGAACGGCGGCCGGCTTGTAGTGGTTGAACCGTGTGGCGATCTTCCGCTTCCTGAACACCGCATCGACCTGCCGGACGACCCGAGGATCCTTGGCGTTGAGTTCCGAGGCACTGATGGGCTTGGTGAGCTGGGAGGCGTAGGCCCGGTTGACGAGTTCGAGGTAGAAGTCCCGGTCGAACAGGTCCTCCACATCTGCGTCGGCCGTGCCGGTGAACTCGCTGATCTCGACGAGCCCGTTCCTGGCGAGCTGGCCGTTGTCCCGAAGGCGCTGGACGGCCCCGACGTCCTTGGTACTTGAGTCGACGAGGACGGCGACGTTCAGCTTGTTGGCGCCCAGGAGGGTCACGAAGGTGGACAGCTTTCCGGAGCCGCCAATGGGCGTCTTGACCCAGCGCGGATCAAGCCCGGTGGAGCCGTTCACCTCGACGACGTCCGTGAGGACATCGAGGTAGATCAGGTCGCTCGGACCTTCGAGCAGCAGGGTGTGCTCGCCGACGAACAGCGTCTGCGTCATCTCGACGCCCATTGCGGCAAGGAGTGGGAAGGCGGTGTCCTCGTCAGCTTTGAAGATCTCCGAGGAGACCTTCGCCCCGCCGCGCTCCATGTCGATGACAGTCCGGACCCTCTGGAGGTTTCCGGGGTCGACCATGAACGGCGAGTGGGTGGTGTAGAGGACCTGATGCTTGGGGGCCAGCCGCTCCTCGATCAGGCGAAGCAGATCTGCCTGGGCCCGGCCGTGGAGGGACAGCCCCGGCTCGTCCAGGAGCAGGATCAGGTCCGTGGTGCCCGCCGCTTCCAACTCGTTGAAGTAGGCGAGGAAGGAGAAGAACCAGACGAACCCGCGGGACCGGTCGTCAAAGGGAACGGAAGCCCGGTGGCGACGATTGAAGACACGTACCTGAAGGACTAGTACTCCAGTTGCACTTCTCCATTTGTCCTGGTCACAGGGTCTTTTGTGAGTCTAGTGAGCTGACGCTCCATCAGGGTGGTGGTGGTTCGT
>NZ_JBVKBU010000005.1:393463-656121 GCF_055638955.1 Streptomyces sp. NPDC111507 | reverse complement strand
AGCCACACGCCGCCCTTGGGCGTGCCGCGCCCTTCCTTGATCTCCGTGTAGGAGGCCAGGGCCACGCGGTCGCGGGTGGACAGCTCCATGCGCGCGGGGTCGTAGCGGTTCATGAACCGTTCCCCGAGCGCGTTGCGCAGGATCCCGCCCTCACCCCGGGCGGCCTCGCTGACGAGGGTGCCGGCCGCGTTCTCCGGCTCGATGATCCCGGAGGGATGGAACTGCACCAGCTCGGCGTCGCGCAGACGGGCCCCGGCCTCCACCGCCAGACGGAAGGAATCGCCCGTGTTCTCGTCGCGCCGCGAGGAGGTACGCCGCCAGATGCGGGTGTGGCCGCCCGCGGCGAGAATGACCGCGTCCGCGTGGATCAGATAGCGCTTCCCGCTCGCGAGGTCGAACCCGTAGGCGCCGAAAACGGCACCGTCGTGGACCAGAAGCCGGGTGATGTAGACACCGTCGAGCACCGGAACATTCAGCTGCTCCGCGCGCCGGATCAGCGTGCGCTGGATCTCCAGACCGGTGTAGTCGCCGGCGAACGCGGTCCGCCGGAACTTGTGCGCGCCGAAGAAGCGCTGGGAGATCCGGCCGTCCTCTTCCCTGGCGAAGGCCATGCCGTAGCGGTCCAGGTCGTCGATGCCCCGAGCGGCGCCCTGGGTGACGATCTCCACGGTGCGGGGATCGGCCAGCAGGTAGCTTTCCTTGAGGGTGTCGGCGGCGTGCTGCTGCCAGCTGTCCTCGGGATCCATGGTGGCCAGGGCCGCGTTGATTCCGCCGGCGGCGAGCGCGGTATGGGCGTCCTCCTTGGGACGCTTGCCGACCGCCAGGACGTCGACGCCGGCCTCGGCCAGCTCGATCGCCGCTCGCAGCCCGGCTCCTCCGGTGCCGATCACCAGCACCATGGTGGAAATACGTTGTTCGGTGATAGCCACGGTTTACTCCGATCGCCAAGGTTGTCACTGACTACGACCGGGCCGCCGAAGTATCTGTGACACGCTCGGCGCCATCGGGGTTGCCACGGCAGTACGCGGTCCACAGGCACGTCCGAGTCACATCGAAGAGGTCGCCCATCAGAACGCGCGGCGGCTGTCACAACACCGTGGGTCCCTTGGTCATATCTCCAGCCAGAAAACGGTACGCCGCAAGTCGGCCGAGCGCTGATCAGCTCCGTCGGGCGAAAGAGGAGGAGATGACCTACGTCATTGCGGAGCCCTGCGTCGACGTCAAGGACAGGGCCTCCACGCGGCAGGGCGACCCCTTGGTCGTCGATGGCGATCACCGTCTGGTCGTTCAGCTGCCACCGCAGAGTTCGCACAAGAAGGACATCGCCCTCTTCAGCGTTCGCAAAGAAGAGGCCGCCGACGCCGACCTGTGGTTTCCCTCCTGACGAGCCGCCCGTCCCGCTCCGGTGACCGCCTGCAGTCGCTGGGAAGGCAGCGTGATGGTGGTCGGCGTTCCCTGCTCGCGCGGGGGCACAGCGAGTCTGCCTCGTCGTGCGATCGCCGAGTTGCCTCAGCTGTCCAGCGAGGCCACGTAGGGTGCCAGTTTCGCCGGATTCAGGACCCACATGATGCGTTCGATGCCTCGCTCCGACACATCGACGGACAGCAGAGCCACGCTGTTTCCATCGGCTGAGACAAGAACGGCCGGCCTGCCGTTGGCCTCCACCCAGCGAACGTCTCTCTGGGGCCAGAAACGTGGGGCGAAGGCGGCGAGGTACTTGGAGACATGAGAACGTCCGACGACCGGAATCCTGGATGCTCCGCGGATCCCTCCGCCGTCGCTGTAGCTGACCACGTCCGCGGTGAGAACGTCCTCGAGGACCGACAGGTCGCCGGTCTGCGCCGCGGAGAGGAACACCTCCAGCAGCCGCCGGTGAGCGACAGGACTCACGGGCTCCCTGCGTTCCGCCGCCAGACGTTTCCGGGCGCGGCTCACCAGCTGGCGCGTATTGGCTTCGCTCGTCTCCAGCATGTCCGCGATCCGCTTGTACGGGTAGTCGAAGGCCTCTCGCAGAACGTAGGCAGCCCGTTCCACAGGGTTCAGTCGCTCCATGAGGTGAAGAACCGCCAGGTCGAGCGCCTCCGCTCGTTCCGCACCCAACTGCGGATCCACGTGTGTGTCGACCGGCTCCGGCAGCCATGGCCCGACGTACGACTCACGTCGCTTCGGTGCCGACTGGGCCAGGTTGATCGCCAGCCGGGAAGTGACCGTGGCCAGAAACGCGGTCGGCTCCGAGATGTCGGCACGGTTGGTGTTCTGCCAGCGCAGCCACGCATCCTGGACGATGTCCTCGGCTTCCACGACACTCCCGAGCACGCGATACGCGATGCCGAAGAGGTGGGGACGCGCCTCCATGAATTCCCTCGTTGCCTGGTCGAGAGAGTCTGCGTCATCCCGGGCGCGCATAAAGGTCCTCCAGAAGTGCAGCACCATGCTACAAGGCGCCGGAGCGGTGCGCGCCCCCTCTGGAGGATCTTGAGCGATGCGAGAGCGGCTGCCGACCTCCGGCGATGGTCACGGCTGCCGTGCGCAGCGGCGATCACCTCACGCAGGTCCCCCCGCGCCGCCGCGTTGGACCCGATGGTGTGACACCGCTCGACAACCTTCGTCCGCCGAGCGGTCCTCCCGAGGGTCGGATACGGTCTCTCATGTCACAGATCCAACTCCGCCGCACCGCCACTCGGCCGGGCAAGCTCATCCTCGAACCGGTCGATGAGGAGGAACTGGAGAAGCGGGCCCACCTGCGGGCCCCGCGACCCACCGACTGACCTGCCGCCTGCTGGCACAGGCCGGTTCGGAACGGAGCCCGTGGGCTCCGTAGGAGGGCGCGATCCGGCATGAGCGCCACTGATGTCGTGTGCTGCATGCTGACAGCGCTGTTCACGGCCGGGGCCGTCCACGCGCTGCGGTGTGGCCTGCTTTCGCGGAGTTCAGGCTGGCGCAACCGAGGCGACCACCTTTTGCACACCGTCATGGCCGTGGCGATGGCGGTGCTGCCGTGGAACGGGGGCGGCATGCTGCCGGAGGCGCAGACAACCTTCTTCGCAGCCGCCGCACTGTGGTTCCCGCTGACCGCCGTCAGCCGGCACCGGCAGTTCGAACTGACCGATGTCACGCGGAGGTTGCCGTACGCGGCAGGCATGGCCGCAATGGCCTGGATGACGCACCTCGGCCACTCCACGGGGTCGATGGCCGGCGACGTGGTCACCGGAGTGCTGGCGCTGTACCTCCTCGCGTGCGCTCTGCGGTCATTGACCCGGGACATGCCCATGCTGCGCAGAGCTTCGGGCACCGCGGACAGCTCCACCGGCATCCGGGCGCCGTACACCCACTTCTGGCACGGATCGATGGCCCTGGGCACGGTCATCATGCTGCTCATGCACCACTGACCACCGTGTGACCATCTGACAGCAACGTGTGCCACGGCGGGCGGAACGGTGCCAATGTGTCACGGTCGGACACGCTCAGCGGCTGAACAATTCGAAGACGACGGCCGGTTTCCCACCGAACCGCGCACTGTGCGCGCCGGTGCTGTCCCTCAGGAAGCGGCGCGCGTACGTCTCGGGATCCTCGTCGCTCAGTGCCTCGATGTACGTACGATGCTGAAGCAGCGACTGCACTGCCTGTTCGAAGCCTCGGTCCGCACGTACCGCGTGGGTGGGGTTCGGGGAGTTGGCGACGGCGACCCATCGCACGCCGTTCCAGGGCCGTAGCTCCTGCTCGGCCAGTTCCGGGAAGATCCAGCGGTTGCCCGCGTCCGCCGCCGCGTCGAGGACGGCGCGCCCGACGGCCACGTGATCCGGGGTGTTCCAGACACCCGCACCCCAGGTCGCATGGTGGTTCAGTGTGATCAGCAACTCGGGCCGGTGACGGCGGATGGCAGCGGCGATGTCGCGGCGCAGGGAGATGCCGTACTCGATGGTGCCGTCCCGGTGGTCGAGGAACTCCACTACGGAGACCCCGACGGCCGCGGCACTGGAACGCTGCTCGCTTTCCCTCAGCGGTCCGGCCTCGGCCGGTGACAGGGTGTCGATGCCCGCCTCGCCGCGAGTGGCGAGGACGTACGCTATCTCACGGCCGTCCTGGATCCAGGACGCGACAGCGGCCGAGCACCCGTACTCGAGATCATCGGGATGGGCCACCACGGCCAGCGCACGTTGCCAGTCGGTCGGCATCGGCCGCAGTTGCGCGAGAGGCGATTCGGTCACAGCGCCTGCTTTCATGTGTTGTTCCCGTGGTCGTGCGAAAGCCGAGATCGGACGAGCTCGAGACGTTGACGAGGGAACCCGAGGAGTCGCACAGGTGGGTGGTGGCGGGCCGTCAGCCGAACTGGCCGGGCTGGTAGTCGCCGGCCGGCTGCTGGACGATGACGTTCACACGGTTGTAGGCGTTGATGACGGCGATGCGGGTGCCCTGCTCGGCCGGCTTCAGCGCGGCGCGCTCGGCATCGGTGAACACCTCGGCCTCCCGCCAGGCCGCGACCAGGTGGAGACGCTGCGGGGTCTCCCCGGCGTGCGTGGCCGAAGAAGGTGTGGCGCGGTTCCACGGCGATCTCCTCGCGGTGTTGTGGATACACACCTATTGACCGGGGGCACCGAAGATGTGTGACAGCGCGCCCATGTGGCCTGAGCCTCATCCATCGCCGTGCCACCGCGGTGCGCATGCCACTGACCTCGGAGATCAGCCAGAGCCGGGCCGCGTCCGCCTCGCTCCGGGCCGACTCGTAGATCGCCGGCGATCCGGCCACTGAGTGCGGCACCGCTGGTGATGGTGGTGACGCTGCTTCACAGCCGCGGCACCTCCTCGTGGACGGCCCGCAGTTGTTCGCGTGCGTAGGGGCGAGCCCGCAGCGGTTGGACATGTCTTCCGGGGAGCGGCGCCGGGGGAGGGTGTGTGCTTCCGTACGCCGTGTGACGTGGGGCTTCGCGCCCTCACGGTACCGTCGCGGGCGCCCGCACACTGCTGTTCATGGAACTGCATCGTTATCGGTTCAGAAGCGTGTGGGACTTCGCTCGACCGCCGGACGAGGTGTTCGCGGTGCTGCGGGTGGTCGACGACTGGCCCCTGTGGTGGCCCGGAGTGCGGCGGGCGCGCCGTGTCGATGAGCAGTCAGGGGCGTTCCTGTTGCGCTCGCTGCTGCCGTTCGACCTCGACCTCACCATCACCGGCGCGTTCGAGGACACGGAGTCGAGAGTGTTGCGAGGGGTGGTCGGCGGGGACCTGGAGGGTGTGTCGGGGTGGAGCGTGCGCCCGCATGGGACCGGCAGCCGGGCGGTCCTCGAGCAGGACATGGTGGCGCGCAAGGCACTCATCCGCCGGCTCGAGGTGCCTTTTCGCCCGCTGTTCAGCGCCAACCACTATCTCCTGACGTACCGGGGACACCGTGGTCTGAAGGCATGGCTGGACGGCGGTCAGGAGGCTCACCGCGCACGCGAGGACGACCGGCGGTCGGGTACCCGTTCCGAGTGAGACCCTCGGCTCACCCGGAACGGGTAGCAGCGCGTTGCGCCGACGCGGACGTCGGGAACACGGTGTGAACGGAGCTGTCAGCCCCGGTCCAGGATCGCCGTGAGGGCCTCCCGCAGTGCCGTCCCGGGGCTCGCTGACGGGCCCTCGGAGCGCCAGGCGACGAATCCGTCGGGGCGGACCAGCACCGCTCCGTCCTCGGTGACGCCGTGCACCTCCGCCCAGTCCGTGTCGCTCGCGGGCGAAAGCTCCGCGTCGGCGCCGCTGCCGATCCGGTACGCGTCGAGCGGGACGGACAGCTTCTGGGCGACTTCCTTCGCCGCGCTGTGCCACTTGTCCGACGAGGTCAGGAACACCATGGACCGCTCGTACAGGTCGAGGGTGGAGACCCGGGTGCCGGCGCGGTTCAGCCACATGTGCGGTGCCCGGCTGCCGGGCTCGCCGGTCAGGCGCAGGCCGTCGGGGACGATCGGTGCCGACTGGTCGGCACCCAGGACCGCGCCGCGCGGATAGCGGTAGGCCAGCGCCACGTTGAGGATGCCGCCCTTCTTGCCGCCGGGACCGGCGGCTCCCGGAGCGGGGATGTACCCGGGGTGGCTGTGCTCGACCGAACGCGAGGAGGCGCGGGCGCTGGTCGCCTCCGCGACCGGGCGGCGCTCGGCGTCGTAGGACTTCAGCAGTCCGGGGCCCGCCCAGCCGCCCAGCACCGCGGCCAGTTTCCAGGCGAGGTTGTGCCCGTCCTGGATTCCGGTGTTGGAGCCGAACGCACCGGTGGGGGACATCTCGTGGGCCGAGTCGCCGGCCAGGAACACCCTGCCGTCCGAGTAGCGCTCGGCGACCCGCTCGGCGGCGTGCCAGGCGGCCCTGCCGGTGATCCGCACATCGAGATCGGCCACGCCCACGGCGCGTCGGATGTGGTCCGCGCACCGCTCGTCGGTGAACTCCTCCAGGGTTTCGCCGTGTTCGGGGTGCCAGGGCGCGTGGAAGACCCAGTGCTCCTGGTTGTCGACCGGCAGGAGCGCCCCGTCGGCCTCCGGGTTGGTCAGATAGCAGACGATGAAGCGTCGGTCGCCGACGACGTCCGCGAGGCCCCGGGAGGTGAACGTGACGCTCACGTTGTGGAACAGGTCGCCCGGTCCGCTCTGCCCGATGGCGAGCCGCTCGCGGATCGGGCTGCGCGGGCCGTCCGCCGCGACCAGGTAGTCCGCGCGGACGGTGCTGTGCTCGCCCGTCTCCCGGCTCTTGAGCTGCGCGGTGATCCCGTGCGCGTCCTGTTCGAACGACAGCATCTCGGTGGAGAAGCGCAGGTCTCCGCCCAGTTCCCGGGCGCTCTTCAGGAGCACCGGCTCCAGGTCGTTCTGGCTGCACAGGCACCACGCGCCGGGGCTGAAGCGGGCGAGCCCGCCGCCCGGGTCGATCTCCTTGAACAGCCACTCACCGGCGTCGCCCACCAGTGTCGGCGTCTGCATGATGCCGTGGTTCTCCGCCAGAACCGAAGCGGCCTCCTCGATGCGTCGCTGCACCCCAGCCACCCGGAACAGCTCCATCGTGCGCACGTTGTTGCCGCGCCCACGCGGATGGATCGAGGTGCCCGAATGGCGTTCGACCAGCAGGTGCGGCACACCGAGCCGGCCCAAAAACAGCGAGGTGGACAGGCCCACCAGGGAGCCGCCGACGATGAGGACCGGCGTGTGCTGACCGACCTCGCCGGCCTCTTTCAATCGGTTCATTGATTGCCTCCAGCGTCACCCGCGAGGTGAGTCAGGGATGGGATGCCGGCCGCTTTGAACGGCCATCAGTTTCCATGCCCTGTGCGGAGAGGATCGCGCGCTCCGGGCACCCGGATGGCACACAGTTCACTCGTCCGCACCGGCGGGCTCGCGCGCCTCGGGGGGCGCGTCAACGATCGGCACATGGCGACCCCGGCCTTTGGGACACGGCGGTCGTTCCTGACCTTCCGTGAAGAAGAGAAGAGGTGTGCCGGATGACTACTTCGGGACGTATATCGCAATCGGCCTTCGACGGCTCCAGGCTTCGGGTGATCCTGCTGCTTGACCTGTACGAAGGTGCTCAGGAACAGTTCCTCGACGCCTACGAGCACATGCGCAATCAGGTCGCGTCCGTTCCCGGACACATCAGCGACCAGCTGTGCCAGTCGATCGAGAACCCCTCGCAGTGGCTCATCACCAGCGAATGGGAGAGCGCCCCGCCCTTCCTCGCCTGGGTGAACAGCGAGGAGCACGTCGAGACGGTCCGGCCGATGCACAACTGCGTCCGGGACACCCGCTCGATGCGCTACAGCATCCTTCGGGAGACCAGCCCCGCCCAGCCGCACGGCCAGAAGTCGGCCAAGGCGGGTATGCAGGTCGAGGCCCGGGTGGGCGAAGGTGTGGCACGCCATGCCCTCACCTTCACCGTCAAGCCGGGTACCGAGTCGAAGGTCGCGGAGATCCTCGCCGGATACGAGTCCCCCCAGGCCCAGGTCGACGACACCACGCGGCTGCGGCGCACCTCCCTCTTCATGCACGGCAACCGAGTCGTGCGAGCGGTGGAGGTGGAGGGCGACCTCATGGCGGCACTGCGTCACGTCGCCCGTCAGCCCGAGGTACGGGCGGTCGAGGAGGCCATCAACCCGTACCTGGAGCAGGACCGGGACCTGAGGGACCCCGACTCGGCGCGGGTCTTCTTCACCCGGGCCGCGCTCCCTGCCGTGCACCACGTGGTGTCCGGCGGCAAGGCACCCGCGGACCTGCGCCGCCACGCGCTCTACTACCCGGCCAAGCACGGCTGCGGCATGGAGCTGGCCAGGTTGCTCGCCCACCAGGACGAGGCCGCGGCGGAGGACCCGAAGAGCCCGGTGTACGGGAGCACGGTCTTCCAGCGGGACGACATCGTGGTGCGTCTCATCGACGTGACGGGCGAGCTTGACGCGGACCCCGTCGCCTCGCTCGGAGTCAAGGGCGCGAAGAAGGCCGCGGAGCTGGAGCGTCTCCTCGACGGTGCCGCGATCGGCGTCGAGGGCTCCCTGGAGACGGAACGCAACATCAACCGCCTCCTGTCGCACGTCGACATGATGCCCGTCACCGACCGCTCGGCGGATTCCTGACAGAGGGCCGCGGCTCCGTCCGCGGCCCTCCCTCCCCGGACGTCACTGCCCCACCCGGAGGTATCAAGCATGTTCAAGAAGCATCCACGCATCGTGGACCTGAGCGAGACGGAACCCAACCGCAGGCGCGGAGGCGACATCCGCGCCATGCTCACGCCCGCCACTGCGGGGTCCACCAGCGGCTTCATGGGCCTGGCCCTCATCCAGCCCGGCGAGCGCATCGGTGAGCACTACCACCCGTACTCCGAGGAGTTCGTGTACGTCGTCAACGGCGCCCTCGAAGTGGACCTGGACGGCGACAGCTTCGCCCTGCGGCCCGATCAGGGTCTGCTGATCCCGATCAACATGCGGCACCGCTTCCGCAACGTCGGCGACACGGAAGCCCGCATGGTCTTCCACCTGGGCCCGCTCGCTCCGCGTCCGAGCCTCGGCCACGTCGACACGGAGGTGACCGACGACACCGCGCCCGGCCCCGAGTTCGCCACCGCCGGGGCGGACCTGTCCGCGCCGGACCACGGACAGCCGTCCGAGCGAAGTGAGGCCATAAAGTGACCCGGCGGGTGGCCGTCACCGGTATCGGTGTGGTCGCTCCGGGCGGCACCGGGGCGACGGCGTTCTGGGACCTGCTGTCCAACGGCCGCACCGCGACCCGCGGCATCTCGCTGTTCGACCCGGCGGGCCTGCGTTCCCGCATAGCCGCCGAATGCGACTTCGACCCGCTCGCGCACGGCCTCGACCCGGAGCTGAGTGAGCACGCCGACCGGTACATCCAGTTCGCCGTGGTCGCGGCCGGGGAAGCCGTCCGCGACTCCGGACTCGACACCGGCAAGGAGGACCCCTGGCGGGTCGCGGTCTCCCTGGGCAGCGCCGTCGGCGGCACCACCCGCCTGGAACACGACTACGTCCGGGTCAGCGAACGGGGCCGGCGGTGGGACGTGGACCACCACGCGGCCGACCCGCAGCTGCACCTGGCGTTCTCGCCCAGCACGCTGGCCTCGGTCGTCGCCGAGAAGTTCGGTGCCCAGGGACCGGTGCAGACCGTCTCCACCGGCTGCACCTCCGGACTCGACGCGGTCGGCTACGCCTTCCACACCATCGAGGAGGGCCGGGCGGACGTCTGCATAGCCGGGGCGTCGGACTCTCCGATATCCCCGATCACCATGGCCTGCTTCGACGCCATCAAGGCCACCTCACCCGACAACGACGACCCCGAGCACGCCTCCCGGCCCTTCGACGTCCACCGCAACGGCTTCGTGATGGGCGAGGGCGGCGCGGTACTGGTCCTGGAGGAGTACGAGCACGCACGAGCGCGCGGTGCGCACATCTACTGCGAGATAAGCGGCTACGCCACCTACGGCAACGCCTACCACATGACCGGTCTGACCAGCGAGGGGCTGGAGATGGCCCGAGCGATCGACACCACGCTCGACCAGGCCCGCCTCGACCCCACCCTGATCGACTACGTCAACGCGCACGGCTCGGGCACCCGGCAGAACGACCGGCACGAGACCGCCGCGGTCAAGCGGTCCCTGGGCGAGCACGCCTACAAGACGCCCATGAGCTCCATCAAGTCCATGGTGGGGCACTCGCTGGGCGCGATCGGCGCGATAGAGGTCGTCGCTTGCGTCCTCGCCCTGAAGCACCAAGTGGTGCCGCCCACGGCGAACTACGAAACTCCCGACCCCGAGTGCGACCTGGACTACGTGCCGCGCACCGCACGCCCGCGGAAGCTGAACAACGTGCTCTCCGTGGGCAGCGGATTCGGCGGATTCCAGTCCGCGGTGCTCCTGACCGGGCCGGGTGGGAGGACCCGATGAGCACACAGCGCACTCAGCGCACTCAGCGCCCCCGGCGCGCGGCCATCACCGGCATCGGTGTGATCGCGCCCAACGGACTGCGTGCCGACGCGTACTGGAAGTCCGTCAGAGAAGGCCTCGTCGTCCTGGACCGGATCACCCGCGAGGGATGCGAGCACCTGCCGCTCCGTATCGCGGGCGAGGTCCGGGCCTTCGACGCCGCGGCCCTCATCGAGGAGCGGTTCCTCGTCCAGACGGACCGCTTCAGCCACTTCGCGATGGCAGCGACCGTGCTCGCCCTCGACGACGCCGGCCTCGGCCACGGTGATCCCGCGGACCCGTACGACATCGGCGTGATCACCGCTGCCGGATCAGGTGGCGGCGAGTTCGGACAGCGGGAGCTCCAGAAGCTGTGGGGCCAGGGATCCCGGTACGTGGGCCCGTACCAGTCCATCGCCTGGTTCTACGCCGCCAGCACCGGCCAGATCTCCATCCGGGGCGGCTTCAAGGGACCGTGTGGAGTGGTCGCGAGCGACGAGGCGGGCGGCCTGGACTCCATCGCGCTCGCCGCCCGGGGTGTACGGCGCGGCACCGGCGCGGTGGTCGTCGGATCCGCGGAGGCCCCCCTCGCCCCGTACTCGATGGTGTGCCAGCTCGGATACCCCGAGATCAGCACCGCCGAGGATCCCGGTCAGGCCTATCGGCCCTTCACCGCGGGAGCGTGCGGTTTCGCTCCCGCGGAGGGGGGAGCCATGCTCGTCGTGGAGGACGGGGCCCGCGCCCGTGAGCGCGGGGCGGCCGTCCGGGCCACCGTGGCCGGACATGGGGCCACGTTCACCGGAGCCTCCCGCTGGGAGCGGTCCAGAGAGGGTCTCGCCCACGCGATCCGTGGCGCCCTCGACGAGGCCGGCTGCGCTCCGGAGGAGATCGACGTCGTGTTCGCCGACGCCCTGGGTGTTCCGGAGGCGGACCGCGCCGAAGCCCTGGCCATCGCCGACGCCCTCGGCAAGCACGGCACCCGGGTCCCTGTCACGGCGCCCAAGACGGGCATCGGGCGGGCCTACTGCGGGGCACCCGTGCTGGACACCGCGGCCGCGGTGCTCGCCATGGAGAACGGTCAGGTACCCCCCACCCCCAACGTGTTCGACATCTGCCACGACCTCGACCTGGTGATGTCGAGCGCTCGCCCCGCCGAGCTGCACACGGCCCTGGTCCTCAGCAGGGGACTGATGGGCTCCAACGCGGCGCTGGTAGTGCGCCGCGGCGGCGACTTCGCCCGATAGGACCGGGCGGGAAGGAGAACAGATCCATGATCACCACCGAAGTGACCCTCATCGAACTGGCCTCGCTGATGAAGAAGGCGGCCGGAGTCTCCGTCGACCCCGGGGACCTGGAGAAGTCGTCCGACTCCCCGTTCGGCACCCTCGGCCTCGACTCCCTCGGCCTGCTCGGCATCGTCGGTGAGCTGGAGAACCGGTACAGCCAGCCGCTGCCGTCCGACGCCGAGCGCTGCAAGACCCCCCGTGAGTTCCTCGACCTCGTCAACAACACCCTCAAGTCTGGAGCCTGAAAGTGGCAGGACACACCGAGAACAGCATCACCATCGACGCCCCTCTCGACCTCGTCTGGGACATGACCAACGACATCGAGAACTGGCCGCAGCTCTTCAGCGAGTACGCGTCCCTGGAGGTGCTCTCCCGCGACGGCGACACGACGAAGTTCCGCCTGACCATGCACCCGGACGAGAACGGCAAGGTCTGGAGCTGGGTCTCGGAGCGGACCGTGGACCGTGTCAGGCGGACGGTCCGCGCCCGCCGGGTCGAGACGGGCCCCTTCGACCACATGAACATCCGGTGGGAGTACGAGGAGACCCCCGAGGGCACCCACATGCACTGGGTGCAGGACTTCGCGATGAAGCCCGAGGCCCCGGTCGACGACGCCTGGATGACGGACAACATCAACCGCAACTCCCGCGTCCAGATGGAGCTCATCCGGGACCGGATCGAGAAGGCCGCCCGCGACCGTCAGAACGCGCCGATGCCCGGCTGACCGCCGGAGCTCAGGAAGGACATCCGATGCACCACGCCCTCATCGTCGCGCGCATGGCGCCCGACTCGGCCCCGGCGATCGCCGATGTGTTCGCCGCCTCGGACCGCGGTGAACTCCCGCACCTGATCGGCGTCAAGCGCCGCAGCCTCTTCCAGTTCGGTGATGTGTACATGCACCTCATCGAAGCCGACAAGGACCCGGCGCCCGCCATCGCGAAGGTGGTCGGGCACCCCGAGTTCCGGAGCGTCAGCGAGCAGCTGTCGGCGTACGTCAGCGCGTACGACCCGCAGACGTGGCGCAGCCCCAAGGACGCCATGGCCCAGTGTTTCTACCGCTGGGAGCGGGACGCCGTCTCCTGAGGCGAACGCCCGGACACAACCCGAGGCCGCCGACCCCGCGATGGACGCGGAGCCGGCGGCCTCGGGTTTTTCCCGGTGCGCCGGGAAGGCCGGATCAGCTGGGGATCGTGCACTCGAAGGCGTGCAGATACGCGTTGACCGGCCGGAACTCGTCGATGACGAGCCCCGCGTCCGTCAGCCGGTCGACCATGCTCTGCCGGGTGTGCTTCGCACCACCGACATTGAGGAGCAGCAGCAGGTCCATGGCCGTGGTGAACCGCATCGACGGGGTGTCGTCCACGAGGTTCTCGATGACGACGACGCGGGCACCGGGCCGCGCCGCCTTGCGGATGTTGGCCAGCGCCCTGCGGGTGCTGTCGTCGTCCCACTCCAGGATGTTCTTGATGATGTACAGGTCCGCCTGGACCGGGATGTCCTCACGGCAGTCCCCGGCCACGACGCGCACCCGCTCGGCCAGCGGACCGCCGCCGCGCAGCCGGGGATCGGCGTTCTCCACCACTCCCGGCAGGTCGAGCAGCGTGCCGTGCATCCCGGGGTGCTTCTCCAGGAGGCTGACCAGGACCTGGCCCTGACCGCCGCCGATGTCCGCGACCGAGGACACGCCGCGCAGATCGAGAAGGTTCGCCACGTCCCGCGCCGACTGCTCGCTCGACGTCGTCATGGCCCGGTTGAACACGTACGCCGACTCCGGGGCCTCTTCGTTGAGGTAGTCGAAGAACTCCCGCTCGTACACGTCCTCGAAGACGTTCCGGCCGGAGCGCACCGCCTCGTCGAGCTTCGGCCAGACGTTCCACGTCCACGGCTCGGTGCACCACAGGGCGATGTAGCGGAGGCTGTGCGGGTCGTCCTCGCGCAGCAGCCGCGACATCTCCGTGTGCGCGAAGGTGCCGTCCGGGAGTTCGGTGAAGACCCCCTGGCAGGACAGCGCGCGCAGCAGCCGCCGCAGGGTCTTCGGCTGGGCCTTCACCGTCGCCGCCAGGTCCTCCACGCGCAGGGGCGTGTCGCCCAGCGCGTCCGCCACGCCGAGGCGGGCGGCCGCGCGTACGGCGGCGGCGCACGCCGCTCCGAAGGCGAGCTCCCGCAGCCGCATGGACGGCGGCGGGGGAGCCGGATCGACCGTGGTCGGGGGAGCCGGATCAACAGTGGTCATGGTGGTGCCTCGCTTCTGGGGTCGTGCTGGTGGGGGGAGGGGGAGAGGTCAGCACAGTCCGGCGGGCTCGGAGTGTGCGCAGGTGTTGCGGTGGAAGGTGTTGCCCTTGCCCTTGACGCGGTCGCGGTTGGCGAGGTCGGCCTTGCCGTTGCGCTGCACGACGTTGTCGCGGATCTCGTTGCGCTCGTTGACGGCGCCCACGAAGCTCTTGTAGAGCACGATGCCGCCGGACAGCGGGGAGGTGCCCACGTTGTCCTCGACCCTGTTCTCCGCCACCAGTGTCTTCTCGGCGCCGGTGAGGACGATCCCGGAGCCTTGCAGGAAGGGCAGACGGGGGGTCTTGGGGCAGTACTTGTTGTTGGCGTGGACGTAGTTGCGGATCACGCTCAGCGCCCCGACGCGCGGCTTGTTCTCGTCGCCCACGACGAACACCGCGGCGCAGTTGCCGGTGGCCTCGTTGTGATCGACGGTCAGGTTCCGCAGCCGCCGGACCGTGATGCCGATCCGGTTGCCGGCCAGACGGTTGTGACTGACGACCGTCCCCAGGGTGTCCCGGGCGCCCTCCTCGGTGCTGACCGTGTTGGACAGGAACAGTCCGGCGTCGCCGTTGTTCTGGGCGAGGTTGTCGCGGAACACCCCGCGGACGGAGCGCTCCTGGGCGATGCCCCACTGGCCGTTCTTCTCGGCGACCACTCCCTGGACCGTCAGCCGGTCGGTGCCCGACGCCCACAGCCCGTGCTTCTTGAAGCCTCTGAGGGTCAGTGACCTGACGGTGACGCCCTTGACGCGCTTGCTGTCCGTTCCGGTGACACAGATGCCGTTGCCGGCCTTGGCGCAGCTGTCGGCGGAGGCCTTGCCCGGCACGATGACGGTGGAACGGGCACCGGAGCCGCGCAACGTCAGGTTGGCCACCGTCACGCGGACGCTCTCGTGGTAGGTGCCGGGGGAGAGGACGACGGTGTCGCCCGGGTGTGCGGAATTCACGGCCTTCTGGATCGACTCGCCGGGGTGGACCCGGTGCACCGAACGGTGGTCGGCGGACGGGGCGGCACCGAGCACCGACGCCGTGACGGCCGCGGTGCAGGCGAGGTAGGCCATTTGTCGTTTCGTCATAGGCCGAAGCTAAAAGCGGGTGTTCCGGCCCGCCACCGCTGATCACCCAGGTGGACCGCCGATGTCACCTGCCTGCGCGCGTAAGGGTGAGCCGTCGGAGGCGGCGGCGTCGGCGGACACGCGACCGCCCCGGCCGGAGAACCCGGCCGGGGCGGTGCGGTGGTGACGCGTGGGCGCCGACGGTGTGTCAGGCGAGGGTCGCGAGCGTCGCGTTCCAGGTGGCCGAGGGGCGCATGACGGTCGCGGCCTTGGCCGGGTCGGGCTGGTAGTAGCCGCCGATGTCGGCGGGCTTGCCCTGGACCGCGAGCAGCTCGTCGACGATCGTGCGCTCCTGCGCGGTCAGCGTCTCGGCGAGCGGGGCGAACGCCTTGGCGAGGTCCGCGTCGTCGGTCTGCTTGGCCAACTCCTGCGCCCAGTACAGGCCCAGGTAGAAGTGGCTGCCGCGGTTGTCGATGCCGCCGACGCGACGGGTCGGCGACTTGTCCTCGTTGAGGAAGGTCGCCGTCGCGCGGTCGAGGGTGTCGGCGAGCACCTGGGCGCGCGCGTTGCCCGTGCTCTGCGCGAGGTGCTCGAAGCTGGCCGCGAGGGCGAAGAACTCGCCCAGGCTGTCCCAGCGCAGGTAGTTCTCCTTGACCAGCTGCTGGACGTGCTTCGGGGCGGAGCCGCCGGCACCCGTCTCGAAGAGGCCGCCACCCGCCATCAGCGGAACCACCGAGAGCATCTTGGCGCTGGTGCCCAGCTCCAGGATCGGGAACAGGTCGGTCAGGTAGTCACGCAGGACGTTGCCGGTGACCGAGATGGTGTTCAGGCCCTTGCGGATGCGCTCCAGGGAGAACTTCGTCGCCTCGACCGGGGACAGGATCTTGATCTCCAGGCCCTCGGTGTCGTGCTCCGGCAGGTACGCGTTGACCTTCTCGATCAGCTGGGTGTCGTGGGCGCGGGTCTCGTCCAGCCAGAACACCGCCGGGTCGCCGGTGGCGCGGGCGCGGGTGACGGCCAGCTTCACCCAGTCCTTGATCGGGTCGTCCTTGGTCTGGCAGGCGCGGAAGATGTCGCCCGCGCCGACGGCCTGCTCCAGGACCACGTTGCCGGCCTGGTCGACGAGGCGGACCGTGCCGGTGGTGGGGATCTCGAAGGTCTTGTCGTGGCTGCCGTACTCCTCGGCCTTCTGGGCCATCAGACCGACGTTCGGCACCGAGCCCATGGTGGACGGGTCGAAGGCGCCGTGGGCGCGGCAGTCGTCGATGACGACCTGGTAGACGCCGGAGTAGCTGCTGTCCGGGAGGACGGCGAGGGTGTCGGCCTCCTGGCCGTCCGGGCCCCACATGTGGCCGGAGGTGCGGATCATCGCCGGCATGGAGGCGTCGACGATCACGTCGGAGGGGACGTGCAGGTTGGTGATGCCCTTGTCCGAGTCGACCATCGCGAGGGCCGGGCCCTCGGCGAGCTCGGCGTCGAAGGACGCCTTGATCTCGGCGCCCTCGGGCAGCGCCTCCAGGCCCTTGAAGATGCCGCCCAGACCGTCGTTCGGGGTCAGGCCGGCGGTGGCGAACGTCTCGCCGTACTTCGCGAACGTCTTGGGGAAGAAGGCGCGCACGACGTGGCCGAAGACGATCGGGTCGGAGACCTTCATCATCGTGGCCTTGAGGTGCACGGAGAACAGCACGTCCTCGGCCTTGGCACGGGCGATCTGCGCCGTGAGGAACTCGCGCAGCGGCGCGACGTGCATGACGGACGCGTCGACGACCTCGCCCGCGAGGACGGGTACGGACTCGCGCAGCACGGTGGTGGAGCCGTCGTCGCCCGCCAGCTCGATGCGCAGCGAGCCCGCCTCGGAGATCACCGTGGACTTCTCGGTGGAGCGGAAGTCGTCGGCGCCCATGGTGGCGACGTTGGTCTTGGACTCGGGGGTCCAGGCGCCCATGCGGTGCGGGTGGGTCTTGGCGTAGTTCTTGACCGACGCGGGGGCGCGGCGGTCGGAGTTGCCCTCGCGCAGGACCGGGTTCACGGCGGAGCCCTTGACCTTGTCGTAACGGGCGCGGATGTCGCGCTCCTCGTCCGACTTCGGGTCGTCCGGGTAGGCCGGGAGGGCGTAGCCCTGCTCCTGGAGCTCGGCGATCGCGGCCTTCAGCTGCGGGATCGAGGCCGAGACGTTCGGCAGCTTGATGATGTTGGCCTCGGGCGTCTTGGCCAGGTCACCGAGCTCGGCGAGGGCGTCGGGAACGCGCTGACCCTCCTCGAGGAACTCGGGGAAGAGCGCGAGGATGCGCCCGGCCAGCGAGATGTCACGGGTCTCCACAGTGACACCCGCCTGCGAGGCGTACGCCTGGACCACCGGCAGGAACGAATACGTCGCCAGGGCCGGGGCCTCGTCAGTGTGCGTGTAAATGATGGTCGAGTCAGTCACCGGGTGCTCCGCTCCACGTCTGCAACATTGCTCGACATCAAGATATCTCGTGAGCGACCCCGACTCGACAGGGGTCCGCCCGCCATCGCCGTGAACAAGAAGTGGCGCGCCGCCGGCACCCGCCCTCGACGCCCTCCCAGGCCCCCACGGGCCGCGCCGGCCGACGCCACCGCGACCCGCGCATGGCCGAAAAGTTGCGGGTCACCCCGGCGCGCCCACTGCCGGAGCACGCCCGGGTGACTGTCCGTCGCGAGGTGCGCCACCGAGTGTCACCGGGGTGGGTCTTGCCCTGGGCCGGTTCTACCTTCCCGACGTGGCCTCGCGCTGGTGCGGTATGCCCGCCTCCAGCAGCTCGGCCCCGCCCGGCTGCAGCGCCACCGTACGCGTGGGTGCCGGAATCCGGATGCCCTCCTCCCGGTACCGCTTGTGCAGGCGCTTGATGAACTCGTGCTTGATCCGGTACTGGTCGCTGAACTCCCCGACGCCCAGGATGACGCTGAAGCTGATGCGGGAGTCGCCGAAGGTGTGGAAGCGGACGGCGGGCTCGTGGTCCGGGACGGCGCCGGTGATCTCGGTCATCGTCTCGGTGACGACCTCGGTGGTCACGCGCTCGACGTGCTCCAGGTCGCTGTCGTAGCCGACGCCGACCTGGACGATGAGGGTCATCTGCTGCTCGGGGCGGTTGAAGTTGGTCATATTGGTGCCCGCGAGCTGGCCGTTGGGGATGATGACCAGGTTGTTGGAGAGCTGACGGACCGTCGTGTTGCGCCAGTTGATGTCGACGACGTAGCCCTCCTCGCCGCTGCTGAGCCGTATGTAATCGCCGGGCTGGACGGTCTTCGAGGCGAGGATGTGGACGCCCGCGAAGAGGTTGGCGAGGGTGTCCTGAAGGGCGAGCGCCACCGCGAGACCGCCCACGCCCAGGGCCGTGAGCAGCGGGGCTATGGAGATGCCCAGCGTCTGCAGCATGACGAGGAAGCCCATCGCCAGCACCACGACCCGGGTGATGTTGACGAAGATGGTGGCCGAACCCGCGACACCCGAGCGGGACTGGGCCAGCGACCGGACGAGACCGGTGATGACCCGGGCCGCGGTCAGGGTCGCGACGAAGATGAGGACGACGGTCAGGACCTTGTTGACGTTGCGTCCGACCGGAGCCGTCAGCGGAAGCACCGCGCCCGCCGCCGAGACACCCGCGGCGATCGCCCCCCAGGGGACGAGCGTACGCAGCGCGTCGACGATGAAGTCGTCACCGCTCCACCGGGTGCGCGAGGCGTGCTTGCCGAGCCAGCGCAGCAGTATGCGCAGCAGGAACGCGGCCAGCAGACCCGCCACCACGGGAATCCCGGCCATCATCAGGTCGTCCAGTGTGAGGGAGTGTTTCACCGGCCGCCTCCCGTGTGACGGAGGGGAAGGCCCGCGGGCCGGATGTGCTGTGTCGTCACTTGCCACCTGCTCGAATCCGGGAATGCACGATCACGCCCGGACGCGTGTGCGTCTTCGGGGGCGACCTCTCATCCTGCCGTACTCGCGGGTACGTCCGTTACCGCGACCACACGCTTCCGGCACACCTGCCGACCACGCCTGCCGACATCCCTGCCCACCACACCTGTCGGTCCGTCACCAGGGTCTCGGCCGGGGCCGATCCGGTCGAGACCGACCCGATCGAGCCGAGGAGCCGCGATACGGCACAGGCCCCGTCCCACTACCTCGCCGTGAACGAGCCGTGCCGCCCGGCGCCCGACGCGAAGCGCGCGGCACCCTCCATGCCCTCGGCCAACACGTCCATGCCGTAACGGAGTTCGACACGCATGGCCGCCTCCTCGACCAGGCCCTCCTGGTCGAGGACCGACGCGCGGTCGCTGCGCAGGCAGGACTGGGGGAAGTCGGCGATGGCCGCGGCGAGTTCCTCGGCCTCGGCCCGGGCGCGGCCGGTCGGGACGAGCCGGTTGGCGAGGCCCATCTCGTACGCCTCGGCGGCCGGGACCGCGCGGCCGGTGAGGATCATGTCCATCGCACGGCTCGCGCCGATGAGCCGGGGGAGCCTTACGGTGCCGCCATCGATGAGCGGGACGCCCCAACGGCGGCAGAAGACGCCGAAGACGGCGTCCTGCTCGGCGACCCGCAGATCGCACCAGAGCGCCAGTTCCAGGCCGCCCGCCACGGCGTGCCCCGCGACCGCCGCGATGACCGGCTTGGACAGCCGCAGCCGGGTGGGACCCATCGGCCCGTCACCGTCCTCCGCGACGCTGTTGCCGTACTCGGTGCCGATCGCCTTGAGGTCCGCGCCGGCGCAGAACGTGCCGCCCTCACCCCAGAGCACCGCCACCCGGGCCGTCTCGTCCGCCTCGAACTCCCGGAAGGCGTCGGCGAGTTCGGCGGCGGTCGGCCCGTCCACGGCATTGCGGGCGGCGGGGCGGGAGAGGATGACCGTGGTGACGTACCCCTGGCGTTCGATCCGGACCGACATCGTGCTGCCCCTTCTCCCGGCCATGTACGCCTTCTCCTGAGCGGCGTACGGGGAGGTTACTCCGGAGCCTCCTGTGACGCGGATCCGTGGCGCTCAGATCACCTTGAGACGGACCAGCGCCCCCAGCGTCAGCGCCCCGGGCAGCAGCGGCACCCACACCGTGATGATCCGGTACGCCAGCACGACCGCCGTCACCACGGCCACCGGGCCGCCCGCCGCCACCAGCGCGACGATCAGCGCCGCCTCCACCGAACCGATGCCGCCCGGCGTGGGCACCATCGCGACGGCCGCCGTCGCCGCCAGATACGCGAGCGCCATGTGCAGCGGCGGCACCCCCAGGTCCATCGCCTCACCGACCGCGGTCAGCCCGGCGGCCTGCAGCAGCGGGAAGGCGAGCGATCCGCCCCACAGGGCGAGCGCGCGTGCCGGACGGGTGTGCACGGAGCGGGCCTCGCCGAGCGCGGTGCGCAGGAACGACAGCACGGCCCCGCGCAGCCGTCGCACGAGAAGAAGCGTCGCCACCGCGGCCAGGAGGAGCACTCCCGCGGCGAGAAGCAAGGGGCCGATCGCGCCCGAGGGGAGGAGGGATCCGATGTGCAGGGCTCCCGGGAACGCGATGAGCAGACCCACCAGGAGGGTCAGCCGGGCGATCGACTCCGCGAGCATGTAGAGCGCGAGCGCGGCGGAGGAGCGGGCGAGCGGGACGCCGCACACGGTCATGAAGCGCAGATTGACCGCGCCGGCGCCGAGACCGGTCGGCAGCAGATGGTTGGCCGCGCCCGCGGCGAACTGGGTGGCGAGCAGCCGACGCGCGGGCAGCCGCTGCATGACCGCGCCCTGCCGGGCGGAGGCCGCGGCGACCCAGGTCAGGCAGGTCGCGACGGCGGCCGCCAGCAGCCACGGCCACTCGGCCGAGCGCAGGTGGCCGAAGCCCTCCATGAGGACGGACCGATGCCGCGCCGCGACCACCAGGACGAGGGCGAGCGGGATCACGCACAGGACCGACCTGAGCGGGAAGCGTCGGGATCCTTGGGAGAATCCCTGGGGAAGCTTCTGGGGAAGTCGAACCGCTGTCACATCGGGAGAGGTTCTCCACGCCGCGCCAACGGGGGGTTGCGGGCGCGCGTCCGGCGGCTGACGTGCCGGGCAAGGTGCGGGAGGGGTCGTCGCCGTCGTGGGTGCCGTCATGGATTCCTTACTGTGTTCTTCACCGTGTCTTCGTTCTTCACTGTGTCTTCGTCCGGGAATTGTTGACCTCAACGATGCTTGAGGTCCTACGGTCACTCTCATGAGCATGGAGAGCACAGCCTGGACCCAGCTGTACAGCGTCATGAACGCGCAGCAGGAGCGCCGTCCCTTCGCCCGCGCGACCTTGCGTCGCATCGCCGCCTTCGCCCGTCCGCATCGCCGCCGTATCGGCCAGTTCGTGGTCCTCAGCGTGCTGACCGCGCTGCTGGCCGTCGCGACGCCGGTGCTCGCGGGGCGCGTCGTGGACGCCATCGTGTCCCGCGGCGACGAAGGCACCGTCATCCGCCTTGCCGTGCTCATCGCACTCATCGCGCTCGCCGAGGCGGCGCTCGGGCTCCTCGGCCGCTGGCTGTCGGCGACGCTCGGTGAGGGACTCATCCTCGATCTGCGGACGGCTGTGTTCGATCATGTGCAGCGCATGCCGGTCGCGTTCTTCACACGTACCCGTACGGGCGCGCTGGTCAGTCGACTCAACAACGACGTGATCGGCGCCCAACGCGCCTTCAGCAACACGCTGTCCGGAGTCGTCAGCAATCTCGTCACGCTGCTGCTCACCCTCGCCGTCATGCTCACCCTGTCCTGGCAGATCACGCTGCTCGCGCTGGTGCTGCTGCCGGTGTTCGTGGTGCCCGCACGGCGGACGGGCAGCCGGATGGCACGCCTGCAACGAGAGGCGGCGAACCTGAACGCGTCGATGGGCACCCGGATGACCGAGCGGTTCTCCGCGCCCGGCGCCACGCTCATCAAGCTCTTCGGGCGGCCCGAGGACGAGTCCGCCGAGTTCGCGGCGCGGGCCCGGCGGGTGCGGGACATCGGGGTGCGTACGGCGATGGCGCAGTCGGCGTTCATCACGGCCCTCACGCTGGTCTCCGCCCTGGCCCTGGCGCTCGTGTACGGGCTCGGCGGCTGGTTCGCACTGCGAGGCAGCCTGGAGCCGGGCGCCGTCGTCTCACTGGCGCTGCTGCTGACCCGCCTGTACGCGCCGCTCACCTCGCTCGCCGGGGCGCGCGTCGAGGTCATGAGCGCCCTGGTGAGCTTCGAGCGCGTCTTCGAGGTGCTCGACCTCAAGCCGCTCATCGAGGAGAAACCGGACGCCCGTACGGTCCCGGAAGGCCCGGCGGCCGTGGAGTTCCAGGACGTCCGCTTCGCCTACCCCTCCGCCGACAAGGTCTCCCTCGCCTCCCTCGAGGAGGTCGCCGCCCTCGACACCCGGGGCGGCGCCGAGGTCCTGCACGGCGTGTCCTTCCGCGCCGAACCCGGCCAGACCGTCGCCCTCGTCGGCTCCTCCGGTGCCGGCAAGTCGACCATCGCCCAACTGCTGCCGCGCCTGTACGACACCGACGGGGGCACCGTCCGCATCGGCGGCGTCGACGTCCGCGACCTGAGCGCCGAGTCGATGCGCGAGACCCTCGGCATGGTCACCCAGGACGGTCACCTGTTCCACGACTCGGTGCGCGCCAACCTGCTCCTGGCCCGCCCCTCCGCGACGGAGGACGACCTGTGGGACGTACTGCGCAGGTCCCGCCTCGAAGACCTCGTACGCTCCCTGCCCGACGGCCTCGACACCGTGGTCGGCGAGCGCGGCTACCGTCTCTCCGGCGGGGAGCGCCAGCGCATGACCATCGCCCGGCTGCTGCTCGCCCGCCAACGTGTCGTCATCCTCGACGAGGCCACCGCGCATCTGGACAACACCTCGGAGGCGGCTGTCCAGGAGGCGCTCACCGAGGCGCTGGAAGGGCGCACGGCCGTGGTGATCGCGCACCGGCTGTCCACCGTGCGGACCGCCGACGTGATCCTCGTCGTGGAGGCCGGACACATCGTGGAGCGGGGCACGCACGAGGAGTTGCTCACGGCGGAGGGCCGGTACGCGGAGCTGTACCGGACCCAGTTCAAGAAGGATCGGGAAGTCGGCAAGGACCGGGACGGCGTGGCGGAGGTCGCCGTCGCGGCGGAGGCGATCCCGTAGGACCGCCGGCAGGGAGGTGTCGTCAGTCGGCTGTCGACGGGGTGAGGGGTACGGATTCTGGTACGGCGTGGGCGGGGCGGAGCCGGTCGCCCTCGATGTCGAGGTCGGGAAGGCGCCGCTCCAGCCACTTCGGCAGCCACCAGGCCGCGTGCCGGGTCAGCGCCAGGACGGCCGGGACGAAGGTCATCCGGATGACGAACGCGTCGAGCAGGACACCGGCGGCGAGTGCGAAGGCGATCTGTTTCAGCATCGTGCTGTCGGAGGTGAGGAAGGCGGCGAAGACCGAGGTCATGATGAGGGCCGCGGCCGTCACGACCCGCCCGCTGTGCCGCGCGCCGCTGTGCACCGCGCCCAGCGGATTCCCGGTGCGGAGGTAGAACTCACGCATCCTCGAGACGAGGAACACCTCGTAGTCCATCGCGAGACCGAACAGCACGGCCAGCAGGATGATCGGCAGGAAGCTGCTGACCGGTCCGGTGGTGTCCACACCGATGAGGTTGCCGAGGTGGCCCAGTTGGAAGACGCCGACCGCCGCGCCGAGCGTCGCCGTGATCGAGAGGAGAAAGCCCGCCGCGGCCTTGAGGGGCACCACAAGTGAGCGGAAGACCAGGAGCAGCAGGAGCAGCGACAGCCCGATCACGACGGCGGCGAAGGGGATCAGCGCCGAGTTGAGCTTCGCGGCGACGTCGACGCTCACGGCGGTGCTGCCGGTGACCTGGACGGTGGCGCCGGTGTCCCGCAGGATCGCGGCCCGGTCGTCACGGAGGGAGGTGACCAGCGTCTTGGTCGCCGGGTCGCTGGGCGCACTGTCCGGTATCACCTGGATGAGCGCGGTGTGGGTGGCCGGGTTGGCCACGGGTTTGCCGACGGTGGCCACGTCGGGCAGCGCGCCGATGGTGGCGGCGACCCGCTGGGCGGCCGTGGTGGGGTCGGAGCTGTGGCTGGTGTCGGCCAGCACGAGGAGCGGGCCGTTGAACCCGGGCCCGAGCTTCTCGCCCACCCTGTCGAAGGCGATGCGCTGGGAGGAGGAGCTGGGCGCGGTGCCGTTGTCGGGCAGCGCGAGGCGCATGTCGTGAGCGGGCCAGGCCAGCGCGCCGAGGGAGGCCACCACCGCGACCAGGGTCAGCAGGGGGCGGCGGGTGACCAGCCGGAACCAGCGCTCGGCGGCGTTGGCGGCCGTGCCCACGACGTTGTCGCCGGTACGGCCTGCGGTGTCTTCGCTGGTACGGCCCGCGACCTGCTCGTCGGTACGGCTCACGACGTGCTCGTTGGTACGGCTCGCGGCGATCTCCCCGATACCGCCGGCGACATTGTCGGCGGTACCGCTCAGGACGTTATCCCCGCTAGCGCTCACGACGCCGTCGCCGGTACCGCTCAGAACGCTGTCCCCGCTAGCGCTCGCGACGCTGTCCCCGGTAGCGCTCGCGATCCTGTCGCCGGTGGCGCCCACGGCGTCCTCGCCCGCACCGCCGACGGCCTGCTCACGGCGCATCGCGCGGGAGCCCGGCCCGGGCGTCAGACGGGTGCCGGCGAAGCCGAGGATCGCGGGCAGCAGTGTGGTCGCGACCAGTACGGCGATCAGCACCGCGCCGGCGGCGGCCAGTCCCATGGCCGTCAGATAGGGGATGCCGACCACGGTGAGGCCGGTCATCGCGATGACCACGGTCAGCCCGGCGAACACCACGGCACTGCCCGCCGTGCCCACCGCCAGCGCGGCCGACTCCTCCGGCTCCATGCCGTGGGCGAGGTGGAACCGGTGTCGGCTGACGATGAACAGGGCGTAGTCGATGCCGACC
The DNA here is from genome assembly GCF_055638955.1 of Streptomyces sp. NPDC111507. NCBI lineage: Bacteria > Bacillati > Actinomycetota > Actinomycetes > Kitasatosporales > Streptomycetaceae > Streptomyces > Streptomyces sp. NPDC111507. Next base: position 631,195 of record NZ_JBVKBU010000005.1, on the reverse strand, counting down.
GCGAGCCCGATCATCAGGGCCAGGCTCTGCGCGGTCGAGGAGATCGAGACGGTCCCGGTGAGCGACAGCGCACCGAAGATGGCCGTGGCGACACCGAAGAGCGCCGTGACGACGGGGATTCCGGCGGTCAGCAGGGAGCCGAAGGTCAGAGTGAGGATGACCAGGGCGACGCCGACGCCGATGATGTCGCTTCGGTGGGACTCCGACGGGGCGTTGCCGAACGCGGAGCCGCCGACGTCGACCCGCATGCCCTGCTGGTTCGCTCCGGCCACGGCGGACTTGAGCTCGTCCAGCGCGTTCGGCTCCAACGCGCTCTGCGGGACCTCGTAGCGCACCTGCGCGACGGCGGTGGTGCCGTCGGCGGAGACGGTGCGAGCGTCGAACGGGCTCACCACCTCGGCGACTTGGGGCGCGGACCCGGCCGCGTCCAGGGCGGCCCGGATACGGGCGCTGTCGGCCGGGGCGGTCACCTTCTGGCCGTCCGTCGCGGTGAACACGATCTGCGCGCTCGTGCCGGAGAAGGTGGGGAAGTCGGTCTTCATCCGGTCCAGGGCCCGTTGGGACTCGGAGCCGGGGATCGAGAAGGTGTTGTCGAGCTTGCCGGTGCCGCCGAAGGCCGCCATGCAGACCACGGCGGCCGCGACCAGCGCCAACCACAGGGCGAGTACGCGTCGTCGGCGGCGGAAGGCGAGGCGCCCGAGGCGGTGAAGGAAGGCGGGCATGGCGCTCCATGGTGAGAAAGCGGTCCCAAAAAACTGGCAGTCCTGCCACAATATCAAAGTGGCAGGACTGCCAAGTTCTCACGGGGCTGGGATACTTTGGGGTGTGGAGAGCGCGACAGAACCGGGACGCAGGGAACAGAACAAGCGGCGCACGCATGAGGCGCTGATCCACGCGGCGGCGCGGCTGTTCCAGGAAAACGGCTACGAGGCGACGACCGTGCGGGACATCGCCGCCGCCGCGGGCGTCGGGGAGCGGACCTTCTTCCGCTACTTCCCCTCCAAGGAGAGCCTGATCCTGCAGCACGTCCGGGACTTCATCCCGCTGCTGGAGGAGGCGATCCGGGCCCGCCCGCAGGGTGAAACCCCCCTCGCGGCCCTGCGCAACGCCGTTATGGAACTCGCCGGTCGCGACGACTGGGCCGCCGGGATCCTCCTCGCCGGACCGCAGCCCCTGTCGACCGCTCCGTCAGGGCGCGGCGAAAGCTTCCTCCTGTTCGACCTGGAGGAAGCCGTCGCATCGGCGTTCCTGGATCGCATGACGGTGGACGGTGCCGACCCGGCCGCGCCGGAAAGCGTGCTGCGGGCGTCCGTCCTGGCCCGCGCGGGAGTGGGCGTGCTGCGCGCCCTGCGACTCACCTACGCCCGCCTGCCGGAGGCGGCGCGCGACGAGATCCGCGTCCTCGACTTCGCCCACGCGGCCTTCGCGACGCTGACGGATGCGGAGGGGCGCACCTCGTAGGGCGCGCAAGCTATTGGCGAGCGAAGAGTGGTGAGCGGTCACGCGGTCCGGCTGAAGTGCGCGGCGATTCGGAGGCCGGAAGAACGAGACCGGTAACGGCGCAGCGGGTGGCAGCCACGCCGAGGCTGGCAGAGGATGAGAGCGCTGCTCCCGCCCCGCGCCGGAGCGCTGCTCCCGTGCCGCGCCGCCAAGGAGGCCCGGACATGCGCTGGTGGTCGTCTCTGATCACGATCGGCCGGGACGGGCTGCGCATTCAGCGGGCATTCGCCGCCCCGTCGGTGATCGCACGGGCCGTACTGGCCGTGCTGCTCGCCACGGTCCTCGGCCTGCTGCTGGACGACCCGGTCGCCGGGTCCATGGCCAGCGTCGGTGCTTTCATCTGCGGCATCGGTACGATGCTGAGCCCGCTGCGACACCCTGTGGTGAACGCGCTCGGGATGGCCGCGGCCTTCAGCGCAATGGCGGTGCTGGGGGCACTGGTGCAGGGCACCACCTGGCTGTTCCTGCTGCTGCTCGCGGTCGCGGCGTTCGCCACCGGGCTGTGGCGGACGCTGGGCGTCGCGCCCGGCATCCGGGGGTGTCTCGTGGCCATCGGGCTGATGATCACGGCCGATCTCGCTCCCGACGTACAGGGCGGCCTGATGATGGCCGGGTGGATCGCGGTCGGGACCGGACTCGTCGTGGTGGTGCAACTGATCCCGCCATACGGTCCGCGGTTCGCCGCCCAGCGCCGTGCCCTTGCGGCCCTGTACCAGTCGCTCGCCGAGACTTCGGCCGCGGCCGACTCCGCCGCCCTGGGCAGCTCCGCTCCGTTCACGGCGGCCCGGCAGGCTCTGGACGTGCTGCCGCAGTTCAGCCGGCCGACAGCGGCGGCCATGTTCGGACTGCTGGGAGAGGCCGAGCGCATTCGCCGGGCGCTGCACACCGTGCGGCTGACGGTGCCCGCGGCGGCAGCGGCCGGGAACCAGGAAGCACTGGCCGCCGCCGCGCAGGTGCTGGGCCATATCTCCCGTACGGTGGCCTCGGGCCGCGAGCACCGCACCCCCGAGGAAGTCCGCACCCTCCTGGAGGCGTGGGCGGCCGACTCGCCCGTGCCCGGCCGGCGCGACCTGGCCGCGCGGGTGCGGAACGCCGAGCAGCTGGCCCGGCGCTCGACCGACGACCTCCTCGGCGATGTACTGGAACCCCACGCCGAGGTGCCGGGCCTGTACTCGGGCACCCCCTCCGTGGCACGCACCGCCCGGCGGATCCGGGCGCAGTTGCGTCCCGAATCGCCGATCTTCCGCCACGCGGTGCGGCTCGCGGTGGGTGTCGTGGTCGCCGAGGTCATCGGCCGGTCGATCGGCGGGTGGGGTGGGCTGGGCATCTCCGCGCACGGCTTCTGGGTGGCCCTGACCACCATGCTGGTTCTCTTCCCCGAGTACGGACACACCCTCGTCCGCGGCTGGGGACGGGCGGCCGGGGCCGTTCTGGGCGGCCTCTTCGCCTGGGTGCTGTCCCTGCCGCCCTGGTCGCCCGTCGGCCTCGCGGTCGTGGCGGTGGTGCTGGCCGCTGCCTCGTTCGTGACCCTGCGGACCGGGCAGCTGATGCTCAACCTGTGGCTGACCACCTGGATCGTCTTTCTGGTCCACCACGTCGGCGGGCTGCCGGGGCCCACGGCGTGGGCCCGGGCCGCCGACACGGTGGTCGGCGCCGCGCTCGCCGTGCTCATCTTCCTGGTCTGGCCGACGTGGTCCACCCGGCGGGTGCCGGGCCTGCTCGCGGAGTGGCTGCGGGTGCAGGACAGGCTGCTGCCCGAACTGCTGACCGGCTACGCCGACGTAGGGGCGACCGACCCGGCGGCCGTCGACGCACTACGGGCGCGGTCACGGCAGGTCAGGGAGAACCTGGAGGCCGCGGTGGAGCAGTCGTACGCCGAGCCGGCCGAGCACCGCGGCCCCTGGTCGAGTGTGCAGCTGGCGCAGATCAGGACTCAGGTGTCCACGGTCGCCGGATGTGCCACCCTGCTGGGCGAACACCTCCCGCGTACCCCACAGGACACCGTGCCGGAGCTGACCGAACTGGTCGATCCGCTGCACGAACACCTCACCGCACTGGCCCGCGCCGCCGCCGGAGCCGAGACCGTGGCCCCGGGGGCCTTGCGGTCGGTCCTCGACTCCTTCGCCGCCCGCTCCGGCCTGCCGGCCGAGACGTCCGACGGCTCCGGCAGCACCGCGACCAGCCGCGCCGTCGCCCTGAGCACCGCAACCGTCGACGCCGTGGAGGCCCTGACCGCCACCGTCGCCTCCCGCTACCGCCCCCGTCGCCACGCGGCAGCCTGAAACTCGGCAGAGATCCGCAGAGAGCAGTCACCTGTCGAGTGGCGCGCGACGCGCCGGTCGCCCAGCCACTCGGTGAACGCCATGGCCTCCTTGCGGCCTGGGCCGTTGTCCGATCCCGCGCGCATGGGGCGCGGCGCGGTGGGACCGGCCCGGTCCCGACCCTGAGACGAGCCGTCGCCGTTTCATACCCGAACATCGCCGGTGCCGCAGGATGAGGTCTACGCCGATCCCCAAGAGCCACGGGAGGCAGCCGAGGGGAGCTCACACCCCGTCAGTGCCGCCGCCGCACGAACACCTGGTTCACCCTCGGCCTCTTCGAGCGTGGCCCCGCTGTGTCCCCTGACATGCGGCGGCAGCACCACCCCGCCGGGCCCGTCGTGGCCCCGGACTCTCGCTTTGGCCACCGGCGGCAAGTCAGACCACGCGCTGCCTGGCGTCGGCCCTCACCGTCGGAGTCTCGGTCGGCGTCGGGTGGATCCCGACGAAGCCGAGGAACGCGCCGAAGGCCGTCACGCCGGCGGCGATGGTGAAACTGAAGGCGTAACCGTGCGCGGCAGCGGTCGCCGGGTCGGCGCCCGCACGCTGCAGCACGGCGGCGTGGCCTGTGCCCAGTGAGACCAGGGCAGCCAGACCGATGGCACTGCCGATCTGCATGGACGCGTTGTTCATGCTGGTGGCGATGCCCACGTCCTCACCGGTGGCGCCGTCCACTCCGGCGACGGTGGATCCGACGAGGACGAGGCCGCCTCCCATCGGCACGAGGATCAGTCCGGGCAGCATGTCGGCCACATAGGTGCCGTGGTTGCTCAGCCCGGCAAGGAGAAGGTAGCCGACCGTGGTGACCGCGAGCCCTCCTCCGTTCAGGGCCCGCAGACCGAACCGGGGAAGCAGGCGTGGCGCCATCACGGTGGCGCTGAAAAGAATGACCAACCCGAACGGTACAAAGGCGAATCCGGTCGCGAGCGCGGAGAAGTGCAATATGCGCTGGGCATACAGGCTCAGCGAGAAGAACAGGGTGGCGAAGCCGACGTAGTAGCAGATGCGGACGGCGTTGGCGATGCTCCGGTTACGTGAGCGCAGGAACGCGAGGGGCACCAGGGGCTGGGCCACGTGGGCCTCCACCAGCACGAAACCGATCAAGCAGAGCACACCGATCCCGACGCAGCCCAGGACGGAGAACGTGAGCCATGCGTGGCTGTCCTTCTCCAGGAGGCCGAACACGACCAGGAGCAGACCGAGGGTGACCGTCACGGCGCCGAGGACATCAGGCCGACCGCGCTTGGTGGCCCGGCTTTCGGAGACGAGCTTGAAGGTGGCGAGAAACGCGAAGGCTGCGATGGGCAGATTGATGAAGAATATCCAACGCCAGGAGGCGATGGTGGTCAGCACGCCCGAGAGCACGACTCCCAGGGCCACGCCCACTCCGGCCAGGCCGCTCCAGATGGCCATGGCCCGTGCCCTTTCCTGCCGCTGTGTGAACAGCAGCGTCACCAGGGACAGGGCTGCCGGGCTGACGAGTGCCGCACCGACTCCCTGTACGAAGCGGCTGGCGATCAGTACACCGGCTTGCTGGGCCACTCCGGCGCTCGCCGACGACAGCGCGAAGATCGCCAAGCCGGTCAGGAAGAGACGTCTGCGGCCGAGCAGATCACCGAGGCGCCCGCCAAGCATCAGCAGCCCACCGTAGGTGACGGTGTAGCCGTTGACGACCCATGCCAGGCCCGTGGTCGTGAAACCGAGATCGTGCTGGATGGGGGGCAGCGCGACATTGACCACGGTCACATCAAGGAGCAGCATCACCTGGACCAGGCAGATGATCCCGAGCGCGCGCCACCTGCGCGGATCCGGTTCGGGAGTGGGACTGATCGGAGTCATCACTGATCGCCTTCTGTTCGGTCGGGCCGCCGTCGTGCCCCCAGGCGCCTTCTTGGGAGGCGAGGGAGCGAGCCTGCCCGGCCCACGGACTTTCCTGACGTGTTCAACGCGCAGGCCCCAGGTGTGCGTGGCCGCGGATAAGGACAGCGAAGGCGCACATCAGGTCTTCGCGCGGGCTCGTCGCCGATCTCCGGTGCCGGCACCGCAGCTAGCCTGAAACCCGTTCGGGTGCCGCCGCCTCCGAGCAGCGGCGGCGGCACCCGAGGGTGTCCCACGACGGCGGAGGGTCAGCCCTCCGCCCTCATCCGTTGGCGGTACCCCGGGTGCGGCCGATAGGGGCTGACGCTCGACTCGCCCAGCAACCAGAAGCGCCAGGGGTGCGAAGCAGCAGGACCGCCCACCCCGGTCCGCGGCCCTCGACCGACCCGCCCGGACGAGACGCCCCCGGCGGGCTCGGCGAGGAACAACTCCGCCGTCGCGTCGCATGCTGACTGCCCGTCATGACGCAGATCGGCGATGCCCAGCGCCCGGGCGAGGTTGGCCGGGCCACGCGCCAGGTCGCGCGCCCGCACCCCAGACCCCCGTCGTTCTTGCGCCGCGTCTGCTCCCTCCACGACGGTGCCCGCCCGGAGCAGCACCGAAGCGGGACGCCGCCCTGGTCCGCAGACGGCGTTCAGGCACCGATGCACCGCGTGCGTCCGGTACACATAGAAGGTTCCCGGAGCCCCGAACTCCGCTCGATTGGTCCGGTTAGGGCCCCGGAACGCGTGCGAGGCCGGATCGTCCGGCCCCTCGTACGCCTCCACCTCGGTGATACGCACCGCCGTCACACCGCGCTGCGAGCGGGAGACCACCAGAGCACCCAGGAGTTCGGGAGCCACCTCAAGGGCCGGCCGGTCGAAGAACTGCTCGCGCAAGGCGGGCCGCCCTGCCGATGCCGCCTCCGGCTCATCGAACGCCCGCAACTGCTCGTGATCGGGCCCCGCCGAGCCCGGGACCGCCCAGTTCTCCGTCAAGTCGCTGTCTCCTGTCGAGGTTCCGGGACGCCGGATGCGGCGCCCCACCACCCCAGCGCTCTCCTCGCGTCGCCCCATGGCCCGAGAAGCTGCCACAGGACGCTCGGATACGGACCTCGGAGCCCGACACCGCCGGCACCGTCAGATGCGGACGCCCCGTGCGATGAGATCCACCGGTTCGACGAGACCGGCCCCGGCCTCACCGGACCTCGGTCGACGGGAGGCCGTCCCCGCCCGCTCAAGCCCGACGACGTGGACGGCACCAACGCGGGCCCGGATGGCGTCGAGGTCGGCTGCGGGCAGCTGGATGTTTGCGGCGACCACGTTGGCGGCGAGGTATTTCGGGGTCCTGGTGCCCGGGACGGCCACGACGTGCGGGCCCTGGGCGACAAGCCGGGCGAGGGCGACCTGCGCAGGGGAGGCGTCGATCCGGTCGGCGACTTCGCGGACCTTGGCCGCGAAGTCGAGGTCGGCCCGCAGGTTGTCCTGCTGGAAGCACGGCAGACGCCGCCACCGGTCGTTCTGCGGCAGTTCGTCGAAGGAGGCGAAGCGGCGGCTTCGCCCACCTCAAGAACTGGCGGATGCTCACCGAACTCCGCACCGACCCCGCCCACGCGACCCGACTCCTCCGCGCCCCGCTCGTCCTCACGGACCTCGAAGTCGCCCGCTGGCCAGATGATTTACCTGCTGGACACTGCCCACTACCAGCCCGAGCAGCCCCACCCACCATCTCGCCAGGGTCTGCGACCAGCCGAAATCAAGATGGCGCAGGCTCAAGGAGCCGGCCGTCCTCAGCGCACCGGACCGCGGCCGGCAAGTTGTTGCAGGCCGTCGGCCGTGCCGTCTCGGCGGGCGCGCCACAGTCCGTACTTGGCCAGCAGGCCGTTCGACACCGTCAGGAGCCGTTTGTACGGTGGCGCGGCCAGCCCCTTGGACGTGTGGGGGGCGTAGGGAACGCCTTCGTCGGTCACGTTCAGCCACCCCGTGAGTGTCCGCATACCCAGCCCGATGCACTGCGGCTCGTAGGCGTGGGCGAGGAGCCCGGCTCTGCGGCCGCCGGGCGGCAGCAGGTGGCGAGGAGCGTCCAGGTGCAGTCCGGTGTCGTCGTACCCGGTGATCCTCACCGGGAGGATGACGGGGAATCCGTCCGTGCCTCGGTAGGCCAGCACTCGGTGCGGCAGCCGATCGATCCGGCGGGCCAGCGCGGCGACGTCGACACGCGGGCCCGCGCCGTTCTTCAAGGGCATCAGGCGTGCCGGCCATCGCCTGTCGTGTGACAGCCCCATGAAGATCATCGCCTCACCGGGCGTGAGCGGACCGGCCGAGCTGCGCCCGTCCATGTTCCGTCGGCGCGTGGATCCGGTCACGGTCCGCCCCTACGCGGAGCTCTACGAGCGGCTGGCCTCCGGGCAGTTGCTGATTCGAGCCGCCGGAGTCCTGGGCGGCGGATCGGCAGGGTGCTGGGCCCGACCGATTCGCCGCCTGACAGCGGTGGCGCTCGGCATCAGCCCCGCCTGAGCTCGGCGGTGCCGCGCGCGGTGTTCGGTGCGGGCCACCAGGCCGCGTCCGAGATCGGGGTCGCTGGTGAGCCGGTGAGCCGCGGGACGACGTCGGTGACTGTGGAAATCTCGCCCTTCTCGATCGCCTGGTACCACGAGATCCAGGTTTCGATCTGGGTCCCGCTCATGCCCCGTCGCCATCGTCGTGCGAAGGCTTGCTCGAGGGTCTCGGGTTCGTAGCGGTAGGGCCGGCCGGTGGCTGCGGCGATCCGGGTGACCGCTTCGTCGAGGGTCAGGGCCTCGGGCCCGGTGATCTCAAGGGTCGCGCCGTCGTGCTCGGAGCGGGGACCCTCGTCGAGGGCGACGGCCGTGATCACGTCGGTGATGTCCTCGTGGGTGACGAAGGCGGCCCGGCCGGTGCTCGCTGGGCCGCTGACGACGAATTCCTCGTCCGCGAGGGCGGCCGGCGTCGACGTGTAGAAGCCGGCCCGGAGCACCGTGTGGCGGATCCCGGCCCCTGTCAGGAACTGTTCGGTCAGCCACTGGTCGCGGGCGTTGAGGTACGTGGCGGTGGGCGCCGCGCCGACGAGGGACACGTACAGAACCCGGTCCACGCCGACCGCGATCGCGGCTTCGACCGCACTGGCGTGCTCCTCCAGTCGGCGGCCCGTGCGGTGTCCGGAGACCAGGATGAGGGTCGACGCGCCCTCGAGCGCCTTGCGCATGTCCGAGGCGTCGGAGTAGGCGGCCGGGCCGCGTCGCTGGGCGCCACGTAGTTCAGGCATGCGGTCGGGGTTGCGCCCGACGAGGAGTTGCGGGACGCCGCGGTCGGCGAGCCGGGCCGCGATCCGGCTGCCCAGCGCCCCGGTCACCCCGGTGACCGCCACCGTGGCGTGGTTCTTCTCGGACATACGTCTGCCTCCATCCGGGCCCGCGTCGATCGCGCACCCCTCTTCCGATGACGTCTGGCGAAGGAGACCTTGCCTGCGGCTGCCTTCCCCGGTTGCGCGATGGCGTGGTGGTTCACCGCCACGCAAGCGTCACTGTTCCCGGGAATCCGACCGCCCCGGCCGCCCCGGGGTCAGGCCTGCGGCCGCACCGGCAACCTGGGGGACCGGGCAGCCGCCTGAGCGGGCGTCAGCGGGACGCGGGGAAGCCCAGGTCCGGACCGGACGCCGTCTCGACAGCAGCAGGCCAGCGACTCGTGATGACCTTGCCGCGCGTGTAGAAGTGCACGGCTTCGCTTCCGTACATGCGGTGGTCGCCGAAGGCCGAGTCCTTCCAGCCGCCGAAGGAGTGGTAGCCCACCGGCACTGGCATCGGCACGTTCACGCCGACCATCCCGACCTCGACCTCCAACTGGAACCGGCGGGCCGCGCCGCCGTCGCGGGTGAAGACGGCGCCGGCGTTACCGAACGGGGAGCCGTTGATGATGTTCATGGCTTCCTCGTAGGTCTTTGCCCGGAGCACGCACAGGACGGGACCGAAGATCTCGTTGCGGTACGCGTCCGAGTTCGTGCTGACCCTGTCGAGGAGCGAGATGCCCATCCAGTGCCCGTTCTCCAGGCCCTCGACAGTGAAGCCGCGGCCGTCGAGCACCACGTCGGCTCCCTGGGCGGCCGCGCCCGCGACGTACTGCGCGACCTCGTCGCGGTGCGCCTTGGTGACGAGCGGGCCCATCTCGGACGTCGGGTCGTTGCCCGGTCCTATCCTGACCTTCGTGGCGCGCTCGGCGATCCGGGAGACCAGCGCGTCGCCCGCCGAGCCGACCGCGACCACCACGGAGACGGCCATGCAGCGCTGGCCCGCGGAGCCGTAGGCGGCGGACACGGCGGCTTCGGCCGCCGCATCGAGATCGGCGTCGGGCAGCACCAGCATGTGGTTCTTCGCGCCGCCGAGGGCCTGGACGCGCTTGCCGCCGGCGGACGCCCTGCCGTAGACGTGGCGCGCGACCGGCGTGGAGCCCACGAACGACACGGCCGCCACATCCGGGTGATCGAGCAGCGCGTTCACCGCGACCTCGTCGCCCTGCACGATGTTGAGCACACCGTCGGGCACGCCGGCCTGAGCCGCGAGTTCCGCGAGGAGTATGGACGCGGACGGGGCCTTGCTGCTCGGCTTGTGCACGAAGGTGTTCCCGCAGGCGAGCGCCATGGGGAACATCCACATACTGATCATCGCGGGGAAGTTGAACGGTGAGATGCCGACGACCACACCGAGCGGCTGGCGGATCGATGCCACGTCGACGCTGCTCGACACCTCGGTCGACGTGTCCCCCTTGAGCGCCGTGCCGAGCCCGCAGGCCAGCTCGACGATCTCCAGGCCCCGGGCCACCTCGGCCAGTGCGTCCGCGTGGACCTTGCCCTGCTCGGCGGTGATCAGCGCGGCGATGTCGTCGCGGTGCGCGTCCAGCAGGGCGCGGTAGCGGAAGAGGATCGCGATCCGCTGAGCCAGCGGGGACGTGCGCCAGGTGGCGTAGGCCTCCTTCGCCGCGGCGACCGCGGCGTCGACCTCGTCGGCGCCGGCCATGGCCACCCGCGTGGTGACCTCTCCGGTCGCGGGGTCGGTCACGGGGCCCCAGGTGCTTGAGGCACCCGAGACGTCTTCGTAGGGCTTGCCTGCGATCCAATGGGTGACGGTCTTCATCGGCGGAACTCCTTCGAGGATGACGGCGCCGGGCCGCGAGGTTCCTGTCGCTGCACCTCAGGGGCCTTGGCTGCGTCCGGACCGGGCCGCGTTCTCAGCCAGGGGCACGTGCCACTGTGGCCACGCGGGCGGGACTGCTGCTGATATGGAATCTATTGCTCCGCGTTCCGCGTTGCGGCAGATCCGAGGGCCGGGGCGCGAAGTGCCCCCCTCATGGCCCGCACTGTGGTGGCGCGCGTCACCAGATGCCGAGCGGCAGTCGGTCAGCTCTTCAGGATCCGCGTCTCGTCGGTTCGAGATCGAGGGGTTGAGCCGCCGCGCGAGTCGTCCCGTTGTGCCGGTCGTGCAGGGTGAAGTCGGCCCGGACGGCCACGCCGGACTGCAGGAGCTTCTGGTGCACCAGCGGATTGCGGCCGGGGTGCGAGACCACCACATTGATGTATCCCTCGGGCAGACCGGTCACGGCGTACTCGCCCCGCGCGTTCGTCGCGGTTCGCACGACCTGCCGGCCGCTGGTGTCCATGACGGTCACCGCGGCATGGCGGACGGGCTGCTGTTCGCCGTCGTGGACGGTGCCCTCCAGCATCGGCAGCAGCTCGCCGAAGTGATGGGGGCGGACCGGAAGTGCCGTGGGCACGGGCGCCTCCATGGAGGGGTCCTCCACCGGCGGTTCCGGAATGTCCTCCTGCTCGCCCTCGGCTCCCTGTCGTGCGGCCGTGCGGTGGTGCCGCCACGCGTCAAGAGCCAGCAGGGTCATACCCGCCGTGATCCATGCGCACAGCACGAGGACCGGCTGGAGCACGCCCGCATTGTCGAAGTACAGGACCCCTCGCAAGCCGTCGACCGCGTTGCCCAGGGGCATGACGGTGTGCAGGCCCTGGAAGAACCTCGGCAGCAGCTGGACGGGGACCAGGCCGCTGGAGGGAACGCTCAGCACGATGTACAGGCCCAGACCCGCGAGCGGGAAGAAGTGCTTGACGAAAGGCGCCATGCCGAGGGAGAACGTGCCCACCGCCATGGTGAGCAAGAAGGCGATCGCCAGGGCGGCGGGCGCGTTGGGCAGGTAGCCCAGCCCCACGCCGACGAAGAAGCCCACGGCGCTCAAGACCGCGCCGAAGCATGCGACCGTCAGCAGTTTCCTGCGCCGGTTGAGGGTCACCGCCCGCAGCAGGGACGTCGCGAGGATGTAGCCGGGCATGTTCCAGGCGATCGCGAAGTACACCAGGGTCGTGCCGAGTCCGTCCTTGCTCACGGTGGGCGCCACGTCCGTGACCGTCAGCTTCTGGTGGTTGTGCGCCGCAAGCTGGGTGAAGCCCTTGGTCAGGGCCTGATCGAGGCTCACCCCGTTGGCTCCGGCCACGTAGAGCACGGCGTGTTTGCCCTGCGCGGCGAAGCCGGCCACGGCGTCCCGGTCCAGAACAGCCCGGCGGGCTTCCCGGGCGTCTGTCACGGCGGTGACGTCGAAACCGCCGGGATGCTGCCGCTGCAGAGCGGTGTCGACCTTGCGCGCCGCCGGTGCGCCGGCGATCACGAGCTTCGTGTGGTCGGGCTGCGGCTGGTGGAAGGCCATGGGGAAGCAGAACAGCAGGCCGAGGAAGAGCAGGGCCGGGATCGTCAGCGTCTCGGCCAGGACTTTGACCAGGGTGACACCGCGGGGACGCTCGGTCCGGTGTTTCACAGAACCACCCACCGGGCGCCCTGGCGAGCCATGTCACTGACCACGCGGCCGACCGGATGCCCGGCGATCCGACGGCCGCCTCTTCGGTGCCGGTGGTCCTTTGCTACCCGCGGTCCAACCAGTTCCACGGCGCTCCTCTCGGCCGCCCGCGCCCGACCATCGCCATGGCGCCATTCGATAAATGTACCGATCGGCACATCTACAGCTGTTGGACCCTACGCGTACCGATCGGTACAGTCAAAGCCGTGCCTCGCCCCGTCAATGCCGAAAAGCGCGCCGAGCTGCTGAAGCAGGTGGTGCACCACCTGCAGCACCACGGCGTCGCGCAGATGTCGTTGAGTCCGCTCGCCGAGTCGATCGGCACCACCAAGCGCATGCTTCTGTACTACTTCGTCAGCCGCGAGAACCTGTTGGCCCAGGCACTGGCCGCCAGCCGTCCCGACGCCCACGCGATGTTCGACGACGTCCGCGACACCGCGGGACTGCGCAAGGCGGCCCATGCCCTGTGGGAGGCAATGACCGTCGGGGAGCAGTCCGGGCCGATCCGCATGCTGCTGCAGCTGCTCAGCCTGGCCGCCACCGATCCCGAGCAGTACGGCAGCGTCGCGGCCGAGACCGTCGAGGTCATGATCGGCCCCATCGCCGCGGCCTACCTCCGGCTGGGACACTCGCCACAACAGGCGCGGACCGGGGCCACGCTCCTCGTCTCCGGCCTGCGCGGTCTGTGCCAGGACCGCCTGGTGACCCATGACGTCGCCCGTACCGACACGGCCGCTCGCCGCCTCATCAGGGACGCAGTCGCGGCGGCCGACTGAGCTTGTGCCCCGCCCGGGCACCGATCGCGGAGCTCACCTCGAAGGCGGTGGCCGGTCCGGATTTCCTGCACATCGCCTCAAGGGCCCACTGGGCATGCGGCCGTACTCGTCTTCGAGGGCGCCGACGTCGAGGCGACCGTCGACGGCACCGTCGCCGACGGCTTCTGCAACGCCCACGCCGGCGGCCACCAGATCGGCGAGCGCGGCTACTTCCTCGCCTCGACGGTGATCTCGGGCCTGTGCCGGCACGACGAGATCGTGCAAGAGGAGATCTGCGCCCCCGTCCTGACGGTGCAACGGCTCGACAGCGAGGGTGAATCCGTCGAGTGGGCGAACCGCCAGCAGTATGGCCTGGCCGCGTCGGTGAGGACGAACGATCACCCACGCGCGCAACGGACCACCGCCGAACTCGACTTCGGCGCAGTCCGGGTCAACATCACCGGCACACTCACCCCGGAGGTCACCTTCGGAGGCTTTGAACACTCTGGACACGGCAACGACCTGTCCGCATGTGCCCTGAGCGCGACGGTCACCGCCGGCCCGGCTCCGGGGCCCTGGTCGAGGTCGACGTGCCGGCCGTACGCCCGTTCTCGGCTTCGCGGCCAGGAGGCACGGTGTCGTCCCGGACGATTCGGACAAGGCAGTACGGCGCCGGACCCGACCGTTCCGGCGTGCGGGAAATCCGGTGACGGCACCTCCGGCGAGTCGGCGACGTCCGCGGCGCCCACGCTCGACTCGACGGGAAGCTGAGGGCGTTGACCCTGGCCAGGTAGTAGGCCGAGGAGCCGTGGTTTTTGTCCCATCGTGACGTGACCAGGATCTCGATGCGGCTTCCCGGCTCCGGTCCGTACCCTGACTGCGAAAAGACTGCGAAATTTCGACTGGCGACCTGTCAGGAAACTCGGCAAGCGGTCAGTGCAAGTCCACCCTCAGCGGCGGCCGTCAGGTGGAGAACGGCCCGTTATAAGCTGAGTGAACAGCCCTTGACCTGCACAAAGCAGGCAGGGAGCGAATTCCGGGAGTTCTGAATGCTTCGTACTCTGTTCAAGTCCAAGATCCACCGTGCCACCGTCACCCAGGCCGACCTGCACTACGTCGGATCCGTCACGATCGACGCCGATCTGCTCGACGCCGCGGATCTGCTGCCGGGTGAGCTCGTGCACATCGTCGACATCACCAACGGCGCCCGCCTGGAGACGTACGTCATCGAGGGCGAGCGCGGTTCCGGGGTCGTCGGGATCAACGGGGCGGCGGCCCACCTCGTGCATCCCGGAGATCTGGTGATCATCATCAGTTACGCTCAGGTCTCCGACGCCGAGGCGCGGGCACTGCGGCCGAGGGTCGTGCACGTGGACCACGACAACCGGATCGTGGCCCTCGGCGCCGATCCGTCCGAACCGGTGCCGGGCTCGGACCAGGAGCGCAGCCCGCAGGCGGTCACCGTCTGAACCCCGGGTCCGGGGCAGCGGCTGAGCAAGCAGATGACCTGAGGACGCGAGGAGTTGCCCATGAGCGACACAGAGATCCGCGACGACCGTGCGGGCGGCCGCCTCGAGGCGATCGCCGGGGACGAAGTGGTCGGTCACATCGAGTACTTCGTCCTCGAGGCCCCCGCACGCGCCCTCGTCCCCGTGCACACCATCGTGGAGCCCGCGCACGAGGGGAAGGGCATCGCGGGCTCCCTCGCCCGTGAGCTGTACGGCATCGCCGCGCGCGAGGGCATCGTGGTCGCACCCCTGTGCCCGTACGTCGTGAAGTGGGCGGCGCGCCACCCCGAGGAGGCTCCGGCGGCCGACCCGGAGCTGCTCGGGGCGGCGATGGAGTGGCTCGAGGCGCACCCCGGGCGCTTCTGATGAACCGATCGGGTCCGCTCGCCCTGCTGCACACCTCGCCCCTGCACATCCCCGTCTTCGACGCGCTGCGCGACGAGGACCACCAGGGGCTGGAACTGCGGCACATGGTGGACGAGGAACTGTTGGCCCGCGCCCGGCGCGAGGGCCCGGCCGCGGTGGCCGGCGAGGTGCGGGCGGCCCTCGACCGGGCTGTCGCCGACGGGGCGCGTGCCGTGCTGTGCACCTGCTCGACCATCGGCGCCGTCGCCGAGGAGGCGGGCGCCGGGGTACCCGTGCTGCGGGTGGACCGCCCGATGGCCGCCGCCGCGGTCGCCGCGGGCCCCCGTGTGATGGTCGTCGCGACATCGGAGAGCACCTTGGAGCCGACGGTCGCCCTCGTCGAGGAGGAGGCCCGCACCGCCGGGCGCTCCGTACAGGTCCGTACGTTGCTGGTCGACGGGGCCTGGGCCCGTTTCGAGGCGGGCGACACCGACGGGTACGTCCGCAGCGTGGCGGCGGCCGCCGACTCGGTCACCGACGCCGACGCGATCGTCCTCGCCCAGGCATCCATGACCCCGGCCCAGCGGCTGACCACGACCGCGGTCCCGGTACTGTCCAGCCCCCGCCCCGGGCTCGCGGCCGGCGCGGACGCGGTGCGCCACGGATAGACGCTCCACCGGTGGAACGGCCGGGTCCGTCTGGTCCAACTGGTCCGCGCGCCCCGCGCGACGGGGTGACTGGGGGAGCGGTGGCCGGGTACGCGTGGGACAAGTCCAGGGCCGACGTATCGACTGGCTGGAGGACACCATGACGCATCCGAATCCCGATCCGGTGCAACCGGGTCCCACGCCCGGGCCGGGCCCCGACCGCCCGCAGCCCTTCCCAGACCCCCACCCCTTCCCGGACCCGACCCCGGATCCGGGCCCTCACCCTCCACCGAAGCCCACCCCTCCGCCGACCCCGGTGCCGAAGCCGCCGGGGCCCGAGCCGACCCCGCCGAGCCCGGGCCCGGTGCCGCCGGGCCCCGAGCCGGTACCGAACCCCGAACCGGGACCCCCGCTCACGTGAACAGCCGAGTGAACGGGTGAACGGGTGAACGGGTGAACGGCAGAGGCCGTCACGCCCCGGGTTCCAGGGATGTGACGGCCTCGGTGGCGCGGAGTACCCGTACGCCCGGTACCCGTACGCCCGGTACCGCTACGTCTGCCTACGCCTCGACCTCCGACCGGTCGCCGCCCCACAGCGTGTGGAACGAGCCCTCCCGGTCGACGCGCCGGTAGGTGTGTGCCCCGAAGAAGTCCCGCTGCCCCTGCGTCAGGGCGGCGGGCAGCCGGTCGGCGCGCAGCGCGTCGTAGTAGGCGAGGGCCGCGGAGAAGCCGGGTGCGGGCACGCCCTGGCGGGTGGCGGCCACCAGGACCTCACGCCAGTCGTCCTGCGCCGCCGCGATCTCTTGCGCGAACGTCTCGTCGGACAGCAGGCTCGGCAGATCGGGCCGGGCGTCGTACGCGGCGCGGATCCGGTCCAGGAATACCGCCCGGATGATGCAGCCGCCGCGCCAGATCGCGGAGACGGCACCGAGGTCGATGTCCCAGTCGTACTGGTCGCTGCCCGCGCTGATCTCGTGGAAGCCCTGCGTGTACGACACGATCTTCGAGGCGTACAGCGCCTGTTCCACCCGGTCCGCGAAGGCCGACGCCTCGGACTCCCCGAGCGGCTTCGCCTTGGGGCCCGCGAGCTCGCGGGAGGCGGCGCGCAGGTCGGCGTGCCCGGACAGCGAGCGGGCGAAGACCGCCTCCGCGATGCCGGACACCGGAACGCCCAGGTCCAGCGCGATCTGTACGGTCCAGCGGCCCGTGCCCTTCTGCTCCGCGCGGTCCTGGACCACGTCCACGAACGGCTTGCCCGTCGCCGCGTCCACGTGCGACAGGACCTCCGCCGTGATCTCGATCAGGTAGGAGTCGAGCCGGCCGGTGTTCCAGGTGCGGAAGATGTCGGCGATCTGCGCGGGGGAGTACCCGGCGACATCCCGCAGCAACTGGTAGGCCTCGCCGATCAGCTGCATGTCTGCGTACTCGATGCCGTTGTGCACCATCTTCACGAAGTGCCCGGCGCCGTCGGGACCGCAGTGGGTCACGCAGGGCGAGCCGTCCGGCGCCTTCGCGGAGATCTTCTCCAGCATCGGACCGAGCGACGCGTACGACTCCTTCGAGCCGCCCGGCATGATGCTCGGCCCGTTCAGCGCGCCCTCCTCGCCGCCGGACACGCCCGTGCCGACGAAGTGGATGCCCTGGCCCCGCAGGTCGCGCTCCCGGCGCCGGGTGTCCTCGAAGTGCGCGTTGCCACCGTCGATGATCATGTCGCCGGGCTCAAGGAGCGGGGCGAACTCCTGGATCACCGCGTCGGTCGGCTCACCGGCCTTCACCATGATCATCAGACGTCGCGGCCGCTCCAGTGCCTCGACGAACTCCTTCGCGGTCTCCGTCGCCACGAAGTCGCCCTCGTGGCCGAATTCCTCCACCAGCGCATGCGTCCGGGCCACGGTCCTGTTGTGCAGGGCGACCGTGTAGCCGTTGCGGGCGAAGTTACGGGCGAGATTGCGCCCCATGACCGCGAGACCCGTGACGCCGATCTGGGCTGAGTTGCTCATACGGTTGGCTCCTAAGAGATCCGGTAAGAGGTCTTGGTATTCATCGGTATCAGTCGGTATCGGTCGGTATCAGTACTGCCGGTGATCCTGCCGTGCCCGTTCGTCAGTACTCCTCCGGCCATCCTGACGTGTCGGAGACGTGTACGCAGAAGAACGACCCGCTGCCTCTCCGGGCGAGGGAGCGGCGCCCGGGGCGCACAGCACGGCCGATTGCGCTCTTGTCATGGCCTGTTCGCAGCGCTTACTTTTGCCGCTCCTGACGCATGTCGAGGGGGCTCCCACATGGC
This sequence comes from Streptomyces sp. NPDC111507, assembly GCF_055638955.1. Classification (NCBI taxonomy): domain Bacteria; kingdom Bacillati; phylum Actinomycetota; class Actinomycetes; order Kitasatosporales; family Streptomycetaceae; genus Streptomyces; species Streptomyces sp. NPDC111507. The sequence continues at coordinate 613,118 of NZ_JBVKBU010000005.1, read as the reverse complement.
CGTACGCGGCCGGCACCGCCGGTATCAGCCGAACAGGATCAACCGCGCCTCACTCACCGTCACGGCGGGCGGCGCCGGAATGGCACTCCCGCTGATCGGCACCGGCGTCGCGCACGCGGCCGACGTGGACACCTGGAACAAGGTCGCCGCCTGCGAGTCCACGGACAACTGGAGCATCAACACCGGCAACGGCTACTACGGCGGACTGCAGTTCACCCAGTCCACCTGGGAGGCGTACGGGGGGCAGGTCTACGCCCCGCGCGCGGATCAGGCCACCAAGGACCAGCAGATCGCCATCGCCGAGAAGGTGCTCAAGGGCCAGGGACCCGGTGCCTGGCCGGTCTGCTCGGTGCGCGCCGGTCTCACGCGGGGCGGGGACACCCCCGACATCACCCCGGCCGCCGAGCGGACCGGCACCAGGTCGGACACCTCGCCCCAGACCACCAAGCGCTCCGTGCGCGACGTCCAGCCGCAGACCACACCCCAGTCGCGGGCCGGCACCGCCGAGATGTACACCGTCGTGCACGGAGACACGCTCTCCGGCATCGCGGGATCCCGCCACGTCCCGGGCGGTTGGCAGCGGTTGTACGACGCGAACCGCAGCACCGTCGGCTCCGACCCGGATCTGATCCTGCCGGGCCAGCGGCTGAACCTGCGGGGCAAGGGCCAGACCCCGGCGCACACCGGGAGCACCCCCTCGTCCGCGCCGAAGAAGCAGAAGACCCCCGACAAGACGTCCACGCACAGATCGTCCCCGCACAAGACGTCCCCGCACCAGACCTCCTCGGACACCGCCAAGAAGTCCGACACGCTCGTCGCCCCCGTGCACGCCGCGACCGGCACGCCCTACCGCGCCGCCGGTGCCTCTTGGTCGAAGGGCTACCACACGGGCGTCGACTTCCCGGTGCCCACCGGCACCTCCGTGAAGGCGGTCGCCGCGGGGCAGGTCGTCAGCGCGGGCTGGGGCGGCTCGTTCGGCTACCAGGTGGTGATCCGGCACACCGACGGCCGCTACACCCAGTACGCCCATCTGTCGGCGATCTCGGTGAAGGACGGGCAGAGCGTGGTGGGCGGCCAGCGCCTCGGCCGCTCCGGTTCCACGGGCAACAGCACGGGCCCGCATCTGCACTTCGAGGTGCGGACGGGGCCCGGTTTCGGCACGGACATCGACCCGGTCGCCTACCTGAGGGCGGGCGGCGTCAGGATTTGACGCGCGTGCGGTGGTGGTGGTCCAGCAGAGGCGTCGCCACTACGTAGGGCCCGCACAGGGGGCCGAAATAGGCCAGCGCGGGCGGCGCGTCCTCCTCGGACGGCTCGGGTGAGTCGGCCGGGTCGGGCGCGCTCTCCGCGGCCCCCACCATCGCCGGAGCCGGTACGAAGACGTCCTCGCCGTCGCGGTCCACGCCAAGTCCGTTTCCGAGCCCCGCGCCGAATCCGTCTCCGAGCCCGCTGTCGAACCCCTCTCCGAGCCCGCCTCCGAGTCCGTTCCCGAGCCCGATGTCGAACGCCTCCCCGAGCCCGGCTCCGAGTCCGCTTCCGAGCCCCGCGCCGATTCCGTCTCCGAGCTCGGCGTCGAACGCCTCCTCGAATCCCGCGCCGAACGCCTCTCCGCGGCTCTTGGCCGGCTCGTCCTCGTGGCCCGGTCCCGTGGACTGCTCGGGCAGCGCCGCGAGCAGCAGCGCCTCCAACGCGGAGTCCGGCGTGGCCGCTTCCGGCGCGGGCTCGGTCTCCGCGGCGGTGGGTGCGACGACCTCCGCGGTGCTCCGGGCGCTGCCGATCTGCTCGGTCGTGAGCAGGATCAGACCGCCCGCCGCGACGACTCCGCAGGCCAGCGCGAGCACGGTGCCCGTCTCGCCGTAGCGGAAGGTCTCGCCGAACATCGTGATGCCGACGGCGGCCGCCACGACGGGGTTGACGACCGTCAGTGTGGCCAGCGGCGCCGCGAGACCGCCGCCCCGGTAGGAGGCCTGCGACAGCAGCATCCCGGCCGTCGCGAAGACACCTATGAGGACGAGGCTCGGCAGGTCGGCGAGCGAGACCTGGTGCGACCAGTCCACCGCGACGGTCTTGGTGAACACCGAGGACATGCTGAAGGCTATGCCGGACCCCACCGCGAGCATCACGCTGCGCACGGCCGGGTGCCGGTGCGCGGCGCGGCCCGCCACCATGAAGGCCGCCACCGCGCCTCCCGACACCACGGCAAGCACCGTGATCTGGGTGTCGCTCAGGGACTGCGAGTCGGCCGAGCCGACCAGGGCGAGCAGGACCGCGAGGCCCACCGTGGCCATGATCGCGCCACGCCAGGCGGTCGCTCCGGCCTTGCGGCCGACGAAGACGGCCGCCATGGGGAGCGCGAACACGATGGTCAGCGCGCCCAGCGGCTGCACCAGGCTCAGCGGGCCGTAGGCGAGCGCCACCACGTGCAGCACCCCGCCGACGCCGCTCAGGGCGACCGCCGCCCACCAGCCGGGGCGGCGCAACGGCGCGTACGTCTGGTCGGGAGAGGTCAGCGCGACCTGCTCCTGGACGATCGCGCCGCCCGCGTACGCAACGGCGGAGACGAACGAGAGCAGGACGGACAGCGCGAGCGCGCTCATGAGTCCCTCCTCTGCGTGCGGCGGGGGCGCTGTGCCCGGCGCGGCGAACGATCGGCCTTCATACCCACTACGATGCCTCGCGCATCCGTTCACGTCGTCGTACCTGAGCAGGCAATGAGTAGTACTGCCGATGGAGTACGACTCGCCCCATGTCCTCCCCTGGGTGGGCGACATGAGAGGGAGACCCTCCGGTGAGAACCCCTAGGGGGCTTGGTACTACTGCTGTTCGTGGACCTCGACCCGGAACTCGCGGCGCTCGGCTCGCTCAGCGGCTTCTTCGTACTACACACCGGCGTACCGCCGGGTGCCCCGCTGCCGACGCTCGCACAGGCGTACGCGTCTCCCCGGGACGATGATCCCAGAGATGTCTGGTCGGATCCTCTGAATTTTCGTGTCCGGAAGGTCGCGGTGAGTCTGCGGGCTCCCGAGCCCCGGATCGCGGTCTCGGTGGCGCAGCAGGGCCTCGCGGCCCGTCTGTGGTCGGTCTCGCTCGGCGCCGCCGCGCTGTACGGGCAGCTGCCGGACCTCGCCCCGGGGCTGCTGCGGTGGGATCCGGACGGCAGCGCTCCGGACGACCTGTGGCTGTCCGAGGTACGCGCCCTGCCGGCGGCGGCGATCGGAGAGGTCGTACGGGACGGCCACCTCGCCCCGCTGGCGGCGGCTCTGCGCACCCGACACCGCATGTCGGAGGGCCTGTTGTGGGGGAACGCGGGCTCGGCACTCGCGGGTGCCTGGCGCCAGCTGCACCGCTGGGCCGAGGCGAACGGCCGTACGGACGTGGCCGACCGGGCCCGCGCCCTCACCGCCGACCTGTTCACGCATCCCGACCTGTCCGGGACCGTCGACCCCCGTACCCTCCGCCGCCGCAGCTGCTGCCTCTACTACCGGCTCCCCGGCGGCGGGCTGTGCGGCGACTGCTGCTTCGACCGCCCGCCGGGCGGGGCTCCGGGCCGCCGCTGAGCACCGCGGTCTTCCCCAAGCGTCCCTTCTGGGTGACCATGAAAGGCACCAGCCGGTATCCGGTACGACGGGGGGCTCTGCGTGCGAGTGGGACTGCTGACCCGGGAGTACCCGCCGGACGTGTACGGCGGCGCGGGCGTCCATGTCGAGTTCCTCGCCCGGGAGTTGCGGACCCTCACGGACCTGGACGTGCACTGCTGGGGCGAGGGCGCCGCGGGCGGCGTCGTGCGCCACCGGTCCTGGTCCTCGCTCGACGGCGCCAACGACGCGCTGCGCACCTTCTCCGTGGACCTCGCCATGGCCGCCGCCCTCGAAGGCCGCGAACTCGTCCACTCGCACACCTGGTACGCCAACCTCGCCGGCCACTTCGGCAAGCTCCTGTACGGCATCCCGCACGTCATGACAGCCCACTCCCTGGAGCCGCTGCGCCCCTGGAAGGCCGAGCAGCTCGGCGGCGGCTACGCCCTGTCCAGCTGGGCCGAGCGCACCGCCGTCGAGGCCGCCGACGCCGTCATCGCCGTGTCCGGCGCCATGCGCGAGGACATCCTCACCTGCTACCCGGCCCTGGACCCGGCCAAGGTGCGTGTCGTGCACAACGGCATCGACACCGCCCTCTACCGCCCGGACCACGGCACGGACGTCCTGGAGCGCATCGGCATCGACACCGCCCGCCCCTATGTCCTGTTCGTCGGCCGCATCACCCGCCAGAAGGGCGTGCCCCACCTGCTGCGCGCGGTACGGGACCTGGACCCGGCCGTGCAGGTGGTGCTGTGCGCGGGCGCCCCCGACACCCCCGAGATCGACCGGGAGTTCCGTGATCTTTTCCAGGAACTGAGTGCCGTACGCCAGGGCCTGCACTGGATCCCGCAGATGCTGCCCCGCCCCGACGTCGTCCAACTCCTCACGCACGCCGCCGTCTTCGTCTGCCCCTCGGTGTACGAGCCGCTCGGCATCGTCAACCTGGAGGCGATGGCCTGTGGGACGGCCGTGGTGGCGTCGCGGGTCGGTGGGATACCCGAGGTGGTCGAGGACGGCGTGACGGGTGTTCTGGTGCCGGTCGAGGAGAACTTCGAGGCCGGTCTGGCGCTCGCCCTCGACTCCGTGCTCGCCGATCCCATGGCCGCCCGGCGGATGGGTGAGGCCGGACGGGAGCGCGCGGTACGGGAGTTCGGATGGGACGCGGTGGCCCGCCGGACCGTCCAGCTTTACGAGGAAGTCCTCAAACCGGGGTAACCATCTGACAGGTGTACTTCAGTGACGGGGCCGGCCCGGCACAGCGGGCGCGGCTCGACGGGGCTTAGAGGGGCGGCGGCATGCGGCGAATGGGGTATCCCCTGGTCGAGCGGAGCCGAGACCTTGGGGAGGGACCTTCGGTACTGGGAATCGTACTTGCGGGTGGAGAGGGCAAACGGCTCATGCCCCTCACCGCGGACCGCGCGAAACCCGCGGTCACCTTCGGCGGGACGTACCGCCTGGTGGACTTCGTACTCTCCAATCTCGTCAACGCCGACATCCTGCGCATCTGCGTCCTGACGCAGTACAAGTCGCACTCCCTGGACCGCCATGTCACGACGACCTGGCGGATGTCGAGCCTGCTCGGCAACTACGTCACACCGGTCCCGGCCCAGCAGCGGCTCGGCCCGCGCTGGTACCTGGGCAGCGCGGACGCGATCCTTCAGTCCCTCAACCTCGTGCACGACGAACGGCCCGACTACATCGCGGTGTTCGGCGCCGATCACGTCTACCGCATGGACCCCCGGCAGATGCTCGCCCAACACATCGAGGGCGGTGCGGGTGTGACCGTCGCCGGGATACGGGTGCCGCGCGCCGAGTCGTCTTCCTTCGGGGTCATCAGCCCCGGCTCCGACGGGCAGACCGTGGAGGGCTTCCTGGAGAAGCCCGCCGACCCGCCGGGCCTGCCCGACGACCCCGAGTGCGTCTTCGCCTCGATGGGCAACTACATCTTCACCACCAAGGCTCTGGTGGAGGCGCTCCAGCGGGACGCCGAGGACGTGCACTCGGTGCACGACATGGGCGGATCGATTCTGCCCATGCTCACCGACCGCGGCGAGGCGCAGCTCTACGACTTCAGCGACAACCACGTGCCCGGCGAGACCACCCGCGACCAGGGCTACTGGCGTGACGTGGGCACCCTCGACGCCTACTACGACGCACACATGGACCTGATCGCCGAACGCCCCGCCTTCAACCTCTACAACCGCAGCTGGCCCATCTACACCAGTTCCGGGCAGCTCTCCCCGGCGAGATTCAACGCCGGGGGCATCGCGAGCGAGTCGATCGTCAGCGCGGGCAGTCTGATCCGGGGCCAGGTCACGCGGTCCGTGCTCTCGCCGGGTGTCGTGGTCGACCCGGGAGCCGTCGTCCAGGGCTCGATCCTGCACGACAACGTCCACATAGGGCGGGGCGCGGTGGTGCGCGGCGCGGTTCTCGACAAGAACGTCGAGGTGCCGCCGGGCGCGACGATCGGCGTCAACCCCGAGCGCGACGCGGATCTCTACACGGTCTCCAAGGGCGGGGTGATCGCGCTGGGCAAGGGCCGGATCGTGCCGTAGCGGCCGACGGCGACCGACAACGGCCCCGGTGCGTCCATGCCCATCGGGGCCGTTGTCATGTCCCTGGACAGAAAGTGGAACCCCGTGTTGTCATGCCAACTGTCGTTGGTGACCACGTTGTTCCGTCCGAGCAAGAGCCGCGCCACCCGCCCCACGCTCCTCCCGGGCCCGTCCGGCAACCGTCCTCACCACCGTCCCCCCACCCGTCCTCAACGAGGAGGATCCGTGCGTTTCGGACGACTCAGAAACCGACTCGCGTTACTGCTCGCCGCGGCCCTGGGCGCCGCGGGACTCGCCTCCGTGCCCGCCGCGGCCGACGATCCCGTCGCGGTCCACGGACTGAAGGGCGACTACTACACCCAGTCCGCACCCGGCGCCTTCGACTTCCACGAACTCAAGGCCACGGGCTTCGACCCGCAGCTCGACTTCGACGACCTGGAACCCCGACTGCGCTTCGCGACGGGCCAGGACAACGATGTCAGTGTCCGCTGGACCGGCAAACTCGTACCGGAGAAGAGCGGAGCCACCACCTTCTCGATCATCGGCGACAACGGTTTCCGCCTCTGGATCGACGGCAGACCCGTCATCGACCACTGGGTGGACGACTGGGATCGCGAGCAGACCTCCGAGCCGGTCGATCTGACGGCGGGGCACGCCTATGACGTCAAGCTCGAGTACTTCGAGCACTACGGCGGCTCCAACCTCCATCTGCGCTGGACCGAACCCGGCGGCGCCAAGGTGGCGATTCCGCAGTCGGCGTTCCTGCTGCCCGACGGCTACGACTACGACGGCGCCCTCGCGACCACCGTCCAGCCGGACGGCCGCACCCTCAGGCTCGACTTCGCACGGGAACTGTCCGCGCCCCCGGCCGCCGTCGTCGACCACCTCCAGGCCGTGATCGGCGGCGCCAAGTGGCCGCTGGGTGCTGCCGAGTTGGACCCCGCCGACCCCAGATCCCTTCTCGTCACGCTCAAGGAACCCGTCGTCGGCAACAAGACCGGCACTGCACGCGGCAACGCCGACCTGCGCTATGACGGCACGGGCGGCCTCGCCGCCGCCGGGGACGGCAAGGCGATCGGCGCCTTCTGGAGCAGCGGCCCCAACCGCTCCACGTACGAGCTGCGCACGAAGTGGGCCGACGAGGTCGGGCCGGACAACGCCCTGCCGGAATACCCCCGCCCGCAGCTCACGCGTGACGCCTGGCGCAACCTCAACGGGCGCTGGCAGTTCGCCGCCGCCACCGCGGGGGAGCAGCCCCCGGTCGGGAAGACGCTCGGCGAGCACATCCTCGTCCCGTACCCCGTGGAGTCCCAGCTGTCCGGCGTCGAACGCCACGAGGACCGCATGTGGTACCGCCGCACCTTCACCGTCCCGGCCGACTGGCACATCGGCTCGGGTCAACGGCTCCTGCTGAACTTCGGTGGCGTCGACTGGCAGTCCGAGGTGTACGTCAACGGGGTCAGGGTCGCCGAACACCGGGGCGGCTACGACAAGTTCGGCGCCGACGTCACCGACGCGCTGAAGCCCGGCCGCACCCAGGAGCTGATCGTCGGCGTGTACGACCCGACCGACGCCGCGTCCGGCGAGAACCCGCCGCTCGGCAAGCAGCGCCTCGACCCCAGCGGGATCTGGTACACCCCGACCTCCGGCATCTGGCAGACGGTGTGGATGGAGCCGGTCGCCCCGGACCACGTCGACTCGCTCAAGCTCACTCCGGACGTCGGCGGCGGCCGGCTCACCGTGGAACCGAAGGGCGTGCGCGACGGGCTGCCGGTCACGGCGACGGCGTACGAGGGAGGGCGGAAGGTCGCCACCGGCACCGGCCGTACCGGACAGCCGCTGACCCTGAAGATCGCCCACCCGCGCCTCTGGTCGCCGGACGACCCCTTCCTCTACGACCTCAGGGTGAGCGTCGGGCGCGACCGCGTCGGCAGCTACTTCGGGATGCGCTCGATCTCCGTGGAGAAGGTCGACGGCACCCCGCGCACCGTCCTCAACGGCAAGCCCGTCTTCATGATGGCCACGCTCGACCAGGGATTCTGGCCCGACGGCCTGTACACGGCGCCGACGGACGAGGCCCTCGCGTACGAACTGCGCATGCACAAGGAGATGGGCTTCAACGCGGTGCGCAAGCACATCAAGGTGGAGCCCGACCGCTGGTTCTACTGGGCGGACCGGCTCGGCCTGCTGGTCTGGCAGGACATGCCCGCCATGACCGCCGGGGTGAACCCGGGCGCCGCGGCCCGCGCCGAGTACGAGCGCGAGATGAAACTGATGATCGACCAGCACATCAGCAGTCCGTCGGTCGTGATGTGGGTGACCTTCAACGAGGGCTGGGGCCAGTACGACGAAGGGCGCATCGCCGACCAGGCCAAGGCCTGGGATCCGACCCGGCTCGTCAACGGCATGTCGGGGCTGAACCTGGGGGCCGACGGCGGCGCCGGCGACATCATGGACGAACACGGCTATCCGAGCCCTGCGCTGCCACCGGCTCCCGACGGCAGACGCGCGCTCGTCAGCGGCGAGTACGGGGGTCTGGGGCTCGCCGTGCCCGGGCACGCCTGGTCGGTCCAGCAGTCGTACGTGGACGTGGACCCGTCGACGTACACCGACGACTACCTCGCCCGCCTCGCCGAGGTGCGAGCACTCGCGTGCCGGGGCGGCAACGGCGCCGTCTACACCCAGATCTCGGACGTGGAGGGGGAGCTGAACGGGCTCCTCACCTACGACCGCAAGGTCGTGAAGCCGGACGTGGGGAGGTTGAGGGCGGCGCACGAGGCGTTGATCGCCGACGCGTCCCGGGCGACCCCCACGGGCTGCCCGGCAACCTGACACCTCGGGTCCTTCGAGGGCCTTCGCGGTCCTTCGGGCGACCCGGCGCTTCCGGTCCTTCGCGTGGCCGCGCGTCGGCGCGCGTGCCGCGGTCGGGACGCCTATCCTGATCCGACCTCACGTGCCCCTTGTGTCCCGCCCCTTTCGCGGGGGGCGGGACTTAATCTGCTGTTAACTGAGCGTAGCTTGATCGTACTTGACCGTAATCGTCTGCCGGGGTTTGACTGCTTGCTCACCCTGTCGTCGAAGCGAGAGCAAGCCGTTGACTCCTGATCTCCTCGCACCACTCGACCTGGCGTTCTGGAACATCGAGTCCGCCCAGCACCCGATGCACCTCGGCGCCCTCGGTGTCTTCTCCGCGCACTCGCCGACCGCGGGCGCGCACGCCGCCGAACTGCTCGCGGTCCGCGCGGCCGGGGTGCCCGGGCTGCGCATGCGGATCCGCGACGTCTGGCAGCCCCTCGCCTTCCCGCCCCACTTCGGGAGCGCGGCCCGGGAACCCGCGCTCGACTTCGAACCCCTCGACCACGTCCGGCTGCACGCGCCGACCGGGGACTTCCCCGCTGCCGCGGGCCGGCTCATGGAACGCCCGCTCCAGCGCGGCCGGCCCCCGTGGGAGGCGCATGTCCTGCCCGGCGAGGACGGCACCTCGTTCGCGGTGTTCTTCAAGTTCCACCACGCGCTGGCCGACGGCCTGCGGGCACTGATGCTCGCCGCCGCCCTCATGGACCCGCTGGACCTGCCCGAGCCCCGCCCGCGTCCCGCGGAGCCGCCCCGTGGACTCTTCCCGGACGTCCGCAAACTGCCCGACCTGGTGCGCGGAACCCTCTCCGACCTGGGCCGCGCCCTCGACATCGGCGGCTCGGTCGCCCGCGCCACCCTCGGCGCCCGCTCCTCGCCCGCCCTCACCTCGCAGCCCACCGGCACCCGCCGGATCGCGGGCGTCGCCCTCGACCTGGACGATGTGCACCGCGTCCGCAAGAGCGTCGGCGGCACCGTCAACGACGTCCTGATCGCCGTCGTCGCGGGCGCCCTGCGCAACTGGCTCGACGAACGCGGCGACAGCAGCGAGGGAGTCGCGCCCCGCGCCCTGATCCCCGTCTCCAGGCGCCGCCCGCGCACCGCGTACCCGCAGGGCAACCGGCTCTCCGGTTACCTGATACGGCTTCCCGTCGACGACCCGGACCCGCTCGGCCGACTCCGTTCGGTGCGTACGGCGATGGACGCCAACAAGGACGCGGGACCCAACCGGGGAGCGGGCGCCGTCGCGCTGCTCGCCGACCATGTGCCGCCGCTCGGTCACCGCCTCGGTGGTCCCGTCGTCGGCCAGGCGGCCCGGCTGCTCTTCGACATCCTGGTCACCAGTGTGCCGCTGCCCAGCCTCGGTCTGAAGCTCGGCGGCTGCCCGCTCACCGAGGTCTATCCGCTCGCCCCGCTGGCCCGCGGCCAGGCGCTGGCGGTGGCCGTGTCGACGTACCGCGGACGGGTCCACTACGGGCTCGTCGCCGACGCACAGGCCGTGCCGGACCTGAACCGGCTGGCCCGCGCGCTGACCGAGGAGGTGGAGACGCTGATCATCGCCTGCGGCCCCTGAAAAGGCCCGCGGGCACCGGTGATCATCTCGGGTTTGGCGCCTTGCCCCCTTGCTCCGTAAAATTCCGCCTTCGAAAGCGAGCGCGGTTCGAGCGCGGCGCGAGACCCGAGGAACGGCACACGCGATGACGGTGACAGAGGACGGCCAGGCGACTCTCGCCGTGGACACGGCTGAGGACGACCGGGCGGCTTCGGCCGTGGACGGGGAGGCGGTCTCCTACGGGCAGGGCATCGACCCGGAGCGGCTGGCCGTCTGCCTCAGCGTGCTCGACGAGCTCGACAAGATCGAGGTCGACCACCCGGACGCCATCGCCGTGCGCCGCGCCACCGCGGGCGTCTACCGCACGGTCAAGCAGCGCCGCCGTCAGGAGCGCAGGGCCGCCAAGACCGCCCACGACAAGGCCGTCACCGAGTCCACCGCGACCGGTTCCGCCCAGCGCATCGACGACGAGACCGAGGGCATCCTGCCCTCGTCCGTCACCGACGCCGGCGAGATCGCGGGGATACTCCAGCGCCCGCGCTCCTGCTACATCTGCAAGAAGCGGTACGTCGAGGTCGACTACTTCTACCACCAGCTCTGCCAGGACTGCGCCGCCGAGAACCGCGCCCGCCGCGACGCCCGCGCCGACCTCACCGGCAAGCGCGCGCTGCTCACCGGCGGCCGGGCCAAGATCGGCATGTACATCGCGCTGCGGCTGCTGCGCGACGGCGCGCACACCACCATCACCACGCGTTTCCCGAACGACGCGATCCGCCGCTTCAAGGCCATGCCCGACAGCGACGAGTGGATCGGCCGCCTGAAGATCGTCGGCATCGACCTGCGCGACCCGGCGCAGGTCGTGGCCCTGGCCGACTCGGTCGCCGCCGAGGGCCCGCTGGACATCCTGATCAACAACGCGGCCCAGACCGTTCGCCGTTCCCCGGGTGCCTACAGCGAGCTGCTCGCCGCCGAGTCCGGCCCGCTGCCCGCCGGTGAGCTGCCGCCCGCCGAGGTCATCGGCACCTTCGGCTCCGGCGCGGTGGCCGCGCTCCCGGTCGCCGGGGGCGGCGCGCTGACCGCACAGGACGTCACCGACCTGGCCCTGGTGTCCGGCTCGGCCTCCCTGGAGCGGATCGCGGCCGGTACGGCCATCGACGCGGGCGGCCTCGTGCCCGACCTCCACGACACCAACAGCTGGATCCAGTCGGTCGAGGAGGTCACGCCGGTCGAGCTCCTCGAGGTCCAGCTCTGCAACTCGACGGCCCCCTTCATCCTGATCAGCCGGCTGCGCGCGGCGATGGCGGCCTCCGGGGCCGACCGCACGTACATCGTGAACGTCTCCGCCATGGAGGGCGTCTTCAACCGCGGCTACAAGGGTGCGGGCCACCCGCACACCAACATGGCCAAGGCAGCCCTGAACATGCTCACGCGCACCAGCGCGCAGGAGATGTTCGAGAAGGACCGCATCCTGATGACCGCCGTCGACACCGGCTGGATCACCGACGAGCGCCCGCACCCCGACAAGATGCGTCTCGCCGACGCGGGCTTCCACGCCCCCCTCGACCTGATCGACGGCGCGGCCCGGGTGTACGACCCGATCGTGCGCGGCGAGCAGGGCGAGGACCTGTACGGCGTCTTCATGAAGGACTACGCGCCCGGCAAGTGGTGACCGCGCGCTCGGCCACGGGTGAAACCGTGCCCTCAGCTGCGGGTGAAGGTGCCCAGGCCGTCGTGGTCCCAGGCCTCGACGGTCACCCGCGACGCCTTCGAGCCGCCGGACCCCGGTGAACCCGGACCGACCTTGAAGGTCACCCCCGAGAGCCCGGTCGCGTTCTCGCCGACGGTCCGGAAAGCGAAGGTGTCGCCGTCGTAGTGGGTGAGCCGGAAGGCCGTGTGCTTCGGGCCCAGGCTCATGCTGAGCTCGCCGTTGGCCGCCGTGACGGTCAGCGGCCCGTAGTACGCGTTGTCGTACGTGCCCGTGTACCTGTCGGCGGCGCGGGCCACCGCCCCGTTGCGCGGGGGTCTGGCGTAGTCGGTGGGGGAGCGGCCCTGCTGCTCCTGCTGCCGGTAGACCCGGTCGACCAGGGGCAGCCAGTCCGTCGTGGGCTTCCCGTACTGGGCGGTGTCGAAGAAGTTCAGCGCGACCGAGTCGGCGAGGCCCACCGGCGCCCCGTTGGTCAGGACGGTGATGCCGAGCTGCTCGCCGGGCAGCATCGTCACATTGGTGTTGGCGCCGCGTTCGAAGGCGCCGGAGTGGCTGAGGCGGAGCCGGCCCTGGTCGTCGTAGCCGACGTTCCAGCCGAGGCCGTAGAAGCCCGCGCGGCCCGCCGGGGCCCGTGGGGGCTGGGCGACGATCTCGGGCAGATGGGTGCGCTCCAGCGGTGCGGCGGGGATGATCTGCCTGCCGTCCAGCTTCCCGTTCGCCAGTTGCAGTCGCATCCAGGTGGCCATGTCACGGGCCGTGGAGCTCGCGCCGCCCGCGGGCGACTGGGCGTCGGCGTCCCGGACGTACTTCGGCTGCCAGGTGCCGTCCGCGCTCTTCACATGGGTGACGGCCTTGTCCTTGGCCCGGTCGTAGTCGGAGAAGCGGGAGCTGGTGTTCTTCATGCCGGCGGGGCCGTACAGCGTGTCCTGGGAGAGTTTGTCCCAGGACGTGTCCTTCGCGTTCGCGACCGCCTGGGCCGCGGCGGTGACCCCGTAGTTGGTGTAGGCGTAGCTGGCGCGGAACGGGCCGAGCGGCTCGTATTTCAGGTGGTCCAGGATGTACGTCCGGTCGTAGCCGAGGTCTTCGAGGACGTCACCGGAGTGGTCGGGCAGTCCGCTGCGGTGCGAGAAGAGGTCGGCGTAGGTGACGTGCGCCGTGACCCAGGGGTCCTTGAGGGCGAAGCCGGGCAGCCGCGCCGCGACGGGGTCGTCCCAGCCGAGCGTCCTGCCGCCGACGACTCCCGCGACGACGGTCGAGGCCAGCGGCTTGGACAAGGACGCGAGCTGGAAGACGGTGTCCGGGTCGACGGCCCCGGACCGTCCCACCCGACGTTCGCCGAAGCCCTTGAGATAGACCACGCGGCCCTTGTGGACGACGGCCACGGCGACGCCGGGGACGCCGGTCTTCTTCATGGCCTCCCGCACGATCCCGTCGAGTCTGCCGACGGCGTCGTCCACCTTGGCCGGGGTGAGCTGCGGGGGCGGCTGGGGAGGCGGGGCCGCCGCGACGGCGGAGGGGGTGTGGCCCGCGCCGAGCAGGGCGGTCGCGGCGGCCGCGATCACCGCCGCGCATCGGTGGTGTCCCGCTCGTCGCCGCACACCCATGGTCACCATTGAACGCGCGCTGTCAGGCTTTGTCCTGCGGAGACGTGCGGCGTCCTGCGGGGCTCCGGCGGCAGCCGGGCCCGAACTGGTGGGAGCCGGTGGGAGCCGGCATGGCCGCTATGCGTCGGGCGCGCGCGTCCGCAGGCGTTCGTGGACGGTGTCGGCGGGGGAGTGAGCGGACCGGACCCGGGTCCCACCGTCGACCAGCAGATCGGCGCCCGTGATCCACCCGGCCGCGTCCGAGGCCAGCCAGACCACGGCCCGCGCGATGTCCTCGGGCCGGCCGATCCGGCCCAGCGGGAGCCCCGCGCCGAGCTCGTCCTCGGCGTTCTCCCAGACGAACCGGGCCATCTCGGTGCGGACGAGTCCCGGGGAGACGGAGTTCACCCGCACCTTCGGAGCGAGTTCGCCGGCGAGCTGCTGGGTGAGGTGGAGGAGGGCCGCCTTGCTGGTGCCGTACGCCCCCACGTTCGGCCCCACATGCCCGGCGCCCTCCGTGCACACGTTCACGACCGCGCCGCCGTGCTCGCCCATCCAGGCCCGCCAGGCACACTGCACCAACCGCAGGGGGGCCTCCACGTTGAGCGTGAACGCCTCGCGCCAGCGGTCCGGATCGGCGTCCATGAGCGGGCCGTACGGCTGGTTGGTCGCGGCGTTGTTCACCACGACGTCGATGCGCCCGAACTCCCGCAGCGCCAGCTCGGTCAGCTCCCGCAGATGCGCCGGATCGGCCACCGAGCCCGCGAGTCCGACGCCGCCGAGCCGTGCGGCGGCCCGGCCCACCGCGTCCGGGTCCCGGGCCGTCACACACACCCGCGCCCCCGCCCGGGAGAGCTCCTCGGCGACGGCGAGACCGATCCCGCGCGAGGCCCCGGTGACGATGGCGCTCCTGCCCTCAAGCCCGTACGGCGTCGTCATCCGCGTACCGTCTCATGACGGACCGTCAGTCGACAGCCCCGAGTCGCGAGTGCTGCGCCGCCACCAGTTCCAGCACCGTGCGCCAGTCCTCCAGGACCCCGGCGTCGAGACCGGGGACCCTGCCCGACTCGTCCGCGTGGCGCAGGCTCAGCACGTCGTCGGCGTCCGCGTCGTCGGCCCATCCGCCGGCGTGCAGACCGACGAGCCGGGAGACCCGCGCGCCGAGCAGCGGCCGGACCAGGTCCGCCGCCAGGTCGGCGTGACCGGTCGTGTCGCCGGGCCGCAGCAGGTGCCCTACGGCGTGGACCAGGCCCGCCACCTGGAGTTCCTTGTCCGCGGGACGACTTCGGCGCAGGAGCGCGGCGGTCTGTAGGGCGTGGTCGTGCAGATCCACTCGGCCGCCACAACGGCCCGGGGTGTCCCGGGCGCCCCGGCAGGCGTGCAGCAGATCCATCAGCTCCTCGACGCTGCGCAGCTCCATACGTCAGTCCTCCCGAGTCCTCCCGCGGGAAAAAGCCGTTTCCGGGCGCCAGCAGATCATGGCTGCCTTGCGAATCGGCCAACGGGATCTGAACTGCGCGCCGTGTTCAGTGGTGCCCGTGGCCTTCGGCCCCCGGAGTCCCGTGCCCGTGGGCTCCCGGCGCAGGTGCGCCGTGGTGGTGGCCTTCCGTCCCCACAGTCCCGTGCCCGTGGCCCTCCGGCTCCGGTGCCCCGCCCATCATCCGCAGCATCGCCTGGCCGCCCGTGCGCAGGAACCGCCACACCAGGGCCGCCGCCAGCAGCAGGAAGACGATGTTGAGCCAGGTCGTGTAGTTCCAGGAGACACCCTCCATGGGGATCGTCGCGTCGGCCTGGTCGGGGATGAGCCCGAGGCCGCCGAAGAGGAACTCCACGACGTATCCGGCGAACACCATGGCGACGTAGAAGGTGACAAGGAGGAAGCCGGTCATCCGGAGTCCGTAGTACTTCCGGTAGATGTTCAGGATCGGCAGGATCAACAGGTCGGCGAAGATGAACGCGACCACACCGCCGAAGCTGATCCCGCCCTTCCACAGCACGACGGCCAGCGGCACGTTCCCGATGGAGCAGACGAACGAGGCGATCGCCACGAGCGGGCCGATCAGGGGGCCGACCAGCCTCGCGGCGAGCGGATGGCCGTCCAGGAAGAGGGACTGCCAGAACGCGTCGGGCACCCAGGCCGCGATCGCGCCCGCGATCAGCAGACCGATCACCAGGTCGCGCAGGATCGCCGCCCACTCCATGACGAACACGTGTGCGACAGAGGTGTAGCCGTCGCGCGAGAGCAGCCGCCGCGCGAACGAGCCCTCCGTCTGGATCGACATGTCCATCGCGGCATGCCCTTCCATCGATCCGGCGAGCCCGCGCTCCGCCTGCTCCCGGGCCTCGCGCAGCAGTCGTTCGCGCAGAAAGATCCGGAAGAGCACGGCCAGCACTACGATCATGATCGGGCCGCCGACGAACTCGGCGACCGTGAACTGCCAGCCCATCAACAGGGCCAGGATCACGCCGAGTTCGACGACCAGATTGGTGGAGGCGATCTCGAACGCCATCGCCGCGGTGAAGTTCGCGCCCTTGCGGAACAGCGAGCGCGCCAGCGCGACGGCCGCGTACGAACAGGACGAGGACGCCGCGCCGAGCCCCGCGGCCAGCGTGAGCGTCCGCGGCCGGTCGTCACCGAGCAGCCGCACGATCGTCGCGCGGCGCACCACGGCCTGGACGACGGCGGAGAGGGCGAATCCCAGGATCAGCGCCCAGGTGATCTCCCAGGTCATCGACCCGGTGATGGACAGTGCGTGCAGGATCGCGTGCATCGGCCTCACTCTTTCCCGTCCGGCTTCCCCGATTCACGCGGGACTATACCCCCTAGGGGTATCTGCTGCCCTGTGGTGGGGGGCGGGTCGCGCCGGTTCAAGGTTCCGCAAAGACTTCGGAGGGCCGTCCCAAAGGGAGGCCGGGGCTCCGCGGGTCGGCCCATCACCCCTGCCTGGACGCCGGGTTGAGTCTTCCCGCCCTGGTCACGGGAGGTGTGGCGGTACGCCGAACGGGTGGCGTGGGAGGGGGGATACATCATCAAATAGACCCAGATCGAGGATCGATGGATGCTGATGGACGCAAGACAGTTACCTCGTGTTATCAGCCCCATCGAGCGGGCACCCGCTCATTTGGTTACCCTGTACCGGACGGACAGCCTGCAGGGGTTCCACCCACACCCAAGGTCCGTCCCGGGACAGCCGGTCACCACGGACTGCTCTCACGAGTTACCGGCGCCACCGCGTCCTTAACTGCCTTCGACTCAGACCCGAGGGGATGTCAGGCGACCGGAAGCAGACTGGCCCTGTACGTCCCGAGGGTGACCCGACACATAAGGAGTGCGCGGTGACACCGGAGAAGACGAATCGCGATCAGCGCCCCAAGGAACGCACGGAGCGCGGAGGCCGGCCCGAGAAGAAGCTCGGCAGCCTCGACGTGTGGGCCAGGTCCGCCCCGATCCGCCTGGCGGGGTACGAGGACGACCTCGCCGAGCCCCACATCCTGCCCAGCGTGGACTGACCGCTCGCGGCGGGACTCATCGCGATCGCTGACGGCATGGGCGTGCCGGACTCACGTCCATGCTGATCAGAGAGGCCGCGGCCGACGACTGGCCGCGGATCTGGCCTTTCTGGCACCGGATCGTCGCCGCGGGTGAGACCTGCACCTGGGGCCCGGGCACCTCCGAGGAGGCGGCCCGGGCCCTGTGGACGGCACCGGGCAAGCAGGTGTACGTCGCCGAGGACGCCACCGGAGCGGTCGTCGGATCGGCCTACGTCACCCCCGACCACGGCGGCCCCGCCGCTCGCGTCGCCAACGCCGGATTCATGGTCGACCCCGATCCCGACCACGCCGGGCTCGGCGTCGGGCGCGCGCTCGCCGAGCACATCCTCGCCGCGGCGAAGGCCGACGGCTACCGGGGCATGGTCTTCAACGCCGTCGTGGAGACCGATCCCGCCGTCAAGCTGTGGACCGCGCTCGGCTTCACGATCCTCGGCACCGTGCCGGACGCCTACGAGCACCCCCGGCACGGGCGGGTGGGACCGCACATCATGTACATGGCGCTGTGAAGTCCCCGCGCACCCCGGGGGGTGTCACCGCGCTCCTCAGTCCAGCGGCGCCGTCCGCCGCCACGGCCGCAGTTCCTCCAACTGACCCGCCAGTTCCAGGAGTCCGAGCTCGGATCCGGGGCGTCCGACCAGCTGTACGGCCGCCGGTGCCCCGCTCGGCAGGGTCCCGAACGGCACCGCCATCGCGGGCCACCCGGTGAGGTTCCACGGCGGCGTCAGCGGCGAGTAGTTCGTGTTGACCAGCACATTGCGCAGCCAGCCCCGCTCGTGCCACGGTGCGGCGGCCGGCCCCCGCCGGGCCAGCGCCGGGGTGAGCAGCACGTCGTGCTCCGCGAAGAACGGCTCCAGACGCCCGCGCAGCTGCTCGCGGCGCTCACCCGTGCGTACCCCGGCCACGAAGCGGCGCCCCACGGCGGCGTGCACCCGAGTCCGCCGGGCGAGCCGGCGCGGGTCGAGGTCCTCGGCGTCCACCGCGGTGCCCGCCGTCCAGTGCATCAGCGCGGCGGTGCCCAGCCAGTAGGGGTACGGCGGGTCGGCGGGCCGCACCTCGTGGCCCGCCCCGGCCAGCAACTCCCCGGCCTCCCGGGCCGCGTTCGCGTACGGGCGGCCGACACCCACGCCGACCAGCGGACTGCGCACGGAGACGGCCACCTTGCGGACGCGGTTCCCCGAGGGACGTATCGCCTCGGTGTCCGACAGGACCGCGAACATCAGGCGGGCGTCCTCGACCGTGGTCGCTAGCGGCCCGTTCTCCGACATGCCGAACCAGTCGCCGTGACCGATACCCGCCGGGATCGTGCCAGGGCCCGGCTTGAGGCCGACGATGCCGCAGTTGGCGGCCGGGATGCGCAGCGAACCCATCCCGTCGTTGCCCAGCGCGATCGGCACCATCCCGGCGGCGACCGCGGCCGCGCTGCCTCCCGAGGAGCCGCCCGCCGTGCGCGAGGTGTCCCAGGGGTTGCGGGCCGTGCCGTGGACACCCTCGGAGGTGCCGAAGACGCAGAGCTCGGGCACGTTGGTGAGACCCACGACCACGGCGCCCGCCGCGCGCAGCCGCGCCACCGTCGGATGGTCGTGATCGGCGGGGGTGTCCGCGGACGCGGCGGAGCCGTTGCGGTTCGACTCGCCGCGCACCGCGAGGTTGTCCTTGACGGCCACGGGCACCCCCGCGAGGGGGAGTTCGGCCAGGTCCGGGCGGCCGGCCAGCTCGTCGGCCGCCGCGAGGGCCGCCTCGGCCCGTACGACACGGAAGGCACCCACGCGCGCGTCGAGCCGCTCGATCCGCGCGAGGTGGTCGGCCACCACCTCGCGGGGCGTGGCCCGCTTCTCGCGTACGGCTGCGGCGATCTCGGTGGCGGTCCGGCCGACCCAGCTGGTCACGGGTGCTCCTCGGGGACAGGGGATTACTGGCGAGTACGAGGAGCACTGTGCCCGGCGGCGGGGTGCCGCGTCGAGAGCCGTCGCCCTTGGACATTCGGATCGGTCTTCTTGGACTTTCGCGCTCAGGCGTGTCCGGTATCTCCGCAGAGTCGCCGATCATCCGATCACTTGCTCAACTTTCGCACCTGCTCGCCCCATTGACAGGATCTGGTGGCGCCTCAATCATCAAACATCCGATGAATTGGAGCCGCTATGAGCACGTATCCAAGACGTCAGGTTCTGGGCGCCGCGGCTGGAGTGGCCGTCGCCGCCACTCTTCCCCTCGCGGCCACGGCCGAAGCGCGACCGGCGGTCGAGCAGTACGGCCAGTGGGTTCCCGTCCCCGACCCGATCCCCGTGCCGCTCGACGCGTACACCGACAACGACGGCATCGACACGGCGGCCGCCCCCGGCGGCAGCTTCGACGGCTCGGGGTACACGTTCCCCGGCGAGGAGCTCCCGGCTGGCCCCGTCGAGGTGGACGGCATCGCGTTCGTCTTCCCCTCCGCCGCCGCGGGCGCCCGGAACAACGTGGTGGCCCTCGGCCAGCGCATCGACCTCCCGAGCGGGCGCTATCTCTCGGCCCACTTCCTCACCGCGGGCAGCTACGGCGACGCCTCGGGCCGAGCCACCGTGCACTACGCCGACGGCTCGACGACCACCGCCGGGCTCGGCGGCGCGGACTGGTACGCGACCGGCGGGTCGCTGTCGGCCCCGTACCGCTACCGGCCGGACGGCACGAAGGACGAGCACGCTGTGGGGATCGGCACGGCCGAGGTCTGGATCGACCCGCGGCGCGAGGCGGTCGCCCTCACCCTGCCGACCACCAACCCCGCCGAGGCCGGCAAAGCCTCCCTCCACGTGTTCGCCCTCTCCCTCCAACCGGCCGCCCAGGGACGGGCGTTGGCCCTGCGGGACGCGCACTCCACCTTCTCCCTGGTGGAGTCGAGCGGCGCGCAGAGCGTGGAGGCCACGGTCGTCAACGCCGGCACGGTCGCCGTCCTCGCCGGTGACCGGGTGTCGATCGGCGTCGACGTGCCGGGCGCCCGCACCGTCGAGCCCGCGCACGTCATCCGCCTCGACCCAGGCGAGCAGGCGCGCGTCCGGGTCGGCATCCGCAACCGTGTGGGCACGGCACCGGGCACCGCGCGGCCCGGAAAGGTGACCGTCACCGGACGCGGGCAGCACGTCACCTCCACCGGGCGCGAGTTGACCCTCGGCGTGCCCGACTACCAGCCCACCGAGAGCTCTCTCGCCGGCCACCAGGCCCCGTACTGGTTCCACCGCGCCAAGTTCGGCATCTTCATCCACTGGGGTGTCTACTCGGTGCCCGCCTGGTCTCCGGTCGGCAAGCAGTACGCCGAGTGGTACTGGAACCACCTGCAGAGCCCGGACAACGCGGTGTACGCCTACCACCGGGACACCTACGGCGAGAACTTCGCCTACGACGACTTCATCCCGATGTTCACGGCGGAGAGGTTCGACCCCCGGGCCTGGGTGGAACTCTTCCGCGACGCGGGAGCCCAGTACCACGTGCTCACCTCCAAGCACCACGAGGGCTTCGCCCTGTGGGACACCAAGGTCTCCGACCGCAACGCCGTGAAGATGGGCCCGAAGCGCGATCTGATCCGCGAACTCTTCGACGCCTCGAAGAAGTTCACGCCCGAGCTGCACCGCGGCCTGTACTTCTCCATGCCCGAGTGGTTCAACCCCGACAACCCGTGGATGGGCCACGCCCCACGCAACCCGTACACCCTGGAGCCGCTCCCGTACACCGGATACACGGCGGGCAAGGACTATGTGAAGGACTATCAGGCCCCGCAGATGCTGGAACTGATCCACGGCTACGACCCGTCCCTCATCTGGTGCGACATCGGCGGCGCGAACGACAGCCTCCATGTCCTCGCCGAGTACTTCAACCACGGCAAGAACAGACCCAAGCCGTACGAGGTGACCGTCAACAACCGCTCGGGCATCGGCTTCCACGACTTCACCACCCCCGAGTACACGACGTACGAGAACACGGTCGTCGCGAAGTGGGAGTCGAGCCGGGGACTCGACCCCTTCAGCTACGGCTACAACAAGGCGACGCCCGACGCCGCCTACATGACCGCCGAGGAGGTCGTCCACAGCCTGGTCGACATCGTGTCGAAGAACGGCAACTTCCTGCTGGACATCGGCCCCCGCGCGGACGGCACCATCCCGGAGATCATGCAGACCCGGCTGCGCGAGACCGGCCGCTGGCTCAGGACCAACGGCGAGGCGATCTACGACACCACGTACTGGTCACGGATGGCGCAGCTCGGCGAGGACCTGCGGTTCACGGTCCGGCAGAACGAGGCGTTCTACATCCACGCGCTGACCGAGCCCGGCGCCACACTGACCGTCGAGGCGCCGGTGCCGATCCGCGGCGGGGACAAGGTGACGATGCTCGGTCACGACCGGCCGCTGACCTGGACGGTGAGCGGCGGGTCGCTGGTCGTCGACGTGCCGGAAGCGGCTCGCAAGGCGGGGCAGTACGTGTGGGTGTTCAAGGTGGAATGGCATGGTTGACCGACGCCCCGCACGGCCCGCTCGGAGCAGGTGGACCCGGAGGGCCGTCGGCTGCGTGGCGGCGCTGCTGCTGACGCTCGCCGCACCGGTCCCGGCGCTGGCGCGCACAGCGGAGGCGCGGACGGCCGCGGTGCCTCCCGTCACGGTCCCCGCCCTCGCCAACTGGACACCGGAACAAGGGAATTACTCCTTCGGTCCCGGCTCGCGCATCGTCGCGCGCGACGCCGCGGCACGCCGGGTCGCGGACACTCTCGCCGACGATCTGCGCGCGGCGGGCCACGGCACCGTTCCCGTCGTACGTCAGGGCGCGCACGCGGGTGACGTCGTGATCGGCGTCGACCCCTCCTCGTCGCGGCTCAGCACGGAGGGATACGAACTGCGCGCGGGCAAGAGCCTGCTGGTGACCGCCGCCGCCGAGACCGGAGCCTTCTACGGCACCCGCACCCTCCTCCAACTCCTCGCCCAGAGCGACCGCGTGCCCGCCGGGAGCACGGTCGACGTGCCCCAGTACAAGGAACGCGGTGTCGGCGTCTGCGCCTGCTACGTCCACATCTCCACGGCCTGGCTGGAGAACCTGGTGCGCGACATGGCGTACCACAAGCTCAACCAGCTGCTGCTCGAACTGAAGGTGAAGAGCGACGCCCACCCCGAGGCCAACGCCTGGGGCTACTACACGAAGGACGAGATACGCCGGCTCGTGGCCCTCGGCGAGAAGTACCACGTCGAGATCATCCCGGAGATCAACTCGCCCGGGCACATGGACCCCTGGATCCAGAACCGCCCGGACCTCCAGCTCACCGACGCCGACGGCGTGAAGCAGCCCGCCCGGCTCGACATCACACAGGACGCGGCCTTCACGTACTACACGAGCCTGATCGACGAGTACGCGCAGGTGTTCACGTCCGGGTCCTGGCACATGGGCGCCGACGAGTACATGCTCGGCTCCGACTTCGCCAAGTACCCGCAGATCCTCGCCTACGCACGGGCCAGGTACGGCGCGAACGCCACGCCGCAGGACGCGTTCATCGACTTCGTCAACCGCGTCCAGGCCTACGCGGCGGCCAAGGGCAAGAAGCTGCGCATCTGGAACGACGGTCTCACCGGCGCCAACACCGTGCCCGTCACGGCCGGTACGACGGTCGAGCACTGGCTGAACGTGGCGACGAAACCGAGCCGGCTCATCGCCCAGGGCTATCCGTTGATGAACGCCGCGTACTCCCTCTACCTCGTCCGCGGCGGCTTCCACACCGACACGAGGGCGCTGTACGACCAGAGCTGGGACCCGCGCAGTTTCGAGGGCGAGAAGCTCGCCTCACGCGCAGGCGTCACCGGGGCGAAGATCAGCCTCTGGCCGGACAACGGGCGCGGGGAGACCGAGAACGAGGTCGCGACGGCCATGGACCCGGCCCTGCGGCACATCGCCCAGGTCACCTGGGGCTCGCCGCACCCCGACCCGACGTACGCCGAGTTCACCGCGCGCGGTGCGGCCGTGGGGCACGCGCCCGGGTGGCGGGACCTGACCCGCGTGCCGGTGGCCGAGGGGACGTACACCTTCCGCGGTGGGGCCGCGACCGCCGATCTCCAGGTCCGGCGGACCGCGGACGGCTATGCGACCCTGCGGTCCACGACGAGCGGCGGCTGTCTGGAGGTGAGCGGCGGAAAGCTCACGCTGAACGTGCCCCTGGACCCCGGTGTCGAGGTGACCGAATCGCCGTGCGTCGCCGTGGACACCTTGCAGCGCTGGGAGCTGGACCCGGTGCGCGGCGGCGGATACCGGCTCGTCAACGCGATCACACGGATGGCGGTGCACGTGACGGACGCGGGGCGGCTCCTCCAGTACCCGCCGGACCAAGAGCCGCCCACCGTCTGGCAGTCGACCGTCCACTGATGTGAGGAGACTCCCACCCCATGGCCATCTCCAGACGCCTCTTCGTCCTGGCATCCACCGCCCTCGTCGTGTCCACCGGTACATCCGTCGCCCTCGCGGCCCCCGGCGAAGCGCCCTCCCGCATCCCCGTCAGCCCCTCCGACACCGAGGACGACCTGGTTCGCAAGGCCTCCCAAGTCCGGCCCACCGCACGACAGATCGCCTGGCAGAACCTCGGACGCACCGCCTTCCTGCACTTCGGCGTGAACACCTTCACCGGTCTGGAGTGGGGCACCGGCGACGAGGACCCGGACGTCTTCCAGCCTGTCGGGCTCGACACCGACCAGTGGGCCCGCGCCCTGCGCGACGGCGGCTTCGAGCTCGCCATCCTCACCGTCAAGCACCACGACGGGTTCGTCCTTCACCCGTCGCGCTACACCGACCACTCGGTGGCGTCGAGCAGTTGGCGCGGCGGGCGCGGCGACGTGCTGCGCTCCTTCGCCGACTCGATGCGCCGCCACGGGATCAAGGTCGGTGTCTACATCTCACCGGCCGACGAGAACCAGTACCTGCACGGCGTGTACGCCAACGGCAGCGCGCGCACGGAGCGCACCATCCCGACGCTCGTCGACAGCGACGACCGTACGAACCCGAGGACGTTCACGCTGGACGCCACCGACTACGGCGCCCATATGCTCAACCAGCTCTACGAAGTGCTCACCGAGTACGGACCCGTCGACGAGGTGTGGTTCGACGGGGCACAGGGCCGCATTCCGCCCGACAAGGTCGAGAAGTACGACTGGGACAGCTGGTACGCGCTGGTCCGGGCCCTCGCCCCCGACGCCTCGATCGCCGTGTCCGGGCCCGATGTGCGCTGGGTCGGCAACGAGGGCGGGCTCGCCCGCGAGGACGAGTGGAGCGTCGTACCGGTCACGGAGAAGGACAACGGCCGCACGGACTACGCGCTGGCCTACGACGCACCCGACGAGGGCAGCAGGGCCGCGCTGGTGGCGGCCCGGCCGGTGGCCGACTACCTGCAGTGGTGGCCGGCCGAGTGCGATGTCTCCATCCGTGACGGCTGGTTCTATCACGCCGAGCAACAGCCCAAGAGCGTGGACGAGTTGACCGACATCTACTTCCGCTCGGTCGGCCGCAACTCGGTGCTGCTGCTCAACATCCCACCCGACACGCAGGGCTTGCTGCCGGCCGCCGACGTGGTGCGGCTGCGCGAGTTCCGCGAACGCGTGGACCGGGAGCTGCCGGAGGACCTGGGGCGCGGGGCCGTGGTCCGCTCCTCCCCAGGGGTCCTCACCGTCGACCTCGGTACGGAACACGAGGTGGACCGGATCCGGCTCGCCGAGGACATCCGGCACGGCCAGCAGGTGGAGAGCTTCGTGGTCGAGGCGTACGCAGCGGGCGCCTGGAGCCGGGTGGCCGGGGCGGGCACGATCGGAGCGAGCCGGATCCTGCTGCTCGCGGTGCCCGTACGGGCCCGGCACTGGCGCCTTCGGGTGACGCGGTCACGGCAGACCGCGCGGATCGCGGAGTTCGCGCTGTATCGCTCACGGATCTGACGCGTACGGGAGGTGGATGCCCCGCACGGCGTCCACCTCCCACCGTCTCCGGCTCCGCGCCCGTCCTTCACCCTCTCAAGCCCCGCAGGGCCCCGTACTCTCCCGTTCGATCAGTCGCGGCACCGGTACCTGCACCGTCCGGGCCGGGCCGCCGTCCAGTAGTGCGGTGAGTTCCTGGGCGGCCGTGCGGCCGAACTGGACGGTGTCGCGGGAGAGGGCGGACAGCCAGGGTTTGACCACGCGGCACAGGGGCGAGTCCTCCCAGGCGACGACCGAGACGTCGCGCGGCACCAGGAAGCCGAGTTCCGTGGCGGCGGCGACGCCGGCGACGGCCATCACGTCGTTGTCGTAGACCAGCGCGGTCGGCGGGGTGCCGTTCTCCAGGACGCGGCGGGTGACGGCGGCGCCCTCCGCGTCCGAGTAGTCCGTGGGGACCGAGCGCACCTCCGTCAGACCCCGTCGCTCGGCCTCCGCGCGCAGGGTGCGGATCCGGCGCTCGGTGTGGGCGAGCCCCGGCAGGCCCGCGATGTGCACGATCCGGCGATGGCCGAGCGCGTACAGCTCGTCCACCACCGCGGCCATCGCGCCCGCGTCGTCCGCCCAGACGGTGGAGATCCCCGGGTGCCCCGCGTCCGGAACGCCGCCGATCACCACGGCGGGCAGACCCAGCTCCTCGAGCAGATCCGGACGCGGATCGTCGGTCCGCGGGTCGACGACCATGACTCCGTCCACGCGGTGCTCGGCCCACCAGCGCCGGTAGACCCCGCACTCGTCGGCCACGTCCTCCACCACCTGGAAGAGCAGGCCGAGATGACGCTCGGCCAGTACCTCCTGAATGCCGGAGATCAGCTGCAGGAAGAACGAGTCCACCCCCAGGGTGTCGGCGGGACGGGCCACCACGAGACCGACCGTCGCCGCGCCCTCGCCGGACAGCTGGCGCGCCGCCGTACTCGGCCGCCAGCCCAGCTGTTCGGCCACGCGACGGACCCGGTCGCGGGTGATCTCGGAGACCCCGGGCCGGTCGTTGAGCGCGAAGGAGACCGCGCTCTCGGAGACCCCGGCGCGCTGCGCGATGTCCTTCATCGTCGGTCGGCGCGCGGGTGACCGCTTGGCTGGCAACCCTGTTCCCCGTTCTGCTGAGCTGGTGTACTAATGCGCTTGAGCTGAGGCAATCTAAAGCGCATTAGTGATCGATTGCAAGAGGCTGCGGGAACGTCTGTGACCAGCCATGTTGTGGCACTAATGAATTTAGCTGGGCCAAATCCATTGACTTGCCCGGCGAGTTGGCTGCAAGGTCTGCCCCGGCACCGTTACCCCTGCTGCAAGAGGAGCCCCATCCGTGCGCATCTCCCGCAGAGCTCTCGCCGCCGCTGCCACCGTCGCCGTTCTCCTGCCGCTGAGTGCCTGCGGTTCCGGGAGCGACGGCGGTGGCTCGACGGACGCCTCCGGCAAGATCGAGGGCGACATCACCTTCCAGACCTGGAACCTGAGGGCCAACTTCAAGTCGTACTTCGAGGGCGTGATCGCCGACTTCGAGAAGAAGTACCCGGGCACCCATGTGAAGTGGGTCGACCAGCCCGCCGAGGGCTACGCCGACAAGATCAGCGCGGACGCGGCCGGCGGCACCCTGCCCGACGTCGTCAACGTCTCGCCGGACCTCGTCGCCCCGCTCGCCAAGGCGGGCCTCGCCCTCGACCTCGACAAGTCCGCCGCGCAGTACAAGAAGGAGTACCTGGACGGCGCCTGGGCCAGCCACCAGATACCGGGCATGACCGGCACGTACGCCTTCCCCTGGTACCTCAACACCGGCCCGCTCTTCTACAACAAGTCCCTGTTCAAGGAGGCCGGCCTCGACGCCTCCAAGCCGCCGACGACGTACGACGAACTCTTCGCCGACGCCCTGCAGCTGGCGAAGAAGAGCGACGGTAAGGTCGCCACGCTCGCCAACGTGCCCACCGTCGAGGACTTCGGCCGCTACGGCGTCGAGCTGATGAACAAGGAAGGCACCGCCTTCGCCTTCAACGACGCCAAGGGAGTCGAACTCCTCACCAAGTACAAGGAGTTGTACGACGCGAAGGCGCTCGACCCGCAGGCGCTGACCGCGACCCCGGAGTCCTCGGGCAAGAAGTTCCTCACCGAGGCCGTCGCCCTGAACCCGGGCAGCGCCCTGGACCTCGGCAACTTCAAGAAGCAGGCCCCGAACCTCTACAGGAACATCGGCATCACGGACCAGATCACCAGCACCGGCAAGGTGAACATGTACGTGATGGGCGTGATGGTCAACTCGCGCACCAAGCACACTCCCGCCTCGGTCGCCTTCGCGCACTTCGTCACCGACGCGCAGAACCAGATGTCCTTCGCCAAGAAGGTCGCGATCTTCCCGAGCACCGCGGGCTCGCTCGACGACCCGTACTTCACCAAGGAGGACGGCACCGACGAGACCCGCGTGCGGATAGCCGCCGCCAAGTCCCTGAAGAACGCGGTCAACTACACGCCGGTCCTCTTCAGCGAGCAGATGAAGACCGCGCTGCGCAACGAGGTCGCGAAGGCCCTGCAGGGCAAGGAGAGCCCCAAGACGGCTCTTGACAACGCTGTCAAGGCCTGCGACACGCTGCTCAGGCAGCAGGGCTGAGCGCAGCCATGGCGAGTTCCTCCAGCACCGCCCGGGTACGGCGCCAACTGCCGGCCAGCCCCTGGCTGTTCGCCGCTCCCGGCCTCCTGGTCGTGGGCGTGTTCATCCTCTATCCGTTCGTCTCGACCGTGGTCAACGCCTTCACCGACCGCCGCACCCTGATCCCGGGCAGGTTCGTGGGCCTCGCCAACTTCCGCGAGCTGCTGCACGACGACATGTTCTGGATCGGGCTGCGCAACAGCACGCTGTACGTCCTCGGGGTCGTCCCCGCGCTCGTCCTGCTGCCGTTGCTGCTCGCGCTGCTGGTCCAGAAGAACATCCCCGGGATCACCTTCTTCCGGTCGGCCTTCTACACCCCGGTGGTCGCGTCCATCGTCGTGGTCGGCCTGATCTGGGTGTGGCTCCTGGACGAACGCGGCCTGGTGAACTCGCTGTTGGAGTCGATCGGCGTCGGCAGGGTCGGCTTCCTCAGCGACCAGTGGCTGCTCCTGCTGAGCGCCATGGCCGTCACGGTCTGGAAGGGCCTCGGCTACTACATGATCATTTACCTGGCCGCGCTCGCCAATGTGCCGCGCGAGCTGCACGAGGCCGCGTCGGTCGACGGCGCGGGCGCGGTCCGGCGCTTCCTCACGGTCACCGTGCCGGCCGTCCGCTCCACCATGGTGCTGGTCGCCGCGCTCTCCTCGGTCGCCGCCTTCAAGGTGTTCTCCGAGGTGTACCTGATGGCGGGCCCGGACGGCGGCCCGGCGGGCGAGGACACCACCCTCGTGATGCTCGTGCAGCGCACCGGCACCGGACTGACGGGCCGGGTCGGGTACGCCTCCGCCATCTCGGTCGTCGTCTTCGTCGTCACCGTCGCGCTGATGCTGCTCGTGCTGCGCGCCGACCGCAAGGAGGACGCGTGAGCGTGCCGGAAGGAGGACGTGCGAGCGTGCGGGAAGGAGGACGCGTGAGCGTGCTGGAGAAGGAGCGTGACGTCGAGCGGCGTGCGCCGTCCGAGCGCGGGCCCCGGCTCCGCCGTATCACCGACGAGCACGGCCGCCGTGTCCGCGGCTGGGAACTCGCCCTGCGCTACCTGCTGTTGCTCGCCGTCCTCGCCCTGACCGTCGGCCCGTTCCTGTGGCAGCTGTCCACCTCGCTCAAGGGCCCGACCGAGGACATCTTCAGCTCACCGCCGAAGTTCCTGCCGGGCGATCCCACGCTGCACAACTACAAGCGGGTGGCCGACACCATCCCCGTCTGGGACTACGCCTTCAACTCCCTGAAGGTCGCGGGCGCCAACGTCGTCACCAACTGCGTCGGCTCGGCCCTCGCGGGTTACGCCCTGGCCCGCCTGCGCTACCGGGGCAGGCGCGTGGCGACCCTCGTCTTCATCCTCGCGATGCTGGTCCCCGTCGAGGGCATCATCATCGCCCAGTTCACCACCATGCGAGAACTCGGCCTGAACAACACGCTCATCGGGGTCGTCCTGCCCGGCAGCATCGGCGCGATGAACGTCCTGCTGATGCGCGGCGCCTTCCTCAATCTGCCGTACGAGATCGAGGAGGCGGCCTTCGTGGACGGCGCCAACACCTGGCAGCGGTTCCTGCGGATCGCGCTGCCCTCGGTGAAGGGCACGCTCGCCGTCGTCGCGATCTTCGCCTTCATGGGCGCCTGGGACGACTTCCTGTGGCCGCTCATCGTGCTCAGCGATCCCTCGAAGTTCACCCTCACCATCGGCCTCAACTATCTGCACGGCACCTTCGCCAACGACGAACGGCTCGTCGCCGCCGGCACGATCATCGCCGTGGCACCGCTCATCGCCCTCTTCGCCTGCCTCCAGCGGTACTTCTTCCGCGGCGTGGGGGAGGGCGCGGTCAAGGGCTGACCTCCCGCCGTCCCGATTCGCTTCGCAAGGATCCTGCATGCCTTCTGCCGTGCGCTTCGGCGTCAACTACACCCCCAGCGAAGGGTGGTTCCACCACTGGCTCGACTTCGACCTCGACTCCGTACGCGCCGACCTCGACTCCATCGCCGCGCTGGGCCTCGACCACATCCGGGTCTTCCCGCTGTGGCCCTACTTCCAGCCCAACCGCGCGCTGATCCGCCCGCGCGCCGTCGAGCAGCTGCTCCAGCTCGTCGACGCGGCCGGAGAACGGGGGCTCGATGTCAACGTGGACGGCCTGCAGGGGCACCTGTCGAGCTTCGACTTCCTGCCCGCGTGGACGCGGACCTGGCACCGGCGCAACCTGTTCACCGACCCGGAGGTCCTCGACGGCCAGGCGGCCTATCTGCGCACGCTCGCCGCGGCCCTCGCCGACCACCCGCACTTCATCGGCATGACGCTCGGCAACGAGGTCAACCAGTTCTCGGCGGGCCCGCCCCATCCGGACCCCGACCGGGCGAGCAGCGCCCAGATCGACGACTGGCTGGAGCGGATGCTCGCCGCCTGCGAGGAGGGCGCCCCCGGCAGGCTGCATCTGCACGCCGAGTACGACGCCACCTGGTACCAGGACGACATGCCGTTCACTCCGGGCCAGGCGGCCCGCCGCGGTGCCGTCACGGCCGTACATTCCTGGGTCTTCAACGGCACCGCTCAGCGGCACGGCCGTACCTCCGTGCCGACCGAACACCACGCCGCGTATCTGATCGAGCTGAGCAAGGCCTGGGCCGACGACCCGCACCGGCCCGTCTGGCTCCAGGAGGTCGGCGCACCCGCCCCCCTGATCCCGCCCGAGCACGCCGCGGCCTTCACCGAGGCCACCGTCGCGGCGGCGCTGGACTGTCCCGACCTGTGGGGCATCACCTGGTGGTGCTCCCACGACGTCTCCCGCGACCTCGCCGACTTCCCCGAACTCGAATACGGGCTCGGCCTGTTGACCAACGACCGGCGCCCGAAGGACAGCGCGCGGACGCTGGCCCGCGCCGCCCGCGAGCACCACCGCACGCCCGCCCCTCGCACCACGGCGCTGATCGTCCCCGCCGACCCCGCCGTCCGCTCGCTCTGCGCCCCGGGCGGCCCCGTCTTCGAGGCGTTCTTCCGGCTCACCGCCGACGGCGCCCGACCCACCACCGTCCTCGACGCGCGCGCGGACGACAAGGAACACCTCGCCGCGCGCGGCATCACCGAAGTCGTCAGTCCCGATCAGGTACTCCCCATCCCACAAGGAGAAACCCGCTCGTGAACCCCACCAGACGCACCGTCCTGCTCGCCGGCGCGACCGCCGCGCTGCTGCCCGCCCTGCCCGCGGTCGCGGAGACCGGGGCCGCAGCGACCGCGGCACCGCCGTACGCCTCCTACTGGTACCCCGACTCGCTGCCCTCGGGCACTCCCGGCACCGGCATCACCTGGCACAGTCTCAAGGCATGGAGCGCCGCCACCGACGCCGACCTGGCGTTCAACGCCTCGACCGTGCCGCTCGCCGCGCGCTTCACACCGACGCCGGCCAACACGACGGCCCGCAGCGGCCAGGCCCGTATCCAGTCCCTCGTCTCCTTCGGCCCCACGTCGAGCAACCCCTCGCAGGGGGCCGCCACCGCCGACTTCTACGCTCTCACCCACTGGGCCTACCTTGACGAACTCGTCTTCTGGGGCGGCTCGGCGGGCGAGGGCCTGATCCTCGCGCCGAACGCCCCGATCGTCGACGCGGCCCACCGGCACGGCGTGCCCGTCCTCGGCAACGTCTTCCTGCCGCCCGTCGCCTACGGCGGACAGCTTCAGTGGACCCGCGACCTGGTGCAGAAGGACTCCACCGGGCACTACCCCCTGGCCGCGCGGCTCGTCGCGGTGGCGGCGGCGTACGGCTTCGACGGCTGGTTCATCAACGCGGAGACCAGCGGCGGGAATACCGCGCTCGCCACCGACATGCTCGGCTTCATGAACGAACTGAAGACGCTCGGAACGGCTCAGGGGCAGCGCGTCACCTGGTACGACGCGATGACGGTGAGCGGCTCGGTGAGCTGGCAGGGCGCCCTGAACAACCAGAACAAGACGTTCTTCCAGGCCGCCGACTCCATGTTCGTCGACTTCCGCTGGTCGCAGAGCGGCCTGGCCTCCTCCGCGACGACGGCCCGGCAACTCGGACGCAGTCCCTACGAGTTGTGGGCGGGCGTCGACGTCGAAGCCAACGGCACCGGCCCGTCCGTCAATTGGGACGCCATCGTGCCGAGCGCCAAGGCCCACGTCACCTCGCTCGGCTTCTACCGGCCCGAGTGGACCCGCAACCACCTGCCCGCGAGCCGGACCCCCGGCGACTTCCACGCCGCCGACGACCTGTTCTGGACCGGCTCCTCCCTCGATCCCTCCAAGCCCGGCACGAACGCGAGCTGGCGCGCCCCGGCCGTCTCCGTCGCCGACCGCTCGACCGTCGCCTCGCTTCCCTTCGGAGCCGTCTTCAACACCGGTCACGGGCTGAAGTGGTACGAGGACGGCGAGGTCACCTCGGACACGGCCTGGAACCATCTCGGCCTCCAGGACCGGCTGCCCTCCCGCCGCTGGGTCGTGCGGACGAACGGACAGCGCCCCGCCGTCACCTTCGACTTCGCGGACGCCTGGCGGGGCGGAAGCAGCCTGCTCGTCGACGGCGCCCTCGACGCAGCCACCACGCTGGACCTGTACGCGACGAGGCTGCCGCTCACCGCGGACACGGTGGTCGAGCTCACCTACCGCACGGACGCGGGCGCCGCCGCCGTGGAGCTGGCCGTCGCCACCGCCGAGCCGAGCGCGGCGGGCGGGGCACCCCCGTACACGTACCTCCCGCTCGCGTCCTCGGGCGACGGCTGGCAGACCGCCGCAGTGCCGCTGACCGGACCGACCGGGACCGTGCACGCGCTGGGCGTGCGGCTGACGGCGAGCAGTGGTCCGGTGCGCTGGCGTCTCGGCCGGCTCGCGGTCCGCGATGCCGTGCTCACCCCCGCCGCACCCACCGACCTGCGCGTCACCGGCGCCGACGGAGGCAACCTGCGCTTCGCCTGGCAGGGCGCCCCCGGCGAAGTACGCCATTACGAGCTGTACCGGACGCTCCCCGACGGCACGCGCCGCTTCCTCGGCGGCACCTGCCAGAGCGCGTTCTACGTCGGCGGTCTCACCGCCGAGCAGGGCGAGTCGTCCGGGGGGTTCGAAGTGCGCGCGGTGGGGGAGCTGTTCACCGTCTCGACCGCCGCCACGACCACCCACACCTGGTAGCAGGACCACCTTCCCGCACCATCTTCACCCCACGGAGCACCCCATGCATGACGACCGCACCCTGGTCGAAGCCCGCCTCAAGCGCGTCCTCGACGAGCGCATCCGACCCGCCGTGTACCCCGAGTCCGTGCCGCTGGACGTCGCGGTGTGGCACGCTCCCGGTGAGCCGGTGCCCGTCGCCGAGGGGCTCGCGGCCGCACCCGAGCCGATCGAGGTGGGTGCGCGCTGGGGCGCTCCGTGGGGCACCAGCTGGTTCCGGGCCACCGGGACCGTCCCGGAGGCGTGGGCGGGGAAGACCGTCGAGGCACTGCTGGACCTCGGCTTCGACGAGAACATGCCCGGCTTCCAGTGCGAGGGGCTCGTCTACCGGCCCGACGGCACTCCGGTGAAGGGCCTCAACCCGCGCAACCAGTGGGTGCGCATCGGCGCCCCGGTCGAGGGCGGCGAGGAGGTCCGGCTGCATGTCGAGGCCGCCTCCAACCCGGTGATCCTCGACTACCACCCCTTCCTGCCCACCCAGTTGGGCGACAAGGAGACCGCGGGCACCGAGCCGCAGTACACCCTCACCCGGATGGACCTCGCCGTCCTCGACGAGACCGTGTGGGAGCTGGTGCTCGACCTGGAGGTTCTCGGCGAGCTGATGGCCGAGCTGCCGGTGGAGTCGGCGCGGCGCTGGGACATCCTGCGCGCGGTGGAGAAGGCGCTCGACGCGGTCGACCTGCAGGACGTGGGCGCGAGTGCCGCCGCGGCCCGCGAACGGCTTGCCGGGGTGCTCGCCGAGCCCGCCGTCCCGTCCGCGCACCGCATCAGCGCCGTCGGGCACGCGCACATCGACTCGGCGTGGCTGTGGCCGCTGCGCGAGACGGTCCGCAAGGTGGCGCGGACCACCTCCAACATGACCGCGCTCATCGAGGACGAGCCCGAGTTCGTCTTCGCGATGTCCCAGGCCCAGCAGTGGGCCTGGGTGAAGGAGCACCGGCCCGAGGTGTGGGCGCGGGTGAAGAAGGCGGTCGCGGACGGCCGGTTCGTGCCCGCGGGCGGTATGTGGGTCGAGTCGGACACCAACATGCCGGGCTCGGAGGCGATGGCCCGTCAGTTCGTGCACGGCAAGCGGTTCTTCCTCGACGAGTTCGGCATCGAGAACGACGAGGCCTGGCTGCCGGACACCTTCGGCTTCGCCGCAGGACTCCCGCAGATCATCAAGGCGGCGGGGTCCAAGTGGCTGCTCACCCAGAAGATCTCGTGGTCGCAGACCAACAAGTTCCCGCACCACACCTTTCAGTGGGAGGGCATCGACGGCACCCGCATCTTCACCCACTTCCCGCCCGTCGACACCTACAACTGCTCCATGCGGGGCAGCGAACTCGCCCACGCGGCCAGGAACTTCAAGGACAAGGGCGTCGCCCGGCACTCCCTCGCCCCCACCGGCTGGGGTGACGGAGGCGGCGGCACCACCCGCGAGATGGTGGCCAAGGCGGCCAGGGTCCGTGACCTCGAAGGCTCCGCCACCGTGGTGTGGGAGACCCCGACGGAGTTCTTCAAGAAGGCCGAGGCCGAGTACCCCAACGCCCCTGTCTGGGTCGGCGAGTTGTACCTCGAACTGCACCGCGCCACGCTCACCAGCCAGGCCAGGACCAAGCAGGGCAACCGCCGCAGTGAACACCTCCTGCGCGAGGCCGAACTCTGGGCGGCGACCGCGGCCGTACGGACCGGATTCCCGTACCCGTACGAGGAGTTGGACCGCATCTGGAAAACGGTCCTGCTCCACCAGTTCCACGACATCCTGCCCGGCTCGTCCATCGCCTGGGTGCACCGGGAGGCGCGCAGGACGTACGAGCGTGTCGCCGAGGAGCTGACCGGCATCATCGACGCGGCGCAGCGGGCGCTGGCGGGTGAAGGCGGCACAGAGCTCGTGTTCAACTCCGCCCCGCACAGCAGGGACGGGGTCCCGGCGGGCGGGGCCCTGCCCGCCGCCGCGACGAGCGAGGTGGCGCTCGCGCCGCGCGCAGGCGGCGGCCACGTCCTCGACAACGGCCTGCTGAGGGTCGAGATCGACGCCCGGGGCCTTGTCGTCTCCGCGTACGACATCGACGCCGACCGCGAGACGATCGCTCCTGGACGCGCCGCGAACCTGCTCCAGATCCACCCCGACTTCCCCAACATGTGGGACGCCTGGGACGTCGACGAGTTCTACCGCAACACGGTCACCGACCTGGTCGACGCCGACGAGGTCGCGCCCGGTGAGGACGGCGTGTCGGTGCGGCTCGTACGGTCCTTCGGCGCGTCGCGGGTCACCCAGGTGCTGTCGCTCGCGCCGGGGGAGCGGCGGCTCGGCATCGACACCGAGGTCGACTGGCACGAGACGGAGAAGTTCCTGAAGCTCGCCTTCCCGCTCGACGTGCACGCGGAGCGCTACGCCTCCGAGACACAGTTCGGGCACTTCTACCGGCCGACGCACACCAACACGTCCTGGGAGGCCGCCAAGTTCGAGGCATGCAACCACCGGTTCGTGCACATGGAGGAGCCCGGCTGGGGAGTCGCGCTCGTCAACGACTCGACGTACGGCCATGACGTGACCCGGACCGTCCGCGACAGCGACTCCGGTACGACCACCACCGTGCGTGTCTCGCTGCTGCGCGCCCCGCGCTTCCCCGACCCCGAGACCGACCAGGGCGTGCACCGTTTCCGGCACGCGCTGGTGCCGGGGGCCGGCATCGGGGACGCGGTGCGCGAGGGGTGGCGGATCAATCTGCCGGAGCGGCGGGTCAGCGGCGGGCATGAGGTCGCGCCCCTGGTGGAGGTGGCGCAGGACGCGGTCGTGGTGACGGCGGTCAAGCTCGCCGACGACGGCAGCGGGGATGTGGTCGTACGCTTCCACGAGTCCCGGGGCGGGCGCACCAGGGCCACGCTGACGGCCGGGTTCGAGGTCGGGGACGTCACCGTGACCGACCTGCTGGAGCGGCCCCTCGCGGACGCCGCGGTGCCGCGGCGCGACGACGACCGGGTCACCCTGTCGCTGCGCCCCTTCGAGCTGGTCACCCTGCGGCTGGCACGCGCCTGAGCGGTTGCGTGCCCGACCCCTTCGCGGGCCGCGGATCCGGCTACTGCGTGAGCTGGGTCCGCAGCCACTGCTCCACTTCGCCCACGTGCGCGGCGGCGGCAGCCCTGGCCGCCTCCGGGTCGTGGGCCACCAGCGCGCGGTGGATCGCCGCGTGCTCGCGGCGCGTGCGCTCGAAGGCGCCCTCCTCCTCGTAGCCCCGCCAGACCCGGGCACGGAACGTGCGCGAGGACAGGCCTTCCAGGATGGCCGCCATGGTGTCGTTTCCCGCGGCGGCCGCGATCTCGCGGTGGAAGGCCAGATCGTGGGCGAGGATCTCCTCCGGGTCGTCCGTCGCGTTCATCGCCAGCAGGTGTTTCTCGACCTCGGCGAGCTGGTCCGCCGTGATCCGTGCGGCGGCCAGCGCGGTCGCGGTCGACTCCAGGATCCGCCGCACCTCCAGCAGCTCGACCAGCCGCGGCCCGCGCGAGAGGTCGGCCACCACGCCGAAGGTCTCCAGCAGGTCCCCGGCCTCCAGCTGGGTGACGTAGATGCCCGAGCCGTGCCGGGCCTCCAGCACACCGAGGACCGTGAGCGCGCGGATCGCCTCGCGCATCGAGCTGCGGGACATGCCCAGCTGGGCGGCGAGATCACGCTCGGTCGGCAGCCGCTGCCCGGGCTCCAGCCGGCCCTCGCCGATCATCGCCTTGATCCGCTCGATGGCGCGCTGCGTCACGGTGCCCTTCTGCGGGGCCGACTCGTCCACGCCGTCTCCTCCTGTTGCCGGGTGCGCCGCAGTCTAACCACCAGAGTGGTCGGACCACTACGGCTGATAACGCGGAAATTTTGGCGCACGGGGGTGTTGCGGAGGTGAAGTGGTCTGATAAATATTCGTCCCGGTTGAGCGGGACGCTCGGCCACGCACCGTCACCCCCGATCGATCTCGCTCAACGAGGAGCCGTCAGATGGCCGGCAGAAACGTGCGGAACACGCGAATTGCGTCGCGGGCAGTGCGTGCGGCGGCTGCGGCCGCCTGCGCGACTCTCGCGCTCGCGGCATGCGGCAGCACCAAGGACTCCGTGTCGTCGGGCGGCGGAGGCACCGGCAAGGTCGGGGTGATCCTGCCTCTGCTGACCTCGCCGTTCTGGCAGTCCTACAACGACTACGTGCCGAAGATGGCGAAGTCCGAAGGGGTCGACGCCCTCAAGACCGTCAACTCCAACAGCGACCCGTCCCAGCAGATCACCGACATCAACAACCAGCTCAACCAGGGCGTGAAGGGCCTCGTCGTGGCCCCCCTGGACAGCGCCGCGATCGCCGCCGGGCTCGACCAGGCCGAGCGCAAGGGCGTTCCCGTGGTCGCTGTCGACGTGGCGCCCGAGAAGGGCAAGGTCGCCATGGTCGTACGCGCCAACAACGTCGCGTACGGCGAGAAGGCCTGTGAGTACCTCGGCAAGCAGATCCCTTCCGGCAAGGTCGTGCAGATCATGGGCGACCTGGCCTCCGTCAACGGCCGGGAGCGCTCCGAGGCCTTCCGCACCTGCGTGCAGAAGAACTACCCGAAGCTGAAGGTCCTGGAGATCCCCGCCAAGTGGGAGTCCGACACCGCGGCCTCCAAGCTCGACACCCTGCTGAACGCCAACCCCGACATCAAGGGCATCTACATGCAGGCGGGCGGCGTCTACCTCGCGCCGACCCTCCAGACCCTCAAGTCCAAGGGCATGCTGAAGAAGACCGGCCAGGCGGGCCACATCACGATCGTCTCGAACGACGGCATCCCGCAGGAGTTCGACGCCATCCGCAAGGGCGAGATCGACGCCACCGTCTCCCAGCCGGCCGACGCGTACGCCAAGTACGGCATGTACTACATCAAGGCCGCGATGCAGGGGAAGACGTTCAAGACCGGCCCGACCGACCACGACTCCGAGATCGTCAAGCTGCCTAGCGGCATCCTGGAGGACCAGCTGCCCGCGCCGCTGGTGACCAAGGACAACGTCGACGACCCCAAGCTCTGGGGCAACACGGTCAAATGAGTACCCCACTGGTGGAGGCGCGGGGGGTAGCCAAGCGGTACGGCCCCACCGTCGCCCTCCAAGACGGCCGACTCACCGTTCTCCCCGGTGAGTCCCATGCCCTCGTCGGGCGCAACGGCGCGGGCAAGTCCACCCTCGTCACCATCCTCACAGGCCTCCAGGCCGCCGACGAGGGCGAGGTCCGCTTCGACGGCGAGCCCGCGCCCGCGCTCACCGACCGCGACGCCTGGCGCCGCAAGGTGGCCTGCGTCTACCAGAAGCCCACCGTCGTACCGGAGCTGACGGTCGCCGAGAACCTCTTCATCAACCGGCAGCCGGTCGGGCGCGGTGGCTTCATCAGCTGGCGCAGGCTGCGGGCCGAGGCGGCGCAGGTCCTGGACACCTGGGACGTGCACGTCGACCCGGAGGCCCGCACCGCCGACCTCAAGGTCGAGGACCGCCAGATGGTCGAGATCGCCCGGGCGCTCAGCTTCGGCGCCCGGTTCATCGTCCTCGACGAGCCGACCGCGCAGCTCGACAACCGGGAGATCGAACGGCTCTTCACCCGGATGCGCGCGCTCCAGGAGTCCGGTGTCACCTTCCTGTTCATCTCGCACCACCTCCAGGAGGTGTACGAGGTGTGCCAGACGGTCACCGTGCTGCGCGACGCCCGCTGGATCACCACCGCGCCGGTCGCCGAACTCCCCCGCACGGCCCTGGTGGAGGCCATGGCGGGGGAGTCGATCGCCGAGCGGACCGTCACGCACCAGACCGTCGCCGCGGACGCCCCGGTGCTGCTCGACGCCCGAGGGCTCACCTCCGACGTGTACGAGGACATCGACCTCACCGTCCGCCGCGGCGAGGTCCTCGGCCTCGCCGGCTCCAGCGGCAGCGGCAAGATCGAGCTTGCCGAGTCCTTCGCCGGACTGCACACCCCGACCGGCGGTACGGCTCGACTCGACGGTGAGCGGCTGCCGTTCGGTGACGTGCAGGCCGCGCTCAAGGCGGGCGTCGCCTGTGTCCCGCGCGACCGGCACGAGCAGGGTCTCGTCTCCGGCATGACCATCGGCGACAACACCACCATGAGCGTCCTGAACCGGCTCGGCCGCTACGGATTCATCTCCGCCGCCCGCAAGCGGGGCTTCGCCACCGAGCTGATCGAACGCCTCGACATCCACACCGAAGGCCCCGAACAACCCGTCTCCGACCTCTCCGGCGGCAACGCGCAGAAGGTCGTCATGGCCCGCGCCCTCGCCTCCGACCCCCGCCTCCTCGTCCTCATCAACCCCACCGCGGGCGTCGACGTGAAGTCCAAGGAGTCACTGCTGTCCCGGATGGACAGCGCCAGCGAGGACGGCACCGCCGTGCTCGTCGTCTCCGACGAACTCGACGACCTGCGCCGCTGCGACCGCGTCCTCGTCCTCTTCCACGGCCGTGTCGTCGCCGAGCACCCGGCGGGCTGGCACGACCACGAGCTGATCGCCTCCATCGAAGGAGTGGACCATGGCTGACACGAAGGCCCCGTCGGCCTCGTCGCCCACCTCCGCGCGCGTCCCCGACGCACGGGCCGCCAAGACCGTACTGCTCCGCAGGGCCCGCGAACTCGCCCTCGTGCCAGCCCTGTTGGTGCTCCTGGTGCTCGGCGCGATCGTCAACGACTCGTTCCTCACCGAACGGAACCTGATCTCCATCCTGGGCGCCTCGGCGGCACTCGCGATGGTGGTCCTCGCCGAGTCGCTGGTGCTGATCACCGGCAAGATCGATCTGTCACTGGAGTCGGTGGTCGGCATCGCGCCCGCCGTCGGCGCCCTGCTGGTGCTGCCGTCCGCGCAGTCCGGCTGGGGCACGGAATGGCCGGCCGCGCTCGCCCTCGTCGCGATCCTCGTCGTGGGTGGAGTCATCGGCGCCTTCAACGGCATCCTCGTGGTGAAGTTCAAGCTCAACGCCTTCATCGTCACCCTCGCGATGCTGATCGTCCTGCGTGGCCTGTTGGTCGGCGCCACCAAGGGCAAGACACTGTTCGGCATGCCCGACGCGTTCTTCCAGCTGGCCACCTCCACCTTCCTGCGGGTCCCGCTGTCGGTGTGGCTGGCCGCGGTCGCCTTCGGGGCCGCCGGACTGATCCTCAAATACCACCGCGTCGGGCGCGCCCTGTACGCGATCGGCGGCAACACGGAGGCGGCCCGCGCCGCCGGTATCCGTGTCGACCGGATGCTGCTCGGCGTCTCCGTCGTCGCCGGCGTCCTGGCCTCGGTCGGCGGGATCATGCAGACCGGGTACGTCGGCGCGATCAGCGCCAACCAGGGCAACAACATGATCTTCACGGTGATGGCGGCGGCGGTCATCGGCGGCATCAGCCTGGACGGCGGCAAGGGCACCATGTTCGGCGCCCTGACCGGCGTACTCCTCCTCGGCGTGGTGCAGAACCTGCTCACCCTCGCCCAGGTGCCGTCCTTCTGGATCCAGGCCATCTACGGCGGAATCATCCTGGTCGCCCTGATGATCGCCCGCGTGACCACCGGCCGCGCCCAGGACTGACCTCCCTTCGTCTTCGTACGGATCCAAGGACCCACGGATCCACGGAACCCCTCCGTACGCCCCTGTCCCGGACCGAAAGGCCTCCCGTGTCCCCAACTGCCGCCCGTATCACCGCGGTCGACACCTACGACATCCGTTTCCCCACCTCGCGCGAGCTCGACGGCTCCGACGCGATGAATCCGGACCCCGACTACTCGGCGGCGTACGTCGTGCTGCGCGGCGACGCGGCCGACTGCCCGGAGGGGCACGGCTTCACCTTCACCATCGGGCGGGGCAACGACGTCCAGGTCGCCGCGATCGAGGCGCTGCGCGGGCATGTGGTCGGACGCTCGGTCGACGAGCTGTGCGCGGACCCGGGCTCCCTCGCCCGGGACCTGATCGGGGACAGCCAGCTGCGCTGGCTCGGGCCCGAGAAGGGCGTGATGCACATGGCGATCGGCGCCGTCGTCAACGCCGTGTGGGACCTGGCCGCCAAGCGTGCCGGGAAGCCCCTGTGGCAGCTGCTCGCCGATGCCGAACCGGAGTGGCTGGTCCGCCAGGTCGACTTCCGCTACCTCACGGACGCCCTCACCCCCGAGGAGGCGCTCGAACTGCTCCGTCGTGGCCGGGAGGGCGCCGCCGAGCGCGCCACGATCCTCCGGGAGAGGGGCTTCCCCGCCTACACCACCTCGCCCGGCTGGCTCGGCTACAGCGACGAGAAGCTCACCCGCCTCGCCGCCGAGGCCGTCGCCGACGGGTTCCGGCAGATCAAGCTGAAGGTGGGTGCCGATCTCGCGGACGACGTACGCCGCTGCCGGGTCGCCCGCTCGGTGGTCGGCCCCGACATCCGGATCGCCATCGACGCCAACCAGCGCTGGAACGTGGACGAGGCGATCACCTGGACCAAGGCCCTCGCCGAGTTCGAGCCCTACTGGATCGAGGAGCCCACGAGCCCCGACGACGTCCTCGGCCACGCCGCCGTCCGCGAGGCCGTCGCCCCCGTCAAGGTCGCCACCGGCGAACACGTCCAGAACCGTGTCGTCTTCAAACAGCTCCTCCAGGCCGGCGCCATCGACGTCCTGCAGATCGACGCCGCCCGCGTCGCCGGCGTCAACGAGAACCTCGCCATCCTGCTCCTCGCGGCCAAGTTCGGCGTGCCCGTCTGCCCGCATGCCGGCGGGGTCGGCCTGTGCGAACTCGTCCAGCACCTGTCGATGTTCGACTTCGTGGCGCTCTCCGGCACCACCGACGACCGGGTCATCGAATACGTCGACCATCTGCACGACCACTTCCTCGACCCGGTGGTGATCAGGCAGGGTCACTACACGGCACCCACCGCGCCGGGCTTCTCCGCGACCATGCGGCCG
The DNA here is from genome assembly GCF_055638955.1 of Streptomyces sp. NPDC111507. Lineage (NCBI taxonomy): Bacteria > Bacillati > Actinomycetota > Actinomycetes > Kitasatosporales > Streptomycetaceae > Streptomyces > Streptomyces sp. NPDC111507. The sequence continues at coordinate 571,095 of NZ_JBVKBU010000005.1, read as the reverse complement.
CAGTCCATCGCGGAGTTCACCTACCCCGGCGGCACCTTCTGGGCCGCCGACCTCGCCCACCAGAAGTCCGACAGCCGGCAGAGCGACAAGCAGAAGGGGGAAGCGGCGTGAGTGCCGACTTCGAAGGACTCAAGGCGCTGGTGACCGGTGGCGCCTCCGGCATCGGCCGCGCCACCGCCGAGCTGCTCGCCGCCCGTGGGGCGCGGGTCGCCGTCCTCGACCTGGACCCCTCGACGGTCGAAAAGCCCCTGCTCGGTTTCCGCGCCGACGTCACCGACGACGCCTCCGTACGCGTGGCCGTGGCCGCGGCCGTCGCGGACCTCGGTGGACTCGACGTGCTGGTCAACAACGCCGGGATCGGCGCCCAGGGCACCGTCGAGGACAACGCCGACGACGAGTGGCACCGGGTCCTGGACGTCAATGTCGTCGGCATGGTCCGTGCCGCCCGCGCCGCCCTGCCCCACCTGCGGGAATCCGCGCACGCGGCGATCGTGAACACCTGCTCCATCGCCGCCACCGCCGGGCTCCCGCAGCGCGCCCTGTACTCCGCCACCAAGGGCGCCGTCCTCTCCCTCACCCTGGCGATGGCCGCCGACCACCTCCGCGAGGGCGTCCGCGTCAACTGTGTGAACCCCGGCACCGCCGACACCCCCTGGGTCGGCCGCCTCCTCGACGCCGCCGCCGACCCGGCCGCCGAACGGGCCGCGCTGGAGGCCCGCCAGCCCTCCGGCCGGCTCGTCTCGGCGGACGAGGTCGCGGGCGCCATCGCCTACCTGGCGAGCCCGCTGTCCGGCGCCACCACCGGCATCGCCCTCGCCGTGGACGGCGGCATGCAGGGACTGCGACTGCGGCCGGTGGGCCAGTGAGCACGCTCGGAAGGAGCACGCTCGGGAACAGCGGTGTCGAGGTCAGTGCCCTGTCCTTCGGCGCCGCGGGCATCGGCAACCTGTTCACCGCCGTCAGCGAGGAACAGGCGCACGAGACCGTCGACGCCGCCTGGTCCGGGGGCATCCGCTCCTTCGACACCGCCCCGCACTACGGCATCGGCCTCTCCGAACGCCGTCTCGGCGCGGCCCTGCGCGATCGCCCCCGCGCCGAGTACAGCCTGTCCACCAAGGTGGGCCGCCTGCTGGAACCCACGGGCGCGGACGCGGGCGGCGACGACCTCGCCGACGGCTTCGCGGTGCCCGCCACGCACCGGCGCGTCTGGGACTTCAGTGCCGAGGGCGTACGACGCGGCATCGAGGCCAGCCTCGAACGCCTGGGCCTCGACCGCGTGGACATCGTCTACCTCCACGACCCGGACGACCACGCCGAGCAGGCCTTCCAGGAGGGCTATCCGGCCCTGGAGCGGCTGCGCTCGGAAGGCGTGGTCGGCGCGATCGGCGCGGGCATGAACCAGGCCGAGATGCTCACCCGCTTCGTCCGCGACACGGACGTGGACGTGGTGCTGTGCGCGGGCCGCTACACCCTGCTCGACCACGCCGCGCTGACCGAACTGCTGCCCGCCGCCCAGGAGCGCGGCACCTCGGTGGTCATCGGTGGCGCCTTCAACTCCGGCCTGCTGGCCGACCCGAGGCCCGGAGCGACGTACGACTACGCGACCGCTCCGGCGGAGTTGCTGGACCGCGCCCTGCGACTGAAGGAGATCGCGGAGCGGCACGGCACCACCCTGCGCGCCGCCGCGCTGGCCTTTCCCGCCGCCCACCCGGCCGTCGCGAGCGTCCTGGCCGGCGCCCGCTCGGCGCACGAAGTCCGCGACTGCGTCGAGCAGTTCACGACCCCGGTGCCGGAGGACTTCTGGCGGGAACTGCGCGAGGCGAAGCTGCTGCCCGAGGACGCCCCCGTACCCGTACCCCCACAGGACCCGTCATGAGAGTCGCCCTGCACACCAAGGTCCGCGCGGACCGCGTCGCCGCGTACGAGGCCGCCCACCGGGAGGTCCCCGAGGAGCTCACCACGGCCATCCGCGCCGCCGGAGCCACCTCCTGGACGATCTGGCGCAGCGGCACCGACCTCTTCCACGTCCTGGAGTGCGAGGACTACGAGCGCCTACTCGCCGAACTGGAGAAACTGCCGGTCAACATCGCCTGGCAGGCGCGCATGGCCGAACTCCTCGACGTCGTCCACGACTACTCGAGCGAGGGCGCTCAGGCGGGGCTGCCCGTCGTGTGGGAGCTGCCGTGAGGGTGGACGCGCACCACCATGTGTGGGACCTCTCGATCCGCGACCAGGACTGGATCACCGGGCCCGAACTCCAGCCACTGCGACGTGATTTCGGCGTGGCGGACCTCGCACCGCAGGCACGCGCCGCCGGCGTCGACCGCACGGTCCTCGTACAGACGATCACCGTGCCCGAGGAGACCCCGGAGTTCCTCGCCCTCGCGGCGCAGAGCGAGCTGATCGCGGGTGTGGTCGGCTGGACCGACCTGACCCGGCCGGACGTCGCCGAGGAGCTGGCCCGGCTGCGGGAGCTGCCGGGCGGCCGCCGGCTCAAGGGCATCCGCCACCAGGTACAGGGCGAGCCCGACCCGGAGTGGCTGCTGCGTCCGGACGTACGGGAGGGGCTCGCCGCCGTCGCCGAGGCGGGCCTCGTCTACGACCTGGTCGTGCTGCCGCACCAGCTGTCGGCCTGTGTCCGGGCCGCCGCCGGCCACCCCGGACTCACCTTCGTCCTCGACCACTTGGGCAAGCCACCGATCGCCACGGGCGCGCTGCGGCCCTGGGCGACGGCCGTCCGGGCGCTGGCCGCGCTCCCCAACACCGTGTGCAAACTCTCCGGCATGGTGACCGAGGCGGACCACGCGAAGTGGACGGTCGACGGGCTGCGCCCCTACGCGGACACGGTCCTGGACGCCTTCGGACCCGGCCGGCTGATGTTCGGCTCCGACTGGCCGGTGTGCACGCTGGCGGCGTCGTACGGACAAGTGGTCGATGCGGCCGAGGAGTTGACCGGGGGACTTGGCGCGGCGGAACGCGCCGAGGTCTTCGGCGGCACCGCCACCCGGGTCTACCGGCTCTGATCCACCCGTCCGATCCGCCACGTCCGGTCTACCGGCTCTGATCCACCCACTCCAGCCGCATCGGCGGCAGGAACTCCCGCACATACGTCCGGTGCCAGCACGCACCCGTCTCCCGCAGCTCGTGCCACGTCGTGTAGCGGTAGCGGTAGAGGCGGGCGCGGACGTACCGGGGCGGTGCGTCCGCCGGGAACGGACAGCGGCGCAACAGCCGTAGCGTGTCGCGGTCGTTCTCCAGGAGCCGTTCGACCAGGCCCGTGAACCACGAGGCGGCGTACGCGGGGGAGAGCGCCGCGAACCACATCAGCCAGTCGAGCCGCAGATGGTACGGCGCGTACTGGCGCGGCCAGTGGCGAAGATCGCCCGGCTTTCCCTTGAACTCGTACTCCTTCCACTCCGAGTCCTCCCGCGGCACGGGGTCCGCCGTGCCCTCGACGACCACCTCGTGGCGCACCCGGCTGACGCTGCCGAACGCGCCGTAGGTGTTGACCAGGTGCAGCGGGTCGAAGGAGCGGTTCATGACCTGGCGCCGGGAGATCATGTTGCGGGCGGGGCGGTAGCTGAGGGCCACCAGGCCCGTGGCGACCGCGAGGACCACGATCTCGTACCAGAGGGGTGGGCCGGCCACGTGCGGGGGAGTGGTGGGGAACTCGATCGCGGAGAGGGCCAGCACGATGGTGGTCCAGTTCAGCCAGGAGAAGTTGCCGGACAGGACCAGCCAGATCTGGGTGAGGACCATCAGCGACGCTGCCGCCGTCGCGATCGGCTGCGGGGTGAACAGGAGGACGGGCACGACGAGCTGGGTGAAGTGGTTCGCCGCCACCTCGACCCGGTGGAAGGGCTTGGGGAGATGGTGGAAGAACCAGCTCAGCGGTCCCGGCATCGGCTGGGTCTCGTGGTGGTAGTCGAGGCAGGTCAGCTCCCGCCAGCAGGCGTCCCCGCGCATCTTGATCAGCCCGGCGCCGAACTCCACGCGGAACAGCACCCAGCGCAGCAGGAAGAGGACGACGACCGGCGGGGCCACCTCGTCGTTGCCGAGGAACACGGCGAGGAAACCGACCTCCAGGAGCAGGGACTCCCAGCCGAACGCGTACCAGGTCTGGCCCACGTTGACGATCGACAGGTACATCGCCCAGGGCACCAGCCAGAGCACCATGGCCCCCCAGAGCGGGAGCCACTGGTCCAGGCCGGCGACCAGCGCCACCGACACCGCGCAGCCGGCCCAGGCCCAGGCCGCGAAGAAGCGGTCCGAGTAGCGCAGGTGGAACACGCTCGGGGCATCGCGGAAGGCGACCCGCGCAAGGAACCGCGGCACCGGAAGCATCCCCCGCTCCCCGATCAGCGCACGGAACTGGAGCGTTGCGCCCAGGAAGGCGACGACGTAGACCACGGCCAGAGCCCGCTGGAAGACCAGCCGGCTCAGCCAGTAGTCGGGGGCGACGAACCACTCCACGCGAGCCACTCCTCTTCCCTTGTCTTCCATTGTGACGCTGGGTGACCGTCTCCGCTTGCGTGAGCCAACTGGGCGACACAGACAATAGTGGACGAAAACCCCGGAATGGCCGGGAGGTCGTGGTGCAACGGGAGGAAGCAGTGCAACGGGAGAACGTGGTGCGACAGGAGAACAGCGTGGTGCACATACCCACCCGGGCCTTGGTCATGGCCTGCGCGCTCTCGGCGGCGCTCCTCGTCGCCGGGTGCGGCGGCCGAGGCGGCGAGAGCGCGGCGTCCGGGGCCGACGGGGGTGAGGTCGTCCTGCAGCCGGTCGCCGGCGGCGGCCGCGACCCGTTCACCGCGTCCACGGCCGCCGACTCGCCGTTCATCACCCGAATGCCGTACCCGGCGACACCCGCGAACCGTGGCTCCGCCCCGCAGGGCGTGCGCTCCTTTCCCGGCTCCACACCCGGCCTCTACGGCGGCACCCGGGCCGTCGGCAGCTGTGACGTCGGGAAGCAGATCGGCTTCCTCTCCTCGGACCCCGGCAAGGCGCGCTCCTTCGCGCAGGCGGCGGGCGTCGCGCAGGCGGCCGTCCCGGACTTCCTGCGCGGTCTGACCTCGGTCGTGCTGCGCGCCGACACGCAGGTCACCGACCACGGCTTCCGTGACGGCCGGGCGACCAGCTTCCAGTCGGTGCTCCAGCGGGGCACCGCGGTCCTCGTCGACAACCGGGGCGTGCCGCGTGTGCGCTGCGCCGGCGGCAATCCGCTGAGCCCGCCCGTCGTGTCCAGGGCGACCCCGGGGACCCAGGGGCAGCCCTGGTCCGGTTTCCGTCCTGGCAACGTTGTCGTCGTGACCCCGGCGTCCGCCGCGATCAGGAACGTCACGATCATCGACATCGCCGACAACAGGTGGATCGAACGGCGGATCGGGGACGACGGTCACCGGGACGTCGTCCTGCGGCCACCGGTCTCGGCCGCGAGCCCCGGCCGTCGCCCCGACGCAAGCCCTGGCACAAGCCCCAGTGCGAGCCCCGGTACGAGTCCCGGTACAAGCCCGAGCACGGTCCCGGAGCACAGCCCGCGGACGGGCCCCTTGGCGGACGCGCCGCCCGACTGTGTGGCGCCCACCCTGACCGTCACCCCGGAGGGAACCCCGGGCATGCCGGCGGAGGCGCCCGTGGCCGCGGTGTCGAACTGTCTCCCGCCCACCACGACCGCCCCGCCGCCCGCCTCGCCGACCCCACGGCCCGACATCTCCCTGCCGCCCCTGGTGCCGTGGACCCCCGCCCCCGACTCCACGGAGATCGACCGGAACGTCCCGCAGGACCCCCTCGCCCCGCTGGACCCCTCGGAGGACGAGATCGGCCCCGACACCGTTCCGGAGATCCCCGACCTGCCCGACGGCGGTGGTCTGATCCCCGACGAGTCGCCCGATGCGGACACCGTCTTCGACACCCCGACGGACGTCTTCGACGGCTGAGCGTCGAGCGGCCGGGGGAGCCCGAATCCGGACTCCCCCGAAGCCGCGTACCGGACTCCCCTGAAGTCGAATAATCGGCCGAATGCTGGCAAGGTGGGCGCATGGTTGATCGGGGAGCGAGCGCCCTGTCACTCCCGGACGACTGGCCCGCCCACCCGGATCCGATCCTGGCGCTCAACCGCATGGGCAGTTTCGACTGGGACCTGGACTCCGGTCTGATGCAGATGGACGCCCAGGCCCACGAAGTCTTCGACGTGCGTCCCGAGGAGTACGACGGCCGCCCCGAGACCCTGTCCCTGCGGGTGCCCGCGACCGAGGGGATCCGTCTCGACACGCTGGTCTCGCACGCCCTCAAGGACGGCAGCGAGAACTACGGCGCCTACTTCCGCATCCGCTGCCGCGACGGCTCACTGCGCTGGACCCACACCCAGGGCTACATCCGCCGCGACGGGACGGGCCGGCCGCGCCGGATCATCGGCATCGTCCGCGACGCCACGCAGGAGCTCGGCGAGAGCGCGGCGCGCCGCGAACAGGCGGCCCAGGACGAGGCGCGGCGCCAGCAGACGAACGTCGTGCAGATCACCACGGCCGCCCTCGCCCACGCCCGCACCGTCCAGGACGTCATCGACGTCCTCAAGGACTCCCACGGCCTCACCCATCTCGGCGCGACGAGCCTGGTCATGGGCCTGGTCGAGGCCGGACGCATACGGCTGGTCGCCGAGGGCCCCGAGGGCAGCTTCGTCCCCGGCACCATGGTCACCCGCATCGACGAGCAGTACCCGATGAGCGAGGTCGTACGCACCCTCGCCCCGCGCTTCATCGACTCGCCCGAGGACTTCTCCGACTCGTATCCGCTGCTGTGGCCGCACATCACCGACCTCAAGATCACCTCGGCCGCCTACCTGCCGCTCATCGCGCAGGCCCGCCCCATCGGCGCGATGGGACTGCTCTACAACGACCGGCGCGGCTTCTCCTCGGAGGAGCGCAACGTCCTCGTCGCGCTCGGCAGCAGCATCGCCCAGAGCCTCCAGCGGGCCATGTTCTACGAGCAGGAGAAGGACCTCGCGCAGGGCCTCCAGCAGGCCATGCTGCCGCGCTCCATACCGAACGTGCCCGGCGCCGACATCGCCGTCCGCTACCGATCCGCCTCCCTCGGCCGGGACATCGGCGGCGACTGGTACGACGTGATCCCGCTGCCCGGCGGTCGCGTCGGCGCCGTCATCGGGGACGTCCAGGGCCACGACACCCACGCCGCCGCAGTCATGGGCCAGTTGCGGATCGTGCTGCGGGCCTACGCCGCCGAGGGGCACACCCCCGCCACCGTGATGGCCCGCGCTTCGGTCTTCCTGCACGAACTCGACACCGACCGCTTCGCGACCTGCCTGTACGCGGAGGCCGACCTGTCCACCGGAGTCGTCCAGCTGGTGCGGGCCGGCCACATCGACCCGGTGATCCGGCAGAACGACGGCACCTGCCGCCGGCAGTCCGTCACAGGGGGCCTGCCGCTCGGTCTGTCCGCCTTGTTCGGGCGCCTCGAATACCCCGTCGACACGGTCGAACTGGACCCCGGGCAGACCCTGGTGCTGTGCACCGACGGCCTGGTCGAGCAGCCCGGCGTCGACCTCGACGAGGGCATGCACACCCTCCTGGAGCTGATCCGCTCGGGCCCGGATGATGTACGCGACCTCGCCGACCGGCTCATCGACGTGGCCGAGGAACGCGGCGGCGACGACGACGTGGCCCTGCTGGCGCTGCGCCGCCGGGGCCCCGGGCCCCAGCAGTCCGGCGGGCGGCTCCAGCAGCATGTCGCGCCCGGCGACCCCGACGCGCTCACCGAGGCCCGGCACATGATCCGGGCCGCGGTCCGCGCCTGGGGCGGGGGAGAGCGCGCCGACGATGTCGAACTGGTCGCCGACGAGCTGATCACCAACGCCCTCATGCACACCGAAGGCGCCGCGATCGTCACCCTGCGGGTCCTCAGCGGCCCGGACCGCCGGCTGCGCGCGGAGGTCGAGGACTCCTCCAGCGCCCTGCCGCGCCGCCGCGAGGCGGGCGAGTCCGGTGTCTCCGGCCGCGGACTCCTCCTGGTCGACCGCCTCGCCGACGTCTGGGGCGTGGAGGCGCGCGGCGGCGGCAAGTGCGTGTGGTGCGAGTTCCTGGTCCCGGAACGGGACTGACCGGGTGCGGCGGGGGACCGGCCGCCGTCGCCTCAGGAGGTGGGCGGTTCGGCTGGTGTTGTCGGTGGCGGGTGGCACTCTGGAGCCATGCCGGAACTGCCAGAGGTCGAAGCGCTCAAGGACTTCCTGGCCGACCATCTCGTCGGCCGCGAGGTCGTGCGCGTGCTGCCCGTCGCCATCAGCGTCCTGAAGACCTACGACCCGCCCGTGACCGCCTTCGAGGGCCGTGAGGTGACCGCCGTGCGCCGGCTCGGCAAGTTCCTCGACATCGAGGCCGACGGACTGCACTTCGTGACCCACCTGGCCCGCGCGGGCTGGCTGCACTGGAGGGACACGCTGCCCGACGGCCCGCCCCGCCCCGGCAAGGGCCCGCTCGCGCTGCGTGTCGCCCTGGAGACCGGCGAGGGCTTCGACCTCACCGAGGCCGGCACACAGAAGAGACTCGCGGTGTACGTCGTCAGGGACCCGGCGGAGATCCCCGGTGTGGTCCGCCTCGGCCCGGACCCGCTCGCCGCCGACTTCGACGAGGAACGGTTCGCCCGGCTGCTCGCGGATGAGCGCCGCCAACTCAAGGGCGCACTCCGGGACCAGAGCCTGATCGCCGGCGTGGGGAACGCGTACAGCGACGAGATCCTGCACGCCGCCAGGATGTCCCCCTTCAAGCTGGCCGCCTCACTGACCCCCGAGGAGACGACCCGTCTCTACGAGGCGCTGCGCTCCACGCTCACCGACGCGGTGGAGCGCTCCCACGGGCTGGCCGCGGGGCGCCTCAAGGCGGAGAAGAAGAGCGGGCTGCGGGTGCACGGCAGAACGGGCGAGCCCTGCCCGGTGTGCGGCGACACCATCCGCGAGGTCTCCTTCAGCGACTCCTCGCTGCAGTACTGCCCGACCTGCCAGACGGGAGGCAAGCCACTCGCGGACCGCCGGTTGTCCCGGCTGCTCAAATAGTCCGGGAGCAGCGGGGAACAGCCCGGGATCAGTGGGGCGTGACGGTCACCAGGTGCTTGCCGTCCGTCGTGCGCACCTCGAACCGGCTGATCTCGTCGGACTTGAGCGCGGCGCCGCCCTGCAGGGTGGTCGCCTCGCCGTTGTGCGCGGGCACCATCCAACTCGTCACCGTCTGCTGAGAACCGTCCTTGCCGATGGCGACGAGCTGACAGGGGCGCGGGCCCCCGGCGTCCTTGACCTCGACCTGGACCTGGCTGCCCCAGATGCGGTCCGCGGTGGTGACCTTGGCCCATACGCCGGTCTGCGCGTCCGTCGACGCGACCGCCGCCGTCTGGGACCCGGAACCGTGCGACGTGACCATCGCGATCGACGGACCGCCCACCGCGAGCACCACGGCGGCGGCCACCGCGTACAACCAGCGCCTGCGCCCGGCCCGGTGCCGGGTCGCCACCTCACTGAGGAGTTTGTCCATCAGGCGCGGCCCGGGGGCGGCGAAGGGGTGCACGGAGCGCGGGGTGGCGTGCCGGTACAGCATCAGCTGCCGCGTGGCGGGCCTGAACTCACTCACGTGCGCCGCGCACTGGGGGCACTCCATGAGGTGATCCTCGAAGCGGAACGCCTCCGCCTCGTCCAGCACGCCGAGCGCGTAGGCGCCGACGTCGCGATGCCGTTCCAGGGACCTCATACCGAATACCGAATCCTCGTGGCGATGGTGCGGGGGTGGGAGTGGTGTTGCTGTTGCCCACGGGTACGCACCAGACCGTCGAATCACTCAAGACTCGTTCGGAATCGCGGCCAAGACATTCGGAGCGGGCGGGCTCGCGGATTGGTGCGAGCCCGAAAAAAGTTGTGCGGAAAACTTGTTTGGCGGAGTGCGGAGCCCTGAACAGGGGTTACCGGCGGTCCGCCCGGTCGTGGCGATCAGAAGAGATGGATCGCCAGATGTCCCAGGGGCAGACCCAGTCGCCAGGCCGGTGTCCACACCTTCGGACCGTCGTCCTCGCCCGGGATCGGGCCGCCGCCGGGTACGGCGTCCAGGTCCGGGGCGAGCAGTTCGGTCTCCTCCAGCCAGCGCCAGGCCGCCCTCGCCAGTTCCAGGTCCGGGGCGGGGCCGCCGGACTCGACCGCCTCGGCCGAGCACCGCGCCATGTGCTCGCGCACCCAGTCCTGCCACGGCTGGTCGTACGCCGTCAGCGAGAGCCAGGTCTCCAACTGCGAGACGACCCGGATGCCCGAGAGTTCGCCGTCAGTGTCGGAGAGGAAGATGGTCAGTGCCAGGGCGTCACGCCCGGCGCGGAACTCGAAGGACGTGGGCGGCATCAGGTCGCCGGTCCGCAGCAGCTCGTCGGCGATGTACTCGGCGTACAACCACGCCATGGGGACGGTGAGTTCCCCACCGCCGGTGCCGTCCGTGCTCTCTTGGCCTCTGTGCAGCATCCCTTCCTGCCTTCCTCCGGTTTGCGTGCGCGTCGCCCGATCCCGAGCCCTTGGGGGTTTCCCCCCAATCCGGAACACGGATGAGGACAGCTGATTGCTCAACCATGGTCCTCAGCAAGGCGCTTTACGGAGGTTTGACTCGGCCTTCGGTTTCACCGCAGGTCGGCCGCGTATCCCGGAAGAACCCGGCGCAGGGCGCGCAGCGCGTAGTACGCACGAGACTTCACGGTACCGGGCGGAATCCCGAGCGCCGCGGCGGCCTCCGCCACACTCGCCCCCTGGAAGTACACGAGCACCAGGACTTCACGATGCTCGGGAGTGAGTGTCTTCACAGCCTCCCGCACATCGAGCGTCGCCGCCGACCTTTCGGCGTGATCCGCGCAGACCCGCGCGCTTTCCAGCACCGCGTCCCCGACCTCCGGCGGACGCGCCTGGCGGGCCCGCCGTGCATCGATCGCGAGCCGGCGTCCCACGGTGAGCAGCCAGGGGCGTACGGAGTCGAAGTCGTCGGCGCGCAGCGCCTCGGGGTGCTGCCAGGCGCGGACGAGCGTCTCCTGCAGCAGATCCTCGGCGCGTTGGCGGTCGCCGTCGGAGAGTCGCAGGAGCAGGGCGAAGAGGGGCCGGCCGTGCTCGCGCTGCAGCGCGGCCAACTCGTGTTCGGCGGTCGTCTTGGTGGTGGTTCCGGCCGTCATGGCGTGTATGCCAGCGGGTGCCGCTCCGCTGGGACAGGCCCGGAGCACGGGTCTGCGGTGGGCGGTCGATGCCGTCGGTGAACGGCGCGGTGAACGGTTCAGCGGGGCCCGGTGGCGCCCCGACGGGCGGTTCCCCGAGGGCCGGACGGGCTACGGATGCGCGTCGCTTCTTGACTCAACCCCTTCGATTGGATGGATTTACCTCACTTCCTACTTAAATATGACTACATCGAGGCTGGGAATGATCACACGTAGTCGACTGGCCGCCATCGCTCTCGGGGCCGTACTCGTCGTGGGCGCCGGCTGCCGGGCCGACCAGGAGCCGTCCGCCCGGAGCACCGGGCACCCCGGCGCGCCCCTCACCTCCCACGGCTTCACCCTCGTCGCCTCCGGCGACGTGCTGGCGCACACCTCGGTCACCGAGCGGGCGAACGCCGACGCGGGCGGCACCGGATACGACTTCCTGCCGATGTTCGAAGGGGTGAAACCCCTGGTCTCCGGTGCCGACCTGGCGATCTGTCACATGGAGACCGTGTACGGATCCGACGGCGACCACACCGGCAACCCCGCCTTCAAGATTCCACCGCAGGTGGCCGACGGGCTCGCGGCGACCGGGTACGACGCCTGCTCCACCGCCTCCAACCACTCCCTGGACGACGGCGCCGCGGGCGTACGGCGCACGCTGGACGCCCTCGACCTCGCCGGCGTACGGCACGCGGGATCGGCGCGCACGGCGCAGGAGGCGTATGTGCCCACCCTCATGCGCGCAGGCAACGCGGTGGTCGCCCACCTCGCCTACACCTACGGCACGGACGGCTTCCCGATGCCCCAGGGGCAGCCCTGGAGCGTCAATCTCATCGACCGCGACCGGATCCTCGCGGACGCCCGGGCCGTCAGGAAGGCGGGCGCCGACGTGGTCGTCGTGTCCCTGCACTGGGGCACCGAATGGCAGGAACAGCCCAACACCCAGCAGCTGACGCTGAGCCGGGAGCTCACCGCCTCGCGCACGGGCGGGCGGCCCGACATCGACCTGATCCTCGGCACGCACGCGCGTGTCCCGCAGGCCTACGAGAAGGTCAACGGCACGTGGGTCGTCTACGGGATGGGCGACCAGATCGCGGGCGAGATGTTCAACCGCCAAGGCATCCAGGACTCCCGGGGCAACGAGAGCACCCTCGCCCGCTTCACCTTCACCCCGCCCGCGCGCAAGGGAGGCCGCTGGGAGGTCACGAAGGCGGAGTTCGTCCCGCAGCTGTTCGACATCGACGCCGGGCGGGTGGTCGACATCAACGCGGCTCTGGCCCAGGGCGCCGACCTGGCCGGTGTACGCGACCGCATCCGTGACGTGGTCCTCAGCCGCGGCGCGGCCCACGACGGCCTGATGATGGCGCAGTAGGACCCACGGAGTTCACGGGGTCCCTGGGACCCACGGGGTCTATGGGACAACCGTGACCGGCCAGCGGCCTGCCTTCACCATCCGGATCGCCACCGACCCGATGATCCGGTGCCCCGCCTGCTCGGAGGCGCCGACCACCACGGCGTCCGCCTTCAGCTCGTCCGCCGCCGTCACCAGACCGTTGTAGGGATCGCCGCGGAAGGTGTGGAACTCCCAGCGCACCGCGAATATGTCCTTGACCTTCTCGGTGGCCTCCCGGATCTGTGCGATGAGGTCCTCGGCGATCCGGTCGGTCGTCTCGGCGACCGGCGCCCCGAACGCCGCTCCCGCGGCCATGACGGGCTGCACGTACACGAGGGCGAGCAGCGCGTGCTGCCGCCTGGCCAGCCCGGCGGCGTAGGCCGCCGCGCGCAGCGACGAGTCCGAGCCGTCCACGCCGACGACGATGACCTTGGGACCGTCCGTGCCACGCTCGAATCGGTGCGAGGGTTGCTGTTCCGCCACACCACCGAGGCTATCGGAAGCCGCAGGTCGGGAGCAGGGCGGGCCCGTGGCGTCCCGCATGGGACGGAACGGGGGAAGTGTCCGTCCGCACGGCCCCCCACGGCCCGCCGGGACCCGCCGCGACCGCCGTCCGCGTCGGCGACGAGTGGGACGACGCTCGACGGGCGCCCGCGGCCGGGGCTTCCTAGAGTCGACACCATGAGCGCCACCGTGGAGGCCCGCGGACCGAGGGACGCCACGGGTCCCGTACCGCCGTCCCGGGTCGGCTTCCTCAGCAAGGTGCCCGAAGGCTTCGCGGCCTTCTTCGGCGCCCTCTCGCTGCTGTGCGTCCTGCTGGCCTTCTTCGCCCCCGTGCGCCGTCTGCTGCACCCCGTCGTGGCCTTCCTCGACCTGTTGATCGTCCCGGTCAGCGCCAACCTCGCGTACGCCGTCTTCCTCTTCCTGCTCGCCGCCGCGACCGCCGCCCGCAAGAAGGTCGCCTGGTGGCTGGTCGTCGTCTACCTCGGCCTGCTGGTCTTCTTCGACATCGTGGGCCTGGCGATGGGCCTGTACGCCGAGTCGCTGCCGTCCTTCGTCGCCTGCGGACTGCTGCTGGTGCTCCTGATCGTGGCGCGCCGCGAGTTCTACGCCGACTCCCGGCGCGGCGCCGTATGGCGCGCCCTGGCCGTACTGCTCGTCGGACTCGCCGTGGCGATCCTGATCGGCTGGGGCCTGGTCGAGTGGTTCCCCGGCACACTGGCCTCGGGAGAACGGCTGCTGTGGGCGGCCAGCCGGGTGTGCGGCGGGCTGGTCCCCAGCAGCTCGTTCAGCGGGCGCCCGCCCCGCAAGCTCTTCTTCGTCCTCGGCCTCCTCGGCGCCCTCGCCCAGCTCAACGCCGTCGCCACCCTCTTCCGCTCCCAGCGACTGGAGGCGGCCCTGCGCGGCGACGAGGAGGCCCGTATCCGCGCCCTCCTGCGGGCGTACGGCGCCGACGACTCCCTCGGCTACTTCGCCACCCGCCGCGACAAGGCCGTCGTCTTCTCGCCCAGCGGCAAGGCCGCCGTCACCTACCGCGTCGAGGCCGGCGTCTGCCTGGCCAGCGGCGACCCCGTCGGCGACCGCGAGGCCTGGCCGCACGCCATCGAGGCCTGGCTCGACCTGGCCCGCCGCTACGCCTGGGCGCCCGCCGTGATGGGTACCTCGGAGGACGGCGCCAAGGCCTTCGCGCGCGCCGGGCTCGGCGCGCTCGAACTCGGCGACGAGGCGATCCTGCACGTCGCGGGCTTCGACCTGGACGGCCGCGACATGCGTGTCACCCGCCAGGCGGTGCACCGCGTGCGGCGCACGGGCGCCACCTGCCGGGTACGCCGCCACTCCAGCCTCACCGACGAGGAGATGGAGGAGCTCATCGACAAGGCGGACGCCTGGCGCGACACCGAGACCGAGCGCGGCTTCTCCATGGCGCTGGACCGGCTCGGGGACCCCACGGACGGCGACTGCCTGCTCGTCGAGGCACTGACGCCCGAGGGCAAGCTCCTCGCGCTGCTCTCTTTCGTGCCCTGGGGCAAGGACGGCATCTCGCTCGACCTCATGCGCCGCGACCGCAGCGCCCCGAACGGCGTCATGGAGTTCATGGTCGCCGAGGTGTGCGCGGCGGCCGGGACGTTCGGCGTACGGCGCATCTCCCTCAACTTCGCGGTGTTCCGGTCGGTCTTCGAGGAGGGCGCCCGGATCGGTGCGGGGCCGGTGCTCCGGCTCTGGCGCGGACTGCTGCTGTTCTTCTCCCGGTGGTGGCAGCTGGAGGCCCTCTACCGGTCCAACGCCAAGTTCCAGCCCGAGTGGTACCCCCGCTTCATCTGCTACGGCGACACCGGCTCCCTCGCCCGCATCGGGCTGGCGTCCGGCATCGCCGAGGGCTTCGTCTCCGTGCCCTCGCTGCGCAAGCTCTGGGGCAAGGGGCACCCGAGGAGCGGCGCCCAGCCCGCGAGCACCGCGGGCCTGCCCTCGCTGTCGGCCCTCGGCCTCGACGAGGGCGAGCAGGCGGCGGCCACCGATCCGACCGCGGGCCTGCCCGAACAGATCCGCCTCCGCCACCGCACACTCCACCGGCTGCGCGCCGACGGAGTCGACCCCTACCCGGTGGGCGTCCCGTCCCGCACCCACACCCTCGCCGAGGTCCGCGCGGGACCGGCGGGACAGCACGTGACCGTCGCCGGGCGCGTCGTCCTCGTACGGGACTTCGGCGGGATCGTGTTCGCCGTCCTGCGCGACTGGTCCGGCGACCTCCAGCTCGCCCTCACCCGGCTGGAGTCCGGACCCGAGCTCAGACGCTTCCGCCAGGACGTCGACATCGGCGACCACATCACCGCCGAGGGCCTCGTCGGCGTCAGCGACCTGGGCGAACCGACCGTCTTCGGCTCCTCCTGGCAGCTCACCGGCAAATGCCTGCGCCCGCTGCCCGACAAGCGCCGGGGCCTCGCCGACCCCGAGGCGAAGGTGCGCCGCCGCTATCTCGACCTGGTGTCCAGCCCCGACGCCCGCGAGGTCCTGCGGGCCCGCTCCACCGCCGTGCAGGCGCTGCGCCAGGGCCTGCTGGACCGCGGCTATCTCGAGGTCGAGACGCCGATGCTCCAGCAGATCCACGGCGGCGCCAACGCCCGCCCGTTCACCACCCACATCAACGCCTACGACCTGAACATGTACCTCCGCATCGCCCCCGAGCTGTACCTCAAGCGGCTGTGCGTGGGCGGCCTGGAGAAGGTCTTCGAGCTGGGGCGCACCTTCCGCAACGAAGGCGTCTCCCACAAGCACAACCCCGAGTTCACCATGCTGGAGGCCTACCAGGCGTTCGCCGACTACGACGTGATGCTCGACCTCACCCGCGAACTGATCCAGGGCGCCGCGACCGCCACCTTCGGCGCGCCCGTCGCCCGCAAGGACGGCACCGAGTACGACATCTCCGGCCCGTGGCCGGTCAAGACGGTGTACGACGCGATCTCGGAGGCCCTGGGGGAGGAGGTGGACCCCGGCGCGTCCGTGCCGGACCTGCACCGGCTGTGCGACGGTGCGGGAGTGCCGTATCGGCCGGACGACGGTCAGGGTGACGTCGTACTGGAGATGTACGAACGACTGGTCGAGGAGAAGACCCTGCTGCCCACGTTCTACAAGGACTTCCCGACCGACGTCTCCCCGCTCACCCGGCAGCACCGCACCGACCCGCGCCTCGCCGAGCGCTGGGACCTCGTCGCCTTCGGCACCGAACTGGGCACTGCCTACTCGGAGTTGACCGACCCCGTGGAGCAGCGGCGGCGGCTGACCGCGCAGTCGCTGCGGGCCGCCGGGGGAGATCCCGAGGCGATGGAGCTCGACGAGGACTTCCTCGACGCGCTGGAGTACGCGATGCCGCCGACCGGGGGGCTCGGCCTCGGCGTGGACCGGCTGGTCATGTTCCTCACGGGGCTGACGATTCGGGAGACATTGCCGTTCCCTCTGGTGCGTCGGCGCTGAGCTGGTCCCAACGGGTGCTTTCCTGAGTCCACACCGGTGTTGCTCAGCCGCGCCACGCCTTCGTTGGGCGACTGATGAGTCATGCAAAAGGATCAGCTGCTCACGCGGCGCCGGGCGTTGATCGCCGGTGCCGCCGTTCTCGGGGCGGCGGGGGCGGCGGGCACGGCCCGCGTCCTCACCGCGGATCCGGCCGGGAGCCCGGTACGGGGCGCACCCGTGGCCGGGGGTCCGCAGGCGCGTCAGGCGCTCAAGCCCTCCGCGTACCGCCTCGAGCCCATGACCGGATTCGCTCCGCCGCGCCGGACGCCCGGCAAGCCCGCCGTCCGGCGTGAGCCGATCATGCAGGTGAGCGGGCGCGGCCGCACGATGGTGCTGACCTTCGACGACGGACCCGATCCGCGCTACACCCCGAGCATTCTGCGCACCCTGCGCAAGCACGACGTACGGGCGACGTTCTTCGTCTGCGGGGAGATGGCCGTCGACAACAAGGACCTGCTGGCCGAGATGGCCGACGACGGGCACGTCGTCGGCAACCACACCTGGACGCACCCGTTGCTGACCGAGCTCAGCCGCTCCGAGATCCGCTCCGAGATCGCACGCACCAGCGACGTCATCGAGGACGCCTACGGCGAACGGCCCGTCTGGTTCCGCGCGCCCTACGGGGCCTGGAACCGGGCGACCTTCCAGATCGGCGCCGACCTCGGCATGGAACCGTTGGCCTGGACGGTCGACAGCCTGGACTGGACCACCCCGGGCACCGCCACCATCGTCGACCGGGTGGAGGAGGGCGCCGCCCCCGGCGTCGTCGTCCTCTCCCACGACGCGGGCGGCGACCGCTCCCAGACCGTCCGCGCCCTGCGCGAATACCTGCCGGAACTCCTCGACTCCGGCTACCACCTCACGGTGCCGCACCGCGAGGACTTCTGAGCGGGGAGCGGGCGCGGTCGCCCCCGACTCCGCCGACGGGCCCGGGAACACCGCCCGGGCCCGTCGGCGGGGAGTCTCAGCGGACCTCGACCAGGCGGGCGAACACGACGACGTTGCCGTCGTAGCCGTGCTGCTTGGAGAAACCGCCTCCGCAGGTGATGACCCGCAATTCGGGGGTGCCCTTGCTGCCGTACACGCGGTCACCGGGGAAGTTGTTCTTCGCGAATACGTCGACGCCGTAGATCTCGAATGTGGCCGTCTTCCCGTCCTTTCGCTGAACCTCGACCCGGTTTCCCTTCTTGAGGGAACCGAGCCCGTAGAAGACGGCCGGTCCCCGCATGTTGTCCACATGGCCCACGATCACGGACGTGCCCTTCTCGCCGGGTGACACCGCACCGGTGAACCAGCCGGCGAGATTGGCATTGTCGGGCGGCGGCGCGGCGACCCAGCCGGCCGAGTCAAGACCCACCGGTACGACCGGGGCATCCACCTGGATCGCCGGGATCCTGACCCGGTCCACCACGGAGTACGGCAACGCGGCGGGCCCGTTGGAGAAGGTGGCGACGGGCGTCCTGCTGTCCGCTGCCGCCGCCGTCGCGGGCTGTGGAGGGCCCACGTCGAACTCACCGGAACCATTCCGAATGAGCGCGAGGCCGGTCAGCAGAACAAGCGCTATTACGCCCCACGGGGCGCGCTTCTTCTGCCGCTCCTCCTCTTCGGCCACCTCGGACGCAAACATTCGCCATCCCCTCTCGACGCGGCCGTCGCCGCGTCCGTCGCGCATACCAGAACGCTAAGTGCAGCATGCCCGGCAGGCGACGGGGCGCGGGCGAACGGGTGTCGGGGCATCCGCGTGGTGAGCCATCCGAGTTGCCAAGGGCAGGAAATTTCTGACGGTCCGTGACCTGCGGCAATATCCGATTGTGTGTAAATCCTTCGGCGTGTCTTCTCACCAGGACGGACCATTCTCGAAATGCGTCCCCGTGCACCGCATCTGAGGGTCTGTATGGGAGGCGCTTTCTCGCCGATCGACCGGGGACGGTTCCCGGGGCGTCTTCCGCGGAGGATCACATGCGTACAACTCGTGCCCTGGCGGTCGCTGCCGCCGTGGTCGCCGCGGTGGGGCTCGCCGCCCCGGTGGCGACGGCATCGAATGAACCGGGCAGCAATGAGTCGGGCAACAACGAGCCGAGCAACGACGAGCCGAGCGGAAGCGAGCGACTGGGCAACCCCGGTGGACCGGGCAACGGCACAGGGCTGAACAACGGCGGTGGCGTGGTCGGTGGCGGCGGGGTGGTCGGCGGCGGTGGCGTGGTCGGTGGCGGCGGGGTGGTCGGCGGCGGTGGCGTCGTCGGTGGCGGGGTGGTCGGCGGCGGTGGCGTGGTCGGTGGCGGTGGTGTGGTGGTCGGCGGCGGTGGCGTGGTCGGTGGCGGCCGCCCGGGTGACATCGGTCGGTTCAACGACAACGGTCGGTTCAATGACAACGGCCGGTTCCATGACAATGGCCGGTTCAACGACAACGGCCGCTTCGACGACCGCTTCGACGACCGCTTCGATGACCGCGGCCGTCACGATGTGCGGAACATCCTCGTCCGGCCCAGTGTCATCGCGCGGGGCGGCCAGCTGTCGATCACGGTGGACGGCGAAGCGTGCCTGCGGCCCGGCAGCACGGTCTCCTCGCGGGTCTTCCGCACCACCCTGCTGCGCCGGGTGGGCGGCGACACGTCCATCGCGACGGTCACCGTCGACCGTGACGCGCGCCCGGGGTCGTACGACATCACGGCCCGCTGTGAAGACCGAAGGCTGACCCGGCCCGCCGCCTTCACCGTCATCGGCGGTGTCAGCGGTGGTCTCGGTGGCAGCGTCGGCGGAGCGGCGCCCGCCGACGTCGCGATCGGCAGCGGACTGCTGACCGCCGGCGTCGTCGGCGGTGGGCTGTTCTGGCGGCGCCGCAGGTCCGAGCGGCGGATCTGATCGGTGCTCTCACCCTTGGCGGTGCCCCGCGTACCGCGTGTCTGACAGGCCTTCGCCCCGGACCTTCTCGCCGAGATCCGGGGCGAGGAGGGCCCCGAGCGGCGAGCGGTCACGACTCCTCGTCGGTGACGCGGCGCGTCATGGACCACGCCGTGCCGACACAGCCGGCGACGAGCGCGGTTCCCAGTCCGATCTCCTTGAGGTCGAAGCCACCGCCGGAGCTCCCGCCGACACCGGCCTTGACACCTCGTAGCACGGAGGCCGGGACCTGGACCTGGGTCGGGTCGGAGTAGTCGGTGCCGGAGCGGGCGGGGGCGATGGTGAGCTCGGTGTGGCCGCTCTCGTTGCCGCACTGGAACGTCACCTGGTGCACCGAGCCCGCTCTGGCGTCCCCGTCGATCAGGGCCGTCGCCGACGACTGGCCCTTGGGGATCGTGACCGTGTCGAAGACTTCCGAGGAGACCCTGGCGACGGAGTCGCAGCTCTCCGCGGTCAGCCGGAGCCGGCCGCCCGCCGCGATGCTCTGCGGCTGCACGTCGAAGCCGAACGAGGTGATGTTGCTGTTGCCCCGGCCACTGTCACGGCCACTGGCACGGCCGCCGTCACTGTTTCCGTCGCCGTTTCCGGCGAGAGCGGCGGTTGCGGAAAGGGTGAGCGCGATCACGCCCAGCAGTGCGGCCGAAGCGACGCGTATCGGGTGCATGGTGAGCCTCCGGGTCCCCGAGGAGCCTTGCTGCGGACCTTCCGCCTGCGTCTTAAACGCGCCTCGATGTTCGAAACGCTAGGAAGGCGTGCACGTGGGCGCGATCGCAGTAGCGCGAATGGGGTAACCGGGTGGGCCGTACGGGGGAATGTGGGTGCGCGATCGGGGGACGGACCCGGTGTGGCGTCCGTCCCCCGACCCTCCGGCCGCTAAAGGAGACCGGTCACTTCGGAAGGTGCGGGAACAGTGCCGTGAAGGGTTCCGCCGAGGCTGCGATCCCCCGGCTGTAGGGCGCGTCGAAGTCCCAGATCAGGAAAAGCAGGAACGCGATCAGGGCGGAGAAGAGCCCGGCGAGGATCAGTTCCCTCTTGGTGCGCCGGATCTGGAGCGCGAACACCATCCCGATGGTGACCACGGCTCCGGTGATCAGCCCGAACCACACCACGCCCGGCATGGTCGCGTCCGTCGAGTCGGCGCGGGCGTTGCGTGCAGCGTCGGCCGCGGTCACCTGGTCGACCAGCGGCTGGTAGGTCTGGGCCTCGAAGTCCGACCTCGGCTGGTAGCCGCTGACGTCCTGGCGGACCACCTCGAAGAGCCGGCCGCCCTTGGCGGTGACACGGCCGTGGTCGGCCATGGTCTTCCACTCGGTTTTGACGACGTATCCGACGTACGCGTCGACGTCGCCGCGGATACGGTCGCGCACGTCCGGCGGATAGACGCGGACCCGCTCCGAGATCTCGTGCAGGGCCTGGGCCTCCGCCTGCACATGGTCCTGGGCGGCGCTGCGGGCCTCCCAGACTCCGGCGATGGCCAGTCCCAGGACGATGGCGTAGACCACGCCGATCATCATGGTCATGTATTCGATCACGTCCGGGGTCTCGGACGGATCCTCGTCGTCGGGGGCCCGGCGGGTGCGTACGAGGGACACGACGAGGACGACGACACACGCCGCCGCCATCGCGAGGACGAGAACAAGCCATTCCGACAAGGATGCCTCCAGGGGTCAGCGCGGACGCAGCGCCGCGACGGCGAGCAACGCGGGCACGGTGACGAGCAGGGTGAGCGAGACCAGGGACGGTCCGCTGCGGGGCGAGTGCTTGCGCGTCGGGGCGCGGTAGGCCGGATAACTCACCGGGGTGGCCGACGGTTTGGGCCGCGCCTTGTGCGTGGGCGAGGGCGTCGGTGTGGGCTTCGGCGCCGGCGGAGGTGCCGGCCTCGGCGGTGGCGCCACGGCGGGGGGCCGCGGGGTCGGCGAGGCGGGTGGAGGCGGTGGCGGGGGAGCCGGCGGCGGGGGCTTCGGCCTGGGCCTGGGCGGAGGCGCCGGGGGTGGTGGGGGCGGCGGTTTCGGAGTGGGTGGGGGCGTGGGTGACGGGGGCGGCGGGCTGATGGTGCAGAGGTCGCCGCCGGCCACCGCCACCGCGTCCGTGCCGTCCGGGCCGATGGAGGCGTACGCGCAGGAGTCGGCGACCGCCGCCGAGGCCGGCGCGCCGCCGATGATCCAGGTCAGCGTCAGCAGCGCCAACACCCGTATGACGAGGGCGGACCGGGTCCGCTGTGGTCCATGCACGACGGAGATCATGAGGCGTATCGCGCCTGCGCACGCCGGAGCCGACGGGTATTGCCCCCGAACGAAGGACGTCCGGCTCGGACCGGTTTGACGCCCCCTCGGGACACGGCCACCGGGGTGGGAACAGATGCCCGAGAAGCATGGTGGCGTGGGGTGTGTCACAGCGTTCCGAAAGTTTTTTGTGCGGCCGTTGAACACATCCGCCACTCCCGCCCGTACCTAGGGCCATGCGCGGCGCAGCAGGGCGCTGCAACCCTTAACGCGAACAGTGGGAGTTACCCAATGAAGACCTCCTGGCGGAGCGCCTCACTCGTAGCGACAGCTGCGGCCGTGCTGGCGCTCACGACGGCGTGCGGTCAGGAATCGGGCACCCAGTCGACGGGGAGCCAGAACGTGGGCGCCGCCGCGGCTGCCAACGGTTACGGTCAGGCCACCAGTAGCAGCACCACTTCGCCCAACGGCTACGGCGCCGACCAGCAGAGTGCCGCCCCCAAGGCGGAATCCGCAGGTCAGCTGGCCGTCGCGGAAAGCACGACGCTCGGCAAGGTGCTGACCGACAGCGCCGGATTCACCCTGTACCGCTTCGAGAAGGACACCGCCGAGCCGCCGAAGTCGAACTGTGACGGCGACTGCGCGACCGCTTGGCCGCCCGTTCCCGCCGACGGCGCCGTGGCCGCCACCGGTGTGGACAAGGCCCTGCTCGGCGAGGTCACCCGCTCGGACGGCACCAAGCAGCTGACGATCGGCGGCTGGCCGATGTACCGGTACGCCAAGGACACCAAGGCCGGTGACACCAACGGCCAGGGCGTCGGCGGCACTTGGTACGCCTCCGCCCCCGATGGCAAGAAGGCGACCCTGGCCTCCCTGCCGGGCCTGTCGACCCGCAACGACCCCAAGCTCGGCGAGATCATCGTCGACAAGAACGGCCGGACGGTCTACCGCTTCCTGAAGGACCAGGCCTGGCCCGTCCCGAAGTCCGCCTGCACCGGTGCCTGCCTGGAGAAGTGGCCCGTCGTGGCCCCGGTCTCCGCCAGTGACACCAAGGGCGTGCAGAAGAAGGGCCTGATGGGCTTCACCCGCCCGGACGGCGCCAAGCAGATGACCGTCAACTGCTGGCCCATCTACACCTTCTCCGGTGACAAGGCGGCCGGAGACACCAACGGTCAGGGCGTGGGCGGTACTTGGTACGCCGTCGCCCCCGACGGAAAGCCGGTCGGCGCGCCGAAGTAGAGGATCACCTCCCCAGGGTTGATCGATCTCGCCCGGAACAACGCGTACGACCCGGGTCCGCCCCCTCCGCACCGCACGGAGGGGGCGGACCTCTTGGCGTACCCGGACCGCGCGGGGCGCGCGGATCGGACGACGTGAGGCGCGCGGTTCACTTGCCGAACGAACGCCCGGGAGTTTTCCACACCGGGGATACCCGACCCCCGGATACCGTCGCGACGCTTCGTAACTCCCGCGAACTTTTTGGAATGCTTCGCATCGATTTCGCGGTGACAGGGAACGGCGTGTTCGACTGACCTGCACCGGCCGCCAATTCGGCACATGCCCGAGGCAGTGACGGTGAACGGACGGTCAATTTCCGTTTTGACTCGCTCCTTTGGCGGACGATCAGTAGCCTCAGCTCGAACACTGGATCGCCTACGTCGTCGACTACGCCTTGGAGAGATAGATGGAGCGTCCCGCCTGGGCCCCCCGCAGCATTGACATCTCGGTGCCGAGCGTGTCCCGTATCTATGACTACTACCTGGGCGGTTCGCACAACTTCGAGGTCGACCGGGAAGCCGCGCGCAAGGCGATGGAGTTCATGCCGGGACTGCCCAAGGTCATGCAGGCGAACAGGGCGTTCATGCGCCGTGCCGTGCGTTTCGCGGCCGACGAGGGCATCGACCAGTTCCTCGACATCGGCTCCGGCATCCCGACCTTCGGCAACGTCCACGAGATCGCCCAGACGGCCAGGCCCGGCGCGCACGTCGTGTACGTGGACCACGACCCGGTGGCCGTCGCGCACAGCCAGGCCGTCCTGCGGGACAACGAGGACGCGGACGTGGTCGCGGCCGATCTGCTCAAGCCCCAGGAGATCCTGGCGACTCCCCAGGTGCAGCGGTTGATCGACCTGAACCGTCCGGTGGCCCTCCTCCTCGTTGCCATACTGCACTTCGTGGAGGACGCGGACGACCCGTACGGTGCGGTGGCCGAGCTGCGCGACGCGCTGGCGCCGGGCAGCCTGCTCGTGCTCACGCATGCGTCGTACGAGGGAATCCCGCTCCCGCCGGAGCGGGCCGAGGGCGCGGTCGACGTGTACAAGGACATCCGCAACCCGCTGATCATGCGCTCGCGCGAGGAGATCGCGCGGTTCTTCGAGGGGTACGACATGGTGGAACCCGGTCTGGTGCCGATGCCGAGCTGGCGGCCCGACACGGCACCCGAGGACGAGGATCCTTATTCCTTCTCGGGGTTCGCAGGCGTGGGGCGCACGGCGTGAGCGGCGAACCGGACGGGCCGGAGGACAGACTGCGCAGGTTCGCGACGATCTGGAGCCGGGCGGTCTTTCCGGTCACCTCCACGTCGCTGACCCGGCCGGAGCTCGAGCAGCAACTCGTACCGCTCGCCAGGCTGTTGAGTGACGCGCTGAAGGCGAGGACCTTCGACGCGGCCGCGGGCCAGGCGGTCGGCGCCGCACTGGTCGCCGCGCACTGCACCGACCCCGAGGCGCTCAGCCGCAGCCTCGACTGCGTCGACGCCTATCTGGTGCTCTACTGCGGCGAGGACGGCCCCCAGGAGGCCCTGCGGACCCGCTCGGCGCGTCTGCAGCACGCCATGGCGGCGGGCTTCGCGGGGGCACTGCGGGAGCGGACGCTCGCCGAGCAGGAGGCCATCTCCCAGGCGGCGTTGAACGCGCGCAGCACGGTGGCCGAGGCGCTGCACGCGAGCGAGGCCCGGTTCCGCGCGGTCTTCGAGGGCGCGGCCATAGGAATCGGCATCGCCGACCTCGAAGGCAACATACTGCAGGTCAATGGAGCCCTGCTGCGTATGTTCGGCGGTTCCGAGCAAGGTGTGCGCGGCCGTAAGGTCTCCGAGTGGACGCATCCCGAGGACGCGCCCCAAGTCTGGCGGCTGTACGAGGAGTTGGTACGCGGCGAGCGTGAGCACTACCACGTCGAAAAAGCCTTCTACCGGCCCGACGGCACCGCCCTGTGGACCAACCTGACGGTGTCCCTGCTGCGCGACGCGGACGGCCGGCCGCAGTACCAGCTCGCGCTGATGGAGGACACCACCGAGCGGCGGCTGCTCAATCTGCGGCTGCGCTACGAGGCCACCCACGACGCGCTCACCGGTCTGCCCAACCGGACCCTCTTCTTCGAACGCCTGGAGAAGGCGGTGTCCGCGGGCAACGAGCAGCGCTTCGGCCTGTGCTACCTCGACCTCGACGGCTTCAAGACCATCAACGACAGCCTCGGGCACGCGGCGGGCGACCGGCTGCTCGTCGAGGTCGCCGACCGGTTGCAGTCCTGCGCGACCGCACCCGGCGAGATGGTCGCCCGGCTCGGCGGCGACGAGTTCGTGGCCCTCACCACCGGGCCCGACACCGAGCGCGAGGTGGACGCGCTCGCCGACCGCATCATGAACGCTCTCGTCACCCCGGTCCGCATCGACGGCCGGGAACTGACGGTCCGCGGCAGCATCGGCATCGTCGAGGGCCCGGCGGGTGAGCGCGGCCCGGCGGAGGTGCTGCGCAGCGCCGACATCACGATGTACCGCGCCAAGTCCGCGGGCGGCAACCGCTTCGAGCTCGCCGATCCCGAGGCCGACGCCCGCGCCATCACCCGGCACGGGCTCACCACGGCGCTGCCCGCGGCCCTGGACCGGGGCGAGTTCTTCATCGAGTACCAGCCGCTCGTGCACCTCGGCGACGGCAGCGTGCACGGCGCGGAGGCGCTGGTGCGCTGGCTGCACCCGCAGCACGGCGTCCTCGGCCCCGACCGGTTCATCCCGCTCGCCGAGCACACGGGGCTGATCGTGCCGCTGGGCCGGTGGGTCCTGGAGCAGTCGGTCCGCCAGGCCCGCCAGTGGCAGGAACGACACGCCGACTCGGGCCCGCTGCGGATCAACGTCAACCTGTCGCCCTGCCAGCTGACCCACCCGGGCCTGGTCCAGGACACGGTCGACATCCTGGAGCGTGAAGGCCTCGACGCCGAGGCGCTGTGTCTGGAGGTCACCGAGTCCGCACTGATCGGCGCCGACGACGATCTGCTGAAGCCGCTGCGCCGCCTGGCCGAGATGGGCGTCGACATCGCCCTCGACGACTTCGGCACCGGCTACTCCAACCTCGCCAATCTCCGCCGCCTGCCCGTGAGCATCCTCAAGCTGGACCGCTCCTTCACCCAGGGCATGCAGCAGTTCCCGGCGGACCCCGTCGACCTCAAGATCGTCGAGGGCATCGTTTCGCTCGCCCACAGCCTCGACCTCGCGGTCACCGTGGAGGGCGTCGAAACGGGCGCACAGGCCGAGCAGTTGCGGATACTGGGCTGCGACACGGCCCAGGGCTGGTACTACGCCCGCCCGGGCCCACCGGAGCGGCTGCACGAACTGGCCCTGGTGGACGCCACAGGCTGAGGCTTCGGGCGCGGCGTGGTCTCCTGGAACGGAGGCCGTGCCGCTGTCCGCGCACCCGTGACCGGCGCAGCGGCCGGCGCAGGCCCGCGAACGTCAGCTGCGTCTCGGCCTCCACGCCGACCGTCGGACGACGCCCTCCGTGAGGGCCCTGGATGTCGCCGTAGCGGAGCAATCGAAGGAGCTGAGAAGGATGGGCAGGCAACTCCAGGGAAAAACCGCCGTCGTCACCGGCGCGAGCAAGGGCATCGGACTGGCCGTCGCCGAGGCGCTGGCCGGGGCGGGGGCGACGGTGATCGCGGGGTCGCGCACCACGACGGCGGGTCTCGACGCGCTGGTCAAGCAGGGCGGTGTGTCCTGGGTACCGGTCGACCTGGCCGAACCCGGTGCCGCCGAGCGTCTCGTGGCGGCGGCGGACGGCCGGCTGGACATCCTGGTCAACAACGTCGGCGCGGCCCCCGCCCGCATGGGCGGATTCCTGTCGGTGACCGACGAGGACTGGCAGCGCACGGTCGATCTGAACCTCCTCACGGCCGTAAGGGTCACCCGCGCCGCCCTGCCCCTGATGCTGTCCGCAGGGCAGGGCTCGGTCGTGACGGTCGCCTCGGTCAACGCCACCCTGCCCGACCCGATGGTGATCGACTACAGCGCGGGCAAGGCCGCGCTGGTCGCGTTCTCCAAGGCGCTGTCCAAGGAGGTCGGCCCCCAGGGCATCCGGGTCAACACCGTCAGCCCGGGCCCGGTGGAGACCGAGCTGTGGCTCGGCGGCGACGGGGTGGCGGCCACGGTCTCGGCAGCCGCCGGGATCACCCCGGACGACGTGGTCGCCCAGGCGTCCAGTGCCACGGTCACCGGCCGCTTCTCCCAGCCGTCCGAGGTCGCCGACCTGGTCCTCTTCCTCGCCGGCGACCAGTCCCGCAACATCACCGGCAGCGACTTCGTCATCGACGGCGGCTTCATCCCGACCTGGTGACGTACCGGCCGGCCTCCTGAGCCCCCTGCGCCGGTCAGCGTTCCAGCAGCATCCGCTGGAGCTCGCGGGCCGCGCGCGGCGGAGCCACATCGCTGCGGTGGGCCAGGGCGATGACGCGGTGGAGTCCGGGGCGTGCGAGCGGTGTCACCCGCAGGCCACGTCCCGAGCGCGTCGCGACCATGCGCGGGACGACGGCCACGCCGAGCCCCGCCCTGACGAAACCCAGCACCGCGTCCATCTCGCCGCCCTCGACGGCGAAGTCCGGCTCGAAGCCCTCGGCACGGCAGGCGGCGACGGTCAGTTCCCGCAGGTCGTAGCCGTGCCGGAACATCACGAGGCGTTCGCCCTCCAGGTCGGGGATGCGCACGGTGCGACCGGTCCCCGGCGCGGGCGCATCCGGTGAGGACACCACGACCAGGTCCTCACGCAGCAGCTCCACCGTCGTCAGTGCCGGGGAGGGGGTGGGCAGCGGGAGGACGACCAGGGCGAGATCCAACGCGCCGCGCGCGAGTTCCCGCACGAGATCGTGGGAGCCGCCCTCCTCGATCAGCAGCCGGATACCTGGATAGCGGTCGTGGAAGGCGCGCAGGACGTCCGGAAGCAGGCCGGTGCACACGCTCGGCGTCGCGCCCAGGCGGACCCGGCCGCTGCGCAGCTGGGCCAGTTCCTGAACCTCGTGCCGGGCCGTGTCCGCGTCGGCGAGGATGCGCCGGGCCAGTGGCAGCAGCGCCTCGCCCGCGTCCGTCAGCGTGATGTTGCCCCGCGCGCGGAGGAAGAGGTCCGCCCCCAACTCCCGTTCCAGCGCCTTGATCTGCTGGGAAAGGGACGGCTGGGCGACATGGACCAGATCGGCGGCCCGGGTGAAGTGCCGGGTCTCGGCGACCGCCACGAAGTACTGGAGCTGCTGGAACTGCATCCCTCCATCATAGGATCCAGCTATCGAAACGAGCCGGACCATGTCTTGGACCGATCGGCACCCGTGGCCCTAGCTTCTGAGACATGGCTCTGGCAACGCGGACGGACCGACGACCGTCGATGACGCGCACCGTGTGGGACAGCTCCGTCGGGAAGAAGACCGTGATGGCGGTCAGCGGCCTGATCATGCTGATGTACCTGGTCGTACACATGTTCGGCAACCTGAAGATCTTCTTCGGTGCGGGCGACTTCAATCACTACGCCCACTGGCTGCGCACCCTCGGTGAGCCCTTCCTGCACTACGAGTGGGCCCTGTGGATCATCCGCGTGGTCCTGGTCGTCGCCGTCGTCGCCCACGCCACCGCCGCGTACCAGCTCAGCCGCCGCGACATCAGGGCGCGCCCGAACAAGTACGTCCACAAGAAGCCCAGGTCCAGCTACGCGACCCGCACGATGCGCTGGGGCGGGATCATCCTCGGCCTGTTCATCGTCTGGCACATCCTCGACCTGACGACCGGCACCGCGCACCCCGGCGGCTTCCAGCCCGGACACCCGTACCAGAACGTGATCGACACCTTCTCGACCTGGTACGGCGACGTGATCTACATCGTCGCGATGCTCGCGCTCGGCCTGCACATCCGGCACGGCTTCTGGAGTGCCGCACAGACCCTGGGCGCCGGCAACCGCAGGCGCGACCGCGCCCTCAAGACCATCGCCGACGTCCTCGCGCTGGTGCTGACGGTGGGCTTCATCTCCGTACCCGTCGGTGTCATGACCGGATTGGTGAGCTGACATGACCGCAGCCTCTGAATACGCCGCGTACTCGACCGGTGCGCCCGTCGTCGACAGCAAGGCCCCCGAGGGCCCGGTCAACGAGCGCTGGGACACCCGTCGCTTCGAGGCCAAGCTCGTCAACCCCGCCAACCGGCGCAAGCACACGGTGATCGTGGTCGGTACCGGCCTCGCGGGCGGCTCGGCGGGCGCCACGCTCGCCGAGCAGGGCTACCACGTCGTCCAGTTCTGCTACCAGGACTCGCCCCGCCGCGCCCACTCGATCGCGGCCCAGGGCGGCATCAACGCGGCGAAGAACTACCGCAACGACGGCGACTCCGTCCACCGGTTGTTCTACGACACCGTCAAGGGCGGAGACTTCCGGGCCCGCGAGTCCAACGTCCACCGTCTCGCGCAGATCTCGGTCGAGATCATCGACCAGTGCGTCGCTCAGGGCGTGCCCTTCGCGCGGGAGTACGGGGGTCTGCTCGACACCCGTTCCTTCGGCGGTGTCCAGGTGTCCCGCACCTTCTACGCCCGTGGCCAGACCGGCCAGCAGCTCCTGCTCGGCGCCTACCAGGCCCTGTCGCGGCAGATCGCGGCCGGCAACATCGAGATGCATCCGCGCACCGAGATGCTCGACCTGATCGTGGTCGACGGACGGGCGCGCGGCATCGTGGCGCGGGATCTCGTCACCGGCCGGATCGACACGTACTACGCGGACGCCGTCGTCCTGGCCAGCGGTGGCTACGGCAACGTCTTCTACCTGTCGACGAACGCCATGAACTCCAACGCCACCGCGGTCTGGCGGGCGCACCGGCGCGGCGCCTACTTCGCGAACCCCTGCTTCACCCAGATCCACCCCACCTGCATCCCGCGCACCGGCGACCACCAGGCCAAGCTCACCCTGATGAGCGAGTCACTGCGCAACGACGGCCGTATCTGGGTCCCCAAGGCCCAGGGCGACACCCGCCCGCCGAACGAGATCCCCGAGGACGAGCGCGACTACTACCTGGAGCGGATCTACCCCTCCTTCGGCAACCTGGTCCCGCGCGACATCGCCTCCCGCGCCGCGAAGAACGTCTGCGACGAGGGCCGCGGCGTCGGTCCGGGCGGACAGGGCGTCTACCTGGACTTCGCCGACGCGATCGGGCGGATGGGCAGGGCGAAGGTCGAGGAGAAGTACGGCAACCTCTTCGACATGTACGCCCGGATCACCGCCGAGGACCCGTACACCGTGCCGATGCGGATCTACCCGGCCGTGCACTACACGATGGGCGGACTGTGGGTCGACTACGACCTCCAGACCACGATCCCGGGCCTGTTCGCGATCGGCGAGGCCAACTTCTCCGACCACGGCGCCAACCGCCTCGGCGCCTCGGCCCTGATGCAGGGCCTCGCCGACGGCTACTTCGTGCTGCCGTCGACCATCAACGACTATCTCGCCCGCAACCCGCACCACGCTGAGGTGACGGACGAACACCCCGCCGTGCAGGAGGTGCTGGCCGAGACCGAGGACCGGCTGCGGCTGCTCCTCGCCGTCGACGGCGACCGCACCCCCGACTCCTTCCACCGCGAACTCGGCGAACTCATGTGGGAGTTCTGCGGCATGGCCCGCACCGAAACGGGTCTGCGCAAGGCCCTGGAGCGCATCCCGCAGATCCGCGAGGAGTTCTGGCGGCGCATCAAGGTCCCCGGCACCGGCGAGGAGTTCAATCAGTCCCTGGAAAAGGCCAACCGCGTCGTCGACTACATCGAGCTCGCCGAGCTGATGTGCCTCGACGCGCTGCACCGGTCCGAGTCCTGCGGCGGCCACTTCCGCGAGGAGTCCCAGACCCCGGACGGCGAGGCCGCCCGCAAGGACGAGGAGTTCTCGTACGCGGCCGCCTGGGAGTTCACCGACACCGGCACCGCGCCCGTCCTGCACAAGGAAGACCTGGTCTTCGAGTACGTCCACCCCACCCAGCGGAGCTACGCATGAAGCTCACCCTGCGCGTCTGGCGCCAGAAGAACGCCGACGCCGACGGAGCGATGTCCACGTACGAGGTGGACGACATCTCGGCCGACATGTCCTTCCTGGAGATGCTCGACACCCTCAACGAGGAACTCATCCTCAAGGGCGAGGACCCCGTCGCCTTCGACCACGACTGCCGCGAGGGCATCTGCGGCGCGTGCAGCCTGGTCATCAACGGCGACGCCCACGGACCCGAGCGCACCACCACCTGCCAGCTGCACATGAGGTCCTTCCAGGACGGCGACACCATCGACGTCGAACCCTGGCGTGCCTCCGCCTTCCCGGTCGTCAAGGACCTCGTGGTGGACCGCTCGGCCTTCGACCGGATCATCCAGGCCGGCGGGTACATCACCGCCCCCACCGGCGCCGCGCCCGAGGCCCACGCGGCGCCCGTACCGAAGCCGGACGCCGACTTCGCGTTCGAGCACGCCGAGTGCATCGGCTGCGGTGCGTGTGTGGCCGCCTGCCCCAACGGGGCCGCGATGCTCTTCACCTCGGCCAAGATCAACCACCTGAACGTCTTGCCACAGGGGGCGCCCGAGCGGGAGACGCGGGTGCTGGACATGGTGGCGCAGATGGACGAGGAGGGGTTCGGAGGGTGCACGTTGGCCGGGGAGTGCGCGACCGCCTGCCCGAAGGGGATTCCGTTGGTTTCCATCACCGGGATGAACAAGGAGTGGCTGCGGGCTGCGCGTAAAGCGGGGAAGCGGTAAGGCAGGGTTTCGGCTGCGCGTCGTGGGGGCTGGGCGCGCAGTTCCCCGCGCCCCTTGAGGGGCGCTGTTGCCGACCCCGATTGTTAGGTAGACGTTCGCCGGGAAGGTGCGGACGGGCGGGGCCGGGAGTGGTGCTCATTCCCGGTCCCGTCTCGCATTCGGGGGAATCGCCTGGCATTCAACATCCCCACATCCTGGCTCCTGGCACAGGTCACGCGCAGGCCAACCGGCATCGGAAGAACAGGAGCGCGCGGGCCGTACCGAACCGGTCTGCCGCCGCTGTGCCGAACCGGCCCGTGACCAGGAGAGTGCCATGACCGGCGTTTCCACCCTCGACAGCCCCCCGCAGCCCCTGGCCCCCACCCGCTACACCGTCTCCCTCGCCCGTACCGAGGCCGACGTCCGGGCCGCGCAGCGGCTGCGGCACGACGTCTTCGCCGGGGAGATGGGCGCCCTGCTGACCACGCCGCAGCCGGGGCTCGACATCGACGCCTTCGACGCCTACTGCGATCACCTACTGGTCCGTGACACGCTGACCGACCAGGTCGTCGGCACCTACCGCCTGCTGCCCCCGGAGCGCGCCGCGATCGCCGGCCGGCTCTACTCGGAGGGCGAGTTCGACGTGACCCCGCTCGACGCGATCCGCCCGGGACTCGTCGAGGTCGGGCGCTCCTGCGTGCACCCCGACCACCGCGACGGCGCCGTCATCGGCCTCATCTGGGCCGGGATAGCCCGTTACATGGTCGAGGGCGGCCACGAGTGGCTCGCAGGCTGCTGTTCGATCCCGCTCGCCGACGGAGGCGAGCTCGCGGCCGGAACCTGGGACCGGGTGCAGGCCAAGCACCTGGCACCCGAGGAGTACCGGGTACGACCGCTGCTGCCCTGGACCGCGGAGGGTGTCACCCGCCAGGTCCGCACCGAACTGCCCCCGCTCCTGCGCGGCTATCTGCGGCTCGGCGCCTGGGTCTGCGCCGCACCCGCGCACGACCCGGACTTCGGGGTCGCGGACCTGTTCGTGCTGCTGTCGATGCGCCGGGTCAACCCGCGCTATCTGCGGCACTTCCTCTCGCTCGTCCCGGCCTGATGAGCGTCTGGCTGCCCAGCGCGCCCTGCACCCCCAGGGCGTGCGTCGAGGCGACGGGGTCCGCCACGGCCGTACCGCGTGCCGTGCTGCGGCTCGCGGCGGTCCTGGTCGTGGTCGCCACCGGGGTCGTGCTGTTGCCGCTCGGCGGGCGGATCCCCGCCGAGCCGGTACGGCGCTGGTGCCGTGCGATCGTGCGGGCCGCGGGTGTCCGCGTCCGGATCACCGGCCCCGCCGTCCCCACCGGCGGGCTGCTGATCGTCGCCAACCACATCTCCTGGCTGGACATCCCGCTCCTCGCCGCCGTCCGGCCGGCCAGGATGCTCGCCAAGTCCGAGATCCGGCAGTGGCCGGTGGCGGGACCGCTGGCCGCGCGCGGCGGCGTCCTGTTCATCGAACGCGACCGGCTGCGCGCGCTGCCGGACACGGTGGCGCGGATCGCCGGGCTGCTGCGCGACGGGGCGGCCGTCGTGGCCTTCCCGGAGGGCAGCACCTGGTGCGGCAGGGCGCAGGGACACTTCCGGCGGGCCGTCTTCCAGGCCGCGCTCGACGCGGGGGTGCCGGTCCAGCCGGTGCACATCCACTACCGGCTCGCCGGGGGAGTGGCGAGCACCGCGCCCGCCTTCGTCGGGAACGACTCGCTGCTCGCCTCCCTGTGGCGGGTGGCCTCGGCACGCGGGCTGGTGGCGGAGGTCGAGGTACGGCCCACGCTCGTCCCGGGCAGCCACCCGGATCGCCGGGAGCTGGCCCGCGCGGCGCAAGGGGGGTTGCATTCCCAGGGCGCACGCGCGTCGGCCCTCGCCCATCGCTGACGTATCAGGGTGCGGCGACCTGAAGGGACGGGGCCGGTGGTAGGGGCTATCGGCCCCGAGCGAGTGCCCGGGTGAGGTAAGGAGCCGTCGTGCTGCCCTCCGTCCGCGCCACCTCGGCCGGGGGGCCCGCGGCCACGATCCGGCCGCCCGCGTCCCCGCCGCCAGGACCCAGGTCGATCACCCAGTCCGCGCCCGCGACCACCGACATGTCGTGCTCGACGACCACGACGGTGTGTCCCGCGTCGACCAGGCCGTGCAACTGGCGCATCAGCACCTCCACATCGGCGGGGTGCAGCCCGGTCGTCGGCTCGTCGAGGAGGTAGAGGGTGTGCCCCCGGCGGACCCGCTGCAACTCGCCCGCCAGCTTGATGCGTTGGGCCTCGCCGCCGGACAACTCCGTGGCGGGCTGGCCCAGTCGCAGATAGCCCAGACCCACGTCGAGGAGCGTGGCGAGGCTACGGGCGACGGGCGCGGTGTCGGCGAAGAACTCCGCCGCGGCCTGCACCGTCATGTCCAGGACCTGCGCGATGTTCCGCCCGCGGTACGTCACCTCGAGCGTCTCGGGGTTGTAGCGCGCCCCGTCGCAGTCCGGGCAGGGAGCGTAGGTGCTCGGCAGGAACAGCAGCTCCACGCTCACGAACCCCTCGCCCTGGCAGGTCTCGCAGCGCCCGCCCGCGACGTTGAAGGAGAAGCGCCCCACCCCGTAGCCGCGCCTTCGCGCTTCCTCCGCCCTGGCGAAGACCTTGCGCACGACATCGAAGAGGCCCGTGTAGGTGGCGAGATTCGAGCGCGGGGTACGGCCGATGGGCTTCTGATCGACGGAGACGAGCCGTCCCACCCCCGCCAGCTCCTCGGTCACCTCGCCGATGAGGGTGGACTTGCCCGAGCCGGAGACACCCGTGACGGCGGTCAGCACACCGAGCGGGAACGCGGCGCTCACTCCGCGCAGGTTGTGGCGACTCACCGGCCCGACCTTCAACTGCCCTTGTGGGGAGCGGACTTCACGTTCCGGCGCGAGGGAGCGGTCGAAGAGGAAGCGGGCCGTGGCCGACTCCGCCACCCCGGCCAGCTCCGCCACCGGACCGCTGTGCAGCACCCGCCCGCCGTGCTCACCCGCCCGCGGACCGACGTCGACGAGCCAGTCGGCACCCCGTACGACATCCAGATGGTGCTCGACCACGAACACCGAGTTGCCCGCCGCCTTCAGCCGGTCCAGGACCGTGAGCAGGGCCTCCGTGTCCGCCGGGTGCAGACCCGCGGACGGTTCGTCGAGGACGTACACGACACCGAACAGACCGGAGCGCAACTGCGTGGCCAGCCGCAGTCGTTGCAGCTCGCCCGCGGAGAGGGTCGGGGTGGCCCGGTCGAGGCTGAGGTAACCGAGGCCGAGTTCGGCGACGGGGGCGATCCGTGCCCGCAGGTCGTCGGTGAGGACGCGGGCCGCCTCTCCCCGGGGCTCCAGGGTCCTGGCCAGCTCGGACAGCGGCAACGCCGCCAGTTCGGCGATCGTGCGGCCCGCGAAGGTCACCGCCAGCGCCTCGGGACGCAGCCGGCCGCCGCCGCACACCGGGCACGGGGCGCTGGTCAGGAACCGCTCGACTCTGGCCCGCAGCGTCGGGCTCTTCGAATCGGAGAACGTCTTCATGACATAGCGCCGGGCGCTCATGTACGTGCCCTGGTAGGGGCGTTGGATCCGGTCCGCGTCCCGTACCGGATGCACGGTGACGACCGGCTGCTCGTCCGTGAACAGGATCCACTCCCGCTGCTCGGCCGGCAGTTCGCGCCACGGCCGGTCCACGTCGTACCCCAGTGCGTCGAGGACGTCGCGCAGGTTCTTGCCCTGCCAGGCGCCGGGCCACGCGGCGATCGCGCCCGCGCGGACCGACAGCGAAGGGTCCGGGACCAGCGACTCCTCGGTCGTACGGTGGACCCGGCCGAGACCGTGGCACTCCGGGCAGGCCCCGGCGGCGGTGTTCGGCGAGAAGGCGTCCGAGTCGAGGCGTTCGGCGCCCTGCGGATAGTCGCCCGCGCGTGAGAACAGCATCCGCAGGGAGTTGGAGAGGTTGGTGACCGTGCCCACGGACGAGCGCGAGGTGGGCGCCGAGCGGCGCTGCTGGAGCGAGACCGCGGGCGGCAGCCCGGTGATGTCCCCGACCTTCGGCGCCCCGACCTGGTGGATCAGCCGTCGCGCGTACGGCGCCACCGACTCGAAATAGCGGCGCTGGGCCTCCGCGTAGATCGTGCCGAACGCCAGCGAGGACTTGCCCGAGCCCGAGACCCCGGTGAAGACCACGAGGACGTCGCGCGGGATGTCGACGTCCACACCCTGGAGGTTGTGCTCGCGGGCGCCCCGCACACGGACGTACGCGTCGTGGCGGCGGTGCGGGTCGGACATCGACGGGACTCCTGGCGGGGGGTGGCTCGGGGCAAACCCCACGATTCTAGGCCGCGGTCAGTCCCGCGACCCGGGCGAGCCTCCGGAAGGAGTCCAGCAGGGCCCCGCGGTCGTACGTACTGGTCGTGACCAGCACCTCCTGCGCGCCGGTCTCCTCGATCAGCATCTCCAGCTCGTGCTCGACCTGCTTCTCGGTGCCCGAGATCTGCCCCGCGAGCGCCGACTCGTAGAAATGCCGCTCCTTGCCGTTCATCGGGAGATCCTCGACCCGCTCGGCGGGCGGCAGCGGCGGGAAGGTGCCGTGCGTGCGGGCGTACGCCATCGACCACGCCTCGGGGAGGAGCAACCGCATCGCCTCGTCCGGGGTCTCGGCGACCGCGACGGCGCCGGAGACGACGACGTACGGCTCCGCCGCCCACACGGAGGGGCGGAACGTCGCGCGGTAGTGGTCGATCCCGCGCCGCATCTTCTCCCGGTTCCGGATGTCCCCGATGACCAGGGGCAGGCCCGCGCGCGCCGCGATCGTGGCGCCCTCGTTCAGGGCGAGCACGAAGGGCGGCACGGTCAGCCCCTCCGAGGGGCGCGCGTGCACCCCCGTCGGCGACGGGCCGTGGAACCAGCCGAGCAGCTCGTCGAGCTGCCCCGCGAAGTCGTCGGCGACGTCCTTGTCCCGCCCCAGCGCCCTGCGCACGCCGTCCGTGAAGCCGACCGAACGCCCGAGCCCCATGTCGATCCGCCCGGGGAACAGGGACTCGAGCACACCGAACTGCTCGGCCACGACCAGGGGCTGGTGGTTGGGCAGCATCACCCCGCCGGTACCGACCCGGATCGTCCGGGTGGCGGCGGCGACCGCGGCGGCCAGCACGGTGGGCGCGGACCCGGCGACCCCGGGCACACCATGGTGCTCCGAGACCCAGATCCGGTGGTATCCGAGCCCTTCCAGCTCCTGGGCCAGACGCACGGTGTCCCGCAGCGCCTCGGCGGCGTCGTGCCCCTCGCGGGTGCGTGAGCGGTCAAGGACGGAGAAACGCGTCGCTGCGAGGCGGGAGTGCCGTCCCGGTGGACCCGCGTGATCGTGTGGGTTCGGCATGACTCCTCGGATGATACGGACCTCGCCGCACCGGCGGTCACAGGGCCTGGTGCGAAATCGTCAGCAGATAGGTGCCGTAGAAGAGGGAGAAACCGGCCAGGCCGATGAGCAGGACGACGACCGTGCGCCGCTGGGCGCGGGCCAGGGAGAGGGCGAACGGCAGCAGCAGGGGGAAGGCGGGCAGCAGCAGTCGGGGTCTGCTCGTGAAGAAGTGGGCGTCGCCGAGGGCGATGACGAGGAGAATCCCCGAGTACACGAGAAGCGGCAGCGGCTGTCGGTCCAGGACGCCGAGGACGAACAGCAGGACGCAGCCGAGGACGATTCCGGCGGAGAGATAGACGACCAGGGTGTCGTGCCCGACGATCAGGTGTTTGAACATGTGCGCGGTGTAGCGACCGAAGTCGAACCGTGAGCCCCACAGACTCTGCACCCGGAAGTAGCCGGTCAGGTCGTGTGTGCGCAGCCCCACCCAGGCGACGTACCCGAGCCACCCGACGGGCGCCAGGAGGAGGGCCACCCAGGCGCGCGGGACGGTGGGTCTCCCGTCGCGGCGGCGCTGCCAGAGGTGGGCGGCGGCGGCCGTGACGACGGCGGCGGCCACGGTGAAACCGTTGGGGCGGCACAGCCCGGCCAGCGCGGCCAGTGTCCCGGCGATCAGCCAGCGGTGGGTCAGCGCCGCGTAGAGCGCCCAGGCGGCGAAGGCCGTCATGAGGGACTCGGTGTACGCCATGGTCAGCACCACGGCGTGCGGCAGCAGCGCCCACAGTGCCGCGAGCGCCAGGCCGACCCGCCGTCCGTGCAGCAGCTCACCGACCGCGTACAGGCCCCAGGCGGCCACGGCGGCGGCGAACCAGGAGATGACGAGCGCGGCGTTGACCGGACCGATCGGCAGGACCGTGTTCAGGCCGTGGATCAGTCCGGGGAAGAGCGGGAAGAACGCCAGGTCGTTGTAGATGACCCCGTGGCCGGATTTGGCGACGACGATCGTGCCGTAGCCGTACCGGGCGATGTGCCAGTACCAGCCGCCGTCCCATTCCAGACCGAGCACGTTGCGCGGGTGCCGGCCCAGGTGCAGTGACCAGGCGGTCACCATGGCCACGCCCGTCAGCCGCGCGGCGGCGAACAGCCACAGTGCCGGCAGCGCCCGCTTCAGTTCGCCCCGCCATTGCCACACCTCGGGCGAGGCGGCAGGCGACGCGGGCACGAACTGCCGCGTGGGTCTGCCGCTCACCGTCTGGGGGCCGTCTTCCATACCGACCTCCTCGTCGCCCTGCTAGAGGGAATGGCCGGGGACGGGGTTCCACCGGTGGGAAGATCCTGACTTCATGGGACACGACGGTCCCGGCCGGCGCATTCCGGCCCGGCACGGACGGGTGAGGAGGTCGCCGGGTTCGAACCGCTCGCGCGGCCGTTCAGCCGTCGAAGTAGTGGCCTGCTTCGAGGTCCGGGACGAGCGCGGGGTGCTCGGGACGCCATCCGAGCAGCTTCTGGGTCAGGACGCTCGAGGTCGGGTTGTCGAGCGGCACGGCGGCGGCGAGAAAGCCGAACCGCCGGCTCGCGTCCTCAGTCCACCGCGAGCCGGAACAGGCGCGCCGCATCGAGCCGGTGCACGGCGGGCCGGCGGTTCGATCCGCCGCCGACGAAGGCCGACACGCCGCTCTCGCGGGCGATGCCGATCAGGCTCGGGACGAAGCCCTTGTCGCCCTCGCCGTGCACGGTCGGTGAAAGCCGCACGACCGAAGCGCGCACCCCGCGCGAGGCCAGCGCCATGGCCGCGCTCTCCGATGCGATCCGGGGTGCCACCGACCCGGGATCGGGCGTGATCTCCTCGGTCCCGAGGCGACCCGGCGCCATCATGGTGAGCATCAGGGTCCCCGAGGTCACCACGAGCGGCTTGCCGGTTCCTTCGAGCGCCGCTCCGAGCGTCTCGACGGCACGCAGGTCCAGCTTGCCGCAGGCGACGTAGTCCGAGAAGTCGTGGTGGAAGGCCAGATGGATGACGCCGTCCGCCGCGGCGGCGGTGTCCGAGCGGGCGAGGCCGACGACCTGATGCCCCGCTTCGAGAAGTTCACGGACGACGGCGGAACCGAGCACCCCGGTGCGGCATCCGGCGATACGTACGAGGCATCACCACAGCTCGGACCGTGGCACGCACCCATGCCGCCGCGCGGTCCACCCGCGCCCGCCGTTCGTCGTACGAACTCCTCGGCGGCAGGTACTGCGCCGCGCCCCCGCGACTAAGCGAACGGCGATCGGGAATGGCTTTCCCGGAGCTCTTGTCGGCGGCTCGCCGCGGCCGGGTCGGCGGGAGCCCTTCCACCCCACGGAAAGCAGGAGTGAACATGCAGTACGTGAAGCTCGGTTCCACGGGCCTGGACGTGTCCCGGATCTGCCTGGGCTGCATGAGTTTCGGGCTGCCCGGCCGAGGGCCGCACGCGTGGACGCTCGACGACGAGGGTGCCCGCCCCCTGATCCGCCGCGCGCTGGACGCCGGGATCACCTTCTTCGACACGGCGAACGTGTACTCCGACGGAACGAGCGAGGAGATCGTCGGCCGCGCGCTGGCGGAGTTCGCGCGCCGCGACGAGATCGTCATCGCCACCAAGGTGAACGGTGCGATGCACGACGGCCCCAACGGGCGTGGCCTGTCCCGCAAGGCCGTCATGACGGAGATCGACAACAGCCTGCGCCGCCTGGGCACCGACTACGTGGACCTGTACCAGATCCACCGCTTCGACCCCGCCACTCCCGTCGAGGAGACGATGGAGGCCCTCCACGACGTGGTGAAGGCGGGCAAGGCCCGTTACATCGGGGCGAGTTCGATGTACGCGTGGCAGTTCTCCAAGGCCCAGTACACGGCCCGGCTGAACGGCTGGACGCGGTTCGTGTCCATGCAGAACCACTACAACCTCCTCTATCGCGAGGAGGAGCGCGAGATGCTGCCGCTCTGCGCGGACCAGGGCGTCGGCGTACTGCCCTGGAGCCCGCTCGCCCGCGGTCGGCTCACCCGCGACTGGGACGTCAGCACCGAGCGCAGCCGCACCGACGAGTACGGCAAGCGGCTCTACCAGCCGGGCGACCGCGAGATCGTCGACGCCGTCGCCCGGATCGCCGCCGAGCGTGACATCCCGCGGGCCCGGATCGCCCTCGCCTGGCTGCTGCGCCAGAGCACCGTGACCGCGCCCATCATCGGCGCCACCAAGGTGGGGCACGTCGACGACGCGGTGGCCGCCCTCGACGTGGAACTCTCGGAGAAGGAGATCGAGCAGCTGGAGGAGCCGTACACGCCTCGCGCGATCAGCGGGCACTGACCGCGGTGTGGCGGGCGGGGGAGCGCGCTCAGCTGCGGCGTTCCGGAAGGCCGCCCGCGCGGTCGTCCTCGGCGGCGTAGGCGGCCAGCCATGCCAGCGGCGCGTTCCAGTTGATGGCCACCTCGTTCGTCGAGTACGAGCCGATGTCGTCGATGTAGCAGGCCTGGGGCGCGCAGCCGGGCAGGTGCTCCTGTGCGACCGGGTCCTGCAGCCCGCTGTTGGGCCCGCCCGCGAGGGAGCCCGCCGGCGGGTGCGGCAGCGCGGGGTCGTACTGGTGCGCCCAGAAGCGGTGGTGCTGGTTGTCGGAGTACCGCTCCCCGTATCCGGTCACGTACGACTGGCCCAGGGCGTTGCGGCCCAGCAGGTAGTCCATCGACTCCAGCACTCCGGCGCGGTAGCGCGGGTCCCCGGTCAGTTCCTGGGCGGTGGCCATGACGATCGCGTTGTCGGTGACCGCGCTGTTGGAGCCCCAGACGTATCCGGTGGCGGGGATCGGGACGGCGTATCCCTGTCCGGCCATGGTGGACAGATAGCCGTCCGCGGCGGCGGTCACCGAGGCGCGCACCCGCCGGAGGTCGGCCGCGGGCAGCCCGGTGCGTACGGTCGCCAGCGTCAGCCTGCCCAGCGCGGCGGTGTCGGCCCAGCTGAAGCCGCCGGACGTGAAGGCGTTCGCGGCGGTGTGCCAGGGCGAGGAGGTCAGCGCGTCCCGGTAGGCGCGCTCGCCGGTCGTGGCGTACAACTCGGCGGCCGCCCAGTAGAACTCGTCGGTGACCTGGGTGTCGCCATAGGCCCCGCCGCCGGTGCTGTCCGCATCCGGTGCGTACATCGCCGGGTTGGCCAGCGCCGCCGTCCAGGCCTTGCGGGCGGCGGTCAGGCAACGGTTCGCGAACGCGGTGTCGTAGGGCCGCAGGACACGGGCGCACTGGGCCGTCGTCGCCGCCAGGTTGAGGGTGGCGGCGGTGGACGGCGGGTGGAGCTCACGCGGCTGGGCGTCCTGCTCGGGCCGGGTCGGCAGCCCGGTCCAGGCGGCGTCGTGGACCTTGTGGAACGCCATTCCCGCGTACGGTCTGCCGTCCGGCACCTGCATCCGCATCAGGAAGTCGAGCTCCCAGCGCGCCTCGTCCAGGACGTCGGGGACGCCGTTGCCGCGCTCGGGAACGCGCAGCGTCGAGTCGCCGAGCGCGGACGCGGTGCCGGCTCTCTTCGCCCGTTCGAAGGAATTGACGAGCAGCCAGGTGGAAATGCCGCCGTTCACGACGTATTTGCCCTGGTCGCCCGCGTCGTACCAACCGCCCCTGACGTCCTGCGTGTAGTCGCACACCCCGGACTGACAGGGCACGTTCGTGTCGCCCTGATTGGGTGCGACTCCGAGATGCCCGGCGGGCCGCGCATAGGCGGAACCCACCAGGGAGGCTTCGATCGGTATACCGCTGCGCTGGTGGTAGAAGAAGGCCAGCGCGTCGGAGCGAAGCCCGTCGTAGAGATCCGTGCGAATGTCGAAGGGATCACTGACCGTTCCGTCGACCGTCAGGACGTAACCCGAACCGGTCCGTCCGTACGAGGAGAAGTCGGCGACCTGGGTCGGTTGCCCGGACGCGGCGTCCGTGCCCCGGCCGACGGTCCGCCCCGAGGCGACCACCTTGCCCGAGGCGATGCGCAGCCGCCAGGTGAGCGGCCCCGCGGCGGAGGTGACCACGGTCGCGCGCTTGGGACCGTCCGGCAGATAGCCGACTTGGTTGACCCGTACGGCGGTTGTCGCCGTGGCGGCGGTGGCGAGCCCCGTCGCGGAGGGGGCGGTCGCGAGGCCGCCGACGAGTAATGACCCCGCCAGCAAGGCGGCCGCCAGGTGCCTTTGGCGGCGGCGGGACAACAGGAAAGCGGACATGAGCGGCTCCCAGCGGTGAGGTGAATCCTGTGCCGCGGCCACGCACGGTGGACGACGGAGAATGGGAGCGCTCCCAAAGGGGAGCATTGCATGGGCATGCCAGGGCGTCAACGGGTCGGTGAAGGCCTTTCCGCTCTTCGGAGGCCTGGTCGGGGGCTTGCGTATGACCGCTTGTCGATGGTGGCGGGTGATTCCGAATTTCTTTTGTGGAGACCTCGGCTGACGTTCGGTCAATCCGTCCGCGCGCGACGGAAAAGGGAAGGTGACGCGATCTCTTGTTTCGGCTCGGCGCACTGTGCAAAGGTGTGCCTTGTTGGCGTGCAGACAATTCGCTTCCTTCTGTACGCGCACGGTGTGCCCGCGCGCCCCTCGCTTCAAAAGAGCTGCCGGAGAGGGCGATTGCGGTAACAACCCCCCCATGGGTAGTCCCTCCGCTTCAGCGGGCGGGCTACATACCCATTGGTATGGACTAATTCCTGCGTTACCTTTGGGAGGAAAGCGGACGTGAATGACGCAGCGGTGTCTCATTCCCCAACGCCCGGTCGCTTGTTCGAGGTTTCGGATGAGCGGCTCGCGGCGGACCTGAAGAAGAGCTCGGGGAACACGCCCGCGCACCATCCCGTCGGGGAACTCCTTGACCGCCACTGGGAAGCGGTCTTCGCCTATGCGCGCCTGTGCACCAACGGTGTGCGTCCCGCCGGAATGCTCACCACGGCCGCTTTCACCCGGCTGTTCGGTGAATCGCTGCGGCAGACCGGGCCGACGGCCGCCTGGCGGCCGCAGTTGCTGGTCACCGTACGGCGTATGACCGCCGAATGGCTCGGGGACCAACGGCGGGAGATGCTTCATCCCGAATTGCTGGCCGATTCCGACAGCCGTGACCGGGTCATGGCGCGGCTTCTGCCGCCGGAGAACAGGCGGCAGTTGTCCCGCGCGTTCCAGCGACTTCCCGAGCCCGCCCGCTGTCTGCTGTGGCACACCGAGGTCGAGGCCGAGCAACTCACCCTGCCCGCCGCG
This sequence comes from Streptomyces sp. NPDC111507, assembly GCF_055638955.1. Lineage (NCBI taxonomy): Bacteria > Bacillati > Actinomycetota > Actinomycetes > Kitasatosporales > Streptomycetaceae > Streptomyces > Streptomyces sp. NPDC111507. The sequence continues at coordinate 527,751 of NZ_JBVKBU010000005.1, read as the reverse complement.
CTGTTGGGCATCGGCGACGACGACGCTCTGGTGGAACTGCGGCGGGCCCGGGAGCGCCTGCGCGAGGGCTGCCTGGAAATCCACCGCGAACTGGCCCCGGAGGAGGAGTGTCGCCGCTTCCACCGGATGCTCGATGTGTCCCTGCGCCGCGGCGGCCTCGACCTCGACGCCGATCTGAGCAGGCACATGGGCCGGTGCCGGCACTGCCGTCACACCGCCGACCAGTTGAGCCGGTTCAACGGCGATCTCGCGCTGCCCCTGGCCGAGGCCCTGCTCGGCTGGGGCGCCGCGGCCTACCTCGACTCCCGCCCCGGGCGCGTCGACGCGATCGTGGAAGTGACGGAAGTCCCGGACACCGTCCCGGCCGCGCACAGAATCCCTCCCCTTCCCCGCCACGCACCCCTCGTTCCGGGCGAGTCCCCGCGCCCCGCGTCGCGCAGCCGCGCCTCCGGTGACTCCCGCCCGCCGACGCACAAGGCGCCCCGGCGCTCCTCCCGCCGCGCCCCGCGTCGCAACAACATCGCGCTGGCCGCGCTGACCGTGAGCGGAATGATCCTGGTCCCGCTGGTCCTGTGGGTCACCCAGAGCTCGGACGGTGCGCCCGGCATGGCGGACGGCGCCGGACCCTCGGGGTCGCCCAGTTCGGGCCCGGTCAAGGCGCCCGGACCGAACCCGTCCTGGATAGGCGCCGGCGACACCTCGAAGGGCGGCGTGCGCGGCCGGCTGCGCAACACCGAGACCGGGCTGTGCATCGGCATCGTGGGGAAGAAGCCGGTGAAGGGCGTGGAGACCGCGCTCACGCCGTGTTCCTCGGCGGCGAGCCAGGAATGGTCGTACGAGGACGACGGACTGCTGCGCGACCTGGCCGCCCCCGACCTCTGCCTCGACTCCCACCTCGGCTACTCGGTCCAACTCGCGCCCTGCACCGGCGAGTCGCAACCGGGCACCAAGAACGTGCGCTACGACTTCACCCTCCAGGGCACGGTGGTGCCCCGCTGGAACCAGGACCTGGCCCTCACTCCCGCCTCCGCCAAGGGCGAGGCGTCCGTGGTCCTCAAGGTCCGGGCGGAGGAGTCCGACCAGCACTGGACGATGGACACCTCGTCGCCCTCGCTCCAGATGGAGGCGGTCAACTGGGACTCCGCCGGGCAGACGAAGACATCGTCGGGCCAGACCTCTCCCGAGCCGTCGACGTCACCGTCACCGACCGTGCCCAAATCGTCGCCCCGGCCCTCGGCCGAGCCCTCGACGCCCGCGCCCTCCTCACCCGCACACAGTTGCTCCCCGTACTCCTACTGCGCGCCTCCGAGCGGACAGTACGGCGCACCGGGGTACGGCTACGGAGATGGCTATGGGGGCTATGGCGGCTACGGCGGTTATGGCGGTTATGGATACGGCGGTTACGGGGGTTACGGCGGTTACGGACACGGCGGCGGCCAGGGCGGCCACCGCTGACCGTCCTGAACGCCATACCTACCGCGGCCGGGCCACGCGCGCCTGGCCGCGGTCGTGTTCGTAGGGGTGGTCGGCGCCGGAGTCGTCAGGAACTCGCCGTGGCCGACTGCGAGGCCGCCGTACCCAGGAACTCCGACCAGCCGCCGAGGGGCGACTGTCCCGGGTTGAGGGTGCGCAGCTTGCGCAGTACGGCCGGGTCCTGGGCCTCCAGCCACTGGACGAGCTGGCGGAAGGAGACCAGGCGGACGTCGTCGTGCCCGGCGATCTGCTCGACGGCCTGCTCGACCGCGTCCATGTATATCCCCCCGTTCCAGCGTTCGAAGTGGTTGCCGATGAAGAAGGGCGCGCGGTTGCTCTCGTAGGCGCGGCGGAAGCCGGCGAGGTAGCTGTCGCGGGCCTGGGCGCGCCAGGCGTCGTACATGGACTTGTCCCCGAGCGGGTTGGCGTGGGACTGGTTGGCCATCAGGTTGTAGTCCATCGACAGGACCTGGAAGGAGTGGCCGGGGAAGGGTATGGACTGCAGTGGGAAGTCCCAGATCCTGCCGCCCTGGACCTTGCCGGGCCACATCTGCAGGCCGCCGGGGCTGCTGGCGTCGTACTTCCAGCCGAGGGCGGCGGCGGTCGGCAGCAGGTTGGACTGGCCCTCCAGACACGGGGCCCGGCCGCCTATCAGCTCCTTCTCGTAGTCGAAGGGGAACGGTTCGAGGTCGGTGAAGCCGGTGTTGGTCTTCCACTCGGTGACGAACTTCTTCGCCTGCGCGATCTCGCTGCGCCACTCGGCGGGGGACCAGCGGCGCACCCCGTCCGCGCCGCAGAAGTGGCCGTTGAAGTGGGTGCCGATCTCGTGGCCCTCCAGCCAAGCGGACCGGATCTGCTGGATCGTGGAGTGGATGTGCCGGTCGGAGAGGTAGCCGATCGCGGAGGCGCCCACGGGGTGCTGCGGCGGGCTGTAGAGGTGCTTCTTCGACTCGGGCAGTGTGTAGATGCCGCTGAGGAAGAACGTCATCGAGGCGCCGTGGTCGGCGGCGACCTTGCGGAAGCGGGAGAACAGCTTGTTGCTGAGCTCGCCCGCACCGTCCCAGGAGAAGACCACGAACTGCGGCGGGCGCTCGCCCGGCTTCAGCCGTTCGGCCTTCGGCTGCTTGGGCTGGGCCCCGGTGTCGGCGGTGGAGCCGTCGCCGATCAGCTTCGGCTTGGGGGACTTGCCGCTCGTGTCCCCCTTGGAGCTGCTGCCCACGGACCAGTCGTTCGACGAGCAGGCGGTGAGCGCGCCCAGGCCGCCCAGCGCGCCCGCCGACGCCGTCGCGGTCAGCAGACGCCTGCGTGAGATGCCGGTCATGATGAACCCCCGAAGTTTCTCGATCCGGCTCCCGCCCACGGGCGGGAGCTTCCGTTCCTGTGACGCGCCGCTCTGCGGGGTGCGTCAAACGGTGTGATGCGTGGATGGTCGGGAAAGGTCGCCGGCATCGGCACGTGTTGCTGTTCCGTGACAAACCCCGCCGGTCCGCGGGGCGGACGGCGGGGCGGGGAGCGGGGTCGGTGACGCCGGCCGGGGTCAGGCGCCGTTGCCGGGGCGGACGACGGTCAGGGACACGGAAGAGGCGTTCCCCGACACGGGTACCTCGCCCCCCTTCCACGCCACCTTGAGCGGATCCCGCTCGTCGGGCGGGGTGACGACCAGCGTGGCGGGCGTCGCCGTCTTCGCGCCGCTGATCTCCGGGTTGGAGAACGTCAGGCCCGCCCACGCGCTCCGCCCCGGCACCAGCGTCACCGTCGTCGGCGTATCGGCGGAGCGCTTCGGGTCGGGCCCGAGCTGCTGGCCCGACGCGTCGACGAACGCCGCCCCGGGGAAGCCGCGCACGGTGCAGGTGCGATGGGAGGTGTTCGTGAGGACGACGGGGAAGTTCTCCTGACCGGCGCCCGGATTGTTGGCGCCGACCGTCGCGCGCAGCTCCGAGGTGTGGCATCGGGTACCGCCGGACGAGCCGCTCCCGGTCGAGGACGAGTTCGAGCTCGACGACGAGTTCGACGCCGCTGCCGAGGGTGTGAGGGAACCGGTCGGGTCGGCGCCCGTACCGGTGGTGTCCGTGGTCTTGTCGCCGGAGGCCGGCTCGGCCGTGCCGGAGAGCTTCTGCGGGGGACTGGCGGTGCCGTGGTCGGTGCCGCAGGCCGTGAGCAGGCCGAGCAGCGCGACACCCGCGACCAGCGCTGCCCTGTGGGTGGGGGAGGACGGGCGGCGGACGGGAACCGCGTCGCCGGGCCGGAAGGTCGCCATGTCAACACTCCTTGGAATTCACCGCACGCGTCCTGACTCGGCGTGCGAACGGCGCTCTGTGCTCCGTCACCAGTGTCCGATGCTCGGGCACGCGAAAAAGTTCGCGGACCGGACATGCGATGTCCGCGGATCCCGGAACGGGGACCGTGATCCGGGCCTCGCGGGCCTCGGTGCCGCTCGTCGGCTTCCCGCTCGTCAGTCTCCGGCCCGTAGGGAGCCGAGTACGCGGTCGGCCGTCGCGGTGCTGCCGGCGGCCTGGCGGATCTGGACGTACAGCTGTGGCTGCTGGTTCCCGCCCGCCGAGGTGAGCCCCGCCTCCGTGAGTGAGCCATGGCTGCCAGGACAGGCGTTCCAGGTGCGGATCAGCCCGTGCCAGCGCGTGCCCGTATAGGTGCGGCTGCCCTCGTAGTGGCAGTCGGTGTGGGCGATCGCCCCGACCCTGCCGCGCACGTCGCCGTCTTCGCTCAGGCCGACGAACACCCCGTCCACGCCCGAGCGCAGGTTCTGCCACTTCGCCAGGTCGTCCGCGACGGCGAGACCCGGTTCGTGCGTGTCCGACAGGCCCACGGTCCGCGGATTCCACCCGGAGTCGCGCAGTTGGCGGCCCCACCCGCCCGGAACCTCGACCGAGACCTGTCCGGAGGCGTCCTCGACCGTCACGGACGGGGCGTCGGACCGGCGGATCACGAGCGCGGTGGTCACACCGGCCGCGCCGATCACGACCGCGGCGGCCACGGCCACCAGCACGGTCCGCCGTCGACGCCGGGGCACACGGACCGCCCCCATCGACACCTGTTCGGCCAGCCGTTCCAACTCCACCGCCAGGCTCAGCGCCGTGGGCCAGCGCCGCTCGCGGTCGGGTTCCATGGCGCGCAGCAGCGCCCGCTGCACGTCCGGGGCCAGATCCGTACGCAGCCGCTCGGGTCGTACGACCTTGCCGGGCGGCCCGGGGACCGACCCTGTGACCAGGTGGTAGCCCAGGGCTCCGAGGCTGTACACATCGGCCCGCGCGTCGATGCCCGAACCGGGCTGGGCCTGCTCGGGCGGGGTGTAGCCCGCGGAACCGGCCGCCATCGTCAGTCCGGAGGCCTGCGCCAGGCTCTTGGCGAGCCCGAGGTCGGCGAGCAGGACACGGTCGGCGCCGCCGGAGGAGGTGCGCAGCAGTACGTTGGACGGCTTTATGTCGCGGTGCACGATCCCGGCCTCGTGCAGCGCGGCCGCGGCCCGTGCCGCGAGGGCCGTCAGGCGCAGTGCCTCGGCGATGGGCAGCGGACCGGCCTCGATCCGGTCGTCGAGGGTGCCTCCGTCGGCGTACTCCATGACGAAGTAGGGTCTGCCGTCGGGTAGTTCACCGATGTCGTAGACCTGGACGACCCGGTTCGAGTCGGCCTTGCGCAGCAGCCGGGCCTCGGCGAGGAAACGTTCGCGGACGTCGAGGTGGTCGGCCCAGTTGTCGGACAGTACCTTCAGGGCGACGACGGCCTCGAGCACTTCGTCGTGGGCCAGCCACACCACACCGAAGCCACCCGCGCCGAGACGCCGGTCCAGACGGTAGCGACCGATCCGATCGAGGGGATCCCTCAGCATGGACAACCCGCCGCAAAGCCCGTGAGCCGGTGGGTTCGACCACGGTCGAGAGGGCCTGGCATCTGTTCACCAGCGGGCATGTGCTCTCCAGGGCGGGGCGGATGCCACGAGCGCGGCGCTGTGGTCGCTGTCCCTAGAGGGGTTGCTGCTCCTGGCAACGGTCGGGCTCTTGAAGCCTACCGGTCACGTCAGCGGCCGAGCACGCGGGACGGGGGGAGGACCGGAGAGGCAAGGTAGGGCTAGTTTTTCTTGGTGGGTGTTCTGTTGGGGGTCGCGTCCATCGCGGTCCTGTCGAGACCGCGTGTCGTCGCGGAGGGAGGCTTTGTGGCGGACTTCGTCAGCGCCCGGCGCGGGCTCCCAGGAGGAGACCTGTCCCCGGCGACCGGGCTGACGCTCGACCGGGTGCGGCTCGGCGCGGGCGGACCGCTCGTCCGCCTGCGGGTGGCGGGCGGCAGAGTCACCCATGTCGTCGCGGCGGACGGCACCGGCGGGCGGGCGAGGCCGGCCGCCGGTGAGCGTGTCCTCGATCTGGAGGGGCGGGTGCTGCTGCCGGGCTTGTGGGACGCCCACGTCCACATGGCTGAGTGGGCGAGCACCCGTCACCGGCTCGACCTGTCCCGGACCGCCTCCGCGCGGGCGGTGGCCGACATCGTGCGGGAACGCGGCGGCGGGGCGTCCGACGGCACGGTGCTTTTCGGGTACGGGTTCCGGGACGGGCTGTGGCCCGACGCCCCGCACAAGCGGCTGCTCGACGCGGTGCTGCCCGACCGGCCCGTCGCCCTGGTCAGCGCCGATCTGCACGCCGCATGGCTGAACTCCGCCGGCCTCGCGCTCGTCGGCCGCGGTGACCATCCCAGCGGCCTGGTCAGGGAACACGAGTGCCACGAGGTCCTGTCCGCCCTCCCCGCGGCGCCGGCCGAAGTGGTCGACGGCTGGATCGCGGACGCTTGCGAGGCCGCCGCCGCGCGCGGGGTCACCGGTGTCATCGACTTCCAGTACGGCGACACGGTCGAGGACTGGGAGCGGCGCTCGGCCGAGTCCCCGCCCGCCGTGCGGGTGGCGGCCGCCGTCTATCCGAGCCGCCTGGACGCGGCGGTGGAGCGCGGACTGCGCACGGGAGTTGGACTCGGCGTGGGTGGAGGCCTGGTGCGGGTGGGTCCGCTGAAGCTCTTCACCGACGGCTCGCTGAACACCCGTACCGCCCTGTGCCGCGATCCCTACCCGGGGCTGGCGGGCACGGACGGTTCCCACGGTATCGAGGAGACGTCACCGCGGGAGCTGGTGCGGCTCATGCGGCGGGCCGCCGCGCACGGAATCGAACCAGCGGTGCATGCCATCGGCGACCGCGCCAACACCGTGGCCCTGGACGCCTTCGAGGCGGTGCGCTGCCGTGGCCGGATCGAGCACGCGCAGTTGCTGAGCCCCGAAGACCTCCCGAGATTCGCGCGGTTGGGTGTCACGGCGGGAGTGCAGCCCCGGCACGCGACGGACGACCGTGATGTGGCGGACCGGCACTGGGCGGGACGCACCGCGCGGGCCTTCGCCTACGCCGATCTGCTGGCCGCCGGGGCCCGGCTGGAGTTCGGTTCGGACGCCCCCGTCTCGCCGCTCGACCCCTGGCTCGCCATCGCGTCGGCCGTCGGCCGCACCGATGACGAGCGCCCCCCGTGGCACCCGGAGCAGCGCCTGTCCGTCCCGGACGCGCTCGTCGCGGCGGCCCGCGGGCGCCGGCTCATCAGGGTCGGGGACCCCGCCGACCTGGTGGTCGTGGACATCGACCCGCTGGACGCCGACACGGGCACACTGCGCACGATGCCCGTGCACGCCACGATGACGGACGGCCGCTGGACCCACGGGCCGTACTGAGGCAGGCTCGCACCCCGCCTCCCCGCCGGAACCGGGGAGGGGCGTGGCCTCCGGGCTGTCCGATGGAGCGGGCCGTCTGATGGAGCGGGACTCCAATGGAGCGGGACGGAGAGAGCCCCAGCCCACTGGGGCGCGCCGAACGACGCCGAGTGCGTGCGACTATGGTGCCTGGCCTCTGATCGACACCGAGGGGAGCACCCAGTGCAGGACGCGGCGGCGACCGAGGAGCTCGCGCTGCGCGCGGCCTCGGGTGATCCGGCAGCCCTTGACCTGCTGCTCCAGGGGATCCGGCCGGAGGTCGTGCGGCGCTGCGGGCGCTTCCTGCCCTGCCGCGAGGACGCCGAGGAGGCTGCGCAGGACGTCCTCCTCCAGGTGGCGCGGAAGATCACCTCATTCGAGGGGCGCAGCCGGTTCGGCACCTGGCTCTATACGGTCGTCGCCAACTGCGCCCGTCAGAAATACCGCGAGCTGAAGCGGCGGGCCGCCGAGCAGCCTGACGTCATCGACGCCTCGCAGCACGTCGACCCACGCACCACGAGCGTGATCGCCGGGTCCCGCATCGACCTCCTGGAGGCGTTGGAGCGCCTGGATCGCGAACACCCGCATCTGGTCGCGCCGTTGGTCTACCGGGACATCTGCCAGCTGGAGTACGCCGAGGTCGCCGAGCGTGTCGGCATTCCGCTCGGCACGCTCAAGTCCCGGCTGCACGAGGCGCGCAGGCAGGTCAGGCCCTGGCTGGTCGACGCGTCCTGACGGATCGGCGGCCACCTGTCGCGGTCGACCACCGCGCGAGCCGTCAACTGGCCTGCATCCCATGCCGGTTGTGGCGCAAGGTAAGAGGTTGATGATAAGTCGCGGCAGGGTCTGCCGACGGCCTTGATCATGTCGGTACTGTCCACCGTTGTGTCGGACGGCAGCCGTTCAACGGCCGTTCTACGCGCGCAGATCGGCGCCCCGCACCGCCTCTTCCCCCGCCCCCACCCATGGAGGAACGCCGGATGCTCACCCCCACCAGGCCCCGCCACAGACTCGCCGTCGCGCTCACCGCGCTCGGCGTGCTGCTCACGGGAGCCGCGCTCCAGACGACCACTGCCGCCCCCGCGCACGCGGCCACCACCCATCGCGTCCTGTTCGACAACGGCCACGCCGAGACGGCGGGCAACGCCGACTGGATCATCTCCACCAGCCAGCCGAACCCGCTGAGCGAGGACTCCTCGCCGTCCTCCGAGACCGACTGGACCGGCGCGCTCTCCTCGTGGGGCGTGGCGCTGCAGAAGACCGGCGACTACAGCCTGGACACGCTGCCTTCGGGCTCCAAGCTGACGTACGGCGGTACCTCGGCCACCGACCTGTCGAACTTCGACACGCTGGTGCTGCCCGAGCCCAACACGCTCTTCACCACGGCCGAGAAGACCGCGATCATGACGTTCGTGAAGAACGGCGGCGGCCTGTTCATGATCTCCGACCACACCGGGGCCGACCGCAACAACGACGGCTACGACGCGGTGAAGATCCTCAACGACCTGATGACCAACAACAGCGTCGACTCCACCGACCCGTTCGGCTTCTCCATCGACTCGCTGAACATCAGCTCGGGCTATCCCGCGGCGATCAGCGACAGCACCAACGCCGTCCTGCACGGCTCGTTCGGCACCGTCACCAAGAGCCTCATCGCCAACGGTACGACGGCCACGCTGAAGCCCGCCGACAACTCGGCGGTCAAGGGCCTTCTGTACCGCTCCGGTTACTCGGGCAACACCGGGGCCTTCTTCGCCACCAGTACCTTCGGTAGCGGCAAGGTCGCCTTCTGGGGCGACAGTTCGCCGATCGACGACGGCACCGGCCAGTCCGGCAACACCCTGTACGACGGCTGGAACGACACCGGCGCCACCAACGCCGCCCTCGCCCTGAACGCCACCGAGTGGCTTTCCTCGTGAGTGAGCCGAGCCTCGTGACCAGCAAGTGAGCAAGTGAGCAAGTGAGCCCGTGGCCCCTGGTGTGCGCACACCAGGGGCCACGGGCTCGGTCGTGTCCGGTCAGCGCTGGGTGTAGATGAAGCCGATCTTGTCGGCCTCGTCGCCCGTGCGGCCGTGGAACCCGGCGATCTGCCAGCCCGACGGCGCCGTGCGGGTCACGCAGTCCGAGGTCGTCGTACCGCCGGCCAGGCTGTTGCCGAGGTTGGTGGTGAACTTGGCGTAGAAGATCCGGGTGTTGCCGTCCTTCACGCCCTGGCACAGCTGCGCCGAGGTGACGTACTCGCCGCTGCCGAGTGTGAGCGACGACGCGGTGCCGCCCGTGCCGCCGTGGGCCAGCGTCGTGCCATTGCTCAGCGTCAGGCCCATCTGGTCGACGCGCGAGCCGCTGCGCAGGGTGAGGGCGGTCGCCCTGGCCCCGGCCGGCACGCTGTCGATGTCGTTGAAGTAGTCGCCGTGCGGGCCGCCGAACTGGTCGCTCAGCTGGAAGGCGGTGTTGCGCGACCAGGCGAACTTGGCGGTGATCGGGTCGTGGTCGGAGAGCATCAGCCCGTCCGAGGTCAGGAAGCTCGCGTGCTCGTTGTTGTAGCTCGTGGCGTTGAGCGTGACCAGCTTGCTGCCGCGGTACAGGATCTTGTCGACGACCTCGCAGGTGTTGGGCACGGTGGCGCCGGTCTGGTCGCAGACCAGCGCGTCGCTGCCCTTGGCGGGCGGGGTGCCGCCCCGGATGAGCTTGACCCAGGCGTCGGTCAGGCCGTTGGCCGCGCCGAACTCGGCGATCGTGTCGCCGGTGCGCGTGTAGCGGGTGTTGGTGTCACCCATGACGACCACGGCGTTGCCCTTGGAGTGGCTCTGGATGAAGGCCGTGAGCTGGTTGAGGTTGTCCGCCCGCGAGGCCAGGTCGCCGTCGTTCGTGCCCGCGTTGGTGTGCAGGTTGTAGAAGTCGACGTAGACGCCTTCGGCCAGCCGCTCCCGCATGAACGTGAAGCCCTTGGGGGTCAGGCAGTCGCCCGAGTCGATCTGGCAGGAGTTCCAGTGCACCCGCTCGAAGTCGTCGGTGTCGTAGGAGATCTTCGACAGGGTGTTGAGCCCGCTGCCGATCCCGGCGCCACCGCTGGTGGGTGTGCGGTAGGCGTGCGTGGTGTCGCCCGCGTAGAGATAGGCGTGGTAGTTGAAGTCCTCCTCCACGTGGACGATGTCGTACGGGCCGAGCCGCTGGCCTATCGCCGTGGTGCTGGTGTCGCGCGGGGTCGAGGCGCTGGAGAGGCTCTCGGGGAGTCCGGCGACGTTGTAGCTGAGCACGTTGAAGGTGCCCGAGTCGGCGGCCGCCGCGGCGGGCGCGGTCGCCGTGAGTCCGCCGAGGGCCGCGGCTGCCGCGGCCAGGGTGGCGAGGACTCTTCGGAGAGGTGACATGGGGGTGTCTCCTGGGGACTGGATACGAGGGATGACGGGGCGTCAGTAGCCGACCGAGAACGTGGCGTCGGCCTTTTCGGTGCTGGTGGAGATGGGATCGATGCGCAGGACGTAGTTTGCGTGGCGGATGTGACGGTCCGGATAGTTGAAGGAGCGGAAAGATGACCAGGAGGTGTCGGCCAGGCCCGCGGTCCGGTAGAACGTGGCGTCCTGCGCGAACGTCGTCGTGCTGTCGTTGACGTCCAGTTGCAGCTGGTAGTTGTAGTGCCTCAGATAACGCGTGGGATAGCTGACGGACTGGAAGGACACCCCGGAGCTGTCGGCGAGCCCCGGCACGAGCTTCCACTCCGCGTCGGTGTACGGGTCGAACGGGTAGGCGTCGATCCGGCCGACGTAGTTGGCGTGGCGGACGTAACGGTCCGGGTAGTTGTAGGACTTGATGCGGTTCCAGCCCGGCTTGCCGTACGCCGCCACGAGGTTGTCGTACTCGGTGGTGGTGATCGGCTGGATGGTGCCGTGCTTGGAGTTGACCGGCTGGGTGTAGAGCCGCTGGTCGACCGCGGTCCAGGTGCCCGTGGCCAGGTCGCCGGTCTGCCAGGCGTAGAAGACACCGTTGGGGGTGTAGGTGTCCCCCCAGAGGTACCAGGTGCTCGACGTCTGGGACTTCACGAGGATCGGGGCCTCGGTGCCGCCGTGCGCGACGGGTGTGCTGAACACGGTGAAGCTGCCCGGGTCCAGGGAGGTCGACTTGGCGCCGACCAGCGTCTGGTCCTTCTTGAAGTAGAGGTAGTTGACCCCGCCGACGCCCACGGCCAGGTCGCCGTCGATGATGTCGTAGCCGGGGTCGAAGAAGACCTGCGCCGTCGACGCGGTCACGAAGTCGGTGGTGTAGTTCACCATGATGACGTTGTGGCCCGTGGAGTTGACGGCCGAGTAGATGATCCCGTACTGGCCGCGTCCCGCGTCCCAGTACGCCTCCGGAGCCCAGCTGTGGGTGGCCATGTCGTGCAGCTTCAGCCGCCGGTAGCCGGTGAAGGAGCGCAGGTCGGCGGAGTCCCAGACATGAATGTACTGGCTCTGCAGGCTCCAGTCGGTGCCCTTGAGGTCGGTGGCGAGCACGACGAACGTGCCGTCCTGCTTGCGCAGGATGAACGGGTCGCGCAGGCCGCCGGTGCCCCCGGTCGGGGTCACGACCGGGTTGTTCTGGTTCAGCGGCATCCACTGGAGCGAGTCGGTGCTGACGGCGAGGTGGAGGCCGTAGTCGTCACCGAGGCCGTTCGGGGACTCGGTGAAGTAACCCATCACGTACGCGGACCCGGTCGCGGCGCGGGCGGACGGGGCGCCGACCGCGAAGGAGGCGGTGAGGGCGGCCATCGCCCCCAGTACGGTGCGGCGGGACGGCTGAAGGGGGCCGGGGCTGTCGCTCATCAGATTCATCTCCCTCTTTCTTTCGGCTGAGGCTGTGGATGTGGATATGGATATGGCTGTGGATGCTGATGAGGCTGCGGCTTCGGCGCTCATGCCCAGGCCGTCACGGGTACGAAGGAGCTGTCCTGGCGGAAGAGGTCGGTGCCGTCCGACACGTCCACACGGAGCTGGTAGTTGTAGTGGCGCAGGTAGTAGCCCGGATAGTTGTACGACTCGAAGCGGACGGCGCCGTCGGGGGTGCCGGTGCGGAGGACGAACGTGGCGTCCTTGGCGAACGTCGACGTACCGTCGGCCGCGTCGAAGCGGGCCCGGAAGTCCCAGTGGCGCAGGTAGTTGCCGGCCGCGTCCCGGAAGGAGTAGGCGTTCGCGTCGGCGAGGCCCGGCACCACGGTGAAGGTGGACGCCTGCTTCTCGGCGGTGGTGCTGGCGCTGCTGACCACGGGCAGGTTGAGCAGTGCGGACTGTTCCTGCCAGGAGCGGGTGGAGTAGTTGCCCGACCGGAAGGAACGGGTCACGCCCGTGGCCAGGTCGACACCGCCGGACACCGTCTCCTTGATCACGGTGAAGTGGCGGGCCGTTCCGGAGATGCCCGGCAGCTTCTTCGGGGCGGTCCAGGTCGCGAAGGTGTCGTAGCTGTCGCTGTAGTAGTAACTGCCGTCGCCGTAGCCGTCGAAGAAGATCCGCCAGGCGCCGTTGTCGAGCTGGATCACCGAGGGGCCCTCACGGGTGCCGCCCCAGCCGGCCCAGTCGCCGGTGCGGCTGATGGTGTACGGCCCGGTCAGGCTGGAGGCGGTGGCGTACTCGATGTACTTCGTCGTCTCGTTCTTCGGGAACGCGTGGTAGGTGGAGCCGATCTTCACGATGAACGTGTCGATGTGGTTGGCGCCGATGCCGGACAGAGGCGCGGGTGAACTCCAGGCGGTGAGCGCGGAGTTGGCGGCCTTCATCACATACGGCGTGAAGATCCACTCGTCGTCGGTGGTCGAGCACGACACAATGACGTTCACGCTGCCGTCGCTGTCGACGAACCACTCGGGCGCCCATGCGCGGGACAGACCGGTGATCGGGACCGTGTAGTCGTACAGGAAGGTCCAGTTGGCCCGGTCGGAGCTGCGGGCGAAGCCGATGGTGGTGCTGACGTCCTGCCAGGTGTGTGTGGTGTAGGTGATGTAGTAGTAGCCGTCGGTGTGCTTGAACACGCTGGCGTCGCGGATGCGGTTGCTGGGCGGGGTGTAGGCGGAGGACTTGACGAGCCGGAAGTCGGTGGCGTCGTCCGACTGGTACACGTTCACGGTGCCGTCGTCGCTGTTGAGGAACGGCACGATGGTGTAGCGGGTGGCCGAGCCGTGGGCGGGGGCTGCCGCGGCGGCCGAGCCGAGCAGGCCGGGCAGTTCGCCCAGCACGAGTGCGGTCGCGGGTATCGCGACCATCGCGCGCAGCAGACTGCGGCGGGACGGGTCGAGCGGCGTCGAGGACGCGTTCCGGTCGGGGGTGATCACTTTTGCGGCTCTCCTTGTTTCTGTTGATCCGGGTGAGGGCGCGGCGGCTCCGCGTCCTCACCCGTCCTGCGCACACGTCGAGGCGGCGTCGCCTAGGCCTGGGCCAGGGCGGCGACTTCCTCGGCCGTGAGGGTCTTGCCGTACACACGGAAGTCGTCGACCGCACCCCTGAAGAAGGGGTCGGCGTACTGCGATCGGCCGAGGTACCCGGCACGGATGTGGTTGCCGAAGTAACGTGGGTCCACCGTGACCTGGGCGTTCCGCCCGACCTCCTGCCCGTCCACGTACAGGACGGCGGTCCCGCCGCCGTACGTCACCGCCACATGCACCCAGCGGTCGGTGGGCAGCGGCGCGGCGTCGATGCGTTGCTCGGCGCCCGCGCCCCCGGCGGTGATGGCGTAGCGGAGGGTGCCGTCGCCGCTGAGCGGGGTGAGGAACATGTTGGCCGTGACGCCGGTGCCGAGGTCGAACACCCGGCTCCAGACGCCGGGTTGGCCGTCCAGCCGCACCCAGGTGGCCAGTGTGTAGACGGTGGCGCCCGCGAGGAGGTCGTCGGCCAGGCGTACGTACCCGTCCGTGCCGTCGAGCGCCACCGCGCCACCGTCGGCGCCGGCCGCCGTCCAGGCGGCACCGCCGACGAGCTGGGCCGCCTTCCCGTTCCCTGTGGCGTCGGCGGCCGTGCTCCCGGAGGTCTCGTCGAAACGGTGCCAGGCGGCGAACTCCGGTGGTGGGGGCGGCGGTTCACCGGTCTGCCAGTACACGGAGTAGTGCTGGTGGTGCACCCGGGAGATCGGCAGCAGTGAGACGTCCTCGCCGTCGGCGCGGGCGGTGAACCGCAGCGGCTCCTGCGACTCCTGCCGTACGGATCCGGTGTCCAGGCGCGGCAGCCACGGCGTCGCCCGGTCCCCGTACGCCCCTGCCAGGACCACCGGGCCGTGCAGTACCGCCTGTACGTCGGGGTCGTCGGGCGTGGGCTCGATGACCGTGCGCATGGGCAGCGACACCTCGACCCGGTCCCCAGCGCGCCACTCCCGGTCGAGGGTCAGCCAGCTGCCGGGCTCAGGACGGTCGGGCAGGGCGCGGCCGTTGAGCGTCGCGCGGGCGTCCGCGGCCCAGGACGGGATGCGGACGAGTAACTGGTGCGCGGCCCGTCCGGCGGTGACGGTCAGCACGGTCGACGACCGGTCGGGGAAGGAGTTGGTCTGCCGCCAAGTGATGTTCCGGTCCCGCCAGTTGACCTGCGACGGTATGAAAAGGTTCACCAGCAGCCGGTGCCGGTCGTGCGAGTAGACCGTGTCGACGAACTTCGCCTGCGTCTCCATGCCGGTGCCGTGGTCGCAGGAGAAGTTGTCGTAGTCGGTCGAGTACGCGTCCGGGTCGGTGCCCATGAAGGACGGCTGTTGCTTGACGGCGCCGGGGCCCAGGCCCGTGTAGTAGATGTTGAAGCCGTGCGTCGAGTCAGGGTCCTGCTCACCGAGCATCTGGTTGAACAGGGTGCGCTCGTAGTAGTCGAGCAGATCGGTGCGCCGGGGTGTGCGGAAGTGCAGCAGGCGGGTCAGCTTCAGCATGTTGTAGCTGTTGCAGTTCTCGCAGGTGTTGTTGGACAACTGGCCCGCGATGACGTCCGGTTCGTGAAAACCCTCGCCGTTGCTGTTCCCGCCGATCACGTAGGTGTGGTGGTCGGTGACGATCTGCCAGAAGTTCTCGGCGATCGTGCGGTAGCGGTCGGGCAGACCCTCCTCCCACAGGCGCAGGGCGCCGACCATCTTGGGGATCTGGGTGTTGGCGTGCAGCCCCGCTAGCTTGTCCTCGTTCCTGGCCAGCGGGTCGAAGACGCGGGCGTGCGTGAAGCGTTCGGCGACAGCGAGCCACTTGGCGTCGCCGGTGAGGGCGTGCAGATCGGCGAGCACGTCGTTCATGCCGCCGAACTCCGTCTCCAGCACTCGCTGCATCTGCTCGTACGACAACGGCTCGGTGCGCCGGTCGACCCACTCGGCCTGGCGCAGCGCGACGTCGAGGGCCTGTCCGCTGCCGGTCAGCCGGTGCTGCTCGACCAGCCCGGCCATGATCTTGTGGATCGTGTAGTACGGCGCCCATACACCGGTCCCGGCTTCGAGGCGGTCGAAGAAGTTCTCCGGGAACGCGGACAGATAGCCCGCGCCGAAGCCGGCGGCGGGGGAGGCGGCCTGGCACTCTGCGAGCGCCGCGACGAGCCGGTGACCCTTGTCGCGCAGGGCCCGCTCCCCGGTGTTGGCGTAGGCGAGGGCGAGCCCGGAGAGCAGATGGCCGGTCGAATGGCCGCGCAACTCGACGCTCGGGCCCTCCCAGCCACCGCACGGCTGGGCGGTGCTGGGCAGGCCGACGTTCGTACGGAAGGTGTGGAGCAGCCGGTCGATGTCCACGAAGCGCAGATAGGCGGAGTTGCGCTGCTGGTTGGCCCGGAAGGCGCTGTCCAGGAGGGTCACCGAGCCGAGGGGGAACGGCTCGACGGGTGTGGCGGCGTCGTGGGCAACCGGGGCGCCCGAGGTGTTGGTCCCGGTCGAGGCGTGGGCCGTGCCGCCACCGGCCGCGGCCAGGGTCAGAGCGGCCGTGGACGTGCCGGTGACGGCGAGGAAGTGACGTCTGTCGAGTGGGGGGTTCACGAAGACCTCCGCATGCCGAAGAACCGGGCGGTGGTGTCCCTTCACCGCCCCATTCTCGTTCGAAATACCGAATGTTGTGCGACATGCTGTGCAACATGCAGTGCGAGGCATCACGGTAAGGGCTTGCTGGGTGATGTGAATAGTGCTTGTGGTGAAGGAAGTTGGCGTGAGAGGGCCACGGGTTCACAGGGGCGGGCGGCGGCTGTGGTGTGCCGGGTGTCGGCGGCCCTGTTTAGGGTGGTCCGCGTGACGGAGAAGACCAGGGAGAAGACCAGCAGACCGCTCGCCGTGTTCGACCTCGACGGCACGCTCGCGGACAGCGCGCACCGGCAGCGGTTCCTGGAGCGCAAGCCGCGGGACTGGGACGCGTTCTTCGCGGCCGCGCCGCAGGATCCGCCGCTCGCGGAGGGGGTGGCCCTGGCGTTGCGCAGCACGGAGGAGTGCGAGGTGGTCTATCTGACCGGCCGTCCCGAGCGCTGCCGCCGTGACACCGTCGAGTGGCTGGCCGCGCAGGGGCTGCCCGAGGGGCGCGTCTGGATGCGACGCAACGACGACCGCAGGCCCGCCCGCCACACCAAACTGGACGTCCTGCGCCGACTCGCGCGCGAGCGCGAGATCCACGTCCTGGTCGACGACGACGAACTCGTCTGCGACGAGGCGGAACGGTCCGGCTTCCGGGTCGTCCGGGCCCGCTGGGCCACGGCGTCCGCGGCACTGAAGGACGCGCAGGAGCGCGAGGGACGGACCTAGGGGTCCGCCGGGGGAATCGAAGGGGCGCTCAGAAGCTGCCTTACGGTGGGCGGGCGGAGCGGGGTGGAGTGGGCCGGGGCTTCGGCGTGCGGTGGCGCCACCGTTGTGGGGCATCGCACGCGGGTCAGGGCGACCAGGGGCCTCCCGGGCTTCAGATGACCCCGGGACTCAGGCGCCGTCCTCCAGGCGGAAACCGACCTTCAGACCGACCTGGTAGTACTCGACCTCCCCGTCCACGATCTGCCCCCTGACCTGGGTGATCTCGAACCAGTCCAGGTTGCGCAGGGTCTGCGAGGCCCGGGAGATCCCGTTGCGAATGGCCTGGTCGACGCCCTCGTGGGAGGTGCCGACGATCTCGGTGACCCGATACGTGTGGTCGGACATGCGGGTGCTCCTCTCCGCCGTGGCGGGTGCGCCACGCGTCACTCCACGGTGCCTCACGGTGCGGCGGCGCGCGAGATGTCGGGGCACCGTGGGTGACCCAGGTGTATGGCCCTGTGAGGTTGGGGACGTGTCGTTCCTGCTCCGAGCGGCAGGGGCGGGCGTGAGCCCATGAGTCGAGCAGGGTGTAGTCGAGCAGGGTCGGGTTGAAGCATTCGACCTTGCCATGGGTCTACGGCCGGTAGGGCCGGGTGCGCTTGTGTGAGATCCCGGCAGAAGCCGGGTTCACCACGCCGTCGGCCGTCGCGACGGCGACGGTCGGCGGGGCCGCCTGCCCCACGACCTGACCGGCAGTCCGGTGGGAACTCGGGCCGGTGCGCCGCCGCGGGCCGTGGCCGGCGACGTCGAGCGCCTCGCGCGGCCTGCCGAGCGGGCCGGCGTCCCGCGTCGCCCGGGTGCAGATCGCGGTCAGCTCGGCCTCGTGCTCGGCGCGGTAGCCGGCCGGGTGGAAGCGCGGCGTCCAGCGCAGGACGCGCGACGGGCGCGGCTCCGTCATGCCAGGGCCCCCTCGGGCGGATGGCGGGGGCGCGGCGGACGGCCATCCGGCGCTCCGCCTCGGCGACGACGGCGCGCAGCCGCTCCGTCCCGGCGGCCGGCGCGGAGCGGCCGGCCTCGGCGAGGGCGTGGACCTCGCGGGCCCGGCCGTCCACGACCTCCTCGCGCTCGACCTGGCGAACGGCGGCGAGGCCGTCAGCCCGGCGGCCGAGAAAGCACCGTCAACTGGTCATCCACACCAGGCCGGAAGGCCCTCACCCGGGTGGCCCACCGTTGAGGCGGGCCACCCGGGCCGGTGTCAGCGGACCACGCTCAGCGACAGGGCGAAACGGCCCTCCTGGTCCGTCCACCAGTGGGCCAGATCGAGACCGGCGGCGGCGAGTTCGCGACGTACCCCCTCCTCGCGGAACTTCGCCGAGATCTCGGTGCGCAGTTCCTCGCCGTCGGCGAATTCGACCGCGAGGTCGAGCGCGGGGATCTTCACCGTCTGTTCGGTCAGTGACCGCAGCCGCATCTCGATCCACTCGCGCTTGTCGTCCCAGAGGGCGACATGGGCGAACGCGTCGGGGTCGAAATCGGCGCCGAGCTCGCGGTTGACGACGTGCAGCACGTTCTTGTTGAACTCCGCCGTCACCCCCGCCGCGTCGTCGTACGCGGCGACCAGCACCGACTCGTCCTTGACGAGGTCAGTACCGAGCAGCAGCGTGTCGCCGGGGGAGAGCAGCGCCCGTACGGACGCCAGGAACGTCTCCCGCTCGGCGGGCAGCAGATTGCCGATGGTGCCACCGAGGAACGCCACCAGCCGCGGCCCCGGCGTTCCCGGCAGCGCGAGGCCGCCCGTGAAGTCGGCGATCAGCGCGTGCACGCCGAGCCCCGGATGCTCGGCGATCAGCGCCTGCCCGGCCTGGGTGAGGGCGCTCTCGCTGACGTCGACCGGCACGTACGTGTGCAGTCCCGGCAGCGCGTCGAGCAGATGGCGGGTCTTCTCGGACGAACCGGACCCCAGCTCGACGAGGGTGCGCGCACCGGTCGTCGCGGCGATCTCGGGGGCCCGGGCGATGAGGATCTCGCGCTCCGCCCGGGTGGGGTAGTACTCGGGCAGTTCGGTGATCTGGTCGAACAGCTCGCTGCCATGAGCGTCGTAGAACCACTTCGGCGGCAGGGTCTTGGGGGTGTGGGTGAGGCCGTGCAGGACGTCGGCGCGCAGCGCGGCGTCCGTGGCGTCCTCGGGCAGGGTGCGGGTGAGAAGGAACGGGCTCACGTGCTGGGCTCCTTGGTGCGTGCGGATGCCAAGGGGTCGTGCGCGCCTTCCTGCGCGTGCGGGTCCTTGAGCGGGGTGAGCAGGACGTCGGTGCGGCTCGCCGCGAGCAGCGTGCGGTCCGGTACCTCCTGCCAGTGGGGGTCGTCGTCGTACGGCTCGGACGCCACGACGGTGCGGCGGCCGGGCTCGGCGAGGTACCAGAGGGTGTCGCCCCAGGCCGTCGCGGTGATCGTGTCGCCACTTGTGAGCAGCAGGTTGAGCCGGGATCCGGGGGCCGCCTCGGCGACCTCCAGGACGGTGTCGGCCAGCGCCTGGCCCTCGTTGTCACCGGAGCGCAGCCGGTGCAGGAGCAGCGCCCAGACGAGCGCGGAGTCGCAGCGGGCCTCCAGGGACAGCAGTTCGGCCGGAGGCACGCTTGTCACCAGCGGGGCGAGGGAACCCGGCCAGCCCCGTACGGCGCCGTTGTGGCTGAACAGCCAGCGGTCCGCGGCGAACGGCGCCGCCGCGGCCTCCCCGTCAGCTCCCGCCACGGTGGCGTCCCGTACGGCGCCGAGCAGCGCCGTGCTCCTGACGACCCGGGCCAGGTCCGCGAAGGACTGGTCGCCCCAGATCGGCCCGGGGCGCCGGTAGCGCGCGGGCACCGGATCCCCTTCGGCGTACCAACCCACGCCGAAGCCATCGGCGTTGACCGTCCCGTGCCGCTGCCGGCGCGGCGCCCACGACTGCCGGAACAGACTGTGCGGCGGTTCCACGAGGAGTCGCCCGAGCGGTTCCGGCGGGCCCAGATAGGCCAGGTGACGGCACATCAGGCGTTCCCGTCGCGGGCCGTGCGGAACCCGGAGAAGATCTGCCGCCGGATCGGGTAGTCCCAGTTGCGGAACGTCCCCCGGCAGGCCACCTGGTCCACGGCGAACGAGCCACCGCGCAGCACCTTGTACTCCGGACCGAAGAACACCTCCGAGTACTCCTTGTACGGGAACGCCGCGAACCCGGGATAGGGGTGCAGGTCGCTCGACGTCCACTCCCACACGTCACCGATCAACTGCCGTACGCCGAGCGGTGACGCCCCCGCCGGATAGCTGCCCGCCGGGGCCGGACGCAGATGGCGCTGGCCGAGGTTGGCGTGCTCGGGGGTGGGGTCGGCGTCGCCCCACGGGTAGCGCGTGGAGCGGTCGGCCGCCGGGTCGTGGCGGGCCGCCTTCTCCCACTCGGCCTCGGTGGGCAGCCGGCGCCCCGCCCAGCGGGCGTACGCGTCGGCCTCGTACCAGCTGACGTGCAGCACGGGTTCGTCGGGCGGTACGACCTCGGTGACGCCGAAGTGACGCCGCAGCCACTGTCCGCCCTCGCGGCGCCAGAACAGCGGCGCCTCGATGCGGTGCGAGCGGATGTGGGACCAGCCCGCCGGGCTCCACCAGCGTTCGGTGTCGTAGCCGCCGTCCTCGATGAAGGTCTGGTGGGCGGCGTTCGTCACCGGAGTGGTGTCGATGAAGAAGGGCGGGACCTCGCGTCGGTGGGCAGGGCGCTCGTTGTCCAGGGCCCACGGCTCGGTGGACGTGCCCATCGTGAACGGGCCGCCGGGGACCAGGACTTCGGCGGGTCCCGTGAACGGCGGCCCGGCAGCGGGGTCCGGCGCCGTGAGGGCGGCGGGTCCCCTGCGAAGCTGATGGGTGATCAGCATCGTCTCGTCGTGCTGCTGTTCATGCTGGGCGATCATCCCGAACGCGAAACCCGCCTCGGTCAGCGGCGTGCCCCGGAACGCGGTGCTCTCCAGGACGTCCAGCGCCCGTCCGCGTACCTCGGAGGCGTACTGACGGGCCTCGGCGGGCGGCAGCAACGGCAGCGAGGGCCGCTCGGCGCGCGGATGCTCGAACGCGTCGTACAGCCCGTCTATCTCGGGCCGCATCGCGTCCCGCCCGGCGACCGCGCGCAGCAGCCACAGCTCCTCCTGGTTGCCGATGTGTGCCAGGTCCCAGACCAGTGGGGACATCAACGGCGAGTGCTGCGCGGTCAGTTCGGGCTCCTCCACGCAGGAGGTCAGGAGCGCGGTGCGGTCGCGGGCCGTGGTCAGCGCGTCGAGCGCGCGCTCCCGGAGTGACTCCGGATCCGTGGGTGTTGAGGGGGCGGTCATGTGCGGATGTCCTTCCCGTCGAGCTGACCGTGGGACCGGCCGTGGTGACCGTCGGCCTAATCATGGCCCTGATCGCCATCGGCCTGATCATGGGTCCGACGATGGAATCGGCTGTGGAAGCGGTTCAGCAGATCGTCGGCGGGGCAGCGGCCCTGGGCCACATAGCTGTCCGTGAACTCCGCGACGGCCTCCCGCACCTCGGCGGTGGCGCCCAGGCGCGGCAACGCCTCGGCGGCGGCCGCGAAACAGGTGACGGCGGCCTCACGCAACTCGGGGTCGGTCAGGCCGTACCGTGCGGCGTCGTTCCACAGCGGGTTGCACGGAGCGGGCCGCGCCTCGGCGCGTTCCGCGAGGGGTTTGACCGTCCGGTAGGCGACCTCCGCGGCCTCCGGGTCGTCGAACAGTGCCGCCGTCACCGCCAGCGGCACGATCCACCCGTCGTCGCCGGGCTGCGCGTCGATCATGCGCAGTTCCAGATGGCCGCGCGGGCGGACCGGCGGGAACAGCGTCGTCAGGTGGTAGTCGAGATCCGCCCGGTCGGGCGGTGTCTCGGACCTGGTCCACGCCCGGAACGTCAGGCCCTCCGGTACCTGCCAGGGGCCGTCCGGCGCTCGGACGCACATCACCGGCGCGTCCAGGACGTGCCGGGCCCAGGCGGCGCGCGGATCGCCGCCCAGCGGGGGTGCGGCGGACCGTCCCGGGTCCATGGCCGCCCACAGGGACTGCCGCGTGGAGCGCCAGCCCGTGTACCGGCCACCGGCCACCGGCGAGTTCGCGAACGCGGCCACCAGGACCGCGCCCAGCTGGTGCGCCAGCCACCAGCGGCGCCCGTGCCCCAGTGGGCCGGGCTCCTCGTATCCGGCGTCCAGGCACACCTGGACGGAGGCGGAGGAGCACATCATGGCCCGCCCCTCCGGGCCGGCCCGGTCGAGGTACTGCTCCATGGCGTCGTAGCGCGGCTCATGGAGAAAGCGGCTCGGGGGGTTCCAGGGATCGTGGCCGTACCCGCTGAGGCCGAGATCCGCCTCGCGCAATACCGCGCGTACCGCGTCGAGGTCGGCCGAGACGGACCCGATGCACTCCATCAGGGAGGCGGCGGGAAGGGAGCTCAGCTCCAGCTGTCCGCCGGGTTCGACGGTGAGCGCCGAACGCAGGGGCAGGGTCCGCAGTGCGGCGTACGCCGCTCGGAGTCGTTCTGGTGATGCCGGGAGCTGCGGCTGCCGCAGCTCGTGGACGAGCCATTCCACTTCGACACCGAGGGTACGAGGCGGTCCGGTCTTGAAGCAGATGCCTCGGACCAGCGCCTCCACCTCGGCCTCGGTGACGGCGGAGCGGCGCTCCGTACAGTCACTCACCGAATCGGACATGTCGGGATCCTCCTGAGATTCCACCATGCCGCCGGCCCGACTTCTGTGGTGCCGGACCGGCATCGCTCGTCCCACCCAAGACCCTCTTGGCGGTTCGCACAAGGGTGCAAATCGTCGCTCGCGGGTTCCGGAGGCGCTGTTTGCCGGACCGCGAGGCGCTGTTTACGAGGCTGGGAAATTCCGTTGCGCCGTAGGACCAGCATCGCTCACGATGCGTTCATGGGCACGACGGGGGAGATCGCGAGGGGCGTTCTCGTGGCGCGTACGGGGGTCGCGCCATGAGTGCGCGCCTGCGCGCGCTCGCGCAGCAGACGCAGGAGATCGTCGCGGCGGGCGGGTACCGCGCGTCCGACGGACGCGCGGTGTCGATCGCCGCGGCCGTCGAGGCTGCGCGGACGGGAACGCGCATGTACGGCCCCGGACCGGTCGGGGGACCGGCCGCCGGCCCCGCGCGCGCACCGCACGGGAGCACGCTGTTCGAGGTGACGGGCGAGAGCAGTCTGGAGGCCGCCCGACGGCTCGTGCGCAAGGACGCAGGGCGCCCGGCCGACCCGGTCGCCGTCCTGAACTTCGCCTCGGCGCGCAACCCGGGCGGCGGCTTCCTGAACGGCGCACAGGCCCAGGAGGAGGCCCTGTGCCGGGCCTCCGCGCTGTACACGTGTCTGCTGCGGGCCCGGGAGTTCTACGACCACCACCGCGCCCACCGGGATCCGTTCTACACGGACCGTGTCATCCACTCACCCGCCGTGCCCGTCTTTCGCGACGACCGCGGAGCTCTGCTCGACGAGCCGTACACGGCCGGATTCCTGACCGCCGCGGCCCCCAACGCCGGAGTCGTCCTGCGTACGTCCCCGGAGCGCGCGCCCGAGCTGGGACCCGCGCTGGCCGTACGCGCCGAGCGCGTCCTGGAGACCGCCGCGGCCCACGGCTACCGCTGGCTGGTGCTGGGCGCGTGGGGCTGCGGCGTCTTCCGGAACGATCCGGCGCAGGTGGCGGGCGCGTTCCACGACCTGCTGGTCACGGGCCGCTTCGAGGGTGCTTTCGACCAGGTCGTGTTCGGCGTCCTGGACCGCACGAGGGATCAGGCGACGCGAGGCTCCTTCGAGCAGACGTTCGCCCAGGTGCGAGCCCTCAACGCCAGCCGTACCGCTCCTGCAAGCGGCGCACGACCGAATTGAACCGCATCCGGTCCAGCGCACAGGCCTCCCGCCGCATCCCGTCCTCGTGCAGCCGCAGCACCCGGTCCACATCCACCCACGAGTCCCGCCCCGACCGGTCCCAGGGCCCGCTCCCGATCGGCACCCACTCCCGGTCCCCGTCGTGCCGCTTGCTCGACAGCTGGACGGCGAGCAGCGTGCCGGCGTCCTCGCGGGCGACGACGAGCACCGGACGGTCCTTGCCCCGCCCGTCGTTCTCCTCGAACGGCACCCATGTCCAGACGATCTCGCCGGGATCGGGGTCGCCGTCGTGCGCGGGCGCGTACTCCGTCCGCACCCGTCCCACCTCGCGGGGTTCGGCCTCGGTGGTCGCGGAAGGGCCGTAGCGGCCGGGAACGTCTTCGGCGGTGTCATCGGTAAAGGCAGTCACGCGGCTCACGTTAGAGCCTGCCCTGCTCAACCCGCCGAGCGGGTGCCCGAGATGGCGGACTACCAGGCCCGGGCCGCGTGTTGGAGGCGGTCGCGGACCCGTACGACGTCCGGGTTGGCGTCGGCGCCGGGGCGTTGGACGAGGAAGAGGGTGTTGAGGGGCGGTTCGACCGGCTCGTGGAGCAGCGTGAGGCGTCCGTCGGCGAGGTGCTCCTCGCACAGGGAGCGGGGCAGCACGCTGTAGCCGGCGCCCGCGGTGACCGCGGAGACGACGGCGTACAGGTTGGGCACGGTGACCGCGGCCCGGGCCGCGAGCTGTTTGCCGAAGACGTTGCGCCAGTACCGGCGCACGAGGGGCAGATCCTCGGCGTAGGTGACCAGGGGAACGTCCCGGACCGCGGTGCAGATGTCGTCGGCCGACGGGTGCTCCTCGACGCGCCGCGCCCAGCTCGGAGCGGCGACCAGGAGGTACTCCTCGTCCGCCAGCGGCAGTGCCGCGAGGCGCCCGCGCGGCCGCCTGGTCGCGATCAGCAGATCGTGGTGGCCCGCGCGCAGGTCGTCCACGAGGGGTTCGGGCAGCCCCTGCGTGACGCGCAGTTGTACGCCCTCGGCGACGAGTGGCGCGAGCGCGGGCAGCACCCGCGTGCACAGCAACTCCGAAGGCCCGGCGAGGTGCACCGGCGCGGCCTGCCCGCCGAGTACGTCGCTGCGGCCTTCGAGGGCGGCGAGCGCGTCGAGAGGGCCCGCCACCTGGTCGGCCAGGTCATGGGCGAGGGGCGTGGGTTCCACGCCGCGCGGGAGGCGCGTGAACAGCTCGCGTCCGGTCTGCTGCTCCAGGGTGCGGATCTGGGCGGTCACGGTCGGCTGGGAGAGGCCGAGCAGCGGGGCGGCGCCGGTGAACGAGCCGGAGCGGTAGACGGCGAGGAAGGTCCGCAGCAGGTTCAGATCGACATGCGGCGTGATTCGTTCCCGGCCGGAGAGGGGCGAGGTCTCCTCGGGCGTCGCGTTCTTCATGCCGACCAGCCTAACCCCGGCTCCCATCGGAGTATCGATGGAAGAAATCGGCTCTCCTATTGGCCATCGAATGGCGGCCGAGCCTAACGTCGAAACGCCGCCACCTCCCCCGACGCCCCGAACACCCCCGCCGAACACCCTCGTCGTACCTCCTGAAGGGACCTGCCATGACCACCCAGAACGCGATCACCTGGCCCGAGCGCTACCTGCCGGGCACCGGAGACAACTTCGTCTCCAACGAGGTCGTCGTGGCAGGCCTGAGCGCCGCCGACGTCTGGCGCCACCTCGTCGACACCTCGCGGTGGGAGTCGTACTACGACAACGTCGCCGACATCGGCTTTACCCAGGGCGGTGGCCCCGTGCTGACGGACGGCATCCACTTCCGCTTCGGCACCTTCGGCTTCCCGCCGTTGGACGCGCACGTCGTGGAGTTCCAGGCGCCCGCCGAAGACACTCCGGGCCGTCTGTCCTGGACGGCGAAGCAGGACGGCACGCCCGAGGAGCGGCTCGACGTCCTGCACGCCTGGCTCGTGGAGGACCTGCCCGGCGGCCGGGTCCGCGTCCTCACCCAGGAGACCCAGATCGGTCGGCCCGCCGCAGCGCTGGCCACCGAGCGGCCGAACCCGATGCTCAACGGCCACCAGGCCTGGCTCGACGGCCTGGTCGGCGCCGCGGCCGCGTAGGCCGAAGGGGCCGAGCGGCCGGGGCGGAGGGCCGCATCGCCCACGCGGAGCGGGCGACGAGGGACTGGAACACCCTCGTCGCCCCGCCGGGATCAGTCCCCGGCGTTGTCCTTCGGCGTCACGGCTTGCCGTCCCCCTCCACCGGCACCTTCTCCGTGCGCGGCGGTACGGCCCCGTTGAGCCCGGCGGCGCCGTTGCTCCCCGTACCGTTGCCGGCCGACCCGTCCTGGTTCATCGACGAGAGCAGCTGACGGGCGAGGCCGAGGCCCGTGCCGCCCATGGTGAGCGCCTTGGCGAACATGTCCGACATACCGTCGGCGCCGTTGAGCAGCACCATGTGGTCGACGTTCCCGAACGCGCTGGCGCCCGCCTGGACGATCTCGGGCCAGTTCTCGGCGAGTTGCTGGGCAACCACCGCCTCCTGGTTCTCGGCGAGGGCCGCGGCCCTCGCCTTGATGGTCTCCGCCTCCGCGAGACCCTGCGCCCGGGTCGCCTCGGCCGCCGCGAGACCCTTGGCCTGAGCCGCTGCGGCCTCGGCCTCACCCGTGGCCCTGGTCGCCGTCGCGGCGGCCGCACCCCGGGCCTTCGTCGCCTCGGCCTCCGCGTTGGCGGCCGTCTTGACCCGGTTCGCCTCCGCCGCGGCCGCGAGCTCGGTCTCCTTGGCCTTGGCCTGAGCCGCCGAGATACGCGCGTCACGCTCGGCCTCGGCGCGGGCCCGCGTCTCGTACGCCTGGGCGTCCGCCGGCTTGCGGACGTCCGCCTGGAGCTGCTGCTCACGACGGAGGGCGTCGAGCTCGGCGATCCGGGTCTCCTGCACGACGACGTCCTGCCGGGCCGCGGCGTCCGCGAGCGGTCCGGCCTGCCGCGCCTTCGCCGCCGCCTTGTCGCGCTCGGCCTGGTAGCCGGCCTGGAGGATCTCGCTGTCCCGGGTCGCCTCAGACATCCGGGCCGCGGCCTTCTGTTCGGCCTCGGTGGCGAGACGGTTCGCCTCCGCCTGCGCGATGCGCGCGTCCCGCTGTACGGCGGCGGCGTGCGGCATCGCGAGGTTCTTGATGTACCCGGTCGGGTCCTCGATCTCGTGGATCTGCAGCGAGTCGACGATCAGACCGAGCTTCTCCATCTCCGTCCCGCACGCGGCCCGGGTCTGGCCGGTCAGCTTCTCCCGGTCGCGGATCATGTCCTCGACGGTCAACCCGCCGACGATGGACCGCAGATGACCGGCGAACACGTTGTGCACCCGCTCCGACATCATCTTCTGCTGGTCGAGGAAGCGACGCCCCGCGTTGGCGATCGACACGAAGTCGTCGCCCACCTTGAAGATGACCACACCCCGCACCTTCAGCGGAATGCCCTGGGTGGTCACGCAGTCCACGTGCAGCTCGGTCTCGTTGAGGTCGAGTGAGATCTTCCGTACCGCCTGCACACCCGGCAGCACCAGGGTGCCGCGCCCCGTCACGATGCGGAATCCCATGCCCTCTTCAAGGCCTTCGGTCCGATGCTTCGAACCGGAGATGATCAGTGCTTCGTTGGGCTCCGCGACACGCCACATGAGCTTGAAGACCACAACGATGAAGATCAGTGCGAGGACAACAGCCCCCGCCACGACGCCGACAACCATCGGCATACGCCCCCTTTGGATGGTGCCCTATCGGCACCGAACGAAGGGAGTGTGCTCCTGTGCAGGACCGGGGTACAGACGCTGACGGTTCCTTGTTGCAATCTTGACGCACACCGCTCTCACCTGGGACGGAGCGTGCGCAGACGAGCCGTCAACTGTCGTACGCGGCCGATACGTACACCGTGCGCGGCGGCAGGTACTCGACCACCATCACCACCGTGCCGCGCTCGATGCGCTCCTTCGCCGCGGCCGGGTACGCGAGGAAATGCTCGGCGCCGCCGCGGACCCGGACGATCACCTCACCGACGAGCCCGGGTCCGACCGTGCCGGTCACCCGCCCCATCAACCCGACCATCGACGCATCGTCCATGGGGCCAGCGTACGGCCCAAATCCCCTGGTCAGTGTCTTCGCGGCGAACTCGCTCACCGGCACGCGTCCCGAACTCGCCCACCGGCACGCGCAGTCGACTCGACTCGTCTACACCGCGGGGGAGTCCGCGGGCGCCCCGTGCGGCGGCCAGTGTTCGTGCCAGCGCTGGTCGGCCTCCAACTGGGCGGCCAGGGAGACGAGCAGCGGTTCGCTGTTCGCCGGACCGAGGAGCTGGGCGCCGACCGGCAGGCCGCCGTCGACGAACCCCGCGGGGACGTTCACCCCCGGCCAGCCCAGGATGTTCCACGGCCATGCGTAGGGGCAGGCGGCGATCATGGCCCGGTCGGTGCCCAGGCCGTTCAGGTCCATCATCGAGCCGATGCGCGGCGGGGGAGCGGCCGTGGTCGGCGCGAGCAGGACGTCGTAGGTGTCGAAGAGCGCGCCGATCCTCCGGTGCAGGGACGCCTCGGCGCGCCGGGCCACGCGCAGGGGTGCGCCGCCGAGCAGTCGGCCGAGCCGGGCCGCGCCCAGGGTCCGCCGGTCGAGGAGGTGCGGGTGGGGCAGGTCGCGCACCCGTTCGGCGATCCCGGCCGTCGCGCGCGGGATGAAGGTGAGCCCGATCTGCCCGTACCGGGGCTCGGCCTCCTCCACCGTGTGGCCGAGCGCCGCGAGCCGCTCCGCGAGCGCGAGCACCCGCGCCCGTACGACGGGGTCCAGGCGCGCGGGCAGCGCCGTGAACGGCGGTTTCAGCGACAGCGCGATCCGCAGCCGGCCCGGTTCGCGGCCCGCCGCCTCGGACACCCGCAGCGCGGGCGGGCGGTGCAGATCGCCGTCGTGGTTGCCGCTCGCCGCGTCCAGGAGCAGGGCCGCGTCCGCGACCGTACGGGCGAGGGTGCCGTTGACCGTGATGCCCTGGAAGGACTCCGCGCGCGGCCAGGTCGAGATCCGGCCGCGCTGCGGCTTGATGCCGATGAGGTGGGTCCAGGAGGCCGGGATGCGGACCGAGCCCGCGCCGTCCGAGCCCAGCGCGGCCGGGACGAGGCCCGCCGCGACCGCCGCCGCCGAGCCGCCGGACGAGCCGCCCGGGGTGTGCTCGGCGTGCCAGGGGTTGCGGGTGGCGCCGAAGGCGGGCCCCTCGGTGAACGGCCACTGGCCGAGCTCGCAGGTGTTGGTCTTGCCGATGACGATCGCGCCGGCCGCGCGCAGCCGACGTACCGCCTCCCCGTCCTCGGCCTCGGGCGGGAACACACCCCGGCAGCCGAACGCGGTCGGCTCGCCCGCCACGTCCATGTCGTCCTTCACCGCCACCGGCACGCCGAGCAGCGGCCTGCGCACTCCGGCGGCGAGTTCCCTGTCCGCCGCGTCGGCCTCGGCGAGCGCCGCTTCGGCGCGCACCACCCGGAAGGCGTTCAGGGAGTGCTGCGTCGCCTCGATACGGGTCAGCGCCCGCTCGACCAGCTCGCGTGCGCTCACCTCCCCGTGGGCGAGGGCGCGCGCACACTCCGCCAGACCTGCGGCACGGTCGTGAGTCATACCTGACCACCTCCGGAGCACGTCGTCTACCGCACGGTAAACGCACCACGGGCCATCCCGCATGAGATGCGGAAGTTCCCTCGCGGAAGCGGGTGTTCCGGCACGACGGGCCCACGAGGTTCCCCCGGCGCGAAGGAGCGACCGGGGTTTCTGCAAGGATGCGAGACGTCATGGTGCAGATACCGAAGCAGCCCGTCCCGCCGACGCCCGCGCAACGACCCGTGCCGACGAGTGCCGATGTGGCACGCCTGGCGGGCGTCTCCCGGGCCACCGTCTCGTACGTACTGAACAACACCAGCGCCGTCCGGATCAGCGAACCCACCCGCCGCCGCGTCCACGAGGCGGCCAAGGAACTCGGGTACGTTCCGCACGCCGCCGCCCGCTCCCTGCGCGCCGGACACAGCCGTATGGTCCTGATGCCCACGCCGAGCGTGCCCGTGGGACCGCTCTACAGCCAGTTCCTCAACGAACTTCAGTGGGCGCTGGGCCGTCTGGATTACACGGTCGTGCAGTACGGCAGTGTCGGCCTGCACGGCGACGAGGCCGCCCGCGCCTGGGCGGAGCTGCGACCGGTCGCCGTGCTGGTGCCCGGCAGCGACCTCGGCCCGCAGGGCGTGGCCGTCCTCAAGCGCTCCGGCGCCCGGGCCGTCGTCACGCTCGGCCCCGAGCGCGTCGAGGGCGCGCACGCGCTGCTCATGGACCACGACAAGGTCGGCCACAGCGCGGGCGTCCACCTGCTGGCCCGCGGTCGCCGCCGGATCGGCGTCGTGGTGCCCGAGGAACCCGGCCTGGAGATCTTCTCCCAGTCCCGGCTCGACGGCGTACGCCGGTCCCTGACCGGCACCGACGCCACGGCGACCGCGCTGCCGCTCGCGTACGAGGAGGGCGCCGCCGCCCGGCTGGCGGCGCGCTGGCGCTCGCTCGGCCTGGACGCCGTGTTCGCCTACAACGACGAGTACGCCATGCTGCTGATGCGCGCCCTCCAGGAGGAGGGCGTCGGCATCCCGGACGAGACGGCCGTCATCGGCGCCGACGACCTCATGCTCGGGCGACTGCTGCGACCCCGCCTCAGCACCGTCCACATCGAACTGCCGTCCGGGCGCGACCTCGCGGAACTGGTCGACCGGGTGGTGCGCGAACCGGGCGCGGCGCCCGAGAGCCACGAGGTACTGGGCGCACGGGTGGTGCACCGCGACTCGACCTGAGAGAGGCTGTAGCTGGTCCCCGGCCGCGTCCGACCCGTTCGGACCGGATGTGGGCTGATCAGGGACGGGAGGCGCGCCATGCGGACCATGGTCGGCATCATCGGCGGCGGCCCCGCCGGGCTCCTGCTGGCCCGGCTGCTGCACCGCGAGGGCATCGACTGCGCCGTGCTGGAGAGCAGGTCGCGCGCCCACGTCGAGCACCGCCAGCGCGCCGGGATGCTGGAGCAGGGCACGGTCGACGCCCTGCGCGCGTGCGGAGCCGCCGACCGGCTGGACGCCGAGGGCCTGATCCACCACGGCATCGAGCTGCGCTTCGACCGCGAGCGCCACCACATCGACTTTCCCGCCCTCACCGGTGGCCGTACCGTCACGATCTATGCCCAGACGGAGATCGTGAGGGACCTGATCGCCCTTCAACTCGACGCCGGGCCACCGCTGTTGTTCGAGGCCGAGGCCCTGGCGGTCGAGCGCCCGGAGAGCGACGCGCCGGTCGTGCGCTTTGTGCACGAGGGCCGTGAACAGGCCCTGAGCTGTGCCTACGTGGTGGGCTGCGACGGCTATCACGGCATCTCCCGGAACGCCTTTCCCGCCGACCGGAGCCGCACGTACGCGCACGACTACCCGTACTCCTGGCTCGGGATCCTCGCCGATGTGCCGCCCTCGGGCGAGGAGTTGATCTACGCGCGCGGTGCCGGCGGCTTCGCTCTGCACAGCATGCGCTCGCCGACCGTCTCCCGGCTGTACTTACAGGTCCCGAATGGTACCGACGTCGCCGACTGGCCCGACGAGCGCGTCTGGGACGAACTCGCCGCGCGCTTCGCGGTCGACGGCGACTGGAGCCTGGAACGCGGCCCCGTCTCCTCCAAGTCGGTTACGTCGATGCGGAGTTACGTCCACGAGCCGATGAGTCACGGCCGGCTCTTCCTCGCGGGGGACGCCGCGCACATCGTGCCGCCGACCGGGGCCAAGGGGCTCAACCTCGCCGTCTCCGACGTACGGGTGCTGGCCCGCGGACTCGTCGAGTCGCATCGCACGGGATCGACCCAACTTCTCGACCACTACTCGGACTTGTGCCTCGAGCGGGTATGGCAGGCCACCCGCTTCTCGTACGACATGACTAGGATGTTGCACACTCAACCAAATGGGGATGCCTTCGACCACCGGATCCAGCTCGCCCGGCTGCGCCGGATCACGGCATCCCGCCACGCGGCCGCCGAACTGGCCGCGAACTACACGGGACTGCCGCTGGGACCATGAGTCCCGGTGGTGAACAGTGAACGATCGGAGAGCCGACATGCCGCTGCTCGACCCCAAGACCTGGCAGTCCCGCACCCTGGCGGGCGGTGAGTACGCCGTCACCGAACCCGCCACCGGCGAGACGCTGGCCACGGTCACGCTCGCCGCCGCCGAGGATGTCGCCACGGTCGCGCGGGACGCCCGGGCCGCCCAGGCGGAGTGGGCGAAGGCACCGCACTTCGTGCGTGCCGCCGTGCTGCGCAGGGCCGGTGACCTGTTCGCCGCCCACGCCGACGAACTGCGCGAATGGATCGTGCGCGAGTCCGGCTCGATCCCGGGCAAGGCCGACTTCGAACTGCACGTCGCGGCCCAGGAGTGCTACGAGGCCGCCGCCCTCGCCTCCCGCCCCAGCGGTCAGATCCTCCCCTCCGAGGCGCCGCGTCTGTCCTACACCCGACGTGTCCCGGTCGGTGTGGTGGGCGTGATCTCCCCGTTCAACGCCCCGCTGATCCTCTCGATCCGCTCGGTGGCCCCGGCGCTCGCGCTCGGCAACGCCGTCGTCCTGAAGCCGGACCCGCGCACCGCCGTCTGCGGCGGACTCGCGCTCGCCGCCGTCTTCGCCGAGGCGGGGCTCCCGGAGGGCCTGCTGCACGTTCTGCCCGGCGGTCCGGAAGCGGGCCGGGCGCTGGTCGCCGACCCGAACGTACCGGTGATCTCCTTCACCGGCTCGACCGCCGCCGGACGCGTGGTGGGCGAGGCGGCGGGCCGCCTCCTCAAGCGCGCCCACCTGGAGTTGGGCGGCAACTCGGCGCTGATCGTCCTGGAGGACGCCGACATCGACGCGGTGATCTCCACGGCCGCGTGGGGCTCGTTCTTCCACCAGGGCCAGATCTGCATGACGACGGGCCGCCACCTCGTCCACGCCTCCCTCTACGAGGAGTACGTCGAGCGGCTCGCCGCCAAGGCCGACTCGCTCGCCGTCGGCGACCCGCACCGTGAGCAGGTGCACCTCGGGCCCATCATCGACAGCGCTCAACTCGCCAAGATCCAGGGGCTGGTGGAATCCAGCACGGCGCGCGGCGCGAAGCTCGCGGCCGGCGGCACGCACGAGGGGCTCTTCTACCGTCCGACGGTCCTCGCGGGAGTCGACGACACGACGCCCGCGTACGCCGAGGAGGTCTTCGGCCCGGTAGCGCCCGTACGATCGTTCGCGGACGCCGACGAGGCCGCGGCCCTCGCCGCCGCCGGACCCTACGGCCTCTCCCTGGGCATCGTCACCCGGGACACCGCGCGCGGCCTGGACCTGGCCGAACGCATCCCGACCGGGATCGTCCACATCAACGACCAGACCGTCAACGACGAGGCCGTGGCCCCCTTCGGCGGGATCGCCGCCTCCGGCACCGGCGCCCGCTTCGGCGGTGAGGCCAACCTGGAGGCCTTCACCGACGTGCGCTGGACGACGGTGCGAGGAGATGTGGCGCCGTACCCGTTCTGACCGAAGGGTCGCGCGGGGTTCACTCGCCTGCGGGCCCGGTGGACCTACTCGCCCTGCGGAGCCTGCTTGGCCTGCTGCTCCGCGATGGACTTGCGGACCTCGTCCATGTCCAGCTTCCGGGCCTGTCCGATGACGTCCGTCAGGGCGGCCTCGGGCAGTGCCCCGGGCTGGGCGAAGATCGCGACCTGGTCGCGGACGATCATCAGCGTCGGGATCGACTGGATGTCGAAGGCGGCGGCCAGCTCGGGCTGCGCCTCCGTGTCGACCTTCGCGAACACCAGGTCGGGGTTGGCCTCCGCGGCCTTCTCGTAGACCGGGGCGAACTGACGGCACGGCCCGCACCAGGAGGCCCAGAAGTCGATCAGGACGAACTCGTTGTCCGTGACCGTCTGGTCGAAGTTCTCCTTGGTCAGCTCCATCGTGCTGCTCATGGCGTGACTACCTCTTCCTGCTGTCGGGCCTCGGGCCTCTGGGCGAAGCCGGTGTGCACAACGCCACTCCTGGGCGGCGTATTCCGCGCACGTACCCGTGTGGCCTCCGAGCACACCACCGACCAGACTGGGCCCATGACGGAAACGGAATCCATCGTGTACGACGTCGTGGTGCTCGGGGCCGGGCCCGTGGGGGAGAACGTCGCCGATCGCGCCCGCGCGGCCGGCCTCTCCACCGCGGTCGTGGAGAGCGAACTGGTCGGCGGCGAGTGCTCGTACTGGGCCTGCATGCCCAGCAAGGCTCTCCTGCGCCCGATCATCGCGCGCGCCGACGCCCGCCACGTGCCCGGCCTCAGCCAGGCGGTGCAGGGCCCCCTCGACGTCCCCGCGGTCCTCGCCCACCGCGACTACTACACCTCCCACTGGAAGGACGACGGACAGGTCGGCTGGCTCGACGGCATCGGCGCCGTCCTGTACCGCGGACACGGGCGCCTCGCCGGGCCGCGCACGGTGACCGTCGACGGGCCCGACGGCGAGCGGCAGGTGCTCACGGCCCGGCACGCGGTCGCCGTCTGCACCGGCACCCGCGCCCTGCTCCCCGACCTGCCGGGGCTCGACCAGGTCCGGCCCTGGACCAGCCGTGAGGCCACCAGCGCGCACGAGGTGCCGGGCCGGCTCATCGTGGTGGGAGGCGGTGTCGTCGCCGTCGAGATGGCCACGGCCTGGCAGGCGTTCGGCTCCCAGGTCACCGTCCTCGTCCGCGGCAAGGGACTGCTGCCCCGCATGGAGCCCTTCGCCGGTGAGCTGGTCGCCGAGTCGCTGAAGGAGGCGGGCGTGGACGTCCGCATCGGCACCTCGGTGACCGCGGTGACGCGCGAGGGCTCCACCGTGGTGGCCCTCACGGACACCGGCGACCGCATCGAGGCCGACGAGATCCTCTTCGCCACCGGGCGTGTGCCCCGCACCGACGACCTCGGCCTCGACACGATCGGCCTCGAGCCGGGCTCCTGGCTCGACGTCGACGACAGCCTGCGGGTCACCGGCAGCAACTGGCTGTACGCGGTCGGCGACGTGAACCACCGCGCGCTCCTCACCCACCAGGGCAAGTACCAGGCCCGGATCGCGGGCGCCGCCATCGCCGCCCGTGCCGCCGGGGTGCCCCTCCTGGAGACCGATCCCTGGGGCGCGCACTCGGCGACCGCCGACCACGGGGCCGTACCCCAGGTCGTCTTCACCGACCCGGAGGCCGCGGCAGTCGGCCTCTCCCTCGCCGAGGCCGAGCGCGCGGGCCTGCGCGTCCGCGCCGTCGACGTCGACATGTCCTCCGTGGCGGGCGCGGGCCTGTACGCGGACGGCTACCGCGGCAAGGCCCGCATGGTCGTCGACGTCAACCGCGAGATCCTGGTGGGCCTCACCCTGGTCGGCCCCGGCGTGGGCGAACTGATCCACTCGGCGACGATCGCCATCGCCGGCGAGGTCCCGATCAGCCGCCTGTGGCACGCGGTCCCGTCGTACCCGACGGTGAGCGAGGTGTGGCTGCGGCTGCTGGAGATGTACCGGGACGCGTAGCCGGCGCCGGTCGTTCGGGTACGGCCGCCTGAGATCGGCGGGCCGGCACCGGCCGTTGGCACGTCGGCGGCCTGAGCGCCGAGGGCGTGGGCCCCGGCCCTCCGGGACCGACCGGCCGCATTCACCCGTTCGGCGTCCGCCACTTGGGTTCTGGCCGCACTTGGGTTCCGGCGGCGACCTTGGGGTTCGTGGCTTCAGGGTTCGGTCGATTTGGGTTCGACCGCGTTGGGGTGGCGGGGCATTGCGGAGGTTCGGGTCCCCGGCGGTTTCGGGTTCGGCCGGCTGAGGTTGACCGGCTGGGCCGGCCGTTCGGGGCTCGGCGGTTCGGCCCCGGGTATGGGGCTTCGGGAGCCTGGGATCGATGGGCCGATGGCGGCGGTCCGAGCCTCGGCGGCTCCTGGCCCCGCGCCGTCCGAGGCGGTGCCGCCGGGGCCGACGGGTCCGGCCGCTCGGGCTCCGGACCGCTACCGTTCGGGCTGCGGACCGGTGCCGTTCGGGCCCGGGCTTTCCGGGTCCGGCCGCCGACATCCCGACCGGCGGTGTCAGCCGGGCCGGCCGCGGCGCCGGGCCTGGCGTCGGCCCCGGAGAGCGTCCCGTCTCAGGCAGGTCGGTCGCGCCCGGAGCGTCGGAGCCGCCCGCAAGGCCGCACCCCTCACTCCCGTCGCCGGGCACTCTTCGCCCCAGGGCCCCGCGGCGCGCACCCTCAGTCGGGCAGGGCGAAGCCCAGTGCGGTGGCGGCCGCCGCAGGCGTCGGCTGCGTCCAGCGCTCCGCCATCACCTGGTTGGAAGACAGCGAGCGCAACTCGGCACGGTCGAGGTAGAGCATGCCGTCCAGGTGATCCGTCTCGTGCTGGACGATCCGCGCGGGCCACCCCGTGAACACCTCGTCGATCGCCCGGCCCCGCTCGTCCAGAGCCGTCAGCCGCACCTCGGCGTGCCGGGCTACCACGGCCTGCCACCCCGGCACGCTCAGACACCCCTCGTAGAACGCGGCCCGTTCCGCACCCACCCCCTCGTACGACGGATTCACCAGCACCCGGAACGGCTGCGGCACCCGCCCGCGCACCCCCCGCACCTCCTCGGAGACCGGCGCCGGATCCTCGATGACCGCGATCCGCAGGGGCACGCCGACCTGCGGTGCCGCGAGACCGACGCCCGGCGCCGCGTGCATGGTGGCGCGCAGCGCGGCGACGAAGCGGGTCAGGAGCCCCGGGTCGAGCTGGCCGGCGAAGGGCTCGGCGGGGCGGCGCAGCACCGGGTCCCCGGCGGCGACGATGGGCAACGGGCCTTCATGGCCGAGGAGTTCCTCGACCAGCTCGCTCAGGGGACGAGAGGCGCTGGGGTCACGTTCGGATGCCATCGCGCCAGGATGCCAAGGCCGATCGCGCCAAGCGAGGCGGCGCCAGGGGCGGCTGCCGGATCCCCGCACGCCCGTACGTGTGACTCAGGCCACATGGCGCCCCGGGAACTCGACGCCTCCGCGCCCCGACTTCTGGACCACCACGGACCACCAAGGACCACTCCGGGCCGGGAGTCCAACTCGCCGGCCCACGACCCGAGTCCACCCCCGTCCCTGTCCCGTCCCCGCCCCTACTCCTGTCCTCGCTTCTGTCCGCATTCCCCTCACCGTCCGACCGGAGAAGCCCGCCCATGTCCACCGCTCCCACGACCACGACGGACGAGTCCCCCAAACCCGTCGCCCCGGCCCCCACCCGAAGGGCGACCCTGCGCCCCCTGATCCTGCGCCTGCACTTCTACGCGGGCGTACTCGTCGCCCCGTTCCTGCTGGTCGCGGCCCTGACCGGCTTCCTGTACGCCGCCTCCTACCAGGCCGAGAAGATCGTGTACGCGCATGAGCTGACCGTCCCGGTCGGCAACGACAAGCTGCCGCTGTCCCAGCAGGTCGCCGCCGCCCGCAAGGCACACCCGCAGGGCGCGGTCTCCGCCGTACGACCGTCGCCGGAGGCGGACGCGACGACCAGGGTGCTGCTCTCCGGCGTTCCCGGCGTCGGCGAGGGGCACACGCTCGCGGTGTTCGTCGACCCGTACACCGCGAAGGTGCGCGGCTCGCTGGAGCAGTACGGCGCCACCGGCGCGCTCCCGCTGCGCACCTGGATCGACGAACTCCACCGTGACCTGCACCTCGGCGAGAACGGACGGCTCTACAGCGAACTCGCCGCGAGCTGGCTGTGGGTCATCGCGGCCGGCGGGTTGGTGCTGTGGTTCGGCCGGCGGCGAGCCCAGCGCAAGGTGCGGGGCACGTCCGGGCGCCGTCGCACCCTCGGGCTGCACGGCACCGTCGGTGTGTGGGCGGCGGCCGGGTTCTTCTTCCTGTCGGCGACCGGACTCACCTGGTCGACCTACGCCGGCGCCAACATCGACGAACTCAGGACCTCGCTCGGCCAGGCGACCCCCTCGGTGTCCGCGTCGGTGGCGGCCGGCGGTGAGCACGCGGGCCACACCGGCACGGGGTCCGGCGGCACCACGGCCTCGACCACGCCCCAGGACCTCGACAAGATCCTCGCGGCCGCCCGCGCGGAGGGTCTCGGCGACCCCGTCGAGATCGTCGTGCCCGCCGACGCCTCCACCGCGTACGTGGTCAAGCAGGTCCAGCGCAGCTGGCCCGAGAAGCAGGACTCCGTCGCCGTGGACCCGACGACGGGCAAGGTCACCGACGAACTCCACTTCGCCGACTACCCGCTGCTCGCCAAACTGACGCGCTGGGGCATCGACGCCCACAGTGGCGTCCTCTTCGGCCTCGTCAACCAGATCGCCCTGATGGCCCTCGCGCTCTGCCTGGTCCTGCTGATCGTGTGGGGCTACCGCATGTGGTGGCAGCGCGGCCGTGCCTCCGCGTTCGGCCGCCCCATCCCGCGCGGGGCCTGGCAGCAGGTCCCGCCGCAGATTCTCGTCCCGCTCATGGCGGCCGTCGCCGTGCTCGGTTACTTCGTTCCGCTCCTCGGCATCCCGCTCGCGGTGTTCGTCGCCGTGGACGTCGTGCTCGGCGAGATGGCGTACCGCCGTGGCAAGCGCACCCAGGGAGGCCAGGTAGCGTGATCGGGTAGGGGAACGCCGGAGGGAG
Organism: Streptomyces sp. NPDC111507; assembly: GCF_055638955.1. Taxonomy (NCBI): domain Bacteria; kingdom Bacillati; phylum Actinomycetota; class Actinomycetes; order Kitasatosporales; family Streptomycetaceae; genus Streptomyces; species Streptomyces sp. NPDC111507. The sequence goes on along the minus strand of NZ_JBVKBU010000005.1, from coordinate 489,349 downwards.
ACGGACATGGCGCAGCGCGACCGCGAGGACCCGCACCGGCCTTCCAGGCGCCGCGGGCAGGGCGAGTTGGAGAGCCAGGTGCTCGGTGCACTGCGCGAGGCGGAGGCCCCGGTGACCGCCGCCTGGGTGCAGGAACGACTCGGCGGCGACCTCGCCTACACCACCGTCGTCACCATCCTGACCCGGCTGCTCGCCAAGGACGCGGTGGCCCGCGAACGACGCGGACGCTCCTTCGTGTGGCGGCCCACCGCCGACGTCGCGGGCCTGGCCGCCCTCAAGATGCGCCGGCTTCTCGACGGCGAGAGCGACCGCGAGGCCGTCCTCGCCAGCTTCGTCACCGCGCTGCCGCCGGACGACGAACAGGTCCTGCGCGCGCTCCTGGAGACGGCCCACGCTACGGACGGGGCCGACGCGACGGGCAGGACCGATGTGGTGGGTGGGGCCGACGGGGTGCCCGACAGTACGGAAGACTGAGGTCTCATGGGGGTCTTCGTCTTTCTGCCGCTCGTCCTTCCACTCAGCGCCTGGCCGGTGGCACGCCTCGCCGAACTGCGTCTGCATCCGCGTACGGCCACCCGGCTGCTGACGGCGGTCGCCACCGTCATGGCCCTGTGCAGCACACTCTGCCTGGCCCTGCTGATGGTCGTCGGGACCGCGCAGCTACCCGGCAACCCGCTCCCGGACGGCTGGTCCGACGCGGAGGTCCGCGCCGCCGTCCCGCACGACGAGATCGCGGGCAAGGCGGCGATCCCGGCCCTGGTCCTGGTCCTCGCGGTCTGCGCGCGCACCCTGTGGCGCCACCACCGGGTCGCCCAGCGCGCGCGGCGGGCACTCGCCGCACTGCCCAGCCGTTCCGTGGTCGTACTCCCCGAGGAGAAGCCCTACGCCTACGCTCTCCCCGGCGGACGCCGCGACCGCGTGGTGGTCACCACGGCCCTGCTGCGCGGCCTCACCTCGCCCGAGCGCCGTGCCCTGTTCGCGCACGAGCGGGCCCACCTGGAGGCCGCTCACCACCGCCACCTGCTCGCCGTACGACTCGCGGCGCGCGCCAATCCGTTCCTGCGGCCGCTGCGTACGACCGTCGTCTACACCACGGAGCGGTGGGCGGACGAGGACGCGGCCCGGTCGGTGGGCAACCGCACGGTGGTGGCGCGGGCGATCGGCAAGGCGGCCCTGCTGTCGGGCGGGGGCCCGGCGCCGGCGTTCGCCGCGTTCACCGGCTTCGCCGGATTCGCGTCCGCGGGTCCTGTGCCGCGCCGGGTCGCCGCCCTGCTGCGCCCCGCGCCGGCGGCCCGCAGCTGGCCGTCCGTGTTCACGTCCGTGGGGCTGGCCGCGTGGGGCGCCGCGGTCGGCACCCTCGTCTCCGCGATGTCGTCGGCGAACTCGGCCGTGACGATGGTCCTGATCCTGCACGCGGCCACGCCGCTCTAGACCGGCCACCACTCCTCTGTCGTTCCGCCACCACACCCCTCCAGGGGTTTCTACAGCCGCGTAGAAAGAACGTGGGTGGCATGGGAACTCGTTTGCGAACAGAATCGTTTCCCAGGGACACACCGACTTCAGAGGAGCGCTTCCTTGTCCGCCAGACCGACGGACCCCCCGGGACACAGTCCCGAACCACCCCGCCTGATTTCTCTTGATCGCGGCACAGAGTGGGGTGGTGTTCGATGAGTGCCGCACTCGGCCTGCTGGCCGTCCTCGTCCTGACCGCCGGCACCGGCTACTTCGTCGCCCAGGAGTTCGCGTACGTCGCCGCCGACCGCCTCGCGCTCGCGCGGGAAGCGGCAGCGGGCGACCGACAGGCCATGCGCGCCCTGAAGGTGCTGGAGCGGCTGTCCTTCATGCTGTCGGGCGCCCAGCTCGGCATCACCGTGACCGGTCTGGTCGTCGGTTTCCTCGCCGAGCCGTCCGTGTCCGCCCTGCTCAATCCCGTCCTCACCGGGATCGGCATCCCGGACGGCGCGGTCACCGGCGTTTCGGTGGTGCTGGCCTTCGTGTGCGCGACGGTGCTCCAGATGGTGCTGGGCGAACTGGCTCCCAAGAACCTGGCCCTGGCCGTCCCGGAGCGCCTCGCGAAGGCCCTGGCGGGCTCCACGCTCGCGTATCTGAAGGTCGTCGGTCCGGTCGTACGGCTTTTCGACGGCGCCGCCGACAAGCTGCTGCGCAAGGTCGGCATCGAGCCCGTCGAGGAGCTCCACCACGGCGCGACCCTCGAAGAACTCGGCCATCTCATCGGAGAGTCGCACCAGCACGGGCAGCTGCCGCGTGAGACCGCCGATCTCCTCGACCACGCCCTGGAGTTCTCCGACCGCACCCTCGACGAGGTGATGGTGCCGCGCGCCGACGCCGTCTTCGTCCGCAAGGACGCGACGGCCACGGAGGCCGTCCAGCTGATCGCCGAACACGGACACTCGAACTACCCCGTCCTCGGTGACCACCCGGACGACATCACCGCCGTCCTGGGCGTACGCGAGCTGATGCGGCTGCCCGCCGACCGGCTCACCCGCACGACGGCCGGCGCGCTCGGCCGCAGACCGCTGCTGCTGCCCGACACCCTGCCGCTGCCCGAGGCCGTGGCACAGATGCGGGCCCACGACGACGAGTTCGCCGTCGTCCTCGACGAGCACGGGGGCGTGGCGGGCATCGTCACCTACGAGGACATCGCCGAGGAACTCGTCGGCGACATCGCGGACGAGACCGACACCGTCAAGGAGATCGCGGTCGCCGACGGCGAGGGCTGGCTCGTCGACGCCGGCCGTCGACTGGACGAGGTCGCCGAGGCGACCGGCATCGACCTGCCCGAGGAGGACGACTACGACACGGTGGCGGGGCTGATCGTCGACCGCCTCGGCCGCTTTCCCGCCCTCGCGGACCGCGTCATCGTCGAACTGTCCGACACAGGCCGCGTCTCGATCGACGTACAGGCCCTGGACCGCCACGTACCGGAACGGGTCCGCCTGGAACGCCTGCCGACGACGGACCGTACGGACCGTACGGATGGCGTGAACGGTACGGACGGTGTGGGCGGCACGGGCCGTGTCCACCGCATCCACCGTGTGGACACTGCGGAGGAGCAGGCATGAGTTTCTCGATGGCGCTCTTCGTGACCGTACTGCTGCTGGTCGGCAGCGGGTTCTTCGTGGCCGCCGAGTTCGCGTTGGTCGCCGCCAAGCGGCACCGGCTGGAACAGGCCGCGGCGGCCGGGCAACGCGGTGCCAGGGCAGCACTGGCCGGAATGCGCGAGCTGTCACTGATGCTCGCGGGCGCCCAACTGGGCATCACCGTGTGCACGCTGGGCCTGGGCTCGGTGTCCAAGCCCGCGATCTCGCACGAACTCGACCCGTTGCTCCACAAGGCGGGCCTGCCCAGCGGCCTGAGCTACGGCGTGTCCTTCGCGCTCGCGATGTTCGTCGTCGTCTTCCTGCACATGGTGGTCGGCGAGATGGCCCCCAAGTCCTGGGCCATCGCGCACCCCGAGCGTTCCGCCATGCTGCTCACACCGCCCTTCCGGGCCCTGACCCGGGCGGTGCGTCCGTTGATCGTGGGGCTGAACAAGGTGAGCAACGCGCTGGTCCGGCTCTGCCGGGTCACGCCGCGCGACGAGCTGGCCTCGGTCCACAACCGTGAGCAACTCACCCACCTCGTCGAGGAGTCGGAGCGGCTCGGGCTGATCAGCAAGGAGGACTCCGAGCTGATCACCAGCTCTCTGACCGAACCGCAGCACCCGGTCGGCGACCTCCAGATCCCGGCCGACCGGATCACCTCGGTCCCCGCCGACGCGGCGATCGACGCCGTGCTGGGCGTCGCCGGGGACAGCGACCGCACCCGCCTGCTGGTCCGCGACGGTGTCACGGTCCTCGGCTCGGTGCACGCCCGTGACGCTCTGGTCGCCCGCGCGCAGGGCCGGGCCGCGGTCGCCCGCGACCTGGCCCGCCCCGTCCCGGAGCTGTCACCGCACGACACGGTCGCCCACGCCGTCGAACAGTTGCGCCTGCACCGCGCCTCTCTCGCCGTCGTACGCGACGACACGGGGCGGCTGACCGGCCTGGTCAGCCTGGATGACCTGCTGGCACGGCTGATGGAGCCGCGCACGGCGTGACAGGGCGGAGGCCGGGTGCCGCGGCTGTGGCCGGTCACCTCGATGACCAGCCACGGCGCTCCGGCACCCGGCCTCTTCGTCCTGCTCCCGGGGACGTTCACGGCCTCGGGCGACGTTCATGCCCTGGGGAGACGTTCACGTCCTCAGTGGGCGGTCGCACCCCCAGGGGCGGTCACATCCCTGGGGGCGGTCACACCTGCTCGAAGTCACCCGCGAGCGCGGCGGCGATGCGCAGGTGCGACTCGGCCTCGTCGTGACGCCCCTGGCGCTGGAGCGTGCGCCCCAGCATCAGCCGGGCGTAGTGCTCCACCGGGTCACGCTCGACGAGCGCGCGCAGCTCGGTCTCAGCGCGGTGCAGTTGGGCCGAGTGGTAGTACGCGCGGGCCAGCAGCAGCCGCGGTCCGGTCTGCTCCGGCACCTCGTCCACAAGGCCGCCCAGAACGCGCGCCGCACCGGCGTAGTCCTTGGCGTCGAAGAACAGCTGCGCCCGCTCCCAGCGCTCCGCGTCCGTCCCCTGGTCGTAGTACTTCGTGTCCACTGCTGACCTCCTTCGCGTGCCAGAACCTCAGCTGATGATTGAATATTCCACCACCTCGGCCCGTGGGCGTCATCCGCCGGCCAGCTCCGCGTTGGCTCGCTCCGTCACCAGGGTCAGCACGCGCCCTACCGTCGCCAGGTCCTCGGCCGGTATGCCCGCGTACAGCCGGGCCGCGATCTCGCTCCCGGCCGTGCGGATCTCTTCGAACACCTCACGGCCGTGCTCGGTGATCGACACCAGCGGAGCGTCCGTCTCCGTCAGTAGCTTCAGGGCCGTCATCTCCGCGATGGTCTCCTCCGCCACCGACTCCTCGATCTTCAGTGCCTCGGTCAGCCGGCCCACGAGCCGGTCGCGCTCGACGGTGCCGCCCTGGTCCGAGACGGCCCGCAGGGCCACCGACTGGTTGAAGGTGCTTCCGATACGGACCAGCGCGGCCTCCAGGGCCGCTCGGCTCGCGTAGTGGGCCAGTCCTACGACCTGGCCGCCGACCGGGGGAGTGGGAATGCTCATGGCTGCTCCTCGTCAGAAGGTGAAGAGAGATGTGTGTCGAGAGATGCATCGCCCGGCGCGTCGCCCGGCGCATCGAGCGATACGTCGAGCGATACGTCGAGCAGGGTCGCCAATTCGCGGCTGAACGCCTTCGTGCGCTCGCCGCCGAGTCCGCCGAGCGGTTCGAGAAGCTGCTCCAGCAGCCCCTGGACCACCCCGATCGCGCGCCGTGCGACCTCGCGTCCGTCCTCCGTGAGTGACAGCTGGATCGCCCGCGGATCGGCGGGATCCCGCGTCCGGTCGACGACACCGGCCGCCTCCAGGGCGCGGGCCAGCTTCGATACGTAGAGCGGTTCCAGTCCGGTGTGATCGGCGAGCTGACGCTGGCTCGGCCGCCGCCCGGCCCTGTGCATCCCGTACAGCGACGCGACCAGCGAGTACTGGGCGTGGGTCAGACCCAGCGGCGCGACCGCCCGATCGACGGCCACGCGCCACTTGGTGGACAGGCGCCAGACGAGGAAGCCGGGGGTCGCGTGCTCGGATGTCGAACTCATGAGAAAAACCATACATGGCTACTATGTCCATGGCTACTATTTCGCGTAGTACCCCCGTCCGGGGAGCCCAGGAGAGCCCAGGGGAGGGAGGACGGCCTGACGGACGGTGCCCGACGGGGCTAGGTTGTGGCCCATGAGCAATCTTGATCGCGAGGCAGTTCCCGCGCTGTGCGGTGGCCGCGGTTTCGTGGTGGCCGAGCCGGTGCGTGAACTCCTCAGTCCCCGTCGGGTCAAGCTCGGCGAGTCCACCGAAGTCCGCCGCCTGCTGCCCAACTTGGGCCGCCGCATGATCGGCGCGTGGTGCTTCGTCGATCACTACGGGCCCGACGACATCGCCGACGAGCCCGGTATGCAGGTCCCGCCGCACCCGCACATGGGACTCCAGACCGTCAGCTGGCTCCACGAGGGCGAGGTGCTGCACCGCGACTCCACGGGCAGCCTGCAGACGATCCGCCCGCGCGAACTGGGCCTCATGACGTCCGGAAGGGCCATCAGCCACTCCGAGGAGAGCCCCACGTCGCACGCCCGCTTCCTGCACGGCGCGCAACTGTGGGTCGCCCTCCCCGACAGCCACCGCCACACCGACCCGCACTTCGAGCACCACGCCGAGCTGCCGCTCGTCACGGCCGCCGGCCTCAAGGCCACGCTGATCCTGGGCACCGTCGACGGCGCGACCTCGCCCGGCACGACGTACACCCCGATCGTCGGCGCCGACCTGTCCCTCGCGAGCGGCACCGACGTACGACTGCCGCTGGAGCCCGACTTCGAGTACGCCGTCCTGTCCATGTCCGGCGAGGCGCACGTCGACGGCGTACCGATGCTCCCGGGCTCCATGCTCTACCTCGGCTGCGGTCGCACCGAACTCCCCCTGCGCGCAGAGTCGGACGCGTCCCTCATGCTCCTGGGCGGCGAGCCGTTCGAGGAGGAGTTGGTCATGTGGTGGAACTTCATCGGCCGTTCCCAGCAGGACATCGAAGAGGGCCGCAAGGACTGGATGGAGGGCACTCGTTTCGGCGAAGTGCACGGCTATGACGGCGCCCCACTGCCGGCTCCCGAACTCCCGCCCGTACCACTGAAACCGCGCGGAAGGGTGCGTTGACCTGGGGCTGGGCTCCTGGAGCGGGCGTCTCGCGAGGTGTGCTCGGCGTCCCCCCGGGGGCAGGAACGGCTCAGGGGGAGAGCCGTGTCTCGTGGCGAGCGACTCGAACTGTAGTACGACGTACAGGTGTTGGCGTCTGTGAGCAGGTCTGATCAGACACTTGCCGGCCCTTTGCTGACGCTACTGGCGAGTAATCAAGTGTGCGGGTCGTGCTCGTGCGTACGCCGAGTCTGGTCCTGTCCGGCTGTCACCGTGCCCGAGCGGGGGAGCGGGCGGCCGTGCCGGCGGGCGAGACCTGCGTCGTGGCCGCGCAATGACTCGCGGCCGTCTCGTAGATCGTCGTGCGCCAGGGGTTCCTGCGAGACGGTCCCTGGAACGCCGTCGAAGAACGGCTTCTTGTGCCGGTCGTGGACGGCCGCTGCTTCGACGCGGAAGGCCTTGTCCATGGTGAGGGTTGAGGACGATTTCTGGATATGCGATGCCGGCGGCGCTGGATTCCTGACGGTGATTCCGGTAGGGGTGCCGGAGTTATGGAGGCATAACCTCTGTCAATCACTCACGCCCTCATCGGCCTACTGCGTGAGAGCCGCGACGAAGTCCTCCAAGTCGGCCGCGAGCGGGGTGTCGTTGTCCCACACGGCCTCGTACGCGATTTCCACGGGAGCGCCGGCTCGGACCAGGGGGCGGCTGCTGCCGTTGCCGTGTGTGATCTTGGACTGGGGCAGGAGGGCGGCGCCCACGCCCATCCGTGCCCACTCGTCCAGCACGCGGTAGTTGGAGGCCTCGCCGGGATAGGTGCGCAGCGCCAGGTCGTGGCTGTGGAAGAGCTCGGTGGTGAAGGTGGTCAGCCCGCAGCTGTCCGGTACGAGGATGTAGGCCGCGTCGGCCGCGGCGTGCAGCTCGACCGGGCTCTCGGTCCGGGGGTCGGCGGGGTCGATCACGACGACCGGCTCGCGGGCGATGACGCGATGCCGGAAAGTGGGCATGGCCTGCACGGCGGGCACGAGGACGATGTCCAGCTGTCCTGCCTGGAGGTCGTCGCGCAGGTGTCTGAGATCTGCCTCGCGCAGGACCAGGTCGCGTGGGCGGTCCAGGTGGCGGGCGGCGTCGAAGGCCCGGGCGACGAGGTCGGCGCCGATCAGGGGCGAGACGCCCATGCGGATCGTGTCGGGGGCCGGGTGTGCCAGCCGCTGGGCCTCGGCGACCACCGAGTCGAGAGCGTCGAGGGCCCGGTCGATCATGGGCAGGATCCGTGCGCCGTGCGGGGTCGGCTTGACGCCGCGAGGTGAGCGCTCGAACAGCGTCACGCCGAGCTCCTGCTCCAGGCGTGCGATGCCGTTGGACAGGGCGGGCTGGGTGACCCCGTAAGCTCGCGCGGCCGCACTGAACGACTGCGTCATGGACACGGCCCGTGCATAGCGCAACCCCTCGATGTTCATGCTGCTGCTCCCCTCCTTGCTATAGCTGTTGTTTATACCCCTATTCGCCGTGATCCTCTACCGGGGTCGTCCGGTACGTCCTACGGTGCAGGCAGAGCCACGTGAGCGGTAATCCGTGGGTATCCGCGTCGGCTGTTGATTTCAAGGAGAGTTTCTCGTGTCCCGGAATTCTGACCGTATTCACAGGGCCGCACAGGTGGCGGAGCCCGGGGCTGCCGTACGGGTCGTCCCTGTTGAGGAGCGGCCACCTGGGGTCGGCGAGGTGCGTATCGACGTGGAGGCGACCGGCATCTGCGGCGCCGACATCGGTACGGTCCGCAATCCCGCTCCGCCGGCCGGCTTCCCGGTCACTCCGGGCCATGAGATCGCCGGCGTGATCGCGGAACTGGGCCCCCAGGTGGAGGGCTGGGACGTGGGGGACCGAGTGGCCGTCGGCTGGTTCGGCGGCAGCTGCGGGCACTGCTCGGCATGCCGTGCCGGGGATGTCGTGCACTGTCCGGAGCGGAAGGTGCCGGGCATGGCGTATCCCGGCGGCTGGTCGAGCACCATCACGGTTCCCGCCTCCACTCTCGCCCGGATCCCCGAGGGCCTGTCCGCGGCGGAGGCCGCGCCCTTCGGCTGCGCCGCCGTCACCACCTTCAACGCCCTGCGGTACTCCGGTGCCGGGCCGGGCGACCTGGTCGCCGTCCTCGGGATCGGCGGTCTGGGGCATCTGGCGGTGCAGTTCGCCGCGGCGATGGGGTTCGAGACGGTGGCGATCGGCCGGGGCGAACGGAAGCGGAAACTCGCCGAGGAACTGGGCGCACGGCACTACATCGACACCGAGCGGGCGGAACCCGGAGCGGCGCTGGGGAAGGTAGGAGGGGCGCGGCTGATCCTGTCCACGGCCTCCAGCAGCAAGCCACTCGCGGAGCTGGTCGACGGGCTGGCCTCGCACGGGAGGCTCACCGTCGTCGGTTTCGACGGATCTCCCCTGCACCTTCCCCTGGCCAAGCTCGTCATGGGGGCTCGCAGCGTCACCGGTCATCTGACCGGCAGCCCCGCCGACACCGAACAGGCCATGCGCTTCGCGGTCGCCACAGGTGTCCGCCCCCGGGTGCAGACCGTCCCGCTGGAGGAAGCGCAGCAGGCACTCGACACCCAGCGGGACGGCAGGGCCCGTTGCCGGATGGTCCTCATTCCCGGCGCCTGACCGCCGTCGTAGAGCGTCATAGAGCGTCATAGAGCGAAGAAAGGAGGCCGTACATGCTCCAGCATGACGGCCACGACGTCGTCGTGGTCGGTGCCGGGATCGCCGGCCTTGCCGCGACCGCCGCCCTGGTCGCCGCCGGGCGCGACACCGTGTGCCTGGAGGCCCGGGACCGCTGCGGCGGGCGTCTGCTCAGCACACCCGCCCCGCCCGGGGCCCTCGACCTGGGGGCCACCTGGTTCTGGGACGGTGAGCGGCGCATCGCGGATCTCGCCGCGCGGCTCGGTGTCGGCACCTTCGAGCAGCACTTCGCGGGGGACACGCTCGTGCAGGAAGCCACCGGTGTACGAAGGCTGCCCGGCAACCTGATCGACGCCCCGGCCCGACGCTTCGCGCTCGGGGCGGACGCCCTTGCCCGTGCCCTCGCGGCTGAACTCCCCTCGGACGTCCTGCGGCTGGACACCCCGGTCACGGCGCTCCGTCGCCGCGCCACCGGTGGGCTCGAAGTCCGTACGGCGGGCAGGGTGCTGCACGCTGAACACGTAGTGGTGGCGGTGCCTCCCGCACTCGCCCTCGCACGCATCGACGTCGGCTCGGACCTGCCCGCGGAACTGGCCCGTCTCGCCAGGTCAACCCCGGTGTGGATGGGGGCGGTCGCCAAGGTCGTCGCCCGCTATCCCACCGCCTTCTGGCGCGGCGAAGGGCTCGCTGGAGCGGTGGTCAGCAGGACCGGCCCGCTGCAGGAACTGCACGACATGTCGGGCCCCGACGGACGGCCCGCCGCGCTGCTCGGCTTCGCTCCGGCCCAGGCCGTCGGCTCAGGCTTCGAGCAGGCGGTGATCGCTCAGCTGGCGCAGCTCTTCGGTCCTGCCGCCGCCGAACCCGAAACGCTCCGGGTGCAGGACTGGAGCAGCGAGCGGTGGACCGCTCCGCCCGCCGTGCACCACCTGGCCGACTACTCACTGTTCGGGCATCCCCTCTACCAGCGGCCCGCGCTGGGCGGCAGGCTGCACTGGGCCTCGACCGAGACGGCCGCCCAGTACGCCGGGCACATGGAGGGCGCTCTCGCCGCCGCCGAGCGAGCGGTGACGGCGTCCCTGACGATGGATGAGGTGAACTCATGTTCCAGATAGACGCGTTGCTGCGCGAGTACGACCGTGCTTGCGCCTACACCGACGAGTTGTGGAAAGACCTCACGCCGGACGAGGTGACCTGGCGCCCGCACGAGGACTCGAGCGCCATCGGCTGGCACCTGGGCCACCAGGCCCACGTCGCCCACTTCATGATCCGCAACCTCACCGCGGCCGAGCCCAGCCCGGACCCGGAACTGGACGGGCTCATGGATTCGGCGAATCCGGAGAAGTTCCGCGGCACACTGCCCACGGTCAAGCGGCTCACCGAGTTCCGCACCACCGTCGCCGAACGCGTGCACGCCCGCATCGGGGACATCGCCACCGGCCGGGTCGGCGCCCCCACGCAACTCACCGTCGTCGCCACTCACTTGCTCACCGTGCTCATCAACCACGAGTACCAGCACGACCAGTGGATCAGCGAGGTCCGCGCGGGCGACCTCGGGCATGCGCTCCCCTCCGACCCCGACAGTGAGCACATACGCCGTGTCGACGGCTATCTCGTCGTCGACGTTCTGCAGCCGTGGGGAGAGACCCGCCTGTGACAAGCACCGCCCGGGACACCACTGCCGTCATGTCCCCGCGGCCCGAGGCACAGCGTCGCGTGCTCGCCGTCCTGGTCAGCAGCCAGATACTGAGCGGGGCGGGACTCGCGGCCGGCATCACCGTCGGAGCCCTCCTGGCGCAGGACATGCTCGGCACCACCGAGCTCGCGGGTCTGCCCAGCGCCCTGTTCACCGCGGGCTCGGCCCTCGCCGCCGTCGCCGTGGGTCGCGTCTCCCAGGCCCGGGGCCGCCGGCCGGGTCTGGCAGCGGGATACCTGACGGGCAGCGTCGGCAGCGCGGGCGTCATCGCCGCCGCCGTCGCCGACAGCCCCGTGCTGCTCTTCATCGCCCTGTTCGTCTACGGCGCCGGTACGGCCACCAACCTCCAGGCCCGGTACGCCGGAGCCGACCTCGCCGAGCCTGCCCACCGCGCCCGGGCCGTCTCCACCGTCCTGGTCGCCACGACCCTCGGCGGAGTGGTCGGCCCCAACCTCGCCGCGCCCACCGGCGACCTCGCCGACACCCTCGGCATCCCCGCCCTGGCCGGGCCGTTCCTGCTCTCCGGCGCCGCCTACGCGCTGGCCGCCCTGGTCCTCGCCGTCTGGCTGCGCCCCGACCCCCTGCTGCTCGCCCGCAGCCTCGACCTCCAGGAGCGGCGCACGACGGGTGACGCCGCCGGGACGGTTCCCGCACACCAGCGTGGTCCCGGGCTGATACCAGGCGCGCTGACGATGATCCTCACCCAGCTCGTCATGGTCGCGATCATGACGATGACCCCTGTGCACATGCACGACCACGGCCACGGAACCGCAGCGTCCGGTCTGGTCATCGCCCTTCACGTCGGCGCGATGTACCTGCCCTCGCCGCTGACCGGCTGGCTCGTGGACCGGTACGGCCCGACCGTGATCGCCGCAGCCTCCGGTCTCTCCCTCCTCGCCGCCGGAATCGCCGCCGCCGCGGCGCCCGCGGACTCCGTCGCCTTGCTGGCCTTGGCGCTCGCCCTCCTTGGCCTCGGCTGGAACCTCGGCCTCGTCTCCGGCACGGCGATGATCACCGACGCCGTGCCCCTGGCCACCCGCGCCAAAACCCAGGGCACGGTGGACGTCTCCATCGCCATCGCCGGCGCCACCGGCGGCCTCGCCTCCGGCCTCGTCGTGGCCGCCGCCGGCTTCCCCGTCCTCGCCCTCACCGGCGGCCTCCTCGCCCTCGCGGTCCTCCCCGCCATCGCCGCCACCACAAGCGGCCGATGAGACACCCCACCCAGCCCGCCCAAGCGGAACTCACCGTCGACGGCACCGGCCTGCTCTGCGTCGCCCTCCTGCTGCGCCTGCGCCGGGCCATCGACGGGGCGGCACCAGGCACCATCGTTCACGTCATCGCCACCGACCCCGCCGCACCACTCGACTTGCCCGCCTGGTGCCACCTGACCGGACATCAGTATCTCGGGCCCGTCCCCGCAACCGACGGGACGGTGTACGCGCTGCGGCTCGCCGCCGGCGCGCATCCCACCCGCTCGGACGCGCCGTGGCAACGGACCGAACGCCAGGATGAGCTGGGACGCAGTCGGCAGTGAACGCGGTCGCGCGCACCGCCGACAGGACGGTGACCTTCCACATCACCCAGTGACCGCCCCGAGCCACGGCGGTAAGGCTGTGCACGACACGCCACGGCCCTACGACCGATGGACCGATTCCCGGCCGAGGCGGAGCGGACGACATCGAGGGGGCCGGGCGGCACGGCGCCGGACACGGCTCGGCGGTCACCCAGCCGTATCCCCCGCGAGCAGTGAGTTCCTGCCCGATGCTGAACCACGTGGCACGCCATGCGAACAGGTCGAGAACCCGGTCGTACGACGTACCGGTACACCGGGTGACCGGCGGCGCCCCAGTACCCCTCGGGGATCTCGGCCGAGAACGCGCACACGCACCGTGGGTCGCGCGGCCGGTCCCCTTTCCCGGCATCGAGGACGGCCTCCGCGACCGGTCCCGGGGCGGCGGGATCAAACCCCTCGTAGCCGATCAGGAACTCGGTGATCCGGTTCAGCAGCGCCGCCTCGGCGCCGGCCCCGAGGGTGCCCTCGGCTACATACACGTCGAGCATGGGGCATGGCTCGGTTTCCCTTCTCGACCACTGCGGCCCCACCAGAGCGGCGACTCGGAACCACACGCGATGCGGCGCCCCCCACACCCCTTCGGCAGCCCGGACCTGCGTCACCACACACCACGCGGCCGCCAACACCCCTGATGGACACTGTTGTTGCTCGACAACAACAACAGGCGGACGCCGCAAGGTCGAGTGTTGCCCCCGATCAATCTGGCGGCAGGATTCGGTCGCGGCCCCGGACCGGGCCGTCCGGGGCTCGCGGCCTGTTCAGGGGCTCATCCTGCGCGGCTCTTGCCGGCGCCCGCCCCCAGGTCGGTGAAGGAGGGGCACGCTCATGCACGGCCCGGCCATCCCCCCGCGGTGCAGCGGCTGGGTGAACAAGCCTGCGAGTGCCTCCATCTGCAGCGGATCCACATGGTGCGCCTCCAGCGCCGTCATCGTGGCCGCCGTCGCTCAGCCTGCAGACGCGCAGGTGGATCCGCGGTCCTTCAGCCCGGTGAGTGCCACGCGCACAGGTGATGGGGAGGGGCCCCTTCACGGATGCGAGTACATGCTCGTATCCTGGGGGGTGAAGCTCTGGAGGAAACGATGACCGCTCCGTCAACGAACCGCGACGACCCGTGCAACAACCTGGCGCTACGCAAGGCGGCCCGGTACCTCGGCGCGACCTACGACAAGGCCCTGGCCCCGGTCGGTCTTCGTGCCACGCAGTTCAGCATCCTGCAGAAGCTCAGCGCCCACGGAGAAGTGACGATCACCGCCCTTGCCGACATGATCGCCATGGACCGTACGACGATGGCCTCGAACCTCAAGCCGCTCGCGCGGGAGGGCCTGGTGACCGTCGAACCATCGGCCGTCGACCGCCGCGCACGGATCGTTACGCTCACGCCGGACGGCCTCGCCCGAATGAAGGCGGCGCTACCACTGTGGCAAGCCGTGCAGGCCCAGTTCGAGGAGCGCTACGGCACCGGCGACGCGGCCCAGCTGCGAACATCCCTCGGAGCCGTTCTCCAGACCGGCTTCGAACCCTGGGCTGAGTAAGGCACAACTCCGAGGAGTGATACCGAGGCCGACCTCGGCGGCCCGCATGTCACAACACCCCTGTGGCTCCGACCGGCCCCCGGTGCGCGTCAGGCGTTCGGGGAGCTGTTCGACAGTCCGGCCAGGGCCTCCACCATGAGGACGCCTCGACCGTGCTGGACCTGGGCGTTGTCCTCTTCGGGGAGTGCCAGAAGCGAGGGGCCGGCGGGCTGCTGCCGGAGCCTCGTACCTTGAGCCGGACGTGGTCCGCGAAGGCCCATAGGCGGATGTCGACATCGGTGCCGATGTGGGTGACGCCCGCGCCGCCGATGGTCTTGCCGCGCTTGCGGGCGGCCTCGTGGCCTTCGAGGGCGCGGTCGCCGATCGCCGGGCAGCAACAGCGGGGAAGCATGGTCGCCGGGCCCGGGTTCGGGTCCGGAGGCGGGGTCCGGGCGTGGGGAGAGAACGTCGAGTGCGTGCAGGTGCGCCTGTCCCCGGTGATCGCACGCGCGGTTCTGGGCGCCTCGCCCGCCGACCTCGACGGTGCCGTCGTGTCCTTGGGCGACCTGTGGGGCCGGGAGGCGTCCCGGATTCGCGAGCAACTGCGCAATGTCCCGTCGTGGCAGGATCGCTTCGCGTTGACGGACGCGCTGCTCGCCCGCCGGTATGAGGCGGGGCCGCCGGTAGAACCGGAGGTGGCCTGGGCCTGGCACCGGATCATCGGCAGCCGTGGCCTGGCCCGGGTCGACGGACTCGCGGCCGAGGTCGGATGGAGCCGTAAGCGCCTGTGGTCCCGGTTCCGGTCGCAGCTCGGCCTGCCGCCCAAGCGCGCCGTGAGGCTGGCCCGCTTCGACCATGCCGCCCACCGCCTGGTCGCGGGTGAGGGCGCGGCCCAAGTCGCGGCCGACGCGGGATACGCCGACCAGTCCCACCTGCACCGTGACGTCAGGGCGTTCACCGGGGCAACCCCCGCGACCGTGGCCGGCGAGCTGTTTCTCGCCGTTGACGACATCGCATGGCCCAACTGCGGAACACCTGACAAGCCTCAGGTCTGAACGTCACGGCGGCCACTTGTGTGCTCTCTCAGTGGGCCTTCTACCGGGGGGCCGCACAGGGAAGGGGAGAGGGCGGTACCGGACCGTTCCGCCCTCTCCCGTTCGCTCTTCGTCATGCCGTGGCCGGCAGGACCGTACGTGGCCGTACCGGGAACCCGGCCGCCCGGTAGGAGTCGTCGATGAGCCGCATCGTGGTCAGCGCGTCGTCGGCGTCGAGTGCCGGCGGCGTCCCGTGCCGCAGGTGGGCGGCGAAGGCCTCGAGTTGGTAGGTGTACGAGGACCGGCGGCCGAGTTCCTCGGTGCGCTCACCGGCGGCCGTACGGACGACGACCCGGTCGTCCAGATGCGGCTGTACGAAGTTCACCGCCGTGGCTTCGCCGCGCGAGCCCACGACGCGGCAGCTCATCTGCCATGTGTGGTGGGCCATGTGGCAGCGGGCGCTGCCCGTGGCGCCGCCCGGGAACTCCAGATCGACGTCCAGCCACTCGTCGACTCCCGCCGACCGAGCCTTCTCCCCGCCGCGCGCGGTGACCAGCCGGGGCGCCCCGCCCGCCCACGGCGCGAGCATGCGCTGGGCGTGCAGGCTGTAGCACCCGAGGTCCATCAACGCGCCGCCCGCCAACGGGAGTTGCCACCGTACGTCGTCGTCCGGTGGCGCGGGCATGGCGACCATGGTCTCGACGTGCCGTAGGTCGCCCAACTCCCCGCTGTCCAGCAGCTCGTGCAGGCGCCGGGTGACCGGGTGGAACAGATAGTGGAAGCCCTCCATGAACACCGTGCCCGCCTTGGCGACGGCCTCGTGGACCTCGGCCGCCTCCGCCGTGTTGCTCGCGGACGGCTTCTCCGTGAGGACGTGCTTGCCGGTCTGGAGGGCGGCCAGGTTCCACGGCCCGTGCAGGCTGTTGGCCAACGGGTTGTAGACGACCTCGATCTCCGGGTCGGCGACGAGCTCGGCGTAGGAGTCCACCACCCGCTCCACGCCGTGCGTGGCGGCGAAGGCCTCGGCACGGTCGCGGTCGCGGGCGGCCACCGCGACCAGGCGGTGGCCGGTTGCCCGGGCCGGTCCCACGATCGACAGCTCGGCGATCCGGGCCGCTCCCAGGACTCCGATCCGCAGGGGTTCGTCCGTCATCACGTGCGCACCTCTTCGAGTCGTACGGGCCGGTGTTCACGCAGGGACAGGGTGCACGCCTCGGCGATCGAGCTCGCCTCGATGGCGTCCGCGACCGTGCAGGGGGAGGTACGGAGGCCGGCGACGACTTCGGTGAACGCGGTGAGTTCGCCGCGGTAGGCGTCGGCGAACCGGTCCATGAAGAAGGTGTGCGGCGTTCCGGCCGGGAAGGTGGTGCCCGGTTCGACGGAGCGCAGCGGCAGCCTGTCCTCCAGGCCCACCGCGATGCTGTCCTTCATGCCGTGCAGCTCCAGACGCACGTCGTGACCGCGGGCGTTGTGGCGGGAGACGGAGATGACGGCGATGGTGCCGTCGTCCAGGGTGAGCAGGGCGGACGCCGTGTCGACGTCGCCCGCCGCACGGATGTACTCCGCGCCGCGGTTGCCACCGGTCGCGTAGACCTCGACCACCTCGCGGCCGGTCACCCAGCGCACGATGTCGAAGTCGTGGACGCCGCAGTCGCGGAAGATGCCGCCGGAGACGGCCACGTAGGCGGGCGGCGGCGGGGCGGGGTCGAGGGTGGTGGACCGTACGGTGTGCAGGTCGCCGAGCTCACCGCTCAGCACGGCCCGGCGCGCGGCCGCACAGCCCGCGTCGAAGCGTCTGTTGAAGCCGATCTGCACCTCGACGCCGCTGCCCTCCACCGCACGCAGCACCTCCAGGCTCTCCTCGGCCCGGCGGGCCACGGGCTTCTCGCAGAAGACGGGGATGCCCGCCTGCACGGCGGCGAGGATGAGGTCGGGGTGCGCGTCGGTCGCGGCGGCGATCACGACGCCGTCGACGCCGGCGGCGAGCAGGGCCTCGGGAGAGTCGGTGGCGGTGGCCCCCAAGCGTTCGGTGGCCGTGGCGACGGCCGCGGCCACCGGGTCGGTGACCACCAGGGAGTCCACCCCGTCCAGCCCGGCGAGGGTCTCCGCATGGAAGGCGCCGATGCGGCCCAGCCCCATGACTCCTATGCGCATGAGATGCGTGCTCCTTCTGCCCGAGGGCGGCTCGGTCCTGACCGCCGAAGACGATGTGGTCCCAGCGGTGGGCGGGGGCGGCGTTCGTGCGTCAGGCCGGCGAGAGCGGTCTTGGCCGCGGGGTACGGCGCCCGGCGGCGCGGCCCGCCGTGGGCGTGGTGGGAGCCGATGCCGACGACGGCCGCGCCTTCCCCTGCGCCGGCCCGCACGATGCCCGCGCCGACGTCTTGGCTCCCGCCGTTTCCGAGGACGGCCTTGTCCTCGTGAAGTCCCCTGAGTGCCGTGTCGCTGTCAGCTCTGGCGGCGCTTGGCGCCCGCCTGCAGTTCCTGGCGCAGCCGCTCGGGGTCCCAGTTCTCGGCGACGGCCTGCCGGACGGTGTCCGCCTGGGAGGGCGGGGCGAGACCGTCCACCGGCGGGTCGAGGTCGAGGTTGGTGGGGAAGGGGTAGCCCTCGGCGGTGGCCGCGATCACGCGGCGCAGCCAGTCCTCCGCGACGCCCTCGGACTTACGGCGCAACAGCACCGGGAACAGGGCGTTCGCCATCGCCTCGCGGTCCACCGACTCCATGGCGCGGCCGAAGGCGGAGGAGATCTGCAACAGATTGGCCATGCGCCTGATGTCGGCCGAACGGTTGTGCCCGGCGGCGTGGAAGAGCGCCGGGTTGAAGAAGACCGCGTCGCCCTTCTCCAGGGGGAGTTGGACGTGGTGGGCGTCGAAGTACTCGACGAACCACGGGAGTCGCCAGGCGAGATAGCCGGGCTCGAACTTCTGCGAGTGCGGCAGGTAGAGGGTCGGGCCGGACTCGACGGGCATGTCGCAGTGGGCCACCGCGCCCTGCAGGGTCAGCACCGGCGAGAGCCGGTGGACATGCGCCGGGTAGGCCGCGGCGCGCTCCTGGGAGAGGAAGCCGAGGTGGTAGTCGCGGTGGACGTTCTGCGCCGCGCCTCCCGGGTTGACCACGTTGACCTGCGAGGTGACCTGGTAGGCGGGGCCGAGCCAGGCCTCGGCGATCAGCTCCAGGATGTCGTTGGCGTAGTAGTCGGCGAACACCTCGGGCGCCCGTACGGCCACCTTGTCCAGGGCGTTCCAGACGCGGTCGTTGGCGCCGGGCTTGGCGAAGTGGTCGCCGCGGGCCGTGCCGCTCGCACGCTCCTCCTCGATCAGTGCGCGGAAGGCCTCGGACGCCGCGTCCACCACGGCCGCGTCCGGGAAGGCGCCCTTGAGGATCACGATGCCCGGCCCGTCCGACAGGACCCCGGCCAACTCGTCCTGCACGCTCCGACGGCCTTCCGGGGAGATCGCCAGAGAGCGGAGCCGATCGCTGTCGTACAGCGGGACGTTCTGGTCGACCCGTTCGGCCGAGGGGTGGTCGGCGGGGTCGGTGCGCTGCTCCACGAGCGAGCGGAACGCGTCGAGATCGCAGTCCGCCTCGGTCAGCCAAGTCCGCGCTCCTGCGGCTGTGGGAGACATCCGGGTCCTTTCGCAGTCCGTGCGTTTCTGCCAGTCTTGAGCCCATCAATCCATCATTCAATGCTTGTCAGTACATCAAAAATGCATCATCGGCTCTTGGGATCAGTCATGCGACACCGCTACCCGATCAGGGAAATCGCCCGGCAGGCCGGACTGAGTACGGCCACGGTCGACCGCGTCCTCAACGAGCGGGGCAACGTGACGGAGAGCACCGTCAGGGAGGTGCACGAAGCCATCAAGGACCTGGACCGCCAGCAGAGCCAGGTCCGGCTCGGTGGCCGCACCTTCATGATCGACATCGTGATGCAGACTCCGGAGCGGTTCTCCACCGCGGTACGGGACGCACTCGAAGCCGAACTGCCCTCTCTGCATCCCGCTCTCGTACGTTCACGCTTCCACTTCCGGGAGACCTGCCCTCCCGCCGAACTGATCGGCACCCTGGACAAGATCGCGAGGAGTGGTACGCAGGGCGTGATCCTCAAGGCCCCCGACGAGCCGGAGATCGCGGCCGCGGTCGGTCGGCTGGTCGCGGCCGGCATCCCCGTCGTCACCCTGGTGACCGACCTGCCCCACAGCGCACGCCTGGCGTACGTCGGCATCGACAACCGCGCGGCCGGGGCCACCGCCGCCTACCTCCTCGGACAGTGGCTGGGCAAGCGGCCCGGCAACGTGCTCACCACCATCAGCCGGGGCTCCTTCCGGGGCGAGGAGGAACGCGAGATGGGCTTCCGCAGCGCGATGCGCCTCGCCGACCCCAGACGATCCCTGGTGGAGGTCACCGACAGCGACGGCCTGGACGCCACCCAGCACGATCTCGTCCTGGAGGCACTGAAGCGGGACGAGGACATCATCGCCGTCTACTCCGTGGGCGGGGGCAACCTCGCCACCCTCGACGCCTTCGACGCGCTCGGGCGGGAGTGCGAGGCGTTCATCGCCCACGACCTCGACCACGACAACACCCGTCTGCTGCGCGAACGCCGTCTGTCCGCGGTCCTCCACCATGACCTGCGCCAGGACATGCGCCGCGCCTGCCAGATCATCATGCGCGCCCACAAGGCACTCCCCGACGACGGACCGTCGCTGCCCTCGGCCATCCAGGTGGTCACGCCGTTCAACATGCCACCGGGTGCTCCGTCCGTGCCCGTCGCCGACTGAAACCGAAAGCCCCGACACCGCACCACGGATTCCGCTACGGCCCCTCAACCAGGCCGCCCACGGCGCGACTCGGCGGCAGGCCGGAGGCCGGTAGCGCGCCGCCCCGGGGGACGTACGATCGGGTCTCCTTCGCGCTGGAAGGCGGTCCGTCCATGCCCGTGCCGAGCCTGCTCGCGGTTTTCGCGCACCCGGACGACGAGTCACTGTCGGCCGGCGGGGTGCTCGCCCGTCACGCAGCCGCGGGCGCGCGCACCGCGGTGGTGACGGCGACCTGGGCCGCGGACACCCCGCGCGCGGCGGAGTTGGCCGAGGCACTGCGGATCCTCGGCGCCGGCACACCGCGGATGCTCGGCTACGCAGATGCGCGTGTACCGCAGTCGGCCCCGGGCTGTGCGCGGCTCTGCGAGGCGCCGCTCGACGAGGCGGTGCGCCGGCTGGTGACGCACATCCGCGCATTCCGCCCGGACATCATGGTCACCCATGACGCCTACGGCGGGCTGCCCGGTCACCCGGACCACGTCCACACCCATCGGGTGACCATGCTCGCTGCCCAAGCGGCAGGGCTTGGGCAGCTCTACCCGGATGCCGGTGCCCCCTGGCAGCCGCGTGCCCTCTACCTGGCCACGCACCCGCACTCGGCCGTGCCGGCGCTGAGAGACGCGATCGGTGCGCGCAAGACGGTGTACAGCGTTCCGGACGAACAGGTCACCGCGACTGTCGATGTCGGCCCCTGGATGGAGCGGAAGATCGCCGCCGTACTGGCGCACCGCTCCGAGGTCGAGCGGGGAGCTCTGCCGGGGGTGATCGCCGGTCTTTCGCCGGAGGCACGGGAGCGGCTGTTCGCCACCGAGTGGTACATCCGCCACGCCCCCATGACCGCGGCCCCGGCCCAGACGGAGCTGACCGCCTGACCATGCGTCCCTGAGTCGAATCCAAGTTCACTGGGGGTCGTGGCCGATTTCGCCTGATTTCACCATGCATGATGACGGCTCACGGCCGCCCGTTTTCCCTCTGTGCCATGCATGGGAGTTCAGCTTGTCCGCACATGCCCGCCGCACCCGGACCGTCATCGGATCCGCACTTGCCGCACTCGCACTGGCCGCGGGGTGTACCACGCACACCGAGATGAGTGCACTCGAGCATCCGGAGGTGTCGACGGGTCCTCTGCAGACCGTGTCCCCGTCGCCGGCCCTCACCGCGCGGGCAACGCAGGATCTGCGCGACCCCGTGCAGATCGTGAGCAGGAACGGACTGCTCAGGACCAGGATCGTCGTCGAACGCAAGAAGGTGCGCCTGGCAGGCCGCGATCTGTGGGCCCTGACGTACAACGGGATGTACATGCCGCCCACGCTCCGTCTGAGGCCGGGGGACCGGATGGTGATCTCCTTCGAGAACAAGCTCGACCATCAGACGAATCTGCACGTCCATGGCATGCACGTCTCGCCCGCCGGCCATGCGGACAACGTCTTCCTCAAGGTCGAGCCAGGGAAGACCTTCACCTACGAGTACACCTTCCCCAAGAGCCTCGAGCCGGGTACGTACTGGTACCACCCCCACCCGCACACGCTCTCCACCTCCCAGACCGCCGGCGGCATGTCCGGCCTGATCGTGGTGGACGGCCTCGACACGTATCTGCCCGCGCCGCTCCGCGGGATCACAGAACACGCCGTCGCGCTCAAGGACTTCCAACTCGTGGGCGACCAGATCAAGACCTCGCATCTCAAGATCGGTGCACCCACGACACGCACCGTCAACGGGCAGCTCAACCCGCGGATCCGGATCAGGCCCGGCGAGACCCAGTTGTGGCGCCTCGCGAACATCGGGGCCAACATCTTCTACAAAGTGACGCTGCCGGGCACCAAGTTCCACATCGTCGCCCAGGACGGCTACCCGGTGAACAGGGTCTACTCCGTCGACTCCATGGTCATCCCGGCCGGTGCCCGCTACGACGTGCTCGTACAGGGCCCGAAGGCCGGCGAGTCGCAACTGCGGACCCTGCCGTACAACTCCGGCAAGGCCGGAAACCAGTTCCCCGAGGCGACACTGGCCACGGTCCGGTCCGAGGGTGAACCGATGCGACCCGCGGCCTTGCCCACAGCCTTCGCCCCGGTGGACGACCTGGCGAAGGAGGCCGTCGCGGCACGCAAGACGGTCATCTTCACGGAGAACAAGGCGGGCACGCTCTTCTACATCAACCACAAGCAGTTCGACCACAACCGCATCGACTTCCGGGCCAAGCTCAACACCGTCCAGGAGTGGACGATCAAGAACGACAGCGACGAGGTGCACTCGTTCCACATCCACACCAACGACTTCCAGGTGATGAGCATCAACGGCGAGCCGCAGGTCAACTACGGCTTGCGGGACACCGTCGACGTCCCTCCACGCGGAAACATGGTCGTCCGTATCCGGTTCCTCGACTTTCCGGGCAAGACGGTCCTGCACTGCCACATCCTCAACCATGAGGACGCGGGAATGATGGCGGTACTTCAGATCGACAAGTGACCGCCCCGCTTCCGAGCCACGAGCAGGCGGCGCCCGTGATCACTGGCCCGGTATGGGGCGGACGGTGAGGACCTGTTGTGCGTGTCCGACCGGGCCGTTGAGGTCGTGCAGGACGGTGCTGGTGAGGCCTTGGCCGGTGGGGCCGAAGGTGACCGTGGTGTCCAGGCCGGTCCAGTGGCCCTCGGGTTGGCGGTGGAGGTGGACCGTCAGGTCGACGTTGGGGTACATCCAGGCGGTGGGCGGCTGCCGTACGGCGATGCCGTTGGCGGTGTCGACGAGGGCGAGGTAGGACGCGAGCGTGCTGCTGGGCTCGTCGGCCACGAGGGCGTGGCGGGTGGAGATCCAGGCGGTCGTACGGCCCGTCCGGGGTGGTGCGACCGGGCGGACGTCCAGAGAGGCGATGTATCCGCCGGGCCACAGCGAGGCCATCGCCCACGGGGTGAGCGCCTGGGGAGGGGTGAGCCGGTCGTCGGGCCCTCCGGCGACGGCGGAGGTGTCGACGGTGGCGAGGAGCCAGGCACGGGCGCGGACCACGGGCCGGTCGGCGATGAGCACGACGGCTTCCAGCAACTCGATGGTGCGGCCCGGGCGGATGGTCTCCACCCGGATCTCGCACTCGTCGAGGGCGGGTCGGCCCAGGATGTCGTAGCTGATCCGGGACAGGACCAGGCCGGTGTCCGGCCGCCCGGCCAGATGACGGTCGACGGCGTGGACGACGAGGCCGCCGAGCGGGCTGAAGTGCTGTTCGTCGGGGTCCCAGGCTCCGCCCGCGTGGGCGGTCGGCTTGTAGCGGTGCTCGTCGATGCGCTCGTAGTAGCTGTCGGGGGCCGGGGTGCCGGTGTTCAACGGACGTTTCTCCTCGGGCGGCTCGCGGGGCTGATCACAGGGCTGATCACAGAGTATTGAGCAGGACGACGTAGACGGCGGTGCCGATGCCCACGCTCAGGATCGTGCGGCGGCCGAAGGCCAGGTGGACGCCGAGGGTGACGGCGACCGCGAGCAGCGCGTACCCCGTTCCGTGCGGGTCGCGTGTGATCGTGCCGTGCAGGGCCGTCACGGCGAGGATCGCGAGGATGCCGACCGGCATCCACACGGACAGTCGCCGCACCAACGCCGAGCCACGCAGGGTGCGCAGTACCGCGAACGGCAGGGCGCGCAGGGCGAAGGTGAGAGCGAAGACGATCGCCAGGACGGCGATGAGATACGAGGTGCTAGGCATCGGTGGTCTCCTGGGCGGGTCGGCGAGTGGTGAGCGTGTGGCGCACCAGGAGCAGGCCGACGAAGATCAGCAGCGCGGTGAACATGGCGAGGCCCGGGGTCAGTACGAGCGCGAGCGCGGCGCTCGCACCGGCGAGCAGGACGGAGGGGAGTTCGCTGCGGGAACGGAACGCGTCCAGGGTGAGCACGGTGAACAGGGCGCACAGGGCGAACTCCAGGCCCTTGACCGGCGCGGGCAGCGCGGCGCCGAGAGCGACCCCCACCAGACCGCCGCCGACCCAGTAGGTCTCGCAGGCGATCTGCATCGCCAGCAGCCGGGGCGCCGAGCGTTCCGCCTCGGGCAGGGAGGCGTTGACGGCGTATGCCTCGTCGATCATGGCGTAGACGGCGTAGGTCTTCGCGACGGGGTGCTTGACCAGGTGGAGGGGGAAGGAGAAGGCGTAGAAGACGTGCCGGAAGTTGACCACGAGGACGGTCAGCGCGACCGCGGCCAGTGGGGTGACGGTGGCCATCATGCCGACCAGCAGCAGCTCCAGGGAGCCGGCGAACGCGGCCAGGGACAGGGCGGGGGCGAGCCACCAGGGCAGGCCGGCCTGCATGATCAGCAGGCCGAGAGCGATCCCCAGGGGGAAGATCCCGAGGCCTGCGGAGAAGGAGTCGCGGACTCCCAGGGTGATCTGCCGGCGCCGCTCGGCGGGAGCCCGGGCCGCGAGCGGGGCGGCTTCCGGCAGGGCCGCGAGGGACGGAACGTCGTGGTGCATGTGTTTATCGTCCCGGAAAACGCGCGCCATGTGGTTGCGAAGATTGCGCGCTCGACGGTCTGGGGTGCAATCTTCTGACGTGGATACGATCGATCTGGCAATCATTGCCGAGCTGGAGCGGGACGGGCGGCTGACCAACGTCGAGCTGGCGCAGCGGGTCGGGCTCACGACGGGGCCCTGCCTGCGGCGCGTGCAGCGGCTGGAGGCCGACGGTGTCATCCGCGGTTACCGGGCCGTCATCGACCCCCTCGCGGTCGGCCGCTCCTTCGAGGTGCTCATCGACCTCAGCCTCGAAGCCCAGGACGCGGAGACGGTCGAACGCTTCGAGCAGACCATGGCGCAGGCCGAGGAGGTCATCGAGCTGAGGAGGCTGTTCGGCAGCCCGGACTACTTCGTGCGTGTGGCGGTCGCGGACCTGGCCGCCTACGAGACCTTCCTCAGCGGGCAGGTGATGACCATCCCGCGGATCAAGAACGTCACCTCACACTTCACTATGAAGGCGGTGAAGACGACCTGACGGCTCGGTGGCCGGCCGTCCCGTCAGCCGTCCCGTCAGCCGTCCCACCGGCCGCCCCGCGACGGTGGCCCGGTCGGTCGGGGACGGTCAGTGGGGGACGGTCACCAGCACCCTGCCCCGGCCGCCGGCGTCGACGCGGTCATGGGCTTGGGCGATGTCCTCCAGCGGGTAGCGGTCGCCGATGTCGACGGTGAGGGCGCCCACGGCAGCCGCGGCGGTGAGGTCGCGGGCCGCCTGGCGTCGGGCCGCGGCGGGGAAGTCGTCGCTGCCGATCAGCCGCAGGGTGACGTTGTTGAACAGCAGCGGCCAGAAGGGGATTTCGGTCCGGTCGGCGCGGGTGGCGTAGGCGGCGATGACCGCGTCCGTCGCGGCGACGGCGGTGTCCAGGTCGGCGTTGTCGGAGAGCGCCACTTCGATGATGCGGTCCACGCCCCGGGGCGTGTACGCGCGGATTGCCGCCGCCGGGTCCGCGGAGTCGAGGGCGACGGCGTGGGACACGATGGCCGGGTCGACGCGGTCCAGGTCGGCGCCGCGGCGGACGGTGGCGAGCACGGTGGCTCCGCCCCAGCGGGCGAGCTGAGCGGCCAGGGAGCCGACCCCGCCGAGCACTCCGTGCACCAGCACGGTCCTCCCGTCCACCGGCCCGTCGCTGAACACGGTCCGGTGCGCGGTGATCCCGGGAATGCCCAGGCTCGCGCCGAGTTCGTCGCCGAGGTGGTCGGGCAGGGGAACAGCCAGGTCCCCGGGTACGACGGTGTACTGGGCGGCGGTGCCGAAGGGCCGGTACGACTGGGCGCCGTAGACCCAGACCCGTTGTCCGACCCGGCGCGCGTCGACACCGTCCCCCACGACGTCGACCACCCCGGCGGCATCGCTGTGCGGAATCACCCGCGGATACGGCATCGACGAGCCGAGCCACCCGCGCCGCTTCTTCGTGTCCCCGGGATTCACCCCCGACACGGTGACACGGACCCGGACCTCACCGGGGCCGGGCTCGGGGTCGGGGAGTTCGCCGACCCCCAGCACGGCCGCGGCCGGGCCTTGTTCGTCGTACCAGGACGCAAGCATGTGGGACCTCCGTCGTCGCTCAGCTCGCGGGTTCTCCGAGCGTAGGGGGAGCGTTCTCGGTGCGCGCGGCGCCGGGCTCGGGGGCGTGCCCGGCGAGGACCTGGCGGAGCCAGTCGGGAGAGGAACGCCAGGACGGTGAGAGGCGGGTGAAGCCGGGCTGGGGGTAGGCCTGCGGCGGTCTGTTCTGGTGGTGGTCGCCACTTCGCTCACGCGGGCTCGGTTTCCCCGGGTGCTACCGGCGGTAACAACAGGGATGTCGCGGCACACCGTTGTATGTCCGGCGTACTTCCCGCACCTCCCGCACGTCCCGTACCTCTTCCGGAAGGCATCTCATGGAGAATTCGGCGTCCCCCACGGTGATCAGCAGACGAAGAGCCCTGACGGTGGCCGGCGGCGTGGTCGCCGGCGCCGCCCTCGCCGCGCAAGCGTTACCGGCGTTCGCGGCCGGGTCGGCGGACGCCGACGCGATCGTCGTCGGCGGTGGCCTCGCCGGTCTGGTCGCGACGGCCGAACTGGCCGCCGCGGGGCGCAAGGTGCTGCTCCTGGACCAGGAACCCGAGTCCAACCTGGGCGGTCAGGCGTTCTGGTCCTTCGGCGGTCTGTTCCTGATCGACTCCGACGAACAGCGGCTGATGGGAATCAAGGACTCCCGCGAACTGGCGTGGCAGGACTGGCTGGGTACGGCAGGCTTCGACCGCGGTGTCGACGACCCGGGCGGTCAGGACTACTGGGCCCACAAGTGGGCCGAGGCGTATGTGGACTTCGCCGAGGGTGAGAAGCGGTCCTGGCTCTACGGACTGGGGATCCGCTGGTTCCCGATCGTGGGCTGGGCCGAGCGCGGCGGCGGCCTCGCGGACGGACACGGCAACTCGGTGCCCCGCTTCCATGTCACCTGGGGTACCGGTCCGGCCGTGGTCGAGCCGTTCGAGAAGCAGGTGCGGGCCGCGGTCGCGAGCGGGAAGGTGACCTTCAAGTTCCGGCACCGCGTCGACGAGATCGTGCGCACCGGCGGTGTGGTGACGGGTGTGCGCGGCGCGGTCCTCGAACCCAGTACGGCGGCGCGCGGCAAGGCCAGTTCCCGCACGGTGGTGGGCGACTTCGAGCTCCGCGCTCCCGTCGTGATCGTCACCTCGGGCGGGATAGGGGCCAACCACGATCTGGTACGGCAGAACTGGCCGGCCCGGCTCGGCACCCCGCCCAAATTCATGGTCACCGGTGTGCCGGCGTATGTGGACGGGCGGATGCTGGGGATCACCGAGGCGGCGGGCGGCCGTATCGTCAACCCCGACCGGATGTGGCACTACACGGAGGGCCTCAGGAACTACGACCCGATCTGGGCCAACCACGGCATCCGTATCCTCCCGGGACCGTCGTCGATGTGGTTCGACGCGACCGGCAAGCGTTTCTCCGCCCCCGACATGCCCGGCTACCACACTCTGCACACCCTCAAGTCGATCACCGACAGCGGCTACGACTACTCCTGGTTCGTCACCACACAGAAGATCATCGCGAAGGAGTTCGCGCTCTCCGGTTCCGAGCAGAACCCGGACCTCACCAACAAGGACATCCTGATGCTTCTCTCGCGCATCTGGCAGACGCCGGAGCCGATCGAGAAGTTCAAGAAGAACGGTGTCGACTTCGTCGTCGGCTCCAGCCTCTCCGAACTCGTCACCGGGATGAACAAGCTGACCGGCGACGGCCTGATCCAACTGGCCGACCTCCAGCGGCAGATCGAGGCGCGGGACCGGGAGATCGACAACCCGTACACGAAGGACGTTCAGGTGATGGGTATCCGCAACGCGCTGGCCTACACGGGGGATTCACTCAGCCGCACCGCCGCGATCCACAAGATCCTGGACCCCAGTGCGGGACCGTTGATCGCAGTGCGGCTCAACATCCTCACCCGCAAGACCCTGGGCGGCCTGCAGACCGATCTCTCCGGCCGCGTTCTGGACGCCTCCGGCGCCCCGGTTCCCGGTCTGTACGCGGCCGGTGAGGTCGCGGGATTCGGCGGCGGAGGAGTGCACGGCTACCGCTCTCTGGAAGGCACCTTCCTCGGCGGCTGCCTGTTCTCCGGACGCCAGGCAGGACGCGCGGCGGCCGCGGCGATCTGAGCCGCACGGTCGGCCGCACACCGACCTCCCGAAGCGCGCGACCGCTCTCCACCTCCCGGCGACTCAGCGACCGTGCCCGGGGCATCGCGCTCCCGTCACGGCCGCTGAGTTCCGGTCGGTGGCGGCGCGGGTCGCCTCCCGCCGAACGGCGGGTGCGCAGACGGTCGTCAGGGCTCCGCCGGAACGGAATGTGCCGTGCACACAGCCGAGTCCGGCGGCGCGGCCGCGAGCGTGGCGAAGAACGCCGACGGCGCCCGCGACGTCACCGAGCCGCGGCGTGGTCGGTCAGCTGGTCCAGGAAGCTGTCGACCGTGGCCACGGGGGTCGGCCAGCCGAGTCGTCGGCCGAGCCGGGCCATCTGGGGCTGTTCGAAGGCGGACATGGACGGACTCCTGGCTCCCTCCAGCCAGCGCTCCACAGGACCGTCCCACCGCACGCGGCCTTCGGACAGGACGACGACCCGGTCGAAGTTCTCCGCGCAGAAGTCCGTGTCATGGGTGATGGCCAGGATCGTCCTTCCCCGCTCGTGCAGGTCTGCGATGAGTTCTTCGAGCAGGACGACGGAGCGGTGGTCCTGGCCGGTGGTGGGCTCGTCCAGGACGATGATCGGGGTGTCCATCGCGAGGACCGAGGCGAAGGCGACCCGTTTGCGCTCGCCGAACGACAGATGCCGGGGATGGCTGTTCGCCTCCCCGGTCAGACCGGTCACCTGCAGTGCCCACTGCGTGAGGGCGGTCCGACGGTCGGCGGGGAAGCCGAGGTTGCGAGGGCCGAAGCCGACTTCCTTGGCCACCGTGGCGGCGTGCAGCTGGTCGTCCGGGTTCTGGAACACGAAGCCCACGCTGCGGGCCAGTTCGGCGATCTCGAGCCCGGCGGCATCGCGACCGTCCACCGTGACCGTCCCCGACGTGGGGCGGGCGATGCCGATCAGGTGCCGGGCCAGCGTGCTCTTGCCCGCCCCGTTGGGGCCCACGATCGCCACACGTTCGCCGGCCCTGACGGTCAGCGAGACGTCCGCGAGCGCGGTCGTTCCGTTCGGATAGCGATGGGAGAGGGAGTCGACGCGCAGCACCATCACATGCCTCCGGCGGTTCTCGTGCTCTTGAGCGAGGCGGTGAATCCTTCCGTGGCCGCCTCCAGGGTCACCGGCAGCGCGCGGTCCGACTCCCACAGGCCGCGCCCGGCGGCGCGGCGTGCGGCCGTGGTGTAGCGCAGCGGGGCCACTCCCCACTCCGCGAGCCGGGGGTCGGTGAGGACATCGGTCGGCGGCCCGTCCGCGGCGGTGCGCCCCTCGTTCAGGATCAGGACGCGGTCCGCGCACCGGGCCAGCCGCTCCAGCCGGTGCTCGAACAGGATGACGGTGACGCCCTGCGCCCGCAGGGTCTCCAGCGCCTCGAACACCACGCCGGTCGCCACCGCGTCGAGCTGTGAGGTCGGTTCGTCGAGCACCATGACGGCCGGCTTCATCACCAACGCCGATCCGATGGCCAGAAGTTGCTGCTGCCCACCGGAGATTTCGTACGGGGAGAGGTCGGCCAGGGCGGTGAGCCCCAGGTCGGCCATGACGCGATCGACGCGTCGGATCATCTCGGCCCGCTCGACGCCGAGGTTCTCCAGGCCGAAGGCGAGCTCCTCGCGCAGCGAGAACCGTGCTCCCGACAGCTGGTTGAACGGATTCTGCATGACCAGGCCGACTTCGCCGACGAGTTCGGACGGCTGCGTCTCCGCCAACAGCTGCCCACCCACCCGTGCCGATCCCGTGGTCTCGCCGCCGGTCATCTGCGGGACGACGCCGCTGATGACTCCCGCGAGGGTGGTCTTGCCCGCGCCGTCGGCGCCGGCCACGGCACAGAACTGGCCACGCGGCACAACGAGATCGATGTTCTGGAGGGCAGGTCGGGAGCCGGTCGGATAGGTGAGGGAGAAGTCCCTGAATTCGATCACCGGAGCACTCCGAGTACGTTGGTGACGACGGCGGTGAGGGCGCACAGTCCCATGACGGTCCGGGCGACCCGCTGTGCCGCGGTGTCCGGCACCTCGGTCAGATACGTGGGGCGGCGGGTGGTGCCGAAACCCCGGGTCTCCATGGCCACCGCGCGGTCCCCCACTTCTGTGAGGGCGCCGAGGATCAGCGGCCCGGCCATCGGAACCAGGGCCCGGACCCGGCCGCCCAGCCCCGTGACCGGCAGGCCGCGCGCCTGCTGGGCGTGCATGATGCCCTGGGCCCGGGTGGTGAGGGCGGGCGCGATCTGCAGGGCGGCCGAGACGACATAGACAGTCTTCGGCGACATGCCGCGCTGTGTCATCGCGCTCATCAGCGCGCCGGGTTGCGTGGTGAGGAGAAGCAGGAAGAATCCCCCCATGAGCGCCAGAAGACGCAGTGCGGTCTGCGTGGCAAAAACCAGGCCCTCATATTTCAATTCCAGGGGGCCGATTTCAGCCACCACTCGGTGAGTGTCCGGATAAAAAAAGCCCTGAATCAGGTAAACCGTGAGCGCGACGGGCACCCACAGGGCAAGAAGCATGGGCACGAATTTACGAAGGGTTCCTGAAATTATCACCATGGGAAGTACCGTGGCGCAGAAGAGCAGCAGCGGCCACCAGGTCATGGTGAGGGCGAATGCGGATACGGTGACGGTGACCGCGAAGGTCAGCTTGGTGAGCGGATTCAGCCGGTGCACGGGCGAGTCGTCGGTCGCGTGCGGGGATATGTCCATGCGGGTCACGTCCTTCTCGGCATCAGGCGGTGAACCGCCAGTACCCGATGCTGCTGCACAAAGGGGAAACGGTGCACATAGCCGGAGGGCAGGCCTGCCAGCAGGGTCAGGGCCAGTGCGACGGTCAGCGCTTTGTCCAGGGGGTCCGCGACCAGCCCTTGCAGGCTGGCGGCCTTCAGCATGCTGTTTCCGTAGGCCTGGAACGTCGCGATGACGGCAGACTGCCCCACCGTGCCGCCGGCGTTGCCGAAGACGAAGGCGGTGATGGGGGCGGAGACGATGCCGGCGGCCACGCCGATCACACCTCCCGCGAGCAGGGCGGTCGGCAGGCGCCGGAACCAGCCGGCCCGCGCCAGGGTTCCCGCGATGAAGCCGATCAGGGCGGCGGTCACCGCGTAGGGCAGAGCTCCGGGAGTGATGGTCATACCGACGACGATGCTGGCCAGAGCCCCGGTGGCGGCGCCCGCTGCCGGTCCGGCCAGGACGCCGACGAGCACGGTGCCGATCGAGTCGAGCTGGAGCGGCAGGCCGCTGAAGTAGACGATCTTTCCCATCACGATGTTGATGGTGATCGCCACCGGCAGCAGGGCCACGGTCGTCGTCGGCAGCCCTGCCACCGCGCCGGAGACGATCAGCATCGCCCCGAGCGTGTAACCGCACAGGGCGAGGAGGGCGGCCGGACCGCCCACGCCGCCGTGCACGGAATCGGGTTTGGCTGAAATCAACCCCCCGTAAGTGATGGCGACGATTACCGCGCCGATCCCGATGCGCCAGCGTGGAGAGAGGCGCCAAGGGTTTAACAAAATCCGGCCTGTCACTTGATCTGCCACCCCCGTGTGTGGGCAGGCCCCATTGGCCGCCGGTCATCATGCAGAGACCGAGTCGTCGGTGTCAACACCGACTCGCCTCTGCCCGACTGGGACGTATTTCCCTTCGTCAGGGAATTGAAAACGTCATTGACAAACGAAGATCTCCAACGCTCTACTCGATTGAAACCGAGCTCGCCACGGATGTCGCTTTGTCCGTTTTGAAGGCAGGTGGCGAGTTTTTCGTCTATCACCAGAAACGGGGAAGATGTCATGGCCAACTACCAGTCGTTTGCGGATTCCTACACGGCCGGGCTGCGCGACGTACTCGCGGACGGCAATGACGTGGACTCGGTGCGCGATCCGCTCTCCAAGGCCTCGGGTTTCGGCCAGAACGACCGCCCGTACCGCGAACTCCTGGCCTATCAGACCCGTATCGCCGACCCGACCTCCTGTCTCGCGGTCACCCCGCACCTTCCGGTCAATCTCTCCTACTGCTTCGGTCTGCTCGCCTGGTCCCTGGACGGCCGCAACGACGTCGACACCCCGGCGTACTACCGCCGCGGCGCCCATGAGTACTCGGACGACCAGCACACGCTGAGTGGTGCTTTCGGCCATCGGCTGCTGACCTCCAGGGGGAACCAGTTGGAGGAAGTGGTCGGCCGAATCGAGCGCGACCCCGCCCACCGGCGTGCCTTCGCCCTGGTGTTGCAGCCCGAGGACAATTTCCGCCAGTCGCGGGAGTACCCGTGCGCCGTGGGCGTCCACCTCTTCCTCCGGGACGGCGCGCTCACCTGGATCACCGTCATGCGAGCCCAGCAGGCGCTGACGGTCCTGCCGTACGACGCCTTCCTCTTCATGGGGATGCAGCAGTACGCGGCTTCGCTGCTGAACGTCCCGAGCGGCCCGTACATACACCAGTCGGGCACCTTCCACTTCTACGAGAACGAGGTGGAGCTGGCCCGGAAGGTCACCGAAGCGCCGGTGGAGGCCGTGGCGCTGCCCGCGTTCCCGGGCACCCCGGACGGCGGCCGGGAGGCCGCGCGCGAACTCGTCGACTTCGAGCGGCGGCTTCGGCTCGCGGCACAGTCGGGAGATGTCTCCATCGTGGACGAGATCGCCACGCACAAGGCGAACACCGAGTTCGCCGACGTGGCCCGGGCCTGCCTGGCCACCCACGCCTACCGCAAGCTGGGCGACACCACCTCGCTCGTGACCAGCCCGGCGTCGAACGGTGGCGTCGCGAACCTCATCGCCGCGATCTGATCGCGCCGGGGAATCACACGTGAGGACAACGATTCGTACCCCGCTGAAGCCCCACCGTCCGGACGCGGCGGCATCAGACGGGAAAGTGACGGAACTCGTCGTCCGGCGGCGCCGGTTGTTCACGGCGCACCCGGGCGAGGCCCGGTTCACCTATCCGGTCATGGCGGCACTGGTCCCGGTGGCGACCAGCAGGGGCGGGGAGGTCGCCTATCCAGGTGATCCGATGTGCCTGTACTCGGCGCTGACCCTCACCATCCAACGCTCGGTTGCCCGCCTGAGTGCGGGGCTGCCCGAGGAGCCGTCCCTCGACGACGTCTGCCCCGACTGGGGGCAGTGCCCGGACGACGACTACCGCCGCACGGCGAACGGGCCGCGGACCACGCTGATCGCCGACAGCCCGACCACCGACGGCCACGTCTTCGACCCCCGCATCTGGGACGAGGTGGCCCAGGAGCGGTTCATCGCCGAGCTCCGCGCGCTCCAGCCCAAGGTCCTCCTGCTCAGCGCGGTGTCGGCGGCGCACCGGTACGCCCTGGAGATGGCCGAGCTGGCCAAGGTCCACGCGCCCCACTGCGTCGTCGTCCTCGGCGGCCGGCACGCCGACGAAACGATGAAGTACCGCGACGCCGACGGCACGGCGGACTTCTCCTGGAGCAGCACCGTGGAGGTCGTCCGCGACGGCCGCGCGGCTCAGGTCGTCGACTTCGTGGTCGCCGGTGACGGCGCACCCCTGCTCGACCTGCTGCTGCGCGCCCTCTCACTGACGGTCACGCCCGGCTTCGGTCCGACCGACAACGCGGCGGTGCTCGACGCCCTTCCGCTGGTCGCCGACGCTGAGCCAATGCTCCGCGGTTCGGGCACGATCGTGGGCTTATGCCCCGGTGAGGCGGTGGTGGTACCGGTGCGGGGCGAGCGACTCGGCTCGGCCGAACTCCCGTCGCCGTACGAGGCGTTCTCCATCCGCGCGCGCTTCGGCGTCTTCACCGAGGCGGGCAGCCACTCCCTCGGCAGCCGTACGGCGCACATGATGACGCTGGACTCCTGCCCGTTCAAATGCACCTTCTGCTCGGAGAGCATCCAGGTCTCCCAGCGGCCCACCCGCTTCGCGGTGAGCGAGACCGAGCACGTGGCACAGCGCGTCCGCCGGCTCATGGACTGGGGCGCGGAAGCCGTGTTCTTCGACGACCCGGTGTTCTGGGGCGGGAACTGGAAGGCGATCACCGAGTTCTGCCAGGACCTGCTGCGCCAGGGCACGGACCTGCCCGGGGGCACCCGCCTGGAGTGGGGCGGACAGCTCACCGTCGACGTGGTGCTCAACCGCGCCAAGGCCGACGAGGTGCACGCCGCGCTCGAACTGATGCGCCGCAGTGGCTGCACCTACATCTACATCGGCATCGAGAGCATGGCCGAGAGCGTGATGGCCCACGTGGGCAAGAACCTGCTGCGCCGCAACCCCGAGGCCTGGGTGGGCAAGGTGCGCGAGGCACTCGCGATCATCCGGGGCCACGGCATCCGGGTCGGCAGCTCGGTCCTCTTCGGTCTGGACGGCGAGAGCCGGGAGACCATCGAGGAGACGATCGAGCAGATCGGCCGGCTGATCGACGACGAACTGCTCGTCATGGCCAGCCCCAACATCCTCACCTACCATCCGGGTACGGCGATCACCGCCGCGCACGGCCAGGACCGACTGGACTATCACTCGCGCAAGGACAACAGGCCTCCGTACACGTACTTCGAGGAGGCCTATCCGGAAGTCGTCTCCCAACTGCTCACCGAGGACGACATCTGGTACATCCACAAGTCCGCGGCCGAGCGCTGGGGCACCGTCCGCAACAGCGCGGCCGAGCCACTGACCGAGGCGGCCAGATGACCACCGGCACCGACAACAGCCTTGGGAGGGCGCGTGCTTGACGTCGATCGCAAGAGTTACTGGGGCGACTACTACTCCTACTTCCCCGCCCTGGCCCGCTACATCCCGCTCGGCGAATACGCCCGGCGCGTCCAGCCGCGCGCCTGCGTCCTGGGCGTCTCCGACGGCAAGTTCGCCCTGCCGCTGCTGCGTGCGGGCTGGCAGGTCGTCGGCGTGGAGAGCGACGACCTCTTCCTCAACGGCGGTGAACTGGACCTCGTCGACGGCCACCACGACGTCGTGGGCCTGCGCCAACGGCTTGCCGCCGAGGGCCTGGAGGACCGGTGCACCGTGGTGGAGCAGGACTACATGACCCTGCCTGCCGAGGGCGACTTCCAACTGGTGCTGGGCAGCGGCCTGTGGTCGATGCCGCCCAACCGGGCCCACACGATGGAAGCCCTCGTCCACCACGCGATGGACATGGTCGCTCCGGGCGGACTCTTCTTCGGCGAGTACCTGATCGGGCTCAACGACGACGAGCGGCAGTGCGGCTACTACCCGACCGCCACGGAGATGGAGCGGATCGTCACCCGGCCCGGCTGGGAGCTGTTCGAGAACGCCGACCTGGGCATCCGCGGCGAGAGCCACCTGGGCTACGAGCAGTGGCACTACCACCGGTACGCGGCCGCCATCGCCCACCGCATGCCGCCGCCCCGTGAGCCCGCTCGGGAGAAGTGACCTTCGTGACCGGAACGCATCTCAGCGGCTGTCCCCGCATCCGGGGGGACAGCCGCCCGGCTGTCGTGGTCACCGATCTCGACGGCACACTGCTGCTGTCCGACGGCAGCGTGAGCGAGCGCGCGGTGGCGGCCCTGCGCGCGGTCGCCGCACACGGGACCCGCGTCGTCTTCGCGACGGCCCGCCCGGCCTGGTCCGCCCGCGGGCTGCTGTCCGCCGCGTCCGGTCTGGGCGCCTTCCTGGTGTCGTCGAACGGCGCCGTCGTCAGCGACCTGGACGGCGGGGGCGTACGACGGATCCGGGCGATGACACCCGCCACCGTCCGCGCCGAGATCGCGACGCTGGGGGAGCGCCCCTGGGCCGTGGACCGGGAGCACGACCGACTGCTCGGCCCCGGCTGGCCCGACATCCTCGCGAGCGGTGCCGGGACGGCCCTGCGCGTCGGTGACGTCCCGGACGGCTCGCCGGTGCTGTGCCTGATGGTGCACATCGATTCCGCCGCTCCGCCTCCGGCACCCGGGGCGCGGGGGGCGGTGCGGTGGACCTCCTCGGGGCCGGGCCTGCTGGAGGTGTCGGCCCCGGAGGCGGACAAGGTGTCCGCGGTCGCCTCGGTCCTCGCCGGCCTCGGCATCGGCTGGGAGCGGGTCGTCGCCTTCGGTGACGCGCCCAACGACGCGGGGCTGCTCGCCGCCGCGGGCCTCGGCGTGGCCGTCGCGAACGCGAGCGCGGACGTGCGCGAGGCCGCCGACGCCCTCACCGCGTGCAATGACGACGACGGCGTGGCCGCCTGGTTGGAGGGAATGTGTCTGTGCCACGTGTGAAGACCCTTGCGGAGGCCCGCCGGGTGTGGATCGTGGGAGGTCCCGGCTGCGGCAAGTCGACCCTCGCCCGCGCCCTCGCCGAACGGCGTGGCATCCCGCCCGTCACACTCGACGCCCTCTTCTGGGGACCGGCCTGGACACCGGTGCCCACGGAGGTCTTCCTCGCCGGTGTCGAACGGGAACTGACGGCCGACACCTGGGTCGTCGACGGTCAGTTCGCCGCGAGCGTCGAGGCGTTCGCCGACCGCGCCGACTGCGTGGTGTGGACGGATCCGCCACTGCGTGTCACCTGGCCGCGCCTGCTGCGCCGTACCGTACGGCGCTGGATACGCCGTGAGGAACTCTGGGGCGGTGTCCGGGAAACGTTCTGGACCGTCGTCGGCCCCCGGTCCATCCTCTGGTACGCCGTGCAGGTCCGCAACTCCCAACGGCTCGCCAACCAGAGGCTGTTCGACGAGCTCAGCGGCACCGGCATCCTGCTCCTGCACACGCGCGACAGCGATGTGCGATCTCTGCTGGAATGAACCCCGGCACCGTTTCCCCCTACACTCATCCGATCCACCCTTTCTGGAGTTTCCCCCATGCACGTCTCCTCGTACGACTCCGTTGACCAGCTGCCGGCGGCGGAATGGGATGCTCTGGAGATCGGCGGAACGATCTACTCCAGCAGCGGCTTCGCCGGCGTACGCGCGGAGGAGTTGCCGCCCGGAGCCGCCGCCCGCTATCTGCTGGCGCGCGACGCGCAGGGAACGCCGGTCGCGGCAGCCGAGGCGTACGCGTTCACCCGTCCGCCGCACCTGCTCTACACCCCCGCCGACCTGCTCGCCGGTCTGATCGACGACGAGCGGCATGCCCAACTCGCCGCCCGGCCCATGGTGTTCGGCGCGGGATGGTCGGAGTTCCGCGGCCAACTGCCGGGCCGCGAGGGAGTGACGGCACAGGAGCGCACGCAGGCGGTGCGGGCGCTCACCACGCGGACCCTCGACTTCGCCCGAACCACCGAAGCGGACGTCCTCGGGTACTACTACCTGCCCCGGGCGGAGGCGCTGGAGGTCGCCGAGGCCCATGCCGAGGACGGGGCGGTGCTCCTCTATCACGACGTGGAGACGGTCCTTCCCGTCGGCCTGTGGCAGAACCTGGACGACTACTTCGCCTGGCTGCCCTCCGGCCGGCGGCCCCGGGCCCGGCGGGAGAGAAGGGACTTCGGCCGCAGCGGGCGGACCATCCGCGAGGTCTCCCTCCCCGAGGTCGTCAAGGAGATCGCCCCGCTCAACAGCGCGCTGATGCGCAAGCACGGACACGCCTACGGCGAGGAGCGCGCGGCAGCGGTGTACGACCGCCAGGGCCGCCACCTCGGCGACCGCAGCACGCTCCTCCTGGACGAGGACGCCGGGCAGCCCATCGGATTCGCGCTGCGATACCGGCACGGCGACACGCTGTACGCGCGCGTGGCTGGTTTCGACTACTCGGTGCCCAACGTGGCCGACTATTTCAACCTGGTCTTCTACCACCCCATCGAGTCGGGCGCCGGTCGCACCGTGCGGGCGATCCACCTCGGTCTTGGCACCTTCCAGGCAAAGCTGGCGCGCGGCGCCCAGCCGCATCCCCTGTACAGCGTGTTCGTGGGAGTGGACCGGCCGTTGGCGGCGGACGAGAGAGAGGTCCGTGAACGCAACCGGGCCGAGGCGGAGGCGTTCGGCGCCGAGTACGGCCAGTACGTGGTGGGTGGGTTGAACACCGACGACTGGCTGCTGTGAGCAAGGGGAGGAAGACACATGCCTGATGTGAGGCACTTCGAGACGATCGACGACATCGACCGGGAGGCCTGGGACGCGCTCGCGCCGGGCAGTCGCTTCTACCAGAGCCATGCCTGGCTGCGGGGGCAGGAGCGGCCCGAGTTCGCCACCCCGGGTTACCTCACGGTCGAGGCCGACGGCCAACTCCTCGCCGGGACGCCGTACTACGACTTCCCGGCAGAGAACGCACCGCCCCTGCCGGACGTGGCCGAGGGCCACGCCGTGCTCAGACTTGGTACCCGTACCGGCTACCACAACGAGTTTCTGCTGCCGAAGGACCCCGGAACGGCAGGGGAGGCACTTGACGCCCTGGTCGCCGGTGCCGCCGAGAGGGCCGCGGCGCTCGGCTGCGACGCGCTGCTCTTCGACTTCCTCACCACCGACAGTCTGCGGCTGCTCGCGGGCCGGTTCGGGGTGCGGGCGCAGTTGCGCGCCGCCGAGGCCGTGGTGCACAACGACGGCGGCACCTTCGAGTCCTACCGTGAGCTGCTCGGCCGCAACGTCCGCAAGCGCGAGTACGAGATCCGGCGCTTCACGGACTCCGGGCTGCACGTGGAGACGGCCCCGCTGTCCGCGTGCGTCGACGAGTTCGCGCCACTGGTCGGCCAGACCATGGACCGGTACAACGCCTCCCTCGACCTGGCGGAGATCCACACGTTCCTCACCGTCCAGGCGAACTGCCTGGACGACCTGAGCACCGTGTTCCGCTGCGTCGACGAGAAGGGGGAACTGGTCGGCGCCAGCCTGTGCTTCGCCTGGCGGGACACCTTCTACGCCCGGGTGGCCGGCTTCGACTACGAGCAGACGCGCAACGCCTACGAATACTTCAATGCCGTCTACTACGAACCGCTCCGCCACATGGAACGCAACGCGATGACCACGCTCCACCTCGGGCCCTCCGCCCTGAAGGCGAAGGTTCACCGGGGATCCTCGCTACACCCCCTGTGGGCGGCCGTCGTTCCCCTGCCGGCCACCGCGCCCGCTGGACTGCGACGGGACACGGTGGCGGACCAGGCTCTCGCTGACGCGGTCCGTGAGGAGGCGGGCGCCGGCATGAGCGAGGAGGAGTGGGACCTGACCCGATTCACTTCCCTGTGAGGGAGGCCTCCGGGCCGTCGGGCTCGCGGACGGGCCACAGCACCGGGCAGAACTCCGGGTCGGAGTAGTCCGGTTGACCGGCGGGAGTCCTGCGGACCAGGAAGTCGTGTTTGTAGGGCTCCTGACGGCCGTCGGACAGGGTGTGGTCGCGGTAGGCGTTCGTCCCGTCCTGGAGATGGAACGAGATGGCCCGGCGCGGCCGCGGACTGCGGTTGGCGCCGCTGCCGTGGTAGAGAAGGCAGTGGTGGAAGGTCATGTGTCCCTTGGGAATGTGCACCGGAACCTTCTCGGCCACGGCGCCGTTTCGCTCCGCGTCTCCGTTCAGGAGATAGTCGCGCCCCACGTCCCGTGGATCACCGACCGGCCGGGCGGCGCCGTGCCGCTGCCGCCAGCGATGGCTTCCGTTCACCATGGTGATCGTGCCCGACTCCTCGGTGCAGTCGTGGAACGGAATGAAGGCGGTGAGCATTTCGTCCGACGAGCAGGTGGGCCAGAAATACTTGTCGAAGTGCCAGGAGACAATGTTCGACTTCTCCTCGGCGATGGGTGGCTTGTAGATCAGCGTGGCCTGGAAGACACGTATTCCAGGCGTCTGCGCCAAGCGGGCGGCCACCGCCCCGACGATGGGTTTCCTCAGGATTTTCCTCATCGTTTCGTCTTGGTAGTGGATGTAGTCGTTGTTGCGTTGGACATCTCCGTCGGCGGGGGTCCAGTCGGCCAGCCGGTCCGGCCGTGTCGGAAGTTCCCGATCGCGCTGACCTGCGTAGTAGCGCTCGCTCGCGTCGGTCAGGGCGTCCACTTCGGCGTCGGTGAGCAGCTTCTCGGACAAATACCAGCCACGCTCCGAATAAAGCCGGACATCTTCCTCGGACGGGAGCAGTTCGACTTCCTCGGCGGTAAGTCCTGAATGGTCGTACATTCCGCGACTCCTGTTACCGTGAATGGGGTGCAACAGCGACATCCACTCGCACGCTAGCGGACCACGGTGCGCCATGCTAGCGTTGCCGTGATTTTTTTCATGAAGACTTGACCGGGGGTTGCGGTGGCCATATTCGACAAGGATATTCGAATCCTGATCGCGGACAACAAAGACTTCCGCAACATCTGGCTCGGAGAAACGTCGGCGCATTTCGGCGGACAGCTGACCAGTTTTCTCCTACCCTTGATCGCGGTCACCTACCTCCATGCCGACGGCACGGGCGTGGGACTCGTCTCGGCGGTGCAGTTCGTCCCCGTCGTGGTGCTCTCGCTGATCGCCGGGGTCATGGTCGACCGGTATCCGCCGCGCCGCACCCTCGTCACCGCGAGTGTCGCCCAGGGTGCCGCGCTTGCGGTGCTCGCCGCGTTCCAGGCGGCCGACGGGCTGAACTTCGGCCAACTTGTTGTCGCCGCCGCCGTGATCGGTGTCGCCACCGTCTTCTATGAAGTCGCCTACCAGTCCACGCTGCCCAGGCTCCTGCCGCTGAACTCCATCGCCGCGGCCAACGGCCTGCACCAGGCGACGTATTCGGTCAGCACCCTCGCCGGTCCCGCCGCGGCCGGCTTCCTCGTCGGCCAGTTGGGGGTGTCACCGACCCTGACGGTGGCCGCCGCGTGCGCCGCCGGTGCCGCCGTGAGCGGTCTGCTGCTGCGGGGTGTCAAGGCCCCCGAACAGCCACGTGAGTCGGCGCTGAAGGCGATCGGCTCCGGGCTCCGCTACACGTGGTCCTTGCGCCCGATCCGGGACCTGTGTGTTCAGGCCGGCCTGTCGAACCTGCACGAGAAGGCCTTTCTGACCGTCTTCCTGGTGTTTGCCGTGCGTGATCTCGACATGAGCGGCACCGTCGTGGGCGTGATCACCGGCATCGGCAGTGTGGGGGCCCTGATCGGTTCGCTCTGCGCCACCCGGCTCACTCAACGGTGGGCCGTCGGCGGTGTGCTGGCCCTGGGTGCGGTGCTGGCCGCGGTGGGTCTGCTGCTCGTACCCGCCGTCAGCCAGGTCGGCGGGTACGTCGCCGTGCTCGCGTCGGTCGCCATGATGGTGAACGGCTTCGGTGTCGCCCTGTTCAACGTGTTCGCCGTCAGCCTGCGACAGGCCATTCCGCCGGAGCACCAGATCGGCGCGGTGACCGCGAGTTACCGCCTTGTCGCCCTGGGAACGCTGCCCTTGGGAGCCCTCGTCGGCGGTGCCCTGGCCGACGCCCTGTCACCCGGCACGGCGCTGTGGGCCGTCGGGATCTCCTACCTCGTCGTCTCCTTCTGGCTCACGTTCTCCCCTCTCCGCGGGGCTCGCACGCTGGAGGAGGCACAGAAGCTCGGTCGTACGACGGACACGCCCGAGTCCCAGGACGCGGACCGGTCCCCTTCGGTCTGAGAGCGAGGCCGGGGCCCGAACTCAGCTGGGTTCCGCCACCACTGACCCCCTGTTCGCAGGGGACCGGCCACCGGGTGCGAGAGGAAGATCACGCCAGGTGGCGCGGTCTTGGCCCCGCACCCGACACGCGGTACGGTCGGTGCGATATCGATGACGGCAAGACGGAAGCCGGTGGGAAACCGGCACGGTCGCGCCACTGTGAACGAGAGGCTCCAGCCCGCTGGAACCCCTTGTGAGTCAGACCCGTAGCCGTCGTCCAGTGCACCACCGAGATGGGACGCGAACTCCCGAGGAGGTCCTGCCATGGCGCAGACCGTCGCCCAGCCGACAACCACCACCCCCGTCGTTCCCGCGAAGCTGCCGCTCAAGGCGATTGCTCCGTGGGCGGTCTTCTTCGGCATTCTGATGCTCGTCCTGCTGTACTTCGTCGGTGCCGAACAGGGCGCCACCTCCGTCGTTTCCGGCTCGGACGTCCACGAGTGGGTACACGACGCCCGCCACCTTCTCGGCTTCCCCTGCCACTGACCGAGGGGACCCGCAGCACTGCCATGAACTCCGCAACGGTAAGAAATCTGCTCGTGCGGGGCATGCTGGCCGGCCTCGGTGCCGGCCTGCTCGCCCTGGTTGCCGCCTACTTCCTCGGTGAGCCGAACGTCGACAGCGCGATCAGCTTCGAGGAAGCCCACTCCCACGAGCACGAGATGGAGATCGTCTCCCGCTCTCTGCAGTCCACCGCCGGTCTCGCCACCGGCGTCCTGGTCTACGGCGTCGCCTTCGGCGGTATCGCCGCGCTCGCCTTCGCCTTCGCGCTCGGCCGCGTCGGCCGCTTCAGCCCGCGGGCGACCGCACTGCTGCTGTCCGGCTGCGCGTTGATGGCCGTGTACGTCGTGCCGTTCCTGAAGTACCCGGCCAACCCGCCGTCGGTCGGCAACCCCGACACCATCGGCAAGCGGACCACCCTGTACTTCCTGATGATGGTGCTCAGCGTGCTCCTCGCGATCGCCGCCACCATCCTGGGCAAGCGGCTGGCACCCAGGATCGGCACCTGGTACGCCACCGTTGGCGCGGTGGCCGCTTTCGCCGTCGTGATCGGTCTGGCGTACGCGTTCCTGCCGGTCATCAACGAGGTGCCGAAGGACTTCCCGGCCGCCCTGCTGTGGCGGTTCCGTCTCTCCGCACTGGCCATCCAGACCGTCCTGTGGGGCGGATTCGGCCTGGTATTCGGCGAGTTGGCCGAGCGGTTGCTGAATCCCAAGCCGGTGAAGGCCGCCGCGAGCGGACGGGTCGCCGTCCCCAGCTGACACGACCCACCACACGAGTCAGGCCCCCGGAACCATCCGGGGGCCTCTCGCGTTCTCCGCGGTCTCGTAAGTCCCCTGCCGTCGGGGCGTGTTCCGTGGACGTTGGAAGTGGTCGCCCTCGGCGCGGTCAGGAAGCGAACTTCCTGACGGCGTCAGGGCTGACGGGGGTGAAGAAGTTGACGAGGTTGCCGTCGGGGTCGCGGAACAGCAGCGAACGGTTCCCCCAAGGCATGGTGGTGGGCTTGTTGACGAAGTCCTCCACGAAGCCGGTCAGGTTCTCGTACACGCCGTCCACGTCGTCGACGAGGAACTCGATGATCACGGAACGGTTGTCGGACGGACGGGCGGCGTCAGGCGCGAACAGCGGCACGGTGCGGACGCCGGCGATCGCGAGAGTGGCCGACGCCGTCCTGAGCTCGGCGAAGTCCTGGTGGGACCAGCTCGCCCGGGTGCCGGTCGCGCGCTCGTAGAAGTCGACGAGGCGTGCGACATCGCCCGTGATGACGCGGATCGAGACGAGGTTCACGATGATCTCCAGTGCGTTCGGTGGGATGCGTACGCACGGAGACTAGGAGGGATAGCGGACACATTCCGCCCGGTATTGCGGGCACACTTCTGAACATGCCCAGGCCCACAGCTCGCGTGCTGACCCTGCTGGAACTCCTGCAGTCGGGCGGCACCAGGACAGCCGCCGAACTCGCCGAGCGGCTAGACGTCGACGAACGCACCGTGCGCCGGTACGTGGACCACCTGGTCGACCTCGACGTGCCCGTCGAATCGGTGCGCGGCCGCTACGGCGGGTACCGGCTCGCCCCCGGACACCGCATGCCTCCGCTCATGCTCGGCGACGACGAAGCGCTGGCCGTGCTGCTCGGCCTGATCGCCGGTCGCCGAGCCGGGCTGCCGACGACCACGGGCACCGCCCAGGAGACGGCCACGGCCAAGATCCGGCGGGTCCTGCCCAAGCGCCTCGCCCGACGACTCGACGCCGTGCTCGACTCCCTCGCCTTCACCGCTCCGCCCGATGAGACAGCCGCACCGCAGAGCGCGGTCCTGCTCTCGATCGCCGACGCGATCCGCCATCGCCGGCCGATCTCGATCCGGTACACCGCCGCAGACGGCCGGCACAGCGCCCGCACGGTGCACCCGTACGGGCTCGTCGTCCACTCGGGCCGGTGGTACGTAACCGGTGCGGAGCCCGAGAGCGGTGAGGACCGCACGTTCCGGCTCGACCGCATCGCGGACGCGAGGTCCCTGCCCGGCTCCTTCGAGCCGCCCGCGGGAGTCGATCCGGCGCGACGCGTTCTGTCGGGGTTCGCCGAGGCCCCGTACCGGCACGAAGTGATCCTGAGGATCCGGGGGACGGCCGAGCAGATCCGTGTCCGGCTTCCGGCGAGCCTCGCGATCGTCGAGGAGCAGCGGGCAGCGGGCCGTGCGGACGGTGATGGCGAGCTCTGGTCGCGTGTCCGGTTGCGTGTGGAACGGCTCGACTGGTTGCCTCCGGTGCTCGCGTCGCTCGATCTGCCCTTCGTCATCGAGCGACCTGACGAGCTCCGCGATCTCGTCGTCGCGCTCGCCGACCGGCTGGTGAACTCCGCCCGGTGGCGCCCGCCCGACGTACGACCGGTGCCGTGAGCCCACCGCCACCACCGCCATGGCCGGCGCCGGTGGCGGTGCAGGGTCGTGCTGGTGTCACGCGGGCAGTGGCTGTTCGGCCCAGATGGTCTTGCCGG
Organism: Streptomyces sp. NPDC111507; assembly: GCF_055638955.1. Lineage (NCBI taxonomy): Bacteria > Bacillati > Actinomycetota > Actinomycetes > Kitasatosporales > Streptomycetaceae > Streptomyces > Streptomyces sp. NPDC111507. Next base: position 444,670 of record NZ_JBVKBU010000005.1, on the reverse strand, counting down.
TGGCGGTCTGGCGACTGCCCCAGCGCTCGGCGACCTGGGCAACCAGCAGCAGCCCGCGCCCGCCCTCGTCGAAGATCCGGGCTCGGCGCAGGTGCGGGGCGGTGCTGCTGCCGTCGGAGACCTCGCAGATGAGCGTGGAGTCGCGGATGAGGCGTAGCCGGATCGGCGCCTCGCCGTAGCGGATGGCGTTGGTGACCAGTTCGCTGACGATCAGTTCGGTGGCGAACACCGTTTCACCCAGCCCCCACGCGGCCACCTGTTCGCCCGCCACCTTGCGGGCCCCGGCGACGGCCGCGGGATCCCGCGGCAGGTGCCAGGTCCGCATCTGCCGGGCGTCGAGCGCGGAGGTACGGGCCAGGAACAGGACGATGTCGTCGGCGGGACGGCGGGTCAGCACGGTGCTCAGCACCTGGTCACAGGTCTCCTCCAGCGTGTCGGCCGGACTGCTGAGCGCCCGGCGCAGCAGTTCGAGCCCGACGCCGATGTCCCGGTCGGCGGCCTCGACCAGGCCGTCGGTGTAGAGAGCGAGCAGGCTTCCCTCGCCGAGCTCCACCTCGGTGGACTCGTACGGCAGGCCGCCGAGGCCGAGCGGCGGCCCGGCGGGCAGGTCCAGGAACCGCACGGTGCCGTCCGCGGTGACCAGGGCGGGCGGCGGGTGCCCGGCGCGGGCCAGGGTGCAGCGGCGGGACGCCGGGTCGTACACGGCGTACAGACAGGTGGCCCCGACCTCACCCGACGTCTCCTCCGCCCGTCCGCGCGCCTCCGGACCCTCTTCCCGGTCGAGCCTGATGACGAGGTCGTCGAGTTGGGTGAGCAACTCGTCGGGGGCGAGATCGATGTCCGCGAGAGTCCGTACGGCGGTCCGCAGGCGCCCCATCGTGGCCGAGGCCTGAATGCCATGGCCCACCACGTCGCCCACGACCAGGGCGACCCGCGCGCCGGACAGCTGGATCACGTCGAGCCAGTCCCCTCCGATGTCGGCTCCGGAACCGGCCGGGAGGTAACGGTAGGCGACCTCCACCGCCGTGAGGGCCGGTGGCCGCTCGGGCAGCAGACTGCGTTGGAGTGCCAGCGCCGTGCGGCGTTCATGGGTGTAGCGGCGAGCGTTGTCCACGCTCACCGCCGCCCTGGCGACGATCTCCTCCGCGAGCAGCAGGTCGTCCTCGCCGAAGGACTCCGGCGTCCGGTGCCGCAGGAAGTGCACCAGGCCCAGGGTCACGCCCCGGGCCCGCAGCGGGACCATCATCACCGAGTGGATCATGTACTTGCCCACGGTCTCGGCACGGGCGGGGGATGATTCGACCCACGCCCGCAGCGCCGGATCGTCCGACCGGTGCCGGGTGCCCCGGCCGCTGACCAGCGCCAGCACCGGCAGCGAATCCGCCGGGTAGAGACTCGTGCCGCCCGAGGCGACCACCGACTCCGGGCATCCCCTCAGCACCGATCGCTGCGCGGTGCGGCGGACCGTGACCGACTCGCCGGGCGGCACCGACCGGGGCTCCTCGCCTTGCGCCACGGATTCCAGCAGGTCCACGGTGACGAAGTCCGCGAACCCGGTCACCGCCACCTCGGCCAGCTCTTCGGCCGTTCGGGTCACATCCAGGGTGCTGCCGATGCGCAGGCTCGCGTCGTTGAGCACGGCCAGGCGCTGTCGGGCCCAGTACTGCTCGGTGGTGTCGAACACCGCCGCCGACAGCCCGTGCACCGTGCCGTTCTCGTCCTTCAACGGCGACAAGAACATCGACCACGCATGCTCCCGCGTCTCGCCGGGAGCCTGGCCGTGCTGCTCATGGAAGATCATCTCACCGGTGCGCAGCACCTCCCGCTGGAGGCGGTCGTACTCGTCGAAGGGCCAGTTCGGCTCGATCTCCCACAGCGTCAGGCCCCGCATCTCCTCCTCGGTCCTGCCCATCACCCGCGTCATGACCTCGTTGGCGGCCACGAGGCGCGCATCGAGGTCGTAGACCGCCACCGGCAGCGGGAGCTGCGCCAGCGTGCGGCCCCACATCGCGGCCGCGTTCGGGTCGGACGGTCCGGCAGGGTTCATCAGCGCCGCGCCGGTCACGAGCCAGAGCCTGCGGCGCGCCGCGTCCACCAGGGGCGCTCCCCGCAGCCGCACCACGACACGACCACCCTCCCGGTGCCGAAGCGCCACCTCGGTGGCCCACTGGCGCCCGTCGGCGATGTGACGCCGCGCGGAGGCGGGCAGGTCGGCGGCGAGCAGGTCGGTGGCGTGGCGGCCCACGATCTCCTCGGGTTCGTAGCCGAGCAGCTGCGTGGCTCCGGCACTCCACACCATGACCGACCCCCGGGCGTCGACCACGACCGCGGAGTCCTCCGGTACGGGCGTCGGCGCCTTGCCTCCGGACGCGCCGTGCTCGCTGTCCATGGGTTCTTACCCTCGTCCTCGCCTCGGCGGAGCCCTGAGGAGCGCCCCGGGGGAAACCGGGCGCACATCGCGGGCGTCGTCTCCAGCCTCCCGCGGCGCCGTTCCGCCCTCAAGCCAGGGCATCGGCCGTACGCCGGATCCGTGCGCGGGGTCGGCGGGGCGGTGCCGCCTTGCTCGTGTGGCGTGTCCGGCGCAGGCTGGTCGTATGGGTGTTCGTGACGGCCCCACGCTGATCACGTCCGTGCAGCGGGCGTTTCGTCTGCTGGAGGCGGTGGGCGCGCACGAGAACGGTGTGCCGGCGAAGCAGCTCGCGCGGGAGACGGGGCTGCCCCTGGCCACGGCGTATCACCTGCTCCGGACGATGGTGCACGACGGCTATGTGCGCAAGCTGGACGACGGCGGGTTCGTGCTGGGGGACAAGGTGCAGTCGCTGCACAGTTCGGGGCGTGGGCAGGCGTTGCTGGGGCGGGTGCGTCCCGCACTGGCCGCGTTGCGGGACGAGATCGCGGCTGCCGCGTATCTCACCTTCTACGAGGACGGTGAGATCCGGGTCGCGGAGATCGTCGACGGTCCCCGGGCACCGCGGGTGGATCTGTGGGTGGGGATGGAGGACGCGGGGCACGCGACCGCGCTGGGCAAGTGTGTGCTGCGGGAGCTGGACGACGAGTCGCGCGAGGAGTACCTCTCGCGGCATTCCCTGGCGGATCTCACGCCGCGGACGATCACGAGTCCGTCGGAGTTGTTGCGGCGGCTGGATTCCTCGCCGATGGCTCCGGCCGTCACGGATCTGGAGGAGTACGCGCTGGGGACGGTGTGTGTCGCGGTGCCGGTGTACAGCGGGGAGACGCTCGGTTCGCTCGGCGTCTCGCTGCCGGTCAACCGGCTCTCCCGGCTCGAGGAGGCTCTGGAGCGGTTGACGCCGACCGCGAACCGCGTGACCAGGAGCCTCTCGCTCACTATCTGAAATCCCTGTCCTTGTCGCGTCCGACCCGAAGCCGTTTCCTGGATGAAACAGACATTTCCGGAGTGCGGGTGGCGCACGGTGAGGACTGCGGACGAAACATGAGTCAGCCCCGAGACCGTGGTGGCGCCCCCTGGCCCATAGAGCTGTTCAGGAACCGCGTGGCCGGTCCCGGGGCGTCGGCCCGGACACGCGCCGCCGCACACCTGGCTTCGGGTACGCCGGTCCTGTCCGTGCTGATCGTTCTCGGTGTCGTGCTCGTCGGCCTCGTCGGCCTCGTCGGCGGAGCAGGCGTGATCTGGCTCTCCCTGCTCGTGGCCGGGCCCGCGCTGGCCGCCACCACCAGTGGACCGCGCGGGGTCTTGTGTGTCGGTCTCCTCGCCGCGGTGCTGGGTGCCGCGCTCGGGATCCGGGACGGTATGCCGGGCCGCGAACTGGTGGCCGTGCTGTCCGCGCTGGCGGCCGTCACTCTCGCGAGTGGCCTGTCCGGCGCGCTGCGGGGGCGTCGTGAGCGGGTGCTCGCGGCCGTGCGCTCGGTCGCGGAGGCCGCGCAGCACGCGCTGCTCAAGCCGGTACCGGCGACGGTCGGGCCGTTTCAGGTGGCGGTCCGCTACAGCGCGGCGGCGGCGGAGGCCCGTATCGGCGGCGATCTCTACGCGCTGCTGCCCACTCCGTACGGCGTCAGGCTGATCGTCGGGGATGTGCGCGGCAAGGGGCTGCCGGCCGTGAGCACCGCCGCACTCGTCCTGGGTGTCTTCCAGGAGGCCGCCTACGACGAGCCCGACCTCCTCGCCGTCGTCGCCAGGATCGAGCGGAGCCTGGCGCGCAACCTCGGTACCGACGACTTCGTCACCGCGGTCGTGGCCGGATACCCGCAGACAGGGCATCTGGAGGTGGTGAACTGCGGACACGCGCCGCCGCTGCTGGTGCGTGCGTCCGGAGACGTGGTGCCGGTGGATCCCACCCATCCCGCCCCGCCGCTCGGGCTGAGCGCTCTCACGGGCGAGACTCCCAGCCTCCAGGTGCTGCCCTTCGCCGACGGGGATCAGCTGCTGCTCTACACCGACGGGGTCACCGAGGCCCGTAACCACCACCGCGAGTTCTACCCGCTGGCCGAGGGGCTGGCGCGCCACCTGTGCGACGAGCCGGCGCGCACGCTCACCGCGCTGCATGACGAACTGCTGGCGCATGTGGGCGGCCGACTGCACGACGACGCGGCACTGCTCCTGCTCCACAAGCCGACGGTCGCCGTCCCGGCGGTTGCCGTCCCGGCGGTGCAGGACCCGACGGTTGCCGTCCCGGCGGTGCAGGACCCGACGGTTGCCGTTCCGGTGGTGGCGGATGCGGCGGTTGCCGTCCCGGCGGTGCAGGACCCGACGGTTGCCGTTCCGGTGGTGGAGGATGCGGCGGTTGCCGTCCCGGCGGTGCAGGATGCGGCGGTTGCCGACCTGGCGATGGAGGGCCCGGCGGTTGCCGTCTCGGCGGTGGGGGATGCGGCGGTTGCCGTCTCGGCGGTGGCGGATGCGGCGGTTGCCGACCTGGCGGTGGAGGGCCCGGCGGTTGCCGTTCCGGTGGTGGAGGACGCGGCGGTTGCCGTTCCGGTGGTGGGGGATGCGGCGGTTGCCGACCTGGCGGTGGAGGGCCCGGCGGTTGCCGTCTCGGCGGTGGAGGATGCGGCGGTTACCGACCTAGCGGTGGGGGATCCGGCGGTTGCCGTCTCGGCGGTGCAGGACGCGGCGGTTGCCGACCCAGCGGTGGAGGAGCCGTCAGTTGCCGACCCAGCGGTGGAGGAGCCGTCAGTTGCCGACCTGGCGGTGCAGGACGCGGCGGTTGCCGACCCGGCGGTGGAGGAGCCGTCAGTTGCCGACCTGGCGGAGCACGACCCGGCGGTCGCCGACCTGGCGGATGCTGACCCGGCGGTCCAGGACCTGACAGTTCGCGACCCGGCGGTTGCCGACCCGGCCCTTCCTTACCCGGGCTTTCCCTACTCGGCCGTTCCCGAACCGGTGGCGGAGGTCGGTCGCGACGGCTGCCCCGGCTCCGTCCCGCCCCGAGGCAGCCGGGTCCGGTTCGCCGAGCGGGCCGGCGGACCGGTGGACCCGGGTGCTGCGCTCGGCTCCTTCACGCCGTGCGGCCGCAACGGAGGCTGACGAAGGCCGCCGCGAGGCGTAGGTCAACGGGCCGTGCCGAAGTCCTGCGTCCAGTAGCTGCCGGGCTGTGAGAGGCCCACGCCGATCTCCTTGAAGCCGCAGTCCAGGATGTTGCGCTTGTGGCCGGGACTGGACATCCAGCCCGCCATGACCTCCTCGGGCGTGGAGTATCCGAACGCGACGTTCTCGCCGTACGCACTCCAGGTGTAGCCGGCGGTCGTGATGCGTTGACCGGGATCCGAACCGTCGGAGCCCGTGTGCGACATGTTCTGGTGGCTCGCCATGTCCGCGCTGTGATCCTGGGCGGCCTTCGAGAGCTTCGCGTTGAGGGTCAGCGGGGAGCAGCCGACCTTGCCGCGCTCACTGTTGACCAGGGCCACCACACGAGTCACGGCGGCGGACGCCGGGGCCGTCGTGCCCGCGGTGCTCGGGGACGCGCTGGCCGTGGCTTCGGGCGCGGAGGGTGCGGAGGGTGCCGACGAGGCGGGCGCCTCGGGTGTGGCGGGCGCCGTGGAGGCGGGTGCCTCCGGTGCGGCGGGAGTCGTGGAGGCGGGTGCCTCGGGCGCGGCGGGCTGCGTCGTCGCGACCGGCGCTTCAGGCGCGGAGGGCGTGGCGGGCGCGGTGGTGGCGTGCGAAGTCGGCTTGTGGGTCCGCGCGGTCCACCCGCCGCCCTTCCACCGCTCCTGCTGGGACGCGTTCTGCCAGTTCCGCCAGCTCTTCGAGCCCTGCCACTGACGGGAGGACCCGGCGTCCGGGGCGCTCTGGTCGTTCATGCACGCCATGGCGGCGGTCGGTACTGCCAGCGCGCTCAGCACGACGGCAGCGATGGTGATCTGCCGGTGGCGCGTCTTCCTGCGGTGCTTGCTCATGCGGGCCTCGCTCGGTCGTCGCGGGGGCGCCACCGGTGGGCCGGCTCCGCACGGACACTGTGCCTGAGCTGTGGTGACGCCGTTTTGCGCCGCCATTGTTAAAACCTGCGTGAGTAAGCGGCAACGAGCGCCACTACTACCCGGCCTCGTAGACCCCGAACGTCCTTGAATCGGGCGTATCGGTGTGCAGACCCGGCTGACCGGAGCGCGGCATGGTCTGACGATCCGTCAGAAGCCTTCATGTGCCCGGCGGGCGGCGTGACACGACCGCGTGTGGCGTGCGCCGGAGGAGCATGCGCATGTATGTCGGATTGTGGGTGGCAAGTCTGGCTATATCGCCCAGGCGCCGTGTACTACCGCACCACGTTGATACGGGAACTCGGCGTGACGGATGTCACGCCGAGCTACCGCAACCATTCCCGGCGATGGTGATGGCGATGGTCATGGACGACCGCGTCAGCTGTCGTAGTCGACGGCGAGCGTCTCCGTGACCGGGAACGACTGGCAGGTCAGGACATACCCCGCGTCGACCTCGGCGGGTTCGAGGGCGAAGTTGCGGCGCATGTCGGCCTCGCCGTCGGTGACCAGGGCCCGGCAGGTGCCGCACACGCCGCCCTTGCAGGCGAAGGGCAGGTCGGGGCGGGTCTTCTGGGCGCCGTCGAGGATGCTGCGACCGCGGGGCAGGGCGGCGGTCGTGGAGCGGCCGTCGAGCGTGATGGTGACCTCGCTGACCGGGCCCACGGTGGCCGTGTCCTGGTGGTGCACCTCCCGCACGGGCTCGTCGTCGGCGTAGAACAGCTCCTGGTGGATCCGGCCGGCCGGCACGTCGAGCCCGGCCAGCACCCGCTGGGCGTCGCGGACCATGCCGTGCGGGCCGCACAGCCACCAGTGGTCCGCGCCCGCCACGTCCACCAGCGAGCCGACGAGCGCCGACAGCCGCTCGGCGTCCAGTCGGCCGGAGAGCACCTCGGCCTCGCGGGGCTCGCGGGACAGGACGTGGGCGAGCTGGAACCGGGCCGGGTAGAGGTCCTTCAGGTCGGCCAGCTCGTCGGCGAACATCACGGTGTCGGTGCGCCGGTTGCCGTAGAAGAGAGTGACCGTCGAGCGGGAGTCCGCGGCCAGCACCGACTCGGCGATGGACAGCATGGGGGTGATGCCGGAGCCCGCGGCGATCAGCACATGATGGCCGGGGGTGGCGAGGTCGGGCGTGAAGGCGCCGGTCGGGGCCATGACCTCGACCATGTCTCCGGGGCGCACCTCCCGCACCAGCCATGCGGAGAACAGGCCGCCCGGCACCACCCGCACCCCGATGCGCGGCACCGATCCGGCCGGCGAGCAGATGGAGTACGAGCGGCGCTCGTCACGGCCGTCGACCTCGCGCCGCAGGGTGAGTGACTGTCCGGGGGCGAAGGCGAACTCCTCGGCCAGCTCCGCCGGGATGTCGAAGCTGACCGCGGCCGCGTCCTCGCACAGGGGCTGCACGGCGGCGACCCGCAGGGAGTGGAAGGCCGGCCGACGGCGGGTACGCGGGCGTACCGCCGGGGCGGAGGCGGCCGACTCCATCAGGTCGTCCATCAGATCTCCTTGACGTACTCGAACGGTTCCAGGCAGGCGCGGCAGCGCCAGAGCGCCTTGCAGGACGTGGCGGCGAAGCGGGAGGTCTCCTCCGTGTCCGCCGAGCCGCAGCGCGGGCAGGGCACGGCGGCTCGCCGCGTGGTGGTCAGCACGAGCGGCACCGGACCGGCCGGACGCCGAGGCGCGGCGCCGGGCGGGGCGATCCCGTGTTCGGTGAGCTTGCGGCGGCCCGCCGGGGTGATCCAGTCGCTGGTCCACGGCGGGTCGAGGACGGTACGGATCTCGACGCGCTCGTACCCGGCGGCGGCAAGCCTGGCGGCCACGTCGGCGCGCATCTCCGCCATCGCCGGGCAGCCCGAGTAGGTCGGCGTGAGGCTCGCGACGACCGTGCCGTCGGGGGCGAGCGACACCTCGCGCAGCACGCCCAGGTCGGCGAGGGTGAGCATGGGCAGCTCGGGGTCGGGCACCTGTTCGGCGATGTGCCGGGCCCGTCGCACATCGGTCAGTACGCTCACCATGTCGCCTCCGGGTGGGCGCGGGCCACGCTCTGCAACTCGGCCAGCAGCGGCGCCAGATGCTCGGTGTGCTCGCCCGCACGTCCGGAGCCGGGCAGCGGCCGGTACACGGGCATGGGCAGTCCACCCGCCTCGGTCACCTGGCGGAGCACGGCGACGACCTCGTCCCGTACGTCGTAGGCCGTGAACAACTCGCCCAGGTACGGGGCGACCCGCTCCAGCGCCGTACGCATCCTGCGGTGGGACTCCGCCGTACCGTCGCCCAGGCGCACGGCCCACTCGGCCGCGTACTGGCGGTGGTAGGCCAGTTCCTTGACGCCCTTCGCGGCGATGGCGGAGAGCACCGGGTCGGGGTGCGCGGCGAGGCGCTCGAAGTGTGCGAGCCGCCAGCTGGACAGTGCCAGGAGCCGCACGACGGAGAACGCGAAGTCCCCGTTGGGGAGTTCGGCCAGGCGTACGTTGCGGAAGTCGTCGGCGTCGCGGAAGTAGGCGTAGGCGTCCTCGTCGCGGCCCGTGCCGTCCACCTGGCCGGCGCGCGCGTAGAGCAGGCGGGCCTGGCCGAGCAGGTCGAGGCCGATGTTGGCGAGCGCCACCTCCTCCTCCAGCTCGGGGGCACGGGTGGTCCACTCGGCCAGTCGCTGGGCGCACACGAGCGCGTCGTCGGCGAGCGCGACGCAGGAGGCGGCCAGCTCCGCGGCGTCCAAGCCGTCCGGCACGGTGGTGTCGACCCCGTGCAGAGGGTCCTCGAAGCCGGTGCCGTACGCCCAGCGGGTGTCGTCCTCGTGTCCCTCGGCGAGGGTCAGGTAGACGTGGTCGTCACTCATGCCCTGCTCCTCAGATGTGCGGGACGTCGTCGGGGATGTCGTAGAAGGTCGGATGGCGGTAGACCTTGTCGGCGCTCGGCGCGAAGAACGGGTCCTTCTCGTCGCGGGTGGAGGCGGCGATGTGCTCCGAGCGCACCACCCAGATGCTGACGCCCTCGTTGCGACGCGTGTACAGGTCACGGGCGTGGGTGAGGGCCATCGTGTCGTCGGCGGCGTGCAGCGAGCCGACGTGTACGTGGTTCAGTCCGCGCTTGCCACGTACGAACACCTCGTACAGCGGCCAGCCGTCCTTCTTGCCGTCGATGTCGTTCATGCCGCCGCTTCCTTCCGGGCTCGCTCGCTCTGCTTGGCCGCGTGGGCGGTGGCCGCCTCACGGACCCAGGTGCCCTCCTCGTGGGCCGTTCGCCGCCGGGAGATCCGCTCGGCGTTGCACGGTCCGTCGCCCTTGATGACCCGCATCAGCTCGTCCCAGTCCGGGGTGCCGAAGTCGTGGCGTCCGCGCTCCTCGTTCCAGCGCAGCTCGGGGTCGGGCAGGACGACGCCCAGCTTCTCGGCCTGCGGCACGGTCATGTCCACGAAGCGTTGGCGCAGTTCGTCGTTGCTGTGGCGCTTGATCTTCCAGGCCATGGACTGGGCCGAGTTGGGGGAGTTGTCGTCGGGCGGCCCGAACATCATCAGCGACGGCCACCACCAGCGGTCCACCGAGTCCTGCACCATCGCCCGCTGGGCGTCGGTGCCGCGCATCATGGTCAGCAGCAACTCGTACCCCTGGCGCTGGTGGAACGACTCCTCCTTGCAGATCCGCACCATGGCGCGCGCGTAGGGGCCGTAGGAACTCCTGCACAGCGGCACCTGGTTGCAGATCGCGGCGCCGTCGACGAACCAGCCGATCACGCCGACGTCGGCGAAGCTCAGGGTGGGGTAGTTGAAGATCGACGAGTACTTCTGACGGCCCTCGATGAGTCGCTCGGTGAGGTCGGCGCGGTCCGCGCCCAGGGTCTCGGCCGCCGAGTACAGATACAGCCCGTGCCCGGCCTCGTCCTGGACCTTCGCGAACAGGATGGCCTTGCGGCGCAGCGACGGTGCGCGGGTGATCCACTCGCCCTCCGGCTGCATGCCGATGATCTCCGAGTGCGCGTGCTGCGCGATCTGCCGGATCAGCGTCTTGCGGTAGCCGTCGGGCATCCAGTCGCGCGGCTCGACCCGCTGGTCACGCGCGACGGTCGCGTCGAAGTGCTCCTGGAGCCGCTCTTCGGCCGCCGGCCCGACGCCGTCGGCGCCGGTGGCGGCGGAGTGTGTCGTGGTCATCGATACCAGCTTCCCTACCGACCATTCGTTCGGTTCCAGTGTGACGGGTTTCCTCCGGCCGGGCAAGACTTTCGTGCGGCCGGGCAGGACCTTCGGCCGACCAGGCACGGCGTGCGGTGCGCGGATCACCGGCCCGCTGATGGTGTCGCGGGCCTCGGGGTGAACAGCGGGGGACTCGTCCGTGGCGCTCAGACGCGCTCCACGAGCATCGCGACGCCCTGGCCGACACCCACGCACAGGGTGGCCAGGCCCCGGCGGGCGTCCGCGTGCTCCAGTCGGCCGATCAGCGTGAGCAGGATGCGGGCGCCGGAGCAGCCGAGGGGATGGCCGAGCGCGATGGCACCGCCGTCGGCGTTGACCTTCTCCTCGTCGAGCTTCAACCGCCGCATCACCGCGAGTGCCTGCGCGGCGAAGGCCTCGTTCAGCTCGACCGCGTCCAGGTCGCCGCTCTCCAGGCCGGCCCGGGCGAGGGCCTTCTCGGTGGCGGGGACGGGGCCGAGTCCCATCAGGTTGGGCTGTACGCCGGCCGAGGCGGCGGTGATGATCCGGGCGCGCGGGGTGAGCCCGTACCGCTCGACGGCCGCCGCGCTCGCCAGCAGCAGCGCGGCGGCGCCGTCGGACAGCGGCGAGGAGGAACCGGCCGTGACGATGCCGTCCGGCCGGAAGATGGTCCGCAGGGTGCCGAGCTTCTCCAGGGTCGTGCCGGGGCGCGGGCCCTCGTCGCGTGTGACCTCGCCGTCCTTCACCCGCACCGGCACGATCTCGCGGTCGAAGCGGCCGGCCTCCTGTGCGGCCACCGCCCGCTGGTGGCTGCGCAGCGCGAAGGCGTCGGAGTCGGCGCGGGTGATGCCGTCGAGCGCGGCGACCTCTTCGGCGGTCTCCCCCATCGACAGGGTCACCTTGGCCGACTCCGGCCCCGCGCCCGCCGGTACGGCCCGGTCGGCGGCCGTGAAGCGCGGGTTGGTGAAGCGCCAGCCCAGCGAGGTGTCGTGCACCTCGCCCGGCTTGGCCCACGGGGTGCCGGGCTTGGCCATCACCCAGGGCGCGCGGGTCATCGACTCCACGCCGCCGGCGACGACGAGGTCGGCCTCCCCGGACCGGATCGCCTGGGCCGCGTTCGCGACCGCCGTCAGTCCGGACGCGCACAGCCGGTTGACGGTGTAACCGGGCACGGTGTGCGGGAGGCCGGCGAGCAGCACGGCCATGCGGGCCACGTCCCGGTTGTCTTCACCGGCCTGGTTGGCCGCGCCGAGGATCACCTCGTCCACGGCCTCACCGGGGATCCCACTGCGCCGCACCGCCTCGCCGACGACCAGGGCCGCCAGGTCGTCCGGCCGTACGGAGGCCAGCACGCCCCCGTACCGGCCCTGGGGGGTGCGGGCGCCGTCGATCAGAAAGACTTCGTCAGGCATGTGCGGACTCCTCGGTGTGTTGCTCGGCGGTGGCGGGCCGACGCGACTGGAGCGTGGCGAAGCGGCCGGCGCCGAAGGCGGGGTCGGAGAGGGTGGCGCCGGCCGCCGGGTGGGCGGCGCTGCCGTGGAAGTCGCTGAAGGCGGCGGACTGGTTCACGAAGACGCCGCCGGTGAGGTTCTCCGGCAGGTGCACTCCCGCGTCGAGCGTCCGCCCGACTGGAACACCCTCGCGAAGGCCTGGCCGGTGGTGTGCTGCACGGCGTGCACGATCTCGAAACTCGCGGCGTTCGGCCGGGCCGGGATCTCCGCCGCCGCACCGGCCCCGGCGTCGGGCCCCGCGGCACGCCGGGGGCCGCTCGCCAGGTGGCCGGGCAGCTCGAAGGGAGCGCCCAGCCGCTCGTGGAAGGCCCCTTCCCCCGCCTTCGCCGCGTCCTCCCCGTACACCGACTTGCTGGGCGACTCCGGACACGGGGTCCCGTGGCCGCGGCTCGCGGTGGCGGCGACGGCATGCTCCAGCAGGGCGCGGTGACGGGCGAAGAAGTCCGGACGCTCGGGGAGGTTCTGGGGCATGCGTTCCACCTCTTGACAGGCAGTGGTGATGCTGGATTACTAAGCCGTGCCGCACGCTAACCGAATGTTCGGTCGGGATACAAGGTGGTGAAAAAGGTGACGCAGGCCACAGGGGCGACGACGGCCGGAGCGACGTCCGCCGAGGCGATGTTCGCCGCGGACGAGGCGTCCCGGGCACTCGGTATCGAGCTTCTCGAGCAAGGTGAAGGGACCGCCGTGCTCCGGATGACCCTGACGCCGGAGATGGTGAACGGACACGGGATCGCCCATGGCGGCTATCTGTTCCTGCTCGCCGACACCGCCTTCGCCTGCGCCTGCAACAGCCACGGACCCGTGACCGTCGCGGCCGGGGCCGACATCGACTTCGTCGCCCCGGCGTACGAGGGTGATGTCCTGGTGGCCACGGCACGGGAGCGGACCAGGTTCGGCCGCAGCGGCATCTACGACGTGAGCGTGCTGCGCGGCGACGAGGTGATCGCGGAGTTCCGCGGACGCAGCCGCAGTATCAGAGGCACGACGACGAAGGAGTCGCGATGAACACCGCAGCGACTGCGGGCGCGGCCACGGGACCCCGCCCGGCCCGCCGGGGAGAGCCGCTTCCCCAGGATCTGCTGGACGAGGGCGAGCGCCTCACCCGCGAGCAGCTGAGGGAGCTCCAACTCGACCGGCTGCGGGCGACGTTGCGGCACGCGTACGACAACGTGGCGCTGTATCGCAGGAAGTTCGACGAGGCCGGGATCAAGCCCGACGACTGCCGCTCTCTGGAGGACCTGTCGCGGTTCCCCTTCACCACCAAGGCGGATCTGCGGGAGACGTACCCCTTCGGCATGTTCGCCGTCCCGATGGCGGACGTGCGGCGCATCCACGCCTCCAGCGGCACCACGGGCCGCCCCACGGTCGTCGGATACACCGAGAACGACCTCTCCATGTGGGCCGACATGATCGCCCGCTCCATCCGTGCGGCCGGCGGCCGGCGCGGACACAAGGTGCACATCTCCTACGGCTACGGCCTGTTCACCGGCGGCCTGGGCGCGCACTACGGCGCCGAGCGCGCCGGCTGTACGGTGATCCCCGCCTCCGGCGGCATGACGGCCCGTCAGGTGCAGATCATCCAGGACTTCGAACCCGAGATCATCATGGTCACCCCGTCCTACATGCTCACCCTGCTCGACGAGTTCGAGAGGCAGGGTGTCGACCCGCGCACGACCTCCCTCCAGGTGGGCATCTTCGGGGCCGAGCCGTGGACGGAGGCGATGCGCCGTGAGATCGAGGAGCGCATGGACATCCACGCGGTCGACATCTACGGCCTGTCCGAGGTGATCGGCCCGGGGGTGGCGCAGGAGTGCGTCGAGACCAAGGACGGGCTGCACGTGTGGGAGGACCACTTCTACCCCGAGGTGGTCGATCCGTTCACCGGCGCCGTGCTGCCCGAGGGCGAGGAGGGCGAGGTGGTCTTCACCTCCCTCACCAAGGAAGCCCTGCCGATCATCCGTTACCGGACCCGCGACCTGTCCCGGCTGCTGCCCGGCACCGCCCGCCCCGCCTTCCGCCGCATCGAGAAGATCACCGGCCGCTCCGACGACATGATCATCCTGCGCGGTGTGAACGTCTTCCCCAGCCAGATCGAGGAGATCGTGCTGCGCACCCCCGGAGTCGCCCCGCACTTCCAGGTGCAGCTGACCCGGCGCGGCCGGATGGACCACATGACCGTTCGCGTCGAGGCGCGTCCCGGGGCCGGGGCCGAGCAGCGGGAGGCGGCCGCGAAGACGATCGCCCAGGGTGTCAAGGACGGCGTGGGGGTCACCGTCGAGGTGGCGATCGTCGACCCGGAGACCCTGGAGCGCTCACTGGGCAAGCTCCGCCGGGTGAAGGATCTCCGTCAGCAGTGACCTGCGGGTGACCGCGGGAGCGTCTCTCCCCGACCGCGGGCCGAGCGGGGAACGCTCGGCCCGCGGCCTGTGGCGGTCAGGCGGTGACGAGGGTGAGTCCGTACGTACTGAGGATCTCGTTCACGGGCTGGAACCAGGTCTGGCCGCCGCTCGTGCAGTTGCCCCAGCCGCCTGAGGTCACGCCCTGGGCCTGGTCGCCGGTGATGAACGAGCCGCCGGAGTCGCCGGGTTCGGCGCAGACGCTGGTGCCGGTCAGGCCGTAGACGGCTCCCTGGCTGTAGTTGACGGTTTCGTTCTGAGTCAGCACGGTGCCGCAGTGCCAGTGGGTGGTGGAGCCGGAGCGGCAGATGGACGAGCCGACGGGGGCCACGGCCGAACCGCGGACCAGTACGTCGCTGACGGTGCCCCAGCCGAGCACCACCGGTACGGTCCACCAGCCGTTGCCGATCCGGATGTACGAGTAGTCGTTGCCCGGGAACGACGATCCGGCGAAGGTGCCCATCGCCGAGCCGTCCCAGCCGGCCACCGAGCTCCCGGCCGAGCCGCAGTGTCCGGCGCTCACGAAGCCGCCCACCACGGAGAAGCCTATGGAGCAGCGGGTGTTGCCGTTGATGTAGTACGGGTCGCCGCCGACGGTGCCCGCGGAGAACGTGCGCGGCGTCCGCGCGGTCGCGGAGGTGTGGACCGTGAGCAGACCTGCCTCGCGCGCGGGCGCCAGGAACGCCGTCACCGCGGCGCTGTGTTCCGCGCCCTTTCGGACCTCGGCCACCAGGCTGCTGGTGCGGGGGTCGACATGCCAACTGCGGACGGCTGTGGGGGCGCCGTCCGACGTGGCGGTGTCGTCGAGGGCGGCCTTGGCCGCGTCCAGCGTCCGGGCGCCGTGCGCGACCCGTACGACCGTGGCGCCGGTCGCTCGTACGGCGTCGGCCGCCGCGGTGCCCGTGTCGGTGACTCCGACGACGAGGGTGCCGCGCGCCGGGTCGTACCAGGAGCCGCCGAACGTCCGCCCCGCCGCCCGTTCGGCCCGCGGCGCGAGCTCGGCGGCGGCGGTTTCACGCTCGCCCCTGGTGCGGGCCTGCGACGCGGTGAGGCCGAGGTCCCGCTGCACGGCGGCGACCAGGCCGGGGGAGAGGGGGCGGGGACTGGACGGTTGTGCCGTCGCCGTGTCGACGGGCAACAGCCCCAGAGTGCACGTGCCGAGGGCTAACAGGACGGACAGGCCCCAGCGAAGACGCGTGACACGTCGCATGGGTGAACCCCTTCCATTCTCAACTGCCGGAGAAGGTATGGACCTTTGGGGTTCAGTGTTGGAAGCGTGTTGCGTGCATGTCAATAGATGTCGATGAGGAGCGAGCCCGTCGCATCTCTCGTGCTCGCCTCGCTCGGACGTTAAAGTGTCAATATCGCCTAATTGCGATGTTCATCCCCTTTGGTGCAAGGGTGAGGGGCATGGGCACTACCGAAGCGGCACCCGCCACGCGGGCCGGACCCCCCGGCCTGAGGCGAGAAGTCGGATTCATCGGGCTGATCTGGGCCTCGGAGGGGTCGATCATCGGCTCCGGCTGGCTGTTCGGCGCACAGGGCGCCCTGGCGGCAGCGGGCCCGGCCGCGATCATCTCCTGGGGGATCGGCGGCGTCGCGATCCTCATCCTGGCCCTGGTGCACGCCGAACTCGGCGGCATGTACCCGGTGTCCGGCGGTACGGCCCGCTTCCCGCACTACGCGTTCGGCGGCGCGGCGGGAGCGTCGTTCGGCTGGTTCTCCTGGCTCCAGGCGGCCACGGTGGCACCGATCGAGGTGCTGGCCATGATCACGTACGGCCAGCACTACTCATGGGCGAACGGCTGGCTGAAGACCCAGGGGGGCCAGCACATCCTGACCGCTTCCGGGATCGCCGTCGCGGTCGGGCTGATGGCGGTGATCACCGCCGTCAACTTCCTCAGCATCCGCCTGCTGGCCCGCACCAACAGCGCGGCGACCTGGTGGAAGGTCGGCATCCCGCTGCTGACGATCTTCGTGTTCGCCCTCGCCCAGTTCCATGTCGGCAACTTCACCGCCGCCGACGGGTTCAACCCCTACGGCGCCAAGGGCATCCTGTCCGCGGTCTCCTCCAGCGGCATCATCTTCGCGCTGCTCGGATTCGAACAAGCCGACCAGCTCGCCGGTGAGAGCGCCCACCCGAAACGCGACATCCCGCGTGCGGTGATCGGCTCCATCGTGATCGGCGCGATCATCTACATCCTGCTTCAGGTCGCGTTCCTCGCCGCGCTTCCCGCCCCCCAGATCCAGGGCACCTGGGCCACCGCCGCCTTCAACACCCTCACCGGTCCGTTCGCGCAGGTCGCCACGCTCATCAGTCTGGGCTGGCTGGCCACGGTCCTCTATCTCGACGCGGTGGTCTCGCCCGCGGGTACCGGCCTGATCTACATCACCGGCTCCTCGCGGGTCTCCTACGGACTCAGCCGCAACGGCTATGTGCCGTCGGCCTTCGAGGCGACCAACCGGAGCGGGGTGCCGTGGGTCGGTCTCATCGCCGCCTTCGTGGTCGGCTGTGTGTGCTTCCTGCCGTTCCCGAGCTGGCGCTCGCTCGTGGGGCTGATCACCAGCGCCAGCGTGCTGATGTACGCCGGTGCGCCCCTGTCCTTCGGGGTCTTCCGCCGCCGCCTCCCGAACGCCGACCGTCCGTACCGGCTGCCCGGCGGCGGCTGGATGTCCCCGTTGGCCTTCGTCGTCGCCAACTTCCTGATCCTGTGGTCGGGCTGGACCACGGACTGGAAACTGGGCATCGCGATCCTGATCGGCTACGTCATCCTCATCGCCAACCGCGTGTTCAGGATGAACCCGATCACGCCCCAACTCGATCTGCGGGCCGCCCAGTGGCTCCCCGCCTACCTGATCGGCATGGGCCTCATCGTCTACGCCAGCGACTTCGGCCCCCTCAAGCATCCGTGGTTCCCCTTGTGGTGGGACATGGCGGCGGTCACGGTCCTCAGCCTCGCCGTCTACTACTGGGCCATGGCGGTTGCCCTCCCCACGGAACAGATCCAGCGCATGGTCGACCAGGTGGTCGTTCCGGAGGATGCCGCGCTTCACTGAGTACGAGGAGCGGGGCGTCGGTCTCCTCGGTGCGTCGGTAGGCCGTCCAGTTCGGCGGCGAACATCAGGGCGGGGTCGACGTCCATCCCGGTGAAGTGGCCGGCGAGCTCCAGGGACAGCAGTCCGTGCCGCCGGGTCCAGAAGGTCAGGGCTCGGCGCAGGGCCTCGGGGCCGTCCGGGGGCGACGCGGCGCAGGCGTCGAGCAGGGTCGTCATGATCTCTGACGCGATCCCGGTGACGTCGTCGGGCGCGTGGTAGCCGGGGACGGGTGTGCCGTAGGCGAGGAAGTACCGCTGGGGGTCGTCCAGGGCCCACCCGCGCAGGGCATGCGCCAGAGCGGCCGGTCCGGGACCGGACCCGGAGGCCGCGGTCGCGCGGAAGGTGTCGGCGAGGCTTCGGTACGCCTCCCTGACGAGCTCGGTGATCAACTCGTTGCGGCCGGCGCAGTACCGGTAGAGCGCGGGTCCGCTCATGCCCATCTGCTTGGCGATCGCGTTGAGGGAGAGCGCGGAAGCCCCCGCGGTGGCGATCTGCTCCCATGCGCGTTCCCTGATCTCCGCACGTACGTGGGCGCGGTAGCGCTCGCGCGGGGTCCGCGTGCCCGTGTCGACCATGACCAGCCACCTTTCCGCGGTCGCGAAGTGTCCGCAGTCGCGAAGATAGAGGTTCAAGATGCAGTTAGAAGGTATCACCAAACTTCTTGACTCTCTCCTTCGCATTGCGTTATAACTTCTAACGAACGCAAAAGTGAGTAACCAACGCGGAGAGCAGTGGAGGTCGTCATGAACGCCGAAGGACTCGTCGAGGTCGTACTGCCGGGCAAGGTGGAGCCGGAAGGGCTGGAGATCCGGCACGGAGCCGTGCCCGTCGCGGGCCCCGGCCAGGTCGTGATCCGGATGGAGGCGACCGGGGTCTCCTTCGCGGAGCAGCAGATGCGCCGAGGCCGGTACTACGACCAGCCGGCGTTCCCGTTCGTGCCCGGCTACGACCTGGTCGGCACCGTCCTCACGACCGGCGAGGGCGTCGAGCCCGCTCTGGCCGGCACCCGGGTGGCCGCACTGGTCAAGGTCGGCGGCTGGGCGAGCCACGTGCTCGTCGACGCGGCGGACGTGGTGCCGGTGCCCGACGGGATCGGCGCGGCGGAGGCGGAGACCGTGGTGGTCAACGGCATCACCGCCTGGCAGATGCTGCACCGCAAGGCACGCGTCCGCGCGGGGCAGACCATCCTGGTCCACGGTGCCAACGGCGGCGTCGGCTCGGTCCTGGTCCAGCTCGCCCAGGCCGCGGACGTGAAGGTCATCGGCACGGCGTCCGCGCGTCACCACGACGCGCTGCGGGAGCGGGGCGTCATCCCCGTCGACTACCGCACCGAGGACGTGGCCGCACGGGTCCGCGAGCTCGCCCCCGCCGGGGTGGACGCCGTCTTCGACCACGTCGGCGGTCGCAGCGCGGTCGACTCCTGGCACCTCCTCGCGCCCGGCGGCACGCTCGTCTCGTACGGCAGCGCCTCCACCCGGGACGACGAGGGCTCCAAGCAGTGGCCCGTGCTCAAGCTGCTCGGCCGGGTGTGGCTGTGGAACGCGCTGCCCAACGGCCGCCGCGCCTACTTCTTCAACGTCTGGGCCGGACGGGCGCTGGCCAAGAACCGGTTCCGGGCCCAGCTGCGCGCCGACCTCACCCAGGTCTTCGGAGCCCTCCAGCGCGGTGACGTCACCGCCCAGATCGCCGCCCAACTGCCCCTCACCCGCGTCGCCGACGCCCTGCGACTGGCCGAGTCCGGCACCGTCGCCGGGAAGGTCGTACTGAACCCGTAGCAGGTTCTTCCGCAGCCGCCGATCGCACACCTTGCCCCTGCCGTCCCTCCTTTATCCGAAACGCGAGGAACCGCCATGACCGCCACCCCCACCACCCACACCGCCACCTCGAAGCGTCACCGGGCACGGCTCCTCGTCCCCGCGGCGATCGCCGCCCTCGCCTTCACCGCCACGACAGCCGCCGCGGACACCTCACCGACCCCCGCGGCCGGGCGGACGGCCACGGCCCACGACCGTCGGGCGGCCGAGCACGAGCCGAAGGCGATGCTCGACGCGTGGCTGCGGCTCTGGAACGGCGATTTCGCCCAGGCCCCGGGGATCATCTCCCCCGGCTTCCGGGTCCACGCCGCCCTCCTCGACGGCGGTGACGGCAGCTCCATCCGCGGCGTCGACGGCCTGGTGGCCTGGATCGGCCAGACCCGCGCGGCATTCCCCGACCTGCGCTTCACCATCGAGGTCCCCCCGCTGGTCGACGGCCGCTACGCATCGGTGCGCTGGACGGCCACCGGCACCTACGCCGGCGGCTTCCCCGGCGCCAAGGCCCGGCCGGGGACCGTGGTCACCTTCACCGGCACCGACACCCTCCGCATACGGGACGGCAGGTTCGCGGAGTACTGGGTCAACTCCGACACCCTGAGCCTGCTCACCCAGCTCCAGGCACTCTGAAGCACGCACTCCCCGAGGCAGGGGCCGTGACGGGTGTGTCGTCGGCACGGTCCGGTGCCTGACATGCCGCTGAGTGGAGCAATGACGGGTACGCCGTGCCGAGGCGCAGCAGGCTGGGCGTCTTGCCGAAACCGTGTGCCAGGAGTTCCGTGTGAACAGGCTGCATGAAACGAGCCGTCAGTCGTGTCGTCCGCTCGCGGGTCCGCTCTCGGTGCACCCCCCTGCCTCGCTGGTGTCAGAGCATCCGCCTCGCGCACAGCGTCCCGGGACACCGTGAGGTGGCGAGGCCGTGGCGCGGAGGCGGAGAACGCCGCGCCGCACCCGAACAGCACGGGCCGCTCGCTGCCGGCACCCCCCGTGTGGATGCGCTGGCTCCCCGTCTTCTACGTCGCGGCCGTCCTTGTGATCGAGCCCATCACGCCCGTGGAGTGGCCGGTGAGCTTCCTGCTGATCGCTCTCCCGCTGGTGGCCGCCTTCGCCCACGGTCCCGTGATGGTCGTCGGTGTCACCGTCTTCGCCGTGGCGTTCGAAGGGGTTCTGGCCGGTACCCCGTGCTGTGCGGGACGTTCCGTCGGCTACCTGTGGGACCGCCACTACGTGGCCGCCTACTTCTGCACCGCTCTCATCGGCACCCTGGGAACCATCCTGGCCGTCAGCCGGATGCGACGGGAGCGCACGCTGGCCACCGTGCGCTTCGTGGCCGAGATCGCCCAGCGCGTCCTGCTCAGGCCCGTTCCGCACCGCGTCGGTGACATCCTGGTGGAGAGCTTCTACCTCTCCGCCGACGCGGAGGCACGCGTCGGAGGCGATCTCTATGAGGCGGTGCCCACGACGCACGGCCTCCGCCTCGTGATCGGCGACGTCCGGGGCAAGGGTCTGTTCGCCGTGGAGACCGCCGCCACCTTGCTCGGCGCCTTCCGCGAAGCCGCCCACGACGAACCCGACCTCGCCGCCCTGGCGGAACGGGTGGATACCAGCATGAGCCGCCGGGCCGCCGACTACGCCAGCAGCGACATGGCCGAGCGCTTCGTCACCGCGGTCTTCGCCGAAATCGTGAGCCCCGACCGTGTCGTGCGGATCGTCAACTGCGGCCACCCGCCCCCGCTGCTCATCAGCGCCGCCGAAGTCACCGAACTGGAGACGGACCAGGCCTCACCGCCCCTCAACCTCGGCGTGCTCGTCGGAGAGCCCTACCGCGCCGAAGAACATCCCTTTCGGCCGGGCGATCAGCTCCTGCTGTACACCGACGGCGTCACCGAGACACGCGACGAGGACGGCGCCTTCTACCCGCTCGTCCAGCGCATCCGCTCCTGGGGCGTCCTCCCGCCCCGGGAGCTCCTCGACCGGCTCCACCACGATCTGCTCGCCTACAGCGCCAACCGTCTCAACGACGACACGGCCGCACTCATCGCCTGCTACATCCCCGACGAACCGCGGGCACCCACCGACCCGCACGCGCTCTGAGCCGGATCGATCAGCGAGGGTCAGGGCGGCCGCTCGTGATGCGGTTCCACAGGGAGCGGGTGGCACCGAAGCCGGTCTCGTGGACCCACACGTGCGTGCACGACGGGCACTGAAGGTGGAGCAGGCTGCCGGTGTTGGACAGCAGATAGCGCCAGTGTGCGGAGCAGGTGCGCCGCTCCTCGCACGGTGCGCAGCCGCGACTGTCGTTGCAGTTCGGACAGCTCACCCAGGCACGCCGCCCGCGGTCCGCCTGCGGGTCAAGCGGCAGCATGGCCGCCGCCGCGCGGGGGCAGCACGCCGGCCGCGACCAGGTCGTCGTAAAGGCGCTGCTGCTCCTCGTCGAGACCGGAGTACAGCAGGTCGTACGCGGCCTCCTCGCCGCGCATGACCTCCATCGGATCCCAGTCGGGGCCGAGAGCGGCCAGGACCTGGGCCTGTCGTCGCACCTCCTGTGCGCTGAGGTCGACGGAGAAGTCGACCAGCGCCGGGGTGCCGTCGGGAGGCGGGGGGGTATGTGGGGCCATGAGACGAAACTTAGGTATGCCTTCTTTGCCGGGGCAAGAGGGGGTGGCCGAAGTCACAGCAGGTCGGCGGCTGTTTCGACGGTCTCCGCCGGGCTGTTCGTGCTGGATCGCCGCCCGTGGCGACCGGAGCGGTCAACTGGGCTTTTCGCCGGTTTCGCAGATGCGGCGGGCGATCTCGCGCAGTTTGATGTTGTGGTCCTGGGACGCCTTCTTGAGCAGCTTGAACGCCGCGTCCTCGGTCAACGAGTAGCGCTCCATGAGGATGCCCATAGCCTCGCCGATCTCGTGACGGGTCTCCAGGGCGTCACCGAGCTGCTGATGCGTACGGGCCGCGGAGAAGGCCACGGCCGCGTGCGAGGCGAGGATCCAGCCGGCCCGCTGAGCGGCCTCGTCGAAGGTGCGCGGCCGGCGGGAGTACAGATTGAGGGCCCCGAGCTCGTCGTCCTCGGTGAAGAGGAGGAAGCCCATCACGCTCCCCATGCCCAGCCTTCTCAGCTCGGGGGCGAAGTGGGACCAGCGCGCATGCGGCCGGCTCAAGTCCTCGATGGTGTAGATCTGCTGACGGTCGGTCACGGCGTCGAAGCACGGGCCTTCCCGTAGATCCTGCTGGATCCGGTCCGCCCGGCGCACCACGTCGCTCGTCGCCGCCAGAGGACGCACCTCGCCCCGCCGCACGGTGAGGACGCCGGCGTCGTCACAGCCGTTGATCAGAACCGTCGCATGTTCCACGACACGGTCCAGTGTGCCCTGGACGGTGTCCTGGGCCAGCAGATCCCGCGCCATTTCCGCCAGCGCGACGGCGAACTGCTCCCAGACCTCGCCGGGCTCGTGCGACATGTGTCACCTGCTTGTTCGTCGAAGCGCCGCCGACGCTCATCCGCGGTCCCATTTTGCCACTCGGGCGTCCCGGCCGCGCCGGACGGGGGCGCCGTGCCCGTACACGGCTGTCCCCGTCGTTCCTCGTTCAAACCGTGCTGTCGCCGCGAAACCGTCTGTTTCGCAGGTGCGATCAAGGGTGACCCGGAGGAGGACCGAAGTCCCACGAACAACAGATCGCGCAACACCATCGCGATCACAGGAGGCCTCCATGAACGACTGGCGCGAGTCCGCGGCCTGCCGGAACGTCGACCCCGATCTGTTCTTCCCCATCGGCAGCACAGGCCCCGCGCTGCCGCAGATCGAGGAGGCGAAGGCAGTCTGCCGACCCTGCCCCGTCCGTGAGGAGTGCCTGAGCTGGGCGCTCGAAACGGGGCAGACCATCGGCGTCTGGGGCGGTACGAGCGAGACCGAACGGCGCGCGCTGAGGCGGCGTACGGTCGCCCGCAGGTCCCGGGACACCGGATCGTAGGCACGCGGGTCGCGAAGGGTGGGAGACGCCCGCGCGGTGCGAGGACACCCTGCGTGAAGGCGCGTGGGGCGAGGTAGAGCAAGACATCCCGCCGACTAGACCGGGGAGGCGCGATGGAAAGCGACCCGAACGGGGACGAGAAGGTGCCGGGCGACGAGCCCCCGGGCCTCACCAGCACCTTTCCCGGACAGCTGCGCGACGTGACCGACGCCCGCCTCATGGCGGACGAATATCTGTGCGCACTCGCGCGGACGTCACCGCCGGGAGCGGCCGAGCACTGGGACGACGTCCTGCTGGTGGTGACAGAGCTGGCGGCCAACACGGTCCAGTACGCTCCCGGCCCCTTCGAACTCCGGATCCGCCCCACCTTCGACGGCGTGCATGTCACGCTCCGCGACAGCAGCACGACGCCGCCCGCGCCGCGTCGCGTCGACCCGGCCCACGGCGCGGGCGGAATCGGCTGGCACCTCCTCCACGCGCTCTGCCACCAGGTGAGCATCGTGGTGCGGCCCGACGGCAAGGATGTGCATGCCTTCCTGCCCTGGTGAGCGCTTCTTCGCTGCCGGCAGGTGTCGGTTCGCGCGACCGGGGCACACGGGACTGCCGAAGGACACACCAGCCCCCGCACCCGAACGAGGTGGAGCAGTGAGCCTGGAGCAGCACCGCGCGTCCGGTCCCGTCGACGACACGGGTGATGAGGTGCCGGAGCCCTCCGACGAAGAGCGTGCTGCCTGGGCCCGGGTACGCCGTTCGGCCACGGGAATGCGCCACCACGAGGCGAGGTCCGCGCTGGCCACCGCCCGGAAGGCGGCTCGTGGCGGTTCGACCACCGGCAGGAGCGCGGTCGTCGCACGGGCGGAGGCCGAGGAGTGGGAGCGGGTCACCGGGACGCTCGCCGACCACGCGGGACCCTACGACCCCGCCGACGACCCCTTCGTCCAGGGCGAGCAGGACGCTCGCGACGGCCGCGCCGCCGTTGCCCCTCGCGCACAGACCCCACAGCAGCCCCGACCGCATTGTCAGTGCCCTCCGCAACAATGCTGAGCAGCGAGAACGTCACCGCTCCCGGCGGTACGCGATCGAACCCGTCCGTCGAAAGGCCGCCCGCACATGACGCCCGCTCTCCGACGCCGTGCCGTGCCGCGAGCCCTGGACGGAGACCGCTGACGATGCTCCGATCCCTGCCGCGGACGCCCGCTCCGCTCGGCCCCGGTGGTGCCGAGGTCCTGCGTCTGATCACCGTCCAGCGCGTTCCCGTCTGCCTCACCGTGCATGCCAACGGGCGGCGCCGGTACGGCTACTGGCAGCCCCTCAGTCCCGGTTCCGGGCGCGGCGGTTGTCACGTGGCCCTGCCCACGGACGAGTGCGACGCGCTGCACGCGGCGGGCCGGATCGAGCTGGGCGACCCGGTGGTGGATCCGGCGAAGACCACGTACCCGGTGCGCCCCGTTGTGCGAGGCGCACCCTCCGCGACCGGCACGCCCCGCCAGGCCCTCACGGCGTGATCCGCCGGACAGGCCCCCGCCCTGGAGATCCCCGTTCTAGTGCCGTGAGAGCGGTACGACGGCCGTGATGCGCTTGCCGCCGGCGCGGAGCTCCGCGATGGTGATGTCGCGGGCGAGGCGGCAGATGATCGGCCAGCCATGGCCTCCGATCCTCATGGATCCCGGCTCGTCGGGGTGCTCTGCCGGTGTGGGCAGTTCCCGGCTGTGGTCGCTCACCGACAGGCGTATTTCCCGGTCGCCCAGCATCACCTCGAACGCGGTGACACCGCCGCCGTGCAGTATCGCGTTCGTGGTGAGTTCCGAGGCGACGAGCAGGGCGTCGCCGACGGCGACGGCATCGCTCGCGCTGTCGTGCCCGCCGGACCGTCGTACGTCCGCTCCGAGCGCGTGCCTGACCGCCTCGCGCACCTCGGCCGGGGTGCGCGGTCCGGGTGAACGCAGCCTGCCGGTCACGGTCCTGGTGTCGGGGGAGTTCGTCCGGTGCTCCGCACACATGCCTCTCTCCTCTGCGCTCTACCCCTACGCCTGACCTGGGAAGCTCAGTGCAAACCTGTCCGTTGCGGCAGGACGCCCGCCGGGGGCCGTGATCCACTTTCGGGTGATGGCCGGGTCGAGCATGGAGGGGCGGGACGCCACATGGACCCGTCCGAGGCGTGTGCCCGCAAGGGAAAGTCGCCTGACGAAACGGCAAATCATCGCATTCAGGACATAAATGGACGTTACATCCGAGTGTCACGGAAATATGGATGATCGGTAACAGGGCTCATGTATCGCCGGAATCATCGAGGGTTGAGAGCAAGGTGTGCGCGTCGGCCAGTAGGCCGCACACCCGCACACGCACCCCGGAACGGACCGCGTAGGACGGCCGCGGGATGCCAGCACCCAGTAGGAGGGCTTTGTGTCCGCTTCTGCGTTTGTGACCGTTCGTCGTCTCGCCGCAGCCACCTTGACGGTGGTGGCGGTGGCCGGTGCGGCGACGCTGCCGGCGTCCGCGGCCGACCGCACGGATCGCCGGGCCGCCGTACGCATCGCCGACGTGCAGCACGGCCTCGTGGGCCACGGGGTCCGCTCCAACCGGTCGCTCAACAGCGAGTGGGTGGAGGTCACCAACGGCGCCCGCCGTGCGGTGAACCTGAGCGGCTGGACGCTGTCGGACCGTGACGGTCACACGTACACCTTCCACCACTACCGGCTGGACGGCCGCTCCGTCGTCCGTGTCCACACCGGCATGGGCCGCGACAGCTCCCGCGACCTCTACCAGGACCGCCGCACCTCCGTGTGGGGCGATCGCTCCGACACGGCCGCCCTGCGCGACGAGCACGGCCGCCTGGTCGACACCCTCTCCTGGGGCGCCCGTCACCCCGGAAACCGCGACGGCGGCTACCGGGGCGAGCGCGGAGTCGAGTACCGCGGCGGGCGTGCCGGTGAGCACCGGGGTGAGCGTGGTGGCGAGTACCGCGGCGAGCACGACGGCCGTCGTGACGTCGGTGGGCGCCACGACCTCGGTGGCCGCCATGACCTCGGTGGGCGCCACGACCTCGGTGACCGTCGTGACGTCGGTGGCCGTCACGACGTCGGTGAGCGTCATGACGTCGGTGGGCGCCACGACCTCGGTGACCGTCGCGACGTCGGTGGGCGCCATGACGTCGGCGAGCGCCACGACCTCGGTGGCCGCCATGACCTCGGTGGGCGTCAGGACGTCGGCGGGCGTCATGACCTCGGAGGGCGTCACGACGGCCGCCGTTGATCCTGTTCCGCCGCTGACCGTATAGCCGTACGGCGGCTAGACCGGCATGGTGTGGAGGACCCCGCCCTGGTGGCGGGGTCCTCCACCGCGTACGCCGCTGACCGCACCTTGCCGCAAGGGCATACGATGTTGCTCATGGCGCAAGACGACGGTGAGCTGGACAGCCTGGTACGCAAACGCCTCCGCGCCCTGCGCGTGGCCCAGGGCTGGTCCCTGGAGGAGCTGGCCGCCCGCGCCCGGGTCAGCCAGTCCACGCTCAGCCGCATCGAGAACGGCCGGCGCCGCCTGGCGCTGGACCAGCTCGTCACCCTCGCCCGCGCCCTGGACACCTCCCTCGACCAACTGGTCGAGACCGCCGCGGACGACGTCGTCTCCCACCCGATGATCGACGCGGCCCACGGGCTGATGCGCTGGCCCATCAAGGCGGAACCCGGCATGACCGTCGTACGCCAGCGCATGACCGACCCGCCGCCCGACAACCCCTCGCGCCTGCGCGCCCACCCGGGCCGCGAATGGCTCGTCGTCCTCTCCGGCACCGCGAGCCTGCTTCTGGGCAATCGGCGCTTGCGGATCGAGACCAACCAGGCGGCGGAGTTCCCCACGATGCTTCCGCACGCCATCGGCGCCGAGGGCGGACCGTGCGAGATCCTGGGCATCTTCGACCGCGACGCCCGCCGCGGGCACCAGCGTGGCGATGACGTCGGGAAAGCGAACCGCCCGTCAGCGTGACCGTTTGCGTGTTCCGCAGCCCAGCAGGCCATCGTCTTGCGCATTCAGCAACCCACCAGGGCACACGCGGACTGCCCGCTTAGCGTGGGCGCATGAACCACCCCTCCCCGCACACAGCGCCCCACGGCGCGCACCATGTCCACGAGCACGAGCACGAGCACGAGCACGAGCACGAGCACGATGCAGGCGATCAGGCGGAGATCCTCGACCTGGACGCGGAAGTGCTCGCCGAGCACATCGCGTCCATCACCGCCTGGCTGCCCATCGGGACCAGCCCCCGCCGCATCGTGGATCTGGGCTGTGGGACCGGAGCCGGCACCCTCGCTCTGCTCGAGCGCTTTCCCGAGGCGGAGTTGACGGCTGTCGACCTGTCAGCCGCCCACCTGAACCGTCTGCGGGAGAAAGCAGCCGCAGTCGGTGCGGACGACCGCGTGCGCATGGTGCGGGCCGACCTCGACGCGACGGTGTGGCCCGAACTCGGTACGCCGGAGCTGGTGTGGGCATCGGCCTCCATGCACCACATGCCCGACCCCGACCGCACTCTGCGCCAGGTCCACGACCTGCTGGCACCGGGCGGGCTGTTCGCCGTCGTCGAGCTGGCCGGCTTCCCCCGGTTCCTGCCCGAAGACGCCCCGGAGGACGCTCCCGGTCTGGAGGAGCGCTTCCATGCCGCACTCGACCACCATCACGCCGAGCAGGTCCCCCACCGCGGCGCCGACTGGGGAACCAAGCTGACGGAGGCCGGCTTCACCGTCGAAGGCGAGC
This sequence comes from Streptomyces sp. NPDC111507, assembly GCF_055638955.1. Lineage (NCBI taxonomy): Bacteria > Bacillati > Actinomycetota > Actinomycetes > Kitasatosporales > Streptomycetaceae > Streptomyces > Streptomyces sp. NPDC111507. The sequence continues at coordinate 416,550 of NZ_JBVKBU010000005.1, read as the reverse complement.
GCACCGTCACCGTCGACATCGGCCCGCCCTGCACCGACGCGGCAGGCCGCTACGCACTCAGCAGTCTGCACCGCATGCGCGGCGGCGTCGCATCCGCCCTGACGGCCGAGGACCTGGCCGCTCTCGACCGGTTGCTCGACACCGGCAGCCCGCACAGCATCCTGCGCCGCATCGACCTGAGTGTGCGCACCGAGCGCAGGGTGTGGGCCGCACGCCGCACCTGACCTCCTCGTTCACCGAGTCCTCCCGGGCCACGCCGCCCGTCGTGAAGTTGCTTCTCGGCGTCCGAGCGGCCGTCGGGGCGCCGTTACGACGTGCAGACGGTCTTCAACTCGTCGGCCGCGTCATTGATCTTGCCGGAGTCCGGGTTCGTGTCGCCGTTCAGGATGGCTTCGTTGTAGTCGGCGACGGCCTTGTCGAGCTTGTCGACCGCCTTGCCGACCTTGCCGTCGTCCGTCTTGTCGCCGATCCTGTCGAGGTTCTTGTTGATGGTCTCGATGGACTTGTCGGTCCGGGTGGGATCCTTCGCCGCGTCCAGGCCGGCCTCGTTGATCGCCTTGAGGCTGTCGGCGATCGTGTCGGCGTTCTGCAGGCAGTCCAGTGAGTTGTCGACGCCGTCGCAGCCGGTGGCGAGCCCGGCGGTCAGGGCGACGGCGGCCAGGGTGGTGGCGAGGGTGGCGACGCGACGTCCACGTCGGTGGTCGGCGGGCATGGGAGGGTCCCTTCAGGAATGCGGGCGTGACGGGCGAGGGAGCAGCGGAAGCGGGGTGGGCCGGCCGGTCAGTACCTGGGCTGGTCGACCGCCTGGACCGGCTTCTTCCGGCGGCCGGCGAGGAGGCCGCCGGCGGCGCCCAGCGAGACCAGACCCATGCCGACGGCGGCCATGATCCCCTTCACGCCGTCCATGGTGATGTAGCAGACCGCGGCCACGGCGCCGTTGAACAGGAACAGGAACCACAGCACCGGCGGCGTCGACAGGAACGCCTTGATCCTCGGCTTCTTCGCGATGCGTGAGCCGGCCACCAGTGACACGGCGATACCGGCGTACGTGGCCACGTCTTTCTGCGTGCCGTCGAGGACGGCGCCGGAGGCGGAACTCGCGGCGAGGCCGCCCACGAAGAACGACCAGAGCAGCAGGTTGGCGACGAACGACCACACGGCGGCGAGCAGTGACTTCACGGGATTTTCCTTCGGCAGGGGACGCGCACGTCCGTTGCGATCTCTGCCGTCAACGATCCCGTCGCCCGCCCGCCGCGACGAGGGACCGGCCCCCCGGATCGATGGTGTAGCGCGTTACACCATGCGAGTCACCACGGAGGGGCCCAGCGAGGGCCTGGAGGCGCGGGGGAGGGTCAGAGCAGGATGCCCGCCAGTTGGCGCCACTCCTCGCGCGGGAGGGACTCGGGGGTCTGTCCGGTCACCACCTGGAGCGCCACATGGTCGGCGCCCGCCGCGTGGAAGGCCTCGACACGGGCGCGGATACGGTCCTCGTCGCCCCAGGCGAACATCGCGTCCACGAGGCGGTCGCTGCCGCCGTCCGCGAAGTCGGACTCGGCGAAGCCCAGCCGCAGAAAGCTGTTGGTGTAGTTCGGCAGCGACAGATAGAAGGCGAGGACGCCCCGGGCGAGAGCGCGGGCGCGGTCCGGGTCCGTCTCCAGGACGACCTTGAACTCCGGTGCCAGCAACGGGACTTCGCCCAGGATCTCGCGGGCCTGCGCGGTGTGCTCCGGCGTCACGAGGTAGGGGAGCGCCCCGGCGGCGCGGTCCCGTGAGAGCTCCAGCATCTTCGGGCCGAGGGCGGCGAGCATCCGGCGTCCCGCGGGCACTCCCTTCGCGTCCAGCTCGTCCAGATACGCGACCATGCTCGCGTAGGGGCGACGGTACTGGTCCGCCGTCTTGGCGTGGCTCACCCCGAGGCCGAGCACGAAGCGGCCGAGATGGGCCGTCTCCAGCTCCGCGAAGCCCGCCGCGCTCGCGAAGACGTCCTGCGTCCAGATGCTCTGGATGCTGGTCCCCACGACGAGCCGCTCGGTCGCCGCGAGGAGCGGCGCCGCGTTCTGCGCGGTGCCGCTGCCGCCCAACCAGGCGGCGCCGAAGCCGAGTTGCTCCAGCTCGGCGGCTGCCTCGGCGCGCTCGCCATGCCCCTGCGGATCCTCCGAGCGCAGGCCCATGCTCCAGATGCCGTACCGCCCCACGGCCTCCTTCAGCGAGCGGACCTGGTTCTCGGTCGTGACGTCGTTCATCGATTCCGATCCCTTCGGTGTGGACGGGCCGCCGGCGGAGGAACCACCGTTGCCTGCGAACGTGTTCGACACTACGGTCCTCTTCGATCACCCGCTCTCGATCATCGCCCGTCGAAGGAGACGTATGCGGCAGCGGACCGCGCGGGTCGTCCGGAACGCGGTCCTGGCCGGCTCGCATCCGGACCCGTCCATCCTCCGCGTGGGAGCCGATTTCTACCTGGCGACCCCGACGTTCGAGTGGTGTCCCGGGGGTACGGCTGCACCCTCGTCTACAGCAATGTCTTGTTCCACCTCGTCTACAGCAATGTGCCGACGTAGGCCGACGGTCGTAGCCCGTGCCGCCGTCCGCGGTCAGCAGGTAGTACCAGGGGCCGCGGCGGTAGAGGTTGGGGCCCTCGATCCAGCCGCCCTGGGCGGCAGCACGACGGGTTCGGGCTCGCCGGCCAGGCGACGCGTGGCCTGGTCGTAGCGGGTCGCCTCCAGGCCGGCCGAGGTGGCGGGCGGTGATCAGGGGGCCCGCGGGGTCGCGTCGCCCGGCCGTACACACGGCACGGACCGTGCGTCCTGGGCCGCGAGACCGCGCCGGCACCCGTCACCTGGACCCCGGCCGGATGGCCGCGTACCCCCGGCGGCCTGCCCGCCCTGGAGATACCGGCCCCCGGCCCACTTGTCGACGGCACGGGCCGACGCCCGGACGACCTCGACGACCTGGGGGACCCGGCGGATTCCGACGGCTTCGACCGGCCCCTGCTGGGACCCCAGTGGTCCACACTGCGTCGGCCCCCGGCCCCCGACTGGCTGTCGCTGACCGACCGCGCCTCGCACCTGCGGCTGACCGGCGGTCGCTCCCCGCAGAGCCTCATCGCCCCCAGCCTGGTGGCACGCCGGGTGACCGCCGCGCGCTGCGTGTTCGAGGCAACGATGGAGTACCGGCCGCGGACCTTCCGGCAACTGGCCGGGATCACCGCGTACTACATCACCCGGCCCGCGACCGGGGCGGCCTCACCGTCGACGAAGCGGGCGGGGAACCCCTCGGCGACACCACGCGGCTGCGTCTCGGTCTCGACGGATCCGCCCCGCGCTTGCGCTACGACACGGGCCCCGGCCGGCGTCCCCTCGGCCGGACACTCGACGCGACCGTGCTCTGTGACGAACACGCCGAGGAGATGGAGGGCGACCGGATCCGCGCCCTCGGGTTCACCGGCGTCTTCGTCGGACTCCGGGCCTGGCACCTGACCGGGGCCGGTCTACCCGCCGACTTCGACGAGGCGACGTACCGCACTCAGGGCCTGTCGTCCGGATCAGGACCGGGCCGCCGGGTGGCGGGTAGGCGTCCGCTTTCGGGTGACCCCTCAGCCTGTCGTCGGGGGCCGGCGGTCCGGCGTGTCCGAGCATCGCAGTCGACCGGGGCGTCGCCGCCCGCATCGTCCGCCGCCGGAGCTCGCCGTGCACATCCTGCTCGTGGCCAGCGCGTTCAACAGCCTCACCCAGCGCGTCCACGTCGAACTGCGCGACCGCGGGCACACGGTCGCGGTGGAACTCGCGCTGCCCGAGCGCCCGTTGGCCGAGGCTGTCCGACGGCACGCGCCGGACCTCGTGCTCGCGCCGATGCTGAAGACGGCGATCCCCCACGAGGTGTGGGCCGCGTACCCGTGTTTCATCGTCCACCCGGGGCCCTTCGGGGACCGGGGGCCGTCCTCGCTGGACTGGGCGATCCAGCGGGGCGCCGACCGGTGGGGGGTGACGGTCCTTCAGGCGGTCGAGGACATGGATGCCGGGGACGTCTGGGCCTCGGTCGACTGCGTGGTGCCGCCGGTGGGCAAGAGCGACCTGTACCGGGGCGAGATCGCCGACGCCGCGCTCACGGCCGTCCTGCTCGCCGTGGAACGCTTCGCCGGCGGGACCCACACCCCGCGCCCACAGGGCCCGGCCCACGCCGAATACACCCCGGTGCGCATCCGCCCGTACCTCGACCAGAGCGTCCGGCGGATCGACTGGGACGCCGACTCCACGGCGACCGTCCTGCGCAAGCTGCGCGCGGCGGACTCGCAGCCCGGCGTGCTGGACGTGCTGTGCGGCGCCGAGTGGTACCTGCACGGCGGCCACTTCGAGGGCGGCCTGGGCGGCGCCCCGGGGGAGTTGCTGGCCACCCGGGCCGGCGCGATCTGCCGGGCCACGACGGACGGCGCCGTGTGGATCCCCGAGCTGCGGCGCAGGCGGGCTCCCGGACAGCCGCCCACGTACAAGCTGCCCGCCGTGCAGGCCCTCGGCGACCGGCTGCCGTCCCTGCCGGAGCTCGCCGCACCGGACTGCGCGGACCCGCGCCGGAACACCTGGACGGACATCGGGTACCGGGAGGAGGGGAGCGTCGGAGTCCTCTCGTTCTCGTTCCCCGGCGGCGCGATGAGCACCACGCAGTGCCGACGCCTGCTCGACGCCTACCGACAGGCGTGCGCGCGGCCCACCTCGGTGCTGGTGCTGGGCGGGCAGCGGGACTTCTTCTCCAACGGGATCCACCTCAACGTCATCGAGGCCGCAGAGGACCCCGCCGCCGAGTCCTGGGCCAACATCAACGCCATCGACGACCTCGTCGAGGCGGTGCTGACCACCACGGACCGCCTCGTGGTCGCCGCGGTCGCGGGCAACGCCGCGGCGGGCGGGATGATGCTCACCCTCGCAGCCGACGAGGTCTGGTGCCGCGCCGGCGCCGTACTCAACCCGCACTACCGGCTCATGGGCCTGTACGGCTCGGAGTACTGGACGTACACCCTGCCGCGCCGCGTGGGTGCGGCGACGGCCGAGCGGCTGCTGGGCGAGGCCCTGCCGATGAGCGCGGCGAGCGCCCGCGACCTCGGGCTCGTCGACCGGGTGGTCGACTGCGGCCCCGGGGACTTCGCCGCCGAGGTCGGCCGCCTCGCGGCCCGGCTGGCGGCGCTGCCGGGATCACCGTCCCGGATCGCCGCGAAGAAGGCCGAACTGGAACGCCAGGAGTGCGGCGAGCCCCTGGCCGCCTTCCGGGAGCGGGAGCTGAGCAGGATGCGCCGCACCTTCGACGACCCGGACGCCTCCTACCACGCACTGCGCCGCGCGTTCGTCCACAAGCGACGACCGGAGTCCACCCCGCCGCACCTCGGCCTCGCGGTGACCACCGCCACCAGGACGGCGGCGGGAGCGGACCGGTCCACGAGGGCGCGTGTCACTGGAACGGCCCTGGATGACCTCTCGCGTCGGCCGGAGGGCTGGTACCAAGAGAGCTGATGGTCGAAATATAAGCTTTTGTCCCTCACCTCCCCGAGGAGGCGGTCCCATGACAGCGGCGACACCCAGTACGGCCGGCGCGACGAACGCCGGTGGTGCGCCCGCCGACGAGACGCCCACGATCCACGTCCTCTGGATCAATGCCGGGCTGAGCTGCGACGGCGACTCCGTCGCGCTGACGGCGGCCATGCAGCCGAGCATCGAACAGATCGCGCTCAGCGATCTGCCGGGTCTGCCCAAGATCGCCGTCCACTGGCCCCTCATCGACTTCGAATGCGGTCCGGTCGGCGGCGCGGACACGTTCATCGAGTGGTTCTTCAAGGGGGAGCGGGGCGAGATCGATCCGTTCGTGCTGGTCGTCGAGGGGTCCATCCCCAACGAGTCGATCAAGCCCGAGGGCTACTGGTGCGGCTTCGGCGACAACCCTGAAACGGGCCAGCCGATCACGACCAGCGAGTGGATCGACCGGCTCGCGCCCAAGGCGCTCGCCGTCGTGGCGATCGGCACCTGTGCCACGTACGGCGGCATCCACGCCATGGCGGGCAACCCGACCGGCGCGATGGGTGTGCCCGACTACCTCGGCTGGGACTGGAAGTCGCACGCGGGCATCCCCATCGTGTGCGTCCCGGGCTGCCCCATCCAACCCGACAACTTCGCCGAGACGCTGACCTACCTGCTCTACCAGGCGGCCGGCTCGGCCCCGATGATCCCGCTCGACGACAAGCTGCGCCCGTCCTGGCTGTTCGGCGCCACCGTGCACGAGGGCTGCGACCGCGCGGGCTACTACGAGCAGGGTGAGTTCGCGACGACCTACGACTCGCCCAAGTGCCTGGTGAAGCTGGGCTGTTGGGGACCGGTCGTCAAGTGCAACGTGCCCAAGCGGGGCTGGATGAACGGCATCGGTGGCTGTCCGAATGTCGGCGGCATCTGCATCGCCTGCACCATGCCCGGGTTCCCCGACAAGTTCATGCCGTTCATGGACGAACCTCCGGGCGCGAAGTTGTCCTCCAAGGCCAGCGGCGCCTACGGCGCGGTGGTCCGCAGACTCAGGTCGCTCACGATCAACACCGTGGACAAGGAGCCGAAGTGGCGCCACACGGGAGACAAGATCACCACCGGATACCGGCCGCCGTGGTGACCCCCCGCCCCACCTGAGACGCAGCTCCACCACCCCGTCCACACCCTCCCGGACCACCCGCGAAGAAGGGCACGACACACACGATGGCACCGAAGACGAAGCCGGCCGGCGACGGTAGCGGCCTGATGGAGATGGCCTGGGACCCGATCACGAGGATCGTGGGCAGCCTGGGCATCCACACGAAGATCGACTTCAAGCAGAAGCGGGTCGCGGAGTGCTACAGCACCTCGTCCGTCTTCCGCGGCTACAGCGTCTTCATGCGCGGCAAGGACCCCCGCGACGCGCACTTCATCACCAGCCGCATCTGCGGGATCTGCGGGGACAACCACGCCACCTGCTCGGTGTACGCGCAGAACATGGCGTACGGCGTGAAGCCCCCGCACCTCGGTGAGTGGATCATCAACCTCGGCGAGTCCGCCGAGTACATGTTCGACCACAACATCTTCCAGGAGAACCTGGTCGGGGTCGACTACTGCGAGAAGATGGTCAAGGAGACCAACCCGGGAGTCCTCGAACTCGCCGAGCGCACCGAGGCGCCGCACGCCGCCGAGCACGGCTACCGCACGATCGCCGACATCATGCGGTCCCTGAACCCCCTCGAAGGCGAGTTCTACCGCGAGGCGCTCCAGGTGAGCCGCTACACCCGGGAGATGTTCTGCCTCATGGAGGGCCGCCATGTGCACCCCTCCACGCTCTACCCGGGCGGCGTCGGCACCATCGCCTCCGTCCAGCTCTTCACGGACTACCTCAGCCGTCTGATGCGCTACGTGGAGTTCATGAAGCGGGTCGTCCCCCTCCACGACGACCTGTTCGACTTCTTCTACGAGGCTCTGCCCGGGTACGAGGAAGTGGGACGCCGACGGGTGCTGCTCGGCTGCTGGGGCGCGCTCAACGATCCCGAGTACTGCGACTTCACCTACGCCAACATGACGGACTGGGGCCGGCGGATGTTCGTCACCCCCGGGGTGATCGTCGACGGCAAGCTCGTCACCAACGACCTCACCAAGATCAACCTCGGTATCCGCATCCTGCTGGGCAGTTCGTACTACGAGGACTGGGAGGGCCAGGAGCAGTTCGTCACCCACGACCCGCTCGGCAACCCGGTCGACCCGCGCCACCCGTGGAACCAGCACACCATCCCCGCCCCGCAGAAGCGGAACTTCGACGACAAGTACAGCTGGGTCATGTCGCCGCGCTGGTTCGACGGCAAGGACCACCTCGCCCTCGACACCGGCGGCGGCCCCATCGCCCGTCTGTGGTCCACCGCCCTGTCCGGCCTCGTCGACACGGGCTATGTGAAGGCGACCGGCCACAGCGTGGTCATCAACCTGCCGCGCACCATGACCAAGCCGGAGACCACCTTCGAGTGGAAGATCCCGCGCTGGAGCAACGCGCTGGAACGCAACCGCGCGCGCACCTACTTCCAGGCCTACACCGCCGCCGTCGCCCTGCACTTCGCGGAGAAGGCGCTGGAGGAGGTCCGCGCCGGACGCACCCAGACCTGGGAGAAGTTCGAGGTGCCCGACGAGAGCATCGGCGTCGGCTTCACCGAGGCGGTCCGCGGTGTCCTCTCCCACCACATGGTGATCCGCGACGGCAAGATCGCCAACTACCACCCGTACCCGCCGACCCCGTGGAATGCCAGCACCCGGGACACCTACGGCACGCCCGGCCCGTACGAGGACGCCGTGCAGAACACGCCGATCTTCGAGGAGAACTCCCCGGAGAACTTCAAGGGCATCGACATCATGCGTGCCGTCCGCAGCTTCGACCCCTGTCTGCCGTGCGGCGTGCACATGTACGTCGGTGGCGGCAAGACCGTCCAGAAGATGCACATGCCCACCGGCCTGAGCGGACTGGGCGGATGAGCGCGGGCACAACCATCGACGCGGCCAAGGCGGCACCGGCGGTCGACGCGGTGCGCACCGGGCAGCGGATCGAGGACGTACTCGACCGGCTCGCCACCACCGGTGACCCGGCCACCCGCGCGGCGGCCGAGGAACTCGTCCAGGCCCTCATGGACTTCTACGGTGCGGGCCTGGCCCGGATGCTCCATCTGCTGTCCACGCCCGTGGGCCGCAGAACCCCCGGTGACCCCCTGGCGGGCCTGCTCGGTGACGAACTGGTCGCGAGCCTCCTCGTCCTGCACGACCTGCACCCCGAGGACCGGACGACCCGCATCACCCGCGCGCTCGACAGCATCCGCGACCACGAACTGGACGTCGTGGACTTCGACGAGGAGACGGGCACCCTCCGGCTGCGGGCGGCCGGAGGCGGCGGATGCGGCTGCGCGGCGAGCGGTACGACGGCCCAGCAGGCGGCCGAGGACGCGCTGGCCTGCTTCGCGCCGGAGGTCACCGCGGTCGAGCTACAGGCCGCCGGCCGCTCGGGGGAGCCCACGCTGCTCCAGATCGGCACCGGCCCCGGAACCCGCGCCGCCGCCACCGCAGGCCCGGCCCCGGCGAAGGCTCCATGAACGCGCCCCCGGCTTCCCGGCCGGCCACGCGCGACTTCGGGCTGCGCAGGTTCCTGACCGGACGTGAACCGCGGCCGGAGCGGTGCGGACTGTGCGCGGTGGCGGTGGACGAGGAACGCCACCGCCACCTGGTGGACACCGAGCAGCGGGCCATCGTCTGCGCCTGTACGTCCTGCGCCCTGCTGATGGAACAGCCGGGCGCCGCACGCGGCCGATTCCGCGCGGTTCCGGACCGCTTCCTCACCGACCCGGACCACCACCTCGACGAGGGTGCCTGGGAGGCGCTGCAGATCCCGGTCGGCGTCGCCTTCTTCTTCCGCAACGCCGCGCTCGACCGGCTGGTGGCCCTCTATCCGAGCCCGGCCGGGGCCACCGAGAGCGAACTCGATCCGGCGACGTGGAGCGCCGTCCTCGGCGACAGCCGCCTCGCCGAACTGCTCGAACCCGATGTGGAGGCGCTGCTGCTGCGCCGCCACGAGGGCCGCTGCGAGTGCTATCTCGTGCCCGTTGACATCTGCTACGAACTGGTCGGCCGGATGCGCCTGTTGTGGCAGGGCTTCGACGGCGGCGCCGAGGCCCGCGCCGCCCTCGACACCTTCTTCGCACACGTCGGACGACGCGCCCGCGCCGTACGCGAGGAGGGCCCGGCGTGACGGAATTCGCCTTCACCTGCACCGGCGTGCGCGCGGACCGGTTCGCCGCCGGACCGACCCTGGTCTTCCGGCTGCGCATCACCGCGACCGGCGACGAACCGGTCCACGCCATGGCGCTGCGCTGCCAGATCCGTATCGAGCCCGCCAAGCGAGGCTACGAGACCGCGGAGGCCGAGGGGCTCGCCGATCTCTTCGGCGAGCGCTCGCGCTGGGGCAGCACCCTCCAGCCGGTGCAGTTCGCCCAGGTCTCCGTCATGGTCCCCGCCTTCACCGCGGAGGCCGAGACGGACCTCGTCGTGCCGTGCACCTACGACATGGACATCGCCGCGACCCGCTACTTCGACGCGCTGACCAACGGTGAGGTGCCGCTGTTGATGCTGTTCTCCGGCACGGCGTTCACCGGAGCCGGCGGCTTCCGCGTCGAACCCGTCCCGTGGGACCGGGAGGCGGTCTTCCGGATGCCGGTGGCCACCTGGCGGGAGATGGTCGAACAGCACTTCCCCGGCTGCGGCTGGATCCGGCTGCCCCGCGACACCATGGACGCCCTGCTCGCCTTCCGCTCCCGACGGGCCCTGCCCTCCTGGGAGGCGACCGTGCGGGCCCTGCTCGACGAGAGCGGCGGGGCGGCTCCCGCACCACCCCGCAGATTCAGTCTCACCGGCATCACCAGCACCACCGGAAGGACCGCTCCGTGAGCGTGACCACGTTCGCCCCGGAGACCGAGGCCCGCCTCGCCGTCGCCCGGCAGGTGGCCGACGCCGTCCTCTTCGAGGGCTACGTGCTCTACCCCTACCGTGCCTCCGCGGCCAAGAACCGGCTGCGCTGGCAGTTCGGCGTGCTCGTCCCGCCCGCCTGGGGCGCGGACTGCGAGGAGCACGAATTCCAGCACACCGAATGCCTGATGGAACCCAAGGCGGACGCCACCCTCGCTGTCGAGCTGCGCTTCCTGCGCGCCCGGCGCCGTACGGTCCAGCAGGCGCGCCCGGACGGCGGCTTCGAGACGGTTCCCGAACTCCGGCTCGGCGACCGGACACTGGTCCCCTGGGACGAGGGAACGGAGGAGCGCGTCGAAGCCTTCGTGCCCGTCGACGAACTCCTGGGCGACGGCGTGCGGGTCCCCTTCGACCGCCCCGCGGGTGAGGACACCGAGCCCGTCCTCGACGAGAGCGGTCGCGTCGTCGGCCGGACGGTCCGCCGCTACGAGGAGACGAGCGGCGTACTCCGGTTGTCCGCGAGCGAACTCGACGGGCCCTACCGTGTGCTGCGGCTGACCGCGATCGTCGAGAACACCAGCACCTGGACACCCCCGGACGGCACCGCGGCCGACCGGGACGCGGCCCTCCCGCGCTCCCTGGTCGCCACCCACCTCCTCATGGGGCTCGGCGCGGGGTCGTTCCTGTCGATGACGGATCCCCCCGAGTGGGCGAAGGGCGCGGTCGCGTCCTGCCGCAATCTGCACACCTGGCCGGTCCTCGCCGGTGAACCCGGGCGCCGCGACGTGGTGCTGTCCTCGCCGATCATCCTGGAGGACCACCCGGCGATCGCCCCGGAGAGCCCCGGGGCCCTGTACGACGCCACCGAGATCGACGAGATCCTCGCCCTGCGCACCGCCGCGCTCACCGACGAGGAAAAGCGCGAGGCCCGGGGCACCGACGACCGGGCGGCCGCGGTGATCGACCTGGCGGACACCATGCCGCCCGAGGTCCTGGAGCGCCTGCACGGGGCGGTGCGCAGTCTGCGCGAGGTGACGGGAGCGGGCGCGGGAAGGGGGTCGGCTCCGGCCGTGGACGGCTTCCCCGACGAGTTCGGCGTGCCGCGTCCCGACACCCCGTGGTGGGACCCGGCGAACGACGCCGGTTTCGACCCCGGGCAGGACCGGATCGTCGTCGACGGCCGTTCGCTGGGTGCGGGAAGCAGGGTGCTGCTGCGGCCCGGGCTGCGCCGCACCGACGCACAGGACCTGTTCCTGGCGGGCCGTACGGCGAAGGTCGAGGCCGTGCTGCACGACGTGGACGGCGGAGTGCACCTGGCGGTGACGGTCGAGGACGATCCGGGCGCCGACATCCGCCGCGAACAGGGCCGTTTCCTCTACTTCCAGCCCGACGAGGTCGAACCGCTGGAGGACGAGACATGAGCCCACCCTCGGACCCACCCCGCCAGGAGCGCGGCAAGGTCCTCGTCGCCGGGATCGGGAACATCTTCCTCGGGGACGACGGCTTCGGCGTGGAAACCGTGCGCGCGCTCGCTGGGCGGCAACTGCCCCCGCACGTCGAGGCCGTGGACATCGGCGTACGGGGCGTGCACCTCGCGTACCAGGTCCTCGACGGTTACGACACCCTGATCCTGGTGGACGCCACCGCGCGCGGCGAGCGCGCCGGCACCCTGTACGTCATCGAACACGACAGCGCCGACGCGGGCGAGCCGCACGGCGTCCCGCTCGACGGCCATCGGATGACCCCCGACACGGTGCTCGCACTGCTGGGGACCCTCTGCGCCGGAACGGGCGGGCAGCCGCCGCACCGCACGCTGGTCGTGGGATGCGAACCCGCGTCCGTCGAGGAGGGCATCGGGCTCAGCCCGCCGGTGTCGGCCGCCGTGCCGGAGGCCGTCCGGCTGATCGAAGAGTTGCTGCGGGCCGACGAACCGGGAGAGTCCGCGCCGCGGGCCACGGTCGGCGAAGCCGCGAAGTGAGGAGAGAAGCCATGATCAAGACCCTCGTCGGCGGCGTGCTGGCCGCCGCTGTCACCGCCGTCCTCGTGCAGATCCTGCCCGACCTCAGACGCTACCTGCGGATCCGGAGCATGTGAGCCGACACCCGCCGCTCGTACGCCCTCTGCCGTCTTCTGCCGCGCTCCTGCCGTCTTCTGCCGTGCCGCGCCGTGCCGTTGCGGCGAACGGCGTACGCGGCCGGCCGACGACGGCGTGCCGGTCCGCCGCCCTCGGACGCCTCCCCTCTAATGAGGGGCGGCGGACGCCCTGCCCGAGACGGAGACCGGTCGATGCACGAGATGTCCCTCGCGATGGCGGTGATCGGCCAGGTGGAAGAGGCGGCGCAGCGGGCCGGCGACGTCACGGCCGTGCGCTCGGTGCGGCTTCAGGTGGGCGAGCTCGCCGGTGTCGTACCCGACGCCCTCTCCTTCTGCTTCGAACTGGCCTGCGCCGGAACCGTGCTGGAAGGCGCCGAACTGGTCACCGAAGCCGTGCCGGGACGGGCCCGCTGCGCACCTTGCGCGCACGAATGGGCCGTCGGCATGCCGCCCGCGCTGACCTGCCCGCGGTGCGGCGGAGCCACCACAGAGCTGCTGGCGGGCCGGGAACTCCAGATCCTCAGCGTGCAGTGGGAGGACGGCCCGACGCACGCCCACCCCCGCGAACCGATCTCCGAGGAGCGCTGAACCATGTGCCGTGTGGTCGACCTGCAGCAAGCCGTCCTGGCCAAGAACGACGAGACCGCGCACGCCCTGCGCGCCGGCCTCGCGGCCCGCGGCACCACGGTCGTCAACCTGCTCTCCAGCCCCGGCAGCGGCAAGACCGCCCTGCTGGAACGGGAACTGGGGCTCGCGCGCGAGCGGTCCGTGCCGGTCGCGGCGCTCACCGCCGACCTCGCCACCGAGAACGACGCGGAGCGGCTGGCCCGCTCGGGTGTCCCGGTCAAGCAGGTACTCACCGACGGGCTGTGCCATCTGGAGGCCGGGATGCTCGGCCGCCACCTGGAGGGCTGGCTGCCCGACGACATCCGGCTGCTGTTCGTCGAGAACGTCGGCAACCTCGTCTGCCCGGCCTCCTACGACCTCGGGGAGACCCTGAGAGTGGCGCTCGCCTCCGTGACCGAGGGCGAGGACAAGCCGCTCAAGTACCCGACCGCCTTCGGCCTCGCCCACTTGGTGGTGGTCACCAAGACCGACATCGCCGAGGCCGTCGAGTTCGACGAGGCGGAGTTCCGCGCGAACGTCGAGCGGGTCAACCCCGGAGTGGACGTGCTGCTGACCTCGGCCCGCCGCAGCCGGGGCGTCGGCGCCCTGCTCGACCGGGCGCTGGCGGCCGCGGACGGCGTCCCGCTCCATGAGCCCGTCATGGCACGCCGGCCCGACGGCGCCTCACCCACCCACCGACATCACGGCCACGAGCACCCGCACGGCACCGGCGCCATGGCGCACTCCCACTCGTGAGCGGTCCGCTCTCCCCGGCCGCCGTCGCCGACGGGACACCGCTGCGCCGACGGGTCACCGTACGGGGTGTGGTGCAGGGCGTCGGCTTCCGCCCGTACGTCTACACCCTCGCCACCGGCCTCGAACTGTCCGGCCATGTCACCAACACCCCCGAGGGCGTCATCGCGGAGGTCGAGGGCGCCCCCTCGGCCGTCGCCCGCTTCTGCGACCGCATCGCCGTCCAGGCACCGCCGCTGGCCCGCGTGGACTCCGTGCACCACGACGACGTACCCGTCACCGGTGACGCCGCGTTCACCATCCTCGCCTCCCGTACGGGCGGCCCTGCGGGCACCCTGATCCCGCCGGACACGGCCACCTGCGCCGACTGCCTGCGCGAACTCGCCGACCCCGCCGACCGGCGCCACCGCCACCCCTTCATCAATTGCACGCACTGCGGCCCCCGGTTCACCATCGTCACCGGCCTGCCCTACGACCGCTCCCACACCACCATGGCCGGCTTCCCGATGTGCGCCGACTGCGCCCGCGAGTACGCGGATCCGGCCGACCGCCGCTTCCACGCGCAACCCGTCGCCTGCCCGGCCTGCGGCCCGCGACTGCGGCTGCTCGTCCCACGACCGGGCGTGAGCGGGCCACCGGAGCCCGTCGCCGGAGCGGACCCGGTCGCCGAGGCCCGCCGGCTCCTGGCGGACGGCGCGATCCTCGCGGTCAAGGGCCTCGGCGGCTACCACCTGGCCTGCGACGCCACGAACCCCGAAGCCGTCGCCCTGCTGCGCCGCCGCAAGGCCCGAGGGGACAAACCCTTCGCCGTCATGGCCCGGAGCCTCGACGACCTCTGGCACCTCGTAAGGATCGGCGCCGAGGAGCGGAGCCTGCTCGACGGCGCCACCCGACCCATCGTGCTGCTGCGCCGCCGTAGGAAGGTACCCGTGGCGGGGGCACCACGGCCCGCCGACTCCGTCGCGCCCGGCAGCCCCGACCTCGGCGTCATGCTGCCGTACACCCCCCTGCACCACCTGCTGTTCGGACTGCCCGGCGACCCCGATGGGCCCTCGTTGCTCGTCATGACCAGCGGCAACGTGTCCGGTGAGCCGATCGTCACCGACGACGGGGAGGCGCTGGAGCGGCTGGCGCGGCTGGCCGACGGCTGGCTCACCCACGACCGTCCGATCCATGTGCCGTGCGACGACTCCGTGGTGCGCGTGTGCGACGGCGCGTTGTTGCCGCTGCGTCGTGCCCGCGGCTATGCGCCCCTGCCGCTGACCCTGCCGGTCCCGGTGCGTCCGGCCCTCGCCGTCGGCGGAGACCTCAAGAACGTGCTCTGCCTCGGCGAGGGCCGCCGGGCCTGGCTGTCCGCGCACATCGGCGACATGGGCGATCTCGCCACCCAGCACGCCTTCGAACGCGCCGTTGCCCAACTGGAGTCCATCACCCCCGTACGTCCCGAACTGCTCGCGGTGGACCGGCACCCCGCATACCGTTCGGCGCGCTGGGCCGACCGGAACGCGTCGGGTCGGCCCGTCGTACGCGTCCAGCACCATCACGCCCATGTCGCCGCCGCGATGGCCGAACACGGGCTGGACGGCAGCCGGCCGGTGATCGGGGTCGCCTTCGACGGCACGGGTTACGGCGACGACGGGGCGGTGTGGGGCGGGGAGATCCTGCTCGCCGACTACGACGGCTTCACCCGGTTCGGGCACCTCGCGTATGTGCCGCTGCCCGGCGGTGACGCGGCGGTGCGACGGCCGTACCGGATGGCGCTCGCGCATCTGCGTGCGGCGGGGATCGACTGGTCGGAGGAGCTGGCCTGCGTGAGCGCCTGTCCGCGCGACGAACGGCGCGTGCTGGAGCGGCAGTTGGAGCGCGACCTGAACTGTGTCCCCACCTCCAGCATGGGCCGCCTCTTCGACGCGGTGTCCTCCCTCGTGGGCGTGTGCCATGCGGTCGGCTATGAGGCCCAGGCCGCGATGGAGCTTGAGGCCGCAGCGCTGGAGGCCCCCGCCGGGGACCGTGTCGCGTACGCGTTCGCCCTACGACCGGCAGGACCGACCGAAGGCGCCCCGGCCGGTGCTCCCCGTCCGGGCGGCGGTGCGCCATGGGTGGCGGCCCGGTCCGCGTCGGACTGCCGTTCGACGCCCGTGGACATGGGCTCCGCGCCCGGCGGCGGCAGTCGCGCACCCGGTGTGCGCGGCCGGATGGATCAGGGCCCCGTCCTCGCGGATCCCGCACCTGTGCTCGCGGCGATCGTCGAGGACCTGCGGTCGGGGGCCGGACCGGCCGTCGTCGCGGCGCGCTTCCACCGGGCCGTCGCCGGTCTCGTGCACCGCGTCTGTGTGCTGGCGCGCGAACAGCACGCGGTGGAGACGGTGGCCCTGACCGGTGGGGTGTTCGCCAACTCGCTGCTGTCCTCCGCCTGTGCGGCGGCCCTGGGCGCGGACGGTTTCACGGTCCTGCGCCACCGCCTGGTCCCGCCGGGCGACGGCGGTCTGGCCCTCGGGCAGCTCGTGGTGGCCGCGCGCGCCGAGGACCGTACCCGAGCCAACGACTGACCAAGAGCGAGGAGAGGCTCATGTGCCTGGCGGTACCCGGCAGAGTGCTGGACATCGAGGAACGGGACGGCACCCGGATGGCCAACGTCGACTTCGGCGGTGTGGTCAAGGAGGTGTGCCTGGAGTACCTGCCCGACCTCCAGGTCGGCGAGTACGCCATCGTGCACGTCGGATTCGCCCTTCAGCGCCTCGACGAGGAGTCGGCGAAGCAGACGCTCGAACTGTTCGCCACCCTCGGCCTGCTGCAGGCGGAGTTCGGCGACCCCTGGGAGATGGCCGCGGAGGCGGGCGAGGCCCTGCCGTCCGCGGGAGAGGAGGCGCGCAAGTGAAGTACATCGACGAGTTCCAGGACCCCGACCTGGCACGTCGGCTGCTCGACGACATCCACTCCACGGTGACCAGGCCATGGGCGCTGATGGAGGTCTGCGGCGGACAGACGCACACCATCATCCGCCACGGAATCGACCAACTCCTGCCGGACCAGGTCGAGTTGATCCATGGGCCGGGGTGTCCCGTGTGTGTGACCCCGTTGGAGGTCATCGACAAGGCGCTGGAGATCGCCTCCCGGCCCGGGGTGATCTTCTGTTCCTTCGGCGACATGCTCAGGGTGCCCGGCACGGGACGGGACCTGTTCCAGGTGCGGGGCGCGGGCGGCGACGTACGGGTCGTGTACTCCCCGCTCGACGCCCTGCGGATCGCCCAGCAGAACCCCGACCGCGAGGTCGTCTTCTTCGGCATCGGTTTCGAGACGACCGCGCCGCCCAACGCGATGACGGTGTATCAGGCCCGCAAGCTCGGCATCCCGAACTTCAGCCTGCTGGTGTCCCACGTCCGCGTACCGCCCGCCATCGAGGCGATCATGCAGTCACCGACCTGCCGCGTCCAGGGCTTTCTGGCGGCCGGGCACGTGTGCAGCGTGATGGGGGTGGGGGAGTACCCGGAACTGGCGGAGCGCTTCCGGGTCCCGATCGTCGTGACCGGATTCGAACCCCTGGACATCCTCGAAGGCGTACGCCGGACCGTGGCGCAGCTGGAGCGCGGCGAACACACGGTCGACAACGCCTATCCCCGTGCCGTCCGCCCGGAAGGGAACCCGGCGGCGCGGGCCATGCTGGAGGATGTCTTCGAGGTCACCGACCGGGCCTGGCGCGGCATCGGGGTGATCCCCGACAGCGGCTGGCGGCTGTCCCAGAAGTACCGGGAGTACGACGCCGAGCACCGCTTCTCGGTCGACGGCATCCAGACCCGCGAACCGGCCGCCTGCCGCAGCGGCGAGGTCCTGCAGGGCCTGCTCAAGCCGCACGAGTGCGAGGCGTTCGGCACGCTCTGCACCCCCCGCACCCCGCTCGGCGCCACCATGGTCTCCAGCGAGGGCGCCTGCGCCGCGTACTACCTCTACCGGCGCCTGGACCTCACCCCCGCGCCCCGGGAGGCGACCCCCGTTGTCTGAGACCACCGGCACCACCGAACTCCGTACGCCCGTACTCGACCCCGCCGCCTGGACCTGCCCGGCCCCGCTGCGCGACCAGCCGCGGATCGTCATGGGTCACGGCGGAGGCGGAGCCCTGTCCGCCGAACTCGTCCAGCACGTCTTCGCGCCCGCGTTCGGCGGTGACGTGCTCGCCCAGCTGGGCGACGCCGCGGCACTGTCGCTCGGCGGTGTCCGGATGGCCTTCTCCACCGACTCCTTCGTGGTGCGGCCACTGTTCTTCCCCGGCGGCAGCATCGGTGACCTCGCCGTCAACGGCACCGTCAACGACCTCGCCATGAGCGGCGCCCGGGCCGCCTACCTCTCCTGCGGCTTCATCCTGGAGGAGGGCGTCGAGATGGAGACCGTCGCCCGCGTGGCCGCGGCACTCGGCACGGCGGCGCGGGCCGCGGGCGTCGAGGTCGCGACCGGCGACACCAAGGTGGTGGAGGCCGGTCACGGCGACGGGATCTTCATCAACACGGCCGGTGTCGGGCTCATCCCGGCGGGCGTCGACCTGCGCCCGCAGCGGGTCGTGCCCGGCGATGTCGTGATGGTCAGCGGTGCGATCGGCGTGCACGGCGTGGCGATCATGAGCGTGCGCGAGGGCCTGGAGTTCGGGGTGGAGATCGAGAGCGACTGTGCGGCGCTCGGCGGTCTGGTCGACGCCATGCTCGCCGTCACCCCGGATCTCCATGTGCTGCGCGATCCCACCCGGGGCGGGCTGGCCGCCGCCCTGAACGAGATCGCGGCGGCCTCGGGCACCGGCGTCGTCATCCGGGAGCGTGACGTCCCCGTCCCGCCGGCCGTCGCCAACGCCTGCGCCGTGCTGGGCCTCGACCCGATGTACGTGGCCAACGAGGGCAAGCTGGTGGCGTTCGTGCCCCGAGAGCATGCCGACGACGTCCTGGACGCCATGCGGGCGCATCCGCTGGGCACGGAGTCCACGATCATCGGCGAGGTCGTGGCCGCCCATCCGGGCATGGTGGTGGCCCGCACCGGGCTGGGCGGCACCCGGGTGGTCGACCTGCCGATCGGGGAACAACTGCCGAGGATCTGCTGACGCGTGGTGGGACGGCGGCGCGGGCGTCGGGTGGTGAACCGCACGTGGACGACCGCGCGCCAGTCGGTCCGCGGTCGTCCGCCACTCCGAGCGCGGACCCGCCGGTCGCCCCCGCACGGCCGCTGCCCTACGCGAGGCGCTCGGTGTCCTTGACGTCGTTGCGGGACACGGCCAGGTAGCCGACGAAGCCGATGATGGCGACGGTCCAGGACAGGGTGACCGGTCCCAGTCCGAGGTCGAGGCCGCCGCGGGCGTGGCTCAGGGCCATCCAGTCGGCGACCGAGGCGCCGAGCGGGCGGGTGAGGACGTACGCGGTCCAGAACGCGGCCACCGCGTTGAGGGCGCCCCACTTGTGCATGACGGCGGGGACGGCGATGGCGACGGCGTACAGCACGGCCGAGCCGAGGTAGCCGAGGCCGACCGTGGCGGAGAGGTCACCGGCGGCGGTGCCGAGCGCGAAGGTGGCCAGCACGGTGGCCCAGTAGAAGAGCTCGCGGCGGCGGGTGTGGATGCTGTGGATGGAGAGGGTCTTCTCGCTGGCGTACCAGACGGCGAAGACGGCTGCCAGCGCGGCCATGAAGAAGGGGGTGGAGATCGTGTACGGGACGCCCAGGCCCACGTGCAGGACGTCCGCGGCCATGGTGCCGAACACGCTGACCATCACGATCGCCGTCCAGTAGATCCAGGCGACGTAGCGACGGGCCTTGAGCTGGACGCAGAGCGCCACCACGAGGGCCAGGCCGCCGAGGCCGACGGCGGGGATCGGCCCGAGCTTCTTGGCGAGGAGGTCCGAGGCGGTCTCACCCATGCCGGTGGTCAGCACTTTGATCACCCAGAAGTAGACGGTGACTTCTGGAACCTTGCTCGCCAGATGGGTGGGGCCGGCGACGCGACGGCGGCGGGTGAGGTGCTCTGTGCTCATGCCCGCACGATGACATGGCGAACAGTGCTGGCTACAGGGGTCTTTGCCATTGCTTTGGGGCTTCTGGTGCAGGAGTTGCCAGGGCCAGCGCGCGGCCTGAACACAACCTGAACACCCACGCCGTGCCCCCCGGATCCATGGGGGTTCGGCATGCCTCCGATGGTACGAAGGAAGGTCGTCGCCGGGCCTCGCGACGGCCCCCGGTCCCTCCATTGCGCTTCCCGATCACACGTGAGAATATCATTCTCATTTCGAAGAATGAACTTCTTTACTGTGGTTGAACTCAACGACGAGGGAGACACGTTGGAAGCGACGGAGTACGGGCAGGCGGCCGTCGGCCGGGTGCTGAAGGCTCAGGACCAGTTCCATCTCGGTATCGTCGTCGAGGACTTCGAGACGACCCTGGCCGAGTTCTCTTCCCTGTTCGGGTACGAGTGGTGCGGCGAGATCAGCGGACCGGTCCCGGTCACGCTGCCGGACGGAGACGCCGTGGTCGAGCTCGGGTGCGTGTTCTCGACGACGACTCCCCGTCTCGAGATCGTCCGGCGCGTCCCGGGGACCCTGTGGGAGCCGGCGGCCGGCGGCGCCGTTCATCACGTCGGCTACTGGTCCGACGACGTCGCCGCGGACGCCGCCGAACTGGAACGCCACGGTTTCGTCCGGGAGGCGACGCGCAAGGGTGCCGACGGCGCCCCGTTCGCGTTCCTCCGCAGTCCGGCCAGCGGCTACCGCGTCGAGCTGGTGAGCCGGGTGGCACAGCAGAGCCTGGAACGGTTCTGGGGGATGAGCGCATGACGACCGTCGGGATCGTCACCGGCGCCGGCCGCGGGATGGGGCTGGCCTGCGCGCAGCGGCTCGTCGACCAGGTGGACAGGCTGCTCCTCGTCGACCGGGACGAGGCGACCGTGACCGCGGCCGCCAAGGACCTCTCCGCCACCGGGCGGGGGGCCGTCGTCGAACCGTTCCTCCTCGACATCACCGATGCCGCGGGCCTGGCCGGGCTCGCCGCACGCGTCGGCGAACTGGGCACCCTGCGCGCCGTCGCCCACGCCGCGGGCATCTCGCCCACCATGGCCGACTGGCGTCGCATCTTCACCGTCGACCTCGTCGGGACCGCCCTGCTGGCCCGCACGCTCCGCCCGCTCGCCACCGAGGGCACGGCCCTGGTGTGCTTCGCGTCGATGGCCCCGCTGCTCGGCGGCACCGATCCCGACCCGGCCGTCGACGCGGTGCTGGACGACCCGCTCGACGAACGGTTCCTCGACCGCGTCCACGAGGCCGTCGGGCCGGGCATCGAGGACACCGGTATCGCGTACGCGTGGGCCAAGCGCGGGGTGCACCGCTTCGTCCAGCGCGAGGCGGTGCGCATCGGGCCGCTCGGTGCCCGTGTCTGCTCGGTGTCCCCCGGGCTGATCGACACGCCTCAGGGGCGGCAGGAGTCCGCGAGCCATCCGGGGATGGAGCTGCTGCTGCGGCAGACCCCGCTCGGCCGGCAGGGGCGGCCCGAGGACGTCGCCGCGGCCGTCGCCTTCCTGTTGTCGTCCGAGGCCGGATTCCTCAGCGGGATCGACCTCCTCGTGGACGGCGGTGTGTGCGCCGCCGTCCGGACCCGAGCCGGCCGCACGTGAGTCCGCACGCGTGCAGGTGAGGCCCGTACGCCCCGGAGCGCCGGTGCGTTCAGCGGCCCGCCGCCGACCGCTGTCGGTGGGCGGTGGCGAAGGCGCGCAGCTCGCGGGCCACATCCGGCCCGCTCGGTGTGTAGACGACCTCGTGGAAGCCGAGGTCGGCGAGCCGCGCCAGGCTTCTGCCGACCCTGGCCGTGTCGCCGACCATCGTCTTGAGGTCGATGTGATCGAGGAGTCGGCGGTCGCGGTCGGGGAGGTGCGTGACATGGCCCTCGAAGGTGAGCAGATGGCGTTCGGCCTCGGGGGCGAGATCCTCGAGAGCCGCCCGCCAGGCCCGGCCCCCCGGCAGGGCGTCGACCGCCTGGGCGCCGCCCTTGGCGTACGCGTTGTGCCAGTCGACGACCCGCCAGGGTCCGACCGCCTCCCGGACGCGGTCCGAGTCCCGGTCCTCGCCGGGGTCGAGCACGGTGCCGGAGATGATGGTCGCGGTCGGGAGCACGGGGTGCGGAGGTCCGATGACGCCGTCGGCCACCTTCTCGGCCAGCGCGGTGCCCCGGGGGCCGAACACGCTGATCCAGAGCGGGACCTGGATCGGTCGCGAGGCAGTGAGACCGCCCGCGTGCAGCATCCGCACCGGCTTGCCGTCCGCGATCGCCGTCTCCCCGGCGAGCAGCCGGCGCAGAGCCGTCATGTAGTCGGCGAGGGCGTCCAGCGTCATCGGGCGCCGGCCCACCGCGAGCCGGGCCGTGAACCCCGTACCGAAGCAGGCCCGGAAGCGCCCGCCGGAGACACGGGCGACGGTGGCGATGCCGGAGGCCATGGTCATCACCGACCGCTGGCCGGGGATGAGGACGGCCGTGCTGAGCCCGATGCGGGTCGTCCGCCGTGCGGCGAGGGCGAGATGGACGAACGGGTCCTCCCACAGCGGCGCCGAATCGTAGATCCACACCCTGGAGTAGCCGAGGTCCTCGGCCAGTACGGCGAGGTCCGCGAAGTCCGGGCCCGGCGGGAGCCCGCAGGACAGTTCGAGATCCCGCATGACTGATCTCCCTCCCATTCTTGACTTACCGTCATCAAATTGTGCTTATCGACGTAAAGGAGAACCAATGCCCAAGGGCTATGTCATCCTCACCGAGGCCATCAAGGACGAGGCCGGAATGGAGGCCTACGGCCGGGCGTCCGCGGGATCGATCGCGCAGGGCGGAGCCGCCGTCCTGGCGGTGGACACGGAGCCCCAGGTCCTGGAGGGCGGCTGGCACGGCAACCGTACGGTCGTCCTCGAATTCGAGAGTGTGGAAGCGGCGCGTGCCTGGTACGAGTCGGACGCGTACGCGGAGGCGAAGCCGCTGCGGCTGGCCGCGGCCGACTGCAACGTCGTGATCGTCTCCGGGTTCGAGATGCCGTCGCGATCCGCGTGAAGGAGCCTTGCCGGTCGCGGGGTTGGAAAGGGGTGGGGGGAGGGAGGAGGCGGGCCACGGGGGAGGGTGGGGGGGGGGAAAACCCATCCTCCCCTCCCCCAGCTCCCC
>NZ_JBVKBU010000005.1:0-393453 GCF_055638955.1 Streptomyces sp. NPDC111507 | reverse complement strand
GGGGGAAAAAGCTTTTGGGTTGGCCTATCCCAACTGTACCTGTTTTTTCTTCCTCTTTTTGGCGATCTCCTTCCCCACCCGGGAAAAGACCCCTTCCTTCTCCCTCCCCCCTTTCCGCCCCCCCCCCGCGACCGTCAGTCCAGCGTGATGGCGCGCTCGGGACAACTGCCCATCGCCGTACGCACGGTGTCCTCGAACTCGAACGGTACCTCCGGTGTGAGCACCACTGCGTAGCCGTCGTCGGTCAGGTCGAACACCTCGGGGCAGAGCGACCAGCAGACCCCGTGTCCCCGGCAGCGGTCCTCGTCGACCTTCGCCTTCACCGCGCCGGCTCCTCGGCGAGGGTGAACTCGACGTTCAGGTTGGTCAGACCGCGCAGGATGTACGTCGGGATGTAGTGGTAGCGGCGCGCGCCCTCAGGTCCGTGCACGCGCTCGGAGAGCCTGATGTCGGCCGTGCGGTCGAGGAGCCGCTCGATGGCCACCCGGCCCTCGGCGCGGGCCAGCGGCGCACCGGGGCAGGTGTGGATGCCCCGTCCGAACGCGATGTGGTGGCGGGCGTTGGCGCGGGAGGGGTCGAAGGTGTCCGGCTCCTCGAAGTGGCGGGGGTCGCGGTTCGCGGCCCCGTTCAGGACCATCACCGTGGTGCCGGCCGGTATGCCGACACCACCCACCGTGGTCGGCACCCTGGACAGCCGGAAGTCGCCCTTGATCGGGCTCTCCATCCGCAGCGCCTCCTCGATGAAGTTGGGGATCAGGGCGCGCTCCTCGCGCAGTCGCCGCTGCAGCTCGGGGCGCTCGACGAGCAGCTTGACGGCGGAGCTGAGCAGCCGGACCGTGGTCTCCTGGCCCGCCGCGAAGAGATTGGTCGCCACCCGGGCCACATCGGCGACGTCGGGTGTCGAGCCGTCCGGGAACGTCGCCGAGGCCAGACCGGAGAGCACGTCGTCGCGCGGCTCGCGGCGCCGCTCCTCGACATAGGACGCGAACCGCTCGTACAGGTACTCCAGTGGTGTGTGCTCCATCTCCCGTTCCGTGCTGCCCACACCGCCGTCCGCCTGCGGCCGGTGCTCCAGCCCCCTGACGAACTCCTCGCGGTCCTCTTCGGGCACGCCGAGCAGGTCGGTGATGACCTGCAGGGTGAACGGGCCCGCGAACCCGCTGATGAAGTCGCCCTCGCCCGGGGCGAGGAACGTGTCAAGGCGACGGTCGGCCAGCTGCCACATCGCCGCCTCGTTCTCCTTGAGGCGTCGCGGTGTGATCAGCCGCATCAGCAGCGCGCGGTGGTCCGTGTGCGTCGGCGGGTCGAGGGTCGGAAGCTGGTCGCTGAAGGGGAGTTCGGCGCGGTGCAGCTCGATGAGTTCGCTCACGTCGTCCCCCTCGAGCGGGACCGGGAACCCCGGGAAGGGGCCGGTCACCGAGAGGCACGACGAGAACGTCTCGCTGTCGTTGAACACGTGAACCGCTTCGTCGTACCCCGTCACCATCACCACGTCGTGGTGGCTCTCGCGCTGTACGGGACACTTCCCGCGCATCGCCTCGAAGTACGGGTAGGGGTCCGCGACGAGCCCCTCGTCCCGGAAGAAGTTCATCGCCTCGAAGTCGTTCACCGTGTGCAACGCTCCCTTCGGCACCGCAACGTGTGGGTCCCGGTGGTCGTGAGTGGTGGGTCGGCTGGGATCGGGTGGTCGCCGGGTCAGGGCAGCGGCTCGGCGACGCGGTGGATCTCGGCGTCGGCGCCGTCGACGACCCTGGGCTGGTGCCAGATCTCGACGCACATCGACACCATGATGATCGAATGCACCAGTTCGAGGAGACGGCGTGCCTGGCCGGGCAGCGCGTCGAGCGGGAACGTGTCGCAGTACGCGAGCGCTTCCTCGATGCGGGGGAACCCGGCGTCGTAGAGCGCCTGAAGTTCGGTCATGTCGCTCGCCAGGCGGCGCTCGTAGCGCTCGGGCTCGGTGGCCAGGCACCAGGTCGCGGCGAAGGGTTCCAGCTCCGCGAACGCCTCGGGCAGGAGGGTGTCGGACACCGGTTCACACCCCCACGGTCCTGCGCTCGTGTTCCTCGACCCAGTCGGCGATCGACCGGTGGAAGTGCCGTACCAGCAACTCCTGGTCATTGAGGGGGAAGTCGTCGCGGGCCGCCCGTGACTCCAGCGCCCGCTGGGTCCCCACGAGGGTGCCGGCGTCCTGGAGCGCGAACTCCTTGAACATGACGACCGCGCACTCCTGGGCGGCGCGCTCACTGGCGGTGGTGGCTTTCGGGAAGAACAGCGTGCCCTCGAAGCGGTGCGTGTGGTACGAGGTCGGCCAGTAGCGGTAGGTGAGGTACCAGCCGGTCGCCCAGATCAGGATCTCCATGTTCGGGAAGATCTGGAAGTTGTCCATGGCCCACTTCCTGACCTTGCCCGGGTTGGTCCCGCCCGGCTCGGTGCCCAGGTCCGGCTCGTCCCAGGGGCCGAACAGGCCGCTGCGCGTGGCGATCTCGATGGGGTACTGGTAGTCGGCGGGCCACAGCCGGCGGGGTGCGCCCGAGGTGGTGACCATGCGGTGCGGGCCGTCGAGCTGGTAGTGCGGTGCCTCGAAGCCGTTCAGCTTGGGCCGGGCCGCCGGGGTGGCCTCCTGCGAGTGCAGCACGGGCACGTGGTAGTACTCCTGGAAGGCGTCCAGGAAGACCTTCCAGTTGCAGTCGACGTCGGCGCGGAAGTCGTAGCGCTCGGTCAGCCGGTCGAACGGGTAGCCGTCGAGCGGCGTGATCATCGGGCCGAGGAACTCCGGCAGGGTCTGCTCCGGGTCCTTCGCCAGATTGACGAAGACGAACCCCGCCCACACCTCGCAGTGCACCGGCAGCAGGCCGTAGTCGTCCTTGTCCAGGCCGAAGAACTCGCTCTCCTGCTGGACGAAGGTGAGCCTGCCGGTGAGGTCGTAGCGCCATGCGTGGTACTTGCAGGTGAACGCCCGGCAGGACCCCCGGGTCTCCGCGCGCGGGAAGTCGTTCCACATCAGCTTGTTGCCCCGGTGCCGGCAGATGTTGTGGAACGCCCGCACCCGGCCTCGCAGATCGCGCACGACGATGATCGAGGTGTCGGCGACCTCGATCTCCTTCGTGAAGTAACTCCCTTTGCGTGGAAGGTCCTCGACCCGGCCGACGTTCAGCCAGGCCCGCTTGAAGACCGCCTCGCGCTCGACTTCGTAGAACTCGGGTGACACGCAGTCCTCGTAGGACACCACTCCCGTTCCCAGGTCCGGGTAGTGCTCGGTCCAGCTGCCCTCGGCCGGCTTCGGATAAAGGGCCATCGCGTCAGTCCTCCGATACGGGCGTTGCCTGGAACAGTTACGGCCGGGCGGGCGAGAACTAGATTCTCTTCATTGAGCATCAGATTTCCACGGTGCGACTGCCCCGTCAACAGTCGGCGGGGGTCCGGGTGGATCCGGGGTCACGTGCGGGGCGGTACGGACGCGGAGCCCCGTGTCGCGGCAGGGTGAGAGGCGCGGGTCGCCGGGGTGCCGATGCCGCGCGGACGGCAACACCTCGGCCGGTCATCCGCATGAGGCATGCCGGCATCACGCACCGCTGTTCCGGCCTGTCCGTCCTGAGGCCCGTCTCGCCGGGCCGTCGACCTCGGCGCGGCGGACGTTCGGGGCGGCCGCCGGGGTCGCGATGTCGCGGTGACGGGTCCGTGGAGTGCGACTCGTACGCGGGCTCGCGCGACGCATTGCGCGGTGAATTGCTCGGCGGTGGTGCCGGGGGGATGGAAATCGCACGGAGCTCGTGCGGTGAATTCACGGCGTACGGATATGGATGGCGTACGGATATGGATTCGCGGACGACGCGTGACGCTCCAGAATCGTCCCCTCGCCCGGCGTCACTTCCCTTGGATGATTCTCCGGGATCGTTTCGCGCTTGTTTGGGTGACCGATATGAGGGAATTGTTCTAGCAGTGCTTCGGACAGGAGGCACGTCCGTGGGAGCTGGTCCGCCAGATCGCCGGATGTCTTCCGTCCGGCTTTTTTGTGCGTGCCCTCCCATGGGGACTGCCCCGTCGGCAACCCCTGAGGGAGTTGTGAGCACTATGCGCATGACGTCCGGCACCAGAAGACACCCCCATGACGACGCCCCGGACACCGCCGCGGCCTTCGTCCGCCTCGCCGAACTGCCGGCCGGGCCCGAGCGGCAGATACTTCGCGAGGAGATCATCCGGTCCTGGCTGCCCATGTCGGAGCGTGTCGCGGGCCGCTACCGGGGCAAGGGCGAGTCGGTCGAGGACCTCAACCAGGTGGCCGCGCTCGGCTTGGTCAAGGCCGTCGACCGCTACGACCCCGAGCTCGGCAACGCCTTCGAGAGCTACGCCGTCCCGACCATCACCGGCGAGATCAAGCGCCACTTCCGCGACCACATGTGGACCCTGCACGTCCCGCGCCGCGTCCAGGACGTCCGCAACAGGGTGCGCGTGGCCCTCAAGGACCTCTCGCAGACGATGCAGGGCCAACGGCCCACCATCGCCGAGATCGCCGCGTACGCGCACCTGAGCGAGGACGAGGTCCGTACCGGTCTGGAGGCCCTGGACAGCTTCTCCGCCCTCTCCCTGGACGCCGAACTGCCCGGCGGGGACGACGGCTACGCGCTCAACGACGCGCTGGGCGCGCGCGACACCGGATTCGACCTGGTCATCGATCGCGAGTCGGTGAAACCGGCCCTGCACGAGCTCCCCGAGCGCGAACGGGCCATCCTCTACCTGCGCTTCTTCCAGGGCATGACGCAGAGCTGCATCGCCGACCAGCTCGGCATCTCACAGATGCACGTCTCGCGCCTCCTCAGCGACTGCTGCGCCACCCTGCGCGAACAGGTGCTCGCCGATGCGGCATAGCCCACGGGCGGTGGACACACCCGGCCGCCCGGGGGGTGTCCCGTCCGGGCGGTCGGAGGCGAGCTCACTGCCGAACCCTCCCGGGAGCGGTTGGCCAGCGGGCCACCTCTTTCTGAACTACCTGGGTGGATCAGATCCAAACAAATTCCGCGCCTACGGGGCGGGGGGACTGTCGGGGATCTGCGTGGGCCCGTACTTGTCGAGCGTGTCCTCCAGGGCCGCGCGAATATCGGGCGGCAGATCTCCCCGCCGCCCCCAGACGAGAATCATTTCCGCGACAGTGCGCAGCTTGACGTTCGTGTGCTGCGAGACTTCCCGGAGCACGGCCCAGCCCTGGTCGGGCGACACCCGGCCGAGGGCGACCATCATGCCGATGGCCTGGTCCACCGTGGCGTGCAAGGTGACGGCCTCCTTCAGCTGGTCGACCTCTTCCCGCAGCTCGACCATCCGGTCCGTCGTGTCGGAAGGGGAAGCCGACTCCTGCGGCGCGTCGCACGGTTCGGCGCCTCCCGAACGGGCGTCTGACGTCATCGTCCCTCCGTGGCCTGGATCCTGGCGGCGCAAACCGTCGTCCTTGGAGTCCATCGTGGCCACTCGGCCGGTCAGGTGCCAGTGCGGCCCCTGCCCACATATCGCGCCGCCTCCCCACAGCCCGCCGCCCGTTCACGCGACCAGGGTCACCGCCGCCACGGCCGGCGTCCGCAGGGTGCGGCGGGCCGTGAACAGGACGGTCCCCAGGGTCACCGCCGCCGCGACCGCGACGACGGCGAGCCAGATACCAGGTCCCTGGCCGGGCCACGGGGAGTCCGTGCGGACGGCGCCGAACGCGAGGACCCCGGCGAGCCCGGCCA
Source organism: Streptomyces sp. NPDC111507 (assembly GCF_055638955.1). NCBI lineage: Bacteria > Bacillati > Actinomycetota > Actinomycetes > Kitasatosporales > Streptomycetaceae > Streptomyces > Streptomyces sp. NPDC111507. The sequence continues at coordinate 387,733 of NZ_JBVKBU010000005.1, read as the reverse complement.
GGGTGCCGAAGAAGACGCCCGTCACCGTCAGGATCAGACCCTCGGCGCCGACCACCCCGAGCACCTGCCCCGGTGTCGCCCCCACCAGCCGCTGCTGCCCGAACTCCCGGCCGCGGTAAGTCGTCGCCGCGTACAGGGAGTTGATCAGCATGACGCAGCAGAAGACCACGATGACGCCGACGACCGTGAGGTTGAGCGTCTCGAGGTTCTTCGCGTCGACCGACTTTGGAACACCGGAGGCCCTGATCGCGTCGCTCTCGACCGCCTGCATGGTCAGCGTCGCCGACGCCATGCAGGTGAAGAGGATCAGCGGCATCAGGACACCGGACATCTCCGCGGCACGCCGACGCAGGTTCCGTACGGCCAGGTACCCGCTCGGTCCTGCCAGGGGCAGCCGGCCGAGCAGGCCCTCCAGCAGCCGCGGCGCCAGCAGCGCGCACCCCACGGACAGCAGGATCGCCCCGTAGGCGGGAGGCGCCATCAGCGCGGCGTCCTCGGCCGAGAACGCGAAGGTGGAACAGACCGCCGCACCACCGGCGAGCAGAGCCGCGTACGCGAGGAACGTCCGTGCCCGGCCCCGGGGGCGACGGCGGAGCGTCACCCGCCGCACCGCGAGGAACGCCGCGCCCGCCGCGGCCGGCACCGTGATGCCGATGCCCGACCCGAGGGCGACGGGGCCGAAGGAGTAGTCGACGGACCGGGCGACCTGACCGCTGTCCTGGAAGACGCCCAGCAGGGCGCGTCCGCCGAGCATCGCCGGACCGATCGCCAGTACCGCGCCCACCAGGGCGATCGCCACCGCCTCACCCACGACCATCCGTCTGATCTGCGCGGGAGTCGCCCCGGAGCACCTGAGCAGCTCCATCTCGGCGCCGCGCTGACGGACGTTCACCGTCAGGGTCGAGGCGATCGCGAAGAACACCAGCAGGGTGCCGTAGCCGCCGACGACGCCCGCCGCGGTGGACAGCGACTCCGCGCTCACGGAGTCCACGCCCGGCCGCGCGGCCGTGTCGTGCAGGGAGTTGAAGGTCATGACGACCGCCGCGCCGAGGAAGGCGGACAGCAGGGTCGCCGTGGCGCGCCCGGGGCGCTGCCGGAGGGAACGCAGGGCCAGAGCGAACACGGCTCACACACCCACCCTCGTGTCGTCGCCGAGGTGCGCCAGACGCTCGGCCACGGCGTCCGCCGTCGGCGCGGGCAGTTGGCCGGCCATCCGTCCGTCCGCGAGGAACACGACCGCGTCGGCCCACGAGGCGGCGAGGGGGTCGTGCGTCACCATGACGACCGTCCTGCCGTGCACCCGCACCGCCTCCTGAAGCAGCCGCAGCACATCCCGTGCGCCGCGGCTGTCGAGGGCGCCGGTCGGCTCGTCCGCGAAGATCACCCGAGGCTCGGCGACCAGCGCCCGGGCGATCGCCACGCGCTGCTGCTGCCCGCCGGAGAGCTGGTCGGGCAGGCTGCCGAGCCGGTCGCCCAGGCCGACCGCCGTCAGGATCTCCCGCACCCCGGCCCGGTCGACGCGCCGCCCGGCGAGCTTCAGCGGCAGGATCGTGTTCTGGGCGACGGTCAGCGTCGGCAGCAGGTTGTACTGCTGGAAGACGAACCCGATCCGGTCGCGCCGGAACCTCGTCAGCTCGGCCTCCCCGCTGCCCGTCATCTCCGCACCGTCGACCCGCACGATGCCGCTGTCGGGCCGCTCCAGCCCCGCCGCGCACCGCAGCAGCGTGGACTTGCCCGACCCCGAGGGCCCCATGACCGCGGTGAAGCTGCCGCGCGCCAGGCCGAGGCTCACCCCGTCCAGCGCGGTCACGACGCTCTCCCCGGCGCCGTAGGTCTTGCCGACCTTGACCAGCCGCAGCGCCTCCCGGGCGGGTTCCGATTCGTTCGTACGTCGCGAGGTGCGGCGAAACATCGTCATCACTCTCCGTCCGGCACGCCCTGTGCCTCGCCCACGACGCTACGGAGCGAACGCTCGACCCACATGGGGCGCAGAACCCGTATCGCGGGGTGTACTCAGCGACACCCCGTACGGGTCACCAGAACGCGCCGACTCCCGCCCGCCCCCGATGGAATGGACGCGTGACCGCGCCCCCGGACGACTGTCTCGCCCGCAACGAGTGGATCTGCGGTGAGTATCTGAGCACGCGTCGCCAGATCCTCCTGGACGCGGTCGTCCAGCACCTCCAGCTCACGGCGGTCTCCGTGCTCGTCGGACTCGTCATCGCGGTGCCGCTGGCCGTCCTCGCCCGCCGCTGGGGCTGGGCGGCCGGACCGGTCCTCGCGGTGACCACGATCCTCTACACCATTCCGTCCCTCGCGATGTTCTCGCTGCTCCTGCCCGTGTACGGGCTGTCGGCCACGCTTGTGGTCTCCGGACTCGTCCTCTACTCGCTGACCCTCCTCGTCCGCAACATCCTCGCGGGCCTGCGCGCCGTCCCCGAGGAGACCCGGCAGGCCGCCCGCGGCATGGGATACGGGCCCATCCGCCTCCTGCTCACCGTGGAACTGCCGCTCGCGGTGCCCGCCTCGATGGCCGGACTGCGTATCGCCACCGTCTCGGCGGTCTCACTGGTGACGGTCGGCGCGATCGTCGGCTTCGGGGGACTCGGCAATCTCATCTACGCGGGCATGAACACCTACTTCAAGGCGCAGGTCCTCACCGCGTCCGTACTCTGCGTCGTCATCGCCGTCGCCGCGGACCTCCTCCTGCTCGCGGTGCAGCGGCTCATCACCCCCTGGACCCGGGCGGTCCGCGGATGAACGCCCTGACCGGGGCCTGGGACTGGCTCGGCGACCCCGCGCACTGGTCCGGGGACGACGGTGTCTGGCACCGCCTCGCCCAGCACCTCGTCCTGACCGTCGTCTGCCTCGTCGTCAGCTGCCTCATCGCGCTGCCCGTCGCCCTCGTCCTGGGCCACCTCGGCAAGGGCGGCGCGCTCGCCGTCAACATCTCCAACATCGGCCGCGCCGTCCCCACCTTCGCCGTACTGGTCCTCCTGCTGCTCACCCCGCTCGGCACATGGGGCGAGGGCCCGACCGTCGTCGCACTGGTTCTCTTCGCCGTACCGCCGCTGCTCACCAACGCCTACGTCGGGATGCGCGAGGTCGACCGGAGCGTGGTGCGCTCGGCGCGGGGCATGGGGATGACCGGCCGGCAGATGCTGTTTCACGTGGAGTTGCCCCTTTCGCTCCCGATGGTCATGAACGGCGTACGGATCGCCGCGGTCCAACTCGTCGCGACCGCCACGATCGCCGCGCTCGCGGGCGGCGGCGGACTCGGCCGGATCATCACCGCGGGCTTCAACCTGGCGAGTACCCCGCAGGTCGTCGCCGGCGCGATCCTCGTCGCCGTGTTCGCCCTGATCGTCGAAAGCGTCTTCGAGATCGCCGAGCGGCTGGCACCGCGCTGGGCGAGGGGCATCCGATGAGGCGGGGCGGCGCCCTGCTGAGCCTGGTCCTGCTGACCGGCTGCGGCACCGGTCCGTCCCTGGAGAACCGCGGCGCGGTCACGGCCCCACCCGGCGACAGCAAGCACCTGACCATCGGCTCGGCCGGGTTCACCGAGAGCGACCTGCTGGCGCAGATGTACGCGCTGCTGCTCGGCCAGGCCGGATACAAGACCTCCATGCTGACGGTCGCCAACCGCGAACTTTACGAACCCGCCCTGGAATCCGGCCAGATCGACGTCGTACCGGAGTACGCGGCCACCTTCGCGGACTGGCTGAACGCCAAGACCCACGGAGCGGACGCGCCGCCCGTCGGCTCACCCGATCTCGCCGACACGATGAAGGCGCTCCGGTCGCTCGCCACACCGCGCGGCCTCACCGTCCTCGACCCCGGCAGGGCCGTCGACCAGAACGCCTTCGCGGTGACGGTGGCGTATGCCGGGCAGCATCACCTGAGGACTCTCAGCGACCTCGGCGCGTCCCGTCTTCCGGTACGGCTCGCGGCGGGCGACGAGTGCGTCCAACGGCCCTACTGCGAGCCGGGGTTGAAGAAGACGTACGGCATCGACATCACCGGCGTCGACCCGAAGGGCGTGGGCACCACCCAGGCGAAGCGGGCGGTGCAGAGTGGTCAGGACCAGATGGTGCTGACCACGACGACGGACGCGACGCTCGACGAGTTCGGTCTCGTCCTCCTCGCCGACGACAGACATCTGCAGAACGCCGACTACATCGTGCCCGTCGTCAACCGCTCGCGCGCCGGCGGCGAGGGCGTCACCAAGGCACTCGGCAAACTCAACGACGTACTCACCACCGCGGACCTGGCAGCGATGAACCAGCAGGTGGACAGCTGGCGACGACTGCCCGAGGACGTGGCGCGGACCTATCTGAAGGACAAGGGTCTGCTGAAGTGACGCCCTCGGACGCCCTCAGGTGCCCTGACACGCCCTCAGACCCGGCGCCAGCGCGCCATCGCGAAGGAGAACAGACCGAACAGCACGAGTCCGGCGGCGACGCACACCAGCAGCCACGGTCCCACCGGGGTGTGGGCGAACGAGCGGATCGTGTCGTCCAGCCCCTTCGCGCGGTCGGGTTCGTAGTCGATCGCCGCGCGCACCGCGAAGCATCCCGCCGCGGCGAACACCAGCCCGCGCGCCGCGCCACCGCCCACGCCGGTCACATCCACCAGCCGCCGCGTGCGCGCCGACATCTGACCGAGCTTCAGCTTCTTGTGGTACTTGCGCAACACGGCCCGCCCGCCGATCAGCAGACCCGCGACGACGATGCCGGCTCCGGCGGCTCCGACGATCCACTGCCCCGCCGGCAGATCCAGCACCTTGGCCGTCACATCCCGCGACTGCCGATCGCTCGAACCCCTCCCGCCACTGCCCGAGCCCGCCGCGAACGACAGCACCGAGTAGGCGACGAACGCGTAGAACACGAAGCGCACGCCCGACAGCAGTCGCTTCTTCGCCGCCCGGCCGTCCGGACCGGCGGATCCGAAGCACGCCTCGGACAGCCGCCACAACGCCATGCCGACGAGGCCGACAGCCAGCGCCCACAACAGCACCGCGCCGAAGGGCTGCCGCGCGATCTCCGCGACGGCGCCGTCGCGGTCCGCCTGCTTCTTCCCGTCCCCGAAGGCGATCCGCAGCGCCAGCACACCGACCAGCAGGTAGATCACGCCCCGCGCCGTCAGACCCGCCCGGGCGGCGTACTCCACCCCCGAGCCTCTCGCCGCGCGCCGCGCCTTGACGCGTCCGGTCCGTGCCGTCGCGCTTGCGTTCATGTGGACCTCCCGCGGAACGGGTGCCCTCGCATCGGAGAGACACACGTGTGCGGGAGTGGCCAGATTGCGGTGTTCCGATGCCGGATGAGGCCTTCCTCCGGGCCCTTGGCTCGCTACGCTTGAGAGGGATGCTTTGCCACCGGGGGGTTCACATGGGCAGTGCGGGATTCCGGCCTCAGAGCAAGGCGGTTCAGGCCGAGACCACGTCCCGGCCCACCACCAAGACCGAGCCGGAAGGGAGGCAGCCGACCGGCCGGGGGGCAGAGGTTGAGCGGCCTGCAAGGCAGTTGACCGGTCGTGGGCAGGAGGCTGGGCCGCCGTCGAGGCAGTCGGCCGGTCGTGGGCAGGAGGTTGAGTCGCCGTCGAGGCAGTCGGCCGGCCGGGGGGCAGAGGTTGAGCGGCCTGCAAGGCAGTTGACCGGTCGTGGGCAGGAGGCTGGGCCGCCGTCGAGGCAGTCGGCCGGTCGTGGGCAGGAGGTTGAGTCGCCGCTGAGGCAGTCGGCCGGCCGGAGGCAGGAGGCTGGGCTGCCGCCGGGGCGACCGACCGGCCGCGTACAGGAGGTTCGGCGCGTGCGAGACGACTCGGACGTGCTCCCGCTCATCGACTACGCCGACTACGACAGGTTGCTGCGCCTGGCCCGTGAGCCGAGTCCCGAGCAGATCAGCCCCCTGCGCCCCGACGAGCCGACGACTCCGTTGGTCTATGTCTTCGGCCCGATCACCGACAGCCAGGTGGCGATCAACTCCCAAGGGAATGTGACCCAGAATCGGACCGACGTACGGCCCGAGCAGGTGTACCGGGCGCACTTCCAGCCGGCGCGGCGTGCCGACCCCGTACAGGTGGTGGAAACGCTGCGGGTCGAGGTCGATCGGATGGGGCTCGACCTTTACTCGCAGTACGTCATTCGGCAGGCCGCGGCGGTGATCAAGGTGGAGCTGGCCCGCCCCCCGATCAACGAGGAACGCGTCCGCAGGGCCGTCGATCAGATCCTCGCCTGCCTGGCTCGGCAGCTCGGCGGCGCCCCACTCACCGCCCGTCTGTCCATCCTTGCGGCTCGCCTGGAAGCTGTCTTCAGTAGCGCGGCGGAAGAGAACTCCGGTTCAGGAGGCGCACGTTGACAAGTTCGGGCGGTGCCCAGTTCCACGGGCCCATTCACGGCAGCCAGATCGCGATCGGCGGTCACCACGTGACCCAGCATCAGTACGTGACGGCCGACGAGGGGACGAGCGCCCGGCTCGCCGAGGCCGTACGGTCGCTACTCGCGGCGCTGGAGACGCTCGGCCTGGCCGCCGAGGACGAGACCGCCGTGCGCCAGGACGCCGAGGCCGCCCTGGCGGAGGCCGCCCGGTCCCAGCCGGACGTGGGACGCCTGCGCGGTCTGCTGGGCCGGATCAGGGCCGTACTCTCATCGGTGGCGGCCGGTGCGGCCACGGGGGCTGCCGCGGGCGCCGGCACCGGAGCGGCCGAGCTGGCACACACCGTGCTCCTCGACCTGCAGAACGCCCTGCCCTGAGCCGTGCCGGGGGCGCCCCGAAGGGGCGCGGGGAACCGCGCGCCCAGCCACATCGAACCCGCAGCGCTGAACACCCCGCGTCCCCGCCCCACCCAGCGGAGCGCTCACGCATCGGAGATCGAGTCGAACGACACCTGCCCCCGCCGCACCCCCCGCGCATCCGCGTCCACCGACCGCCGCAGCGCTTCGTGCAGTTTCGCCGGGGTGAGTACGCCGAGGAAGCGGGCCCCGTCCAGGACCGCGACCCAGCCCGCGTCGTGCTGGAGCATCACACCGAAGGCCTGCTTCAGCGGGGCGCCCACCGGGACCCATGAGTTCATCCGGTGGGCGCGGTCGCCGACGGACCCACCCGCAGCCAACTCGTCGACGCCCACCCACCCGTGCAGATCGTCCTCCGTATCCAGGACGACCGCCCATCGCGCGCCCAGCGCGTGCAAGCGGGCGACCGCCGCCTCGGCGGGCTCGTCCAGGCGGGCGACCGGCGGCTGTTCCAGGTCGTCGGGCTCGATGTCGGTGACCGACAGCCGCTTCAGCCCGCGGTCGGCGCCGACGAACTCGGCGACGTAGGGGGTGGCCGGGGTGCCAAGGACGGCCCCCGGCGTGTCGAACTGCTCGATGCGGCCCTGCCCGTACACCGCGATGCGGTCGCCGAGCCGTACCGCCTCCTCGATGTCGTGCGTGACCAGCAGCACGGTCTTGCGCACGGCCTCCTGCATGCGCAGGAACTCGTCCTGCAACTGTTCCCGGATCACCGGGTCGACGGCCCCGAAGGGCTCGTCCATCAGCAGTACGGGTGGATCGGCGGCGAGCGCCCGGGCCACCCCGACCCGCTGGCGCTGGCCGCCCGACAGCTGTTCCGGATAGCGCGAGCCGTACGTCTTCGGGTCCAGGCCCACCAGATCGAGCAGCTCCGCGGCGCGCGTCCGCGCCTTCGCCTTCTTCCAGCCGATTAGTGTCGGCACGGTCGCCGTGTTGTCGAGGATCGTCCGGTGCGGGAACAGGCCCACTTGCTGGATGACGTACCCGATACGCCTCCGCAGCCGCACCGGGTCGACCGTGGCGACGTCCTGGCCGTTCACGAAGATCCGGCCCGAGGTCGGTTCGATCAGCCGGTTCACCATCATCATGGTCGTCGTCTTGCCGCAGCCCGACGGGCCGACGAGCGTGACCAGTTCGCCCTCCGCGACCTCGAACGAGAGGCCGTCCACGGCCGTAGTGCCGTCCGGATAGCGCTTGGTGACCTCTTCGAACCGGATCATCCCCTCACGCTAACCGCGCAGGTCACTCCCCGCTCACCAGCACCACTTCCAGGGTGCGCGGACCGTGCACCCCCTCGACCCGGTCGAGCTCGATGTCGCTGGTCGCCGACGGGCCGGAGATCCAGGTCAGCGGGCGGGTCGGAGCCAGGCGCTCCAGGGCCTGGGGCACGGAGGAGACGACCTGGTCGGGGACGCGGACGACGCAGATGTGGTGATCGGGGACCAGCGTGATGCGACGGCGTCCCTGGTCCGGGCCGCCGTCCAGGACGAGGGTGCCGGTCTCGGCGATCGCGAGCGCGCACGCGGTCACGACGCTGTCGACGCGGTCCAGCTCGCCCGAGGTGTCCTCGGCCCGGTCCGGGACGCGCGTCACGTCCGACGCCGCCAGCCACCGCGCGTCCAGGCCGGCCGGGAGGACCACCGACGTCGAACCGTGTCCGGCGAGCAGCCCGGCGATGGTGGGGGCCAGCTCGTCGGCCGTGCAGCGGTGCACCAGTGCCCGGTAGTCCGCCAGGTTCTCCGCCAGCAGATCCACCGTCTGCTCGACGCTCCGCCCCCCGTGCTCGCGCAGGTACCCCCGCTCAACGGCCTGCTCGTACGGCGTGTCGTCCCGCGGTACGTCGGCGAGCGCGCGCCGCACCCGCCCCAGGATCAGATCCCTGCTGCTCACTTGTCCGTGTCCTTTCCGCCGTGCGTACGCTGCCACCAGTCACGGAACGGCTCCGCGGGCACTGCCGGGAGATCCCGGGTGCCGCTCCACGCCTTGCCCGGACCGGGCAGCGAGCGTGGATGGAAGCGGCGTGTGCGGGAGGCGAGCCGCTGGCCGGTACGCAGCGCGCCGGGGTGGCTGAACGCCCAGCGTGCCGCCCGCATCGCCGCTCGCTCGGCGGCGTGCCCCTTGGCGGGCTTGAGCACGACCTTGTTGCCCTCCCGCGTCACCTGGCCGCCCTCGGCGATCCGTTCGCGCAGGTGGACGAGGACCTCCGGGATGTCGATGGCGACCGGGCAGACCTCGTAGCAGGCGCCGCAGAGTGAGGAGGCGTACGGGAGCGAGGCGTCGATCTCGCTCGCGGTGCCCCGGAGCTGGGGGCTGAGGATCGCGCCGATCGGGCCGGGGTATACCGAGCCGTAGGCGTGGCCGCCCGCGCGCTCGTACACCGGGCAGACGTTGAGACACGCCGAGCAGCGGATGCAGCGCAGGGCCTGGCGGCCGACCTCGTCGGCGAGCGTGTCGGTGCGGCCGTTGTCGATGAGGACGAGGTGGAAGGTCTGGGGGCCGTCCGCTTCCCCGGCACCGCCGTCCCTCGTGCCCGTCCACATCGAGGTGTACGGGTTCATGCGCTCCGCGGTCGAGGAGCGGGGGAGGGTCTGGAGGAAGACCTCCAGGTCCTGCCAGGTCGGCACGATCTTCTCGATGCCGACGACCGAGATCAGCGTCTCGGGCAGGGTCAGGCACATCCGGCCGTTGCCCTCGGACTCCACGACCATCAGGGTGCCGGTCTCGGCGACCATGAAGTTGGCGCCGGAGATGCCGACCTTGGCGCGCAGGAACTTCTCGCGCAGGTGCAGTCGGGCGGCCTCGGCCAGTTCGGCGGGCGTGTCGGTGAGGCCTTCCGGCGCCGGGCGGCCCCACTCGGCCATCTCACGCGCGAAGATGTCGCGGATCTCGCCGCGGTTGCGATGGATGGCCGGGACGAGGATGTGGGAGGGCCGGTCCTTGCCCAACTGCACGATGAGCTCGGCGAGATCGGTCTCGTAGGCGTGGATGCCCTCGGCCTCCAGGGCTTCGTTGAGGCCGATCTCCTGCGTGGCCATCGACTTGACCTTGACGACCTCCCTCTCCCCGGTCATCTTCACCAGGTCGGTGACGATCCGGTTGGCCTCGTCGGCGTCGGCGGCCCAGTGCACGATGCCCCCGGCCGCGGTGACCGACTCCTCCAACTGCACGAGGTAGCGGTCGAGATGACGGAGCGTGTGGTCCTTGATCTGCTTGCCGGCTTCGCGCAGCGCGGCCCAGTCGTCGAGTTCCGCGACGGCGACCGCCCGCTTGGCGCGGATCGTGTGGGTGGCGTGGCGCAGATTGCCGCGCAGGGTCGGGTTGTTGACCGCGTCGTGCGCCGCCTCGGGAAACGCGGGCATGCCGACGAAGGTGCCACTCATGCGCTCGGCTCCTCTTCCGTACTGGCCAGGATCTCCGCGATGTGCACGGGCCGCATCCGCGTCTCCAGCCGGGCCATCGTGCCGCCGATGTGCATCAGGCAGGAGTTGTCGGCGGCGCACAGCACCTCCGCGCCCGTCGACTCGGCGTGGTGCACCTTGTCGGCGCCCATCGCGGCCGAGACGTCGGCGTTCTTGACGGCGAACGTGCCGCCGAAGCCGCAACACTCGTCCGCGCCCGGCAACTCGCGCAGTTCGAGCCCCTTGACGGCCTGGAGGAGCCGGCGCGGCCGGTCGCCGAGCCCGAGACTGCGCAGCCCGTGACAGGTGGGGTGGTAGGTGACGGTGTGCGGGTAGTACGCGCCGACGTCCGTCACGCCGAGCACATCCACCAGGAACTCGGTGAGCTCGTACGTCTTCGGCACGACCGGGGCGAGGGTGGCCGCGAGGGTGTCCCCGCGACCCTCCGCCCGCGCCCGCTCACCCATCCGCGGATACAGCTCCCGCACCATCGCGCCGCACGACCCGGAGGGCGTCACGATCGCCTCGTACTCACCGAAGACATCGGAGAAATGCCGGGCCAGTGGCTCGGCCTCATGCCGGTACCCGGTGTTGTAGTGGGCCTGCCCGCAGCAGGTCTGCGCCATCGGGAAGTCGACCTCGACGCCCAGCCTGGTCAGCAGTTTCACCACAGCGCGGCCGGTGTCCGGATAGAGCGTGTCGTTGACACAGGTCAGGAACAGGGCGACACGCATCGCAGCTCCTTGGGATCGATCATCGGATGAGTGCAGGGTACGCGGAGGACGAGCGGCAGGGGAGCCCCCGCTCATGGACACGGGCGAGTCGCCGTTCACGGACGGGTGAGCCGGTCCTCCGCGGCGCGCCAGGCAGCCGCGTCGCCCCGGGGCTCGTACCGCCGCAACGGCTGGGTACGGGCGAGGAGTCGTCGCATCGACGTACGGTCGCCGACCAGACCGTGTGCGCGGGCCTGGACGAGGACGTTGCCGAGCGCGGCGGCCTCCGCCGGGCCGGCCACGACCGGCAGTCCGCAGGCGTCGGCCGTCAGTTGGCACAGGAGCTCGTTGCGGGTGCCGCCGCCGACGATGTGGACGACGTCGACCGGGTGGTCGGCGAGAGCCTCGGCCTCGCGGATCGCCCTGCGATGGGCGAGCGCGAGGGAGTCGAGGATGCAGCGGGTGATCTCGGCGCGCGACTCGGGCACGGGCTGTTCCGACTCCCGGCAGGCGTCGGTGATCCGGTCCGGCATCCGGCCGGGGGCCAGGAAGGCGGCGTCGCCCGCGTCCACCACCGATCGCAGCGCGGGCACCTCCGCGGCGGCCCGCAGCAGCTCACCCAGATCGGGCTGACCCCATTCCCGTACACACTCCTGGAGCAGCCACAGCCCCATGATGTTCCGCAGATAGCGGACCGTGCCGTCCAGGCCCAGTTCATTGGTGAAGTTGGCCGCGCGGCTCGCCTCGGTGAGGACCGGCCGCTCCAGCTCCAGGCCCGCGAGGGACCAGGTGCCGGTGCAGATGTACGCGAACCGCTCGTCCGCCGCCGGGACGGCGGCGACCGCGGACGCGGTGTCGTGGGAGCCGACGGTCGTCACCGGGACCGGGCCCCTCAGCCCGGTCTCCTCCAGGACCCGCGGGAGCAGCAGACCGGCCGGGTCGCCCGGCTGCCGCAGCGGCGCGAACAGCCTGAGGTCGATGCCGAGCCGGTCCGCGAGGTCGTGGGACCAGTCACGGGTGCGCGGGTCGATCAGCTGAGTGGTCGAGGCGTTGGTGATCTCCGTGCCCGCCTCGCCCGTGAGCCAGTACGCCAGCAGGTCGGGAACGAGCAACAGCCGCTCGGCGGAAGCGAGTTGCGCCGTCGAGCGGGCCGCCGTGAGCTGGTACAGGGTGTTGAAGGGCGCGTACTGGAGCCCGGTGGCCGCGTACAGCTCGGCGGCGGGCACGGTGGCCCACACCTTCTCCGCGACCCCCTCGGTGCGGGCGTCGCGGTAGTGCACCGGGTTGCCGAGCAGCGCGCCGTCGGTGTCCAGCAGCCCGTAGTCCACGGCCCAGCTGTCGATGCCGACGGAGTCGACCTGCCCGGCCGCCCGCAGTCCGTCGAGCACCCCCGCGTACAGCGAGAGGATGTCCCACCGCAGCCCCTCGGGGACCCGGACCGGACGGTTCGGGAAGCGGTGCGCCTCCGTCAGCTCCAGCGCCTCGGGGCCGACGCGGCCGACCATGACGCGCCCGCTGGACGCGCCGAGGTCGACCGCGGCGAAGCTCTTCACGTGCTCGCTCATCGCAGGAAGGCCGCCGCGACACCCGCGTCGACCGGGACGTGCAGACCGGTGGTGTGGGTCAGATCCCCGGCCGTCAGGGCGAACACGGCGTTCGCCACGTGCTCGGGCAGCACCTCGCGCTTGAGGATGGTCCGCTGGGCGTAGAACTCGCCGAGCTTCTCCTCCTCGATGCCGTACGTCGCCGCGCGCTGCGCGCCCCAGCCGCCCGCGAAGATGCCCGAGCCGCGCACGACCCCGTCGGGGTTGATGCCGTTCACCCGGATGCCGTGTTCGCCCAACTCGGCTGCAAGGAGCCGTACTTGATGCGCCTGGTCGGCCTTGGTGGCGGAGTAGGCGATGTTGTTCGGACCGGCGAAGACCGAGTTCTTGGACGCGATGTAGACGATGTCTCCGCCCAGCTTCTGCTGGATCATCACCCGCGCCGCCTCCCTCGACACGAGGAAGGAGCCGCGGGCCATGATGTCGTGCTGGAGGTCCCAGTCCTTCGCGGTGGTCTCGAGCAGGGGCTTGGAGATGGAGATACCGGCGTTGTTCACCACCAGGTCGACGCCGCCGAAGGCGAGCACCGCCGCCTTGAAGGCTTCGGCGATCTGTTCCTCGGAGGTCACGTCGACGGTGACGGCGACGGCCTTGTCGGGCCCGCCCAGCGAGGAGGCGACCTCGGCGGCGTTCTCCGCGTCGAGATCGGCGATCACCACGCACGCGCCCTCGGCGACGAGCCGCTCGGCGATCGCCTTGCCGATCCCGCTGCCCGCCCCCGTCACCAGCGCCACCCGGGTGGCGAGCGGCTTCGGCCTCGGCATCCGCTGGAGCTTGGCCTCCTCGAGCGCCCAGTACTCGATGCGGAACTTCTCCGACTCCTCGATCGGCGCGTAGGCCGAGACCGCCTCGGCGCCCCGCATCACGTTGATCGCGTTGACGTAGAACTCGCCGGCCACACGCGCGGTCTGCTTGTCCTTGCCGAAGGAGAACATGCCGACACCGGGGATCAGCACGATCGCCGGGTCCGCGCCGCGCATCGCGGGGGAGTCCGCGTCGGCGTGCCGCTGGTAGTAGGCCGCGTACTCCTCGCGGTACTCGCCGTGCAGCTCCTTCAGCCGCGCGATCGCCGCGTCCAGTTCCACGGTCGGCGGCAGATCGAGGACGAGCGGCCGGACCTTGGTCCGCAGGAAGTGGTCGGGGCAGGAGGTGCCGAGCGCGGCGAGGCGCGGGTGCTCGGCGCTCGCGAGGAAGTCGAGGACGACGTCGGCGTCGGTGAAGTGGCCGACCTGCGGCTTGTCCTGCGAGGCGAGGGCACGGACGTACGGCGCCAGCGCCGCGGCCCGCTCCCGGCGCCGGGACGTCTCCAGGGCCGTGTACCCCTCGACGACGGGCCCGAAGGGCTCCGCCTTGCCACGCTCGACGAGGAACGCCTCGGCGGTGCGGATGATGTGCAGCGAGTTCCGCTCGCACTCCTCCGCCGTGTCGCCCCACGCCGTGATGCCGTGCCCGCCCAGGACGCAGCCGATCGCCCGCGGGTTGGCCTCCTTGACCGCCGCGATGTCCAGACCCAGCTGGAAGCCGGGCCGGCGCCACGGCACCCACACCACACGGTCGCCGAAACACTCGGCGGTCAGCTTCTCGCCGTCCGCCGCGCACGCCAGCGCGATCCCGGAGTCGGGGTGCAGATGGTCGACATGGGCCGCGTCCACCAGCCCGTGCATCGCCGTGTCGATGGACGGGGCCGCGCCGCCCTTGCCGTGCAGGCAGTAGTCGAACGCGGCGACCATCTCGTCCTCGCGCTCCACCCCCGGGTAGACCTCCGTCATCGCCCGCAGCCGGTCGAGCCGCAGTACGGCGAGGCCCGCTTCGGTCAACGTCCCGAGGTCACCGCCCGAGCCCTTCACCCACATCAGCTCGACATCACCCCCGGTCACAGGGTCGGTGTCGGTGCCCTTCGCGGAGGCGTTGCCGCCCGCGTAGTTGGTGTTACGAGGATCAGCACCGAGCCGGTGCGAACGGGCCAACAGAGCGTCGGCTTCGGGATGGGATGCCATGTTCCTGGTCCTTAGAGAAAAGAGAAGAGTGAAGAGAGGCGACATACCTGTGCTGAGCGCCCCGTCAGGGGCGCGGGGAACTGCGCGACCAGCCACGTACGGCCCGCAGCCTGCGGTCGACCTCACCCCGCAGGCGCAACGCAGTGCTCACGCCCCCCACCCCGCCTGCTGCCCACCCACCCGCTCCGCCGCGATCTTCTCCGCCCACCCGGACCGCCGGTACGCGGCAATGGGGTCGGGGTCCAGCCCCAGCTCGTCCCGGACCTCGCGAAGCAACGGCCGCACATCGGTGTTGTACGCGTCCATGATCACCGCGTTGGCCGCGAGCACATCCCCGGTCCGCTGCGCGTCGGCCAGCGCCGCACCGTCCACGAGCAGCGCCTTCGCCGTCGCCTCCTGCACGTTCATCACGGAACGAATGATCGCCGGGATCTTCGCCTCGATGTTGTGGCACTGGTCGAGCATGAAGGCGACGTCCGGCGTGAAGCCACCGCCGCGGATCACCTCGTACATGATCCGGAACAGCTGGAAGGGATCGGCCGCACCGACCATCAGGTCGTCGTCGGCGTAGAACCGGGAGTTGAAGTCGAACGCGCCGAGCTTCCCCTCGCGCAGCAGCGTCGCGACGATGAACTCGATGTTGGTGCCGGGCGCGTGGTGCCCGGTGTCGACGACGACCTGTGCCTTCGGGCCGAGCTTGAGGCAGTGCGCGTACGCCGTGCCCCAGTCCGGGACGTCCGTCATGTAGAAGGCGGGCTCGAAGAACTTGTACTCCAGCAGCATCCGCTGGTCGTCCCCGAGTCGCTCGTAGACCTGGGCCAGGCCCTCGGCCAGCCGGTCCTGGCGCTCACGGATGTCGTCCTGACCGGGATAGTTCGTACCGTCGGCGAACCAGAGCTTCAGGTCCTTCGAACCCGTCGCGTCCATGATGTCCACGCACTCGAGCAGGTGATCGAGGGCCTTCCGGCGGACGGCGGCGTCCGGGTGACAGATCGAGCCGAGCCTGTAGTCGTCGTCCTGGAAGGTGTTGGAGTTGATCGCGCCCAGCTTCAGGCCGCGCTCCTGCGCGTACTTCGCCAGCGCCCCGTAATCGTCGACCTTGTCCCAGGGGATGTGCAGCGCGACGGTCGGCGCGGCCCCCGTGAAGGCGTGCACCTGGGCGGCGTCGTCCAGTTTCTCGCGCGGACTGCGCGGGACTCCGGGCTGCGCGAACACCTTGAAGCGGGTTCCCGAGTTCCCGTACGCCCACGAGGGCGTCTCTACTGCCTGGGTCTTGAGGGCGGTCTTCACCGCGGCAAGCTCGGTCACTTCGGGGCTCCTGTGACTTCGGGTGTGGCTTCGGTTTCGAACGACTTGTGGAGTCGGGTCCGAACTGCACTTCTGCCTGATCGGAACAGCTCTTCCGTCTGAAACGATCTGAAACGATTCAGAACGCCGAAGCTATGAGCCGTCCGAAGGCGTGTCAAGCCCCTGGGTGAAGACGGCCTTCCGTGACTCGGTTGTGACCATCGGCTATCGAAAATTTCGACCCGGACCCATTGACGTGACCTGGGCTACCTGCCTAACGTCCCGGCAACCTAGTTGAAACCTTTCACGACGTCGTGAGGCCTCGCCGCCCGCGTCGTTGAGGAGCTCACATGACCCACCGGTCCGACGCGGGTCCGGCCCCCGTACTGGCGCTGGAGGACATTTCCAAGTCCTTCGGCGCGGTACGCGCCCTGCGGGACGTGTCCCTGGAACTGTTCCCCGGCGAGGTGCACGCTCTCGCCGGTGAGAACGGCGCGGGCAAGTCGACCCTCATCAAGACGCTCGCCGGCGTGCACCGACCGGACGCCGGTCGGGTGCTGCTGGACGGTGAGCCCACCGTCTTCCACGGTCCCGCCGACGCCCGCGACGCGGGCATCGCGGTGATCTATCAGGAGCCCACCCTCTTCCCCGACCTGTCGATCGCGGAGAACATCTTCATGGGCCGCCAGCCCCGGCGCGCCCTCGGTCGTATCGACCACAAGGCCACCCATGAGGCGACCGCCGCCCTGATGAAGCGACTCGGTGTCGAACTCGACCCCGACCGTCCGGCGCGTGGACTGTCCATCGCCGACCAGCAGATCGTCGAGATCGCCAAGGCGCTCTCCTTCGACGCCCGCGTCCTGATCATGGACGAGCCGACCGCCGCCCTGACCGGTAGCGAGGTGGCCCGTCTCTTCGGTGTCGTGCGCACCCTGCGCGAGCAGGGCTCGGCGGTGCTGTTCATCTCGCACCGCCTGGAGGAGATCTTCCAGATCTGCCAACGGGTCACGACCCTGCGCGACGGCGCCCGGATCTCCAGCGAGCTCCTCGACGGCATGACCGAGGACGACCTCGTACGCCGGATGGTCGGCCGCGACCTCGACGAGCTCTACCCCAAGCAGGACGTCGAGGCGGGCGAAGTCGCCCTGAGCGTGCGCCGGCTGACCCGCGAGGGCGTCTTCACCGACGTCTCCTTCGACGTGCGGCGCGGGGAGATCGTCGGTCTCGCCGGACTCGTCGGCGCCGGGCGTACGGAGGTCGCCCGGGCCGTCTTCGGCGTCGACCGCTGGGACGCCGGAGAGGTCGAGGTCGACGGGAAGGCACTGACGAACGGGGCGCCCTCCACGGCCATGGCCGCGGGGCTCGCCCTCGTCCCCGAGGACCGGCGCGCCCAGGGCCTGGTGATGGACATGTCCATCGAGCGCAACATCGGGCTCACCGGGCTGCGTACGACCGTGAAGGCGGGGCTGGTGGACCGCGGCGCCGAGCGCAGCCGCTCCCTCGACTGGGCGGTCAAGCTCCAGGTGAAGTACGCCCGGATCGCCGACACGGTCAACACGCTCTCCGGTGGCAACCAGCAGAAGGTCGTCCTCGCCAAGTGGCTCGCCACCGGCCCCAAGGTGCTGATCGTCGACGAGCCGACCCGCGGTATCGACGTGGGCACGAAGGCCGAAGTGCACCGACTGCTCTCCGAGTTGGCCGCCGACGGGGTGGCCGTCCTGATGATCTCCTCCGACCTGCCCGAGATCCTCGGCATGGCCGACCGGGTGCTGGTGATGCACGAGGGCCGGCTCACCGCCGAGATACCCCGCTCCGAAGCCACGGAGGAGACCGTGATGGCCGCCGCGACGGGGAGGGTTGCCGCATGACCGCCACCAGGAACGTCACCCTCGGCGCGGCACCGGCAGGGGCGGGCGGTCGGTTCGCCCCGGCGAACGCCGAGCGGGCCGTCGGTGAGGAGTCCGGAGTCGCCGGCTCGGCCGCCCGCGTCACGCCTGCCTTCGCCCAGGGGGCCGTTCCTCTCACTCGGACGGCCGACCGTCAGACCCCGAACATCCCCCGGAGGGCCGCCGCATGACGGTGACCGCACCCAATCCCGCGCCCGCCGCCGAGGTGCCCAAGTCGAGTGGTACCCGGCTGGTGGACCGTGTCTTCAAGATGCGTGAACTCGCCATCATGGTCGTCTTCCTGGTGATGATCGCCATCACCCAGATGGGCAACAGCGAGTTCCTGTCCGAACAGGGCATCAAGGACCTGCTGTTGAACGCGACGATCCTGGTGCTGGTCGCCACCGGTCAGTCGCTGGTCGTGATCACCCGGAACGTCGACCTGTCGGTCGGCTCCACCCTCGGCATCAGCGCCTTCGCCGCCGGCACCTATCTCCACGGCGGCGGAAACCCCGTCGTCGCGGTCGTCCTGGCCGTCCTGCTCGGCATCGGCTGCGGACTGGTCAACGGGCTGCTGGTCAGCCTCGGCCAGGTGCCCGCGCTGGTCGTCACCCTCGGCACGCTCTACATCATCCGCGGCGTCGACTCCATCTGGGTCGGCTCACGCCAGATCACCGCGGCCGACCTCCCCGGGGGCTTCGTCGACTTCGGCTCCGGCGGCATCTCCGCGGTCCCCTACCTCGCCCTGATCGCGCTGGCGGTCCTGCTGGTCACCGCGTACTACCTCAAGCACTTCGGCAGCGGCCGCGAGCTGTACGCGCTGGGCTCCAACCCGGAGGCCGCCCGGCTCGCCGGCATCCCCGTCCGCAAGCGGATCCTCACCGCGTACGTCGTGTGCGGCGGCCTCGCCGGACTCGCGGGCGCCCTGTACCTCGCCCGGTTCGGCAACGTCGACTCGGGTACCAGCACCGGCTACGAACTCACCGTCGTCAGCGCGGTCGTGGTCGGCGGTGTCGTCTTCACCGGCGGCTCCGGCAGCGTCTACGGCGCCGCGCTCGGCGCGCTGCTGCTGACCTCCATCAACAGTGTGCTGCCCGCCCTCGGCGTCAGCTCCGTCTGGGTGCTCGCCATCAACGGCATCCTGCTCATCCTCGCCATCGCGGTCGACCGGATCGTCGCGCTGCGCGTGGCCTCCGCACTGAAGAAGAGGAACGCCCGCCATGGCTGACTCGTCCCTCGCGCGCGCCGTCCGCTGGGACACGGTCGTCGGCGCCCTCCTCATCGTCCTGCTGCTGTTCTCCTTCGGCTTCGTCGACGGCTTCGGCAACGCGCTCAACCTGTCGTTCCTGATCGGCAACACCCTGCCCATCGCGCTGATCGCGCTGCCGATGACCCTGCTGGTGGTG
This sequence comes from Streptomyces sp. NPDC111507, assembly GCF_055638955.1. Classification (NCBI taxonomy): domain Bacteria; kingdom Bacillati; phylum Actinomycetota; class Actinomycetes; order Kitasatosporales; family Streptomycetaceae; genus Streptomyces; species Streptomyces sp. NPDC111507. The sequence goes on along the minus strand of NZ_JBVKBU010000005.1, from coordinate 368,655 downwards.
GCCGGGGAGATCGACCTCTCGGTAGCCTCCACGGCCGGTCTGTCCGGCTCGGTGATGGGCGCCCTGTGGAACCAGGGCATGACGATCGAGACGATCATCCCGATCTGCCTGCTCATCGGAGTGGTGTGCGGACTGGTCAACGGCCTGCTCGTGACCCGGCTCGGGTTGCCCTCCCTCGCCGTCACCATCGGTACCCTCGCCGCCTACCGGGGCATCGCACAGATCGTGCTCGGCTCGGACGCGGTCACCGACTTTCCCACCCAGTACCAGGACTTCGCGGCCGGACGCATCGGGAACACCTTCATCCCACAGGCCTTCCTGCCCTTCCTCGTACTCCTCGCGATCGCCGTGGTGGTCCTGCACGCCACCCCGTTCGGGCGCTCGGCCTTCGCGGTCGGCGCCAACGAGGAGGCCGCCCGGTTCGCCGGCATCCGCGTCAAGCGGCAGAAGCTGATCCTCTTCGTCGCCACCGGCTTCATGGCCTCCCTCACCGGCATCTTCTGGGCCCTGCACTACGCCAGCGCCCGCTACGACAACGCCACCGGCCTCGAGCTCTCCGTCATCGCCGCCGTCCTGCTCGGCGGCATCGACTTCGACGGCGGCAAGGGCACGCTGGGCGGCGCGATCGCGGGAGTCTTCCTGCTCGGCGCGCTGCAGAACGTGATGAGCCTCCTGAACGTCTCCGCGCAGTCGCAGATCGTCGTCACCGGCGTTCTGCTCGTCATCTCCGTACTCGCCCCCCGGGTCGCCCGGCAGATCTCCGTAGCGAGGGCGGCACGCACCGCTGGATAGACCGTTCGAGAACCGCGGACCACCCGTCGGTCGCTCGCGTCCACGCGGCGGAGCCGCATGTCCGATACAGCCCTGTGCCCTTTCAGGGGCGCGCCGCACTCACCTCCGTCAAAAGGAACCCGCCATGCGCAAGTCATCCCTCCGCCGTACCGGCGCGGCGCTCGCCGCCGTCACCTCGCTCGCCCTGGCCGTCACCGCCTGCGGCGGCACCACCAAGAACGACGTGAAGAGCGAGGGCGGCTCGGCCGCCGCGACCGGCAAGGCCGACCCGAACGCGGCCACCAAGAAGGGCCTGAAGGTCGGCTTCCTGCCCAAGCAGGTCAACAACCCGTACTTCACCTCGGCGGACAAGGGCGGCGAGAAGGCGCTGACGGAGCTGGGCTCCACGTACAAGGAGGTCGGCCCGAGCAGCGCCACCGACACCTCCGGCCAGGTGAGCTACGTCAACACGCTCACCCAGCAGCAGGTCAACGCGATGGCCGTGTCCGCGCAGGACCCGGGCGCCCTGTGCACCGCGCTCAAGCAGGCCATGAGCAACAAGATCAAGGTCGTCACGTACGACTCCGACACCAAGCCCGAGTGCCGCAACGCCTTCGTCTCGCAGGCCAGCGGCGAGGACCTGGGCCGCACCGAGGTGCAGCTGCTCGCCGAGCAGATCGGCTACAAGGGCGAGATCGCGATCCTGTCCGCCGCGCAGACCGCGACGAACCAGAACGCCTGGATCGACTTCATGAAGGAGGAGCTGAAGGACCCCAAGTACAAGGACGTCAAGCTGGTCAAGGTCGCCTACGGCAACGACGACGCCCAGCAGTCCTTCCAGCAGACCCAGGGTCTCCTCCAGGAGCACCCGAACCTCAAGGGGATCATCTCCCCGACCACCGTCGGCATCAAGGCCGCGGCCCAGTACCTGTCCGGCTCCAAGTACAAGGGCAAGGTCAAGCTGACCGGCCTCGGCACCCCCAACGACATGCGCAAGTACGTCAAGAACGGCACCGTCGACGCCTTCGAGCTGTGGGACCCGGCGAAGCTCGGCGAACTCGCCGCGCGTACCGCCGTGGCGCTGTCCTCGGGGCAGATCACCGGAGCCGAGGGTGAGACCTTCAAGGCCGGTGACATGGGCTCGTTCACCATCGGCAAGGACGGCGTGATCAACCTGGGCAAGCCGACCGTCTTCAACGCCAAGAACATCGACCAGTTCAACTTCTAGGTTCCGGGGGTCCCTTGATGCGACGTGTGTGCTTTCTGCTGAAGGTCCGTGCGGACCGCCTCGACGAGTACCGCGAGCGGCACGCCGCCGTGTGGCCCGAGATGCTCGACGCGCTCTCGGCCACCGGCTGGCACAACTACTCGCTCTTCCTGCGCGAGGACGGCCTGCTGGTCGGCTACTTGGAGACCGAGGACTTCGCGGCCGCGCAGGCCGGCATGGAAGCCACCGACATCAATGCCCGTTGGCAGGCGGAGATGGCGCCGTTCTTCGAATCGCTGGACGGCGCCAGACCCGACGAGGCCATGAAACCCCTCACCGAGGTCTTCCACCTCGCCTGACAAACCCTTCCTGGCACCCCCGTCACCGCTGGTATCCGCGCGAAGCCCTCCCCAGGAGTCCGGACATGAAGAGACGCACCCTGCTGGCCACCGCCCTGCTGACCGGTGTGGCAGGCCCCGGAATCGGCGCCGGTACGGCGCGCGCGGCCGACCCCGGCCCCTCGGTCTCCCTCACCGGCAGCACCCAACTCGACGCCCAGGCCCTGTTCTTCGTGTCGTACGACGGCCTGGTCAACAACAACTCGTTCCAGAAGAACGGTCTGCTGACCTACAAGGGCTACCAGTACGCCGTCTGGTACACCGCCGACCGCAGCGCGGTCGTCGCCCGCCGGGCGCTCGGCGCGTCCGGTTGGTCGACGGTCACCCTCGCCCATCGGCTCAAGAGCTCCGACTCGCACAACGTGATCTCCATGGGCGTGTCGAAGACCGACGGCCGGCTGCACCTCAACATGGACTCCCACAGCGACGGCTTCTTCTACGTGAAGTCGGTGGCCGGGCTGCTCGACAACCCCGCCTCGACCGCCTGGACCTCAGCCGTCTTCGGAGCCGTACAGACCTCGCTGGACGGCCTCGCGCTCACCACGCAGTTCACCTACCCCCAGTTCGTCTCCACGCCCGACGGCAAGCTCCAGCTGAGCTACCGCGTGGGTATCTCCGGAAACGGGCGCAACGCCCTCGCGGAGTACGACGGCTCGTCCTGGACCGCTCTCGGGGAGTGGTCCGGCTCGACCGGCACGTACACCAGCGAGCACGGCTCCAGCACCGCGCGCAACATGTACCTGCACGGCATCGACTACGACGTCAACGGACGCCTGCACTCCTTCTTCACCTGGCGCGAGCAGAACGGCGCCGTGATGTGCAACAGCGGCGGCATCACCAACCACGACACCGGCTACGTCTACTCGACCGACCGCGGCCGTACCTGGCGCAACAACGCGGGCACCGTCGTCGGCACCACGGGCGGCTCCGACACGGTGGGTGTCACCGACGCCGGACTCGTCGTCGACGCGCTCAACCCCGACCACTCCCTGATGAACCAGGAGAGCCAGGCCACCGACTCCACCGGCCTGCCGCACGCGATCATCAGCTATGTGCCCGGGCGCTTCGGGCAGTGCACCACGAACTACGTCACCGACCGGACGAACAACGGCCGCGCCTTCCACCTCCGCAAGAACGCCTCGGGCAGCTGGACGAAGACCGAGATCCCGATCGCCCTCGGCTCGAGCCAGCGCACGAAGCTGATCCTGGACACGTACGACAACGCCTACGCGATCATGCCCTTCGGCCGGATCGCGGGCGCCTCGAAGTCCTCCGGGTACACGGACTGGACACTCCTGTACGACGGCAGCGGCCTCGACGCCTTCGGTGAGGTGGTGATCGACGAGACGCGCGTCTCACAGGACGGGACACTGTCGGTCATGTACCAGGAGAAGTCCAGCGGGACCACGCCCTCGGCGCTCCACGTCGTCGACTTCCGGCTGCCCGCATGACCAGCGAAGTCGGCGGACTCGCAGGTAATGTGAAGGCCCGCCCGCCGCAACTCGTCCCCCTGGAGGTTCCTGCCTGATGGCACAGTCGGTGGGTATCAAGGACGTCGCCCGCGCCGCCGGAGTCTCCGTGGGCACGGTCTCGAACGTCATCAACCGCCCGGACAGCGTCGCCTCCGAGACCCGGGCCCGTGTCCAGTCGGCGATAGACCGGCTCGGCTACGTCCGCAGCGAGTCCGCGCGGCAGCTGCGGGCCGGACGCAGCCGGATCATGGGCCTGCTCGTCCTCGACATGGGCAACCCCTTCTTCGTGGACGTCGCCCGCGGCGCCGAGCGCGCCGCGCGGGACGCCGGGCTCGGCGTGATGGTCTGCAACAGCGCGCAGAGCGCCAGCGAGGAGGCCGACTACCTGTCGCTCTTCGCCGAGCAGCGGGTACGCGGCGTGCTGCTGACGCCCGCCGACGCGACCGGGCGCAACATCGCGACGTTCCGCCGCAACGGCATCCCCTTCGTGCTGGTCGACCGGGTCGCCGAGGGCACGACCGAGTGCTCGGTCTCGGTTGACGACGTGGCGGGCGGCGCGCTGGCCGTACGGCATCTGGTCGACGCGGGCCATCGATCGATCGCGTACGTCAGTGGGCCGCCCGGCCTCAACCAGGTCAGGGACCGCCGCGTGGGCGCCCTGAACGCGCTGGCCGAGGCGGGCCTCCCGCCCACCGCGATGCGGGAGCTGCCCACCCAGCGCCTCGACGTGGCCGCGGGCCGCGACGCGGGCGCCCGGCTGCTGGGCCTCGCCGAGCGCCCGACCGCCGTGTTCTGCGCCAACGACCTGCTCGCGCTCGGCGTCCTGCAGGCCATGTACGCGGCGGGCGTCGGCGTCCCCGACGACCTCGCGATCGTCGGCTACGACGACATCGAGTTCGCCGCCGCCGCGGCCGTCCCGCTCACCTCCGTACGGCAGCCCGCCATGACCATGGGCGCCCTCGCCGCCGAACTGCTGCTGGAGGAGACGGAGGCCGAGACGGCACCCACACCGCACGAACACCGGCGCGTGGTGCTCCAGCCGGAGCTGGTCGTGCGCCGCTCCAGCCTGTCGGCGCGCTGACGCGCGGCACGCTCCACGCGCCTGGCCTGCTGAGCGACCATTCAGTACCACTTTCTTGATCCCCGGTCTCGGCCGGTCGGGGATCATGTGCTCAACTGGGACGCAGCCTGGATCCGTACGTCTCGGGAGCCCTGTTGAGCGTCAGCTACCGCCAGCCCGGTGTCGTCCTCACCGACCACCGTTTCACCGTGCCCCTCGACCACGACGACCCGGCGGGGGAGAGCATCGAACTGTTCGCCCGCGAGGTCGTCGCGAGCGACAAGGCGCACCAGGACCTCCCCTGGATGGTCTACCTTCAGGGCGGCCCCGGCTTCGGCGCCAACCGCTTCGTCGGCAAGCAGGCCTGGCTCGGCCGCGCGCTGAAGGAATTCCGGGTGCTGCTGCTCGACCAGCGCGGCACCGGCCACTCCACGCCCGCCAATCGCCAGACGCTGCCGCTGCGCGGCGGTCCCGGCGCGCAGGCCGACTACCTCGCGCGCTTCCGCGCCGACTCCATCGTCCGCGACTGCGAGGCCATCCGCCCCCGGCTCACCGGCGGCGACCCCTGGACCGTACTCGGCCAGAGCTTCGGCGGCTTCTGCGTCGTGCACTACCTCTCGACCGCCCCCGAAGGTCTGCGCGCGGCCCTCATCACCGGCGGCCTGCCCTCCCTCGACGCGCACGCGGACGACGTCTACCGGGCCGCGTACCCCCGTATCGAACGCAAGGTCGCGGCGCACTACGCGCGTTACCCCCAGGACGTCGAGCGGGCCCGGCAGATCACCGACCACCTCCTCCGCCACGAGACCGTCCTGAGCAACGGCTACCGCCTGACCGTCGAGGCCTTCCAGTCCCTCGGCATCCTCCTCGGCGGTGGCGAGGGCAGCCACCGGCTGCACTACCTCCTGGAGGAGGCCTTCGTCCGCACCCCGCAGGGCCCGGCCCTCTCCGACGCCTTCCAGGAGGAGGCACAGGGCCTCCTCTCGTACGCCGGCCACCCCCTGTACGCGCTCGTCCACGAGGCCTGCTACGCCCAGGACGACCGGCCGACCGCCTGGTCCGCCGAGCGGGTGCGCGCCGAGTTCCCCCAGTTCGACGCGGCGAAGGCCCTCGCGGACGACGGACCGCTGCTGTTCACCGGCGAGTCCGTGCACCCCTGGGTGTTCGACACCGACCCCGCGCTGCGTCCCCTCCGCGAGACCGCCGAGGAACTCGCCGCGCGCACCGACTGGCGGCCGCTGTACGACCCCGCCCGCCTCGCCGCCAACGGGGTGCCGGTGGCCGCGGCGGTCTACCACGACGACATGTACGTCGATCCGGAGCACTCCCTGCGCACGGCCCGTGCCATCGGTGGTCTGCGGACCTGGGTGACGGACGAGTTCGAGCACGACGGTGTACGGGCCGGGGGGTCGCGCGTTCTGGACCGGTTGCTGGCGCTGTCGCGCGACGAGGTCTGAGCGGGCGCCGTTCGGGGGAGAGGACGACACTATGGACGACGACGAACTCCTCGCGGATCGGTTCCAGGAGCACCGCGGTCGCCTGCGGGCGGTGGCGTACCGGATGCTCGGCTCGCTGAGTGAGGCGGACGACGCGGTCCAGGAGGTGTGGCTGAAGCTCGGCCGCACGGACGTCGGTGAGATCAGGAACCTCGCGGGCTGGCTGACCACGGTGGTCGGCCGGGTCTGTCTGGACCTGCTGCGTTCGCGTGCCGCGCGCCGCGAGGAGCCGCTGGACACCTATGTCCCCGATCCGCTGGTCAGCCCCCTGGAGCGGATCGACCCCGAGCAGGAGGTGCTGCTCGCCGACTCGGTGGGGCTGGCCCTGCTGGTGGTCCTGGAGACACTGGAGCCCGCCGAGCGCCTCGCGTTCGTCCTGCACGACATGTTCGCGGTGCCCTTCGACGACATCGCGCCCGTCGTGGGCCGCTCGTCGGCCGCGACGCGGCAGCTGGCGAGTCGGGCGCGGCGGCGGGTACGGGGCGCTGCCGCGCCGGAGCCCGAGCTCGATCCCGCCCGGCAGAAACGGGTCCTCGACGCCTTCCTCGCGGCCTCGCGCGCCGGGGACTTCGAGGCGCTGGTGTCCGTCCTCCATCCCGATGTCGTGCTCCGCGTCGACTCCGGTGCGCTCGTCGGCGGGGCGGCGGCGTCCAAGGTGGTCCACGGCGCGACGGGCGTCGCCCAACAGGCCCTCATGTTCCGCCAGTTCGCGGAGTTCTCCCGGCTCGCGCTGGTCAACGGGGCGATCGGCGTCGTCACGGCACCCGAAGGCCGCCCCCTGTCCGTCATGGGCGTCACCATCACCGACGGCCGCGTCGTCGAGATGTACATCCTCGCCGACCCCGAACGCCTGACCCACGTGAACCTCACCGGACTGGAAGGCTGAGCCAGCGTTTGCGCTGGAAAGACGCGCGCGGCGCCCTTCCAGGGGCGCGGGGAACTGATGATCAGCCCCCACCCACCCGCAGCCGAAGAGCACATCGCCGAGGTGCCCCTGACGGCTCAGTACGCTGGTGACATGCGAGAAGACAGTGTGGCGGCAGTCGATGACCGGCTCCTTGAACTGCGGGCCGACTGCGGTCGGTGTTTCGGGTTGTGCTGTGTGGCCCTGCCCTTCACCCGCTCGGCGGACTTCGCGATCGACAAGGACGCGGGAAAGCCCTGCCAGAACCTGCGGACGGACTCCCGGTGCGGAATCCACACGCAGCTGAGGGAGAAGGGGTTCAACGGGTGCACGGTGTACGACTGTTTCGGCGCCGGCCAGCAGGTGTCCCAGGTCACTTTCGGCGGCCAGGACTGGCGCACAGGCCCGCGGGAACGAGCCCGGCAGATGTTCGACGTGTTCCCGGTCGTCCGCCAGCTCCACGAACTGCTCCGGTACCTGAACGAGGCCCTGACCCTCCCCGCGGCCCGCCCGATTCACGCCGACATCCGCCGAGCCCTCGCCGAGACGGAGCGACTGACGAACCAATCCCCCGAGGAGCTGGGGGAGTTGGACGTGAACGCGCACCGGCAGCGGGTCAACACCCTCCTGCTGCGGACCAGCGAACTCGTGCGCGCGGGAGTCGGCCGCGGCAAGAAGAAGGAGCGGCGCGGCGCCGACCTCATGGGCGCCCGGCTCAAGGGCGCCGACCTGCGGGGTGCCAACCTGCGCGGCGCCTACCTCATCGCCGCCGACCTTACCGGCGCCGATCTGCGCGGCGCGGACCTGATCGGTGCCGACTTCCGGGACACGGATCTCACGGACGCGGATCTGACCGACGCGTTCTTCCTGACCCAGCCCCAGCTGAACGCGGCCAGGGGCAGCGCCGGGACCAGGCTGCCGCGGTCAGTCACCCGCCCGGGCCACTGGACGCAGTGACACCGGGTCCGCCGCGGGTGCCCGGTCATCGAGGTGCAGCCGCAGCCCCTCCGGCATCAGCGTCAGTCGTTCGGAGATCCGCAGTTGGTAGTCCGGTTCGGGCCGCAGCTCATAGCGGCGCAGCAGCAGCCCCAGGACGAGCGTCGCCTCGTGCAGCGCGAACTGCCGGCCGATGCAGGCCCGCGCCCCGGTGCCGAACGGCTTGAAGGTGTGGGCGGCCCGGGACCGTACGGCCCCCGGGTCGAAGCGGTCGGGGTCGAATTCCTCGGCGTCCGCGCCCCACACCTCCGGGTTGCGGTGCAGCAGCGCCGTCAGGACCAGGGTCCAGGCACCCGTCCGCATCGGGTGGACCCCGCCCAGCACGGTGCCCTCGCGGGCCTCGCGCGCGAAGGCGGGCGCCGTCGGCCACAGTCGTAGCGACTCGTCGAGGACCCGGCGGACGTACCGCAACTTGGCGACCTGGTCGTAGGCGGGCAGGGGAGTGTCGCCCCAGACCCGGTCCACCTCGGCCCGGGCGCGGGCGGCGACGTCCGGGTGCTGGGCGAGGTAGTGCAGGGCGAAGGAGAGCGCGCCCGAGGTCGTCTCGTGGCCGGCGATCAGGAAGGTGATCACCTGGCGGCGGATGTTCTCGGGCGACAGCCGTTCCCCCGTGTCCGGGTGGGCGGTCTCCAGCATCCGGTCGAGCAGGTCCCCCTCGCCGGAGGAGTGCCGGCGGGCGGCCACGACGGCGTCGACTGTCTGGTTCAGGTACGCCGTGTGCGCCTCGTTGCGGCGGGTGGCTCCGCGGAGCAGGACCGGGGCCAGCGGCGCGGGGAGCACGTTCAGGCGCTGCGCGTAGGTCAGGGTGCCGACCATCGCGGTGACGAAGGGGTGCGGCCTGGAGCGCTCGAAGGAGCCGAAGTCGTGGCCGAAGCCGGTGCGGGCGATCGTCTCCAGCGTCAGTTTCGTCATGTCGCCGGGCACGTCCACCGCCCGGCCGGCCGCGCGTTCCCCGTCCCACCGGTTCATCAGCCGCTCGGTCACGGCGAGCATCATGGGGTGGTAGCCCTCCATCGCCTCACGGCTGAAGCCCGGGGCGAGGACGTCGTGGGCCAGCTGCCAGTTCGGTTCGTGGTTGTACGCCGTGAACAGACCGTCCCCGGCGACCGGCCGGAGGTTGGCGACCCCGAGCCCGACGTGCTTGGCGAACCGGTTCTCGTCCGCCAGCTCGGCCGCGAGCTCGGCGCCCCACACGAAGACGATCTCCTTGCCGAAGCCCTTGCGCCGGAAGATCGGCCCGAGCCTGCGCCCGAACCGCATCGAGTCCTGCAACGGAGAGCGGACGTTCGCGCCGATCACATCCCCGACGACGGGGAGCCGGTAGGGCGGGCGCGGGATGCGGTGCAGCTCGGGCCAGCCCAGCTCCGCGCTCCGGAACCCCTTGGGCAGCACGGCCCCTGTCGTCTCCGCCATGACGCGATCTCCCTTGTGCCTGTGGCACGTCGACGCTGCTGTCCCGACCATGTTGTACGCGAGTTCAATAGCGGTTTTCAGTGTGATCCCGTTGTTGAACCGACGTCAAGTAAGGTGCGGCCATGATGGGCAAACAGGGGGAGCGAGGGGAACGGACGCGCCGTCGGCTGAGTACCGAGGAGCGCAGGGAACAGCTGCTGTCCGTAGGGGCGCGGCTGTTCTCGGAGAGCCCGTACGACGAGGTGTGGATCGAGCAGGTCGCCGAGATCGCCGGGGTCTCGCGCGGGCTGTTGTACCACTACTTCCCCACCAAGCGGGACTTCTTCGCGGCCGTCGTGGAGCGCGAGAGCGAGCGGATGCTGCGGCTGACGGCCGCGGTGCCCGGCATTCCCGTCCGCGAGCAGCTGAGCGCCGGACTCGACACCTTCCTGGCGTACGTCGAGGCCCACGCGCACGGCTTTCGCGCCTTCCATCGCGCCGACGCGGCCGGTGACCAGGCCGTGCGCAGGGTCTATCAGCGGGCGCTGGCCGCGCAGGAGCAGCAGATCCTGGCGGCGCTCGACGCGGACCCCGACGTTCCCGGGGGGATCGAGGACCGGCCCGAGCTGCGGATCGCCGTGCGTGGTTGGCTCGCCTTCACCACGGCCGTGTGCCTGGAGTGGCTCAGGGGGGCGGAGCTGACCCGGGAGCAGCTGCGGGATCTGTGCGCGCGGGCGCTTCTGGGCGCCATCACGCCGTAACTCGTGCGAGGGACGCAGGTGTGGCGTGGTTGGCGTACACCCGGATCTCCGATAGGTTAGGCAAGGCTTACCTAAGGGAGGTTGGGATGGGTGACCGCATGGGTGACCGTCATACCTGGACGGCCGCGCCCGCCGCTGCCGAGCGCGCCCGCTCGGTGCTCGCCGCGGCATGGTCCTGCGCGGTGACCGCGGAGGGCGGCAGGGAGGAGCTCGTCGGCGCGCACACCGTCACCGCGGACGGCCGGGTTCTCCTGCATGTACCGGACGACAGCGCGCTGACGGCCGCGGCGGTCTGCGCGCCGCGCGGAGAGCCCTCCGCCGTCCTGGAGTTCGCGGACGTCGCGCCCGTGCCGGTGCGGGGCCGGATCCGCGCCCGGCTCTGGATGGCCGGCCGGTTCGTCCTGGCGGAGGGGCACCTGGAGTTCCGGCCCTCGCGCGTGGTGCTGCGCGAGGCGTCCGGCGCGCTCGTGGTGGACCTCGACGAGTTCGCGGACGCCGTCCCCGACCCGCTCGCGACGGCCGAGGCGAGCCTGCTCACCCACCTGGCCGACGCGCACCCGGACGCCGTCGAGCGGCTGACCCGTCTCGTCGAGCCCGAGGGTCTGCACGGCGCGGTCCGCGTCCAGCCGCTCGCCGTCGACCGGCACGGACTGACGCTGCGGATCGAACGGGCGCGCGGCAACGGCGACGTACGCCTGCCCTTCCACGCGCCCGCCGACGACGTCGCGCAGCTCACCGAGCGGATGCATGTGCTGCTCACGCAGGCGAGCTCGGCGAACTGCCCCCGCGCGCTACAGCGGCAGCGCACAGACGGCGACGGGTGAGGCGAACGGCTTGCCCGCGAGCCGGAGTGCACCGCTCGCGCCCTCGACGTGGAAGACGCTGACCGTGCTCGAGCGCTGGTTCGCCGTGAACAGCAGCCGTTCGTCCGGTGAGAAGGCGAGGTGGCGCGGGAAGTCGCCGCCGACCGGCACGCTGTCCAGGAGCCTCAACCGGGCACCGGCCGCCTCGACCGCGTACCGCGTCAGGGTGTTGTGGCCGCGGTTGGCGAGATAGGCGTACGACCCGTTCGACGTCACCAGGATCTGCGCCGGATAGTTCGTGCCCGTGCCCGTGCCGGTGGACTGCGGGTCGCCCGGGGTGAGCCGTCCGCTCGCCGGGTCGTACGCGCAGACCACGACCGTGTTGTCGACCTCGTTGGCGAGATAGGCGAAGCGGCCGTCGGGGTGGAAGGTGAGATGGCGTGGCCCCGCGCCCGGCCGGGTGTGCGCCCGGGAGACCTCCGTGAGCGTTCCCTTCGACTGGTCCAGGCGGTAGGTGTACACCGTGTCGGTGCCCAGGTCGACGGCGAGGACGTGCCCCCCGTCCGGACTGGTCGTGAACTGGTGCGCGTGCGGGCCGTCCTGGCCGGGGCCCGGTGCCGGACTGGAGTGCGTGACCAGGTCGGTGCGTTCGCCGAGTGCGCCCGAGGCGTCGACGGGGTGCACGGCCACGCTGCCCGAGGCGTAGTTGGCGCTCAGCAGCCACCGTCCGCTCGGATGCACGGAGAGGTGGCAGGGGCCCGCGCCACCGGTGCTCCGGGAGCCCAGGACCCGGTTGTCGGCGAGCCGCACGGCCGTCACGGCGCCCTCCGGCCGCTCGTCGACGGCGTACAGCGTGTGGCCCTTCGGATGCGTGGCGAGGTACGACGGGTCGCCGATGCCGGTGAGGGTGCCGGTGGCCGTCACGGTGCCCGTCACCGGGTCGTACGTGGCCAGGCCGATCCCCTTTCCACCGCCCTCGACCGAGGTGTACGTGCCGAGGAACAGCCGGCGGACGGTGGGGGAGGAAGAGGCCGGTCCGGGGGCCGAGGTGGCGGGGGAGCCCTCGGCGAGTGGGTTCGTGGCGGCCGCGGGTCGGGTGCGCGGCGCGGCCGGTGCCGGCACCGTCGTCACGGCGGTGATCCCCGCCAGCGCCCCGAGGAACCGGCGCCTGCCCCAGCCGCCGCCCGCGTCCCGCGCCGGATCCGCGCCACTGTTCATAGCTGCACCTCGGGTGTCGGTTGCCTCGGTCGTCACAGCCACCTTGGCGTGCCACACCCGAGAAGTGCAAGAACGGCAATGCTTGTTGCGCCCTGTGCAACAAGAAGGGGGATTGCCCGACGGCTGAGTGGGGCCGCCTACCAGTCACCGTCCTCGACCGGCTCGCCCGGCGCGTCGCCCAGCTGTTTCACCTGGTGGGGCGAGGGCTCCTGCCAGGGCTCGTGGTCGTCGCCGAGCCACTCGCCGACCGGCCGCACCGAGCTCAGTGTGTCGGTGGGGGCGACGTCCTGGGCCGCGTCGTCGTAGTACTCGAACCAGGGCAGCCCGGCCCGTGTGTAGGCCGCGCGGTCGACGGGGGACGGCGGGGGAGCCTCGCCCGTGATGCGGCGCCACTCGGGAGGCGTCACGAGATGCACGAACACCCGGCCGGCGGGCTCCCTGGCCCAGGCGCCGCGCGAGCGCTCGTCCGCGTAGACCTCCTGGCGCATCGAGCCTCCCACGCCGAGTCCCATGGCCGGGGCGCTCCTCGCGCGGGCCGCCGAGGGGGGCGCGGCGGCCATGGCGGCGCCGGGAGCCGGCGGGGCGGCGCCATAGGCGGACACGCTCTTCACGGACCTCGTGCTCACGGACCGGCGGCGCTCCCGCTCGCGCCACTTCGCGAGCTCCGCGTCATTGAGCCGGAAGGACTGCAGCTGCAGGCCGCCCCACACCTCCTCGCCGGTGACCTGGCCCTCGACCGTGGCGCCGAGCCCCAGCGGCACGGCCACGAACTGGCGGACCGTGCCCTTCCCGGAGTTGATGCCGTCGAGCCAGGGCTGGCGGGGGATCACGACGTAGTTCTGCGGGTTCTGGGAGAGCAGGGAGCTCCACGGCCTGCCCGAAACCGCGCACACCTTGCCGACGCCGACCTGGAGCGCGGCCGGCTCCGTCGAGCCCGCGAAGCTCAGCCACATGGCCTCGCGCAGATACACCGGCAGCATCACACCGCCGCGCGCACGCCACTCGGCGGGCACGGTGTCCGCGTGGTCCTCGACGCGGCGCACGGGGAACTCGCCGAGCCCCGGCGGCAGTTCGTGCGTGCCCGTCTCGGGCAGGCGCAGCGTCCGCATGAACCGGACCCGCACCCCGCCCGGCAGGCGCAGTGTGTTCCCGTCGATCCGCACCGCGTCGTCGGCCATCCGTCCGCTCCCCCCGTCGTCGCCCCCGTCCCCGAAAACGGAACGGCTGTCCTCAGAGAGAACGACCGGAGACGGGGGGACGGTTCCGGTCCGAACGCGGCTGTCGCGGCCCGCGGTCCATCCGAAGGCGCTGCCGCAGTCGGACGAGGTGGTCACGGCGCTTGCGCTCTTCGCGGGTACCGCGGTCGAGCTCCTCCATGAGCCGTCGTGAGCGGTGCTCCGTGTCCAGCTCGTCCAGGATGCGGTTGATCTCGGTGAGGACGGCGCCGTGCAGCTGCCACTGCCGGGCGTCCCGCTGCACCTCGTCGAGCAGCAGCTGGGCCAGCTTGTCGCGGGTCGCCGTGGCTGTGGACAGCTCCGCGGCGAGCCGGGCCTCGGCCGACTCGGCGTTCTGACTGATGTCCGTGGTCACCAGGACCGCGAAACTCACCACGGCGTCGCCCACTTCGGACAGCAGCTGCTCCAGCGTCGCCCCCACCTGAGGCTCGAACAGCGGCTCGGGATCGCGCTCCTTGGCGAGGTCGGTGAGGGTGCGGGCGAGGACCCGCAGCACCACCGTGCAGATCTCCAGCGTGTCGAGGCCGGTGCGCAGCACGATCCGGTGCAGCAGGCCCTCCCGTACGCGCGGATTGAGCTTGAGGCTGTCCTCGGCCTGCCGGAGCGCCGCGTCCACCTGGACGATGTCGTGGTCCAGGCGGCGCGCCTCGTGCAGCCGCGCGGTGGCGTGCTCGACGGGGGTGCGGCCGGCCGCCTCCTCACCCATGCGCAGCATCAACCGGCGTACCCGCCGTGCCAGATCCTCGATGGACTCGCCGGCCGCACCCACCCACACCGGCGGAGCGAAGAGCAGATTGCAGCCGAGTCCGACCACCGCGCCGATCAGTGTCTCCAGCACCCTGGCCCAGGCCGTGTCCCCGACCCTGGTCACGCCGAGCACGAGCATGGCGCTGATCGCCACCTCGGGCACGAACTCGCTGACCCGGACGAGATGGCCGACGGCCAGCGAGGCGAGGATGAGCAGGGCCAGACTCCACCATGTCAGACCCACGAGAACGCTGAAGGCGATCGCGACGACGACACCCGCCACCACGGAGTTCACCCGGCGGATGCCGGTGGTGAGGGTGGCGTAGAGCGTGACCTGCACGACCAGGAGCGCGGTGAGCGGGGCGGTGAGCGGCGCGGGCTCCGGACTGAGCCGCAGCGCGATCACGTACGCGACGGTCGCGGCCCCCGCCGACCGCACCGACTGGACGACCACGGGTTCCTCGTGCCACTTCCGGAGCTGTGCGCCCGCCACGGCCCACGCACCACGTACGTCTCGCATCCTTGGCCTTTTCCCTTTTCGCAGGCGTACCGAACGTGCTGATCGAGGACCGTAACTGTCCGCAAGGGAGCCTAGTTTGTTCTCATCGGCCGGAAGGCACCCAGGAGGGGACCAGGAATGAGTGATCTCGCGGGCTTCGAGCTGCTGACCAGGGCACATGTCTACCTGAGTGAGGTGGCCGCCGCCGTACCGGAGCGGGCGTGGGGGGCGCCGACGCCGTGCAGCGAGTGGACGGTGCGCCAGGTCCTCAACCACGCGCGACTGGATCAGCAGGCGTACGGCGCCGCGATCACCGGCACCGACCGGCCGGACTCCGACCCCTTCCGGCCCGCCGACGTGCTGGACTCCGACGCGCAGACGGTGCTGGAGAAGGTGCTGCGGGGCGTGACGGACGCCTACGCGCAGCTGCCGGCCGACTCCCCGGAGGTCGCGACCCCCCTCGGACCGCTGCCGTTCCCGCTGGCCGCCGCCGCTGCCGCCATGGACGCCGCCGTGCACGCCTGGGACATCGCCGTCGCCACCGGCCAGGACGCGCCGCTCGAGGAGGAGCTGGCGGCGGGGATCAGGTTCGCGGCGGATCGGCTCGTCGATCATCTGCGCGACTCGTACGGGGTGTTCGCCGCTCCCCGCGAGGTGCCGGCGGCCGCCGGCCGGGCGGAGGCGCTGCTCGCCTTCCTCGGCCGGGACCCGCACTGGACGCCCGCCGTGTCCTGACGCGCGGACCGCGAGGCGGGGACCCCGCGGTGTGCTCAGCCGGTGGCCGCCGTCACCGGCTGGAGTCGGTGCGGCCGCGGGACCGGTAGCCGGCCACCTTCGCGAGGTTGCCGCAGCGGTCCATGGAGCACCAGCGGCGCCGACGGGCCTGGGAGTCGTCCAGGAAGAGCAGCGAGCACTCGGGGTTCTCGCACTCCTTGACCCTGGCGAGGAGCGGGCCGCCGACCAGCAGGACGGCGTCCCGGGCCACGGTCGCGAGGGCCGCGGGTCCGGGACGCTCGGCCGTCCAGCGCAGGGGCTGCCGGGGGCCCGCGCCCTCGTCCTGCGGCTCGGCGAGCTGGGGGGCGAGGTCGGGACGGGCCGCCGCCTCGTTGGCCCGCGCGACATCGGCCGGATCGTGTGCCTCCCCGGCCATCGCGGCGCGTACGAGCCGGTAGAGGGCCTCGCGCAGGGTGCGGGCGTGGGTGAGATCGCCCTCGGTGACGCGCACCGGGGTGTCGTCGGCCCCGGCGCTCAGGCCCGCCTCGGTGATCCAGCGGGCGAGGGCGTCGGGGTCCGGGAGCCGCTCCAGGGGGGTGGCGTGCCGCTTGCCGAGCGTGGCCACGAAGTTCAGACAGGGGCGTCCGCCGATGAAGGGGAACGGCGAGGCGGGTTCGGGGACGGCGGCGGGAGCGGAGGGCATGGTCGGAGTGTAGCGCCTTGACACCGGTTGAAGCGGTGTCGCATGGTGACACCACTTCAACCGGTGTCACCGTGCTCGTGGGCCTCCTCGGACGCCGCGGTGCTCCGGTGCGTCCACAGGGAAGCAGGTGCGGTATGCGTGCGGTGCGGATCGACGAGTTCGGCGGGCCCGAGGTGCTGGTGCCGGTGGAGGTCCCCGACCCGGTCGCGGGCCCGGGCCAGGTGCTGCTGCGGGTCGTGGCGGCGGGGGTGAACCGGGCGGACGCGCTGGTCCGTGCCGGGCGGTACCACCGGGCCGGACGGCCGCCGCTGATCCCGGGCGTGGAGGCGGCCGGCGTCGTCGCCGCCGTGGGGGAGGGGGTGACCGACATCGAGGTCGGCCAGCGGGTCATGGCCCTGGACGGGGTGAACGCACCCGGTTTCTACGCCGAGTTGGCCGTCGTGCCCGCCCGGCAGGTCACGGTCGTGCCGGACGGTCTGGAGCTGACCGAGGCCGCCGCGCTGCCCGTGGCCTGGCTCTCCGCCTGGTACTGCCTGCGCCATCTGGCGAAGGTGACCAAGGATGACACCGTGGTGGTGAAGGCCGCCGCGAGCGGGGTGGGCAGCGCGGCCGTCCAGATCGCCGCCGGGGCCGGCGCCCGTGTCGTCGCGCTCGCGGGTTCACCCGACAAGACCGCCTGGGCCGCCGGATTCGGCGCCCACGACACCCTTGACACCTCCGCGCATCCGGGCGACGCGGAGGTCGAGGAGGTGTTGCGGCTGACCGGCGGGCGCGGTGCGGACGTCGTCCTCGACACCGTCGGCGGCCCCGCCTTCGGACGGAGTCTGCGCGAGGTCGGGCACGGCGGGCGGGTGATCGCCCTCGCCAACGTCGCCCTGGAGCCGAGCACGATCGACACCCGCGACTTCTATCCGAAGAACGCCGCCGTCCTCGGCTTCCAGCTCACCAATCTGCAGATCCACGGCTACGACCCCCGCGAGGACCTGCGCGAGCTGGCCCGGCGGGTCGCGGCGGGCACGTACCGCGTGCCGGTCGAGACGGTGGTCCCGTTGGACCAGGCGCGCGCGGCCCACGAACGTCTGGAGCGGCGCGACAACCGGGGCAAGATCGTGCTGGCCGTCCAGGAGAAATGAGTTGCGGATGCCCCGCCCGACGAGTGATCTTCAAGGGTCCCGGGGCGGGGCGAAGACGTGAGGAAACAGGGCGGGGGAGGGGTCGGGGGGACCTCAGGGACGGCCGCACATCCCAGGAGCGGGCGCTGCGCCATGTCGCGGCCCTCTCCCGCGGCCCGGCGGTGGACCCGGCGCTGCGCATCACCCTGAACTTCCACCCCGACCGGCTGGTGGGTGGGCTCCCGATCCTGGAGGTACTGGGCCGGGACGGCGCGTACGTCTCACAGTTCGTCACGGGCACGAGCAACGGCGGGCTCACCGCACACCCCGGCGGTGACCGCTGGCGCTGGGAGAGCCGGATCTTCGGCGCGGCGTACGACGCCGAACCCGCGCACGAGAGACCCGTGTACGGCGGACTGAACTTCCGGCGCCAACTCGTCGGCGCCGCGCCCCGCTTCGGCTCCTCGCACTTCCGGCTGACCGGTACGGCCCTGCGGCGGGCCACCTTCTGCTATCCCGACAGCGCGGCCGAGCCGTCCGCGTTCGGGGTCGCCGCCGGGATGTCCCTGATCGAGCTGGCCGAGGCGGACGAGCAGGACGCGCTCGACGACTACATCGAGGCGCAGGTGCACGGCCCCGTCGACCTGGCGAGGGACATGGAGGCACTGGTCCTGGACGCGAGCTACCGCGGCACGGCCGTCGAGGCGGCGGCCCGGCGGCTCCCGTGCCCCGTGCAGTGGCACCCCGGCTACCGGCTCCGGGTCGAGGAACTGCGGCGCCACCCGGACTTCCGTGGCCCGGAGTTCGTCGCGCTCGGCGCCCGGATCGCCGAGGACGGCCTGCTCGACCCCCGGATCATCGGGGACGCCGCCCGCACCGGCCGCCACGAACTCCAGGACCTGAAGAAGGTGTGGCACTGCCTCGCGCGCTTCGGCGCCCCTCAGGGAGCGGGCACGGCCGCGGGCGGCCACACTCCCGGAGTCGGTGCGCCCAGCGCGTAGGCGCGTGCGACCAGTTCCCGCGACCGACCCCGGCCACGCCGACCTGACGGTCTCCCTGCTGGAGGCCCCGGCCGGCTCCGGCCTGGGCACGTACACCGGAGTCGGCTCCGGCCATCCGCACACGGTCAGGCCCGGCGACACCGTCCTCGCCCGCGTCCAGTCCTGCCGGGAGGCCTTCCGGATCGACGCCTGCGCGCCGGTCGTGATGGTCGCGGCGGGCACCGGACTCGCCCCGTCCCGCGGCGCCATCGCCGACCGCCGCGCCCGGCCTTCAGCCTGACGCCCGTCGACGGTGTGACCTTCGTGCAGCACCGGATCGCCGCCGAGGACGACGAGGTCTGGGAACTGCTGGAGGCCCGGGCCCGGGTGTACCTGTGCGGCGACGGCTCGCCCGGAGCCCGCGAGGCCTTCCGTACGCTGTGCGGGGACCGTACGCCGGACGCGGGCGAGGCGACCGCCGAGAGGTGGCTGAACGAGCTGATCGCGAACGGGCGTTACGTGGAGGACGGGTACGCGGCCGGGTGACCGAAGGGGCGGGTGGGGCGCATGACGGAGGACTCCTGGGAGCGGGCGCGGCGGATCCTCGCGGCGGCCGGACTGCCGCCGGACCGCCTCGCCCGCTGCCGCCCGCTCGACGGCGGCACCTACAACACCGTCGAGGAACTCCTCCTCACCGACGGCACCCGCCATGTGCTGAAGGTCCCGCCCCCGGAGACCGCATCGGGCATGCGCCATGAGCGCGAACTCCTGGTGTCCGAGGCGGAGTTCTACCGGTCGGCGGCCACCGTCGACGTACCGGCGCCGCGCGTCGTGGCCACCGGGGGCCGTCACCTCCTCATGACGGCCTGCCCGGGCCAGGCATGGGACGACACGGTCACCGGTGCCGAACAGACCCACCTGCGCACGGAGCTGGGCGTCCTCGTGGCCCGGCTCCACCAGGTCACCGGGCCCGCCTTCGGCTACCCCTCCGGGGCCCTCGGCCCGCTCGCCCCCGACTGGCGCACCGCCTTCACCACCATGTACGACGCCGTCCTGGACGACGCCCGCCGTTACCGGGCCTGGTTGCCCCGGCCCGTGGAGGAGGTGGCTCGCACCGCGAAGGAGGCGTACGACGCCCTGGACGAGGTCACCGACCCCCGCCTGGTCCACTTCGACCTGTGGCGGGGCAACATCCTCGTGGACCGCTCGGACGGCACACCCCGGATCGGTGGCCTCATCGACGGCGAGCGCATGTTCTGGGGCGACCCCCTGGCGGACTTCGTCTCCCTCGCGCTCCTCGGCGACATCGAGCAGGACCCCGCCTTCCTGACCGGCTATCAGAACGCGGGAGGACGCCCCGACTTCGACACCGCGGCCCGCCGGCGCCTCGCCCTCTACCGCAGCTACCTCTACCTGATCATGCTCATCGAGACCGTGCCCCGCGCCGTGGGCGACGACCATGCCGCCTGGACCCGCGAGGCGGTGGCTCCGCAGCTCGTGGCGGCCCTGGACGACATCGGTCGGCGTGGAGCCGACCGGTCGAACACATGACCTCGCACCCTCGCCTCCGGCTGGACGCGTACTCCGGTCGGGGTATCACGCGCGTCCAGCGCGAAGGCCGGGGCGTACGTCAGGCCGCGCTGCGCCTGCGCTCCCCGTGGGCCCGGATGATGTCCGCGTACCGGTGCCCGCTCCCCTTCACCGTGCGCCGCTGGGTCTCGTAGTCGACGTGCACGAGGCCGAAGCGCTTGTCGTAGCCATAGGCCCACTCGAAGTTGTCGAGCAGCGACCAGGCGAAGTATCCGGCGAGGGGGACGCCCTTGCCGGCCGCCGCGGCACAGGCGGCGAGGTGCTGCTCCAGGTACCGCGTGCGCTCGGGGTCGTCGACGGTGCCGTCGGGGCGCACGACGTCGGGATAGGCGGAGCCGTTCTCGGTGACGTACAGCTTGCGGGCGCCGTAGTCGTCGGTGAGGCGCAGCAGCAGGCGCTCGATGCCGGAGGCGTCGACCTCCCAGTCCATGCCGGTGCGGGGAACGCCCAGGCGGCGCACCGTGCGCACGCGCGGCGCGGGGCCTGAGGGGTCGTCGGCGACCGTGGACGGGAAGTAGTAGTTGAGGCCCAGCCAGTCCAGGGGCTGTGCGATGGTCTCCAAGTCGCCCGGCAGTTCCGGGAGTTCGACGCCGTAGACCTCACGCATGTCCGCGGGGAACCCGCGGCCGTGTACCGGGTCCAGCCACCAGCGGTTGGTGTGTCCGTCCAGTCGGCGGGCCGCCGCGACGTCCTCGGGGCGGTCGGTGGCGGCCTCGATGCTGGAGAGGTTGTTGACGATGCCCACCTGGGCGCCCGGTGCGGCGGCGCGGATGGCCTGCGCGGCCAGGCCGTGGCCCAGGAGCAGGTGGTACGAGGCGCGGACCGCGACCGCCAGATCCGCGAGGCCGGGAGCCATCCGGCCCTCCAGGTGGCCGATCCAGGCCGAGCACAGCGGCTCGTTCAGCGTCGTCCAGTGGTGGACGCGGTCGCCCAGACGCTCCGCGACGACCGCCGCGTACGAGGCGAAGTGGTGTGCCGTGTCGCGTGCGGCCCACCCGCCGCGGTCCTGGAGCACCTGCGGCAGGTCCCAGTGGTAGAGGGTGACGGAGGGGGTGATGCCCGCCTCCAGCAGGGCGTCGATCAACTGGTCGTAGAAGTCGAGCCCCTTCGCGTTGACCGGACCGTCGCCGCCCGGCACCACGCGTGGCCAGGCGATGGACAACCGGTAGGCGTTGGTGCCCAGTTGGCGCATGAGCGCGATGTCCTCGCGCCAGCGGTGGTAGTGGTCGCAGGCGGTGTCACCGTGGTCGCCGTTGTCGATCTTGCCCGGTGTGTGCGAGAACGTGTCCCAGATGGACGGCGAGCGGCCGTCCTCGGCGACGGCTCCCTCGATCTGGTAGGCCGACGTGGCCGTGCCCCACAGGAAGTCCTCGGGGAGTGCGGCAAGGTCGATGGTCACGGAAGTCCCTTCAGGGGATGAGGAGTCGGTCACTTGACGGCTCCGGCCGTCAGGCCGGCGACGAGGTAGCGCTGGAGCAGCAGGAACCCGGCGACCACCGGGACGCTCACCACGAGGGAGGCGGCCATGATCTGGTTCCAGTACACGTTGTTGAGCGTGGAGTAGCCCTGGAGCCCGACGGCGAGCGTGCGCGTGGTGTCGTTGGTCATCACCGACGCGAACAGCACTTCGCCCCAGGCGGTCATGAAGGCGTAGACGGCGACGGCGACGATGCCGGGGATCGCGGCGGGCACGACCACCCGCAGCAGCGCGCCGAGCGGCCCGCAGCCGTCCACCAGCGCCGCCTCGTCCAGATCGCGCGGCACCGAGTCGAAGTACCCGATCAGCATCCAGATCGAGAACGGCAGGGAGAAAGTGAGATAGGTGAGGATCAGGCCGCCGCGCGAGCCGAACAGCGCGATGCCCGTGGCGTTGCCGATGTTGACGTAGAGAAGGAAGAGCGGGAGGAGGAAGAGGATGCCGGGGAACATCTGCGTCGAGAGCACGGTCACCGTGAAGACGCGCTTGCCGCGGAAGCTGTAACGGCTCACCGCGTACGCCGCGAAGACCGCGATCACCACCGAGCAGACCGTCGCCGCGCCTGCCACGATCAGCGAGTTCACGAAGTACCTCGCCAGCGGGACCGTCGACCAGATGTCGATGTACGGGCGGATCGTCAGCCCGCTCGGCAGCCAGCGGAACTTCCCCGAGACGTCCGCGAGCGGCTTCAGCGAGCTGGAGACCATGACGTAGACCGGCACCAGGACGAAGCCGGTGAGCAGGGTGAGGAAGATCCTGCGGGACCAGAGGAAGGACGGCGGGGGAGCCATCGGCGAGCGGGGCGCCTTCGAGGCGCGGGACGCCGTCTGCGCGGTGCTAGACATCGGCCGTCCTCCTTCCTCGGGAGGTCAGCAGCAGGTAGACGCCCGTCACGACGAGCAGGAAGAGCAAGAGCAGGACCGACATCGCGGATCCGGTGCCGAAGTTCCAGGTGACGAACGAGGCCTGGTAGATGTGCACCGAGATGAGGTCCGCGGCCTCCGGAGCGGTCCTGCCGAACAGGACGAACGGCGTGTTGAAGTCGTTGAACGTCCACAGGAACAGGACCAGCACCAGCACCTGGTTGACCGGGCGCAGTGACGGCAGGGTGATGCGGCGCAGCTGCTGCCACAGACCGGCGCCGTCGAGGGCGGCGGCCTCGTACAGCTCCCCGGGGATGTTCTGGAGGCCGGCCATGACGATGAGGAACGCGAACGGCCAGCCCTTCCACACCGACACGGTGAGCAGGGCGTAGAAGCTGTTGTCGCCGATGAGCCAGAAGGACGGCTTGTCGGTGAGGTGCAGCTGGTCGTGCAGGACGTGGTTCACCAGGCCGTTGTCGTGCTGGAACATGAACACCCAGGTGATGACCGCCGCGTACACGGGCAGCGCGTACGGGACGAGGAAGAGCGCCCGCAGCAGACCGCGGCCGCGGAAGGAGTCCTGCATGTAGATCGCGGCCGCCGTGCCGATCAGCCAGCACAGGCCCACCGACAGCAGGGTGAAGCCGACGGTGACGAGGAACGAGTGCAGCAGCGCCTTGCCGACGGGCGCGCTGAAGTCCACCGACACCTTGTAGTTGTCGAATCCGGACCAGGGCGCGGTGCCCCAGTCGCGGATGTAGAACTGGGTGAGCTCCTTGAAGCTCATGAAGATGCCGATCACCATCGGCACCAGGTGGACCAGGAGTTCGAGGATCAGGGCGGGCAGGAGCAGCAGATAGGGCAGTGCGATGCGCCGGATCCGCCCGGGGCGGCGCGGCCCGCGCGCCGCCCCGGGAGAGTCCTTGGGCACCGCCCGTTCGCCGGAATCGGCGGAGGCGGCGGTCGTGGTGGTCATGAGGGAGTCCGCGCTCACTTCGCGGGCATCTGCTGCTGGGCCTTCTCGAGCTCCGCCTTCACCGACTCCGTGGTCACCGCGCGTCCGGCGGCCGCGTCCGCGAACAGCGTCTTGACGGCCGTACCGACCGTCGTCTCGAACTGGGACTCGTCGGCGACCTGCGGAAGAGCGGCGGCGCTCTTGGCCAGGGTGTCCTTGAGTACCGCGTTCGCCGGGGTGTTGAAGGTGGTGTCCGTCTGGGCCGTCTTCACCGGCGGGATCGAGCTGTACGCCGTGTTGAGGATCTTCTGCTCGGCGTCGCTGGTCATGAACTTCACGAACTTGGTGGCGCCGTCGAGGTTGTGGCTGTTCTTGAAGACGGCCAGGTTGATGCCCGCGACCATCGAGTTGACGTTGGTGCCGGTTCCCGGGGTGCCGGACTGCACGGGGACTGGGGCGATTCCGTACGCGTCATCGCTCATGCCCTGCGACGTGAGGTTGGCGGACGCCGACTGCCACAGCAGCATCGCGTTCTTGCCCTTGGCGAAGTCGCTCACGGACTGGTTCTGCGCGTACTCGGCGTTGCCGGGCGCGATGACCTTGTCCTTCGCCATCAGGTCGATGTACTGCTTGACCGCCGCGACCGTGCCGTCCGAGGTGAAGTCCGGCTTGCCGTCGGCGGTGAAGAAGTCGGCGCCGTGTTGCTTGGCGAAGACGAAGACGTGGTGGATGTTCTCCGAGGGGTTCGAACCCTCGGCCCCCAGGCCCCACTTGCCGCCCTTGGACAGCTTCTTGCCGTCGGCGACCAGCTCGTCCCAGGTGGCCGGCGGCGTCGTAAGCCCCGCGTCGGCGAACATCTTCTTGTTGTAGTAGAGCGCGTACGCCATCGAGTACAGCGGGACCGCGGCCGGGTCCTTGCCCTGCGCGCCCGTCGAGCCGAGCGCCGAGTCGACGAAGCGGTCCTTGCCGCCGATCTTGGCGAAGTTGCTCGCGTCCCACGGCAGCAGCGCGCCGGTGGCCTGCAACGAGGCGCTCCAGGTGTTGCCGATGTTCAGGACGTCGGGGCCCTGGCCCGACGTGGTCGCGGTGAGAATCCGGTTCAGCAGGTCCGACCAGGGGACGACCTCCACCTTCACCTTGATCCCGGACTGCTTCTCGAACTTGTCGAGTTCGGGCTGGAGGACCTTCTTGTCGACCTCGATGCTGGCGCCCTGGTTGGAGGCCCAGTAGGTGAGCGTCTTCGGCGAGTCGTTGGACCCACCGCCCGTCGACGAGCCGCCACCACAGGCGGTCACGGCGGTCAGCAGGGAGACGGTGACCGCACCGGCGGCCGCGGCTCGGATTCTGCGCATGGCTGCGTATGTCCCTTTCCCGGAGGGAGAGCCACGAGGGGCGCCCGCGTTCACTTCTCGAACGACCCTCATGTCTTAATTTAGGACGTGAGTTAAGACCCGGAAGAAAGTCGCGTCAAGGGATCGCGCAGGGGTATCTTGCAGGTCGGGCGGGCCGGAAGGGATTCTCATGGCGGTGCGGAACGGGCGAACAGTGCGTGACCTGCGGCGCGGCAATCGCACTGCCGTGCTGCAACGGTTGTATTTCGACGGCCCCTTGAGCCGCTTCGAGCTGGGCCCGGCCACCGGCCTGAGTTCCGGTTCCATCAGCAACGTGGTCGCTGAACTCGTCGCGGACGGTCTGGTCGAGGAGGCCGGAAGCGTCGACTCCGACGGCGGCCGCCCGCGCACGTTGCTGCGGGTCGTACCCGGCAGCGGCCACATGATCGGCGTCGACGTCGGCGAAACCCGTGTCCGCGTCGAACTCTTCGACCTGACCCTCACCGAACTCGCCCGCACGGAGCGGCCGCTGGAGCGGCAGGGGTACGGGGGTGACTGGGCGTCGGAGGGCGACGGACAGGCTCAGGGGGAGGACCCCTCGCCGGGCGGCGGACCGTTGTCGAAGCGTCGGGAGTACGACGTCGATGTCATCGTCGGGCACATCCGGGACGGCGTCGCCGAGGTGCTGGACGAGGCGGGCATCGCTCCCGAGCGACTGCTCGGCGTCGGTATCGGCGTCCCGGGAATCGTCGCCCGCACGCCCGAGGAGGGTGCGGTGGTGCACGGTCAGACGATCGGCTGGGACGCCGTCCCGCTGGAGTCCCTGCTCCGTTCGGCCTGTCAACTCCCCGACACGGTCCCGTACTTCGCGGACAACGGCGCCCGGACCCTGGGCCAGGCCGAGATGTGGTTCGGCGCCGGACGCGGCGCGCGCAACGCGGTCGTCGTCCTCTTCGGCTCGGGCGTCGGCGCCTGTCTGGTCACCGAGGACGTGGAGCACGGCCGCTCGGTGGAGTGGGGCCACCTGACGGTACGGGTCAGGGGGCGCCGCTGCCGGTGCGGTGCCCTGGGCTGCCTGGAGGCGTACGCGGGCGCGGAGGCGCTTCTCGACCGCTGGCGCGAGGAGGGCGGACGCCCGCCCGAGGGCACCGACGAGGAGACCGCGCTCACCGCGATGCTCACCGCGGCCTACCCGGCCGAGGAGGGTGTCGAGCCCGACCCCGTCGCGCTCGCCGTCCTGGAGGAGACCGCCGAGTACCTGGGCGCGGGCCTGTCCGACCTGATCAACCTCTTCCAGCCCGAGCGGATCCTGATCGGCGGCTGGGCGGGCCTCCAGCTCGGTACCCGCTTTCTGCCCGCCGTCCGCCGGTACGCGGCCTCGTACGCCCTGCGCTATCCGGCCGAGCGCGTCTCCATCGACCTCGGCCGGCTCGGCCCGGACGCGGTCACCGTCGGGGCCGCGATCCTGCCGCTCGCCGACTTCTTCGCGCGGGGCGGCCGACGCGCCGAGCCGGTGAGCGAGAGTCCCTCCCCGGCCTGGCGCACCGCCCTGGAGGAGCGCGCCCCGCACTGACCCGCAGCCGGGGGTTCACGACGCACGGCAGTCGCCCTGCCTGCCCGCAGCAGGGCGGGGACCCTTTCCCGGTGGGGATCGGTACGCCTCACGAGTAGGGAGTCCTGCCGTACGGGTTTCGGCTCGACGAGGGTCTCTGGGGCACGTGGCAGGGCACGCCGCCGCGTACTGAGCGCTCCGCTGGAAGTGCGGGGAGGTGCCGTCGATCGTCTGCGGCTGCATCGTGGCCGGTCGCGCAGTTCCCCGCGCCCCTTCAGGGCGCTGCCGAACCGCAGCGGACTTCGCCCGACCCGCTTAGGGGCGTTCGACTGCCAACGGGTTCGTGTTCCGGTTCCGCCACCACGGCACCAGCTGGACGAGGCCGAACGTCACCTCGACGCCGAAGAACAGCCACAGCAGCCGCATGGCGCCGTGGGCCAGCGCGTACGCCTGCCATGCCGCGAACAGCGTGCGCGCGATGCCGTCGAGCAGTCCGTGCACCGGCAGCGGCCGGACGATGCGCAGGACGGCCCAGACCACCACGACCGAGCCCATCAGGTTCGCGTACAGGGTCTGCACCGGGTCGAGTTCGGGCAGGGCTCCCAGCCCGAGCGCGTTGCCCGACGACGACAGCGCGTCGTGCACCAGCGCGTACGTCCAGGGCGTCGCGAAGCCCGCCGTGACGACGAGGTCGTACCAGGCGCTTGCCCGTACGGCGCGAAGATAGGCGGGGCGTTCGGGGGCGAGGGTCCGGATCACGATGAGGCTCCAACTGGTCTCGGGACAGCGACGCCTCACGCTAAACAGTGGAGTACGGTCCAAGGTCAAGCCCGCCGTCCGATGGAGGGACATGCGTATCGGAGAGCTCGCCGCACAGGCGGGCATGAGCAGAGACACCATTCGGTTCTACGAGAAGGTCGGCCTCGTCACGGGGCGGCGGCTGGCCAACGGCTATCGCGACTTCCCGCCCGAGGCGGTGCCCTGGTTGCACTACGTCCGCACCGCGCAGACGCTGGGATTCTCGCTCGCGGAGATCGCGCGGCACGGCGAGGAGTTGCGGGAGGCGCCGGACTCCGCGGAAGCGCTGTCCGTGCTGTTCGAGCAGAAGATCCAGGTCATCGACGCCCGCATGGCCGAACTCGCCACCCTGCGGGCCGAACTCGCCACGCGCGTCGACACCGGGTGCCCGTTGCGGGCCATCGGCCGACCGAGCTGACCGCGAGGTGACATGACCTCGGGGGTAATCGACCCCGCCCCGGCCCTCCGGAACCATGAAGGACGTACCCACTCGTCCAGCCACCGGATTCCGGGAGGTTTCCCATGCCGTACTTCGAGAGCCCCGTCGATGGCACCCGACTGCACTTCGTCGACTACGGTCCCGCCACCGGGCGGGTCATCGTGTTCGTCAACAGCGCCTACTTCGGCACGGAGATGTGGGAGTACCAGATGCTGCCGCTCGCCGAGGAGGGCTACCGGTGCGTCGGCTTCGACCGGCGCGGCCACGGCCGGTCCGACGACGTGTGGGGCGGGTTCGATCTCGACACTCTGGCCGACGACGTCGACGGGCTGCTGCGCCACCTCGACCTGTCCGGGGTGACACTGGTCGGGCACTCCATCGGCACCGCGGAAGTCGTACGCTGCCTGACCCGGCACGGCGTCGAGCGGGTGGCGAGGGTGGCACTCGTCGCGGGCATGGCGCCCGGGGCCGTCCGGTCCGCGGACCATCCGGAGGGCATCGACCCGGGCGTCGTCGAGGCCGGCAACGAGATCTTCCGCCGCGACCGGGCCGCCTTCTTCGTGGACGGGGCCCGCTCGTTCTTCGCCCTCGACCTCCCCGGGAACGAACTCTCCCCGGCCTATGTACAGTCCATGATCAACCGCTGTCATGGGGCCACCGCGCGCGGCGGGGCGGCGTTGGGAGACCTCGCGGCCACCCTGAACGTCGCCCCCGAACTGGCCAAGCTCGACCTGCCCGCACTGGTCGTCCACGGCACCCACGACACGTCGGCGCCGCTGGACCTGACCGGCCGCCGGGCGGCCGAACTGCTCCCCGACGGCACACTCAAGGTCTACGAGAACGCGGGCCATGGCCTCTTCGCCACGCACGCGGAACAACTCCTCGCGGATCTGCGGGAGTTCACGGCCCGCGACTGACGCCCCGGGCGCGTCACGCGAACGCGTTCACCCCGGTCAGCTCCGCCGACAGCGTCCACAGCCGCGCGGCCTGCTCGGGGTCGATCGCGTAGTCCCGTACGCCGGTGCGCTCGCCGTCCGCCGAAGCGACCTCGGAGATGTCGCAGTCCTCGCAGTACACCCCGCCGAGGCCGGCCAGCTGGGGTGAGGTCGCGGCCCACACCTGGGTCGCCGCACCCTCCTGGGGCGACTTGAAGCCGGACGGGTTCAGCGGGTTGCCGTCCTCGTCGATCCAGCCGCGTTCCACCATCTCCTCCTTGGCGAGGTGGCGCTGCAGCGGGGTGAGGATGCCGCCGGGATGGAGGGCGAAGGCCCGTACACCGGACTCCCGGCCGAGCCGGTCGAGGTGCACGGCGAACAGGATGTTCGCGGTCTTCGCCTGCCCGTACGCCTCCCACTTGTCGTAGCCGGTGCGCCAGTGCACGTCGTCCCAGCGGATCCCCGAGTTGTGGTGACCGCCCGAGGAGACGGAGACGACCCGTGCGCCGCCCGGCTCGATCGCGGGCCACAGACGGTTCACGAGCGCGAAGTGGCCGAGGTGGTTGGTCGCGAACTGGGCCTCCCAGCCGGGACCGACGCGGGTCTCCGGGCAGGCCATGATCCCGGCGTTGTCGATGACGATGTCGATGGTGCGGCCGGAGGCGAGGAAGCGTTCGGCGAAGGCGCGGACGCTGTCGAGGTCGCCGAGGTCGAGCTCGTCCACCTCGACCCCCTCGATGCCCTCCACCGCCTCCCGGGCCACGTCCGGGCGGCGCGCCGGAACGACGACGTGGGCGCCCGCCTTGGTGAGCGCGCGGGTGGTCTCCAGGCCGAGCCCCGAGTACCCGCCGGTGACGATCGCGAGCTTCCCGGTCAGGTCGACGCCTTGGAGGACGTCGTCGGCGGTGCTGTGGGCGCCGAACCCCGAGCCGATCTTGTGCTGTGCAGTGGTCATGTTCCGACGCTACGGATTGGAGAGCACTCGAAGTCAAGCGGAGGCGGCCGCCCACGGCGGGGGCGGCAGGGCAGGGCGGCAGCGCACGGCGGGCCGGGCCTGGCGCCGGACATGAAAAGGCCCCGACCGGACGGGGGAATCTCGGTCGGGGCCGTCTGTGGTGGGCACGGATGGCGGTCACCTCTCGGCGAGAGGCTCCACAGGGCTTCAGCCGAACGATCGTCCCTGTGGGCAAAAGGTGAGGCCCGGGGACACTGTCCCATCCACACCCACGGTTGGTTTAACGGGGAACTACCGAGGGGTGTTCCCGCGTGACCTGGGCAGGAGCGGTGATCTGCGTCACCCGGAGGGGGTCAGGGGGCGGACGGTTCTCGGGTCGCCGTGCGCGTCACGTCTCGGCTCGCCGTACGACTTCACGCGTCCGGGGGCTCGGGCGCGGGTTTGCTCTCGCCGTCCAGCCTACGCCCGTCAGGTGCTGGTCACACGGGTCGGCGCCGTCCGCGATTGGGTCCAGGCCAGCAGCTCGTCCTCGCTCCAGGTGGTGATCACGCGCTCGGCGGGCACCCCGCACTCCTCGGCCCGCGCGCAGCCGTGGATCTGCCAGTCGAGCTGGCCGGGGGCGTGCGCGTCGGTGTCGATCGAGAAGAGCACGCCCGCGTCGAGCGCCCGGCGCAGCAGCGGGCGCGGTGGGTCGAGACGTTCCGGGCGGCAGTTGATCTCCACGGCGGTACCGGACTCCGCGCAGGCGGCGAAGACCGCGTCCGCGTCGAACTCCGACTCGGGCCGCCGCCGCTCGGTGAGCAGCCGGCCGGTGCAGTGCCCGAGCACGTCCGCGTGCGGATTGCGTACGGCGGTGCCCATACGGCGGGTCATCGACCTGGCGTCCATGCGCAGCTTGGAGTGCACCGACACCACCACGACGTCCAGCGACTCCAGCAACTCCGGCTCCTGGTCGAGCGATCCGTCGTCGAGGATGTCGCACTCGATGCCGGTGAGCAGCCTGAAGGGGGCCCACCGGCGGTTGAGCTCCGCCACCACCGCCAACTGCTCGCGCAGCCGCTCGGGGGACAGGCCCCGTGCCACGGTCAGCCGCGGCGAGTGGTCCGTGAGCACCGCCCACTCGTGCCCGAGGCGCGCGGCGGTCCGGCCCATCTTCTCGATCGGGCTGCCGCCGTCCGACCAGTCGGAGTGCAGATGGCAGTCGCCGCGCAGCAGCGCCCGCAGGGGTGCACCGCCCTCGGCGAGGGGGCCCGCGGCCTCCTGTTCCAGCGTCTCGAGATAGCCGGGCGGCTGACCGGCCACCGCCTCGCGCACGACGTGCGCCGTCTTCGGTCCGATGCCCTTCAGCGACTCCAGGGTTCCGGCGGCGACGTGCCGTTCGACCTCCCCGGCGGGCAGCGCGGCCAGCACGGCCTCCGCGGTGCGGAAGGCCCGTACGCGATACGTGGGGGCCTGGGTGCGCTCCAGCAGGAACGCGATCCGGTCCAGGGCCTCGACGGGATCCACCGGCACCACCTTCCGTGAGCTTTTCGCCCCTTTCAAGCCCTTCAAGCCTTGTCCAGCCGCCGTCGGTCCGCACGGCGGAGTGTCACTCGCCTGGACCCGCTCGCGGGAATCGATCTACGTTCTAGTACGCTCTAGACATGACCGAAATCTCGAGCCCCCACATCACCTACCCGCGGGTCATGGTGCTCGGGGTGCAGCCGTCCGACCCGCCCTTTCGGATCGTGGAGATCGACGGGGAAATGGTCGGCGAGGCGAAGTCGATCACCGATGTCCTGACGTTCGCCGGCTCCCAAGGGATCCATATCCACGATCTCGACGACCCGGACGTGGTGCGCTGGGTGGGCGGCGACAAGTTCACCTGGGCGGCGCGCCAGGGTCTGTCCGGCGGATCAGGGCACTAGCCGGTCCGGCGGATCAGGGCGCCAGAGCCGGTCCGGCGGATCAGGCCGCGGCGCCGGACGGCACGGCCGAGGCGCGGGGAGCGCGCGGACCTCGGGGTTCGCGCCGGTGTGAGCTGTCGCGGGAGGAATGACCCCGCACCCCAGGAAAGATCGGCAAAGGGCGGGAACCCGGCATGGGCCGATGCCCGCGAGGGCACGGTTGATCTTGCCGGGTGATCGCGACCGCCCCGGCGCCCCCTCTTCCCTCCGGGAGTCGTCATGCCCCGTGGCTTCGCCGTGCCCGCCGCCGCCCTCCTCGCCTCGACCGGTCTGCTGGCCTCGACCGCCCTCCTCGCCGCCGTACCGGCGAGCGCGGCGACGCACGGCGCGTCGCGGGCCGGAGACGTGTGCTTCTGGACCGCCTCCGGACAGCACGGCTCGTCGTGGTGCTACACCCCACCGGGCTATACGGACGTCCCGGAGTTCCTGCACGACAAGGCCGCATCCTTCAGGTCCAACGCCGATTCCGCCGTGTACGCCATCGACTGGGGCCGCGGCACCTGCTACGCCCGGCTGATCCGGGCGCACGACCTGGCCGACAACTGGCCCTGGGGCGCCCGGCTCGACGGCGTCGCCGACACCATGATGGGGTGCGAGGTCGGCTGACCCGTGCGACTCCTTCGCGCGTTCGCCGCCGCCGCGCTCGCGGTGCTGGCGTTGGCGGGGTGCTCCACGGCGACGGCGCAGCGGGCCGTGCCCCCGCTGCCCAGGACCGAGCGCGACCGCGACGACCTCATCGACGCCGCCCAGCAGGTGCTCGTCGACCGCTGTCTGGCCAGGCAGGGACTGACCCTCCCGAACGCCTCGGCCCCGCAGGACCACAGCGCCTCGGCCCCGCAGGACCGCCGACTGCAGGGCGCCCTCTTCGGCCGCGGCCACCCCGAGCTCTCCGTCACCCTCGCCACCGGCTACACCGTCACCGCGCACACGGACGGCTGTCTCGCCGCCGCCGAGCGCGATCTCTACGGCGACCAGCGGCTCTGGTTCCGTACTCGGGTCGTGGTGAACAACCTGCGGGCCGAGGCTCAGCAGCGCATGAAGCGCGACCCCGACTACCGCGCCGCGACCGCCCGCTGGACCCGCTGTGTCACCCCGGCGCACGGGGCCCGACCCGGCCGCCCCGACCCCGCCGTCTCCTCGCGCTGTGCACGTGAGAGCGGCCTCACCCGGCTGCGGGCGCGGCTGGAACCGGCCCTGCTGGCCCGGGTCCGCGCCGAGCGGCACGGACAACTGACCACCTACCGGCAGCTGCGCACCCGTGCACTGCGCCGCGCGGCGGACCTGTACGCCGAGCGGACCGTCCAGGCAACCATGAAGAAAGGCAGTGACCCTTCGTGATCACCCAGCGTCTCGCCCTCTCCGCCGCAGCGGCCCTGCTCGCCCTCACCGGCGGTCTCGCCCTGGCCACCCCCTCCGGCGCGGCCGACTGTCCCAGCGGCAACTTCTGCGTCTGGGAGAACGCCAACTTCGACGGCCAGCGGGCCAACTGGTCGGGGGACGACGGGTGGTGGGAGAGCTGGATCGCCGACACCGACTCCTCCTGGGCCAACCACGGCATCTCGGGCCCCGGCGTCAAGGACCACGTGAAGGTCTACGAGGACGCCTGGCAGGGCGGCGCCATGACCATCTGTCTCGGACCGGGGGAGGAGGTCGGCTACAACGCCGTGGCGAACGACCGCGGTGACTCGCACACCTGGTCCATGGGCTGCTGAGAGGCCGCCCCCAGTCGATCGCCCCCAGTCTCGACTCCGGCCGATCAACGCCGTCCGCCCGCGGTGGGGGCCGCGGGCGGACGGTCGTGGCGTGCGGTCCCTCATGCCTTCGGGGCCCCGCGCCGATTGCGCCGGCCCTGCCGACGGCGCTTGGGATGCACCGCCCGGCCGATCCGCCGCCCCAGCAGCAGATAACCCACCAGCGCTCCGGACGTGTTGAGGATGACATCGTCGATGTCGAAGGCGCGTCCGGTGATCAGCGTGCCCTGGACCAACTCGACCAGCAGCATCACCACCGCGGTGAGCAGCAGAACGCGCAGGATCCCCCGGGCCTTGGGAATCAGCACGGGTACCAGCACGCCGAACGGCACACCGAGCACGACGTTCCCGCCGATCTGCTTCACGGCGTCGCGCAGCGCCGGCTGGTCGAGATAGGCCCGCAGAGAACTGCCGGGGTGCAGATTGGTGTGGATCAGCGCCTTCGACGCCGGTGACGGCTCCAGCGTCAGGCGGGCCAGCGCGACCGCGAACGCCACCATGGCCACGAAGGCCAGCAGCATCACGAGCAGCCGCACGGGCAGCGGGAGCGCCTTGCGCTCCTGCGCGGGTACCGATGACCGTCGACCGGATTTCGCTGTACCGGTGGTGCGCAGGGTGCTCATGAGTGACGCCGTACGGACCATTCGATTCTCCCGGTTTCAACTGTTCTGCAGGTAAGGGCGGTTACCCGCGAAGCGCCCTTCGATGCCGAGCCCGTCCTGTTACGGAACGGTCTTCTCCGGGCCCTGTGGGGCGACGGCCTCGCCCCACCGGACCCTCGCCGGAGTACGGCCCGGCTCAGGCGCCGTAGCTCACGCTCACCTCCTTGAAGCCGAGGGAGCGCAGCAGACCGTCGAGCATGCCGGTGGTGTTCGCCTCGGCCCGCGTGGTGAGCTCGCTGTCCTTCGCCGCGTCGCCGATGTGCTTGACCGCGAGCTTCTGCACGGCCTGTTCGCTGTCCGGGTTGTCTGAGAAGAAGTCGCCGAGCCGGTCGAGCAGACCTCGCTGTTTGGAGACGGCGTACGAACGGTTGGGGTCGAGTGCGGGCTTGCCGAGGAACGCGTGCGGCAGCCGCAGGGTGGCCGTGGTGCGGTCGGCGTCGACCGTCACGTCCTTCTTGGCGAGCGAACCGAGGTCGACATACGCCTCGACCGTGCCGGCCCCCACGTACAGCGTGCGGGTGCCGCGGATCGCGTCGGGCAGGTACTTGGCGTCCTTCTCCAGGTCCACCACCACCTGGAAGTTGCCCGAGGCGGCGTCGTAACGGCTCATGTCCTGGATCGACTTGAGGAGGGCTGGTCCGGAGCGGTCGTGCGTCTGGGTGCCGAACAGGTCGCGCAGCCCAGGCAGAACGGCCAGGCGCAGCCCGGCGAACAGCACCACGAGCACCAGCACGACGGCAGTGATCGCCTTGGCCCACGCGGGCATGCGCTTGGGCAGGCGCTTGATGGACGTCGTCATTCGACGGTCCTCCTTCCTGCTCACCGGATGCCCCCCAAATCACCTACTAGGCCGCCCTGTTGGCGGATTGACGTCGCTGACGGGGAGTGCGGGCGGGAGCGCGTCCACTCCGGCGGCACCGGTCACCACACATCGCCGTATGCCGAGTGAGTGCAGCGTCCGCCGGCCGTACCGCATCCGCCGCACTACACGCGGCGGTCCCCCGACGGGCGGGACCACCAGACCCCTTCGCCGTGGGTGAGCCCCGGCAGCCGCAGCTCGACCTCCCGTACCTGCCGGGCCGGCAGCTCGCCGGTGACGAGCCAGCAGGTCCGGCCGCCGGTCGTCTCCCCGAACCGTGCGCCGTGCGCGGCGAGCCGAGCCGTGACCGGGGCCAGCGCATCGAGCGGGAGCTCCACCTCGAAGGCGTGGTACGGCTCGTACACCCGCGTGCCCGCCCGCTCCAGCGCGCGGCGCAGCACGACCGGGGTGAGGCCGCGGAAGTCGGCGGCCGTGCTGAGCGGCGCGACGAATCCGGAACGGACGAGCGTCACCCGGTAGTCGGTGACCGGCCGGCCGTGCCGACCGGAGAGCAGGGTCGCGTGGACCGTGTCCTCGATCGCCTGGTGGAAGGCCCGGGGCAGGGCGCCGAGCTCGGTCTCGTACGTGAAGACGCCGCCGGAACCGTGTGGTCCGGGCTCGATCCGCAGCCCGATCGTGGCCCAGAATCCGGCGTGCCCGTGCCGCTGGATCTCCTCGCAGGCCTCGCCGGTGCCGTCCGGCCGTTCCAGGAACCGCACCCGGCTCGGCTCGAACTCCGCCTCGATGCCGAAGTCCTGGGCGAGCGTGGCCGCCAGGACCTCCTTCTGCACCTCGCCGTAGAGGAGGAGCGCGGTGCTGCCGGACGCGGCGGGCCTGGCGTGCATCAGCGGGTCCTGGTCGGCCAGCGCGAGGAGGGCCGAGCGCAGCGGGGCCGCCTGGTCGGGGTGCCGGGCCCGGACGAGGGTCTCCAGGGTCGGCGCCGCGAACTGCGGCGCACGGCCGGTGACCTCACCGAGCCGATCGCCGACGCGGATGCCGACGACGCCCCGGAGCGCGGCGATGTTGCCCGCGGTCAGGGCGGCGGCCCCCGGCCGCCCCACGACCTCCAGTTCCCGGGCCCGGCCAGGGACCTGTGTGGTGCGCCCGTCGGCCTCGCGCCGGGTGAACACGAGCCGCTGACGATGCGTCACTTCACCGCCGTACAACCGCAGATACGCCGTGCGCTCGCCGCCGGGTCCGGGGCGCACGGCGAAGACCGTGCCCCGTGGCTCGGCCGAGGCGGAGGCCGTCGGGCGCGGGACGAGCCGGCTCAGCCCCTCGACCAGCTCGGTGACCCCTTGCCCACCCAGGGCGGACCCGAAGAAGACCGGGTGGAGGGAGCCGTCGGCGGTGCGCGCGACGAGCGCGGCCGCCAGGTCGTCCGGGGTCGGCGCGGGGCCGTCCACGACCGCGGCGAGGACGTCCGTGTCCACCTCCGCGAGTGTGCCGGCCGCCGTCTCGTCCAGCGGACGCGGGACGAGACGGGCACGCGCGGTGCCGAGGCCGCGCACACCGAC
The DNA here is from genome assembly GCF_055638955.1 of Streptomyces sp. NPDC111507. Taxonomy (NCBI): domain Bacteria; kingdom Bacillati; phylum Actinomycetota; class Actinomycetes; order Kitasatosporales; family Streptomycetaceae; genus Streptomyces; species Streptomyces sp. NPDC111507. The sequence continues at coordinate 332,557 of NZ_JBVKBU010000005.1, read as the reverse complement.
GAGCGGGACGACGTACGGCGTGAGGCGGCGCCGGATGTCGTCGAGGAGCCCCGCCTCCCGCGCACCCGCCCGGTCGATCTTGTTGACGAAGATCAGGGTGGGCAGCCCGAGCCGTCGCAGGGTCTTCATCAGGACGCGGGTCTGTGCCTGTACGCCCTCCACGGCGGACAGGAGCAGCACGGCGCCGTCGAGGACCTCCAGGGCGCGCTCGACCTCGGCGATGAAGTCGGCGTGCCCGGGGGTGTCGATGAGGTTGATCTGGACGTCGCCGGCGGTGAAGGCGGCGACGGCCGAGCGGATGGTGATCCCGCGCCGGCGCTCGATCTCCCCGTCGTCCGTGCGGGTGTCACCGGCGTCGACGCTGCCGAGCCGGTCGATGGCGCCGGCGTCGAAGAGCAGCCGCTCGGTGAGGCTGGTCTTACCCGCGTCGACGTGGGCCAGAATGCCGATGTTCAGAGTGTCCATGCGTGGTCGAGTCCTCGGGAACAGTCGTCCGGTGGGGGCGCTGAGAAGTTCCGAGGAATCGGCGCATGTCGTTCTCCCATGGGTGGGGGGCGCTGGCGGGACCATCCTGGCGTATGCCCCGTGACCGTGCGCAACCGAATTTCCCCCGGTGGGAGTACCTGGGCTGGGCCCAGTAGCATGAGGCACGCATCCCGGGTCGATCATGCCAACCGGCGGCGCACCCGGATCGATCTTGCGAGGAGCGGTCGTGCGTGACATCGCCGTGTTCAGCGGTAGTGCCCATCCCGAGCTGGCGGCAGAGGTCTGCGCCCATCTCGGCGTGCCCCTCAGCCCGACCCGGGTCAGCCGGTTCGCCAACGACTGCCTGGAGGTCCAGCTCCAGGCCAACTGTCGCGAGCGCGATGTGTTCCTCGTGCAGCCGCTGGTCACCCCCGTGCAGGAGCACCTCGTCGAACTGCTGATGATGTGCGACGCGGCGCGTGGTGCCTCCGCAGGGCGGATCACCGTGGTCATGCCCCATTATTCGTATGCCCGTTCGGATAAGAAGGACATGCCGCGGATCTCCATGGGCGGTCGGCTGGTCGCCGACCTGCTGGTGGCGGCCGGGGCCAGCCGCGTCCTCGCGATGACGCTGCACTCCCCGCAGGTCCACGGGTTCTTCTCGGTGCCGGTCGACCATCTGCACGCCCTGCGGGAGCTCGCCGCGCACTTCCGCGGTCACGATCTGTCGCGTACGACGGTCGTGTCGCCGGACCTGGGCAACGCCAAGGAGGCCGCGGCCTTCGCCCGGCTGATCGGCGCCCAGGTGGCGGCCGGTGCCAAGCAGCGGTTCGCCGACGACCGGGTGAGCATCAGCTCCGTCATCGGTGAGATCACCGGGCGCGATGTCATCGTCCTCGACGACGAGATCGCCAAAGGCAGTACCGTCCTCGAACTCCTGGAGCGGCTGCGGGAGTTGGGGCCGCGGTCCATCCGGGTCGCCTGCACCCACGGGCTGTTCGCGGCAGGCGCGCTCAAGCGGCTGAGCGAACAGGAGGACGTCCTGGAGATCGTGTGCACCAACACCGTGCCGGTGCCGGACGAGGAGCACACCGAGAAGCTGCGGATCCTGTCCATCGCCCCGGCGCTCGCCGAGGCCGTGCGCCGCATTCACAACGGTGAGTCCGTCAGCGCCCTGTTCGACGCGCCCCCGAGCGAATAAACAGGAAGAGCGACCCTTCCTGACCTCGTTCAGCGTTCGGTACCTCGCTCGCCCCCCGCCAGGAAGCGGCGCAGCAACGCTCGGCGTCACCCAGGCGATCAGGAGGGCTCGCAGTGGCGAAGGCGAAGTTCGAGCGGACCAAGCCGCATGTCAACATCGGCACCATCGGGCACATCGACCACGGGAAGACGACACTCACGGCGGCCGTGACGAAGGTTCTGCACGACCGGTTTCCCGACCTGAACCCCTTCACGCCGTTCGACCAGATCGACAAGGCGCCGGAGGAACGCCAGCGCGGCATCACCATCTCGATCGCCCATGTCGAGTACCAGACGGAAGCCCGGCACTACGCGCACGTCGACTGTCCGGGGCACGCCGACTACATCAAGAACATGATCACCGGGGCCGCGCAGATGGACGGCGCGATCCTGGTGGTCGCGGCGACGGACGGGCCGATGCCGCAGACCAAGGAGCATGTGCTGCTCGCCCGACAGGTCGGCGTCCCGTACATCGTCGTCGCCCTCAACAAGACGGACATGGTCGACGACGAGGAGATCCTGGAACTCGTCGAGCTCGAGGTGCGTGAGCTGCTCACCGAGTACGAGTTCCCCGGCGACGACGTTCCGGTCGTCCAGGTCTCCGCGCTCAAGGCGCTGGAGGGCGACCCGAAGTGGAGTGCCTCCGTTCTCGAACTGCTCGCGGCCGTCGACGAGTTCGTGCCCGAGCCGGTCCGGGACGTCGACCGGCCCTTCCTGATGCCGATCGAGGACGTCTTCACCATCACGGGTCGCGGCACGGTCGTCACCGGCCGGATCGAGCGCGGGGTGCTGAAGGTCCACAACGAGGTCGAGATCATCGGCATCCACGAGCAGAAGACGAGGACGACCGTCACGGGCATCGAGATGTTCCGCAAACTCCTCGACGAGGGCCGGGCGGGGGAGAACGTCGGCCTGCTGCTGCGCGGGGTCAGGCGCGACGACGTGGAGCGGGGGCAGGTCGTGATCAGGCCGGGTTCGGTCACCCCGCACACGCAGTTCGAGGCGCGGGCGTACATCCTGTCGAAGGACGAGGGCGGACGGCACACGCCCTTCTTCGACAACTACCGGCCGCAGTTCTACTTCCGCACGACGGACGTGACGGGTGTCGTGACTCTTCCCAGGGGCACGGAGATGGTCATGCCGGGCGACAACACCACCATGAACGTGCAGCTCATCCAGCCCATCGCCATGGAGGAAGGCCTGAAGTTCGCCATCCGGGAGGGCGGCAGGACGGTAGGGGCGGGGCAGGTGACCAAGATCCTGAAGTGAGCGAGGGGGAACCGGCCGAGGTCACACCGTCCGGTCGGCAGGGGTTATAACGTGCCCGACGTGGCTTCCGGCTGACCCAGGGCCGCGTCCAGCGACGCCGAGGGCGGCAGGAGCTTGGCCAGGCCGGTCACCTTGAGGACGCGCAGTGTCAGCGGCCGGGTGCAGACCAGGTGCAGCCGGCCGCCCCGGTCGAGAACGCGGCTCCTGGCGCGGTAGAGCAGGCGCAGCCCGGAGCAGTCGAAGAATTCCACGGGCCGCAGGTCGATCACGATCTGCGGCTCCGGATGACCCGTCAGGGCGTCCAGGTACGGCGTGATCTCCAGCGCCGCGACGATGTCGATCTCCCCCTGGAACTCCAGCACCGTGTGACCCCGGTCCAGGCGGACGCGCAGATGGCGGGTGGGCGGTGCGGGGTCGTACGTCACGGCGACATCGCCTCCAACCGGCTGCTGACCCACTCCTGGTGGCAGGGCCCGCAAAACCGTTCCCTGCTCTGCAAGTTACCCTCGTTGGAGTGAATTCCAGCATGTTCGATTGACATATGTCTGCGATTTGGAGGGTGAGTCGCCCCTCGGGTCGGCCACGCGGATCACGACAGAGCGTGCCACGCCTTGGACAGAGCCTGGCGGAACTGATCCGTCTGGTGTGCGCTGAGCTCGCGCACCATGCGTTCCTCCAGCTCACGTACCGCGTCGGTGTACCGCGCGAGGAGCTCGCGCCCCTCGTCGGTGAGCAGGATCAGCAGCTCGCGCCGGTTGTGCGGATTGCGCTCGCGGCGGATCAGTCCGCGGTTCTCCAGTGAGCGCACCAGGTCGGCCATCGACTGTGCGGTCACGAAGGAGTCCCGCGCGAGCTGTGCCGCCGAGAGGCCGTCGTGTCGTTCCAGCACGGTGAGCGACGTGTACTGCAGTGCGGTGATCCCCGCCGGCTTCACCAGTTCGTCGAGGTGGGAGCGCACGACGAGCTCCACCTGCTTGACCATGTAGAGCAGGGATGGAGGTGCCTTCGTTACCTGGGTGCCGACCATGGGTTCAGCCTAAGGCATTGACAGGAAACCTGTCCGTAATGAGACTGCGAACCAACAGGAATCCTGTTGGTTGAAATCTTGCCGATCAAGGCTGAGGAGTGGGCAATGACGACCACCTTCGAGAGCGGGCCCGGGCGGCTGTTCATCGGCGGACAGTGGCGCGAGGCGGCCGACGGAGCGCGTACGGACGTGATCGACCCGTCCACCGGCCAGGTGGTCACGACGGTCGCCGAGGCGGGTGCGGCGGACGTGGACGCCGCCGTACGCGCCGCACGGGAGGCCTTCGATCACGGCCCCTGGGCCGGTCTGAGCGGACGGGAGCGGGGCAGGGTGCTGCACCGCGTCTCGGAGCTCATCCGCGAGAACGCCGACGAGCTCGCCGCCCTGGAGAGTCTGGACGTCGGCAAGCCCATATCCCTGTGCCGCCCCGTCGACGTGCTCACGGCGGCCGACGAGTACGAGTACTGTGCCGCACTCGCCCAGACCCTGGACGGCGCCACCCGCGACACCCCGCTGGGCGCCCTCGCGTACACGCGCCGGGGACCGCTCGGCGTGGTCGCCGCGATCACGCCCTTCAACTTCCCGCTGATCCTCTCCAGTTCGAAGCTCGCCCCGGCTCTCGCGGCCGGGAACACCGTGGTGCACAAGCCCGCCGACGAGACCCCGCTCAGCGCCCTGTACATGGCCCGCCTGCTCCAGGAGGCCGGGGTCCCGGACGGTGTGGTGAACGTCGTCACCGGCACCGGACCGGTCGCGGGCGAGGCCCTGCTGCGCAACCCCGGCATCGACAAGCTCGCCTTCACCGGTTCGACCGCCGTCGGCCGGCACGCCGCGAGCGTCGCGGGCGAGGCGCTCAAGCCGGTCACCATGGAACTGGGCGGCAACGCGGCCCACGTCGTCTTCGAGGACGCCGACCTGGAGAAGGCGGTCGGCGCGGTCATCAAGGGATTCGTCTTCAATACCGGACAGTTCTGCATGGGCGGCCCGCGGCTGCTGGTGGCACGTTCGGTGTACAGCACCCTGCTGAACATCCTCGCCGACGCCGTCCCCGGCGTCCCGGTCGGCGACCCCCGCGCCCCCGAGACCGTCGTCGGTCCGATGGCGGGGGAGAGGCACCTCCGGAAGGTCGAGGAGTACGTCGAACTGGCCCGCAAGGAGGGCGCCCGCATCGTCTGCGGCGGTGAGCGGCTCGACCTGAACGGCGGCTACTACTACAAGCCCACGGTCCTCGCGGGCCTGCCGAACGACTCCCGCGTGATCCAGGAGGAGATCTTCGGCCCGGTCCTCACCGTCCAGCCCTTCGACAGCGAGGACGAGGCCGTCGAACTTGCCAACTCCACCCCGTACGGCCTGGCTTCGGGCATCCAGACCACCGACCTCACCCGCGCGCACCGCGTCGCCGACCGGCTCCAGGCGGGCATCGTCTGGATCAACGACTGGGCGATGCTCGACCCCGCGGTCCCCTTCGGCGGGGTCAAGGACTCCGGTTTCGGCCGGGAGTACGGGCCCGAGGCCCTCGCCTCCTACACCAAGGTCAAGTCCGTCGTCGTCTCGCTCGGCTGAACCGCGCACCATCACCAAAGGGAGTTCGTACGATGTCCACCCCCACCCGCGCGGCCGTGGTCGAGTCCTCAGGCGCGCCGTTCACGCTCGCCGATGTCCACCTCGACGAGCCCGGCTCCGGTGAAGTCCTCGTCCGTATGGTGGCGACCGGCCTGTGCCACACCGACCTCGGTGTGGCGAGCGGCGGTCTGCCCTTCCCCCTGCCCGGCGTCCTCGGCCACGAGGGAGCGGGCGTCGTCGAGGCCGTCGGACCGGACGTCACCGGCGTCGCCCCGGGCGACCATGCCGTCCTGTCCTTCACCTCCTGCGGCGGCTGCCACAACTGCCGTGACGGACACCCCGCCTACTGCGCCACCTGGCTGCCGCTGAACCTCATCGGTGGCCGGCGCGCCGACGGCACCAGCACGATCAGCCGCGCCGGGACCCCGCTCGGCGGACACTTCTTCGGGCAGTCCTCCTTCGCCGAGCGGGCGCTGGTCGACGCGCGCAGCCTGGTGAAGGTCGACCCCGATGTGCCGCTGGAGTCCATCGCCCCCCTGGGCTGCGGGGTGCAGACCGGGGTCGGTGCGGTCTGGAACGTGCTGAAGCCCAGGCTCGGCGACGCCCTCGTCGTGCTGGGCGCCGGTGCGGTCGGCCTGTCCGCGGTGATGGCCGCCGCCCTGACCCCCGCCACAAGGATCATCGCGGTCGACCGGGTCGCCGAACGCCTCACCCTGGCAAAGGAGTTGGGTGCGACGCACACGATCGACGCGGGTGAGGCCGACCTCGGCGAGGCCGTCGCGCTGCTGACGGACGGTCACGGCGCCGACGGTGTTGTCGAGACCACCGGCAGCGTCGCCGTACTGCGCCAGGGCGCCGACGCGCTCGCCGCGCGCGGCACCCTGGTCGTGGTCGGCGCCCCGCCCTTCGGTACCGAAGTCGCCCTGGACGTCAACGGGTTGATCCCCGGCAGGCGGATCGTCGGCCTCACCCTCGGGGACGGCGAGACCCAGACCTTCATCCCCGCGCTGGTCCAGCTCGTGAAGGAGGGGCGGCTCCCGCTGCACCGCCTGATCAGCCCCTATCCGTTCGCGGACATCGAGCAGGCGGTGCGGGACATGAAGGCGGGCAAGACGATCAAGCCCGTACTGACCTTCTAGCCGACGACCTGTAGTTGCCTTCTGGTCGACGACCCGTACTCGCCTTCTAGTCGACCGTGAGCACGAGCTTCCCCGTGGTCCTGCCGGTGTCGCCGAGCGCGTGTGCCTCGGCGGCATCGGCCAGCGGGAACGTCCCGGCGATCGTCGCGCGCAGCTTGCCCGCGTCGACGAGGTCCGCGACCGCCCGCATGCCCGCGTGGTCCGCCTCCACCAGCATCCGCGCCGCCCGCACACCGAGCGCCGCGGCTTCCTTGTAGAGCTCCTCCGACCCCATCGGCAGGATCGACACCACGATCCCGCCCTCGCGCAGTACCCGCAGCGAACGGAAGGTGTTCTCCTCGCCGATCGTGTCCAGGACGACATCGACGTCGCGGACCGCCTCGGTGAAGTCGGTCTCCCGGTAGTCGATCAGCTCGTCGGCGCCGAGGCCGCGCAGGAACTCGTGCTTGCCCGCGCTCGCCGTGCCGATCACATATGCGCCGCGCGCCTTGGCGATCTGCACGGCCACATGCCCGACGCCGCCGGCCGCGGCGTGGATCAGCACCCGCTGCCCCGGCCGCAGATCGGCCGTGTCGACCAGCGCCTGCCAGGCGGTCAGCGAGACCAGCGGCAGGGCGCCCGCCTCCGTGTGGTCGATCCCGGCCGGCTTGGGCGCGAAGGAGCGGGCGGGCGCGGTGACGTACTCGGCGTGCGAGCCGTGCCCGAACGGGTAGGGCAGCATGCCGAAGACCTCGTCGCCGGGCTCGTACAGGGTGACGCCGACGCCGACGGCCTCCACCACTCCGGAGACGTCCCAGCCCAGGACGAAGGGCGGCTGTCCCAGGAACCCGCCCGTCGCCCGGTGCTTCCAGTCGGTCGGGTTGACCCCGGCCGCCCGCACCCGCACCAGTACCTCGCTCGGCCCGGGGGTCGGCCGCTCCGTCTCCACTTCCTTGAGTACCTCGGGCCCGCCGAGGACGTCCTGACTGATCGCGCGCATCGTGTTCGTAGTGCTCATGAACACAGCGTGCCGGGCCGGCGCGCTCCGCGAAATGGCAAGATTGCCAACCTTCGATAGGATCGTGCCATGAGTCGAGTGGAGCGTGTGGAGCGCGTGGCCGTCCTGGCACTGGACGGCGTCTACCCCTTCGAGCTGGGCATCCCCAGCCGGATCTTCGGCGCCGCGGACGGCCGGTACGAGGTGCTGACCTGCACCGTCGACGGTCGCCCGGTGCGCTGCAACGCGGACTTCTCGGTCACCGTCGAGCACGGCCCCGAGGTGTTGGGCACGGCGGACACGGTGGTGATCCCCGCCATCGACCCGGCCGCCGTGACCGTGGAGCTCTCCGCCGAGGTCACCGCGGCGCTCGCGCTCATCCGCCCGGGCACCCGCATCGTCTCCATCTGCACGGGCGCTTTCGTGCTGGCGGCGGCCGGTCTCCTGGACGGGCGACGGGCGACCACGCACTGGCAGGTGGCCGACGAGTTCCGGCGCCTGTTCCCGGGGGTGCTCCTGGACGCGGACGTGCTCTTCGTGGACGACGGCACGATCCTCACCTCCGCCGGTGCCGCCTCCGGCGTCGACGTCTGTCTGCACATCCTGCGCAATGACCACGGCAGTGAGCTCGCCAACAAGGTGGCCCGGCGCTGTGTGGTGCCGCCCTGGCGCGACGGCGGTCAGGCCCAGTACATCGAGCAGCCCGTGCCGGACGCGGCGGCGACCAGCACGGCGGCGACCCGTGGGTGGGCCCTCGCCCGACTGGGTGACCCGCTGACCCTGGCCGATCTCGCCGGACACGCCCGCATGAGCCTGCGCACCTTCGCCCGCCGCTTCAACGACGAGGTGGGCATGAGCCCCGGACGCTGGCTCATCCAGCAGCGCGTCGTCAGGGCCCGCCATCTGCTGGAGTCCAGCGACCTCTCGGTGGACCAGATCGCCGGCGAGGTCGGTTTCGCGACGGGCACCTCGCTCCGTCAGCACCTGCACGCGGCGATCGGCGTCTCGCCGGGGGCCTACCGGCGCACGTTCCAGGCGGCTCGCTGAGCGACGAGCGCCCACCGTCCCTCGTAGGAGCGCTCACCGTCCCTCGTACGAACGATCAGGCTCCCTCGTGCGTCGGAGGAGGGACAGCGGGTGTGCGTCGAACAGGGGGCGGGATGCGCAGAGGGATCGTGGCGGCGGTGGCGCTGGTGGGGCTGGCGGCGGTGGGGTGCGACGACGACGGGGTGCGCGAGGACCTCGTCGTCACCGGTACGCCCCCGGCCACGCCGTACGCGGGGCGGCTGGACCTGCCGTTCAGGCAGAGCGCGGACGGCAGTGCCCGAGAACTCGAGGAGAGCTCGGGCGCGGCCGGCCGGGCGTTGGAGTGCGACGGCGCGATCTACTCGGGCGGTGGGGGCGACGGGTGGGCCGAGCGTGACGGCGGCTCGACGCCGGAGGAGGGCCTGAACGCGTACTTCGACATGGACCAGCCCGAACTGCCCGATCACGGCTACCGGGTGGAGCGCAGAGCGACGGGCCGCGTCCTGTTCTCGTACGACGTCGACGGCAGGACCAAGGTCGCCGTTGTCGTCGCCAAGGACCAGCCGCACCGCCCCGGTTGGGGCCCGGAGACCTACGCCTCCTGCGACCCGGCCGAACTCCCCGCGAGTTTCACGGACAACAGGTTCGAGATCTGGACCGACCGGGACGGCCGTCGCCTGCCCACCACGACGGTGAGCAGCTCGACGGGGCAGGAGCACTGCGACTGGGAGAGCGTCCACTTCCTCGCGCTGGGCGGGCGCAAGGACGTCAGGCAATACGCCCGCGATCCACGGGGGGTGCTCGGGAGCCACCTGCTCACAGCGGCGTACAGGGGGGACGTCCGCATGCCCGCCCTCGCGCACGACACCGGATACCGCTTCCAAGGCTGGGCGCTCTGGCTGACGGACGACAAGGCCACGGCGTACGTACGCACGAACCACGGGGTGGAGGCATGGCCCGCCACGAAGGAGCAGGCGGCCTGCAGGTGAGAGTTCAGCGGCTCATGTGCAGGGCGACCAGCAACTGCCATACCTGGTCGGCGACTTCGTCCGGGGTGCCCTCAAGGAGTCCGTGCAGCCAGTCGGCGAGCACCCCCGCGAACGTGGCGGCGACCGCGGAGGCCACCAGCGGGGCGTCCGCGGCGCCCGCGAGGGTGCGCTCGGCCAGGCTGCGGGCGCGAAGGTCGCGATGGAGGACGTGCCCGAGCGGGCCGCCCCCGCCCGGGCTGAGCAGCGCGCGGTAGAGACCGGCGTGCGGGGCGAGGTCGGCGAAGAACGCGAGCAGGGCGGGCGGTGCGGACACCGGGTCGGGTCGCCCGCGCCACGCGTGCAGCGCCTCCACGGCCTCCCGTACGACATCGGCGCAGGCGTCGACGGCCAGTGCCTCCAGGTCGGCGTAGTGCACATAGAAGGTGGCCCGGCCGACCCCGGCCCGCCGCACCAGCGCGGCGACGCCGACCTCCTCCAGCGGGTGCTCGGCGCACTCCGCGAGGAGCGCCCGGCGCAGCTTGTCGCGGGTGCGGGCGGCCCGCGGGTCCTCGGGCGTCACCGCGCGAGCAGGACGGCGGCCAGGGCGAGCGCGCCGGGCAGGGCCTGCGCGAAGAGGATGCGGCGGTTGGCGGTGAGCGCCCCGTACACCCCGGCGACCACGACGCACACCAGGAAGAAGACCTGGACGCGGAACCCGGTCGGATCGGCGGCGATCAGCCCCCACACCAGGCCCGCCGCGAGAAACCCGTTGTAGAGCCCCTGGTTGGCGGCCATCGGCGCGGTCGCCCGGGCCATCTCCGGGTCGAAGCCGTGCAGACCGCGCCCCGGCTTCTTCTCCCACAGGAACATCTCCATCACGAGTATGTACGCGTGCAGCGCGGCCACCAGGCCCACCAGCACGTTCGCGACCGTCTCCATCGTCAGCAAGCTCCCTCGTACACGGCTGTCCACGGTGTTCCTGGACAGATGTCTCCTGGACAGATGTCCACTATAGCTGGACGACTGTCCAGGAAGTCACGCGGCGCTTCAGGTTGCCCCGTGCGCTCCTTGGGGTAGCGATGCCGCGTTTTCCGTCGGTCCGGGCGTCGGTGGTGCGCCGGCTGCTGCTCGCACCGCCGCCCGCCGAACCGGGCCACCTGCCGAGGCTCAGGCTCAGGGACGTACGGATCACCGGGCGACTCGACCTGGCCGAGGCGGTCGTCGCGGGGACGCTACGGCTGCGCTCCTGCCGTTTCGAGCAGGTCCCCCGCCTCGACGGCGCCTCCTTGGGGGCGCTGGAGCTCCGCGACTGCGAGCTGCCCGGGCTCTCCGCGGTCGGCGTCACGATCGGCCGGCAGTGCGAACTCACCCGGTGCCGGGTGGCGGGTCCCATCGATCTCTACGGCGCCTCGATCGGCGGCACCCTGCACCTGGAGGCCTGCGCGTCGACGGCTGCACCGACCTGCGGGACACCTCCGTACTGGGCAGTGTCGTGCCCAAGCGCGCCGAGCTGCGCAACCCGTCCGGGATGGCGCTGAAGGCCAACCGGCTGCACATAGGGGGCGACCTGAACTGCCGCGGCGGCCTCGTCGCCGAAGGCACGGTCGATCTGTGCGACGCCCGGGTGGGTGGCGGCGCGCTGTTCGAGGACGCCTCGCTGACCGCGGAGCACGGGCCCGCGCTGCGCGCCCACGGCATAGACGTCGGCGCCGAGTTCAACCTCTGCGACGGCTTCACCGCGCGCGGCCGGCTCTCGATGAGCAGCGTCACCGTACGCAGCCGGTTCTGCTTCAAGGACGGACTCGTCGACGCCCCCGTCGGACAGCCCGCCCTCCTCAGCCGCCGCTCCACCGCCTCCGAACTCGACATGCGCTTTCGCGCACCCGTACGCGGCACGGTCGACCTCAGCCACACCCGCGTCACCGTCCTGAGCGGCACCCCCGAGAGCTGGCCCACGGCGCTGCGCAGGGAGGGCGTGGTCTACGACAGCCTGCTGTCCCCCGAGGGCTTCACCCCACAGCTCTACGAGCAGTTGGCCGCCGCCTACCGCCGGCACGGGCACGACGGCGACGCCCGTACGGTCCTGCTCGCCAAGCAGCAGCGGCTGCGCACCACCCTGCCGTGGCCGGGGCGGGTGTGGAGCGGCCTCCAGGACATCACCGTCGGCTACGGCTATCTGCCGATGCGCGCCGTCTGGTGGCTGTGCGCGATCGTGCTGAGCGGGATCCTGCTGTTCACCCGCTGGCCCCCGCAGCCCGTCGACCCGGGCAAGCCGCCCCGCTTCCAGGCCGCCATCTACACCTTCGACCTGGTACTGCCGCTCGTCGACTTCGGACAGGAACAGGCGTTCAGCCCACGCGGCGGCCTCCAGTGGGCGGCCGCGGTCCTGGTCTGCCTCGGCTGGCTGCTCGCGACGACGGCCGCCGCGGGCGCCAACCGCACACTCCGCAGGGCGTGACCGTCACCGGGCCCCGGCGGCCCGCCGCAGCGCCAGCGCCCGCAGCGCGAGCTGCATCTCGAACTGGGCCGTCGGATCGTGGAGCCGCTCGCCGAACAACTCGTCCAGCTGCCGCATCCGATAGCGGACCGTCTGCGGGTGCACGGCGAGCCGCGCCGCCACCTCACTCGCGTTGTGGCCGCTCTGCAGCCAGGTCAGCAGCGTCTCGGCGAGCCGCTCCCGCTGCGGCGAGCGCATCCGGTCCAGCGGGCTCAGCCGGCGTTCGGCCATCGCGTCCACCAACGCCTCGTCCCGGAAGAGCAGGAGCGTGGCCAGGTGCTCCTGGCAGCGCACCATCTCAGTGTCGGGCAGGATGCCCCGCCGCACCAGCTCCAGCGCCTCGGCCGCCCAGCGCAGTGACCGGGCGCCCTCGTGCAGCGCCACGGTGGGCCCCATCGCCGTACGCAACCCGTGCAGCGCCCCGCAGACCGCCCGCGACCGCCCCGGCCCCTCCGGATCGGGCACGACGAGGACGGCCGGCTGGACGTCGAACCGGGCGAGGAACTCCGGCGGCACGATGGGCCGGCCCGCCGCCGTGGGCCGCGGGCCACGGTCGATCGCGACCACCGCCAGCGCCCTCGGCACCGGCCACCCCGCGGTGTGCGCGAGTTCGCTGATCGCCTCGGCCGACGCCGGCGGATCGGCGGTGAGCAGATCGAGGAGACGGGCCCGCCGCTGCTGCAACTCGCCCGCCCGGTGCAGCCGTGCCTCCGTGTAGCCCGCGGTCGTCGCGGCCGCCATCTCGTCCAGATGCAGGAACAGCGCCTCGCCGAAGGCGGCCAGCACATGGCGCGGCAGCAGTTCGGCGTCGACCAGCGCGTTGATCCGACGCCACGTCACCCGCGCGCCGAGCCGCAGCGCGGACTGGAACGAGTCGAGACTGCGCCCCTCGTCCGCCTCGCCCCGGCCGATGCGCCGATAGGTCTCCTTCACCGGCTCCCAGTCGGTGTCCGGCTGCGCCATCCGCTCCAGGAACCCCTGCAGGGCGTGCTCGACACCCCGCTGGACGACCTGCATGTACGTGTCGTCCGTCGGGCGCGCGTACTCGGGGATCTCGGTCCTGATCGCCCGTACGACCTCTTCCCTGATGTCGGTGAAGAACGGCCGGAGATGGTGGTGCAGGCCCGAAGGGATCGCCTTGAAGGGGCCGTTGGGCTCGTCGCCCGTCTCCTGGGCGGCCCCCGCGTCCGTCGCGTCCACCACGGAGTCTGTCGCCTCGACGGCTCCGCGGTCCGCGTCCTCGCTCTTTGAGGTGGGGAATCCGTTCATCGCTGCGGCTCCCTTCTGCGGGCGCGGTCGGGGGCTCGGAGACGATACCGGCAAGTAACGAGCCGCGCCCCGTCAACGGCGGACAGACGTGGGTGTGTGGATTGTCACTCGGCGACAACGGGGACCCGACGGCACGGACGGTCGACGGCCCGGAGCCCCCGTGACATGGCCCCGGACGCCGCATTGAGGCCCGGTCTTTGTCAGCCGACTGACAGAAGCCGGGTGACGAACTGTCAATACGTCGTCTAACCCGACCGGCACCCCTCGGCGGACGCTGGGCCCGTCCCCCTTGCCTGCCAACCCGCCGGGCAACAGCCCCACGGCCCACACGAGTTGGAGCCACCCCATGACCCCCGCCCGGCCGCCCGCCGACGCACCACTGACGGACCACCTGCGGCACTGGGCCCGCCACCGCCCACAGCAACGCGCCTTCAGCCACGTCGACTTCCCCGACACGGCGTCCCCGGGACAGCACCGCACCCTCGGCTGGCGGGCCCTGGACGCCCGCGCCCGCGCCGTCGCCGACCGGCTCGTGACACTCGTCGCCCCCGGCGACCGGGCCGCACTGCTCATGCCCCAAGGACTCGACTACGTGGCGGCCTTCCTCGGCTGCCTCTACGCACGCGTGATCGCCGTACCGCTCTTCAGCCCCCGGCTCCCCGGTCACGCGGGCGGACTGGCGGCCGTCCTCACCGACTGCGAACCCGGCTGCGTGCTCACCGACTCGGCCACCGTCACCGCGGTCGACGCCTTCGTCCTGGACCACGCGCTGCCCGTCGTACCGGTCGTCCCCGTCGACCGGCTCCCCCTCCAGCGCTTCGCCTTCGACGAGGTCGAGTCCGCGCCGGTCCCCGACGACATCGCCTATCTCCAGTACACCTCGGGCTCCACCCGGGACCCCGCGGGCGTGATCATCAGCCACGCCAACGTCGTCGCCAACGCCCGCCAGGCCATCGACGCCTTCGCGGGCGACCTCGACGATCCCGGCGCCACCACGACCGTCGGCTGGCTGCCCCTCTTCCACGACATGGGCCTGGTCCTCAGCGTGGCCGCGCCCGTCCTCGGCGGCTTCCCCTCCGTCCTGATGGACCCGGCGGCCTTCCTGGAGAACCCCTCACGCTGGCTGCGCCTGCTGAGCGCGTACGACGGCACGATCAGCGCCGCCCCCAACTTCGCGTACGACTACTGCGTGGCCCGCACCGACCCCACCGTGGCCGACGAGCTGCGCCTCGACCGCGTACGCGCGCTGATCAACGGCGGCGAGCCGGTGCGGCCGGGCACCATCGACCGCTTCCGTGCCGCCTTCGCACCCGCGGGCCTCGACCCGGCGGCGCACTGTCCCGCGTACGGACTGGCCGAGGCCACCGTGTTCGTGACGACGGACGCGCCCGCGGCGGAGCCCACGACGGTGGCGTGCGACGCGGGCGCGCTCGCCGAGGGGCGGATCGAGAGCGCACAGGACCTGGCGGGCGCGGCGGCCGTGCTCGTGTCCTGCGGCGCGCCCGTCGGCCAGGAGGTGCGGATCGTCGACGCCGAGGGCGCCGCGCTGCCGCAGGGGCGAGTCGGCGAGATCGAGCTGCGCGGACCCAACATCGGGCGCGGCTACTGGAGGCGCGCCGATCGGACCTTGCGCGACCCCGGGGGTTGGCTGCGCACGGGCGACTACGGCGCTCTGCTCGACGGACGGCTGCTGGTCACCGGCCGCCTCAAGGACGTGATCATCGTGGACGGACGCAACCACTACCCCCAGGACATCGAGGAGACCGTCCAGAGCGCGATGCACCTCGTCCGCAGGGACCGGCTGGCCGCCTTCGGTGTGACCCGCGCCGACGACACGGGCGAGGAACTCGTCGTGGTCGCCGAGCACCGCCACGAGATCGACCCCACCGAGGAAGAGACCCGCGCGAGGGAACGCGACGTACGCGCCGCGATCTTCGCCCGCCACGGACTGCGGCTCGCCGCACTGCTGCTCGTCCCGCCCGGCTCCGTGCCCCGCACCAGCAGCGGCAAGGTGGCCCGCGCGGCCTGCCGGGCCCGCTTCCTCGACGGCGGGTTCGATCCCTGGTGAGCCCCAGGCGTACGGCGTACGGCCCGGAGACCGGACCGCACTCGTACTGCCGCAAGGGGCGTCAGGCTCCCGGCGCCGTGTGGACGCGCTCACCCCCCACATAGGTCAGGGCGACCTTCGCGGACGCGATCTCCTCCGGCGGACCGGCGTACGGGTCACGGTCCAGCACCACGAGATCGGCCAGCGCCCCGGCCCGTACGCTCCCGGTGTCGTCGAGGTGGTTGGCGTACGCCGAGCCCGCCGTGTACGCCATGAGGGCGGCCGTCAGGTCGATGCGCTCGGCCGGCAGGAACACCGGCCCGGTCCCGTCCGGGGCCACCCGGTTGACCGCGACGTGGATGCCCTGAAGCGGGTCGGCGCTGCTGACCGGCCAGTCGCTGCCCGCGGCGAGCCTCGCCCCGGACCGCAGCAGCGCCCCGAACGGGTACTGCCAGGAGGCCCGTTCCGGCCCGAGGAAGGGCAGGGTCAGCTCGTCCATCTGCGGTTCGTGCGCCGCCCACAGGGGCTGGATGTTGGCCGTGGCACCGAGACGCGCGAAGCGGGGTACGTCGTCGGGGTGCACCACCTGGAGATGGGCGAGGTGCGGACGCGTGTCGCTTCGCCCGTTGGCCCTCCGCGCCGCTTCCACGGCGTCCAGGGCGTCGCGTACGGCCCGGTCGCCCAGCGCGTGGAAGTGACACTGGAAGCCGAGCGCGTCCAGCTCGGTGACATAGGACGGAAGCCGAGCCGGATCGATGAAGCTCTTCCCCCGATTCGCGGTGGCGCAGCCGCACCGGTCCAGATAGGGGTCGAGCAGTGCGGCCGTGCCGTTCTCGGCGACCCCGTCCAGCATCAGCTTGACGCTGTCTGCGCGGAACCGGCCCTGGCTCAACGCGGCCCGCCGTTCGACGAGTTCGGGTATCTGCTCGGCCCCACGCTCCCGGTCCCACCACAGCGCGCCGACGACTCGTGCGGTCAGCGAACCGTCGCGGGCGGCCGTCAGATAGGCGTCCGACGGGTCCTCCATCCCCACGAACGCGCCGACCAGCGCGTCCTGCCAGGCGGTGATGCCGAGCGCGTGCAGCTCCCGCTGGGCACGCAGCAGCGCGGCGAGCCGGTCCGCGGCAGTGACCCGGGGAGTGTGCCGGCCGACGTGGTGCATGGCCCCTTCCTGGAGCATCCCGTTCGGCTCGCCCGAGGCGTCCCGCTCGAAGCGCCCGTCGGCCGGGTCGGGCGTGTCGCGGGTGACGCCCGCGAGCTCGAGGGCGCGGCTGTTGACCCAGGCGCCGTGGTGATCCCGGTTCGGCAGATACACCGGCCGGTCCGGCACGACCGCGTCCAGCAGCTCCTTGGTCGGCGTACCGCCCGCGAAGGCCTCCATGGACCAGCCGCCGCCCGTGATCCACTCCCGTTCCGGGTGCGCGTCGGCGTAGGCCCGTACGGCGGCGAGCGTCTCCTCGGCGGTCTTCGCCCCCGTGAGGTCGCACTGGCTGAGCTCCAGCCCCGCAGGGATCGGGTGGACGTGGGCGTCCTGGAAGCCCGGCAGGAGCAGCCGTCCCGCCAGGTCGACCACCTCCGTCTTCGGGCCGACCAGGTCGTGGACCTCGGAGTTTCCGACGGCGGTGATCCGGTCGCCGGTGACGGCGACGGCTGTCGCGCCGCGGCCTTCGGGGCGCCCGGGACCCTCGTGGTTCCCGGGGGTGAGGACCGGGCCGCCGGTGAAGAGGAGATCGGCGTGCATGTGCATCTTTCCTTAGTTGGATGTGGCCAGCAGTTGGGGCGCGTCGGCGTCGGTGCCGTGTCCCGTACGGAAGTAGGGGGACTTACGGACCCACTTCGCCCACGCGGCGGCCAGGAAACCGGAGGCGATCATCAGGGCGGGGGTGAGCAGCAGGAACCAGCCGTTGTCCGCGCTGACTTCGAAGTGGTCGGTGGAGGTGTAGAAGGACCAGGCGAGATAGCCGCCGAGCGCGAGCAGGGCCGCCGCGCTCAAGGAGGGCAGGACCACGGCCCGTATCCCCTGCCGCCAGTCCTCCCGCAACAGGCCCCGGAAGCGGGCGGCGGCCGCGAGGGCGGTGAGCGCGTAGGACAGCGCGACGACGATCCCGACCGCGTTCACCGTCGCCATGATCATGTCGGCGAGACGGGGAATCACCAGGGCGAGGGCGGCGACCACCGTGGCCAGCGCGCCGATCAGCAGCGTTCCGATCGCCGGAGTCCCGTACCGCACGCTGACCTTGGACCACACCGGTCCGAGCGTACGGTCCCGGCTCATCGCGAACATCCCGCGAGCCGTCGGGATCACCCCGGCCTGCAGCGAGGCGACGGCCGAGAACATCAGGGCCACCAGCGGCAACGCGGCCAGCGGCTGGGAAGCGAGCCGGTCACCGAAGAACGCCAGCCCCTGCGCGCCGTGCCCGGCCAACTCCTGCTCGGACAGCACGCGTTGGAAGGCGATCGAGCCGAGGAGGAACAGACCCAGCATGGTGACCAGCGTGATGAGCCCGGCCCGTGAGGCGTCACGCGGATCGCGCACCTCCTCGTTCACGGTGAACGCCGCCTCGAAGCCCCAGTAGCAGAACACCGACAGCAGCAGCCCCTGCGCCAGCGCCGACGCCGAGGGAATCGCGAACGGGTCGAACCAGCTCAGCCGGAACGGGTGCGGACCGTTGACGATGCCGTAGCCGCAGAAGCCCAGCAGCACGACGTACTCGAAGACGAGCAGCCCGCTCTGCAGCCGGGCCGCGGTCCTGACCCCGGTGACCGCGGTGAGGGTGACGGCGACGAGGACCACGATGCCCACCGCGGTCGTCTGGGCGGTGGAACCCGGGTCCAGCGCCAGCCCCGCCACCGTGTGCAGCCCGGCCTCACCGGCCAGTTGGAGCATCGCCGAGCCGGTCACGGCCGTGGTGTACGCGAGGAACGCCACCGTGGCCACGATGTTCACCCAGCCGACGAGGAAGCCGAGCCAGGGGGTGAGCGAACGGCCCACCCACACATAGCCGTTGCCCGCGTTCGGCTCGACCCGGTTCAGCCGGCTGTAGGCGCCCGCGATCCCGAGGATCGGCAGGAACGCCAGCAGCATGATGGCGGGCAGATGCAGCCCGACCACGCCGGCCGTCACGCCCAGCCCGATGCCGATGCTGGTGGTCGCCGCCGTGCTGGAGGCGGCGATGGCGACGCCGTCCACGACGCCGAGCGATTTGCGCAGGGACGGGGGGTCCTCACCGTAGGGCTGCTGCGTCATGGCCTGCTCCGATCGCACCCAGGGGGCCTGATTCCGGCCCGATGACCGGAAATGAAACTGCCCGAGGCCTTAACAGGTCAACGCTGTTGACATAAGGTGCCCGCACCGGAGGGAGAGTCCATGACGTCCATGAACGACCGCGTCGTTCCGCCCGCCGCCCGGCGGCGCAGGCGCCCCACCAAGACCGGAGTCGTGCTCTCCGAGGACCTGATCGTCGAGACCGCGCTGCGGCTGCTCAAGGAGCACGGCGCCGACGCCCTCACCGTCCGCCGCCTCGGCCTCGCCCTCGGCGCCGACCCGACCGCCCTGTACCGGTACTTCCGTGACACCGACGACCTGCTCCTCGCCATCGCCGACGAACTCATCGGCCGCACCCTGCGCACCTGGCGCCCCGCCGGGTACTGGCGCGCCGACCTGCGGGATCTCGGTCTGCGGATGCACGCCGGGGCGCTGTCGCATCCGCAGGCCGCGGTGCTCAGCTCCTACCGCGTCACCGGCCGGGTCCACGAGATCGAGGCCGTCGAGACCATCCTCGGCGTACTGCGCCGAGCCGGTTTCCCGGACCCGGACGCGGTGCGGATCTACCACGCCTTCGTCGACCAGTCCCTGGCCTTCGCCGCCCTCGACGCGGCGAGCCTGGCGCTTCCGCGCGCCGCCCGCGACGCGGAGGCGGGCGTGTGGCGGGCGACGTACGCCCGGCTGCCCGCCGACACCCACCCGCACATCGCGGCGACCGCCCGCCATCTCCTGCTGGACATGCGCCGCAGCGCCTATCCGGTGGCGCTGGACATGCTGCTGACCGCGGCGGCGGCCCGCCTCGAAGAGGTCACCGAGCGCGCCGGTCACGCTGGTCCCTCCCCCGCCCTAGCAGAAGATCAGGAGTCCGCCCGCCCATGAACCCGCCCGCCCGCTCCCCGAAGCAACGCAAGCACGACACCCTCCACCGGCTGGAGAACGACGTCGACTGCTGGGTGTCCACGGCCGACGGCGCCGGGGAAACGCCGTACCTGATCCCGCTGTCCTTCCTCTGGGACGGCACGACCCTGCTGCTCGCCACCCCCGCCGCCAGTCCGACCGGCCGCAACCTGCGCGCGACCGGCAAGGTGCGCCTGGGCATCGGCCCGACCCGCGACGTGGTGCTCGTCGAGGGAACCGCCGAGACGCTGGAACCCGCCGCGCTTGCGGGCGGAGCCGGCGACGCCTTCGCCGAGAAGACCGGCTTCGACCCGCGCGGACTCGCCACGGCGTACCTCTACTTCCGTGTCACCCCGCGGCGCGTGCAGGCCTGGCGCGAGGCCGACGAACTCACCGGGCGCGACCTCATGCGCGACGGGGAGTGGCTCGTGGCGGACTGAATCCGTTCTACGGGGTAACCGGGAACACGGCGGGCGGCCGCCGCCCGCGCCCGGAACCCGTACGGAGGACACATGGCACTGGTCACCGCAGGCGTCGTGGTGCTGGACTGCGCCGAGCCCGAGAAGCTCGCCGCCTTCTACAGCGAGCTGATCGAGGCCGAGGAGACGGACGCGACCGCGAACCGGGTGGAGATCAGGGGCGTCGACGGCATCCGGATGGCGTTCCGCCGCGACGTGACGGCGACACCGCCCAGCTGGCCGCGTCCCGAGAACTCCCTCCAGGTACACCTGGACTTCCAGGTGGCCGACCTGGACGAGGCGGAACGCCGGATCGTCGGCCTCGGCGGGCGCCCGATCGAGACCAAGGACCCGTCCGGTCCGTTCGAGGAACGCGGTTACGCCGACCCGTCAGGACACTCCTTCACCCTGCGCCTCGTGCCGTCGACCACACCCAAACAGGGCTGACCGCCCGACCCGCGCCAGGCCGCTCCCGCGCGGGTCGGGCGGTCCTCAGTCCCGCCCGTCCTTGTCCGAGGACGGCCAGACCCCCGTCGAGCGTTCAACGGCCTTCGCGCCCGTACGGTCCGCGGCGCTGCGCGCCACCGCGAACAAGGCGCCCTGAAGAGCCGCGGCGAGCAGCACCTCGCCCCAGCCGCGGTCCTTGTCCAGGGCGTCGGGCGCGTCCTCCTCGTGACGGATCGCCTTCCAGGTCGCCCGGAAGGCGATCCCGGCCAGCGCGCCGCTCGCCCAGCCCAGCGCGAAGCCGAGGGGCTTGTAGGCGAGGGGGAGTTTGAGTTTCCTCGGCTTCTTGGACACCTTCTTGGACACCTGGTCCTCCTTCTTGGTCGAGGCCGACGGTGCCACCGAATCCGGGTGCGGGGTAGAGGGCGTGGGGGTACGCCGAAGTGTGAGGCGGGCACCCCGGGGAAACCGGCCGAGGTGAACCGGAAACCGAACAAGTCGGACCACAGGACACGCCTCACCGTGCTGGTCGCCCTGGGCGCCAACCTGTTGATCGCCGTGGCCAAGGCGGTGGGCGGCCTCCTCGCGGGCTCACCCGCGCTCCTCTCCGAGGCGGCTCACTCCGTCGCCGACAGCATGAACGAGGTGTTCCTCCTCGCCGCGCTGCGCCGCAGCCGCCGCCCCGCCGACCACCGACACCCCTTCGGCTACGGCAAGGAACGGTTCTTCTGGTCGCTGCTCGCGGCCGTCGGCATCTTCGTGATGGGCGGCTGCTTCTCCTTCCTCCAGGGCGTCGAAGCGCTGCGGAACGGCGCCGAGGAGTCCTTCCACGGCTATGTGGCCGGACTGGCGGTCCTGGGAGTCGCCCTGCTTGCCGAGGGAGCTTCCCTGCTCAGGGCGCTGCACCAGGTGCGCACGCAGGGCGGCGGCGCGGGCGGGATGCGCGACCCCGCCCTGCGTACGGTGGTTGCCGAGGACGGCACCGCCGTGATCGGTGTCCTGCTCGCGATCACCGGCATGGTGCTGCACATGGTCACCGGCCAGGTCGTGTGGGAGGCCTGTGCCTCCCTCGCCATCGGGGCGCTCCTCGTGGGCGTCGCCTTCTGGCTCGGCCGGGACGCGCGCGACCAGCTCATCGGGCGGGCCGCCGACGAGGAGGCGAGCCGTCGGATCCGGGCCCTGCTGGAGGCGCAGCCCGAGATCGACAGCGTGGAGGCGCTGCTCACCATGCAGCTCGGCCTCGACTCGACCCTGGTCGCCGCCCGGATCGACCTCGTGCCGGGCCTGGACAGCGAGGAGGTCGAGGAGGTCGCCGTCCGCATCAAACACTCCGTCGCCCACACCGTCCCGGAGGCCGACCAGATCTTCCTGGACGTCACCGACGCGGGCGCGGCACAGGCCACGGGGCGCGGGAACGTGGCAGCGGAAAGCCCCGCCGCGACGGGGGAGCGCGGCGGGGCCTGAGGCACGGGTGCCCGGCGCGCGACGGATCATGCGCACCGGTTTCCACGGAATGCCCGTCCGCGTCGGTCGGACGGAACCTCTGCCCGGGCCGGTCGGACGGATCTTCCGTGAGGGTCGGTCAGTCCGTCGGCTCCAGCACGAAGACGGGGATCTCGCGGTCCGTCTTCTTCTGGTAGTCGGCGTACGGCGGGTACGCGGCGACCGCGCGCTCCCACCACTGGGCCTTCTCCTCACCCGTGACCTCACGCGCCGTCATGTCCTGGCGCTCGGCGCCGTCCTGGAGCTCCACGTGCGGATCGGACTGCACGTTGAAGTACCAGACCGGATGCTTGGGGGCGCCACCCAGCGAGGCGACCGCCGCGTAACGTCCGTCGTGCTCGACCCGCATCAGCGGGGTCTTGCGGATCTTGCCGCTCTTGGCGCCCAGGGTCGTGAGAATGATGACCGGCAGTCCCGTGTCCATCAGCGTGGTTCCCTTGGTGCCGCCGGAGCCCTCGTACAGCTCCACCTGGTCACGCACCCACTGCGTCGGGCTGGGTTCGTACTCACCCTCAAGAGGCATGACTTCCGTCCCATCGTCGCTCGTGCTGATCCTGTCTCGGCATGATTCAACACCAGCGCGGACGCGAATCATCCGCACCGGGCCCGCAGACGCGCGAGCTCCCCTCCTCATGGTGCGACGAGCATCCGTACCGCCAGCACCACGATCACGGCACTCGACGCGAGCGCCGTGACCAGCCGCCCCCGTCGTCCCGTCAGCGCCCGGCCGAGCAGCGCGCCACCGCCGGCGAGCAGGAGTTGCCAGCTCGCGGACGCGACGAACGCGGCGAGCACGAACACCCCCTGCTCCAGGGGGCGCACCGCCTCGGCCGTCCGGCTGCCGAGGACCAGGGCGGCGAAGTAGATCACGGTGGTGGGATTGAGGAGGGTGATCCCGAGCAGGGCCAGGTACGCCCGCGCCGGGCGCACCGGGTCCCGTACGGAGCGGGCCGCGAGCCGCTGTTCGCGGTACTGGCGCACCGCGCCGACCGCGCCCCGGACGGCCATGGCGAGCAGCACCAGACCGGAGGCCCAGCGCAACGGCACGAGTACCGGTTGCAGCGCGGCGGCGAGGGCGGCGCCCCCGAGGGCGGCGACCAGGGCGTACAGCCCGTCGGCGGTCGCGACGCCCAGCGCGGCGCACCCGCCGGTTCTCAGGGACGTACGCGCGGTGAGGGAGACGAGATAGGTCGCGACCGCTCCGACGGGGATGGCGATGCCATAGCCCGCGAGAAGCCCCGCGACGAGCGCGGCGGTCACGACCGGGGAAGCGAGGGCCTCCGCGGACCGCCGGGCTGCTGCTGGACCCGCACCGGACGAGCGGCGGCGGAGGTCGGCGGCAGGAGGGCTTCGATCGTGGGCATGGGCAGATCCTGGGGCTGTCGAGCCACCCGTGCAAGTGAATTACGTGAGGACGTCACCGAGCCACCGAAGACGGGTGTGTACCGTGGAGGTAGCGGTTGGATCGAGCCATACACGCGCCGTACGTACGGCACCCGGGCGGCGACCGAGGCCCGTGGGAGCCCGGCGGCCGCCCCGACCGGCGACGGTGATCGGCCAGATGGTCCGTCCGGGGCATCTGGCCGAACTTTGCGTGGCTCCTATAGGTGCCTGGGGCATCTAATGAAGATCGGCAAGAGGGAACCATCGCTTGCGAGGTCACTCATGACAGAACCCGTTGCCTTCCCCCAGGACCGTACGTGTCCCTACCACCCGCCCACCGCCTACGACGCCCTGCGCGAGGCGCACCCCCTGTCGCGCGTCTCCCTGTTCGACGGGCGCAACGTGTGGGTCGTCACCGGGCACGGCACCGCCCGTGAACTGCTCACCGATCCCCGACTCTCCTCCGACCGCACCCGCCCCGCGTTCCCGATGCCCACGGAGCGGTTCGCCCAGTCCCGCAACCGGCGGGTCGCGCTGCTCGGGCTCGACGATCCCGCCCACCACACCCAGCGCCGCATGCTCGTGCCGAGCTTCACCCTGAAACGGACCGCGGCCCTGCGCCCGCGCATCCAGGAAACCGTCGACCGGCTGCTGGACGCCGTGGAGCGGCAGGGCCCGCCCGTCGAACTGGTCAGCGCCTTCGCGCTGCCGGTGCCCTCGATGGTGATCTGCGCGCTGCTCGGCGTCCCGTACGCCGACCACGACTTCTTCGAGGAGCAGTCCCGCAGGCTGCTGCGCGGCCCGGCCGCCGCGGACACCCAGGACGCGCGCGACCAGCTGGAGGCCTACTTCGGGGCACTGATCGACCGCAAGTGGAAGGACCCGGAGGACGGGCTCCTCGACGAACTCATCCACGAACAGCTGCGCGAGGGGAAGGTGGACCGCGAGGAGCTGATCAGCCTGGCGACGATCCTGCTGGTCGCCGGGCACGAGACGACCGCGAACATGATCTCGCTCGGTACGTTCACCCTGCTGCACCACCCCGAGCAGCTGGCGGAACTGCGCGCCGAGCCGACGCTCATGCCCGCCGCCGTGGAGGAACTGTTGCGCTTCCTGTCCATCGCCGACGGGCTGCTGCGGGTGGCGACCGAGGACATCGAGGTGGCAGGGGCGACGATCCGCGCCGACGAGGGGGTCGTCTTCTCGACCTCCGTCATCAACCGTGACGCGGGCACCTTCCCCGAGCCGGACGCCCTGGACTGGCACCGTTCGGCCCGTCATCACGTCGCGTTCGGCTTCGGCATCCACCAGTGCCTCGGCCAGAACCTCGCCCGCGCCGAGATGGAGATCGCCCTGCTGTCGCTCTTCGACCGGTTGTCCGGACTGCGTCTGGCCGTGCCGGCGGACGAGATTCCCTTCAAAGCGGGAGACACGATCCAGGGGATGCTGGAACTCCCCGTGACCTGGTAAGAGGCTGGCGGCCATGAGTATCGAGATCGCCATCGACAAGGACGTCTGCATCGGCGCGGGGCAGTGCGCGCTGACCGCGCCGAGCGTCTTCACCCAGGACGACGACGGCTTCAGCGCGCTGTTGCCCGGACGTGAGGACGGCGGCGGCGACCCGCTGGTCAGGGAGGCCGCGCGGGCCTGCCCGGTGGGCGCCATCACCGTCTCCGAGAGCTGAGGACCACACGCCGAGACCTGGGAACGACTCGACGAGCGCCGAGGACCACTCGGTGAACGCCGAGACCACTCGGCGGGGACGGCCGGCGCGCGCCGGCCGTCCCCGCCGGGCGTCGGCCCTATCGCCGCTGGGCCTCGACGAGTACCCGTGCCGCGCCGCCCGCCTGCCCGGCCGGCTCCGTGCTCCGTGTGATGCCCGCGGTGACCATGGCGCCCTCGGCCAGCAGGAACAGCTGGTCGGTGAGGGCGCCGGGAAGTCCCGCGGCGGCCACGAGGCCGCCCAGGTAGTCCTTGAACGCTCCCTTGTGGCCGCGGACCTGGGCGACCACGCGTGGTGACGTCGCGCCGAGTTCGCCGTAGGAGTTGATCCAGGCGCACCCGCGGAAGTCGGGCTCGGCGAACCATTGCCCCAGCCATTCGAACACCGCCAGGATCCGCCGCCCGGGCTCCTCGTACCCGTCGACGTGTTCGGCCAGCCGCTGCCGCCAGCGCACGTCGCGCCGCTGGAGATACGCCTCGACCAAGAGCTCCTTCGCGGGGAACAGCTGGTAGAGCCGCTTGAGGGAGACCCCCGAGGCGCCGCGGATGTCGTCCATGCCGACGGTCTGGATGCCACGGGCGTAGAAGAGTTCCTCCGCGGCGTCCAACGCCTGTTCCCTGGCGGCGGCGAGGGCCTGTTCGCGGGCGGTTGTGCTGTCCATGCGGGGCTGCTCCTTGACGCGAGAACCAACGTTCTCTACGTTAGCAGTCGTGAGAGAGAACGAGCGTTCTCGGCTCATGTGATGCGCGTGAACCAGATGCGCGCGTACCTGAAAGGACACCCCCATGAACGACCGCCCGCCCCTCCCGCCCTTCACCCGTGAGACCGCGGTCCAGAAGGTCCAGGCAGCCGAGGACGCCTGGAACACCCGTGATCCCCACAAGGTCGCCCTCGCCTACTCCGAGGACTCGGTCTGGCGCAACCGCGACACCTTCGTGACCGGCCGCGCCGAGATCGTCGAACTCCTTACCGCCAAGTGGGCGCGCGAACACGAGTACGCCCTGCGCAAGGACCTGTGGGCCTTCGACGGCAACCGCATCGCCGTCCGCTTCCAGTACGAGTCGCACGACGCCGACGGGCAGTGGTGGCGGTCGTACGGCAACGAGCTGTGGGAGTTCGACGAGCACGGCCTGATGACCCGGCGCGAGGCCAGCATCAACGACGTACGCATCGAGGAGCACGAGCGCCGCATCTTCGGCCCGCGCCCGGAAGCCGAACACGGGGACACCTTCCCGGTCCACTAGGCACCCCGCGTGTCCACCGGCGATCCCCCATGTTGCCTCCACCGTCGCCTTCAACCGAGGCGTCAGAGACCGCAACGGTCTGCAGAAGGAGGTGTACGCGGACCTGAAGGCGGCCTTCGGGCCAACCTGCGCGCCGGGAATCCCGGGTGTCCGTCGCGCAACGCACCGGTCGTGGGATCGCCGTCGAAGTACTCGACGGGATCCGCGAGCGGGTACGGCTACGCCGCGACCAGCGGGCCACGCTCTCCTCCTGCCCGTTCCACCAGCTCGACAGCACCTCGCCTACAAGGCCCGCCGGGCCGGGGTACCGTTCCTGGAAGTGGATCCGGCCTGCACCTCGCAGCGCTGCCCGCGCTGCGGGCACACGGAACGGGCCAATCGGCCCACCCGGGACCGTCCTGTCGTAGGGGACAGTCGGGAGCGCGACGAGGTGTGAGCAACGCTGAGCCGTACAAGCTCGGCCGTTCACGGCCGAGAAGGGTGACTAGGGTTCCCACGTGACCGAACACGCCGAAAAGCCCTTCCTGTACGTCGTCGTGTGCGCGGCCGGTGTCGCGCGGGACATCAGCAAACTGATCACCACGGCACAGGAACGGAGTTGGGAGGTCGGCGTCATCGCCACCCCGCAGGGGCTCGGCTTCTTCGACGCGCCGGCCGTCGAGGCACAGACCGGTCGCCCGATCAGGTCCGCCTGGCGGGCCCCGGGCGACCCGCGCCCCTTCCCGGCCCCCGACGCGGTGGCCGTCGCCCCGGCCACCTTCAACACCGTCAACAAGTGGGCGGCCGGCATATCCGACACCCTCGCGCTCGGCACGCTGAACGAGGCGTACGGCCTCGACGTCCCGATCGCCGTACTGCCCTGTGTGAGCGACGCGCTGGCGGCACACCCCGCGTACCGGGGGAGTGTCGAGCGGCTGCGCGGGATGGGTGTCCGGTTCGGCGACCGCTACTCCGGGGAGCCGGGGCAGGGCGGTCTGCGCGCGGAGTTCCCCTGGGGAGCGGCCCTGGACCTGCTCGCATCTCGCGCGTGACGCCCCGGGGTCACGCGCGACGGTAGATCGTGATCGAGTGGCCGACGTCGTCGATCGACGTGGCGCCGTGGAGCAGCGCCGCCAGACGGCCGTCGGCCTTCGCGACGGCGGTGTCCGACACGGCGAGCAGTCCGTGCACCTCGCTCGGCGGCACCTTGCGCGGATCGGCCGCCTCGATCCCGTAGTACGAGGGCACACCACTGCCCTTGTAGACCAGCCAGACCCGCTCGCGCGGATACCGCTCGGACAGACGGTCGGCCAGGCGGCCCAGGTCCTGCCCCCAGTCGACGTTCGAGTCGTGCAGCCGCAGACGGGTTTGCGAGGGTCCGCCGAACGCCTCGTTGGAGTACGGCAGGTAGTACGGGAACGCGCGCAGCGAACTGATCGCGACGAAGCCGACCAGCGCCGCCGTGACGAGGTGGGCCCAGCGCCGGCGCAGGGCGACGACCCCGGCCACCGCCACCGCCAGGAACACCGGGACGAAGAGGGCGTATCTGACGCCGAGGTCCCGGGACCCGGTCATGGCCACGGCCAGCAGGACGGCCGGGGGGAGCAGGACGTACGGGGCGGCGGGCCGCAGCCGGGGCACGGCGGCCATCACGCCGAGGCCCATGAGCCAGAGCGCGATCATGCCGAGCGGTGTCTTCACCAGCAGCGCGGCCGGCAGGTAGTACCAGAGCGAGCCGTGGTAGACCCGTCCGAACAGGAAGCCGGTCCACACGTCGTTCTCGAAGCCGAACTGGATCCGCATCCCGTCGCGGTACGGCCGAGGCAGCGGCAGCCAGTCGATGACGAGCCCGCGCAGACCGTGCACGGCCGGGAGGTTCGCGGGAGCCGTCCAGCGCAGCTGCGGGTCGACGAGCAGGTAGGTCGCCCAGACGACGGCGAGCGCCACGAGGGCCGTACCGGCGGCCACCGCCACACCCAGGCCGACGAGCCGCGGTTGCGCTCGCAGGCCCAGGCCCGGCGTGCGGCGTGCCTGCCAGAAGGAGAGGAACACCAGGAGCAGCAGCACCGGCACCGCCGGCAGGGTGCTCATCTTGGTGGCGAGCGCCGCGCCGAGCGCCGCCCCCGCGAGAGCGAGGTGGAGCAGGGGCCGCCGACGCCGGGCCCGCCACGCCAGCCACACCGACGTCAGCACGAAACCGGCCGCCGGTACGTCGAGTGTGGCGAGCGAGCCGTTGGTGATGACGTCGGGCGAGAACGCGTACAGCGCGAGCGCCACCAACCCGCCCACGGCGCCGACGAGTTCACGGGCGAACGCGAGGACGACCAGACCGAACAGCAGCGTCAGCACGATCACCGGCAGCCGCGCCCACAGCATCACCCGCCAGGGATCGTTGCCCGACTCGTACAGCAGCCGCCGCCCGAGCGCCGTCTGATCACCCGTGAAGTGGGCGTCCAGGTGCGGATGGACGAACACCAGTCCGGTCGCGATGATGAGCTTGCCCAGCGGCGGATGTTCGGGGTTGAAGCGCAGGCTGTGTTCCCGCACGTAGGTCTCCGCCGTGCCCACGTACACCGGCTCGTCGATCGTCGGCGTCTGCTGTGCGGCCGCCGTGACCATCGCGACCGCCATCTGGGCCAGCAGGGCGACCACCGCCAGCGCGAGCAGCCACCGCCGGTGCCGCCGGAGCCGATCGAACCGGCCCGGCGGTCTGGCGGTGCTCGTGGGCAGGTGGTCGCCCTGCCTGCTGGCCATGGATGTCGACATGCCCTCTGATACGTCCGCTCCGTGCGCACTCGCTCATCCGGAATCCACCCGGCTTCGGTGCGAGTATGCACGGTGACCTCTCCCGGGTCGGGGCAGCGTCCGTCAGCGCGTCCGGCGGACGTACTCCGCACTGCCCGGCGTCGACACCTGCACATCACGGCGCACGATGCTCAGCCGGTCCCCGTAGCTCGCGAGGGCCTTGCGCAGACCGCTGTCGGTGTACTCGATGTCCACCACCCGGTCGTCGAAGGCCCTCGCGTACGTGCCGCACTCGTCGTACTGGCCGCACTCCTCGGCCACCGCGAAGTCGAGCTTGGTCCTCGACCTGAGCCCGGCCAGCTCCGAGGTGTTCTTCTGTCCGATGGCCAGCCCCCGGGCATGCGCGTGGGCCGAGAGGAGCGTGATGAACGCGGTGGCGTCGTTCGCCGTCAGCAGACGGCCGGAACGGGTGTAGCTGTCGTAGTTGTCAGGCTCGACGGCGTCGAACCCCTTGTCGGCGCATTCGTCGATCGAGCGGTTGACCCGGGCGGCCACCCGCTTGCGCTTGGCCGGCGTGCGGAGGTCGAGGAGCGCCTCGTTCCAGTCGCGGTCCATGACGGCCCTGCCGTGCGCGTCCCGCAGCAGCAGATCGGCCGGCCACGCCTTCGTCTCGTCCGGCTGGGCCTGGAAGGCGTTGACGTAACAGATGTTGTACAGGCCGGGCGCGGGCGAGTCCGAACGGTCGCGGCTGACGATGCGGACGCCGGACGGTGGCGGATAAGCGCCGCCGATCTGGTAGTCGAAGCCCGCGTGGAGCGGGGGGAGTTGTACGGCCTCCGGGCTCGACCCAGAGGCCTTACCCTGCTGGGGTGGCGTCCCCTCGTCCGACCCGGTCGTACAGCTCACCAGCGTCGCGAGCGCCACCAGGGCGGCGGCTGCCCCCAGGCCGGTGACGCGGGAAACACGTTGGGCGGGAATGTCGGCTCCATCGATCGCGGGTACGACCCCGCCTCGGACGCTCCCGCGGTCCTGGCGACTTTGGCCGGACTCGAACGGTGTCCGCTACCGGCTGGGCGTACCTCTGCGTGCCCGGCGCGGCGCCTCGGCACCTCAGGATCAAATCGCCTGGACGGCGCCCGCGTCAAGGCGGCCCCCGCGGCACCCGCGCGGGTCGCGGACCCGGTCCAGTCACATGACAGAAGCGCCGCTGTGACCTGCGGCGTGATGCTGGCAGTCACCCTCTTGTCGTAGCCGCGGAACTCAAGGAGGAGGACACCTCATGCCCATCGGAATCATCGGTGCCGGAGCCATCGGCCAGGCCCTCGCCTATCGGTTCGTGGCGGCGGGCGAGCAGGTCGTCATCAGCAACAGCCGGGGCCCGCAGTCACTGCGGGACCTCGCCGCCTCGATCGGCCCGGCCCTGACGCCCGCCACCGTCGCGGAGTCGGCCAAGGAGGAGATCGTCGTCCTCGCCGTGCCGTGGCGACGGCTGAGCGAGGCGGTGGCCGCCGCGGACGTCCTCGACTGGCAGGAGCGGATCGTCATCGACACCACCAACCCACTCGGACCGCCCGACTTCAAGGTCGCCGACCTCGACGGCCGCACCTCCAGCGAGGTCGTCGCCGAACTCGTCCCCGGAGCACGCCTGGTGAAGGCGTTCAACACCCTGACGCCGGCGGTGCTCGGCTCCGATCCGCGCACTTTTGTCGGACGGCGGGTGATTTTCCTCTCGGGAAACCACCCCGGGGCGAACGAGCGCGTCACGCGGCTGGCGGACCGGGTGGGGTGGGCGGTCATCAATCTGGGCCCACTGGCGTCCGGCGGACGGCTGCAACAGTTCCCGGGCGGTCCCCTGCCGACGCTCAATCTGCTCCTGGAGCCCTGACCCACGCCGTATTGTCAGGACATGACCGGAGACCGCATCGAACTGGCCGTACACGACCACGGTGGTGACGGCCCACCCCTGCTTCTCATGCACGGAGCCAGGCGGACGCTCGCCGACTGGGCCGCCGTTGCCCCCCTGCTCGTCCCCCGGCACCGGGTGCTCGCCGTGGACCTGCGCGGACACGGTCTCTCACCGTCGGGGACCTGGAGTCTTCCCCGGGTACTGGACGACATCGAGGCGGTGCTCGAGCGGTACGACCTGCCCGGCGCGCTGCCCGTCGGGCACTCGCTCGGCGGGATGATCGCCGTGCGGTACGCGCTGGAGCATCCGGACGTCACGCCCGGCGCGGTGAACCTGGACGGATACGGCTGGGGCCGCCCCGACCAGTACGTGGGCCTCGACCCGGCGTACGTCGAGGAGCGCCTCACCCAGGTGCGGGAGTCGGCGACCGCGAGGGTGTCCGGCGGACCGCTTCCGGCGGACGGTCTCAAGGACCTGCTCGCCGAGCAGCGCGCACTCTCCGACCGACTGGGCATCCCCTACGAGCTGTTGGAGGCCGGTCTGCTGCGTACCGTGCGGCCCGCGCCCGACGGACGGCTGGAGGTGCGCCCCGAACGCGCGCTCGTGCTGGAGATGCTGGCCGCCGTCGACGCACTCGACCTCTTCGACCTCTTCGACGCCTTCGCGCGGACGCGGCGGCCACTGCTGCTCGGACGGGCCGCGCGACCCGTACCGCCCGCCCCCGGCCTGCCCTGGTTCGACGAACTGATGACGGCGTACGGGAAGGGGCTCGCCCGGGACCTCGCCCAACTGGCCGCGCGGCGGGCCACCGTGCGGGTCGTCGGGATCGACGGTACGCACGAGATGCTCCTGGAGAGCCCCGGCGCGGTCGCCCATGCCCTCCTCGCCTTCACCTCCGACGCGTTCCCCGGGTCCGACTCATGACGCCGCTCGGTGACGAGTGGATCGTCGGCCGGGACCACGAACTGGCCCTGCTGTCACGCCTGGTGGACGCTCTCACGACAGGGCGGACCGGAGCCCTGCTGATGACGGGAGGACCCGGCGCGGGCAAGAGCGCCCTCCTCGACGCCGCCGCCCGCATGGCCCGCCGGTCCGGGGTGCGGGTGCTGCGCTGCCGGGGGAGCGAGGGCGAGTCGGGCCTCGCCTTCGCCGGACTGCACCAGCTGCTGCGCCCCTTGCTCGACCTGGCCGAGGGGTTGCCCGCACGCCAGCGGGCCGCGCTGCTCGCGGTGTTCGGACTCGACGACGGCACGCCGATCGTCTCCGACCCCCTGCTGACCTCGCTCGGCGCGCTCACCCTGCTCTCCGACGCCGCGGAGCACGGCCCGCTCCTCCTGGTGATCGACGACACCCACTGGCTGGACCTGGGCACCCTCGACGTCCTGGCCTTCATGGCCCGACGCCTCGAAGGCGAGCCGGTCGCCCTGCTCCTGGCGGCGCGCGACACCGCCGTACCGGCCCAACTCGACCGTCAGGTCAACCGGTTGACGATCGAGCCGCTCGACCCGGCCGCCGCCGGACGGCTCCTCGACCACCAGCCCCGGCCCCCTGCGGGACGGGCCCGCTCCCGCGTCCTCGAACAGGCGGCGGGTGTCCCCCTCGCCCTCGTCGAACTCGCCCGGGCCGTGGCGCGCGACCCGGCCGGCGCCCACGAGGACGCGCTGCCCCTCACCGACCGGCTGGAAGCCATCTTCGCCGCGGACCTTCCCGAACTTCCCCCGGCCACTCGTGAGTTGCTGCTCTGCGCGGCGGCCGCGGAGAGCGTCGAGCTGCCCGTCATCCTCTCGGCCGTCGGGGACCGGGCGACCCCGGACGACTGGCTGCCTGCCGAACGCGCCGGACTCGTCCGCATCGACGCCGACCGCGTCCGCTTCCGCCATCCGCTGATACGTTCCGCGGTCTACCGGGCCGCGACCTACACCGAACGCCACACTGCCCACCGGGCGCTCGCCGACGTCCTCGTCGGGGATCCCGACCGCCGTGCCTGGCACCACGCGGCCGCCGCCTCCGGCGTCGACGAGGAGGCCGCCCGGGAACTCGACGACAGCGCGGCCCGGGCACAGCGCCGCGGCGGCTACGCGGCCGCCGCGACGGCCCTCGAACGGGCGGCCCGGCTCAGCCCCGACCCCACCGTCCGCGCCGGGCGCCTGGTACGCGCCGCGACCATGGCGATGTACGCCGGTCACCCGCGTTGGGTCGGCGAACTCAGCGCCCAGGTCGCCACTCTCACCGACGAACCGGCCCTCCTCGCCGAGGCCTCGCTCCTGGCGGGCTGGGCGCTCGCCGTGACCACCCAGTTCGCGGGCTCGCTCGGCTTCCTGCTGCCGGTCGCCGAGGCCGCCGTCGACGAGAACCCCGTACTGTCCCTCGACGCCCTGGCGACGGCCACCACACCCGCATACAACTCCGGGGCCCCGGAACACCGCGAGAACATCCTGCGGATCGTGGAACGTGTGCCGCCCCAGGACGACGAGACGGGCCGGCTCTGGGCCCTGGCCGGCTGCGATCCGGTACGCAACCGGGCCCAGGCCCTCGATCTGCTCGCGGCCACCTGGACCGCGCCCCTGCCGAAGCCCGGATCAGGCGTCGACATCCCGCTGTCCCGTCTGGTCGTCTCCGGCGGGGCCGCCTGGGTCCTGGACGAGACGGCCGAGGCGATACGGCTGCTCGGCGCGGCCATCGACCATCTGCGCCGCTCCCCGACGTCCGGGGCCAACGCCACCGTGGCCCAGGCCCTCGCGCTGGCCCTCTACGAGAGTGGGTCCTGGACCGAGGCCGGCGCGGCACTCGACGAGGCGTACGGCCTGGCGGCCGAAGGGGGACTGGAGAACGTGGTGGTGGGAGCGCCTGTGCTGCGCGCCACGCTGCTCGCCCTGCGCGGCGACACCGAGGAGGCCCGCGCCGCCGTACAGCGTGCCGTGCATGGCGTCGACCTGCCCAACTGCCGCAGTCTGCAGGTACGCACGCACTACGCGCTGGGCGCCGCGGCACTCGCGGAGGGCGACCACGCGGCGGCCTACGACCGCTTCCGCGCCGTCTACACCCGGCGGCCGGAGCCCGCGCCCCTGCACTTCCACGCCTCCGACTACTACCTGGCCGACCTCGTGGCAGCCGCCGTCCGCACGGGCCGGGCCGAGGACGCACGGCTCGTCCTCGACACGACCAGGCGGCGCCTCGCCGAGGGCGGGCCATCCGCGCGGCTCACCGCGATCGTGCACCGGGCCGAGGCCCTGCTCGCCGAACCGGACGACGCCGAACGGCACTTCACGGCGGCCCTGGCCGATCCGGCGGGCGACCAGTGGCCCTTCGAACGGGCACAGGTCCGCCTCGACTACGCCGAGTGGCTGCGCCGCCGGCGCCGCGCGGTGGAGGCGCGCCCCCAGCTCGCCGCCGCGCTGGAGGTCTTCGAACGGCTGGGCACCCGCCCCTGGACGGACCGCACCCGCGCCGAACTGCGCGCCGCGGGCGTCACCCAGGCGAGCACACCCGCCGGCTCCCCGGACAGCCTCGCCGAACTCACCCCGCAGCAGCTGCAGATCGCCCGCCTCGCCGCCGCGGGCCTGACCAACCGGGAGATCGGCGAACGGATCTTCCTCTCGCCCCGTACGGTCGGCTTCCACCTCTATCGGATCTTCCCCAAGCTCGGCATCACCTCCCGCGCCCAGCTCCGCGACGCGCTCCCCGAGCCGGGGGAATGAGATCAGTGCGGTGCCGCCGGAGCGAACTCCGTGCCGCACGGGCCCGCGCCCTCGCTCTCGGACAGGGCGACGGGCTCACCGCCCATCGTCAGCGTGGGGTAATGGCGGCCGATGTGATGGGTGGAGCGGCCGACGTAATGGCCGATGAAGGAACGGCGGAAGCGGTCGGCGCTGCGGTTCGGTCCGGAGCCGTGCACCAGACTGCCGTTGAAGAACAGCACGTCACCCGGTGCCATGTCGACGGGCGCGACGGCCAGACCGGGCGGCGGCGGGACGTACTCCCGTACGAAGGACAGCTCCGCGTCCGCCTCCTCCGGGCAGAACAGGTCCATGCGGTGCGTGCCCGGCACCACTTCCAGGCCGCCGTTCTCCCGGTCGATCGCGTCGCACGCGATCCAGGCGGCCACGCAGGTGCCCGGTTCGACCCGCAGATAGAAGTTGTCCTGGTGCAGCGCCTGCCCCCGGGCCCCGGGGGGCTTGAAGTAGAACATGCTCTGCGCCGCCAGGACCTCCTCGCCGAGCAGGGTCTCCAGGATCCGCCGCAACCGGGGATCGAGCAGGCGGCGCAGGGACAGCTCGTTGATGCGGTGCGGATGCATGACCCGGGGATGGGTATCCAGCGGATCCGCCGGACCGCCGGTCCCGGTGGCGCGGGGTTCGAAGTGCCCCGGGACCGGCCCGGCGGCGTGCAGGGCCGCGAACTCCGCGCACAGCTCGTCGATCTCGGCGCCGGTGAACAGGCCGCGCACCACCACGAACCCGTTCTCCTCGAAGTCCGACCACCGCGGCCCACCCATGTCCGTGACTGTCATCCGCCCGTCCCTTCCTACCGGAGTCCCAGGTGCCTCACGCTAGGTCGACGAGCCCCCCGGGAGGATGCCCGTGCGTGCTGAGGACTTGCCCGAGCCTGCTGCCCCGTCCCCGCCGCCGGGCCTGGTGACCGTCGGTCGCTTCGACCAGGGACCGGGATACCGCGTCAACCGGCCCCGGGGCAGCGACAGTTGGCTGTTCACCTGGACGACGGGCGGACGGGGACGGCTCCGGCAGGGAGCGGCCCGGACGGCGGCCGGCGCAGGAGACCTGGTGGTCCTGGGGCCCGGCGTGCCGCAGGACTACGCCGTCGAACCCGGCGCCGGACACTGGGCGTTCTGGTGGGCGCACTGCCAGGCCCGCCCGTCCTGGACCGGCTGGCTGCGGCCCCACGCCCTCGACGACGGCCTGTACGCCGTCGGACCCGCGCCCGCCCGGGAACGTATCGAAGCGGCGTTCCGCCGGATGCTCACCGACGCCCGCTGGACGGGGGACGGCCTGCCGCCCGAGGGCGCGGAACCCGCCCCGGGCGAGGTCGCGGTGGCGCACGGCACCGCCGCCCGGGAGCTGGCCCTGTGCTCCCTGGAGGAGATCGTGCTGCTCGCCGCCGCCCGCGCGGAGCGCCGCCGCCCCGATCTCGACGCCCGGGTCCGCCATGCGGAGGCGGTGATCGCCGCGGACCCGGGCGCGCCCCACACCGTCCGCTCGCTGGCCGGCACGGTCGCGCTCTCACCGTCCCGGTTCGCCCACCTGTTCACCGAGCAACTCGGCCGCTCCCCGATGCGGGCGCTGCGCGAGGCCCGGCTGCTGCACGCGGCCCGGCTCCTGGAAGCCACCGAGCTCCCGGTGGAACGGGTGGCCGCGGCCTCCGGATTCACCAGCGCGTTCCACTTCAGCCGGGTCTTCCGGCAGCGCTACGGGACTCCACCGGGCGCCTATCGGAAGGGCATCGCTAGGAGTGCGGGGGGCGCGGGTGATGTGGGGGATCCGGAGCATGCGGGGGAGGCGGCGGGATCGTCGTGACGGCAGGCGTGGCCTCGGGCCAGATCAGCAGCACCGGGCACGGCGCGTGGTCGACGACGAACCGCCCGGCCCTGCCCAGGCTGTGCGGCCCGAGCCGGGCCCGGTCGCCGTCCCGGGCCACCACGAGCAGATCGGCGCCTTCGGCGGCGGCGACCACCTCATGCTCCGTGCGCCCGGTGCTTTCCTGGCGGGTGCAGGGGCGGCCGAGGCGCTCGGCCGCCGCGTCGAGCAGCCGCGCCGCCGACCGGGCGCCGAGGGCCTCCAGCCGGTTCCCGGGATCGCGCTCGGCGTGCCCCCGGCCGAGCAGCCCGGCGAAGGCGCCGTGCGCCAGTCCGGGCACCCCGGGTTCGCTGACATGCAGCAGCACGACCTCGGTCGCCTGCGGCGCGTGCGTGCGCACGGCGTCCACGCAGGCCGGCCAGGTCCCCTCGACGAGCCAGACGACCACCCGCATGAGCATCAGCCTCCGGCCCTCACTTGTGCGATGGTTCAGCCCCCGATGAAGCGGAGCGAGAACCACAGTGCCAGTACGGCGGGAACCAGCGCCGCCGGCACGGCGATCAGACCCAGCCGGGTGAACTCCCGCAGATCGACGCCGTGGTCGTGCTCCTGCACGATACGCCGCCACAACAAGGTCGCCAGGGAACCGGCGTAGGTGAGGTTGGGGCCGATGTTGACCCCCAGGAGTACGGCCAGCACCGCGCCGGAGCCGGAGGTGGCGGCCAGCGGCAGCAGCACCAGGACCGCGGGCAGGTTGTTGATGAGATTGGCCAGTACGGCGGCGAGCGCCGCGATCCCGAGCAGCGCGGGCAGCCCGCTGCCGTGCGGGAGGAGATGCCCGAGGGCGTCGGAGAGTCCGTTGTCGACCACGGCACGGACGACGATGCCCAGCGCGAGCACGAACACGAGGAAGGCCGGAGAGGCGGCCCTCAGTACGGTGAGCGGGGTGGCGCGCCCGCGCAGCAGGGCTCGGGCGGCCAGCACCAGCGCCCCCGCCGCGGCGGACCAGGCGGGGTCCACGCCCAGCGCGGAGGCGACGACGAACCCCGCCAGGGTGCAGCCCACGGTGACCAGCGCGAACAGGGGCAGCTCCGGCGGCTCCCCGGTCGTCGGCTCGGGCACGGCCGCTGCCAGGTCGCCGGCGAAGAAGCGCCGGAAGACCACGTACTCGGCCCCGATGGCCACCAGCCACGGCAGCACCATCAGCGCCGCGAACCGGGTGAAGCTGAGACCGCTCGCGGTGAAGGCGAGCAGATTGGTGAGGTTGGAGACCGGCAGCAGCAGCGAGGCCGTGTTCGACAGATGGGTGCAGGCGTACACGTGCGGCTTCGGGCGGGCGCCCATCCGGGCGGCGGTGGCGAACACCACCGGGGTCAGCAGCACGATGGTGGCGTCCAGGCTGAGCACCGCGGTGATCGCCGAGGCGAGCGCGAAGACCGCGGTCAGCAGGCGCCCCGGCCGCCCCGCCGCCCAGCGGGCCATCCATGCGCCGCAGGCGTGGAAGAGCCCCTCGTCGTCGCAGAACTTGGCGAGTACCAGTACCGCCGCCAGGAAACCGATCACCGGCCCGAGGTGACCCGCTTCCGCGCCTGCGTGGTCCCAGGAGATCGCGCCGGTGGCGATCACCAGCAGGGCGGCCGGGGCCGCGACGACCGCCTCCGGCCAGCCGAAGGGGCGGACCACCGCGCAGACTAGGACGGCGACGAGCAGGACGACGGACAGGGATTCAGCGAGCGGGGTGTTCAGGGTTCGGTCCTCCGGGACACAAGTCGTGGTGCCCGACCATCAGATCAGACGCCGCGCCTCGCCCCGCTCACCGACCCTTCGGACCTGCGTCGATGTCGTCAGAACTCCCCGAGGAGCGTCAGCTCCGCCCAGATCGTCTTGCCGTCGGCCGTGTGGCGGCTGCCCCAGCGCTGGGTGAGCTGGGCGACCAGCAGCAGCCCGCGCCCGCCCTCGTCGTAGGTCTTGGCCCGGCGCAGATGCGGCGCGGTGTGGCTGCTGTCGGAGACCTCGCAGATCAGGGTCTCGGCGTCGTGGATGAGCCGCAGCCGGATGGGCGGCTCGCCGTAGCGGATGGCGTTGGTGACCAGTTCGCTCACCACGAGCTCGGCCGTGAACGTCGCGGCGCTCAGCTCCCAGGCGGCGAGCTGGTCGACGACCTGCTTGCGGATCGGCGCGACCAGGGCGGGGTCGGCGGGAATGTCCCAGGTCGCCACCTGGGAGGGCGCGAGCCCGTGGGTCCGGGCGAGCAGCAGCGCCACGTCGTCCTGGGCCCCGCCCACCGGAAGCAGGGTCCGCAGAATGTCGTGGCAGGCGCCTTCCAGGGAGTCCGCGGACTCCGCCAGGGCATGGCACAGCAGCTCGTGGTTGGCCTCGACGTCCCGCTCGCGGTTCTCGATCAGGCCGTCGGTGAACAGCGCGAGCACCGTGCCCTCGGGGAGGGCGAGTTCGACGGACTCGAAGGGCAGTCCGCCCAGGCCCAGCGGCGGACCGGCCGGCAGCTCGATCTGCCGGGGCGGTCCCCCGGGTGGGAGCATGACCGGCGGCGGATGGCCGGCCCGGGCGAGGGCGCAGCGCCGTGAGACCGGGTCGTAGACCGCGTACAGGCAGGTCGCGCCGACCTCGCCGGTGGTGCCCTCGGCGCCGGCCTCCGTGGAGAGCCGTAGGACGAGGTCGTCGAGGTGGGTGAGCAGTTCGTCGGGGGCGAGGTCGATGTCGGCGAGCGTACGGACGGCGGTGCGCAGCCGTCCCATGGTGGCGGAGGCCGCGATGCCGTGGCCGACGACATCGCCGACGACCATGGCGACCCGCATCCCCGACAGCGGGATCACGTCGAACCAGTCGCCGCCCACTCCGGCCCGTGCGGCGGGCAGATAGCGGGAGGCCGCCTCCACGGCGGCCGTCCGGGGCAGTGACTGGGGGAGCAGACTGCGCTGGAGGGCGAGGGCGGTCTCCCGTTCCCGGGAGAAGCGCCGGGCGTTGTCGATGCAGACGCCGGCCCTGGCCGTCACCTCCTCGGCCAGCAGTACGTCGTCGGGGGTGAAGGGATCGGGGCGCCGGAACCGGGTGAGGACGGCGACCCCGAGGGTCTGGCCCCGCGCCTTGATCGGCACCGACATGCTGGTGTGCAGGCCGTACTCGGCGATGCGGGCGCCGCGTACCTCGTCCCAGGAGAGCCACTCCGCCAGCGTGGCGGTGTCGTCGGGGGCGACGATGGTCCGGGAGGCCGTGAGGGAGTCCGCCTGCGGTGAGTGGACGGGGTAGACATCGACCTGGCCGGGTTTGACGACCGCCTCCGGGCAGCCCGGGTTCACCGACTGGTGGGCGGCGCGGCGCAGCCTGATCGGCACGGTCGGCGGCTCCGGGTGGGGTTCGCCCCCGTGCTCCGGCGGGTCCAGCAGGTCGACGCTGACGAAGTCGCCCAGGGCGGGCACACAGACGTCGGCGAGCTCCTGGGCCGTTCGGGTGACGTCGAGGGTGGTGCCGATGCGCACGCTGGCCTCGTTGACGAGCTG
The DNA here is from genome assembly GCF_055638955.1 of Streptomyces sp. NPDC111507. Classification (NCBI taxonomy): domain Bacteria; kingdom Bacillati; phylum Actinomycetota; class Actinomycetes; order Kitasatosporales; family Streptomycetaceae; genus Streptomyces; species Streptomyces sp. NPDC111507. The sequence continues at coordinate 292,476 of NZ_JBVKBU010000005.1, read as the reverse complement.
CAGCCGCTCCCGGGCGTTGTACTGCTCGGTGAAGTCGTGCGCGGCCAGGCACACTCCACGTACCTGGCCTTGGGCGTCGGTGAGCGGGGCGATCCGGGCGAGCCAGGCGTGCGCGTGGTACTCGCCGCCGGTCTGCATGAACGTCTCCACGTCCCGACCGGTTCCGGTGACGAGGACCTCGTGCAGCTGTGATTCGAGGGCTTCGCTCTCCTCCTTGCCGCCGATCTCGGAGAACCTCAGGCCCTGGATGCGGGACTCGGGGAGGCCGATCACGTCGGCCATCGCGTCGTTCACCCCGAAGAGGCGCAGCCGGTCGTCGTAGACGGCCATCGGGCACGGGGACTGCGCCAGCACCGCCGTCGTCAGCGGGTCGTCCGGCGCGCGCGGGCCGCGGGCCTCGAGCGGGGTGACCACCAGCCAGGTGGCCGGGCCGCCGTCCCGCGGCTGCCTGCGGTGGGCGAGCAGCCACACGGAGACGGTGTGTCCGTCGCGGTGGCGCAGATCGAGGCTGCCGTTCCAGCGGTTACCGGTCGGTACGGCCGGTACGGGTGTGTCCGTGGCCAGCAGATCGGCGGCGGGCCGCCCCTCGACCTCCTCCGGGGCATGGCCCAGTAGACGGCGGGCCCCTTCGCTCCATCGGAGGAGGGTGCCGTTCCCGTCGATGACCGCCCGTGCCGTGGCAGCCTCGTCGAGTGGGTGGACCGGGCTCATCGTCGCCACTCCATTGCGGACACTCACAGTGAACAGGCGCGTCACTCGGGTTCCAGCCTAGTGCGTACGCGCGTTCCGCACCCGGCACACGGGCGGCCCCAGGGGGACATCGGTACGACGGATTCCGGCCGATGTGATGCGAGGGGCGGAAGTGGGTGCCGCACCCTTGACGGGGCTGTGTGTCACCCCGTCAGAATCTGTTTGTTCACGATCAGTTGTGATGACTTATGGGCCCTTGAGTAGGGAGAGCCGCCATGTCGGTCACTCGAAGATCGGTATTGATCGCAGGAACCGCCGCACCCGCGGCCGGATCGCTCCTGGGCGCCGCCGACGCCTGGGCGGACTCGCCGGGGCGCGCCGCGGGCCGCCGCTCGGTCGAGCTGCGCGACGGCTGGCGCTTCGCGCTGGTCAACCCGGGTGGGATCACCGACCCCACCGGCGCGTACGAGGGCGCCGCGCAGCCCGGCTACGACGACTCGGCCTGGCGCGAAGTGTCCGTTCCGCACGACTGGAGCATCGAACAGACCCCCACCACGGAACACGGCACCACCAGTGGCACCGGCTTCTTCCCGGGCGGCCTCGGCTGGTATCGCACCACCTTCACGCTGCCGCCCGCCCTCGCCGGCCGGCGGATCTCCGTGGAGTTCGACGGCGTCTACATGGACTCGCACGTGTACTGCAACGGCGAGGAGGTCGGCCACCACCCCTACGGGTACACGGGGTTCGCCTTCGACCTCACCGGTCTGCTGCACACGGACGGCACCACCGAGAACGTCATCGCGGTGAAGGTGCAGAACCAACTGCCCAGCAGCCGCTGGTACTCGGGCAGTGGCATCTATCGCGAGGCCCGGCTCACGGTCACCGAACCGGTGCACGTCCAGCGCTGGGGCACGTATGTCACCACGCCGGACATCACGGCGGAGCGGGCGGTCGTACGGGTGCGGACGACCGTCGTCAACGAGTCCGGTGCCGCCGCCGAGGTCCAGGTGATCTCGCGGATCGTCGACCCCGACGGCCGTACGGCGGCCCGTACGTCGAGCATGGTCGCGGTCGCCGACCACGCCGACGAGACCCATGAACTCACCGTCGCCAGGCCCCGGTTGTGGGACTTCGCGACTCCGGGCCACCGCTACACCCTGGAGACCGAACTGCGGGTCGGTGACGCGAGGGTCGACACCTGCCGCACTCCCTTCGGCATCCGCACCTTCCGCTTCGACCCGGACGAGGGCTTCCACCTCAACGGCGTCCACGCCAAGATCAAGGGCGTCGACCTGCACCACGACCAGGGCGCGCTGGGCGCCGCGATCAGCGTCGACGCCGTACGCCGGCAGATGACGATCATGAAGTCGATGGGCGTCAACGCCTTCCGCACCTCGCACAACCCGCCCTCGCCGCAGATGATCCAGGTCTGCGAGGAACTGGGCATCGTGATGATGGTGGAGGCGTTCGACTGCTGGCGGACCGGCAAGACGAGATACGACTACGGCCGGTTCTTCGACGAGTGGTGCGAGCGGGATGCCACCGAGATGGTCCTCGCGGCCCGCAACTCGCCCGCCGTGGTCCTGTGGTCCATCGGCAACGAGATCCCCGACTCCACCTCCACCCCGGGCCTCGCGATGGCGGACCGGATCATCGCCGCGATCAAGGCGGCGGACGACACCAGGCCGCTGGTCATCGGCTCGAACAAATACCACCGCGTGCCCACGAAGGGCTCCGCTGCCGACCTCATGCTCGCCAAGCTGGACGGGCTCGGTCTGAACTACAACACCGCCCAGTCGGTGGACGCCCTGCACGCCGCCTATCCGCACCTCTTCCTCTTCGAGTCGGAGTCGTCGTCCGAGACCTCGACCCGCTCCGCCTATCAGGAGCCGGAGCACCTCAACACCGGCGAGAACCACACCCCGGGACGGCGCGCGGTCTCCTCGTACGACAACAACCTCGCGTCCTGGACGATGAGCGGCGAGTACGGGCACAAGAAGGACCGGGACCGCAAGTGGTTCGCGGGGGAGTTCCTGTGGTCGGGCATCGACTACATCGGGGAACCCACGCCGTACGACGTGTTCCCGGTGAAGGCGTCCTTCTTCGGCGCGGTCGACACCGCGGGCTTCCCCAAGGACATGTACCACCTGTTCAGGAGCCAGTGGGTGAGCGAGCCCATGGTCCATCTGGTGCCCATGACGTGGAACCACGAGGCCGGCGACACCGTCGAGGTCTGGGCGTACGCGAACGTCGACACCGTGGAGCTCTTCCTCAACGGGAAGTCCCTCGGCACACGGAGGTTCGACACCAAGACGACCACCGACGGCCGTACCTATCTGGAGACCACCGAGGCGACCGGCGACGACAAGACCATCACCTCGGGCCCCTACCCGGGCAGTTACACCAGCCCGAACGGCAGCGCGGGCAAGCTCCACCTCACCTGGAAAGTGCCCTACGCGCCGGGTGAGTTGAAGGCGGTGGCCCGCCGCGACGGCCGTACGGTCGCCACGGACGTCCTGCGCACCGCCGGGGCGCCGCACGCGATACGCCTCACGCCGGACCGCACATCGCTCGCCGCCGACGGCCGGTCCCTGCTCTTCGTGACGGCCGAGGTCGTCGACGCCCGTGGTGCGGTCGTGCCCGACGCGGAGCATCTGATCGCCTTCGACATCGGCGGCGGCTCGCTCGCCGGGCTCGACAACGGCCGGGAGGAGAGCGCCGAGCGCTATCAGGCGAGCACCCGAACGGCCTTCCACGGCAAGGCACTCGCGATCGTACGATCCGGCACGCGGCCGGGCTCGCTCAGGGTGACGGCACGCTCCGAGGGAGTACGCGGCGCCACCCTCACCGTACGCACCACCCCGGCACGCGCGAAGGCGACCACCTCGCCCGCGGTCTTCCGGCCGGACCCGGGTCCCGGCGCCCCGAACGAGCCGTTCGCGGACGCCAGTTACTCCGGCCGTCCGGACACCTTGCCCGCCGCCATGCTCGACGGCGACGCGGCGACGGGGTGGTCCAACGCCTTCTACAAGTCGGCTACGGCTCTGCTGCCCGCCTTCAGCGGGGCCCGCCCCGAGGACTGGGTCTCGGTCGCCTGGGCCCGTCCCCGCGCGGTCGACCGCGTCGAGGTCTCCTTCACCGTCGACGCGACGCACACACGGCCCGCGTCGGTCGAGGTCGCGGTGTGGGACGGCAGGCGGTATGTGCCGGTGGAGGGAACGGCCGTCGACTGGGCCACCGCGTCCGACGCGCCGACCGTGATCACCTTCGACCGGGTGCGCGGCTCACGGCTGCGGCTCCTCATGGCGAGCGGGCACCCGGGCGCCGTCGAGGGCGGGCTGCGGGTCAGCCGTCTGGAGATCCCGGTGGTCTGACCGGTCCCGGTGCTCGTGCTCGGTCAGCGTGTGGAGTTCGGCCGGGCCGAGCGGGCGGTGCACCTCGACGTACTCGCCGTGCGGCAGGCGTTTGACGACGCCGGTCGCACGGCCGTGCGCCACCAGTTCCCGGTCCCGCAGCTGCAACCCCAGGCAGACGCGGCGGGTGACCACGAAGACGACGACCGGGACGACGAACAGGGAGATCCGCACCGCCCAGGTGACGGTGTTGATCGACAGATGGAAGCGCGTCGCCACGACGTCGTTGCCGCCACCCGCGAGCAGGACCAGATAGAGGCTGATCCAGGCCGCTCCGATCGACGTACGCACCGGCCGGTTGCGCGGGCGGTCGAGGAGATGGTGCTCACGCCGGTCTCCCGTGACCCACGACTCGATGAACGGGTACACGCCGATGGCGACCAGAAGCAGCGGGAAGACGACGATGGGTATCAGCACACCGAGCACCAGCGTGTGCCCCGCCACGCTGATCTCCCAGCCCGGCATGACGCGCACCAGGCCCTCGGCGAAGCCCAGGTACCAGTCCGGCTGGGCGCCCGTCGACACCTGGTCGGCACGGTAAGGACCGTACGACCAGACCGGGTTGATGGTCGCCACCGCCGAGATCAGCGCGAGGACACCGAACACCAGGAAGAAGAAGCCGCCCGCCTTCGCCAGGTAGACCGGCAGGAACGGGGTGCCCACGACGTTGCGTTCGGTCTTCCCCGGGCCCGCGAACTGGGTGTGCTTGTGGTACACGACGAGGATCAGATGGGCGACGACAAGTGCCGCCATGATCCCCGGAATCAGCAGGATGTGCAGGGAGTAGAACCGGGCCACGATGTCGTGGCCGGGGAACTCCCCGCCGAACAGGAAGAACGACAGATACGTGCCGACCACCGGTACCGACAGGATCGCCCCGTCCACGAACCTGAGCCCCGTCCCGGACAGCAGGTCGTCCGGCAGCGAGTAGCCGAAGAGGCCCTCGAACAGACCGAGGAGCAGCAGCGTCCAGCCGAAAACCCAGTTCACCTCGCGGGGCTTGCGGAACGAGCCCGTGAAGAAGTGCCGCATCATGTGCGTCAGCATCGCGGCGAGGAAGACCAGCGCGGCCCAGTGGTGCAGCTGCCGGACCAGCAGTCCGCCGCGCACGTCGAAGCTGATGTGGAGCGTCGAGGCGTACGCCTCCGACATCCGGATGCCGTTCAGGGGGACGTAAGCGCCGTGGTACGTCACCTCGTTCATGGAGGGGTGGAAGAACAGGGTCAGGTACACCCCGGTGAGGATCAGCACGACGAAGCTGTACAGGCAGATCTCGCCGAGGAGGAAGGACCAGTGGTCCGGGAAGACCTTGCGCAGATAGCGCCTGCCGAGGGCGTACACACCGAGCCGGCCGTCGAACCAGTCGGCGACGCGTTCGCCGGAGGACGCCCTCGCGGGCCGGTGGTCCGTGGCGGTCATGCGTGCTCCCCCTCCTCGACGCCGATCTCGTCGTCACCGGTCTCCTGGTTCTCGTCGTCGCGCCGCACATGTGCGAGCTTCTCGGGATTGGTGACGATGTAGACGCCCGACACCTGCTCGCCGTCCGCGGTGAGGTCCATGACCATGACCGCGTACGGCGACTCGCCCTCGAAGAGCACGGCGGAGTCGTCGCCGTTGACGCGCCGGTAGCGCAGGTCGAAGCCGGTGCTGCGCCGGGTCGCGTAACCGGCGAACAGCCGCGCCGCCTTGTCCCGGCCGTGCACCGGACGCAGCCCGCCCGAGGCCTTCCCGCCGCCGTCCGTCCACACCGTGACGTCCGGTGCCAGGATCTCCATCAGCGCCGCGATGTCCCCGCCGAGCGCGGCCTCGACGAAGCGCTCGGTCGCCTGCCGGCGGACGCGCGGATGGGCCTGGTAGCGCGGCCGACGGGCGTGCACGTGTTCCCGCGCGCGGTGCGCGAGCTGGCGTACCGCCGCGGGGCTGCGGTCGATGACCTCCGCGATCTCGGTGTGCGCGTAGCCGAACACCTCGTTGAGGACGAAGACCGCGCGCTCCAGCGGGGTGAGGGACTCGAGGACCACGAGCATCGCCAGCGACACCGACTCCGAGCGCAGGGCCCGGTCGTCGGCCGAGTCCTCGGGGGCGGGCTCGTCGAGCAGCGGCTCCGGCAGCCAGGGGCCCACATACGTCTCGCGGCGGCGGCTGATCGCGGCGCGCCGCGCGAGCGCGTGGTTCACGGCGATGCGTACGAGATAGGCGCGCGGGTTGGTGATGCCCTCCAGCGGGGTGCGGTGGGCGCGGCCCGTCCAGGACAGCCAGGTCTCCTGGAGGACGTCGTCGGTGTCGGCGACGCTGCCGAGGATGTTGTAGACGATCGCGAAGAGCAGTTCGCGGTGGTCGACGAACACCTGCGTCGCGCCGTCGGCCGTCCCGGCCGCGGGGCTTTCGGACATGCCTTGCCTCCCTTGGTGCGCTCACTACTGCGAGGGGAGAAGCGGGCCCGAATGTGACGTCCGGAGGGTGAAATGTGACGTACGTCTCACGGGGCCTGCCGGGCGTCACACCGGTCGGAGCCCACGCCCTCTTGAACGCGAGTCCGATGCCTCGACACAAGGAGAAAGACACCGTGTTCAAGAAGTGGCACGACAAGTGGCACGGCAACCCATGGGCGATCCTTGTCACGCTCTCCCTGGGCTTCTTCATGACCCTGCTCGACCTGACGATCGTGAACATCGCGATCCCCGACATGGGCCAGGACCTCGACGCCTCCCTCGACGAGATCCTGTGGGTCGTCAACGCCTACACCCTCGCCCTGGCCGTCCTGATGATCACCGCGGGCCGCCTGGGCGACCTGCGCGGCAAACGCAACCTGTTCCTCGCGGGCGTCGCCGTCTTCACCCTCGCCAGCCTTGCCTGCGGCCTCGCGCAGAATCCGGCGCAGCTGATCGCGTTCCGCGCGGTCCAGGGCCTGGGCGCGGCGCTGCTCATGCCGCAGACCCTGTCGATCATCGCGGAGGTGTTCCCGGCCGACCGGCGGGGTGCCGCGATGGGCATCTGGGGCGTGGTCGCGGGCGTCTCCGGCGCCCTCGGCCCGATCATCGGCGGCGCGCTGATCACCCACCTCGACTGGCGGTGGATCTTCTTCGTGAACCTGCCGCTCGGGGTCGTGGTGCTGGGCCTGGCCGCGGCGGTCATCCCCGGTTCACGGCGCACCGTACGCCACCGCTTCGACACCCTGGGCGTGCTGCTCGCCTCGGGAACCCTGTTCTGCCTGGCCTTCGGCCTGACGGAGGGGCAGCGCTACGACTGGAACACCTGGATCTGGTCGCTGTTCGGCGCGGCGGCACTCCTCTTCGCCGCCTTCCTCGGCCATGAGCGCGGCCAGCAGGGCCACGACCCGCTCGTCCCCTTCTCACTCTTCAAGGACCGCAACTTCACCCTCATCAACTTCGTGGGCGTCACCGTGTCCTTCGGCATCGTCGGGATGTTCCTGCCGCTGACGATCTATCTGCAGTCCGTCCTGGGCTTCAGCGCGCTCAAGTCCGGGCTCGTACTGCTGCCTCTCGCGCTCGGCTCGTTCGTGATGGCCGGGCCCGCCGGAGTCCTCGCGGACAAGATCGGCGGCAAGTTCATCCTGATGACCGGGCTGCTCGCGTGGACGGCGGCCCTGGTGTGGATCGTGGCCGCGGCCGACGTCGGGTCGAGCTGGACCGCGGTCGCCTTCCCCCTCTTCCTCGCGGGTCTGGGCGCGGGCTGCACCTTCGCACCGATGGCCACGGAGGTCATGCGCAACGTACCGGCGAAGCTCTCCGGAGCGGCATCCGGCGTCAACAACGCGCTGCGGCAGGTCGGTTCGGTGCTCGCGGGCGCCGTCGTCGGCGCCGTGCTCCAGGCCCAGCTCGCCTCCTCGCTCACCGACCAGGCCCGACAGCGCGCCGGACAACTGCCCGCCGCCTACCGCGACGGCTTCGTCGGCGGCTTCTCCCAGGCGGGGACCGATGTGAACGCGCGCCAGGCGGCACGGCTGCCGGAGGGCGTACCGCACGACATCGCGGAGCGCATGCGCGCGCTGGGCGCCCAGGTCTTCGGCCACGGCTTCGTGCACGCCATGGATCCCGCCGTCCTGGTCTCGGCCGCCGTCCTGCTGACCGGCGCGCTCACCTGCCTCGCCGTACGCGGTCACCGCGGCCCGTCGGCCAACCCGCACGCCCTGCCCGTCTACGCACCCGAACTGGAGGAAGCGACCTCATGACCACCGAAGCCGCGGCCGGCACTGTCGACCTCACCGTCATGTACGCAGCCCACGACGCCTTCCGCCGCGACCTGGAACGCCTCGGCGACGCGGCGGCCCACGGCACCGCCTTCACCCCCGAGGTCCGCGCGGGCTGGGACAACTTCAGGCATCAGCTGCACATCCACCACACCGCCGAGGACAGCGATCTGTGGCCGCGCGTGGAGCGCAAGGTCGCGGGCCGTCCCCGGGACGTCGCCCTCCTCGCCGAGATGGAGGCGGAGCACGCCCTCCTCGACCCGCGGCTCACCGCCGTCGACGCGGCCCTGAAGGACCGGTCGGCCGAACTCCCCGCCCTGGTCCGCACGTTGGCATTGGCCCTCGACGACCACCTCGCCCACGAGGAGGAGAGTGCTCTGCCGCTCATCCGGGAGGTGCTGACGCTCGCGGACTGGGGCGCGTTCACCGGCCGTATCCGTAAGACGCAGGGCGTGCGCGGGGCCGCGCTCTTCGTACCGTGGATCGTCGACGGAGCGCCGCCCGCCGACCGCGCCCGGTTCCTCGGCGCGCTCCCGCCGCCCGTACGCGTCCTCAACAAGCTGTTCTGGGAGGCGGGCTACCGCAGGCGCGGCCTGTGGGGGGCCTGAGAGCGCGGAAGCGCCCAGGCGGGGTTCCGCTCCATCCGGCCCTCCGGAGCGGGGCCGCCGCCGAGCGCCCGTACGTGGCCTCGCCGAATCGGCTCGCGGTACCGCCGCGCATACCCCTTGAGCAGGTGATATTTACGAGTAAGTACCCTCGCGGTACCGTGGTGGCATGCCAGCGTTGAATGTGGAGTTCAGTGACCGTGAACTCGAGGACCTCCGGCAGATCGCCAAGGAGCGCGGTACGTCGATGAAGGCCCTGGTGCGCGAGGCGGCCGCGGCCGACATTGTGCGGCACCGGGCGCTGAAGGAGGGCGCGGAGGTGTTCCGCCGCTTCTTCACGGCGCACGCCGACGAGTTCGCGGCCGCCTTCCCCGAAGACGAACCTCCTGGCAGGGGTGAGGGACGGGCGGCCTGAGCGATGGCTCCCGTCATTCATATCGACGTGCCGTGGCTGCTACAGCGCCACGAAGAGGTGCTGCCCGACCAGCCCACGGTCAACGACTTCTCGGCCCTGGTCGCCGCGGTGGCCCGGCACCGCGTGGACCCGCCCCGCCTCGGAGTCGACTCCGACCCGGCCTGGCGCGCCGCCGCTCTTCTGCACACCCTGGCCCTGCTGAAGCCGCTTCCGGCGGCCAACGCGCGTTTTGCCTGTTCGGCGGCGGTGGCGTACATGTTCGTCAGCGGTGTCGGGATCGACCCGCCCTACGGGGCGCTCGTCGATCTCGCCCGGGATCTGATCTCCGGCAAGGCCGACGTCTACGGCGCGGCCGACCGGCTGCGCTCCTGGCAGATCTGACACCTGCCGCGCGGCCGCCTGTCGCCCCCGAGGCCGCCGGCCGAGGGCGGGAGGATCGGGGCCGGCGGCCGGTTTCGCGCGGGAGAGCCGCCGTCCTGCGCGGGGCCTCCGAGAAGGGCCGGGTTCCAGTGGACTACGGAGGTCCGCGCGCCGGGAGCGTGCGACGGGCTCCGGAGTGAGCGCGCGGTTCACACGGGGCGCTTGAGCACCCCATGGCGTATGAACGTGGTGCCGCGGTGAGGCGCGTGAACGTGGCGCGGGAAATTTCGAAAACCGGTGCGAGCGCAGTGAGTTGGCGCAGTTACTGACTATCTTTCAATATGCGGATGTTGCCCAAGTGCCTTGTTGGTCGTGAGCGTGTTGTGCGAGGGTGAACTTACCGCGCGGGTCAATGGCCGGGTATGAAATCGGTGTTCAGTATTCCGGGCCGGCGGCCATTTTCCCGGCGCTCCGTCAAAAGGTGTGCACCAGGCAGGGGCTCCCTTTTCGGCGACCAAGGAATTTCTGTGCACCACCTTGCACCGTGGAAGGAACCCGCTCTGTGCCCACCCCCCACCCCCCTCGCCCGTCCTATCCTCCCGGCGGTGCTCCCGGGGAGTCCGACGAAAGTCTCGCCGCGCGGCTGAGAGGCCGGACGGAGGACGAGGCCACGCAGTCCGTCGCCCTGCTGATGGCGCGGCACTGGCAGCCGACGTACGACTACGCGGCCATCTGCCTCGCCTCTTCCTCGAACGTCGCCTCGATGGTCGCCGCGACGTCCTTCCACTACGCCCTCGACTGCCTGATACGCGGTGAGTCCGGAGCGGCCCTGCGGCCCCGGCTCCTCGTGACCGTGCGGGACACCGTCAACGAGTGGTCCGGCGAGGACCGGATATCCGGCGTTCTGCCGGATTTGAGGAAACCCGCCGGGGGGCGGGGTATGCGGGCGGCGCAGTCCATGACCACCGAAAATCGTAAGCTCGCCGAGCGTTCTTTCCATGCCTTGCCGCCCCTCGCCCAGTGCCTGCTGTGGCACACCGAGGTCGAGGCCGAGGACATTTCCGTACCGGCCGGTCTGTCGGGCCTGGACGTCGACACCGCGTCGGCCGCTCTGGAGCAGGCCCGTGAGCAATTCCGCCAGGGATGTGTGCGCGCCCACCGGGAACTCGCGCCGAGCAAGGAATGCGGCTTCTACAACCGGCTGCTCGACGTCCCGATTCGTCGTGGGGGCGCCTTGCTGCCGGATGTCCGACAGCATCTGGGGGAGTGCCGCCACTGTCGGCACGCGGCCGAGCAACTCGGTTATTTCGAGGGTGGCTTGGGGATTCTCCTCGCCGAAGCGGTGCTCGGCTGGGGCGCGCGACGCTACCTCGACGCACGCCCGGGGCGTGTGCGGGAAGCGATGCGCCCCGAGGAGGGGGCCGCGTTCGGCGTCGGACGGGCGGGCGCCGGCGGAGGCGCGGGTACCGGCGGGCGCGTGGGTACCGGCGGGCGTCCTGGAAGTGCCGGCCGGCATCGTCTGCTGGCGCAGATCCCCGCGCCCGGACGGCTGGCCCAGATCGCCCAGAAGCACTCGAAGGTCTTGCTCACAGGGGCGGGCACGGCCTCGGCGGTACTGCTCGTGACCGTGCTCACCATCAGCCTGTGGTCCCACGGCGACGGTGGCGCCGACCCGACCGCCTCCACGGGTGTCGGCAGCAGCCACACCGTCTCGCCCAGCCCGGTCGACCCGGACCCCTCCGCCGACTCCTCGCCCCCGACCTCGGCCGGACTGCCCACCAGCACCGAGCAGACCCGGCTGCGCAACCTCGCCGCCGATCTCTGCCTCGACATCCGGGGCGGAAAGGCCGAGGTCGGTGCCGAGGCCGAGCTGGCGGTCTGCTCGTCCGCCTGGACCCAGCAGTGGTCGTACGAGAGCGACGGCCTGTTGCGCAGCGTCGCCGACCCCGCGCTGTGCCTGGACTCGCACGCCGACGACGGTGTCGTCGCCCTGGACCGCTGCGTCGCGAACAGCGCCGCGCGGGGCGGTGACGTGCGCTACGACCTCACCGTGCGGGGCGAGTTGCTGTCCCGCTCGCGCGAGGGACTCGCGGTCACGCCCAGTTCCACCGATCCGAACGCCGACATCGTGGTCAAGGACCGGGACGGCTCCGACGCGCAGCGGTGGCGGACCGACTCCGCCTCGGCCGACCCCGGATCGCTGTCGATCGCGGGGACGGCGAGCTCCTCGACCCGGCCGGTCAGCAAACCGCCGTCCCCGCGGAGCACGGCCGATGAGCCGAGCGCGTCGCCCAGCGAGTCGCCGACGGACGGCGGGGCCGACCCGTCGGCGACTCCTTCGGAGTCCTCCGCCGAGCCCCGTTCCGTGACGGTCGGCGACCGCACGAGCGCCGGGCCCGCGCTTCCGCTGACCGCTCAACTCTCGTCCCTGGCAGAGGGGTTGGGACTGTAACGGGACGCGCCGGGCGGACGACGGGAAGGTGACGACAGGACCTAGGACACCACGTCCCGTGGCGGCTTGCCCGCCACGAAGTCGGCGGCGTTCTGGACCGCCGCCAGCGCGATCCGTACGAGCGTCTCGCGCGTGACGCCCGCGACGTGCGGCGACAACACCACGTTCGGGGACTTGAGCAACCGCAGGGCCGAGGTGGGCGGTTCGGGGTCGAAGACGTCGATGCCCGCCCCGGCCAGGGCACCCGCCTCGAGCGCGTCCGCGAGGGCGTCCTGGTCGATCAGGGCGCCCCGCGAGGTGTTGACCACGAACGCGGTCGGCTTGAGGAGCGCGAGCCGCTCGGCGTTCAGCACATGCCGGGTCTCCTCGGTGAGCGGGGCGTGCAGCGTGACGTAGTCCGACGTGCGCAGCAGTTCGTCGAGTTCGACATGACGGGCGCCGCCGAGCCGCGCCTCGGCCTCCGCGCCGACGGACTGCGGACCGGCATACACGATGCTCATGTCGAACGCGACCGCGCGCCGGGCGACCTCCTCGCCGATGTGGCCGAGCCCGACGATGCCGAGGGTCTTGCCGGACAGTTCGGTGATGGACCGCTGCAGCCTCGGCAGCGCCCAGTCGGCGTCGACGAGCGCGGTGTGCGCCGGGACCAGCTGCTTGGCGAGGGCCAGCATGAGGGCGAAGGTCTGCTCGGCCACGTTCTGCTTCTCGGCGCCGCTGGAGCCGATGTTGCACACCGGCACACCCTTGGCGCGGGCGGCGTCCAGGTCGACGTAGTCGAAACCGTGGCTCGCGCACTGGACCAGTTCCAAGTCCGGTGCGGCGGCGAGGTGTTCGGCGGTCACCGGGCTGAGACCCGTGATGATGACATGGGCCTCGCGCAGCGCGGCCGGGTCCTCGTCTGTCGTCTCCACGACGGTGACCTTGGCCTCGCCGGCGAAGACGCCGGCGAGCGCGGCGCCGGCGGCGCGACCGCCGACGTGGGCCGAGACCACGGCCAGGACGTTCTTCGCCGCCGCGGTGACCGACGGGTCGGTCGTGTCGGTCGTGCGGGCCGTGTGGGGGGTGTCGGTCGTGCTCATGCGGATTCCTCGATCAGGTCGTCGGGGCCGAGGGTGGCGGGGCGGGCGTGCCCGGACAGGGCGAGCGTGAGGTCGAACTCAGCGAGCAGACAGCGGACGACGTGTTCGACGCCCGCCTGTCCGTCCAGGCCCAGCCCATAGGCGTACGGGCGTCCGACGAGCACGGCTCGCGCGCCGAGCGCGAGCGCCTTGAAGACGTCGTCGCCGGATCGGATGCCGCTGTCGAAGAGGACGGTCAGCTGTTCGCCGACCGCCTCCACCACCCGTGGCAGCGCGTCGGCCGCCGCCACCGACCCCGCCACCTGCCGGCCGCCGTGGTTGGAGACGACCACGCCGTCCATCCCGGCGTCGGCGGCGCGCCGGGCGTCGTCCGGGTGCAGGATGCCCTTGAGGACGATCGGCCCGTCCCAGTTCTCCCGCAGGAACGCGAGATCGGGCCAGGTCTTGCCCGGGTCCGCGAACATGCCGACGAAGTGCATCACGGCCGCGTTCGGGTCCTCGTGCACCGGCTTGGCCAGACCCGCCTGGAACGCCGGGTCGGAGAAGTAGTTCGCCGTGCCCACACCGTGCAGGAACGGCAGATACGCCTGGTCGAGGTCGCGCGGACGCCAAGCCAGCAGCGGGGTGTCGAGGGTGACGAACAGCGCGGTGAACCCGGCCGCCTTCGCCCGGTCCAGGAAGGACCGGGTGACCTCGCGGTCCTTCGCCCAGTACAGCTGGAACCAGCGCTCCGCCCCGCCCATCGCCTCCGCGACCTGCTCCATGGGCGTGCTGGAGGCCGACGACAGGATGTACGGGACGCCCTGCGCCGCGGCGGCCCGCGCGGCGGCGGACTCCGCGTCCGGATGCATGATCGACAGCACGCCCACGGGCGCGAGCGCCAGCGGCGCGGGCAAGGCGCGACCCAACACCTCTACGGACAGATCGCGCTCGTGTACGTCACGCAGCATGCGCGGCACGATCCGGCGCCGGTCGAGGGCGGCCCGGTTGGCCCGGGCGGTGCTCCCGTTGCCCGCGCTGCCCGCCACGTAGCCGACCGGACCGGGCCCGAGCCGCTGCTCGGTGAGCTCCTCCAGCCGGGTCAGATCGGTGGGCAGCCGCGGTACGGCGCCCGTCATTCCGTTCAGATAGATCTCGTACTGGAAGTCGGCCCAATGCTTAGCCATCCGTACGTCCCGCCTCTCGTCCCTGAGACCGCGCTGTACGCCGTCGATCCTGGCGAAGGTGACAAGGCACGTCCACCGTGGTGCGCACATCGCGCGGCTGGAATCATCACCCTGTGACAAGTCAGCCCGTTGCCGCCAGAGAACACGTCCGGCAGGAGATGGTCGCCGATCCGCGCGTCGTGGCGGCGATCGTCTCGGCGGTCCACGAACAGGTCCCGGTGTACGCCGCGCTCGACGACAGCCGGCTGCCGGAGGTACGGGCGATCGCGGCCTGGGGCCTGGAGCGGCTCCTCCACCTGTGGGTCACCGACGGCGCGCTCGAACCGTCGGACCTGCGGCGCCTGCGAGGTATCGCGGCGGCCCGCGCGGCGGACGGGCGACCCGTGCAGGCGGTGCTGCGGGCCTACCGGGTGGCGGCGACCGTCCTCACCGACGAGATCGCGGCCCGCGCGCCCCGGCTCGCCGCCCCGGACGCCTTCGCTCTCACCCGGATGCTGCTGACCGCGCTCGACACCCTCTCCGAGGAGATGACCACGGCGTACGCCGCCACCGACGAGGACCTTGCGGCGGACCGTGACCGGGCACTGCGGCTGCTGCTCGACGACCTGATCGCCGGGCGGCACGCCTCGGTCGGCGCGCTGAGCGACCGGTCGACCCGGCTGGGGATCCAACTCCCGGATCCCTATTGTCTGTTGGTGGCCGAGCCGGTGGGCGCGGAGCGTCCCGACATGGCGCTCGACGCGGCGACGGGGCTGCTCGAGGCGTTGGCCGTGCCGGGGGACGAGGTGGCTTCGTCCGCAACGGTACGTGGCTCCCGTGCCGTTCTGTTGCTGCCGGGTGCCGCTGCCGCCGGGGCGGGGGCGGTGCTGGGCGCGCGGTCCTGGCGGGGCTGTGCGATCACCGGAGAGAGCCTGGACCGGGTCGCCGTGGCGCATCGGCTCGCCGCCGACGCCCTCGATACGGCGCCCGCCCACGCGCACCGGCCGGGGCGTGTGCTCACGGACGCCGACGCCCATGTCCTCGCCCTGCTCGGCGGGCATCCGGCCGCCGCGCCGGACCAGGTCGCCCGCCTCGTTCTCGGGCCGCTCACCGACCCGGGGCAGCGGCATCTCATGGAGGCGCTGACCGCGTACATCGACGCCGGCTCGGCGAACGCCGCCGCGCGGGTGCTCCACCTGCACGCGCAGTCCCTGCGCTACCGCCTGCGGCGCATCCACGCCCTGACGTCCCGTGATCCCCGCGACCCCTGGCAACGCCTCACCCTGGACATCGCCCGCACGATCAGGCCGTAACCTCCTCGCCCCCGCCGCCCCTACCCGCCCCATCCCCAGGGGCTCCGCCCCTTCAACCCCGACCCCGAAGGCCCTACACCCGTACACCCCACCGGGTGCTGCGGTCCTGCATCCCACCGGGGGCTGCGCCCCTGCACCCCTCCCGGGGCTGCGCCCCTGCACCCCACCCGGGGCTGCCGCCCAGGCCCTCCGGCGGGGCTGCGCCCCCGGCCCCCGCGGGGCTGTGCTGCTGGACGTCCCGCGGGGCTCCGCCGCCGCACCCCGCCGGGAGGCTGCGCCCCTGAACCTCCGCCGGGGGTGCGGCCCCCTGCCCCCCCGCGTCGCCCGAAGGGCTCGTCCTCAAGTGCCGGATGGGGTGAGTGACGTGCGCTCTCAACGGCGGCCGGGGCGAGGCTTTTAGGGGCGCGGGGAACTGCGCGAACGGCCCCCACCGGCCCGCAGCCAAACGAATCCGGGCGGGCCGGTATCCGGGGCGAAGCCCCGCCCGAGGGGCGCGGGGAACCGCGCGACCAGCCCCCACCTCCGCACCCGACGACCGCACCCCCGGGCAGGGACCCGCACCCGACGAACACACCCCCAGGCAGGGCCCCGTACCCGACGACCGCACCCCCAGACAGGAACTACCGCGCGCCGGGCGTGATGCGGGCCGTCGCCCGGACCGGGCCCCCGTCGGCCCCGGCGAGGCGCAAGGGGAACAGGAACACCTCCGCTGAACACCCCGCGGCCTGCGCGTCCGCGACGCCTCCGAGCCCGGTCAGGTTCTCGGCGATCACACCCCCCGCTCCGCACAGCACACGGTGGGAGGGGAGATCCACAGGACCGGTCGGATCGACGCTCAGCGCGTCGATCCCGACGGTGAGGACCCCCGCCGCGACCACGGCCTCCGCCGCCTCGGGCGTGAGCCAGGGATGGGCGAGGTAGTCCTCGGTTCCCCAGTAGCGCGACCACCCGGTGGCCAGCAGCAGGATCGAACCGGGCCGCAGCAGGCCGAGGGCCGGGGCGAGCAGGCCGGGAGTGATCGGCGCCCGCGCCGGCAGACCACGGACGTCGGCGACGACCGCCGCCCCCGCGAACCGCTCCAGCGGCAGATCGTCCAACGTGGGCCACGCCTCGTCCACGTGGTACGGCGCGTCGACGTGCGTACCGGACTGCGACCCCATGTGCAGCCGAAGGACGTTCACTCCGTGCTCGGCGACCCGCAACGCCCTGGAGACCTCCACCTCCGGGTCACCCGGATAGACGGGCATCCCGGTGACCACGGGCACGGACAGGTCGAGCCAGCTCTCCATCAGCCAGTTCTCCTTCGGTTCTCCATGAGTCAGATCTCCATCGGCTCGTCAGCCAGTTCTCCGTCGGCGCATCAACTGCCGTCGACGGCGAGCACCGCAGGCGTGCCCTCGCTCTCCGCACCCGGACCGGTGATCGGCGGCACCGGCACGTCGACGGCGCGGGCCAGCCGCGGTCCCTCGGGCCCGTACACCGCGCGAGGCTCGGGGAACAGTCGCAGCATCGCCAGATACAGCACGGCGGCGACGGCCAGCGACAGCGGCAGGCTGATGTCGATGCCGTTCGCGAGGTCGCCCAGCGGTCCGACGAACTGGCCTGGGATGTTGGTGAACAGCACACCGACCACCGCGGCCACCCACCAGGCCGTCATGCCCCGCCAGTTCCAGCCGTGTGTGAACCAGTAACGGCCTCCGCGCTGACGGCGGTTGAAGACCTGGAGCGCGTCCGGGTCGTACCAGCCGCGCCGGGTGTAGAACCCGAGGATCATCACGACCATCCAGGGCGTGGTGCAGGTGATGATCATCGTGGCGAACGTCGAGATGGACTGAACCAGGTCGAATCCGAAGCGGCCGATGAAGATGAACGCGATCGACAGGACTCCGACCAGGATCGTCGCCTGGACCCGGGACAGCCGCGGGAACACCGACGAGAAGTCGAGCCCGGTGCCGTACAGCGACGTCGTGCCGGTCGACATGCCGCCGATCAGGGCGAGCAGACACACCGGCAGGAAGAACCAGCTCGGCGAGATGGCCAGCAGGCCGCCGACGAAGTCGGGGCCGCCGGGTCGACGTACTTCGGCGCCTTGGTCGCGATGATGCTCGCGGTCGCGAGCCCGAACACGAACGGCAGCAGGGTGGCGATCTGGGACAGGAACGCGGCACCGACGACCTTGCGGCGCGGCGCGTTCGCCGGGATGTAGCGCGACCAGTCGCCGAGGAACGCGCCGAAGGACACCGGGTTCGACAGCACGATCAGTGCCGATCCGATGAAGGAGGGCCAGAACAGCGCCTGCGTCGCCGAGTCGGCCGAGGCCGTGAAGACACCGGCGTACGAGGGATCGAAGTCATCCGCGAAGGCGATCGCGCCGAGCAGGAACAGCACGGTCGCCGAGGTCACCGCGATCTTGTTGACGAACAGCATGAACCGGAACCCGTACACACAGACCGCGAGCACCAGGCAGCCGAAGAGCGCGTACGCGACCACGTACGACAGGTTGCTGCGCTCCAGGCCGAACAGCCGGTGCGCGCCGCCGACCAGGGCGTCGCCGGAGCTCCACACCGAGATCGAGAAGAACGCCACGGCCGTGAGCAGGGACAGGAACGAGCCGACGACCCGGCCGTGCACCCCGAGGTGCGCGGAGGACGCGACCGCGTTGTTCGTGCCGTTGACCGGGCCGAACATCGCCATCGGGCACAGGATCAGGGCCCCGACGACGACTCCGAGGAGGGTAGCCGCGAGCCCCTGCCAGAAGGAGAGGCCGAAGAGGATGGGGAAGGCCCCGAGGACGCAGGTGGAGAAGGTGTTCGCACCGCCGAAGGCGACTCTGAACAGGTCGAGCGGCGACGCGGTGCGGTCCGCGTCGGGGATGCGCTCGACGCCGTAGGTCTCCACCTCGGTGAGAGACCGCGACGACGTGGCGGGGGAGTTCTCGGACAAGGGTGCTCCAGCGAAGTGCCTGTGCCCGGAAGCGGGCGGTGGAGCGCGTGGTGGCGCGAGGGGAGGTCGGCTCCAGTGTCGCCGCGGGGGTGTGCGGCGGCGGATGCCGTCCTTGGTAGGTCTGCCGACGCTAAGGCCGGGCCGGAGACCTGCGCCAGAAGGTAAAACATCCATCTTCCGTGCCCGGGATGGAGCATTCGTCCAGTCCGGCGTGTGTCTGTCGCGGGAGGTGCCCGGCGGTGGCTCAGTGCTCCGGGCCGGGCTCCGGGGTGGCGCGCCAGCCGTGCCAGCGGTGGACGGTGACGGCGATCACCGGCCCGTCCGGCGGCCGCTGCCGGTACTGCGCGTACTTCTCGCGCAGCAGGTCGATCGCCGCCGTGTACTCGTCCTGTGGGCCGGGCGGCAGGACCCGGGCGTCGCCGTCCGCCCGTACCCACCACAGCCGCTCCCAGTCCTCGTCGTAGGCATCGACGAGCAGGCATACGGCGGGGTGGGCGGCGATGTTGCTCAGCCGCCGCAGCCGCCGCGACCTCTTCGGTTTGTGGTCGACCGCGGAGACGATCTCGCCGCCGCGCGCCGCGAAGACGAGGGGCACGAGGTGCGGGCGCCCCTCGGAGTCCACCGTCGCCAGGCGCGCCACCCGTGCCGCCACGAACCGGAGGCGCGCCTCCTGCTCGTCCATGTCCGGCACGGTGAGCTCCGATTCCCCGGCGGCGGGAACGCGGTGGGCTCACGATCCCCGGCGGCCGGAAGCGTCAGCGGTGGGCGGACACGGCCTCGGCCAGTTCGTCGAGTGTGCGCAGTGTCTCGTCCTCCGGCTGGGTCGGCAGATACAGCAGCACGCGGTCGACGCCGAGTTCCGCGTAGGTGTCGAGGGACTCCCGGTCGCTCCCGCCCGCGTAGACCACGACCGCCGGCCGGTCACCGGCGGTCTTGCGCATCTGTTCGATGCGCGTGCCCAGTTCCTTGGCCGGTACGCCACTGGGCAGCCACGCCGACCCGTACTCGGCGACGCGGGCGAAGGTGCGCTCGCTGTTGCCCCCGACCCAGATGGGCGGGTGCGGCCGCTGGACCGGCTTGGGCCAGGCGTAGACCGGTGCGAAGTCGACGAAGTCGCCGTGGAACTCGGCCTCGTCCTTCGTCCACAGTTCGATCATGGCGCGAATGCGTTCGTCCATCAGCCGGCCGCGGGAGGCCGGATCCGTGCCGTGGTTGCGCATCTCCTCCCGGTTCCAGCCGGCGCCGACACCGAACACGGCACGGCCGCCGGAGATCAGGTCGAGGGAGGCGATCTCCTTCGCGGTGGTGATCGGATCGCGCTGGACCACCAGAGCGATCCCCGTGCCCAGGAGCAGGTCCCGGGTCACGGAGGCAGCGGCGGCGAGCGCCACGAACGGATCGAGCGTGCGGTAGTAGATGCGGGGCAGTTCGCCGCCGCCCGGATACGGCGTCTCCCGGTTCACCGGGATGTGCGAGTGCTCGGCCAGGAGCAGCGTGTCGAACCCGCGCTCCTCCAGAGCGGGACCCAGGGCCCTGGGGCCGATGCCCTCGTCGGTGATGAACGTCGACACTCCGAACTTCATCCGCGACCACCTCGTCTTGTCGGCTGTTGTCGCCAGTGTGACGCGGTCGGTCACTCCTCGTCGGGTGTGGCGTCCCGCGGCGTGGCGTCCGGACCCTGGGCCCGGACCCGCTGCACGTGTTCCAGCGAGTCGCGCAGTTCCGTCAGCCAGTCGTCGGCGTGACGCTGGACGAGGCGGACACACCAGGCGAGGGCGTCGCTGCGGCTGCGGGCGACCCCGGCGGCGATGAGGGTGTCGAGGACCTGGCGCTCGGGCTGGCGCAACCGGGTCATGACGGGTGCGGCGATGTGGGTGAACAGGGCGCGCTCGCCCCCGCACTCCACACCCCAGGAGACCTTCTTGCCGAACCGGTGCTCGGCTTCCCGTGCCACCGCGACCCGGTCGTCGCGGGTGCGCTCGCGGAATTCCTGGATACGGGCCTGGGCGGCCGCCTCCTTCTCGGCGTCCGAGGCACCTTCGGCGAGCCCGGGTTCGGGGATACGGCCGACGACGGTGATCTCCTCCCGGTCGACCGTCACCTCCACCAGGCTCTCGAAGAGATCGTCGGGCAGGCGGCCGGCGAACCAGCCGCGCAGCTTCTCGTGCTGCTCTGAAGTAATCATGTAATGACGATTACTCCGTTGCCTGGAAGAAGCAAGGGAGTCCGCCGGATGCTGAACCGGAATGTTTCAGGCCTATTGCGGAGCCGGGGGAATCCGGCCAGGAGGGTGCCCTTGGCGATCAACAACCCCTCAGTTCCGGGGCTTGAACGTTCGAATTTCGTTACTTCGCGCCACTGATTCAATACTCAAGGTTACTGAAACGCATGGGGTCGATGTGTGTTTCCGGTCCGGACTCGGCAGACTCGCGCTCGCCGCACCGGCACCCAACCGAGCCGGTACTGCATTCAATCGAGCGGAAGGATGCACACAATGCCGACCACCGCGCGCTGGGCAGCGACTCTCACCCTCACGGCCGCTGCCGTCTGCGGCCCCCTCGGGGGGTCCGCCCTCGCCACCCCGACCCACACGACCCAGACGGCCGAGACCTGGACGATCACGAGCCAGGCCCACGCCACGCCGGCACACGCCACGCCGGCCCTCGCCCCCTCAGGGCTCTACGCCCCCTCGGCCTTGGTGCTCACCATGGGCCACGGAGAGACCGCCGCCACCGTCACCCCGGAGCGCGCGGTCACGCTGAACTGCGCCCCGACCCCCTCGGGCACCCACCCCGCCGCCTATGACGCCTGTGCCGAACTCCGGGCGGTGAACGGCGACTTCGACGCCCTGACCCTAAGAGACGGCGCACTGTGTACGCGGCAGTTCGATCCGGTGGTCGTCACCGTCCAGGGTGTCTGGCGCGGCAAGCGCGTCGCGTACGAACGGACCTTCGCCAACGAGTGCGTGAAGAACTCCTACGGGACGAGCTTCTTCACGTTCTGAGAGACCGGGATCGCGCGGCCTTCGTGAGCGTCGAGCGGGGTCAGTAGGTGGGGAGTGCGCGCCCCGAAGCACGGAGTACGACGCGATCTCGCATCGGGGGTCGGTCAGGCGGAGTGGGGCCGCCGGCCGGCCCCCGACATCTGTTTGTCCGGCGTCCGCCCCGGCGCCCGCCCCGGCTGGGTGTCCTCAACTCGTAGTTGTGTCAGAAGTGTTGACCCCGCATTGGAAACGTTTTAATTTCCCCTCACCCGACAGTCTCAGGTGAGGAGGCTCCGTGGCCGCAGTGTTGCGGGACCACGCAGGTACAGAGGTGGTGGACCCTTCGCGCCGCCCTCCGATCGAGGCCCGTCGCGGCTTGAAACGCTTTCATAGACGTGGCGGCAGGGCGCTGTTCCTGCTGATGCTCCCCGGGCTCGCCTACTTCCTGGTCTTCCACTACGGCGCCCTGCTCGGCAACGTCATCGCGTTCAAGGACTACGTCCCGTTCGACGGCATCTGGGGCAGTCGGTGGGTGGGTCTCGACAACTTCCGGCGCATGTTCGAGGACGGCGAGTTCTGGGACGCGGTCCTCAACACCCTCTGGATCGCGGTCCTGCAGATCATCTTCTACTTCCCCGTCCCGCTCGCCCTCGCCCTGCTGCTGCACAGCCTCACCCGCAGCAGCATCCGCCGCTTCGTGCAGTCGGTGGCCTACCTGCCGCACTTCATCTCGTGGGTGATCGTCGTCGCCCTGTTCCAGCAGGTCCTGGGCGACACGGGCATGGTGAACAGCTATCTCGGCGACGCCGGCCTGCACACCGTGGACATCATCGGCAACGCCGACGCCTTCAAACCGCTCGTCGTCGCCCAGGTCATCTGGAAGGACGCCGGCTGGGGCACGATCATCTTCCTCGCCGCGCTCTCCCAGGTCGACGAGCAGCAGTACGAGGCCGCGGCCATCGACGGCGCGGGCCCCTGGCGCCGTTTCTGGCACGTCACCCTGCCCGCCATCCGCGCGGTGATCGTGCTGTTGCTCATCATGCGGCTCGGCGACATCCTCTCGGTCGGCTTCGAACAGATGCTGCTCCAGCGGGATGCCGTCGGCCCGCAAGCCGCCGAGATCATCGACACCTTCGTCTACTACCAGGGCATCGTCGGCGGCGACTACGGATTCGCCGCCGCCGCGGGCTTGTTCAAGGGGGTCGTCGGCGCCCTGCTCGTCTACGCGGCCAACAAGGTCGCCCACCGCCTCGGCGAACAGGGGGTCTACCGGTGAGCACCCATGCCCGGCCCGGCTGGATGGAGAAGCCGAAGCCCGCGACCCAGGCCGCCAAGGCCGTCGCCCTCGTCACCGTCGTCCTGCTGGTGTGCGTGCCGTTCCTCGTCATCCTCTCCACCTCGCTCGCCTCCCAGCGGGAGGTCGTCGCGAACGGCGGCTGGGTGCTCTGGCCCCAGCACCCCACCCTCAAGGCCTACCGCGACATCCTCGACGGCGGCATCGTCACCCATGCCCTCGGCGTCAGCGCGGGCGTCACCCTCGTCGGCACCCTGCTCAGCCTCGTCTGCACCGTCACCCTCGCCTACGCGCTGTCGCGACCCGGCGTCTTCGGCGGCAAACCGGTCCTGCTCCTGATCCTGTTCACCTTCCTCTTCCCCCCGGGCATGATCCCCGGCTTCCTGCTGGTCAAGGAGCTGGGCATGCTCGACACGTACAGCGCGCTGATCCTTCCCGTGCTCGTGAACGTGTTCAACCTCGTCGTCCTGCGCGGCTTCTTCCAGGCGATCCCGGAGGAGTTGTACGAGGCCGCACGGCTGGACGGGGCGGGGGACTGGCGGGTGCTGTGGTCGGTCGTACTGCCCCTGTCGAAGGCGGCCCTCGCCGTCGTCGGACTGTTCTACGCGGTGGCGTACTGGAACTCCTGGTTCTACGCCTCCCTGTATCTGGAGAGCGACCACTGGCCGCTCCAACAGGTGCTGCGCACCTACGTGGTGGCCGGCTCCGGGCTCACCGACACGACGGTCGGCGAGGGCACGGTCAACGCGCCGCAGACCGTGCAGATGGCGGTCCTGGTGATCGCCACCGTACCGATCCTGCTCGTCTATCCCTTCCTCCAGAAGTACTTCACCAAGGGCGTGCTCACCGGCGCCATCAAGAGCTGACTCCGTCCACCAGGAAAGGTCGGTTTCCCATGCCCTCCCTGTCCCGGCGCACCCTGCTGCGCTCGATGGCCGTCGGCGGCGCCGCGCTCGCCGCACCCGGCACACTGGCCGCCTGCTCGACCGGCTCGGGCGACGGCGACGTCTCCAACGCGGGCAAAAAGCTGGCCCCTTGGCCCGCGTACAAGGCGTTCGCCGGCCCGAAGCCCGACCTCGCTCCCACCGACGCCGGGGTCCAGGCCGGATACACGGCCTACCCCGCCGACCTGGTCACGGCGGTCTCGGGCACACCGGGCGACGGCTCCACCGTCAAGGTCATGTCCGTGACCTTCGGTACGCCGCCCAAGCCGGCCTCCGCGAACCAGTTCTGGGCGGCGGTCGAGAAGGCGCTCGGCGTGAAGATCGAATACACGATCATCTCGCAGACCGACTATCAGAAGAAGATGGCCACGGTGATGGCCGGTGACCCGGGCGAACTGCCCGACATCATCAACGTCTTCTCCGGCTTCGTCCTGCCCCGCGAGGCCCAGTTCGTACAGCGCAGGGCCGAGGACCTCACCCCGTACCTCTCCGGCGCGGCGATCGCGGACTACCCCAACCTCGCCAACATCCCCACCCACGCCTGGCGCGACATGGGCCGCGTCGGCGGCCGGATCTACGGCATCCCCCTGGAACGCCCGCTGCCGGGCTCCACCCTCTGGCTCAACCAGGCCTTCTTCACCGACGCGGGGATGAAGGAGGGCTGGACCTCCCAGGACTTCGCCGCCGTCGCCAAGAAGGGCACCAGCGGAAAGAAGTACGCGCTCGGGGCCGCGACCGGCTCGCTGTTCGGCAACGCGGTGCACTCCGCCGCGCACAACGCGCCGCAGGGCTGGGCCGTGGACAAGGACGGCACCTTCCACGCGAACTACGGCGACGAACGCTACAAGGCGGCCATCGCCTACCAGGCGCAGCTCCGCAAGAACGGCTCCTACCACCCCGACGCCACCTCCCTCTCCCAGCCGGACCTGAGCACGCTCTTCCTCAACGGCACCGTCGGCTCCATGCAGGACGGATTCGGCGGCTACCTCCCCAAGTACCTCGACTCCAAGGGCCTGTTGACCCCGGCCGCCGCGCTGCCGTACAGCGTGGACGGGACACCCGGCGGGATCGTCGCCGGCCGCCGCTCCTTCGGCTACACGGTCCTGAAGAAGGCGAAGAAGGAGCGCATCGAGCTTCTCCTGCGCGTCCTGAACTACCTCGCCGCGCCCTTCGGCAGCAAGGAGTGGGAACTCGTCCACTACGGCGTCGAGGGCACCCACTTCACCCGCGGCAAGGACGGCTCGCCCGAGGCCACCAAACTCGGCGACGTCGAGAACAACACCAACCTGCCGCTGAAGTACCTCGCCGAGGGGCCCCAGGTGCTGTTCGTGCCGGGCATGCCCGAGGCCGTACGCGCCCTGCACGCCTGGCAGGTGAAGGTGGTCCCGGTGGCGATCCGCAACGCGTCCTTCGGGTTGCAGTCCCGCACGTACACCGCCCAGGGCACCACGCTCAGGGCGCTGATGGACGACACGGTCACCGGCGTCATCGCGGGCCGCCTGCCGCTGTCCGAGCTCGACGCGGCCGCGAGGAAATGGCGCGATCGCGGCGGCGACAGAATGGCCGAGGAGTTCGCGAAGGACTACGCCGCCAACACCTGAGGCGGCGGAGCCGGTCGAAGGAGAGGCACGGGGGATGGGCATGGGGATGGGGAACGACATGACGTCGAAGGGGCGGGTCACGATCCGCGAGGTGGCCGAGCGGGCCGGAGTGTCCATGGCCACGGTCTCGCGCGTGCTCAGCGGCAACCACCCGGTGCCCGCGTCCACCAGGGCCCGGGTGCTGCGCGCCGCCCGCGACCTCGACTACGTCGCCAATGCGCACGCCCGCGCCCTGGTCGGCGGCGGCCGGAAGATGGTCGCCGTCGTCCTGCGCCAGGTCACCAGCCCCTTCTACGCCCAGGTCGCCGAGGGCGTGGAGGCGGAGGCCGCCGCCCGCGGCTGGCTCTGCCTGGTCGGCACCACGGGCGGTGACCCCGGGCGCGAGCTGGAGTTCGTCCAGCTGATGCGCGAGGAGGGGGCAGGGCTGGTGATCCTGGTCGGCGGGGTCGTCGAGGACGACGCCTACCGCGAGCGCGTCGCGCACTACGCCCAGGCCCTCGCCTCGTCCGGCGCGCGGCTCGTCCTGTGCGGTAGGCCCGCGCCGGATGCCGACATCCCGGCGCTCGTCGTCGAGTTCGACAACGAGGCCGGGGCACGCGCGATCACCGGCCATCTGCTCTCGGCCGGCCACCGCAGGATCGTCTTCCTCGGCGGCCTGCCCGGCAACACGGCCCTCGACGCCCGCGTCGCCGGATACCGGGCCGCACTCGCCGAACACGGCCTGGGCCCCGAGGCCGCCCACGTCGTCGACTGCGGCCTGGGCCGGGCCGCGGGCCACCGCGCGATGACGGAACTGCTCAAGGCGGGCGGGGGCCCGGGCCCCGGTGACACCGCCACCCTGGACACCGCCACCGTCGACACCTTCACTCCGGACCCCGCCACCGCGGGAACCGCCACCCCGGACTCCGGCCCCGCGCGCTTCACCGCGGTCTTCGCCGGGGACGACATGGTCGCCGCCGGAGCCCTGCGGGCCATCGCCGACGCCGGGCTGCGCGTGCCCCAGGACATCTCGGTGGTCGGCTACAACGACATCCCGCTCGCGGAGGACTTCAACCCTCCACTCACCACCGTCCGCACCCCCGCAGAGGAACTCGGCCGCGCCGCCGTCCGCATCGCCCTGCGCGACCCCGAACACGCGGCGGGCGCCCACCACTTGCTCGGCACCCACATCGTCGTGCGCGACAGCGTCCAGCCGCCCCCGCCGGGGGCCTAGGGCCTGTGTGGAGTTGTGATCTGGGCTCGCGGGGCGTGGCACGCACGCTCGCCGCGTTGCCGAAATGCCCTAGTAGCTCCGCTACGAGGACATTCCGGCGCCTTGCGATCGCACGCACCACGCCCCGCTCCCTGATCCAGATCACAACTCCACACAGGCCCTAGAAGACGGAGGATCCACCCCCGTATGACCGTGCCGCACGTGTCGCTCACCACCCCGACACACCTGCCGCCCCCCGACCCCACCACCTCACCGGTCACCGGCTGGACCCGGGCCCACTGGGAGGCGACCGCCGACCGCCTCCTGGACGGACTGCTCCCCTATGCCTCACCCACCTGGGCCCAGTACCGCCTCCCCGGCCGGGTCAGTCACTCCGGACCCTGGTCCGACGGCCTCGAGGGCTACGCACGTTCCTTCCTGCTCGCCGCCTTCCGTATCGCGGGCTCCGGCGGCCGGGTGGGTCCCGGGCTGATCGAGCGCTACGCGGCGGGGCTCACCGCCGGGACGGACCCGCACGGCCCGGACCGGTGGCCGCCCATCACCGACCGGGGCCAGCCCATGGTCGAGGCCGCGTCCGTCGCGATCGCCCTGCACGAGACACGCCCCTGGCTCTGGGACCGCCTCGACGACTCCGTACGCGGCCGTGTCGTCGACTGGCTGAGCGGCTTCATCGGCGCGAGGGCCAACGACTCCAACTGGCGGCTCTTCCAGGTCATCACGGAGGAGTTCCTCGCCTCGGTCGGCGCCCCGCACAGCCGGGACGAGATCGACGCCGGGCTGGCGCGGCTGGGGGACTGGTACCGGGGGGAGGGCTGGTACACGGACGGCGACGGCCGCAAGTTCGACTACTACAACGCCTGGGCCCTGCACCTGTACCCGGTGCTGTGGGCGCGTGTCGCCGGATCGCGGGCCGCCCCGGAGCTGGTGGCCGGGCACCGCGCCCGACTACGCGAATTCCTCGGCGTCCATCAGTACTTCTTCGGCGCGGACGGCGCCCCCGTGCACCAGGGCCGCTCCCTGACCTACCGCTTCGCGACCACCGCCCCCCTGTGGGCGGGAGTCCTCGCCGACGCGACCCCGCTGGCACCGGGCCTGACCCGACGCCTCGCCTCCGGAGCCCTGAAGCACTTCGCCGAACGCGGTGTGCCCGACGAGAAGGGGCTGTTGTCGCTCGGCTGGTACCGCCCCTTTCTCCCGGTCACCCAGCGCTACTCGGGACCCGCCTCCCCGTACTGGGCGAGCAAGGCGTTCCTCGGCCTGCTGCTCCCCGCCGACCACCCCGTGTGGACGGCCCCCGAGGAGCCCGGCCCGGTGGACACCGCCGACGCGTGCGTGGCGCTGCCCGTCCCGGGCTGGCTCCTGCACTCGACGGCCGCCGACGGCGTCGTACGCCTGGTGAACCACGGGAGCGACCGACTGCCGCCCCCGCCCGCACCGGACGAGGACAGCCCGCACTACACGAGGTTCGCCTACGCCAGCGCGGCCGCGCCCGACACCGAGTGGGCCGGGATGGCCACCGGGGGCGCCGGGATCGACAACCAGCTCTCGCTGGTCGCGGCGGACGGCACGCGGTCCCGGCGCGGCCGGATCCATCCGCTGGGCGCGGCCGGGCGCCGCGCCGCCTCCTGGCACACGGCACGTCTGGCGGGCGCCGAGCATCGCATCGAGACGACCAGCGTGGTGCACGGTCCGTGGGAGGTGCGGGTGCAACGGGTGGCGGGGCCGCGCGGCGCGGTCGTACGGGAAGGGGGGTGGGCGCTGGCCGACGACGCCGGGGCGCCTGCGGAGGGCACGGGGCCGCGATGGGCGTGGGCGCGACGCCCGGACGGGCTGACGAGCGCGGTCGTCGGACTGCTCGGCTGGGACGCGTCGGGAAACGGCCTGGTCGCGCGGGCCAGGGACGCCAACGCCTACGGGGTCCATTCGGCGACTCCCCACCTCGCGCTGCCCGCTCACCCTGGCGGGGTCCATCTCCTCGTCACCCTGGTGGTCCTCGGCCGCGATCCCGAACTCGTCGGTGCGAGCGCCCGGGTCACGACCGGGGGCGGGGTTCTGATCCGCTTTCCCGACGGGACGGAGGAGGAACTGCCGGGCGGTTTCGCGGGTCCGTCGATTCCGGTGGTTCCGGGAGGCCGGCCAGCGGTGGAAAGCGGCTGAGCAGGTGCGCGGCGCGCAGGAGGCGGTGGACGCGGTGCCCGTCGGAGACGACGCGGAGCCGTCCGCCGCGCTCCCGCGCCCGTGTCTCGGCGCGGCACAGTACGCGCAGGCCCGAGCAGTCGAAGAAGGCAACCCGGCGCAGATCGACCAGCACGTCCGGCTCGGCCCGCGCCGTCGCCGCCGACAGATGCTCGGCCAGCGCCTCCGCCGTCGCGATGTCGATCTCTCCCGTCACCTCGACCACGGTGAACGGACCGCGCGGATAACTGTGGGCGTAGGGGTTGGTCGAGGGAAGCCCGGAATCTGCGAGGGTCATGTGGTCTCGCTAGCTACCCCGGCCCGGCCGGAAACATCCTCAGGTCGCCACAGACGCGATCCCGTTCACTCGAACGGGTGAATATTGGGGATGGTGTATTGACTGGGGATGCCGGGGCGGGCCGGGTGCCGTAGCCGTGGGGCATGAGAGTTCTCGGCGAGTGGGACCGGCGGCTGTTCACGCGGGTGGCCGCGGCACGGGTGCCCGGCGCGGATCCGGCGCTGCGACGGCTCAGCCGCTCCGCCGATCACGGACGGCTGTGGCTCGGCACGGCGGCCGGCCTCGCGCTCGTCGGGGGCCGGGCGCCCCGCCGGGCGGCCCTGCGGGGCGTGGGCTCGCTCACGATCGCCTCGCTGACCGTCAACACCGTCGTGAAGTGGAGCACCCGGCGGCCCCGTCCGCTGCTGGAGCATGTGCCGTCGATCCGGCACCTGAAGCGTCAGCCGCACACCACCTCCTTCCCCTCCGGCCACTCCGCCTCGGCCGCGGCGTTCGCCACCGGGGTCGCCCTGGAGTCGGCCGGATACGGCGCCCTGGTCGCGCCCTTCGCTGCCGCCGTAGCCTTCTCGCGGGTGTACGTCGGGGTGCACTACCCCGCGGACGTGCTGGCCGGGATGGCGATCGGCGTCGCAGCCGCCGCGCTCACCTGCCGCTGGTGGCCGCCGCGCCCCGCGCTCCCGGCGCGCGAACGGCCCTCGGCGTCCGCGCCCGCGCTGCCCGGCGGCGAAGGACTCGTCGTCTTCGTCAACGCCCGGGCCGGGACGGGTGCGCCGGGCACCCCGTTGCCGCCCGCCGAGCGGCTGCGCGGACTGCTGCCGCGGGCCGAGCTGATCGAGCGCGGCCCGGACGACGACTTCGCCGCGCTGCTGGAGCGGGCGGTGGACCGGGCGGTCGAGCGGGCCGGGGCGGCGGGCGGTGCGCTCGGTGTGTGCGGGGGCGACGGCAGTGTCAACGCGGCGGCCCGCGCGGCGGCCGGGCGGGGGCTCGCACTCGCGGTGTTCCCCGGCGGCACCCTCAACCACTTCGCCCAGGACGTCGGCGTACGGGATGTCGAGGACACCGCCGTCGCGGTCGCGCGGGGCGAGGCGGTGGCCGTGGACTTCGGCGTGGCGCGGTCGGGGGCGGGGCACGAGGTGCGGTTCCTCAACACCTTCAGCATCGGCCTGTACCCCGAACTCGTGCGGACGCGGGAGCACTTGGAGCAGCGCATGGGCAAGTGGCCGGCGGCGGCCGTCGCCCTCGTCCGGGTGCTGCGCACCGCGACGCCCGTGGAGCTGAGCGTCGGCGGACACCACCGCCGGCTGTGGCTGCTCTTCGCGGGCAACGGCCGCTACGAACCCCAGGGCTTCGCTCCCGCCTACCGGCCCCGCCTGGACGACGGGCTGATCGACCTGCGCCTGATCGACGGCGAACACCGGCTCGCCCGCACCCGGGTGATCGTCTCCGCGCTCGCCGGCACGCTCGGCCGGTCCCGGGTCTATGGAGCGGAGGTGGTTCCGTGGGTCGAGCTGGCGGAACTCGGTGGTACGGACACACTCGCGTACGACGGTGAAGTCGCGCCCGCGCCGCCCGGGCTGAGGCTGGAGAAGGAGCGGCGGACGCTCGTCGTGTACCGGCCCTCCGTACAGCGGAACGAACCCGCCCGGAGTACCCGGCCGGCCGCCGTGACGGCCCGCCGCCGCAGACGTGAGAGGGGCCGCCGTCTCCCTGCAGACGGCGGCCCCTCGGCCTGTGAGTGATCACACGGGACTTACATGTGGACGGCTTGTACGGCGTCCGGGTCCGCGTCCAGGGTTCCGCGGCGGTAGAGCAGGAAGGCGATCACCGCGCCCGCGGCGAAGAAGCCCGCCGACCACCAGAAGGCGGTGGTGTAGCTCTCGATCGTCGCCTGTGCCTGGACCAGCTTGCTGGTCGCGTCCTTGCCGGCGAGATAGCTCGTCGCGGCGCTCGCGGCCAGCGTGTTCAGCAGCGCCGTACCGATCGAACCACCCACCTGCTGCATGGTGTTGACCGTCGCGGAGGCGACACCCGCGTCCTCCGCCGCGATCCCGCTGGTGGCCAGCGACATGGCGGGCGGCATCACGATGCCGAGGCCCGCACCGATCAGCAGCAGCGGCGGCAGCACGGCGGTCGAGAAGTCGGAGGCGACTGCGATGCCGGTCAGCCAGGCCATGCCGCCCACCGCGATCGCGAAGCCCGCGGGGATGACGACCTTCGGTCCGATCCGCGGCACCAGGACGGTGGTGGAGACCTGGGCCATGACCATCAGGGCCGCCATCATCGGCAGGAACGCCACACCTGTCTTGGTGGGGCTGAAGCCCAGGTTCAGCTGCAGGTAGTAGGTGAGGAAGAGGAAGACGCCGAACATGCCCGCACCGGTGATCAGAACGGTGATGAAGGACGCGGCACGGTTGCGGTCGAGCAGCACGCGCATCGGCAGCAGCGGGTGCTCGGCGCGCGTCTGCCACCAGGCGAACGCGCTCAGCAGGACACCACCGGCGATGAGGAATCCCCAGGTCAGGGGTGAACTCCAGTCGTGCGTCTCGGCGTTGGAGAAACCGTAGACGAGGGCGAAGAGACCGGAGGAGACCAGCAGCGTGCCCGGCAGGTCGAGCTTGGAGTTCGCCGCGTCACGGTGATTGCTCAGCAGCACCCAGCCACCGGCGAAGGCGACGACCGCGAAGACGAGGTTGACGAACAGCGTCCAGCGCCAGTCGAGCGCGTCGGTCAGCACACCGCCGAGCAGGAGGCCCACCGCGCCACCGGCGCCGGCGATCGCCCCGTAGACGCTGAACGCCTTGGCGCGTTCCTTGGCGTCGGTGAACGTCGTGTTCAGCAGCGAGAGCGCGGCGGGCGCGAGCAGCGCGCCGAAGACACCTTGCAGGGCGCGCGCGGTGACCAGCATCCCGAAGCTGGTGGAGGCGCCGCCGAGCACCGAGGCTCCGGCGAATCCCGCGATACCGATGAGGAAGGCGGGCTTGCGCCCGAAGAGGTCGGCGATGCGTCCGCCGAGCAGCAGCAGGGAGGCGAAGGCCAGCGAGTACGCCGTGACGATCCACTGCCGGTTGCCGTCGGAGAAGCCGAGGTCCGCCTGCGCGGAGGGGAGGGCGATGTTCACGATGGTGGCGTCGAGGACCACCATCAGCTGCGCGATGCCGATGATCGAGAGGATCCACCACCGCTTCGACGATGGAGTGGACGAACCGTCCACGGTGCCCTTGCGGGCGCCTTCGGTCAGGGTCTGGGACATGGGAGAACCACTCCAGGGAAGTCGCTCAGGGGTTACAGGAACGTAAACGAAACTGTTTCGTACACCTCGAAGACTAGAACACCCTCAGCGAAACGGCAACGTTTCGCTGAGGGTGTCGGGTGAGGCGGCCGTCACAGTGATGGCTGGAGTCGGTCGGCTGCGACGCGTATGCCTTGACGGGCATATAACCGTCGGGGCATATTGAGGCCATGTCCGACGCCACCCTCTGGACCGCTCTCGCCGACCCCCACCGTCGTGCGATCGTCGCGCTGCTCCTTGAGCGCCCGCGGCCGGTCGGAGAGATCGTGGAGGCGTGCGGTCTGAGCCAGCCGAGCACGTCGAAGCATCTGCGGGTGCTCCGGGACGCGGGCCTGGTGCGCGTACGACAGGACGCGCAACGCCGTGTCTACGCCCTCGACCCGGCCCCGATCGCCGCACTCGACGCCTGGTTGACCCCGTACCGGAAGCTGTGGAACGAGAGCCTGGACGCCCTGGGCCGCCGCCTGGACAGGACGGCGCCGGCGCCGTCGGACCCCCCGGAAAACCCCACTCTTAAGGACTGAGCCACATGTCCGCCGAACCCACCGCGCTCACCGGCACCTACCTCACCCTCGACGACGGCCGGCCCGCCGTCCGTTTCAGCCGCACCTACGACCACCCCGTCGACCGCGTCTGGCGGTTCGTGACCGACCCGGACGAGCTGGTCGAGTGGTTCCCGTCCCGGGCCGAGATCGAGCTGCGCCCCGGCGGCACGATCAGGTTCAGCGGCGACCCGAACATGCCCGAGTCCACGGGCCGGGTCCTCGCCGTCGACCCGCCCCGGCACCTCTCCTTCGACTGGGGCGGCGACGAGCTCCGCTTCGACCTCGACGCCCTGGACGACAAGCGCACCCACTTCACCCTCACCCACGTCCTCGCGGCCGAGAACACCGCCGCCCGCAACGGCGCCGGCTGGGAGGTGTGCCTCGCCGCCCTGGACACGAAGGCCCGCGGCGAGCGCTTCGAGGGCCCGCACGCCGGGGCCACCGCGCCCTGGAAGGAGATCTACGCCCGATATGTCGAGGCCGGGATCCCGTCCGGTGCCCCGGTACCGGGGATGGACTGACGGCCCCTCGTGGGCGACCTTCAGGCCAGCTGCCGTCGCACCAGCTCGTGCAGCCGCCCGCCCGTGTCCGCGAGCAGATGCGCGGGCGGGCCCTGCTGGGCGACCCGGCCGTCCTCCATCACGATGACACGGTCCGCGTCCATCACCGTGGACAGCCGGTGCGCGATCACGATCCGGGTGGCGTGGAGCGCCCGGGTGCTCTCGATGACCGTGCGCTGGGTCTCGTTGTCGAGCGCGCTGGTCGCCTCGTCGAAGAAGAGGATGCGGGGCCGACGGATCAGCGCCTGGGCGATCATCAGTCGCTGCCGCTGGCCGCCCGAGATCGCGCCGCTGCCGGAGACGATGGTGTGCAGCCCCATCGGCATCCGCTTGATGTCCTCGGCCAGGCCGGCCATCTCGGCCGCCGCCATCGCCTCCTCGGGCGTGTACGGCTCGGTACCGCAGATGCAGTCCAGGATCGAGCCGGTGAACGGCTGCGCGTGCTGGAGCACCACACCGCACTGACGGCGTACGGCGGACTGGTCGAGCGCTCCCAGGTCCTGCCCGTCGTAGAGCACACTGCCCGAGACCGGCTTGTCGAAGCCGATCAGCAGCCGCAGCAGCGTGGACTTTCCGCAGCCGCTGGGGCCGACGATCGCCACGAACTCGCCGGGCTTGATGTCGAACGACACGTCGTCCAGGACCAGCGGGCCGTCGTCGGCGTACCGGAAGGACAGCCGCCGGGCCTCGATCGCACCGGACAGCACCCCGGGGCGGGTGCTCGCCACCCGCACCTCCGGTGTGGCGTCGAGCACCGGCTTGATCTCCTCGAACATCGGCAGCGCGGCCGCCGCCGACACGAACGCGCCGGTCACCTGGGTGACCGAGGTCAGCAGCATGGTCATCGACGTGTTGAAGGTCAGGAAGTCGGCGGCCGACAGCGAGCCGCGCGCCGGACCCGCGAGCAGCATGAACATCAGCAGCGAGCACAGCGGCAGGTACACCGCGCCCATCACCGTCGTGAGGTTCTTGATGCGGCCGACCTTCTGCTGGAGCTCGCGGCTGCGCGCGAACTCGCCCGCCCAGGCGGCGTACGCGTAGTTCTCGGCCGCCGCGACCCGCAGCTTGGGCAGGCCGCGCAGGGTCTGGAACGCCTGGTTGTTCAGCTTGTTGCTGAGGACGACCAGACGGCGCTGCCAGCGCACCTGCCACAGACCGAGCCCGAGGAACGCGGCCGCGATGACGACAAGCATGCCGATCGCGGCGAGCGCCATGGGCACGCTGTACCAAAGGAGAAGCCCCAGGTTCATCGCGCCGACCGTGCCCGCCTGCGCGAGCGTCGGTCCGACGCCCGCGAGGAGGCGGCGGATCGCGCTGATGCCCATGGCCGCGCTGGCCAGCTCACCGGTCGAGCGGGACGTGAAGAACTTCGTGGGCAGCCTCAGCAACCGGTCCCACACGGCCGGTTGGAGCGTCGCCTCGATCCGCCCCTCCATCCGCAGCATCGTGAGGTTCTGGAGCAGCATGAACGCGGCCGACACGATGCTGGTGACCATGATGGCCAGACAGACCTGCACGATCAGGCCGTGCTGGGCCTTGGGCACGTACTCGCCGAGCACCTTGCCGGTGGCGATCGGCACCAGCGCGCCGATCGCGACGGTGACGAGACCGCTGATCGCGAGGTTGCGCAGGTCGCCGCCGGTGCCCTGGAGGCAGAAGCGCAGCAGCCGCAGCGGGCTCAGTTTCCGCTCGGGCAGTGGACGGTAGAACATCACGGCCCGCGGCTCGAACTCCGGCGCGTTGGCCTTCTCGACGGGGGTCTCCCGGCCTGAAGACGGCTGCACGGCCACGTATCCGCCGCGCCGCCACAGCAGCGCGACCGGGGAGCCCGACACGGCGCGGTGGCCCACCAGCGGGCCGATGTTGTCGCGCCACCAGCGCCCGTCGAGGCGTACGGCACGGGTGCGGACGCGCGAGGCGAGCGCGATCCGCTCCACCGGGTCGAGCCGGTCGCTCTCCGTGCCGCTCTGCGCGGACTCGGCGAGGGTGATCCCGGACGCGCGGGCGACCAGCTTGCAGGCCGCGTACGTGGCGTCCGCGTCGGCCGCCGTCGGGCGCTTGGACGACTTGCCGATCGACGCCAGCAGGGTCCGGTCGGCCTGGGCGCGGACGGCCTCGCCCGCCTTGATGCCCGCCGCCGTGCGGTCCTCGTGGCTGGCCTCCAACTGCTCGATCCAGCGGTCGAGCGTGGACAGCAGCCGGTGCTGCTGGCTGACCATGCCCTGCCAGACACCGGAGTCCATCAGCAGATCGGCCGCCGCCTCGGCGCCGTACAGGGAGCCGTACTGGACACTCCCGGGCGGCACCTGCATCCAGAAGACGTCGTCATCGGTCAGCGCGGCGGCGTTCTCCGTGGCCATCGGCGCCTGGAAGAGAATGGACAGGCTGCGGCCGACGCCGAGGGCGAGGGCGTACTCCAGCGGGCTCGAGGTCGGCGGTACGTACTGGGGGTTGCCGTAGTCGTCGTAGGACCAGGTCTGGGTGTCCACCGGCTGGTACAGCTCGCGCAGCACGATCCTGCGCACCACGCAGCCCCGCAACGGCCGCCCCACGAGGGTGTGTTGCGGGCCGGCGACGGGGCCCAGCAGCAGGGAGCCTGCTTCGAGGCGCCCGAGGTGGTGCCAGTGGCCCTGCTGGACGGCGTCGACCGCGAACAGGTCCATGGCGCCCGCCGCCACCAGCCAGAGGACCTGCGGTCCTTCCAGATCGAGGCGGCCGAGGCCGGAGCAGTCGACCGGCGTTCCCATGCCGCCGAGCGCGCCGAGGACGAGGTCTCCCTCGCGTGCGCCCTCGTGAACCGTGGTCATCTCATCGCTCCTTGACCAGCTCGGCGTACGGACCGCCGGCCGCCACCAGGGCGTCGTGCCGCCCGCGTTCCACGATCGTGCCGTGCTGCAGCACGACGATCTCGTCGCTGTCGCGCACGGTGCTGAGCCGGTGCGCGATCACCACACAGGCGCAGCCGCGCTTGCGCAGGTTGTCGATGACCGTCTGCTCGGTCTCGGCGTCCAGCGCGCTGGTCACCTCGTCGAGCACCAGGATGCTGGGCCGGCGCACCAGCGCCCGTGCGATCTCCAGGCGTTGGCGCTGGCCACCGGAGAAGTTGCGGCCGTCCTGCTCGACCCGGCTGTGGATGCCACCGGGGCGGCGCGTGACGACGTCGTACAGCGCCGCGTCCTCCAACGCCGCGACCACGGCCTCGTCCGGGATGGACGGATCCCACAGGGCCACGTTGTCGCGGACCGTCCCCTCGAAGAGGAACACGTCCTGGTCGACGAAGGAGACGGAGGCGGCGAGCGCGCCGCGCGGGATGTCCTCCAGCCGCTGTCCGTCGATGCGGATCGTGCCCTCCCACGGGGCGTACAGGCCCGATATGAGCCTGGAGACCGTGGACTTGCCGCTGCCCGAGCCGCCGACCAGGGCCACCTGCTGGCCCGGTCCGACCGTCAGTGAGAAGCCGGTGAGCAGGGGTTTGTCGAGCGGGCTGTAGCCGAACGTGATGTTCTCCAGCTCGACATGACCCTGGAGGCGGCGGGTGGACTCGCCGCTGCCGGAGCGGGCGTAGAGCGGGTCGGTCTGGAAGTTCTCGACGTCCTTGAGCCGGGCCACGTCGGCGGCGAAGTCCTGGATGCGGCCCGCGACGCCGTTGAGCCGGGTGAGGGGCGCGGTGAAGCGGGTGACCAGGGCCTGGAAGGCGACGAGCAGACCGACGGAGATGTGCCCCTCGACCGCCCGCAGACCGCCGATCCACAGGATCAGCGCGGAGTTGAGCGTCGCGAGCGTCGGTGCGACCACGCCCAGCCAGGCGCTCGGCACCCCGAGGCGCTGCTCCTCCTCCAGGGTGGTCGCGTGCTGGCCCGCCCACTTGCGGAAGTAGCCGTCCTCGCCGCCGGTCGCCTTCATCGTCTCGATCAACTGGAGGCCGGTGTACGCGGTGTTGGTGAGGCGCGCGCTGTCGGCGCGCAGCTTCGCCGTACGGGTCGCGCGCAGCCGGATCACCACGCGCATCGCGATCACGTTGAGCAGCGCGACGCCGATGCCCACGGCCGTGAGCTGCGGGTCGTAGGTGTAGAGGAGCACCGCGTACAGGACGACCACGATCGCGTCCACGCCGGCCGCCGCGAGGTCGCGGGCCAGGGTCTCGGCCACCGCGTCGTTCGACTGGAGCCGCTGTACCAGGTCGGCCGGGCTGCGCTGGGAGAAGAAGGTGACGGGCAGCCGCAACAGATGGCGCAGGAAGCGGGCGCTGGAGAGGGTGGAGGAGATGATCCGGCCGTGCAGCAGGTTCGCCTGCTGGAGCCAGGTCAGCACGATGGTCAGCACCACGCAGGCGCCCATCGACGCGAACAGCACGCCCAGCAGCGAGGTCCGGCCGCCGATCAGATACGTGTCGATGTACGTCCGGCTCAGCGCGGGGACCGCCGCGCCGACCGCGACCAGCAGCAGGCTCGCCAGCACGGCCGCGGGCATCGTGCCCGAGGTGCCGCGCAGCCGGGCCGGCATGGCCCCCAGCACGCCCGGCTTGCGGCCGCCCTTGTGGAAGTCGGGCCCCGGCTCCATGACCAGCACCACACCCGTGAAGCTGGTGTCGAAGTCCTCCATCGGCACGAAACGGCGGCCCTTGCCGGGGTCGTTGATGTGCACGCCGCGCCGTCCGAAGCGGCGGCCCATGCCGTCGTAGACGACGTAGTGGTTGAACTCCCAGAACAGGATCGCGGGCGCCTTCACCTCGGCGAGCGCGGCCGTGTCCATCTGCATGCCCTTGGCCGTGAGGCCGTAACTGCGCGCCGCCTTGAGCAGGTTGCTGGCGCGCGAGCCGTCCCGGGAGACACCGCACGCGATGCGCAGCTCTTCGAGGGGGATGTGGCGGCCGTAGTAGCCGAGCACCATGGCGAGGGAGGCGGCGCCGCACTCCACGGCCTCCATCTGGAGGACGGTGGGGGTGCGGACCGTCTTCCCCTTCGCCTTGGGGACCGTGCGCTTGGGCGGGGCGGTGCGGCGTCTGCTCCGGGTGTCTGGTGCGGCGGTCACGGCAGGAGCCAATCGACGGGGCGCTGATCGGCCAGGCGGATCGAACCCGTGGCCAGGGTCATGGAGGTGAGCGCGAACGGCGGCCCGTCGGCCGAGGACCACTTCAGGCCGCTCTTCGTCGCGGCGGAGCGGTCGAGGCGGACCAGGACGGCCACCGGCCTGCCCTTCTTGGTGAACTGTTCGCCGAGTTGGCTGTCACCGAGGAAGGAGGAGATCTGCTGGGGGGTCTGCACGCTCCGGCCGACCGCCTTCACATGGCCGCGCAGTACTCCGTACTGCTGGGTCGGCACCGACTGCACGGTGAGGTCGACCGCGGCGTTCGCGGGGATGGTGGCGGCGCTCTCGGCGGGGACGTACACCGTCGCGTAGAGCGGATCGTCGGCGTGGGCGACCTTCTCCACGGCGGCGACGTTCGCGCCGGTCGAGATGATCGCGCCGATGCTGGCGGCGAGCGCGGTGACGCGTCCCGCCGCGACCGTGCGGACGACGGTCGTACCGTCCTGGGCCGTACGGACCTTGAGCACGGGCGCGTTCGCGGGCAGTCGTTCGCCCTCCTGGGCGACGACCTCGGTGACCTGCCC
This sequence comes from Streptomyces sp. NPDC111507, assembly GCF_055638955.1. Taxonomy (NCBI): domain Bacteria; kingdom Bacillati; phylum Actinomycetota; class Actinomycetes; order Kitasatosporales; family Streptomycetaceae; genus Streptomyces; species Streptomyces sp. NPDC111507. Next base: position 253,337 of record NZ_JBVKBU010000005.1, on the reverse strand, counting down.
CGCGACGGGGCTCTGCAGGATGTAACTGCCCTCGCCGTGGGTGAGGACGGCGGGCGCGCTCACGGTGGACGTCACCGTGCCCGTCACGGCCCAGACGGACGCCGCAGCCATGACGACCACCGTCACGGACAGGGCGAGCCAGCCCTGGGGGCGGGCGAAGCGCACCGGAAGGTCGAGTTCTTCGGGCGACTGCAGCTTGGCGAGGGCCTGTTGGCGGAACTGCACGGGACTTCCCTCACCTGTTCGAGAGGTTCACGGCATCCGAGAAGTCCCGGAACCGGGGAGTGGTTCCGGGACTCAACGGCACTGAAACGCGATCAGAGACCGGCGACCAGGCCCGTGACCGGGGCGGTGTTGAGGCCGGTGACACCCTCGACGGTGCCGACGACCGTGTTGACCAGGCCGGAGACCGGGGCAACACCGTCGACCAGGCCGGAGACGGTGCCAACGGCGTTCAGCGACAGGCCGCCGGAGACGTTGTCGAGGTCGGCGTCCGAGATCTCGGCGGTGGCAACCTGGGGGGTGGAGTTCATGAGGGAACTTCCCTTCGTATGGATATTCATAAGGGGGAGAGCGGCCCCCCTCTGGGGACAGATGACGGCCGCCACCGCGGTGGTGCGGCACCCGATTCCGGGCGCTGTGGGGCGCCCGTTCCCGGATGCCTGGCTGCGACCTCCGCGGTGCAACGGATCAAAGCACGCTCGCGGCGCGCGCATCCAATCAACCGGCGCTCTCACCTGCGAACTTGAGGGCGGCCGGGGCCCAACCGTGCAGGTGTGCGCACGTCTCGGCAGTCAGTTCTTCACATGCTGCACGGCATTGTTCCGTCCCCGCGCTTGTCGCCCCGTACCCGAAAGGGACAGTCCCACCGCAATGGCGCGGAGGGGGGCGCGCGAGTGTGCAGATCCGCTGTCCGCCGTGAGGCGCCTGCGTATTCGATGTGCAGATTCCCTGAAGTAGGGATTCCGTTCCTGCCGGAAGACGGACCGTTACCGGTCGGTAGCGGAGCGTGCCGGATCGGCTGCTCACTCGGTGTAATGGCCCGATTGCCTCGTATTTCGTGTGTTTGGCCGAGCCAACTCGGCTCTTTTTTAAACACAGTTGAACAGCCCGTGCGGCTCACGCGTATCAACAGGCATCCAGGCGCCCCCCAGTCAGCCGCCGGACGGTGGCCTCGACCCCGTCCCCAGGAGGTCAAAGAGTTGAGTCACAAAAGGATTCCCAAGCGCAAGGCCGCCATCGCTGTCGGAGGCGTCGCGGCGCTCGGAGCGGCGGCCCTGCTGCTGCCCCACGCCAACGCCTCGCAGACCGACGCGAAGGACGCCACTCCCAAGACGCTGAAGTCCGCGGACGCCTCGAACCTGGCCTCGCTCATCGCCTCCCAGCTCGGTGACGCCTTCGGCGGCGCGTACTGGGACGCCTCGAAGCAGCAGGTCATCATCAATGTCGTCGGCAACAACAGCAATGTCGTCAACACCGTCGAGAAGGCCGGCGCTGTTCCCCGCAGCGTCAGCAACAGCCTGTCCTCGCTCAAGACGGCTGCCAAGACACTGAAGTCCGACGCGACCATCCCCGGCACCGCCTGGTCGATCGACCCCAAGACGAACCAGGTCCAGGTCACCGCCGACAGCACCGTCACGGGTGCGAAGTGGGCCAAGCTGACGTCGACCGTCGACTCGCTCGGCTCCGGCGTGGCCACGGTCAAGAAGTCCGCCGGTTCGTTCAAGACCTTCGTGTCGGGCGGTGACGCCATCTTCGCCCAGGCGAACGGCGGCGGCGTCCGCTGCTCCCTCGGCTTCAACGTCACAGCGAGCGACGGCGCCCCCGCCTTCCTGACCGCCGGGCACTGCGGCGTCGCGGCCAAGCAGTGGTCGGACTCGCAGAACGGCCAGCCGATCGCGACCGTCGACCAGGCCACCTTCCCCGGTGCCGGCGACTTCTCGCTCGTGAAGTACGACGACCCCGCCACCCAGACGGCGAGCGAGGTGAACGAGGGCAACGGAAAGACCGTCCAGATCACCCAGGCGGCGGACGCCACGGTGGGTCAGCAGGTCCTCCGGATGGGCAGCACCACCGGTCTGCACGACGGCTCGGTCACCGGTCTCGACGCCACGGTCAACTTCCAGAGTGAGACCGACCCCAACGGCGTCGACACCGTCACCGGTCTCATACAGACCGACGTCTGCGCCGAGGCGGGCGACAGCGGCGGCTCCCTGTTCACCGCGGACGGCAGCGCGATCGGCCTGACCTCCGGCGGCAGCGGCGACTGCACCGCCGGCGGCGAGACCTTCTTCCAGCCCGTGACCGCCGCCCTCCAGGCGACCGGCGCGACGCTCGGCGCGGGTGGCGCCGCGGGTGCCGGCGACGCGAGTGCCGCGGCGACCGACCCGGCGGCCACCGACCCGGCCGCGACCGATCCTGCGGCCACCGATCCGGCAGCCACGGACCCGGCAGCCACGGACCCGGCAGCTACGGACCCGGCGGCCACGGACCCCGCGGCGACCGACCCCGCGGCCACGGACCCGGCGGCCACCGACCCGGCCGCGGGCGGCCAGTCCGGGACCGGCAGCGGCCAGTCCAGCACCGGTATGGACGCCGGCTCCGGCCTGGTGACCAGCACCCCGTGACACCGGTGACCACGAGCCACTGACCCGGCCGCGCCACCACGGCCCGGTCGGCAGTGGAAGGGTCCGGCCCTCCGGCGGGAGGGCCGGACCCCACCGCGTTTCCCCCGCCGCTCACCAGAGAGCCGGACCTAGCGGGGTTCCGGTACCGCTCAGTCGTGCGGACGCGCCCGCAACAGAAGCAGCGCCACGTCGTCGAGCCGCTCCTGCGTCGCCGCCCCGCTCTGCTCGACGAGACGGTCGGCCAGCGCGTTCAGCGACAGGTCACCGCCCTCGGTGAGTTTGCGGCCGAGGTCGGCCAGGGCGTCCTCGATGTCCACGCCGGGCGACTCGATCAGACCGTCGGTGTACAGGGCGAGGACCGAACCGGGGACGAGCGGCACCTCGGTCGTCGGATACGTGGCGGCCGCGTCGATCCCCAGCAGTGGCCCACCCGCCAGGTCGAGCACCCGGACCCGCCCGTCCGGCCGCCGCAGCAGCGGGGGCGGGTGGCCCGCGCGTGCCATGACGGCCACCTCGCGCGCCGGGTCGAGACGCAGATAGAGACAGCTCGCGAACAGCTCGGCCCCCAGGTCGATCAGCAGCCGGTTGGTGCTGCGCATGACCTCCTCCGGCGGCTGACCGACGGTCGTGTACGCCCGTACGGCCATACGGATCTGCCCCATCAGGCCAGCCGCCGTCACGTTGTGCCCCTGCACGTCACCGATGACCGCGACGGCCAGACCGTGCGAGGGCACCAGGTCGTAGAAGTCCCCGCCGATCTCCATCCCCTGGGTGGCCGGGAGATAACGCGCGGCCGCCTCGATCGAGGGCAGTGAAGGCAACGAGTGAGGCAACAGCGCGGCCTGCAGACCGTGCGCGAGCTGCAGCTTGGCGTCGTAGAGCAGGGCCCGCTCCAGGGCCTGCGCGATCAGACCGCAGAGGCTGGTCAGCACGGCACGCTCGTCCGCCGGGAAGGTGTGCGGTTCCGCGTACCCGAGGACGCAGGTGCCCACCGGCCGTCCGGACGCGATCAGCGGCAGATACGCCCACGCCGCCATCCCGTCGGGCGTCGCACTCCGGTCCGGGTAGAGGCGCTCCAGCTGCTGACGGGAGTCGAAGAACGCCGGCACCCCCGTCTTCAGGGCCTGGGTGCCCGGGGTCTGCGCGCTCAGTGGCACCCCGTGCCAGCGCTCCACGATGTGCGCGTCCGCGTACCCACGGTGGCCGAGCACGTGCAGGCGGCCGGATCGCGAGCCGAGGACGACCAGGGCCTTGCTGCCGACGGCCGGCGCGATCTCGTCCGCCACCAGCTGCACCACGTCCTCGACGCCCGCCGCCTGGGTGAGCGCGCCGGCCAGACTCAGCACCTGGGTGATGGTCACCAGGCGCGGGGTGGTGTCGTCCTCGCCGTGCCGGGACTCGACGCGCCCCATCTCGGCCACCGCCCGGGCCCGGGAGATGCGCACGCTCAGTCCGGTCGTACTCGGATAGAGCCGGAACGACAGCCAGTTGCCGGGCGGCCGCAGCGCCACGAACGACGTCACATGCTGGCTGATCAGCGCGGCCCGGTAACGGTCCTCGTAGACGGGGTCGTTGAGCCAGGGCACCGACGCCCACAGCTGGGTGCCCAGCAGCCCGCTGACCGGGACGCCGAGCATGTCGGCCGTCGCGGTGTTGGCGAAGCTGACCCGGCCGTTCAGATCCAACGCGCACAGCCCGTACGGCAGTCGCGCCACCATCCGCGCCGCTTCCAGCGTGCCGAGCACGCCGGTGGCCGTAGCCGCGGACGACGCCAGCAGATCCGGCTCGGGACGGACCGGATGCCCTTCCGCCGTCGCCCGCTCCAGACGCAGCGCGAGCCGGGCGCAGGACGCGGTGAGATGGTCGCGTTCCCGGTCGGAGAGGTCCAGTGGATGCGAGCCGGGCCAGGTCACGAAGAGCGCACCGTACACGGTGCCCGCGGTCGCCACCGGGAGGGCGGCCAGTGCGAAGGGGTACGGCAGGACCACGGCGATCCGCGGGAAGCGGCGGGCCATCTCCTCCTCGTCACCGACCCAGACCAGCCGCCGCTCCCGCACCGCCACGGCGACCGGAATCGGCGCGTTGAGCCCCACCCGCTCCCACGGCGCCGCGAACGACCTGGGCATGCCCGCCATGACCGCCATCTCCAGCACGGACTCATCCGGCGTCAGCAGGTACACCGCCCCGGAGTGGGCGTGCACCTCCTCCAGTATCGAGGCCAGCGTCAGCGACAGCAGCGGCCGTCCGACCGGCGTCGGCCGACCCGCCGGCGCCTGCTCGGACCTCTGCCAGCCGGGCACGCCGACCACCTCCTCGCAGGGCCGTGCGACGGGCCCAGGGATCAAGGCTCCCTCGTGACGGCCCTTCCCGCACGGCGAGCGCCACGCGCGGCACAGGGTGCCGCTTGCGGGCTCCGCCGCAGGCCCGACGGCCCCGGAACGGTCGCAGGGGCTGCGCGAGCGTCCCGGAAGCGCTGTAATTGCGGACGTGGTCAGTGAGGGCGCTGCGGAACGCGGAAAGAGGACGCTGCGTGCCGAACTTGCCCTCAAGACGCCCACCCCGGACCTGGACCCGCGCGAACGACAGCGCCGCGTGCTCGAACAGGCACTCGTCTTCGCGGGCGCGAGCGTCGTCGCGGTGTACTCGCCGTCCGAGAGCGGCGACGAGCTGTACCTGTCCGAGTCGGCAGGTGTCCCCAGGACGCTCTACGGCCTGCGCGACAGCTATGTCCTCACCGGCGGTTCGCCGGCGGTGGACGCGTACCGCTCGGGCCGGCCGCTGTGGCTCGGTCCGGCGGAGATCGCCCGCTGCGCCGACGCCCGCAGGCTGCCGTCCCAGGACTTCTGGCTGGCTGTCCTGCCCCTGCCGGACGGCGGCTGCCTCGTGGCGGCCGGCGAGCGCCCGGGCGGCTTCGACGAGGAGGACCGGGAGTGCCTCGGTCTGATCGCCGAGGCCGCCGTCACCCCCGCGCCCGGCTCGCCGCGCGCCGCCGCCGCCCGGCCCACCAGCTCGTTCGACCTCGCCATGGACACCGGACACCTCGAGGTCGACGACGAGATGCTGGAGCTGTTCGGCCTCGACCCGGCCGAGTTCGACGGCAAGGTCGAGAGCCTGCTGTCGATGACCGTCCCTGAGGACCTGCCCACGCTGATGTCCGTGGTGGAGGCGGACCACATGTCCATCGGCGACCGCGAGCTGGAGTTCCGCATCCTCCAGCCCTCCGGAGAGCCGAAGTGGCTACGCCTGCGCGGCCGTCTCGTGCCCGGCGGAGAGGGGCGCCCGGCGCACCTCGTGGGCACCGTCGCCGACGCCTCCAAGCTGCGCTCCGGCGTCAGCGACGTGGCCCGCGTCCAGCGACTCGCCTCGACCCTCGCCACCGCGGGCACCGTCCGTGACGTCGGCCGGGCCGTGGTGGCCGCACTGCGGGGCCCCCTGCGGGCCGACCGGATCGCCCTCGCCGAACTGGAGGGCGACCGCCTCGTCGTCACCCTCCTCGACCCTCCCGAACCCGAAGCCTGGCCCGAGGTGTGGCGCTCCGAGTGGCGCTCGGAGTGGCCCGACGCGCCCGTACGCGCCATGCCCACGCTGGAGGCGGCCCTCATCGAGGGGCGCCCCGCCGTCTGGCCCGCCGGAGCACCCCTGGAACCGGCGCTCGCCGACGTCGGCCCCGGCGGTCTCGCCATCCTGCCGCTGCCCGCCGGCGGCCGGATGGCGGGTGCGTGTCTGATCGGCTGGGACGACCCGCACGAGTTCGGCACCGACGAGCGCGCACTGCTCACCGCGTCCGCGGGCCTCGCGGGCCAGGCCCTGACACGCGCCCGCGCCTTCGACGCCGAACACGAACTGGTCGGCATGCTCCAGCGCTCCCTGCTGCCGCGGCGCCTGCCCCGGATCCCCGGCGCGGTCGCCGTCGCCCGCTATCTGCCCACCACGGCGGGCCTGGAGGTCGGCGGCGACTGGTACGACGTCATCCCGCTGCCCGACAACCACGTCGCCCTCGTCATCGGCGACGTCCAGGGCCACAACGCCCAGGCGGCCACCCTGATGGGCCAGATGCGCACGGCCCTGCGCGCGTACGCCGTCGAGGGCCACCCCCCGGACGTCGTCGTGCAGCACGCCAACCGACTCCTCATGGACCTGGAGACCGACCTCTTCGTCACCTGCTGCTACGTCGACGTGGACCTGGAGGAGGGCACCGCCTGGTGCGTACGCGCCGGACACCACCCGCCCGTGCTGCGCCACCCGGACGGCACAACGGAGGTCACCATGTCCGAGGGCGGCCCCCCGCTGGGCGTCGTCACGCAGGCCGACTTCCCGATGATCCCGCTGCGACTCCACCGCGGCACGGTCCTCGCCCTGACCACGGACGGTCTCGTCGAGTCCGCCGAGGTCGACATCGAGGACGGACTGAACCGACTGGCCGGCGAACTGGCCGCGTCCGACCCCGCCCACCTCGGAGTGGTGGCCGACGGACTGCTCACGGGCGCGAACCGCAGCGACGACGTGGCCCTCCTCCTGATGCGCTACGACGGTCTGGAGACCCGCCCGTTGCGGGAGAGCTGGACGGTGTGGCGCGTCCCGGAGGCGGTCCGGCACGCCCGCCGCTTCACCCGGCGTACCCTGCGCGCCTGGGGAGTGCCCGACGACAGGATGGACGGCGCGCTCCTCGTCGTCTCCGAACTCGTCACCAACGCCCTCGTGCACACCGACGGGCAGGTCAGACTCGACATCACCCTCATCAACCACCGCCTGCGGATCTCCGTCGCCGACACCTCACCCCGTACGCCCGTCAAGCCCACCAGCATCGGCTGGGAGGCCACCGGCGGTCGCGGCATCCTGCTCGTCGAGGCCATGTCGACGCTCTGGGGCACCGTGCCGGTCAGCGGCGGCAAGCAGGTGTGGAGCGAAATCCCGCTGGACTGAGGGGGATAGGGTCGGGCACCAGGTGCTCCTGGGGGCGGGAGCCGGTCTGCACACGGGGGTACTGCGCATGGTGAAGACGCCTGAGCGGATATGGGAGGAAGCCGGCCTGGCCGCACGGCGGCTGGCCGGGCTGGCACTCAACCCGTCCACCCCGCAGGACGTCCTGCTGCGGCTTCTCGCCGAGGGTTCGGCGGCGGTACGGATGGTGCTGTGCCGCGACCGGGTCCTGCCCGACGCCGTCGTGGACGCGGTGATCGAGCACCCCGACACGTACACCCGCAGCTTCTTCGCCCGCAATCCCCACGTCGATCCGGCCCAGCGGGTACGACTGATCGACGATCCGGAGTGGTTCGTCCGCGCCCACGTCGCCGATGGGCCCCGGATGCCTTTCCAGGTCCGGCCCGAGCCACTGCCCGACGAGGCCCTCGTCCACATGATCAGGACGTACGAGAGCGACGCACTCGCCGGTTCCTTCTACCAGCAGATCTCCACCGAGTTGCTGCGGACGATGCACACGCACCCGGACGCGAAGGTCCGTCGCTGGGGGGTCGGCGCGTGGGAGTGGCTGTCCGCCGACGCGCGGGCCGCGCTGCTGGCGGACCCCGACGCGGGCGTCCGGGACAGGGCGCTGTTGCACACCCAGAACGAGGATGCGGCCTGGTTGGAGAGCGCGCTGCCCGATCGTCCCTGTCACGGACGCACCGGCATGCTGTGCAACCTGCCCCTCACCAGAGCCGTCGTGGACCTTGTCCTGACCGCTCCGGCCAGTGACGACGAGCGGGCGATGATCGCAGGCAACCCCAGCCTCCCCGCCGATGTGGTGATCCTGCTGGCAGCCGATCCGGACCCGGAGGTGCGGGAGGGCATCGCGTACCGCGCGGACCTCGGCCCCGCCGAACGCCGTGCGCTCGCCGTGGACCCCGACCCCAAGGTGCGGCTCGCTGTGTCCGTGCACCCGGCGCTGAGCGAGGAGGAGCGGGCCGCGATCGACTACGAGGTGCCCACGGACCGCGGTTTTTTTCACTCGCCCGCACCGTGGGTGCCACGGGCCCCCGAGGACGTCCGCCGGGACGCCCTCTCCGCCCATCCGATGCTGCGCTGGAAGGCGGCACGGGTCCACGAACTCCCGCCGGACCTCGTGGCACGCCTGGCCGACGACGAGGACCTCGGTGTACGCGTCACGCTCGCCCAGAACCATCCCGACGCCCCCGCGGCCCTGCTACTGCGCAGTTTCCTGGAGTACACCGGTGTCGACCGCGCGCACCTCGCCACCCGGCCGAACTTCCCGACCGCCCGACTGGCCGCGTTCGCCGACCACGAGGACCCCGAGGTCAGAGCTCTGGCTATTCGTGACCCCGAGATCGCGCCGGCCGTCGTGGAACGCCTCACCGGGGACACGGACCCCGCCGTACGGGCCGCGGCGACCCGCCACCCGAACCTCCCGCGGCCCCGGCTGACGGAACTCCTCGACGACGAGGAACTGGCCCATCCGGCAGCCGCGAACCCGGCGTTGGACGTGGCGGAGATACGGCGGCTGGCGCGGACGCTCGGAGACTCGGCCGGGCCCTGCGTCGATACGCTGAGCTGAGCTGAGCTGAGCGGTCCGGACCGGTCGGCTGTTCCAGTGCCTCGACTCCGAGGCGTACAGACCGATGACCGGACGGTAGTTGAACATCGGCCCGAGACGACACGTGAGAGAGAGTATGGGAATCCCACTCACCGTCTCTCCACCGCTGCAGCGGCCCGAAACGCGTGGTCGCGGCCAGGTGCTGGGCCTTGACGGGCTCCGCGGCCTGGCCGCGCTCTACGTGTTGCTCTTCCACTGCTGGCTTCTGACCATGCCGGGCTTTCCCAAGAACTCGGGTCCCTCCTGGCTGGGCTGGCTGATGTACGGGCGTCTCGCCGTGGTCTTCTTCCTGGTGCTGTCCGGTTTCTCCCTGGCCATCTCGCCGGCGCGCAACGGCTGGCAGCTCGGCGGCGTTTCCCGGTTCCTGCGGCGGCGCGCGTGGCGCATCCTGCCTCCCTACTGGGCGGCACTCGCGTTGAGCCTGGCGGTCGCCTGGTTCGTGGTGCCCGCCTCGCATTTCGGACCGCCGACCGGCACCTCGATTCTGGTGTACGGCTTCGTGGTCCAGGACATCTTCACGGCTCCGACGCCGAACGGGGCCTTCTGGTCGATCGGCGTGGAGGCGGAGCTCTATCTCGTCTTTCCGCTCCTCCTTCTCGTCCGACGGCGGCTGGGCGCGGTCGTCCTGGTCGCGGGCGTGACGCTCCTGGTGATCGCGCGTGGCCTGCTGGCGCCGAACGCGTCCCCGGTGGAAGGCGTGAACTGGCTGACGCCGAACCTCGCCCCCGTGTTCGTCGCGGGACTGGTGGGCGCGGGGATCGTCGTCGCGCCGGAGAAGGTCCGGCGGCTGCCGTGGCACCGGCTCGCCGCTCTGGCCGCCCTGCCGGTGGTGGCGCTTGTCGTCATCAAGGGGTCGGTGTGGACGGTGGACCACTATTTCTGGATCGATCTCGCCGTGGCGCCCGCCATGACCATGATGATCGCGGCGGTTGCCACCGGCAGGCCCGCGTTCCTCATGCGGCTCCTGGCCACGCGTCCGATGCGCGGCCTCGGCGACTTCTCCTACAGCCTCTACCTGGTCCACCTGCCGATCGTCATGATCGTCTGCCGGAAGCTGGCCCCCCATTTCGTATCGCCGGGTCTGCCCGCGTTCTGGTTCACGCTGACACTGGCACTGCCCGCCTCGGTGCTGGGAGCGTGGCTGTTCGCCAAGCTGTTCGAGCTGCCGTTCAAGCGGAACCGGTCATGGAAGTCCATGTTCGCGGCAGGGCGCGCGCCGGCACGACCGCACTCCTCGCGATGACTCGACCGCACTCCTAGGGTGGGTGCCGTGCGTCTGCTCCTGATGTCCGACACCCACCTGCCCAAGCGGGCCAAGGCGCTGCCGCCGCAGCTGATGGCCGAACTCCCGCACGCCGACGTCGTCGTCCACGCGGGCGACTGGGTCGACACCGCCACCCTCGATCTGCTGGAGGAGCGGGCACGCAGGCTCGTCGGGGTGTACGGCAACAACGACGGCCCCGCCCTGCGCGCCCGCCTCCCCGAGGTCGCCCGCGTCGACCTCGACGGTCTGCGCCTCGGCGTCGTCCACGAGACCGGTGCCGCCCAAGGCCGCGAACGGCGTTGCGCCGAGCGCTACCCCGACCTCGACGTCCTGGTCTTCGGACACAGCCACATCCCCTGGGACACCACCACCGGGACGGGCCTGCGCCTGCTCAACCCGGGCTCCCCGACCGACCGCCGTCGCCAGCCGCACCACACGTACATGACCGCGACCGTGGCCGAAGGACAGCTGACCGAGGTGACCCTGCACCGCGTCGACCCCGGCTGAGGCACTCAGGCGTGCCGGTGCCGTCGGATGCGCACGAAGACGAGTGCCAGTACGGCGATGGCCGCGGCGACCGCCACGCGCTTGGCGACCGGAGGCCCGGCGGTCCGCAACAGGTCGATCGGCTCGACCGGTTGGACCGGCGGCACCGGTTGGACCGGTCGCGCCGGCTGGAATGGCTCGACCGGCTCGGGTGACTCGGTTCGTTCGGCCGGTTCCTCGAGGCGCCGTGCCAGACACTCCGCGAACTGCCCGACCAGCTTGTCGCCCACCTCCGCCATGACGCCGCGACCGAACTGCGCCGGACGCCCGGTGACGGTCAGGTCGGTCCGCACCGACACCGCCGTGCCCCCGTCGCGTTCGGCGAGCGTGCCCGTGACCGTGGCCCGTGCCGTGCCCTGGCCGCGCGTCTCCTTGCCGTTCGCGATCAGTACCATCCGGTGCGCGGAGTCGTCCTGTTCCTCGAAGACGGCGGTGCCCCGGTACGTCACCGTGATGGGCCCCACCTTGACCTTCACCGAACCGGTCACGGTCTTGCCGTCATAGTCGTCCACCGTCGCGCCCGGCATGCACGGGGCGATCCGTTCGACGTCGAGGAGTGCCCGCCAGGCGTCGTCGACGGGAACGGGGACGGTGAACTCATGATGCAGTTCCATGCTGCTCTCCTCCAGGCGTATCGACGGGTCCGGCAGGCGTATCGACGGGACCGGGATGGATCGCCCCGCCCGTCGCCGTCAGCGGCGCCCCGCTGCCGCCCCACCGCAGTGCGACGATCTCCGCGGCGACGGACACGGCCACCTCCTCCGGTGTACGGGCACCGAGGTCGAGCCCGACCGGCGAGCGCAGCCGGGACAGTTCGCCCTCCGACAGACCGGCGTCGATGAGCCGTTTCCTGCGGTCGTCGTGGGTACGACGACTGCCCATCGCCCCGATGTACGCGGCAGGGCGGCGCAGTGCCTCCTCCAGCAGGGGCACGTCGAACTTCGGGTCGTGGGTCAGGACGCAGATCACCGTGCGCGCATCGGTCTTCGTACCGCGCAGATAGCGGTGCGGCCAGTCCACGACGACCTCCACACCCGCCGGGAACCGTTTCGCGGTGGCGAAGACCGGGCGGGCGTCGCACACCGTGACCCGGTAGCCGAGGAAGTCCCCGATGCGGGCCACCGCCGCCGCGTAGTCGATCGCGCCGAAGACGAGCATGCGCGGGGGCGGCGCGAAGGAATGGAGGAAGACGGTCACGGCGTCCTCGCGGCGCTCACCGTGCGGCCCGTAGTGCCGCCGGATCGTGGCGCCCTGGGCCAGTTCACCGCGGGCGTCGGCGGTGACGGCCACGTCCAGACCCGTGGAGCCCAGCGAACCGGCCACCTCGTCCGGCCACACCGCGAGCGTGGCCCCGAGCGGCGCCGGTCCCTCGATCACCGTCGCCACCGTCACGGGCCGGCCGGCGGCCACCGAGTCGGCCACCGCGGCGAACGAGGGGTCCTCGGCGGGCGTCACCCGGCGGATGAGCAGGGTGATCTCGCCGCCGCAGGTGAGTCCCACGGCGAACGCGTCCTCGTCGCTGTACCCGAAGGTCTCCAGACGGGCCTCGCCGGACGCCACGACCTCCTGGGCCAGCTCGTACACCGCCCCCTCGACACAGCCGCCGGACACACTGCCCACGACCTCGTCGCCGGGTCCCACGGCCATGGCGGCTCCCGGGTCCCGGGGCGCGCTGCGGCTGACCGTGACCACCGTGGCGAGCCCGAAGGGGGAGCCCGCCGCGTACCACCGCTCCAGCGCCGGGAGGATCTCACGCATCGCTCGCTCCGCTCACCACAGGGTGTGTCCCACTCAAGAGTCCGCTCCTCTCACCACCGCCGCCAGCCGCTCCAGCGCGGCCGGACTGTGTCCCTCGACGAACGCGTCCACGCTCGGCAGCGCCGCGGCCATCCCGCCGGCCAGGGGCGCGTAACCGGGTCGGGCCTTGCGCGGATTCGCCCAGATCACCCGGTGCGCGAGCCGGTGCAGGCGGCGCATCTGCTCCGCGAGCAGAGCCGGATCGCCACGCTCCCAGCCGTCGGACAGCACGACGACCACCGCGCCGCGCGCCATGCCCCGCCGCCCCCACCGGTCCAGGAAGCCGCGCAGCATCTCACCCAACCGGGTGCCGCCACGCCAGTCCGGAACCGCCGCCGCGAGCGCGGCCATGGCCGTGTCGGGATCCCGGTGCGCCAGTTCACGGGTCACCCGGGTCAGCCGGGTACCGATCGTGAAGACCTCCGTGCGGGTGCCCCGTGCGGTCCCACCCATGCGGGGGCCGTGGAGGGCCGCGTGCGCGAAACGCAGCAGCGCGTCCGCGTACGGCCCCATCGAGCCGCTCACATCCACAAGCAGCACCACCCGGCGCGGGCGTTCCGCTCGCGCCCGGTGCCGCAGCCGCGCCGGCTCCCCGCCGCCGCGCAGCAACTCGCGTACCGTGCGCCGCGGATCGACGGCGCCCCGCCGGGCCGGATGCCGCCGCGCAGTGCGCCGGGCCTCGCCGCGCAGGGTGAACGCGGCCCGCAGCCGCCGCAGTTGGTCGCGCTCGGCGGCGGTCAGCTCGGCGAAGTCCCGGTGGCGCAGTACGTCGGTGGAGTCGGCCAGCACGGCCACGGGGACGGCGTCCTCGGCCCGCGCCGCCGGGCGGGGCACCGTACCGGCGCCGCGCAGGACCGTCCGGGTCCGCGGCGGGGGAGCGGGCCGGACCGGGGCGCCGCCGGGCCGGCCGCCGAAGTACGCCGCGAAGACCCGTTCGTAGCGCTCCAGGTCGTCCTGGCTCCCGCACAGGGTGAGACGGCCCGCCCAGTACACGTCCGAACGCGCACCGGGATCGAGCACGTCGAGCGCGCCCAGGAAGGCCTGCACGCGGTCGGGCGAGGCGTCGACGCCCGCGGCGCGCAACGCGCGGGCGAACCCGACGACCACGGCGGACGCGTCGACGGCGCGCCGCTGTCCCACCTCGTCCCCGCCGTCCCCGCCCTCCCCGCGGCTCCGGCCGTCCTCGCCGTCCCGGCCGTTCACGCCGCTCACGTCTCCCGTGCCGCGAGGATCGCCGCCAGATCCAGCCCCCGTGCCCGCTCGGCGTCCTCCCGGTACTTCAGCACCGAGCCCAGGGTCGCCACCGCCAGCTCCGCGTCCACCTCGCTCGCCCCCAGCGCGTCCAGGGCCTCCGCCCAGTCGATGGTCTCCGCGACGCCGGGCGGTTTGACCAGGTCCTCGGCGCGCAGGGCTTGCGCGAGTGCGGTCACCTGCTCGGCCAGGCGCTCCGTGATCCGCGGCAACCGCCTCCGCACGATGGCGAGTTCACGGGCGAATCCGGGATGGTCGAACCAGTGGTAGAGGCACCTTCGCTTCAGCGCGTCGTGCACTTCACGCGTCCGGTTCGAGGTCAGCACCACGACGGGCGGCAGCTGCGCCCGCAGGGTGCCCAGTTCCGGAATGGTGATCGTGTACTCGGACAGCAGCTCCAGCAGGAACGCCTCGAACTCGTCGTCGGCGCGGTCGATCTCGTCGACCAACAGCACCGACGGCTGGGTCTCCAGCGCCCGCAGCAGCGGGCGCGTGACGAGGAACCGCCGGTCGTACAGCTCGCCTTCGAGCCGGTCGGCATCCGTCACGCCCGCTGCCTCGGCCGCCCGCAGGTGCAGCAGCTGGCGCGGGAAGTCCCAGTCGTACAGGGCCTGGGAGGCGTCGATGCCCTCGTAGCACTGGAGCCGGATCAGCGGAGCGTCCATCGCCTCGGCCAGGGCGGACGCGAGCGCGGTCTTGCCCACGCCCGCGTCGCCCTCGCAGAACAGCGGCCGGTGCAGCCGCAGCGCCAGGAAGCAGGCCACGGCCAGCCCGTCGTCGACGAGATACCCCGTCTTCTCCAGGCGGGCCCGCACCTCCGCCGGACCGCTCACCTCGTGCATGGGCGCTACTCCAGGGCGGCCAGCACCGCGCGTCGCGTCAGCACCCGGGCCAGGTGCGCGCGGTACTCGGGTGAGCCCGAGGGATCGGACGACGGATGCGTGCCCTCCGCCGCGGACTCGGCGGCCCGTGCCACCGCGCCCGGTTCGGCGTCGGCGCCGGTGAGCGCCGCCTCGGTGGACGTGGCCCGCAGGGGCGTGGAGCCCATGTTGGTCAGCCCGATCCGGGACTCGGCGAGGTGTCCGTCGTCCCGCCGGACGAGCGCCGCCACGCCGACCACCGCCCAGGCCTGCGCGACCCGCTGGAACTTCTCGTAGTGGAAGCCCCAGCCCTCGGTCGACGGAATCTCCACGCCCACCAGCAGTTCGTCCGGGCGCAGCGCGGTCTGCAGATAGTCGACGAAGAACTCGCGGGCCGGGATCGCGCGCCGCCCCTCCGGTCCCACCGCGATCAGGGTCGCGTCGAGCGCGAGGACCACGGCGGGCAGGTCACCGGCCGGATCGGCGTGGGCGAGCGAACCGCCGAGGGTGCCGAGATGGCGTACGGCGGGATCGGCGACCGTGGCGGTGGCCGCCGCCAGGAGCCCGGCGTGCCGGCGCACCAGCGGATCGCGGATGACGTCGTGGTGCGAGGTCATCGCACCGATGACCAGCGTGCCGGCGTCCTCGCGGATGCCACGCAGCTCCGGGATCCGGCCGATGTCGACGACCAGTTCGGGGAAGGCGAGCCGCAGCCGGAGCAGGGGCAGCAGGCTCTGCCCGCCGGCCAGCACCTTCGCGTCCTCGCCCGCGTCCGCGAGGGTGCGCACGGCCTCGTCGACGCTCACGGGCCGCACGTAGTCGAATGCGGGGGGAATCATGCCGACGCCTCCTCACCGGCGCGGGCGGACCCGTCCGCCGCCCGAGCGGACCGAAGGGCTTCCCAGACCCGCTGCGGCATGCAGGGCATCCTCACCTCGGTCACTCCGAGCGGGCGCAGCGCGTCCACGATCGCGTTGACGACGGCGGGCGTGGAGGCGATGGTCCCCGACTCTCCGACTCCCTTGGAACCCAGGGGATTCGATGTCGCCGGTGTCTCCGTCCGGTCCGTCACGAACTCGGGCAGGTCGGCCGCCGAGGGCACGAGGTAGTCGGCCATCGTGCCCGAGACGAGGTTGCCCTCGTCGTCGTACACGGCCTCCTCGTACAGCGCCTGCGCGATGCCCTGCGCGACCCCGCCGTGCACCTGCCCCTCGACGATCATCGGGTTGATGACGCTGCCGACGTCGTCGACGCAGACGTACGAGCGGATGGTGGTCCGTCCGGTCTCGGTGTCGACCTCGACCGCGCACAGGTGGGTGCCGTGCGGGTAGGAGAAGTTGTCCGGGTCGAGCAGGTGCTCGGCGTTGATGGTGGGCTCCATGCCGTCGGGCAGGTCGTGGGAGGAGAACGTCTCGAAGGCGACCTCCTGGATGGTCCTGCGCGCCTCGGGCGAGCCCTTCACGGAGAACACGCCATGCGTGAACTCCAGGTCGTGCTCGCTCGCCTCCAGCAGGTGCGCGGCGACCTTCCGCGCCTTCTCCACCACCTTGCGCGCCGCGTGGTGCACCGCGGCCCCGCCCACGACGAGTGAGCGCGACCCGTAGGTGTCCATGCCCTGGGGCGCCGCCCTGGTGTCGCCGTGCACCACCTCGATGTCCTCGAAGGGCACTCCGAGCACATCGGCGGCGATCTGGCTCCAGCAGGTCACATGGCCCTGCCCGTGCGGGCTGGTGCCGGTGACCACCTCGACCTTGCCGGTGGGCAGCATGCGGATGCTCGCCGCCTCCCAGCCTCCGGCCGCGTACCGCAGGTCACGCAGCACCCGGCTGGGCGCGAGCCCGCACATCTCGGTGTACGTGGACACGCCGATGCCCAGGCGTACGGAGTCGCCGCGCCGGTTGCGGTCCGCCTGCTCGGCGCGCAGCTTGTCGTATCCGAAGAGGGCGAGCGCCTTGTCCGTGGCGGCCTCGTAGTTGCCGCTGTCGTAGGTCAGACCCGCGACGGAGGTGTACGGGAACTCCTCGTGCCTGATCCAGTTGAGCCGCCTCAACTCGACGGGATCCAGGTCGAGTTCGACGGCCAGCTCGTCCATGATCCGTTCGATGGCGTACGTCGCCTCGGGGCGCCCCGCGCCGCGGTAGGCGTCGGTCGGCGTCCTGGTCGTGAAGACGCCGGTGCACGTGAAGTCGTACGCGTCCATCTTGTAGATCGCCGGGTACATGAAGGCGCCCAGGATCGGGATGCCCGGGGTGACGAGCATCAGATAGGCGCCCATGTCGGCGAGGAGGTCGACCTTGAGGCCGAGCAGCCTGCCCTCGCTGGTGGCGGCGATCTCGATGTCCTGGATCATGCCGCGGCCGTGGTGGGTCGCGAGGTAGCCCTCGGAGCGCGACTCGGTCCACTTCACGGGCCGTCCGAGCCGTCGGGCGACGGTCAGGGCGAGGGCCTCCTCGCCGTACACCTGGAGCTTGGAGCCGAAGCCGCCGCCGACGTCGGGGGCGATCACGCGCAGCTTCTGCTCGGGGATGCCGGTGACGACGGCGAGCATGATCCGCAGGATGTGCGGGATCTGCGTGGCCGAGTAGACGGTGTACTCGCCGGAGGCGGCGAGCGGCGTGACCACGACGGCGCGCGGCTCCATCGCGTTGGGGATCAGGCGCTGCTGGAGGTAGCGGCGCTTCAGGACGACGTCCGCGCGCTCCCGCACGGTGGCGTAGTCCGCACCGGTCGCCAGCGGCCAGACGTAGCAGCGGTTGGTGCCCTTGTCGGAGTGGACCAGTGGGGCGTCCTCGGCGAGGGCGGCCTCCAGGTCGAGCACCGGGGGCAGGGGTGTGTAGTCGACCTCTACGGCTTCCAGGGCGTCGGCGGCCGCGTACCGGTCGCGGGCCACGACGACGGCCACCGGGTCTCCCGCGTACCGGACCTCGTCGACCGCGACCGGCGGGTGGTCGGGCAGCACGATGTCCTCGGTGACCGGCCAGGCGCAGGGGAGTGAGCCGAGGCCCTCGGCGAGGTCCTGGCCGGTGAACGCGGCGACGACGCCGGGGCGCTCGCGGGCGGGTGCGACGTCGATCCGGTCGATCCGGGCGTGTGCCATGGGGCTGCGCAGGATGGCCAGGTGGAGCAGTCCGTTGACGTTGATGTTGTCGGTCCAGTTGGTCTGCCCGGTGACCAGACGGGCGTCCTCCTTGCGCGGCCGGGAGCGGCCGACCTCGCCTTCGACGATCTGGTCCGTCACGGCGAGACCTCCTGTCGGGAGGCGGCGAGGACCGCGCGCACGATGTTCTGGTAGCCGGTGCACCGGCAGAGGTTGCCCTCCAGGGCCTCCCGTACCTCCTGCGGGCCCGGGGCCGGGTTCTCGCGCAGCAGATCGCGGGCCGCCATGATCATCCCGGGGGTGCAGTAGCCGCACTGGAGCGCGTGCCGCTCGTGGAACGCCTTCTGGAGCGCGTGCCACTCACCGTCGTGCGCCAGCCCCTGGATGGTGGTCACTTCGCTCCCGTCCGCCTGGACGGCGAGGACCGAGCAGCTCTTGACGGTCTCCCCGTCCAGGTCGACCGTGCAGGCCCCGCAGTTCGACGTGTCGCAGCCGATCGGGGTGCCGGTCAGACCCAGGTGGTCGCGCAGATAGTGGACCAGGAGAAGGCGGGGTTCGACCTCGTCCTCGTACGTGGTGCCGTCCACCTTCACCGAAATGCGGGTCATGTGCCCTCCCGGAGAGCCAGGTGAGGGGTATCAGCCATTTTACGTGGTGTGCGTCACTCTAGGGCCGGGCGGGGAGGGCGGCGAGTGCTGCGGCGGGGATTTGTTGAGCGTTAATCCGTTGCTGCCGGGCGAGGCCGCCTGCTCCACTGAGGGCGAAGCGTCCACCAAGATCAGGGAGCAGCGATGCGCACACCGTTCATGTCCACCCAGGAAGGAATCACTCCCACTCCAAAGGACATGACACCCGGTGCATATGCTCAACCTGGGAATCCTGGCGCACGTAGACGCCGGTAAGACAAGCCTGACCGAGCGGCTGCTGCACTCGGTCGGAGTCATCGACGAGATCGGCAGCGTCGACGACGGGAACACCCAGACCGATTCCCTCGCGCTGGAGCGGCAGCGTGGCATCACGATCAAGTCCGCCGTGGTCTCCTTCACGGTCGACGACGTGACCGTGAATCTGATCGACACCCCGGGACACCCGGACTTCATCGCCGAGGTGGAGCGCGTGCTGAGCGTGCTCGACGGCGCCGTGCTGGTGATCTCCGCGGTGGAGGGCGTGCAGGCCCAGACCCGTGTGCTGATGCGGACGCTCCGGCGGCTGCGCATCCCCACGCTCGTCTTCGTCAACAAGATCGACCGCGGCGGGGCGTGCCCCGAGCGCGTGCTCGACACCGTCGCGGCGCGGCTCACCCCGGCGATCGTCCCCATGGGCGAGGTCCGGGCGCGGGGCACGCGGGACGCCCGCTTCGGCCCGTTCGACGAGGCACGGCTCGGCGCGCCGTTGCTCGACCTGCTCTCCGAGCACGACGACGCGCTGCTCGCCGCGTACGTGGAGGGCCGGGTGTCGTACGACCTTCTGCGCGCCGCTCTGGTGCGGCAGACCGGGCAGGCCCTGGTCCATCCGGTGTTCTTCGGCTCGGCCGTGACGGGCGCGGGGGTCGACGAACTGATCGCGGGGATCAGGGAGTTACTGCCGCGCGCCGAGGCCGATGTCGACGGCCCGGTGTCGGGCAGCGTGTTCAAGGTCGAGCGCGGGCCCGCCGGGGAGAAGATCGCGTACGCCCGGATGTTCTCCGGGACGCTGCGGACGCGCGACCGGCTGCCCCTGGGTGACGGCAAGGAGGGCAGGGTCACCGCGATCAGTGTCTTCGACCGGGGTGCGGCGCTGCGCGAGCAGTCCGTCGCGGCGGGGCGGATCGGCAAGCTCTGGGGCCTCGCTGACATCCGGATCGGTGACACCATCGGCGTACCGCGGAAGTCGTCGGGCAGCGAGCACCACTTCTCGCCCCCGACCCTCGAAACCGTCGTAGAAGCCTGCCGTCCGGCCGACAAGGGCGCACTGCACGCCGCCCTCACCCAATTGGCCGAGCAGGATCCCCTGATCGATCTGCGCCAGGACGAGACGCGCAAGGAGATCTCCGTGTCGCTCTACGGAGAGGTGCAGAAAGAGGTCATCCAGGCGACTCTGGCCGATGAGTTCGGCATCGACGTCCTGTTCAGGGAGACGACACCGCTGTGCATCGAGCGGCCCCTCGGCAGCGGCGCGGCGGTCGAGTTCATCAAGAAGGGTCTCCATCCCTTTCTGGCGACCGTCGGCCTGCGCGTCGATCCGGCCCCGGTCGGCTCCGGGGTGGAGTTCCGGCTGGAGGTCGAGCTCGGAGCGATGCCGTACGCGTTCTTCAAGGCGGTCGAGGACACCGTGAAGGAGACGCTCGCGCAGGGAATCCACGGCTGGCAGGTGACGGACTGCACGGTCACCATGACCCACTCCGGCTACTGGCCCCGGCAGAGCCACGCCCACCAGGGCTTCGACAAGAGCATGTCCAGCACGGGCGCCGACTTCCGGGGCCTGACCCCCCTGGTGGTGATGGACGCGCTGCGGGCGGCGGGTACCCAGGTGTACGAGCCGATGCACCGCTTCAGGCTGGAGGCCCCGGCGGACACGCTGGGCGCGGTGCTGCCGGTGCTGGCGAAACAGGGAGCCGTCGCGGGGACCACCGAGCTGCGGGGTGCTTCGTGCGTGCTGGAGGGCCGGATCCCGGTCGCCCGGGTCCATGGGCTGGAGCGGCAGCTTCCGGGGCTGACCCGCGGCGAGGGCGAGCTGGAATGCGCCTTCGACCACTACGCACCGGTCCTGCGGGGAACGGTCCCCGACCGCCCGCGCACCGACCTCAACCCGTTGGACCTGAAGGAGTACCTGCTGAACGTGACGCGGCGGGTCGGCGCCTGAGCCCGCACGCGGCGACACGTCTCCCCAGGAGATCTCCAGAAGATCCCCAGAACGTGAAACTTACTCAGGAGTCAGAAGTATTGACGCCCACTTGCGCACCCGCGAATGTTGTGGACATGTCGAAGTTACGTGCGCGTCTGCTCGGCGTCCTCGTGCTCCTCACCGGCTTCCTCTCGGCGGTGGGCGCCCAGCCCGCCGCCGCGGACGGACTCCCCGACTCCCTGTGGTTCGACGCGCCGGCGGCGGCCACTCTCACGGTCGACAAGGGCCACTTCCTCGACGGGCTCGGCCGCGAGGTCGTCCTGCGCGGCTACAACGTCTCCGGCGAGACGAAACTCGAAGAGAACAGCGGTCTGCCCTTCGCCTCGGTCGCCGACGCCAAGAAGTCCGCGACGGCCCTGCGGGCCCTCGGCGGCGGCAACTCCGTGCGCTTCCTGCTCTCCTGGGCCCATGCCGAACCCGTACGCGGCCAGGTCGACTCCGCCTACCTCGCCGCCGTCACCGACCAGATACGCGCCTTCCTCGACGCCGGAATCCGCGTGTATCCCGACTTCCACCAGGACCTCTACTCCCGCTACCTCTTCAACTCGGGCAGCTGGTACACCGGCGACGGAGCCCCCAAGTGGGCCGTGGACGCCGGGAACTACCCGAGCGAGTCCTGCGGGATCTGCCTCTTCTGGGGGCAGAACATCACCCAGAACGGGGCCGTGAAGCAGGCACAGTACGACTTCTGGCACAACGCGTACGGCGTCCAGGACGCCTTCCTCGCCACGGCCCAGGCCACCATGACCTACGTCAAACAGCACCTCACCGCGGCCCAGTTCGCGGGCCTCGTCGGCTTCGACCCGTTCAACGAGCCGTACGCGGGCACCTACGACTCCGGGCAGACCAGCCGCACCTGGGAGCGGGACCTGCTCTGGCCGTTCTATGTGAAGTTCCGGGCCCGGATGGACGCGGCCGGCTGGCAGGACAAGCCCGCCTTCGTCGAAGCCAACCTCTTCTGGAACTCCAACATCGACTCCCAGAAGCAGGAGGGCGGCCTGCTCGACGCGGGCACCCTCGGCCCGCGCTATGTCTTCAACACCCACTTCTACGACCAGAAGGCCATCTCGGGCATCCTCATGTGGGGCAATGCCGCGGACGGCCAGTACGCCACCGACTTCGGGACGGTCCGCGACCGCGCCTCGGCCGCGGGGACGACGGCGATCGTCAGCGAGTTCGGCCATCCGCTGTCGGGAACGGTCTCCGGCAAGGCCCCCACGGTCGACAAGGCGATGTATCAGGCCCTCGACTCCCGCCTGCCGGGGTCCACTTGGTGGACCAAGCCGGCGTCCTCCGGCCCGGTGCTCTCCGGCACCCAGTGGCAGTGGGACCTCTACAGCGGCCGCCATCACGAGCTGATGAACGGCAACGCGAGCAAGGTCCTCACCACGGGCGACGCCTGGAACGACGAGGATCTGTCCGCCGTACGCCTCGACGACTCGGGCACGGCCGTCCTGCGTCAGGACGCCCGCCTGCTCGACCGGCTCTATCCGAGCGCGACCTCGGGCAGCACGGTCGCCTTCACCTACGAGGACCGCTCCCGGGACGGGTCCACCACCCTGACCTGGAACCCGGTTCCGTCGTCCCTGCCGCACGTCTCCCAACTGGTGGGATCGGGCCAGTACGGGCTGCTCCTGTGGCGCTCGGGCGGCGGCAGCGCTCCCACCGAACTCCATCTCCCGGCGTCCTTCCCGACCGCGTCCACGACGGTGGTCTCCGACCTCGGTGCGACGATCTCCCCGCCCGCCTACACCACGACCACCCCGATCGCCGTGGCCCCCGAGCCGGGCGGCACCGGCAGTCGCCGACTGCTGCTCACCGCACCGGACTCGGGGACCCTGCACTACGCGCTGGTCACGAACGGGGCGACGGCCCCGTCCGCCGATCTGCTGAGCGCGGCCCGTTCCGAACTGAGCTCTTGGGCCGCGTCGTCGGTCAACTAGTCGAAGGACCGGTCCAGTTCGCCTCCACATGGCCGAGGCGAACACGCTGGGGGTGGTCGCCGACCGGCACCGACACCGTCTTCTGCCCGGTGGCGAAGTCGATGGCGGTGACCTGGTCGGCGCCGCTCTCGGAGATGATGCAGTCCTTGCCGTCACCGCTGACGGTCGCCCAGTACGGCTTCGAGGCGGTGACGAGCGGGCCCTCCTGGAGGGTGGCCCGGTCGACGACGGTCGCGTAGTCGTCCATCGTTCCGGCGACACACAGTTTGGTGCCGGACGGGTTCATCGAAATGCCGTGGTGGCGCGAGTCGTTGACCCACGTCGTGCGGTCGGTGCTGGTCGCGGGGTTCATCGGCAGGGTCTTCACCCGGGTGATCCGGTCGGAGGCCACGTCGTACTCCAGGAAGCCGTTGAAGAACGACACCTGGAAGTACAGCTTGGACTCGTCGGGGCTGAAGACGGCGGGCCGGACCGCGTCGGAGAAGTCCGTGAGACCGATCGCGTCCAGCCGCTGCCGCATGTCGATCACCTTGACCTGCTTGTAGGTGGTCGCGTCGACGACGGTGATGCGCCGGTCGCCCTTCGTCCAGTCCAGCCACGGGTCGTCGAGCGAGGTGTTCACATCGCCGATGGCCATGTTCCAGATGTACTTGCCGTCCCGCGTGAAGATGTTCTCGTGCGGCTTGTCGCCGGTGCCGAAGGAGCCCAGCTGCTTGCCGGTGTTGATGTCCAGCACGTGCACGGTGTTCGCGGTCGACGCGGAGACCGCGACGCGGGTGCCGTCGGGGGAGACGGCCATGTGGTCGGACCGGTAACCGGCCACGGGGAAACGCCAGTTGATGTGCCCGGTCGCCAGGTCGATCGAGACGACATCGGCGAAGCTCGGGCGGGAGACGACCACCGACTTGCCGTCGGGCGTGGAGTACATGTCGTCGACGAGCTGGTCGTGGCCCTCGCCGACGCCGTTGCGGATGGCCTGGAAGTAGATCCACTTGATCGGATCGGCGTTGATCTCCGCCATCCGGGCGTCCTTGTCCGGGACGACGTTGATCCGGCCGACCTTCGCGAAGTCACCGGTGGACTTGATGACGTCCGCGGTGCCGTCCCAGTTGTTGCCCACGAACATCACTTCGCGCAGGTCGGCCGCGGCGGTCTGCGCGGCGGCCCGCGCGGGGGCCGCGGTCGCCGCACCGCCGAGGGTGAAGGTGAGGGCGACGGCGGCGGCGAGCGTACAGAGGTGTCTGGGTCTGAGGGCAGACATGGTGGGTCCCTTGTCGTAGGCGGGGGGTGCGGGTACCGAAAAGTCTGAACACGACTGCGTTCACATTGGACTTACTGGAAAGTAAGGAAGGACCGCCGCTCTCCACAAGGGTCCGTGCACGACAAAATCATCGGAGGGACGAACGGTTCGTCCCTCCGGCGAGGGAGGAACGTGTGGCGGGCAGGATCAAACAGCCGACCGGCCGTTACGGAGGCAGGACCGCCGCGGAACGGCAGGCCGAGCGGCGCTCGCGCTTTCTGACCGCCGCGCTCCAACTCTTCGGTGACAGCCCGGGGTTCAGATCCACGACCATCGCGGCGCTGAGCGAGGCGGCGGGACTGTCGACGCGTCAGTTCTACGAGGAGTTCCGCACCCTCGAGGATGTGCTGGCCGCCCTCCACCTCCAGGTCAACGACTGGGCCGAGCAGGCGGCCCTGGCCGCCCTTGCCGACGCCCAGGACCTGCCGCTCGCCGAGCGCGCCACCGCGATCTTCCGCGCCTACGCCGCGAACGTGACGGCGGACCCGCGCCGCATCCGCATCACCTTCGTCGAGATCATCGGCGTCAGTCCGCGCCTGGAGGAGCAGCGGCTCGCCCGCCGGGCACGCTGGGTCGACTTCATCTGTGCCGAGGCGACCGCGGCCGCCGACCGCGGTGAGGCGGTGCCGCGCGACTACCGGATCGCCGCCACCGCCTTCATCGGCAGCGTCAACGGCCTTCTGCACGACTGGAGCGCCGGGTGGGTGGCGGCGACGCTCGACGAGGTGGTCGAGGAACTGGTCCGTCAGCTGCTGGGGATCCTGCGACCGGCGGGGTGGAACCCGTAGGGGTCCGGAAGCCGATGCCGTGACCTCACCGTGAGTGCCGTGTCGTACCGGGCGCCGGTCGAGGTGTCCTCGAACCCGGCGGTGAATCCCGGGGATCCGCCACCGGGTTCGGGACCCGCGCGCCACTCCCCGTCCCCACGGGTTCGGCGCAGTGGGGCCGCCTCCGCGCGAGGATGCCCCTGCCGGCAGCCCACGACCGGGGGAAGTCGTGGGCTTGCGCGGCCCGAGGGCCCAGAGGCGCAGATGTGAACACGGTCGCTCCCTGGGCACCGCCCATCCTGTCCGACCGGGACCCGCCGCGTCGTCGTGCGCGTGCCGAACATTGCACTACTCGGAATGCAGGAGATGAGCTCGGTCATGTCCTCCGGAGGTAGGACGGACACGGAGGAGAGACTCCCGTCACGGTCGTCGGTCCGCCCACGGGGCCGGTACGCCGGCGAGCCGAGGTACGGACTTGACGGACGGGCTCCCGCGGCCGGACCGTCCGGCTCTGTCTCCAGGGAGCCGGGCAAGGAAACCGGTCGTGGCTGAAAGGCGCTCTGGTTGCCCTCCGGCCGGAGTGATCGAATCGATGCTCGGTTCAATCTCGGTGGTGAGGGGCCCGCACGTGCGTTCCATGTCCTATTTGGACCTTCATCGGCAGTTTTCGGCGAACATCGACGCGGAGAGGGAGGCCACGCTGGAAAGACTCGCCCCCGGGGCCGACGCGGTGCGGGCCGCGGTCGCGGAACTCGTGCGGAACCGCGAGTTCACGTACCCGCTCTCGGTGCT
The DNA here is from genome assembly GCF_055638955.1 of Streptomyces sp. NPDC111507. Classification (NCBI taxonomy): domain Bacteria; kingdom Bacillati; phylum Actinomycetota; class Actinomycetes; order Kitasatosporales; family Streptomycetaceae; genus Streptomyces; species Streptomyces sp. NPDC111507. The sequence goes on along the minus strand of NZ_JBVKBU010000005.1, from coordinate 227,660 downwards.
GCCGCTGATCGTGCATGCCGTGGAGACGGGCGCGCCCGAACCGGCCGTGCCGCTGGCCGTCGTGCATGAGCTGTGGTGGATCTCGGCGTGCCATCTCGACGACCTGGCCGATGGGCAGAGCGCCCACCTCGCCGGTGACCTCGGCGGAGCTGAGGCGCTGCTCGCCGCGCTCGTCTGCGGGACTCCGCTCCCTCTGCTCGTCGTCCAGGCGCAGGCCGTCCCGGAATCGGTGCGCGGCGCCTTGTCGGCCGAGATCGTGAAGTGCTGGATCGTCGCGGCCGAAGGCCAGTTGAGTGACCTGCGTGGAGACGCGGCGACGGCCATGCGCGAATCGGTGGTCACGGCCTACCGAGGGAAGTCCGGGGCCCCCTTCAGCATGATCACCGCAATGGCCGCCGAATTGGCGGGTGTCGAGAAGGAGAGAGTGGAGCTCTGGCGCGATTTCGGCGATGTATTCGGCATCCTGTGGCAGACGTTCAACGACCAGGAAGACATCCTGTCCGGACGCAACGAGGACCTTCTGAACGGCACGGTGACGTATCTCCTGGCATGTGCCCTCGATGCGTCCGCCTCCGGCTCCACCGAGCGCATCCTGAGGCTGCACGCCGACGCGAGGAATTCCCGTGACGCCCGAGCGGAACTCATCGACACGCTTCTGGCACCGGTCGTTCTTGGACGCTACGAGGACGACATCAACGAGTTCCGCGGCGAGGCGCACCGCATTCTGGACGAACTGGGTGGCGACGAGCCTTACCTGTCGATGATGCGGAATCTGGTGGACGAATCGTCCAGGATGCTTCTGCGTGCCGGCCTCGCTCGCGAGGTCACCGTCGGCTGACCGCATCGACGGTCAGCAGCGCGAAAGCGGCACCGAGAAGGAACACCGCGCCAAGGCGCCGACGCAGCGCGCGGTACCTCGCCTCGTACTCGGCGCGCAGTTCCCGGCCGCGCCGTGCCGTCCGTTCCCAGGAGCGGCGGTTGAGGGCCAGGTAGGTGTCCGCGAAGCGTTCTTCCACCTCTTCGCGTTGGGTGTCCGTCAGGCAGGCCAGGGAGTGGGTGAAACGAGCCGCCTCCGCCCGCCCCTCGGCCTTGGTGGCCTCGATGAGCAGATGGCCCTCCAGTTCGTCGATGAGTGCCCGCGAGGCCGGCGGTCGATCGTCCATGGTCGTCATCGCGCTGCCTTCCGGGGCGTCTCCAGACGTGCGGCCGCGGCCGTGATCTCCGGGTGGTGCAGGTCGAAGGCGGGGGACTCGCTGCGGATGCGCGGCAGGGTGAGGAAGTTGTGGCGCGGCGGGGGACAGGACGTCGCCCACTCCAGTGAGCGGCCGTAGCCCCACGGGTCGTCGACCTCGACCTTCTCGCCGTACTTGGCGGTCTTCCAGATGTTGTAGAAGAACGGCAGGAGGGAACTTCCGAGGAGGAAGGAGAAGATCGTCGAGATGGTGTTGAGGGTGGTCAGGCCCTCCACCGCCAGATAGTCGGGGATACGGCGCTGCATTCCGTTCGCACCCAGCCAGTGCTGCACCAGGAACGTGCCGTGGAAGCCCACGAACAGCGTCCAGAAGGTGATCTTTCCGAGGCGCTCGTCGAGCATCTTGCCGGTGAACTTCGGCCACCAGAAGTGGAATCCGGAGAACATCGCGAACACGACCGTACCGAAGATCACGTAGTGGAAGTGCGCCACCACGAAGTACGAGTCCGAGACCGGAAAGTCCATCGGCGGCGAGGCGAGCATCACACCCGTCAGACCGCCGAAGACGAAGGTGATCAGAAAGCCGGTCGCCCACAGCATCGGGGTCTCGAAACTCAGCGACCCCTTCCACATCGTGCCGATCCAGTTGAAGAACTTCACGCCTGTCGGTACGGCGATGAGGAACGTCATGAAGGAGAAGAACGGGAGCAGCACGCCACCGGTGACGTACATGTGGTGCGCCCACACGGTCACGGACAGACCGGCGATGGAGATCGTCGCGGCGATCAGGCCCATGTAGCCGAACATCGGCTTGCGGGAGAACACCGGGACGACTTCGGAGATGATGCCGAAGAACGGCAGGGCGATGATGTACACCTCCGGATGGCCGAAGAACCAGAAGAGGTGTTGCCAGAGCAGGGCACCACCGTTGGCCGCGTCGAAGACGTGGGCACCGAACTTGCGGTCCGCCTCCAGCGCGAACAGGGCGGCGGCCAGCACGGGGAAGGCCAGCAGCACCAGCACCGCGGTGAGCAGCACGTTCCACACGAAGATCGGCATGCGGAACATCGTCATGCCGGGAGCGCGCATGCAGATGATGGTCGTGATGAAGTTGACCGAGCCGAGGATCGTGCCGAAGCCCGAGAGCGCCAGACCCATGATCCACATGTCGGCGCCGACACCGGGCGAGCGGACCGCGTCCGACAACGGCGCGTAGGCGAACCAGCCGAAGTCGGCCGCTCCTTGAGGCGTCAGGAACCCGCCCACAGCGATCAGCGAGCCGAGGAGATAGAGCCAGTACGCCAGCATGTTCAGCCGCGGGAACGCCACGTCGGGTGCGCCGATCTGCAGCGGCATGATCCAGTTCGCGAAACCGGCGAACAGCGGCGTCGCGAACATCAGCAGCATGATCGTGCCGTGCATCGTGAACGCCTGGTTGAACTGCTCGTTCGACATGATCTGAAGCCCCGGCCGGGCGAGTTCGGCGCGCATCAGCAGCGCCATCACCCCGCCGACGCAGAAGAAGCCGAACGCCGTGACCAGATACAGCGTGCCGATCGTCTTGTGATCCGTGGTGGTCAGCCACTTCACCGCGGCGGGTCCAGGACGCCGCGCACGCGCGGGAAGCGCTGTGGGCGGCGTCGTCACTGTGGTGCTTTCCATGCCCCGCCTGTGTCCGTCGTCGGCCCCGCCGTCACACTTGAAGGAAGCGACGAGCGTCACACCCGCACCTGTGACGATCGCGCACCTGCCGGACACCTACGGATCATGAGCAACGACGAGACCTTCGCCGCTGCCTATCGCGAGCACTACTGGGCGGTCAGCCGCTACGTGGCGAGGCGACTGGACGGCCGGAGCAGTGATGTCGAGGAGGTGGTGGCGGAGGTCTTCACCGTCGCCTGGCGGCGCCGGTCCGACCTCCCGCCGTCCCCGCTTCCCTGGCTGTACGGGGTGGCACGCCACTGCCTGGCCAACGCCGTACGCGGCTACGGGCGCCGCCGCAGGCTCCTCGACCGGATCGGCAACGACGAGAGCGCGCACGGCAGACAGGTCGTCGACAGCCCCGACTCCGCGTCGCCGGGCGACTGGGTGCACGAGGCGCTGGCCCGGCTCTCCCCGGCCGACCAGGAGGTACTGCGCCTCACCGCCTGGGAGGAACTCGGCATCGACGAGGTCGCCGTCGCCCTCGGCTGCGGCAGCCGCGCCGCGGCCATGCGCCTGCACCGAGCCCGCCGCCGGCTCAGAGCCGAGATCGACCGTACGCACATCACCGTGGCCGGCGGCACCGCTTCGCCCCGCCGCGACGCCCCGAAGGAGCACGGCCATGGCTGACGAACTCGACATCCTGCGCCGCGCCAACCCGGTGCCGGTCACCGACCCCCGCTTTCACGACCGCCCCCTCGACCAGCACGCGCAGCGCCGCCTCAACCACCTGCTGCACGGGGAACGGCAGCGCACGAGCCCCCGTCCGCTGCGCCGCTGGGTCTGGAGCGTCGGCACCGCGGCCGCCGTCGGTGTCGTCGTCCTGACGCTCACGCTGTCGGGATCGACCACCACCCCGGCCGTGGCCGCACCCCGCCCGCTGCTCGTCGAGGCGGGCTCCACCCCGGTACCCCTGGACCGGCTCGCCGACCGAGTGGCCGCGTCCGCGGGCTCGCAGCGGCTCGTCCAGGGCACCCACGTACAGACCTGGAGCATGAGTCTGACCTCCGGGCCGGGGGCCCGGCCGCCGATCACCCTCCCCGAGGAACGCGTGGTCCGCTGGAAGGCCGACGCCAGTCACACGGAACTCGTCGTGGCGACCGACCCCCGTCATCCGGGCAGACCGGTCGTCACCGACGCCGACCCCGTCCCCCGCACGGTCGAGGACGGGCACGTCCTCAGCCGGCGGACCTACCCGCCGAGCTGGAGCGACGCCCCGCCGGTGGCCCGGCCGCCGCACGACGCCGAGCGGCTGCGCGCCTACCTCGAGGAGACCGACCGCATCGAGGCCATGGGTACGTCCCAACTTCTCGACGCCGTCGCCGAGTTGCTGAACAACTGGACGCTGGGCGCCCGTGAGGACGCCGCGCTCGTCCGCGTCCTCGCCGACGCGAAGGGCCTGCGCCCGGCCGGAGCGGTCACCGACCGGCTGGGCAGGCAGGGACAGGCGTACGTGTACGAGGACACCGCGCACTCCGTGCGCCGGATGCTGGTCCTCGACCCGAGGAGCGGCACCGTACTCGGGATCGAGGACACCGTCACCAAGGACGATCCCGAGTACGGCGTCAAGGCCGGGGACGTGATGTCGTACAGCGCGTGGATGCGTTGAGCGGACCGAAGTCCTGTGAGCGAACCCAGAACGCTGTAGCGGAATCCCCAACGCGGTAGGCGAGGCCGAAGCGCTCTACCGGAGGCCGAGTTGGCGCTCGGCCCCGGTCACGGTCTGCTCCAGCAGGACCGCGATCGTCATCGGGCCGACACCGCCCGGCACCGGCGTGATCAGCCGGGCCCGCTCGCGGGCGGTGTCGAAGTCGACGTCGCCGACGTTCCCGGCGTTGTAACCCGCGTCGATCACGACGGCTCCCGGCTTGATGTCCTCACCGCGGATCAGCCGGGGCCGGCCCACGGCGGCCACCACAATGTCCGCCTCGCGGACGACCGACGAGAGACCGGTCGTCCGCGAGTGGCAGTACGTCACCGTCGCGTCGCGTCCGAGCAGCAGCATCCCGACCGGCTTGCCGAGGATCGCGCTGCGGCCCACCACGACGGCGCGCCGGCCCGCCGGGTCGACGTCGTACGCGTCGAGGAGCCGCATGATGCCGCCGGGGGTGCAGGACACGAACCCCGGCAGCCCGAAGCTCATCGCCGCGTACGAGCTGAGCGTCACCCCGTCGACGTCCTTCTCCGGCGAGATGGCCTCGAACGCCGCCCGCTCGTCGATGTGCGGTCCGACGGGGTGCTGGAGCAGGATGCCGTGCACGGTCGGGTCGCCCGACAGCGCCTTCAGCGTGTCGACCAGCTCGGCGGTGGTGGTGTCGGCGGGCAGGGCGACGTGCCGGGACTCGATGCCGGCCTTGCGGCTGCGGTTCTGCTTCATCCGGACGTAGGTGACCGAGGCGGGATCCTCGCCGACCAGCACCGTCGCGAGACACGGCGACATCCCCGTGCGTCCGGAGAGTGCGGCCGAGCGCTGCGCGGTCTCCTCGACGACGCGGCGCGCGAGACCCGCGCCGTCCATGAGCTGGGCCTGGGACATGAGCTACTCCTGAGCGTCGTTGACACAATCGCCCAGGCGCGCGGCAAAGACCCGTTCGTCAGGCCGCTCCCCGGTGGTATTCCACCTCAGCGCCAGTCACGGCCCGCGACCAGGGTAGCTCGTACGATCAGCTGCCCGACTCGGCGGGAGCGGGCGGCGCCGTCGGGTCGACGCCGGCCAGGAACCCCCTGGCCTGTGCCTCGGTGGTCACGGCGCCGATGGCCCCGGCCCAGCGGGCGATCTCGCGGACCAGCGCGACGGCCCCGGCCTCATCGCCCGCGTCGCGCGCCATCACCGCCAGGAGCAGTTGCTGCGAGAGAGTGCCCGGGACGGTCCCGGCCCGGGCGCCGAGCTCGGTCGCCCTGCTCCAGCGCTCCCGTGCCCGTGCGTGGTCACCGTGATCGTGGTCGTGATCGCCGAGGTGCCGCAGCGCTTCACGGACGAGTAGATCGTCACCGCAGTCGTGTGAGCCGCCGGCTTCACCTGCCGCATCCGTTGCACCTGCCTCACCCGCTTCACCGGCGCGCAGCGCGGCTTCGTAGTGGCCGGGCGCGACGTCGCGCTCGGCGCAGAGATGGTCGGCGACGAGGCCCAGATACATCTCGGCCCAGCCCCGGCGCACCTCGTCCGGGGCCCGGCCGCGGAGCCGCTCGGCGTGTGTGCGGAGGGCGGTCGGCGCGTCCGGGTCCTTGCCTTCGGGTCCGACACGGAAGGCACCGTCGACGCGCACCTGCCCGAGGTAGCCGTGGCGCAGCCGGAGGAAGTCCAGATCCCAGCGGATGCCGGAGTGCGCCTCATCTGCGGGTTTCCCGCCGAGGCTCGCGATGAGGACCTCGACGCATTCCTCGGCGGCGGCGAGTCGTGGCCCCGCCAGGGCGGTCCCGCCGAACCAGTCGCTCTCCAGGGCGACTTCGGCGGCGGCCACGGCGAGGCGGGCACGGGACCTCGGATCGTTCGCCTCGGCCGAGTCGAGCAGGCGCGTAGCGCGTTCCCAACGAGCGCCGATCCTCAACTCCCTTGCTACGGCGATGAGTTCACCGAGCGGTACGGCCGTACGAAGGGTACTTGCGGTGTTCGTCATGGCAGGGAAAGTAGTAATCAGAAAAACTATCCACAAGAAAACTATCTACGGAGTGGCGCATGGAAGACGTGAAGGCGGGAGATGTGAAGGCGGAAGAGTCGAAGTCCGCGCGGGGGCAGGCGTCCGCGGCGGACTCGGTCGACCGGCACGTCGCGGTCTGGGCGAAGGAACTCGACTGGATGGACCCGGTCAAGGAGGAGATCTTCGTCCGGCTCGCGATCCTGGCCCGGCACGCGGCTCAGGCCCGCCGGGACGTGCTCGACTCCGACGGCCTGCAGCACTGGCAGTTCAAGGTGCTGCTGATGCTGCGCAGACTCGGCCCGCCCTACGCGGCGAGCCCCTCGCAGCTCGCCGACATGCTCGGGCTGACCCGCGGCGCACTGTCGGCGCGGCTGGGGCCGATGGAGGACGACGGGCTGATCGCCCGTACCCACCACACGGCCGACCGGCGTCGCGTGGAGGTGCGGCTCACCGACGCCGGATACGCCGCCTTCGAACAGCACGCGGTGTCGGAGGACCGGGGTGAGAACGCGCTGCTCGCAGTACTGACCCCAGCAGAGAAGCGGACGCTCGCAGACCTGCTGCGGAAACTGGTCGTGGCAGCAGAGGCCGCTGCGAGCGCGAGCGGCCCATCGCGGCCTTCGCCGAAAAGGTCCAGGTCAGGCGAGAGTTGATCTGGACCTTCGGCCAGTTCCTTCCTACTCGTCCCATGCCTGGAGCAGCGTGTGTTCGACGATCTTGCCGTCCCGCAGCGAGATCATCGAGCTGGCGAGTACCCGCACGCCGTCCGGGTACTGGCAGGACTCGGTGAACGCGACGTGGTCGCCCTGGACGACACACTCTTCCAACTTGTGGGTCATGTCGCGGCTGTAGACGTCGTTGAGCATCTCGGCGATCTCGCCGCGACCGTGTTTGATCATCGGGTGGCTTGGCTGGGTGTTGCGGTCGACGATGGTCATTTCCGCGTCGTCCGCGTAGAGCGACAGGAGATCCGCCGCACTGTGTCCTTCTATGCCCCGGCGTAGCGCTTCGGTGTCGAAGGCGGGGCCTGCCATGGTGCCCATGTCGACCTCCTCGGAAGGCCGCGGTCCACCAAGGGGGGGACCGCGAAGGGCCTCTCTACCGAGCCTCCTCCGCCCCATGGCCCACGGCAAGCCCAGCCGGTGGGATGCGCCTCTCGGGTGAGGAGCGGGGGACGGCCGTGACCGCGCGCCGTCCGGGACCGTTGCTGCAAGCATGATCTCAACACGACGTATGGTCGCCGCCGTTGGTCTCGCCGTCGGTGTCACGGGTCTTGCCGCGCCGATGGCGTCCGCGGCCGAGGCCCCGGACGCGGGGAAGCTGAACCCGGTCACCCAGCTCGACGCGCTCGCCGTCAGCGACATCCCCGCGGAGCACCAGGCCGACATCCCGCGCGTCTCCCAGCAACTGGGCGGGCTCAACCGCCTGAACGACCTCAACCAGTTGCACCAGGTCACCGACCTGGTCGCACCCGTCACCGGAGTCCTCCCGGGCCTCCAGGCCTAGGGCCTGTCCTTCGGGTCGGGCCTCGGCCTGTCCGCCCGTGTCTGCCCCCGGCACCCCGTGCCGGGGGCAGACACTTGTGTCCCGGGCCGAGCGAAGGAAACTTCGTACGGAGAACGCGCGGCGATCCGCTCGCCTCAGCCCGCCGTCGCGAGGAACTGGGTCGCGGCCAGCTCCGCGTAGAGCGGGTCCCCGGCCACCAGTTCCCGGTGGGTGCCCACCGCGCGTACGCGGCCCGCGTCCATGACGACGATCCGGTCGGCCATCGTCACGGTGGACAGCCGGTGCGCGACCACCAGGACCGTGGTCGTGCGGGCCACGTCGGCGACCGTGTCGCGCAGCGCGGCCTCGTTCACCGCGTCGAGCTGCGAGGTCGCCTCGTCCAGGAGCAGCAGGCGGGGGTGGCGCAGCAGCGCGCGGGCGATCGCGACCCGCTGGCGTTCGCCGCCGGACAGCTTGGTGCCGCGGTGCCCGACGAGTGTGTCCAGGCCGCGCGGCAGCCGGGCGACCAGCCCGTCGAGCCGCGTCGTCTTCAGCACACGCGTGACATCGGCGTCGTCGGCCTCCGGGTTGCCCAGCAGCAGGTTGTCGCGCAGGGAGCCGGACAGGACCGGCGCGTCCTGCTCCACGTACCCGATGGCCGACCGGAGCCGGGGCAGGTCCCACTGCTCCAGGGAACGGCCGTCGACCGTGATGACGCCCGCCTCGGGGTCGTAGAACCGCTCGATCAGCGAGAACACGGTGGTCTTGCCGGCACCGGAGGGGCCGACGAAGGCGGTCATGCCGCGGGCCGGGACGGAGAAGGTGACGCCGTGGTGGACGTACGGCAGGTCGTCGGCGTACCGGAAGCGGACGTCGTCGAAGGTGAGCGCGGCCGGCGCGGCGCCGGGGGTCGGCAGTGGCGCGGGCAGCGCGTCCGGTTCGGCGGGCAGCCGCAGCGCCTCCTGGATGCGGGCGAGCGCGGCGGCGCCGGTCTGGTACTGGGTGATCGCGCCCACGACCTGCTGGATCGGCGACATCAGATAGAAGACGTAGAGCAGGAAGGCGACCAGCGTGCCGACTTCGATCGCGCCGGTCGCGACCCGTGCGCCGCCCACCGCGAGGACCGTGATGAAGGCGATCTGCATCGCGAGACCGGCCGTGTTGCCCGCGGCCGCCGACCACTTGGCGGCCCGTACGCTCTGCCGCCAGGACTCCTCGGCCGCCGCGTGGATGGTCTGCTCCTCCCGGTGCTCGGCACCCGACGCCTTGACCGTGCGCAGCGCGCCCAGGACCCGCTCCAGCGAGGCGCCCATCACGCCCACGGCGTCCTGCGCCTGCTTGCTGGCCCGGTTGATGCGGGGCACGATCACGCCGAGCACCGTGCCCGCGCACAGGATCACCCCCAGGGTGACGCCGAGCAGCACCACGTCGACCAGGCCCATCATCACCACCGTCGCCACCAGGGTGAGACCGCCGGTGCCGATGCCCACCAGCGAATCGGTGGTGACCTCGCGCAGCAGCGTGGTGTCGGAGGTGATGCGGGCCATGAGGTCGCCCGGTTCGCTGCGGTCCACGGCCGGTATCCGCAGCCGCAGCAGATACGAGGACAGGGCGCGCCGCGCGCCGAGCACCACCGACTCGGCGGTGCGCCGCAGTACGTACGAACCCAGCGCTCCCACCGCGGCGTTGGTGACCACCAGCGCCGCCATGCCGATGAGCGCCCGCCCGATGGGCCGGTCGTGCGACAGGTCGTCGATGAGCCCCCGCGCCACGAGCGGCAGCACCAGACCGGTGGCGCCGGTCGTCAGCGCCAGCAACGCGCCCGCCAGCAGCGCCCATCGATGCGGTCGTACGTACCCGAGAAGCAGCCGCCAGGCGGGCGGTCCGGCGTGCGGCTCTGCGATGCTCACGGTGCTCCTAGCGGGAGTTCGGCGCGGAGCATTCAGGCTACGTCGGAGGGGCCCCCGGAGGGGAACGGCCACCCGGTGCCAGAGGCTGCTTCGCCTGCCTCACCAGTGGCGCAGTCCTGCGAGGGAGGCCAGGTCCGAGCGTTCCGGCAGCGAATCTCCCACACCTTTCCGGAATCCTTACCGGTCCTCCCCCGTTGACACCCCCGCGCTCGCCCTCCTAGGGTCACGCCTACGTTCCGAACGTGTGACGACATTTCGAACGGTTGAAAGGCAAGTGCCCTGTGCATCACCGGAGTTGGAACACGTGTGGACGTAACCCCGCGGCGCGGCCCGGCATGCGTTCAGGTGCACGCCGGCAGAGGGGCCACGCGGATCGGCAAGACCCGGATGCCTGGGCCGCGACGCGTCGATCGGCGATCCGCGAGGCACCGAGGCTCCTGAGTCCCGACTCCACAATGTTGCGGAGAACCTGACCGTCGGTCACCTCGTCAGGGAATACTGATGGCTCACTCCCATGGAGATGTGCACCAAAGACCCCGACGACCTCGGCGGCCGCGTGCGGATCTGCAAGGTCGCCGAGCTGATCCGCCGCGGCGCACCGCTCCACCTCAGGTTCGGGCTGTTCAGGGCGCCCGGGATCCACCCGTACGGCACCCATACGCGGGGACCTCATTCCGGCTGCGGCACGGCAGCGACTCGCGCTCGGCCTGCTCCTCGCCGCCCGGCTCACTCCACCGCCGCCTTCTCACAGACATCTGATACGCCGTCATCTTTCTCAACGACGAGAAGAACTAGGAACGATCACCATGCGCAATCGCAGAGCCGCCTTCGCCGCCATCGCCGGAACTGCCTCCGTCGCCCTCACCATGTCAGCCTGCGGCGGCCAGAACAGCACGGGCAGCTCCAAGGGCGGCACGATCGGCATCGCCATGCCGACCCAGGCCTCCGAGCGCTGGATCACCGACGGCAAGAGCGTCGTCAAGGACCTGCAGGCCAATGGGTACAAGACCAAACTGGTCTACGGCGAGAACGACCCGGCGACCCAGGTCTCGCAGATCGAGAACCTGATCACGCAAGGCGTCAGCGCACTGATCATCGCGGCCATCGACAACAAGTCGCTGAACAAGGTGCTCCAGCAGGCCGCCGACGCGAAGATCCCGGTGATCTCCTACGACCGGCTCATCCTCGGCACCAAGAACGTCACCTACTACGCCTCCTTCGACAACGAGCAGGTCGGCCGGCTCCAGGCCCGCTACATCATCGACAAGCTCGGCCTGGAGAACGGCAAGGGCCCGTTCAACATCGAGCTGTTCGCCGGCTCCAGCGACGACAACAACACCAAGTACTTCTTCAGCGGCGCGTTGCACCTCTTGCAGCCGTTCCTGGACAGCAAGCAACTGGTCGTCCAGTCCGGCGAGACCGCGCTCAACCAGGTCACCACCCTGCGCTGGGACGGTGCCACCGCGCAGAAGCGCATGAACAACATCCTCGCCACGTCGTACAAGACCAAGAAGGTGGACGCGGTCCTGTCGCCGTACGACGGCATATCCATCGGCGTCCTGGCAGCGCTGAGGGCGGACGACTACGGCTCCCTCAGCAAGCCCCTCCCGGTCATCACGGGGCAGGACGCCGAACTGGCCTCGGTCAAGTCGATCGTTGCGGGTCAGCAGGCGCAGACCGTCTACAAGGACAGCCGACTGCTCGCCGATGTCGCCGCAAACATGGTCGACGACGTGCTCAACAAAAGGAAGCCGCAGCTCAACGACACCAGGACCTACGACAACGGCGCCAAGGTCGTGCCCGCCTACCTGCTGCAGCCCATCAGCGTCGACAAGACCAACTACGACAGTGTTCTGGTCGCGGGCGGCTACTACACCGACGCCGAACTCAAGTAGCCGAACGGCCATGGCCTGTCATGCCGCGGCCTCGGCACCGTAGCGCAGGCCGTCGAAGAGGAGTGCGGTGCCGCGTACCGCGCCGTCTCGCCGGCCCTCCTCCCTCCCGGTTGCGCCGTGTGCCGGCGCGCCATGGACATGGGGCACTTCCTTCGGATCGACGGATCCCAGGTGTTCGTGATCCAGCGGGCTCCCCGCCGATCCCGTGGCGACACATAGGGGGCATGGACCACCCTGTCCATGCCCCCTGCGCGGAGCGGTTTACGGTGCGTCCACCACCGTGCCCGTCAGTACGGGATGGCCGGGAAGGGGTTCGGCGTTGTCGTCGGTCAGCGCGAGGCGTAGCGACTCGGCCGGCTCGGCCAGTTGGTCCGTCACCGTCGGCACGGTGAAGTCGGCTGTGGTGGTCCCGGCCGGGATGTCCGTCCCCAACCACAGGTCCGCCCGGGAGAGTGCGCGCTCCGGGTCGGGGAGCTCACCGGCGCGGTCCATCAGCCACTGCGGGTCCACGTCCTTGGTGGACAGTTCGGCGCCCTCGGTGACCGGAAGCACCCGCATCGGCTGCATGATGTCCACCTCGGCGGGCTCGGAGAGCGAGATCCGCCACGTCAGCGTCCCTCCCTCGGTCACCCGGTCCGTGACCGGCGTCAGGGTGACCGCGGGCGCGGGGTCGTCGTTCACCGCGGTGACCCCGCCCCGGTACGAGCCGATGACGGCGCCGCGCACGGCCTTCGCGACCACGTCGTACTGCTCGTCGTAGCCGAAGCGTGTGTCGCCCTTCACCTTCACGGGCACGTCGATGGGGGCGCTGCCCGGCCATACCGTGACCAGCTTGTCCTCGGCCTGTCCGGTGTCCGGGTCGAGGACGGAGAAGCGGACCGTGCCGCTGCCGTGCCCGGAGACCTGGACCGGGATGTGGTAGCTGAGGGTGCCCGAGTCGCCCTCCTTGACGGTGAGTCGGCCGATGTCGACGCGCGGCAGTGTCGCGGTCCTGGCCGCCGGGGTGCCGGGGGCCCAGCCCCAGGCATCCATCAGCCAGGCCTGTCCTGACGGTGAACGCGGGCTCAGTTCAAGGGACTTGACGTGCCTCAGGTCGAGGCCGGCGCGGGTGGCCGCGGTCAGCGGGACGCGCAGCTCGCGCGCCCAGTAGGAGGCGGTGCGGTCGGTGCCCGGCAGTCCGTCGACCTGGACCTGGCCGAGCTCGGCCCGGCGGCCGTCGGAGTCGGTGACGGCCACGTCCAGCTCGGTGCCGGTCGTGTTCGGCGGCACGAACACACGAAGCGCAAGGCTCTTGGCGCCCGCGAGGGACACCGGAGCGGCGGGGCGGACCTTTGTCGCCGCGCCCGGCGCCGACCACTTCAGCGCGACCGCGCCGCGACCGGCCTCCTTCTCCGTCCACCACCGCGCGAAGTGCGGCGACCTCCCCGCGGCGTCGGGGTCGAGGCATGCCACGGCCGGGTCGGGGTCGAGCGCCGAGCACAGCCTGCCGCCGGTCACCTGCACGGGGGCGTCGGGCAGGAAGCCGCCCGTGCGGCGCGCGCCGACCGCGTGGGTCAGCACGCGGGCCGGGTCGGCCGAGGGGGCGCGTCGGCCCGAGCCGTCGAGCAGCGGGCGCACCCGGTCGTCGCCGGTGACGAACAGCCGCGCCGCGGCGGCGATGTAGGTGGCGCCCGCCTGGTGCTGCTGGTCGGCGGTCAGCCGGGTGCGGGCGCCCGTGGAGCACACGGGGTCGGGCCGCTGTTCCGGGTCGTCCCAGAAGTCGTCGAAGGAGGGTGCCTCGGACTTGCCCGGCGTCCACTCGGTGTTGAAGAAGTTGTGGTTGGCGCCGACCACGTAGACGGCGCTGTGCAGGGCGGTGCCCCGGCTGACCCCGCGCGTCCCGTCGACGTACACCTCGCCCTGGAGGTCGGAGACGTCACCGTCGCAGCCGGGGAGGATCGTCGTGGACGGCACGTCGGCCACCGGATTCTGGCCGAAGATCGTCGGTCCGATGAGGACGGTCCCGCGGATCTTCCAGCGCACCGGGCCGCGGTAGCCGTCCTGCGCGGCGGGCGGCGGGTAGAGGCTGTCCATGGCGGCCCGGTTGACGCCCTCGCCGCCGCGCGAGTGGCCGACGAGCAGCACGCGGGACAGGTCGGCCTGGGCCGCGTCGGGCACGGCCGCCGGGGCGGTGCCCGGGTGGGCGGCCCAGCCGGCCCACTTGGCCAGGTGCCGGCGCACCAGCGAGGAGCGCGCCTGCGCACCGCCGTCCTCGACGTCCCCGTCCTGGCCGTTGATGCCGTTCGCCGAGATCGACACCGTCACATAGCCCTGCGAGGCCAGCAGTCTCTGGTCCTTCAGGTAGCCCTTGTGGCTCGGGATCGGCTGGGTGCCGGCCGAGCAGGGCCACTCAAGGGTCACGTCGTCCTCGGACCCGCCCGGTTTGAAGCAGGTGGCGTGGCGGCCGTGGAGGAACAGGGCGAGCGGTCGCCTGCCGGTGGCGCCGGTGGGCGCGACGACGACGGCCTGCATCTCGACCGGCTGGGCGAAGCCGGGGAGCTTCACCGGGTCGAGGTGGTACTCGCCGGTGACCGTGCGGTACCCGCCCGGCCTGCCCGGGTCCACGGAGTTCGCCGGGAGTGGGGCCGGGGGCTGGGCGGCCTTGAGGGAGTTCTTCGGTTTCTTGCCGGTGTTGTCGGCGGGCGCGTCCAACCGGCGCCCGGCCGCCAGGACTTGAAGGTCCTTGAGCGGGGTGGCTCCGTGGAGAGCGAGCCGGAACGTGTGGCCGTCCTTGGCCGCCTTCGGTATGCCGAGCAGTTGGCCGGCCGCGCGGAACTCGACACGGGCGTCGCCCACGGGCACGGGCCTGTCCGACCGCCAGACCAGCTCACGCGCCACGCCCTTCCCGGTGACGCGCCAGCCCGGCGGCAGTGGGCTGTCCACCTTCTGCGTCAACGGCTGTACCTTCGTCGGATGTTGGGCCTGGGCCAGTCCCGGTGAGCCCGCCAGGGCCGCGAGAACGGCCACGACGGTGACCGCTGTGCGCCGCGTACGGTTCAAGGATCCCCTCCTCACACTTCGAGCGCGGGCGCCCCGTCGATACCGGGAGCCCCTCGCGCCTCGAAGGAAGAGAAACGGGACCTGTGGGTTGCCTGTGCCAGGGAAGTGTGCCCGCGCAGGACAAGAATCGGGTCACCGGAGACTCCCCCCTCGCGGTTGCCGGAAAGCGCCCCCTCCATGGGTCGAACTCCCCCTCTCCGCACGGCCGTCGTCGGCACCGGCCACCGCGCCCGCATCCCCGGCACTGCCCGGGGGCACCGGCGACTCCCTCACCGTCTCCCTTGCCCACCGCTTCAACCCCGGCCGCGTGCGCACCGCCCCTTGGCCTCACGGACCGGCATCCCGCCACGGCGGCCGGCGGATGGCGTCAGGGCCGCGCGCGGACCACGCCCAGCGTCACATAGCCCTCGCCGGGTCCCGGCGGCCGGTTCCACGGCCGGGTCCGGAAGCTGTGGAGACGTCCGCGACTGAGGGCGAACCGGGGCAGCAGCACGCCGAACTCGGCGGCAAGGGCCTCCAGGGCACGGCGCTCGCCCAGCCGCTCGGCGTGCGCGTCGTCCTGCGGGAAGAGACGGTCCGGGTCCAGCGCGATCGGCACGGACCCCCGTCTGCTCACCGAGGTCCCCCGGACGGTGAACGCGTACCGCTCCTCGCCGTTGTCCGTGACGGACAGATGGAAGACACCGGGACGGTGAAGGCGGCCCGGCTCGCTCCACACCGTCACCGCACGGGTGCCCCGGGAAGCGGCGATGCCCGGGGAGACGAACCACCGCTCGTCGAAGGACCCGCCCGGCCGTGGCTCGAAGGCGAAGCTCCAGCCGGGGCCCGCCCGGCCGACGGCGGCCAGCGCCTCGTCCTCCCAGGTCACGGCGCGGTTGCCGGGGAAACGCGTGCGCGAGTCCCACAAAGTCACCGGCGCGTTCAGTACGGCGTTGTCGGGGGCGCCGATACGACCGGGCAACTCGGCCGGCTCCACTGACTCCACGAGGACGAAGCGGTAGGACACCAGGAAGTTGCCGGGATCGCCGTCCGCCAGCCACGCCAGGCCCGGCGGATCCAGGTCGGCCGCGGGAGCCGGTGCGTCGCCCCGCTGCCCGGCCCGGGGTGTGGCCAGCAGTTCCCGGCCCCGCTCCGGGGTGATCAAGGGGCCGAGGAGCGGGTCGGCGCACAGGCCGACCGGCGCGAGGTGCTCGGGGCCGATCGGCCGCCACTCGGGCAGCGCGGCGCGCAGGGTGCGCCAGGCCGCGTCCCCGTCGCCCCAGCGTGCCAGCTCCCGCGCCTCCTCCACGGCACGGCCGAAGGGGCCTTCGGCCGTGTAGCGGAAGGTGCCGTCCCCCACCTGCCGCAGGATCTCGCCCGCCGCCTCGCGCACCTCGTCGGAGGTACCCCTCAGGTGGTGGGCCGACGACGGGCGGTCCCGGTGGTGCCGTACGTCCTCGGCCGCCAGCACGGCCAGAAACTCGGGCGCGTACAGCGGGTCGGCCGTGAGCGCCGGGAAATACACCATGTAGGTCTCCCCGAGCAGCCGACGGATCTGGTCGCGCAGCCCCGTCGCCCAGGGCCTGCCGTACGCGATCGCCTCCGCCAGGGATGCCGAGGCCCGCTCGTACCTCCCGCCCAGCGCGTCCAGCCGCGCGGCCTCGACGGACGCGTCCAGGGCCCTCGTCGTCGCGTTGACGAACTCCGCCCCCGCCCGCTCCGAGCGGCTCACCTGCAGGCGGTGGAACTCGCGGTACATCGCCTCCATGAACGCGCCGAACGACGCGTACCGTTGCGGAGGACTCGCGTGCCACGACGCGTAGCAGTACACCGCCCACTCGCCGGCGTCGCCCACGTCCCCCGGGTCCAGCAGCACGTAGACCGCGTCCGACTCCACTTCCAGCTGCAGCGCGCGCTCCCACATCCCGGCGAGCAACACGTCCTCGGGCGTGGGGTCCTCGTCCAGATCCCCGGGAAAGTACTCGGCCAGGCCCGCCGCGTCCTCGTGCCGGCGCACCGCGTCGATGCCGGCGAGCAGCCAGACGAAGCCGCCCGCGTGCCGCCAGCCGTCGCTCACCGCCAGAAACGTCCGGTACGAGGGCGGCAGCCGGTGCCCGAGCCGCTCCTCCAGGGCGCGGATGCGCTCCTCGGACGCGGGCGGGAACCCCAGCCAGCGCGTACGCAGAGGCTCCTCGTCCCACACGTGTCGCTCGCTCGCCGGTGCGCCGGGGTCCTGTGCGTCCGCCCATTCCTGGCTCCAGCGCACCAGGAAGGACCGCCAGTCGTCCATGAGGTCCGTCATGTCGGCGATCCTGCCAGCCGCCACTGACAACGCCCCGGCTGTCTCAGGCAGTTCGGGTCAGCAGGCCAGGCCTCGGGCCTGGAGGAGGCCTCGGGTACGGCGGATGTCAGCCACCGATGATCAGGGTGAGCCCGTAGACGGCGACCGCCAGGCACGCGCCGAAGCACAGCACCGCTGCCACGGTGGCCGTCCGGTTGGCACCGCGGGAGCGTTCCCCGCCGTGGCCTCCGCCGTCGCCACGGGGCTGGGCGGCGACACCGAGGGAGAACAGCACCACGGTGAGCAGCGTGATCCCGAGGCTCACACCGAACACGCCGCCGAGGGCGGCCCAGTCGATGTCCATCGTGGTGCCTCCTTTCGCTGCCGGACGGGATGGGCGGCCGGCTCTCACGCCGCAGGCTGTTGCACGCACTCGGCCGGCCGGGCGGGCAGTTCGTTGACGTTGTCCGGAGTCACGGGCCGGTGGCGCGACAGGGCCCAGAACCCGGCCGCCGCCGCGGCCGCGACGGCGGCCACCAGGGCCACGCCCGCGGTGCCGTGGCCGGCGGTCCAGGCCGCCGCGCCGCCCACGGCCGCCGCCGCGGGCAGCGTGAGCAGCCAGGACAGTGCGATGCGCCCGGCCACACCCCACCGCACCTGGGCCAGCCTGCGGCCCAGGCCCGCGCCCAGGATGCTGCCGGTGCACACCTGCGTGGTCGACAGGGGGAATCCCATGTGGGACGAGGCGAGAATCACGGCCGTCGCGCTGGTCTCGGCCGCGAAGCCCTGCGGCGCCTCGATGTCGGTGAGCCCCTTGCCCATGGTGCGGATGATGCGCCACCCGCCCGTGTACGTGCCGAGCGCGATCGCCGTTCCGGAGATGAGTACCACCCACCAGGGCGGCGCGGAGTCGTGGGCGAGCGCCCCGGTCGAGATGAGGGCCAGGGTGATGACCCCCATGGTCTTCTGCGCGTCGTTGGTGCCGTGGGCCAGCGCCACCAGCGACGCCGAACCGACCTGCCCCCGGCGGAATCCTCGCCGCGCCTGGTCGGGGGCCGTCCGCCGGGTGATGACGTAGGCGAAGTAGGTCGCCAGCAGGGCCACGACACAGGCGACGAGCGGCGAGACGACGGCGGGGATCAGGATCTTCTCGACGATCGCTCCGAACTGCACCGCGGATGTGCCGGCGCCCACCCACACCGCGCCGATCAGCCCGCCGAACAGCGCGTGCGACGAACTCGACGGCAGCCCGGCGAGCCAGGTCAGCAGGTTCCACAGGAGAGCGCCGACCAGCCCGGCGAAGATCATCACCAGGGAGACCTTGGCGTCGTCCACGATGCCGCCGGAGATGGTCCTGGCAACCTCCGTGGACAGGAACGCGCCCGCCAGATTCAGCGCTCCCGCGACGGCGACGGCCACGCGTGGTCTCAGGGCCCCGGTGGCGATCGACGTCGCCATCGAGTTGGCCGTGTCGTGGAACCCGTTGGTGAAGTCGAAGGCCAGGGCCGTCAGGACGACCACGACGAGGAGGAACGAGACGGTACCCACGGGGGGACCTCCGAAGACAGGACGGCCCCCACGTCCGCCGTGCCGCCCCCCGCCCGGACGTCTTCCACGCTAGGCGGCTCCTCCCGGGCCCGCGACCGGGGGCCCGGCCGGGGGCCCGGCTCACGTCGGCCCCGGCGCCGCTCACGCGGTCGCCGAAGGCCGGTCGCCGGGCGAAGCGCCGCCACCCTTCCGATCAGCGCGAGTTCGGCCGCCGCGCCGTGCGTCCGTCGCCGCCCTGACCGGTCTCCAGGGCACGGCCTCGACGAGGTGGGGCCGCCGGTCCTGGACGTCGTGGCCCACGGCGACCGGGCGTACCTCCACATGTCCCACCCGTCCGAGCCGCGCGCGGCGACGGGCGGCTTCGCGGTCGTCCGCGAGGCCGGCCGTCGTGGTGCTCGCCGTCGGCGCGAGCCTCGACCCGGTGCCGCGCCCCACCGGGGGGTGCCACCACGGGGCAGGATCTCGCGGATGTCGTGCTCGCCGAGCCCTCCTGGCGCGGCACATCCGCCCAGCACGTCGCCGAGACGCTCGTCCATGTCCGGGACCGCCCGTCCTGCTCCCGTGAACCGCTGTCCGGTGGCCGTCGTCGGCCGGGGGCCAGGCGGGGCTGTCGGTCGGCTACTGCCTGCACGAGCGCGGTATCGAACACGTCGTCCAGGCGCACCGGGTCGGCCACGCGTGGCGCGAGCGCCGCTGGGACTCGTTCTGCCTGGTCACCCCCAACTGGCAGTGCAAACGGCCCGGTCACCCCCGCGCGCCGCGCGTCCCGATGTGCGGCTGGTGATCGCGGGCGGCGAGACCCTCTTCGACTACCGGACGAGGCGGGAGGCCCGGGCCGCCGGACTCGGCGTCCAGCCGGTCGTCCGTGATCTGCCCGTCCTGCGTGAGGTCTTCGGGTCCGCCGCCCGTCACCTGGCGTTCTACCGTCAGGTTACCGGCGGGTCACACCGTAGGGTCGGTTGACGAACGTCGATCTACGGAAGGGTTCACCACCATGGCGCAGGAAGTACGTGGCGTGATCGCCCCGGGCAAGAACGAACCGGTGCGGGTCGAGACCATCGTCGTGCCGGATCCGGGGCCGGGAGAGGCCGTGGTGAAGATCCAGGCGTGCGGGGTCTGCCACACCGACCTGCACTACAAGCAGGGCGGCATCAACGACGACTTCCCCTTCCTGCTCGGCCACGAGGCGGCCGGGATCGTGGAGTCGGTCGGCGACGACGTCACGGACGTGGCTCCCGGCGACTTCGTCGTCCTCAACTGGCGTGCGGTGTGCGGGCAGTGCCGGGCCTGTCTGCGCGGGCGGCCCTGGTACTGCTTCAACACGCACAACGCCAAGCAGAAGATGACGCTCAAGGACGGCACCGAACTGTCCCCGGCCCTGGGCATCGGCGCCTTCGCGGACAAGACCCTGGTCGCCGCCGGACAGTGCACCAAGGTCGACCCCGCGGTCTCCCCGGCGGTCGCCGGTCTGCTCGGCTGCGGGGTGATGGCGGGCATCGGCGCCGCCATCAACACCGGCAACGTCGGCCGCGGGGACTCCGTCGCCGTCATCGGCTGCGGTGGCGTCGGCAACGCCGCGATCGCCGGAGCCCGGCTGGCCGGCGCCGCGAAGATCATCGCCGTCGACATCGACGACCGGAAGCTCACCACCGCCTCGAAGCTCGGCGCGACCCACACCGTCAACTCCACCTCGGCCGACCCCGTCGAGGCGATCCAGGGACTCACCGGCGGCTTCGGGGCCGACGTCGTCATCGACGCGGTCGGCCGCCCGGAGACGTACCAGCAGGCCTTCTACGCCCGCGACCTCGCCGGCACGGTCGTCCTCGTCGGCGTGCCCACCCCCGAGATGAAGCTCGAACTGCCGCTCCTCGACGTCTTCGGACGCGGTGGCGCCCTCAAGTCGTCCTGGTACGGCGACTGCCTGCCCTCGCGCGACTTCCCGATGCTCATCGACCTGCACCTCCAGGGGCGGCTGGACCTGGACGCGTTCGTGAGCGAGACGATCGCCCTCGACGGGATCGAGGCCGCCTTCGAGCGGATGCACCACGGTGACGTGCTGCGTTCGGTGGTGGTGCTGTGATGAGCGCCAGGATCGAGCACCTTGTCACCTCGGGCACGTTCTCGCTCGACGGCGGCACCTGGGACGTCGAGAACAACGTGTGGATCGTCGGCGACGACCACGAGGCGATCGTCATCGACGCCGCACACGACGCCGACGCCATCGCCGCGGCGGTGGGCGACCGGCGGCTGCTGGCCATCGTGTGCACCCACGCCCACAACGACCACATCGACGCCGCGCCCGCCCTCGCCGAGCGCACCGGCGCCACCATCTGGCTGCACCCCGACGATCTGCAGCTGTGGAAGCAGACCCACCCCGACCGGCTCCCCGACGCCTGGCTGCAGGACGGGCAGGTGATCGAGGCGGCCGGCGCGGACCTGACCGTCCTGCACACACCCGGCCACGCCCCGGGCGCGGTCTGCCTCCACGACCCGGGCCTGGGCACCGTCTTCACCGGTGACACGCTCTTCCAGGGCGGGCCCGGAGCCACCGGGCGCTCCTTCTCCCACTTCCCGACGATCGTCGAGTCGATCCGCGAGCGCCTGCTCACCCTCCCGGCCGACACGGTCGTCCGCACCGGGCACGGGGACTCGACCACGATCGGTGCCGAGGCCCCGCATCTGGAGGAGTGGATCAAGCGCGGTCACTGACCGGGCGGGCCCGTCGCGACACACCAGCGAATCACGACAGGAGATGTCCGGCTTCCGAGGGACGCTCGTGGGGACAGACGGGCGAAGGCAGCCCGTGATCGCCACGAGCACGGAGGTCGGACATGCCAGGGCCGTTGGACGGCAGGGTCGCGCTGGTCGCGGGAGCGACCCGAGGAGCCGGCCGGGGAATCGCGGTGGAGCTCGGCGCGGCCGGCGCCACCGTCTACGTCACCGGACGCAGCACGCGCGAACGGCGCTCCGAGTACGACCGCCCCGAGACGATCGAGGACACGGCGGACCTGGTCACCGCGGCCGGAGGCGTCGGCATCGCGGTGCCCACCGACCATCTGGTCCCCGCTGAGGTCGCGGCCCTGATCGCCCGCATCGCGGACGACCAGGGCCGCCTCGACGTCCTCGTCAACGACGTCTGGGGCGGCGAGAAACACTTCGAGTGGGACACCCCGCTCTGGGAGACCGACCTCGACCAGGGCCTCGGGCTGCTGCGCCGGGCCGTCGAGACGCACGCGATCACCAGCCACCACGCACTGCCCCTGCTGCTGCGCACCCCCGGCGGCCTTGTCGTCGAGATGACGGACGGCACCGCCGAGTACAACCGGGACACCTACCGGGTCTCCTTCTTCTACGACCTCGCCAAGGCGTCCGTCCTGCGCATGGCGTTCTCCCTCGGCCACGAACTCGGCCCGCGCGGTGCCACCGCCCTCGCGCTCACCCCCGGCTGGCTGCGCTCGGAGATGATGCTCGACACCTTCGACGTCCGCGAGGAGAACTGGCGGGACGCCCTCGAGCGCGTCCCGCACTTCGCCATCTCCGAGACGCCCTTCTACGTCGGCCGCGCCGTGGCCGCGCTGGCCGCCGACCCGGACGTCGCGCGCTGGAACGGCCGCTCGCTCTCCAGCGGGCAGCTCGCCCAGGAGTACGGCTTCACCGACCGCGACGGCAGCAGGCCCGACGCCTGGCGTTATCTCGTCGAGGTCCAGGACGTGGGCGGGCCGGCGGACGCGACGGGGTACCGGTGAACTCAGGTGGGGCGCACCGGCACCAGCGGCCAGCGCGCGGAGTGGCCCGGGGGCAGCGTCAGATCGTTCCGCACGGCCGCGTAGTAGCCCTCGCGCCCGGCACGCTGGCGCTCCAACAGGGTCTGCCATGCCTGCGGGTCACGCGTCCCGTCGCGCAGGAACTGCTCCATCTCCATCACCCTGACCACCCACGTCCGGGCCCGCTCCACCACCTCCGGACTGCCCAGGAGGATCAGCGTCTCCCCGGACGGATCCCGCGCGAGGGTGGCCTCGGCCAGCAGCGGCTCGGCCTCCTGCGGGGACAAGGGGTGCGGGTGCGGGTCGTTGCCCAGGTAGGACGCCACCCGGTAGGTCAGAGTGACGCTCTTCTTGAGCGACCGCGCGTAGTCGGCGTACACCGCGAGCCGCCGTTCCTCCCAGCGGGCCGTCTGCTCCCGACGGAAGCGGGCCCGATCGCCTCGCACGATCGCCAGATACGAGCCGAGGGCACCGATGACCACGCCGATCAGTGCCGGAAGTTGTTGTATGAACGCGGACATGGGCGCACGGTATCCGTCATGAGGCGCTTTGAAGGATACGGAGTTCTGATCACGGGCGCGGCCCGCGGCATCGGCGCGGCCACCGCCCGCCGGCTGGCCGAGGAGGGCGCCCGGGTGCTCGTCACGGACGTCGACCGGGCCGAGGCGGAGAAGACGGCCGCCTCGATCCGTGAACTGGGGGCGCAGGCCGAGGAGTTGGCGTGTGACGTGGGGGACCGGGCGGCGGTGGAGACGGCCGTCGCGTACGCCGTGGACTCCTTCGGCTCGCTCGACGTCCTGGTCAACAACGCGTACGGGTGCTCTCCCGACGCCCCGCTCTTCGAGAACGAGCCGGACGAGGTGTGGGCCCGTGACCTCGACCTCACCCTGACCGGCGCATACCGCTGCAGCCGCGCGACCCTCCCGCACCTGGTGGCCTCGGGCCGGGGCGCCATCGTCAACATCGGTTCGGTGAACGGCATCCAGGACTTCGGCAACCATGCCTACAGCGCGGCCAAGGCGGGCCTCATGTCCCTCACCCGCACCCTCGCGGGGCACGCGGCGTCCCGTGGTGTGCGGGTCAACCTGGTCGCACCGGGCACGGTCCGCACCCCGGCGTGGGAGGGCCGCGACGGCGATCTCGCCCAGGCGTCGGGGATCTATCCGCTCGGACGGGTCGGTGAACCGGACGACATCGCGGCCGCCGTCGCCTTCCTCGCCTCCCGGGACGCGGCATGGATCACCGGGACCACGCTGTGCGTGGACGGCGGCCTCACCGCGGTCAACACGGGTTTCCGTAGCGCGGTGAGGCCGTGAGAGCGGCCGACCGCAGGACGGAGAACACCCTCTCGGTGTCGGCCTTCGTCGTACGCCAGTTGCTGAAGGCGGCCCGCAGTCCCTGAGTCCCCGCGTACACGGTCGGCGTCACGTAGGCCTCGCCCGAGGCCGCGACCGCCGCCGCCAGCGCGTGCACCCGCTCCGGCGTGGGGTCGTCCGCGAGGGTGAAGCAGACGACGTTGAGCCGGACGGGCGCCAGGAGCCGCAACTCCGGTACGTCCGTGATGCGTTCGCCCAGCAGCCGGGCGAGCGCGATGTTCCGCTCGACGATCTCGCGATGCCCCTCGCGTCCGTACGCCATCAGCGAGAACCACGCCGGAAGCGCCCGCAGCCGACGCGAGTTCTCCGGTGTGAGGTGCAGGAAGTCGGGGTCGCCGGTCGGCAGGCCCAGGTACGGGGACTCGTTGTGGAAGACCCGGACCTGGAGATCCCGGCGGCGCGTGAACTGCACGGCCGCGTCGTAAGGGACGTTGAGCCACTTGTGCAGGTCGACACAGACGGAGTCGGCCGCGTCGAGCCCGTCGACGAGATGCGCGTACGACGGTGACAGCGCGGCGAAGCCACCGAACGCCGCGTCCACGTGCAGCCAGAAGTCGTACCGCTCCTTGAGCGCGACGATGGCCCGCAGATCGTCGAAGTCGACGGTGTTCACGGTTCCGGCGTTCGCCACGACGACCGCCGGGCGCCCGTCGAGCGCCTCGAGGGCGGCGGCCAGCCGCTCGACGTCGACGGCCTCACGGTTCCCGGGCAGCACCGGCACCGTGCGCAGCCGGTCCCGGCCGATGCCGAGCACGGACAGCGCCTTGGTGACACTGGAGTGGGGGGAGCCGGACAGCACGTCGACCGGTCCGAGCGCGGCGGCGCCCTCCCGTGACACGGACACGCCCAGCCGCTCGCCGAGCCACTCCCGCGCGATCGCCAGACCGACCGTGTTCGAGACGCTCGCGCCGGTCACGAACGCCCCGCTGTGTGCCTCGCCCAGTCCGAACAGCTCGCGCAGCCAGCCCACCGTCTCTTGCTCCAGCGCGCTCGCCGACGATCCGCCGCCGCCGGACACGTTCTGGTCGTACGCACCGGTCAGCCAGTCCCCGGTGAGCGAGGCGGGCGTCGCGCCGCCGGTGACGAAGCCGAGGTAGCGGGGCCCCGCGGAACCGGAGAATCCGGGCGCCCAGCGCTCGGCGAACCGGCTCAGCGCCCCCTGCGCGCCGTGCCCCTCGGCGGGCAGGGGCTCGGGGTCGGGCACCTTTCCGGGGTGAGCGACGGGACGCCCGTCGAGTCCGTCCACCTCCCCGGCGGCGAAGTCACGGGCGGACTGCAGGAGCTCGGGAAGCCGGGAGAGATCGTTCGCGAGTGTGCGGTGCATGGCGGCAGCGTAGATCGGGCGGCGCACCCGGAGCCTGGTCCAATCCGGGGTAACTGGACTGCTCCCGATGTCACCGTTTCGTCGCAGACCGGACAGCCGTACAACGCCTGCGCCCCCACGCGGGTCTAGCAGGCGGAGAACGAGGGAAACACCCGGAAAACGCAGACAGAAGGGCCTGACATGGGGGACATACGCAGACGGGGAGCCGTCGCTCTGGGGATCACCGGACTGGTGGCGCCGCTGACGCTCGCGCTGGGCACGGCGCCCGCGCAGGCCGCGAGCTGTACGACACAGACCGGCCCGTACCAGAAGCAGGTGGAGAAGTTCCTCGGCCGACCGGTCGACGGCCGGCAGTCCACCGCCGACTGCAAGGCGATCCAGGCCTTCCAGACCAAGCACGGCATCACCCCGAACGCGGGCTACGCCGGGTCCGTCACCTGGGGCGTGATGGACCTGATGAACAAGCAGAAGGCCGTCGGCAACAAGCCCAACAAGGACGGCAAGTGCCCCGTCAACAAGGGCCGCATCGCCTGCGTCAACCTGACCCTCCAGCTCAGCTGGATCCAGGACGGCAGCAGGCTCGTCTACGGTCCGGTGCCGGTCCGCACGGGACGCGACGGGTACGAGACCCGCACCGGTCTGAAGAAGATCTACTGGCGGGACATCGACCACGTCTCGAACATCTACAACGTGCCCATGCCCTACAGCCAGTTCTTCGACGGCGGCCAGGCCTTCCACTCGGTCGGCCTGAGCATGTGGAACCCGCCCGGCTCGCACGGCTGCGTCAACATGACCACGACGACCGCCAAGAAGTACTGGTCGCTGCTGAAGAACGGCGACGACGTCTTCGTGTACGGCCGCAAGCCGGGCACCTGACGGCACCCGGCCCCGCCCGGGGACGTCATCACGCCTCGGGCGCGTCCCCGAAGTCCGGGATCTCCAGCCTGACCCCGCCCTGCCGCGCGGACTCGTGCGCGACGATGCCCGGCAGGGTGTAGCGGGCCGCGACCCACGCGTTCACCGACGGCAGCGTCCGGGTGTTGACCGCGGTCACGAAGTCGTCCACCAGGAAGTGGTGGCTGCCCTCGTGACCGTTGTGCAGGTGGTCGAACTCCCGGGGGAGCCGCGCCCGGTCGTGCACGGGCGCCGACCCGGACGTGAACGCGGCCCGCAGCGCCGGCGCGATGTGCTGGAGCGAGGGATCGTCCGGCGCCAGCGTCGGCTTCGGCTCGAGCAGCTCCGTGATGTCCCGCACCCCCTTCTTGTCCTGCCAGCAGCTCACCGTGGCGAGCTGCTCCATGCTGGCGTCGGTCCCGAAGAACCGGAAGCGGGACTCCCGGATGTGCGAGGGATATCCGACCCGCCGGAACTCGTTCGTGCGGAACGAGCCGCCGCCCGCCACCTCGAACAGCGCCGTCGCGTTGGAGAAGTCGTTGCCGAACTGGCTGACCTCCTTGTCGAACACCCCGTCCCCGCGCTCGTCGCGCACCCCGATCGCCGACACACTCACCGCGTGCGTCCGCCAGGCGCCGAGCACCCCGCCCACCGAGTGCGTCGGGTACAGGAGCGGCGGATAGCTGGCGGTCGCCTTCCAGTTCTCGCCGCCGCTGTACTGGTACGCCTCGTAGAACCCGAGATCCATGTCGTGGACGTAGTCGCCCTCGGCGTAGAACAGCCGCCCGAAGGCGCCCTCGGCGATCTGGTTGCGGGCGTGGACCGTCGCCGGGTTGTACTGGCTGGTCTCGCCCATCATGTACGTCAGTCCGGTCGCCCGTACCTCGTCGATGATCGCGGCGATCTCGTCCCGGGTGATGGCCATCGGCACCGCGGAGTAGACATGCTTGCCCGCCCGGAGTCCCTGGAGCACCAGCGGCCCGTGGGTCCAGCGCTGGGTGAAGATCGCGACGGCGTCCACCGCCTGCGACTCCAGCATCGCCTCGTACGAGGGGAAGGTGCCCGACAGCCCTTCGGCGGACGCCAGTTCCTCCGCCCGTTCGGGGAGCAGATCGGTGACGTGGACATCGGCGACGCCTGGGTGGGCGAGGAACAGCTTCGCGAACTGGCCGGAGAACTGGCCGGCGCCGACGATGCCGAGAGAGAACGTCATCTGAGCAACATCCTTCACTGGTGGAGACTTCACGGGTCGGGCTCGTCCTGGACTCATTTACTTTTGATGCGGAACAATCAAGGCGTCAAGAGTCCAGTACGCATCTTTTCCGGCGAACTGTCGCGCCATAGAGTGATGTCATTAATTCCGAGGCAAAATAAAACCTTGTGGGAGTCCCACCCTCATGACCACACGTGCCGCCGCCGGCTGGCTGCCGCTGAGTCCGGGTGAGCGTGCGGTGGCGATCGAGGTGCTCGTGCACGGGCCGCTGTCGCGCAGCGAGATCGCGCGCCGCCTGAACCTGTCGGCGGGCAGTCTCACCCGGCTGACCAAACCGCTGATCGAGTCCGGCCTGCTGATCGAGGCCGCCGAGTCGGGGGAGGGGGAGAGCGCCGAGGTACGGCAGGGGCGTCCCTCGCAGCCCCTGGACATCGTCGCCGAGTCCCGTTCCTTCATCGGATTCAAGATCACCGAAGACATGGTCTACGGCGTCGTCACCACCCTGCGCAGCGACATCGTGGCGCGTCACGACCGCCCGCTCACCACCCACACCCCGGCCGAAGTCGCCGACCTGCTGGCGGAGATGACCGAGGAACTCACCCGGTCCTTTCCCGCGCCGGCCGGCATCGGCATCGGGGTCGGCGGCCGTGTCGAGAAACGATCGGTCGTCGCCGAGTCGGCCTTCCTCGGCTGGACGGACGTCCCGCTGGCCGAACTCGTCGCATCGCGCACCGGGTTGCCGGTGGTCGTCGAGAACGACGTCGCCGCTCTCGTGGAGGCCGAGACCTGGTTCGGCGCCGGCCGTGGACTCGACCGCTTCGTGGTCCTCACCATCGGCGCCGGGATCGGCTACGGCCTCGTCCTCGGCGGCAGCCGGGTCGCCTCCGTCGAGGACGGGCGGGGCGTGGGCCGCCGCTGGATCGTGAACCCGTACGGCCCCCTCACCCCCGAAGGGGAACGCGGCAGCGCCATCTCCCTGCTGACCATCCCCAGCATCCGCTACCAGGTCAGTGCCGCCACCGGTGAGGACCTGACCTATGAGGAGATCCTCGCCCGTGCCGCGGCGGGTGACCCGCTGCCGGCCCGCGTCCTCGACGAGGCGGCCCGCGCGCTCGGCACCCTCGTCGCACAGATCGCCAACTTCGCCATGCCGCAGAAGATCCTGCTCGCCGGAGAGGGTGTCGGACTCGTCGACGTGGCGGGCCCGGTTGTCGAGGAGACGATCCTCACACACCGGCACCCGCAGGCCGATCCGGTCAATATGGAGACGAAGGTCTCCGACTTCCACGACTGGTCGCGCGGGGCCGCGGTGCTGGCCATTCAGGTGCTGGTGCTGGGGACGCGGGAGAGACGGTGAGCAGGTGCGGAGGGTGATCCCACGTCGGACGAGTGATCAGGTTCACGGTCCGTATTGTCGTAAGGCGCACCTTTACTCACAGCGCCTTCACGCCAAGGCCCGTATGCTTCACACCATGTCCACCACTCCTGAAACCGACTCCGTGCGGTCCGCCGCCGATGTCAACGAGGAGATCCGGGCCCTGTGGTTCCGGGCCGGTGGGACGCTGAGCATGGAGGAGCGGCGGGAGTACCAGCGGCTCGTCCTGGAGTGGGCGGAAGCCGCCCCCCAGTCGCCCACTCAGGCGGCGTGAGCCCGCTCGGCCGCCCCGCGGTCCCGTGACGAACGGGGCGTGACTCCTGACTGCGAGTCTCCGCCCCGTCCCCTCGTTCGGCCCGGCCTCAGCCCCAACTCTGCTCGTTCGGCCCCGCCTCAGCCCCAACTCTGCGAGTACTGCCGCCGGTAGCGGTTGCGATCCTGTTCCGTACGGATGTACCGCGTGGCGACCAGCGCGATGATGCTGCCGGCGATGACCAGCAGCCCCGGACCGATGTTCTGCGGGTCCGTGAGGCGGGTGAGGAGCGGCTCGGAGGCGCCCGACCCGACCGCCTGGACCGAGCCGGGCGCGGCGGATCCCGGCACGACGGCCGCGCCCTGCGAGGACGCGGGGGCGGGGGAGGACTGGGCGGTGGCTCCCGCCGCGCCCTGGGCGGCCGCACCCGGTCCGGTCAGTTTCACCCCGAGCGCCGTGAGTGCTTTGGTGATCGGCTGGAAGAACGTCGTACCGCCCGCGGTGCAGTCCCCGTTGCCCCCCGAGGTCACGCCGAGCGCGATGCCCTCCGAGAACAACGGACCGCCGCTGTCGCCCGGTTCGGCGCACACGTTGGTCTCGATCAGACCGGTCACGGTGCCCTCGGGGTAGTTGACCGTCGCGTTGAGCGCCTTCACCTCACCGTCGTGGAGTCCACTGGTGCTGCCGCTGCGGAAGACCCGCTGGCCGACCGTCGGATCGGCGGTGCCGATGATCTGGACGCCCTTGCCGCCCCCGATCGACACGACGTTGTTCCCGGTGTCGTTCTGGCCGTTGTTGTACTGGATGAGGGAGAAGTCGCTGCCGGGGAACGCCGTGGTGACCGTCTGCCCCAACTGCTTGGCGCCCTGGTTGTCCCCGAACCAGACGGACCCGGCCGGCCCGCAGTGCCCGGCCGTCAGGATGAACTCGTTGCGCCCGTTGGTCACGTTGTAGCCCGCCGAACACCGCCCGCCGGTCGAGAACATCGGCAGGGCGGCGTTGAGCCGCGTGGTGAACGTGCCCTCGGTCCGCTCCATGCGGACCGAACTGCCCATGCTCGCGGCGAGCTTCTTCATTTGGGACCAGTCGGAGGCGGACACGGTGCGGTCGGCCTGCACCACCACCTCGTTGTGGACGTAGTCCATGGCCCAGGCGGTGCCCGCGACTCGTGGCGCCGCCTTCAGCGCCTTCGTCACGGACTTGAGGTCCTCCATGCTGTGACTCACGACCTTGGGCCGGGCACCCGCCTTCTTCACCTCGGCCGCCGCGGCCGAGTCGGTCACCGCGACCACGGGGTGTCCGTCGGCGGCGATCCAACTGCCCGCCGTACGCGAGGTGCCGAGGGTCGACACCAGACCCGCGCCCTTGCCCGCGGCGGCCAGGGTGGCGCTCTGGGGGGCACGTGACGCGGCGGACGGCTCGCTCGCCATGGCGTGCGTCACCATCAACCCTCCGCAGAGGACCCCGCCGACGGCCGCGAGTCGCGTCCCTCGTCGGACGATCCGTCGTCGTGCGTGCCTCATGCATGGGCTCCCGAAGCCGTACGGTGCGGCGTCGACGCCGCCGGGGCTCCGGTCGTGAGCCCTCCTTCCATACGTGCGCCCGTGCCCTCGCGTTCACCCCCGGCCGCTCTCCGGTTCAGGGTTTGCGGCCCACCCCGCCGAACATGGCCACTTCCACCGGTTCGTCCCCGTCCGTCGGCTGCGGACGCCAGCGCGAACAGGAGACGACACCTGGCTCCAGGAGATCGAGACCGTCGAAGAACCGGGCGACCGCCTCGGGAGTGCGCTGGGTGATCCAGGGCGTGCCGTGCTGGTTCCAGTAGGAGACGGCGGCGTCCACGTCAGGCATCACCGGGCTGGTGATCGTGTGCGAGAGGACCAGATGGCTCCCCGAGGGCAGCCCGTCCAGCAGCCGGCGCACGATGTCGTACGCCTCCGCGTCGTCGGCGATGAAGATGACGACGCCGAGCAGCATCAGCCCGACCGGCTCGCTCAGGTCCAGTGTCCTCGCGGCGCGTTCGAGGATGGCGTCCACATTGCGGAGGTCCTCGTCGAGATGGTCGGTGCGGCCCTCGGGGGCACTGGTGAGCAGGGCGCGGGCGTGCGTGAGGACCAGCGGGTCGTTGTCGACGTAGACGATCCGGGCGTCCGGTGCGAGCCGCTGCGCCACCTCGTGCGTGTTGTCCGCGGTCGGCAGGCCGGTGCCTATGTCGAGGAACTGGCGTATTCCGCACGCGGTGACCAGATGGCGTACGGCGCGTCCCAGGAACAGCCGGTCCGCCCGCGCGTAGTCGCCGATCCCCGGGTGCAGTTGGCGGATCCGCTCTCCGGCCGCCCGGTCGACCTCGTAGTAGTCGCCGCCGCCGAGCCAGTAGTTCCAGATCCGGGCCGTGTGCGGGCGGGTCGTGATGATCCGGCTGAGCACCCCCTCGGCGGGGAGTTCCGAGGCGGCCGGGTTCTCGGGCACGGAATCAGCTCCTGGGCATTTCCTGTGATGATCTGTCAACGGGCAATGTAGGCGTCAACAAGCCATCGGAAAAGGGGAGTTGTCACTCTCCTGCCGGCCGCGCCATCGGCAACCCCGAGGCCTGCCATGATGGGCGCATGCGCGTGCTGATGCCGGTCCCCGACCGCGACTTCGACGTCACCGAAGTGGCCGTTCCCTGGCGGATCCTCACCGATGCGGGGCACGAAGTGGTGCTCGCCACCGAGCGCGCGGGCACCCGGCCGGCGGCGGACCCACGGCTGCTGAGAGGGGTGCTTTTCGGACAACTGGGCGCCGCCGAGGAACCCCATCGGTTCTACGAGCAGCTCACGAAGTCACCGGAGTTCACCTCCACCGTCTCCTGGACCGAGGCCGACGTCGAGCGGTACGACGGCCTGTTGCTGCCCGGCGGGCACGCACCCGGCATGCGGCAGTACCTCGGCTCGACGGCGCTTCACCAGCAGATCGCCCGCTTCTGGGCCCTCGGGCGGCCCGTCGGCGCGATCTGCCACGGCGTCCTGGTGCTCGCCCGCGCCCGCGACCTCACCACCGGCCGGGGCGTCCTGGCAGACCGGCGCACGACCTGCCTGCCCAAATACATGGAACGCACGGCCTACTTCACCACCGCCTGGCGCCTCGGCCGCTACTACCGCACCTATCCCGCCTACGTCGAGGACGAGGTCAGGGCGGCCCTCGCCGACCCGGGAACGCAGTTCGTACGCGGCCCCCGCACCCTGACCCGGCGCGGCACCGCCACCGACGACACGGACGCCTTCGTCGTCGAGGACGGCCGCTACCTCTCGGCCCGCTGGCCGGGCGACGCCTACCTCTTCGCCCGCCGCTACCTCGCCCTCCTGAACAGCCCCGCGTCTGCGGCGTGATCCGCCGGAGCGGCCCTAACGGCTCAGGCGGGCGGCGACCTCCTCCGGCGTCAGGTAGTTGTCGGTGTGCTCGAATTCCCGCAGGGTCCCCTTCCGGTCGGCGAGGAAGCCGGTGCGCACGAAGTCGTCGCCCGCGACCGCGTTGAGGAACCAGTTGGCGGCCGTACGGAACCGGGCCGTACCCGTGCGCAGCGCGTACAGGTGGTATCCACGGGCCACGACCTGCGCGGACACGCCCTTGAGGGCGATACCGAGCGGCTTGGACACCGCGTCGTGGCCGCCGAGGTCGACGACCAGGCCGAGGTCCTTGTGCTTGTACGGTGTCATGGGCTGCCCCCGCAGCAGCGCCGCCAGGTTCTTCGCCGCGTGCCGGCCCTGCCGGGCGGCGTGCTGGGCGGTCGGCGGACAGTAGGAACCGTCGGCCCTGGCCAGGTCGGGCACGGCGGCCGCGTCACCCAGCGCGAACACCCCGTCCAGGCCCGGCACCTTGAAGTCCGTCTCGGCGAGGACCCGGCCGCGTACGGTCTCCGCGCCCAGCGAGTCGACCAGTGGGCTCGCCGCGACACCGGCCGTCCACACCAGTGTCCGTGACGGCAGTACCCGGCCGTCCGTGAGGGTGATCTTGCCTTCCGTGACCGAGGCGACGGTCGTCTTGAGCGAGATCTCCACACCGCGCTCGCTCAGCAGACGCAGCGCACTCGCCCCGAGCTTGTCACCGAGCTCCGGGAGGAGCTTGGGGGCGACGTCCACCAGGTGCCACTTGATGAGCCCCGGATCCAGGCGAGGGTGGTAGCGCTTCGACGCGGCGGTGGTCAGGCGCTGCAGACAGGCCGCGGTCTCGGCGCCCGCGTATCCGCCGCCGACCACGACGAACTGCAGTCGCGCCGCCCGCTCGTCCTCGTCCGACGTGGCCGCGGCCAGGTCGAGTTGGGCGATCACATGGTCACGCAGATACACCGCCTGGGCGAGCGTCTTCATCCCGCGCGCCTCGTCGAGGAGACCGGGGATGTCGAAGGTGCGGGTCACGCTGCCCGGCGTGAGCAGCAAGTAGTCGTACGACAGATCGACGAACTCCCCCGTGATCTTGCGTACGACGCACCTCTTGGACGCGGGGTCCACGCCGATCACCCCGCCCGGCAGGAACGTCGTACGGCGCAGGATCCGGCGCAGCGAGGGGGCCACGGACTGCGGGGTGACGACACCGGCGGCGACGTGCGGCAGCAGCGGCAGATAGAGCTGGTAGTCGGTGGGGCTGACGAGGGTGATCCGGGCGTCACCCGGCTGAAGGGCGTGCTCGAGTCCGCGTGCGCACTCGACGCCGGCGAACCCGCCGCCGACGATCACGATGTTCGGTGCGTCCATCCCAGCTACCTCTCTCCGTGTGCCGACATCGTGGCCCGCCACCCGCGAGCCCAGGCTCACACGGGATGACCCTCAGTGCCACCCCGCGCCGGAGCGGAGGACGGCGGCCACAAGTTCTTCTACCGATCAGTAACTTCGTCTTCCCTTCTTGTACATCCTCAGGCACGATCATCTGTCCAGCGGCGACGGTCGAGGCACCTCGCCGCTCCGACGTGAAAAGGGGACGAGCATGACAGGACGCGGTGTGGGGCGCCGGATCGGCGCGGTCTCGGCGGTCGTGGCGCTGGGCATCGGGGGGACGGTCACCGCTGCGGGGACCGCCGCCGCGGCTCCGGCCCAGACGACGGTGAGCGCGACGGCGACGACGGCCGCGGTCGACTACGCCACCTGGCAGAGCGACGTCAAGGCGGTCATCGACCAGGCACGGCCCTACGTCGAGCAGCGCACCGCGAACGCCGCCGGGCAGAAGCTGGCCCTCGTCTTCGACATCGACAACACCACGCTGGAGACGGACTTCCACCCGTGGTACGAACTGCCGACCCCGGCGGTCAAGCCCTCGCTCGACCTCGCCCGCTACGCGCGCTCCCGCGGTGTCGACATCTTCTTCATCAGCGCACGCCCGGGCATCATCTCCTCCTTGACGCAGTGGAACCTGACGACCGTCGGCTACCCGGTCTCCGGTCTCTACACGCGCGACCTGCCCGATCTGTTCGACGAGGTCAGCGCCTACAAGACCAGCAAGCGCGCGGAGATCGAGTCGCGGGGCTACACGATCATCGCCAACGTCGGCAACAACGACTCCGACCTCGTCGGCGGCCACGCCGAGCGCACGTTCAAGCTGCCGGACTACAACGGGCAGCTGTCCTGAACGGACGGCGTGGACTCCCGGCCGTGACTGCTTAGACTCCCCGCATGGACGAGACGAAACTGGACGCGCTCGCTTCAAGCAAGTTCCTGCTGATCACGAGCTACCGCAAGAACGGTACGGGGGTGGCGACGCCGGTGTGGGTGGTCCGGGACGGTGCGGCGCTCGGCGCCTGGACCAGCGCGGACTCCTGGAAGGTGAAGCGGATCCGCAACCGGGCCGACGTCCTGGTGGGTCCGTGCGACGCGCGGGGCAATCCGACCGGGGAGCAAGTCCCGGCCACGGCGGAGATCCTCGATCAGGCCGGCTCCGCGCGCTACCGGCAGCTGATCGCCGGCAAGTACGGCATCCTCGGCCGTCTCACCCTCTTCGGCAGCCGTCTGCGGCGGGGCACGGACGGCACGGTCGGGATTCGCATCTCCCTGACCACGTGAGGCCCGACTATGTGAGGAGGGGGTGAGGGTCCGGCCACCGCCGGGCCCTCACCCCCTCCCTTCTGTGTCCCTGTCCGTGTCACCCGCAGCACGGCCCCGGAGGGCAACTCACCTGAACGGGCGGGAAGTTCACGGAGAACTTCGACCCCTCGTCCGACGTAACTCGTACGGTGGCCGGACAACGGCTCCGCTCCTCAGGGGGTTTCGTAGCCGGTCCAGGCATGGAGCTTGTCGGGGTTGAGGACCATCCACACGTCGGTGACCAGACCGTCGTGGATGTCCAGGGCGACGACGGCGATCGTGGTACCGGAGATGCGGACGCTGACACCGGGGGTGCCGTTGACGTCCTCCTCGACGAGTTCGACTCCGGGTTCGTTGCGCATGAGGCCGAGGAAGAGGCGGGCGACCTTGTCCCGGCCGATGACCGGGCGCAGGGCGGCGCGGACCCTGCCGCCTCCGTCGCTGCGAGACTCGACGGCGGGGTCGAGGAGCGCGACGAGCGTGTCGAGGTCGCCGGTCTGGCAGGCGTGGCGGAACGCGGTGACGATCCGCCGGTGCTCTTGCGCGGTGCTGCTGCCGGGACGTCGGTCGGCGATGCGCCGGCGGGCGGAGGAGGCGAGCCGGCGGCAGGCGGCGGGGGTGCGGCCCACGGTGTCGGCGATCTCGGTGAACGGCATGCCGAAGATGTCGTGGAGGACGAAGGCCACGCGCTCCGCGGGAGTGAACGAGTCCAGGACCACCAGCATGCCCATGCTGACCGACTCGTCGAGGGTGATCCGGTCGGCCGGATCGGCCCCGCCCTCATCACCCGTGCTGGTCCACGTGGCACTGTGCCGGACGGGCTCGGGCAGCCACTCACCGGTGTAGTGCTCGCGCCGGACGCGGGCCGAGGTGAGGTGGTCGAGGCAGATCCGCGAGGCGACCCGCGTCAGCCAGGCCAACGGTACGCCGATCGCCTGCTGTTCCTCCTCGGGCAGGCTGTACCAGCGGGCGTAGGTCTCCTGGACCACGTCCTCGGCGTCCTGCAGCGATCCGAGCATGCGGTAGCCGACGTTGAGCAGACGGCGGCGTTCGGCCATGAGCGTGCCGAGGGTGGGGTCCTGGGCGGGTCCCGGGGGTGTGGACACGGGGCCGTCATCCTCCCTGGTGGGCGTGGTGAGCGGTGTGCAGGGTGAGCCATTCGTCGAAGGTCTGGCTGCCGCGGGGGCCGGGCCCGGCGGGGAGCAGGCCCTCGCCGGTCATGGCCGTGCCGGTGGCGCCGGGCATTTTCACGGGCACCAGCAGCCGGTGCCGGCGACGGGCCCGCAGGAGTCGGCCTGTCATGTCGACGAGCTGTTCGACACGGGGTCCGGCCAGTTCGGGGGCCATGCCCTGCGCCGGGGCGGAGACGAGTTGGACGAGGCGGTGGGCGACCTCGCGGGCGGCGACGGGCTGGGTCCGCATCCGGGGTACCACCGCGAGTGGTCCAGGGACGCGGTCGAGGATCTGCTGGGCGAACTCGTGGAACTGGGTGGCGCGCAGCACCGTCCACGCCGTCCGCCCGCTCTTGAGCACGTCTTCCTGGCGCAGTTTTCCCTGGTAGTAGCCGAGGCCGACCCGGTCGATCCCGACGATCGACAGCAGGACGTGGTGGCGAACCCCAGCCCGTTCACCGGCGTCCTGGAGGGTGTGGGCGACGCGGTCGAAGAACGCGATGGCTTTCTTGGCGCTCGTGGTCGTCACGTTCGTGACGTCGATGACCGCGTCCACGCCGGCCAGGGCTCCGTCGAGTCCGGTGCCGGTCACGAGGTCCACACCCGTGGAACGGGCCAGTACCACCGGGTGGTGCCCGGCCGCCGTCAGCTCCTCGACCACATGTCGTCCCACCAGTCCGGTTCCGCCCGCCACCGCCACCCGCATGCCGGGCTCCTCCTTCGTGCTCACGCTGCCCGTGTCGCCGTTGTCGCCGTTGTGGGTCATCGTGTGCGGTCCTGTCGTGCGGGGAGGGCGGGGAGCAGCAGGAGGGCCGCGAGCAGGATGAGTGCGGCGAGGAGGACTACGTTGAGGATCTGGTCGCGTGTGTTGTACATGTCGAGGTGCTGGACGTGGTAGCTGAAGTGCAGCACGTTGAAGAGCAACCACACGGCACCTGCCGTCTGGACCAGCCGGGTGTTGTGCACGTCGCGCAGGGCGATGACGGCCAGCACGGCCAGGGCCAGGAACATGGCTCCGGCGTCCTTGGCGAGGTGTTCGTTGTACGGGCCCAGCTGGGGCAGCCAGCTCAGTCCGAGGCCGGGGAAGTTCGCGTACCAGCTCGTCGGGGAGCAGTAGGCCCAGATGCCTGTGTACAGCCCGGTCACGGCCAGGAGGCCGAGACTGGCGTACCTGATTTTCGAGTTCATACCTCTATGACGAGACAGCCCCCTCGAATGTGAGGCGCGTTGCCCCGACCGTGTGAGGCCGGCCGCCACGCGCCTCCTTGGTGGGGACGTGTCCGGAGTGATGGAGCCCGCCGTTCGGCCGTACCGCGTTGAACAACCAAGCCGAGACCATGACTTCATCCGATGCTGTCAGGTCATCGACAAACCTTCAATCAAGGGTCTCCCGGTCCGGTCAAAGGGTCTACCCGCATAGACGCTTCTGGTGCTGTCATGCGCACGACCGCCCGGAACTTCTGCCGGGCACCACGTCGGGAGACCCCCACGATGTCCCGCATATCCCGCCCCCTCGTCACCTCCCTGTCCGCCCTCGCCCTCGCCGCCGCCGGCATCACCGTCGCTACCGGCAGCGCCCACGCCGCGACGTGCAGCCAGGCGTACCTTCCCCTGCCGGACCCCAGCTGCCAGCCCGGCGCCCTCAACCCGGACGTCACCCAGTCCACCATCGACTCCACGATCTGCGTCTCCGGCTGGACCGCGACCGTACGGCCCTCCAGCTCGTACACCACCGCCCTGAAGAAGAAGCAGATCGTCGAGTACGGCTACACCGACACCAGTACCTCGGACTACGAGGAAGACCACTTCGTGCCCCTGGAGCTCGGCGGTGCGCCGAAGAGCGAGCTCAACCTCTGGCCCGAGCCGCAGTACGGCACGAAGACCGCGGCCAACAAGGACACCGTCGAGAACAAGCTCAAGAAGGCCGTCTGCGCGGGTACGGTCTCGCTCTCCGACGCCCAGGACGCCATCATCAACGACTGGACCACCGCCCTCTCCGACCTCGGCCTCAGCTGACGCGCCACCGGTCGCGACGCGGCCGAACCACCTCGCCGGGCCCGATCCCTCCGCGGATCGGGCCCGGCTTCCTTGTGTCCACCGACCGGGCTGGGCGCGCGAGTTGGCCGGATGTGTGCTGCGCGAAGCGTTGACTAGAAAGCGCTTGCCCCTTACGTTTCCCGTTCAGCAGCCTGACCCGCGCATGGCATCTCATATGCGAGACATCAGATCTCCGAGCCGCATCACCTGGGAATGTGCGCCCTCCCTGGAGTTGACGATTCTCGGAGAAGGTGACGTGGGCGCCTCACGCTGTTCGCCATGGTGTACATCGTTCGCGTACATGACCTACGGCACTCCCGAAGGGACGCACCCGCATGCGTACTCGCCCCCCACGGACACGCACTCGCAGACTGGTCCTGGCCACGGCCACCGCCGCCACACTGGCCGTCACCACCGCTCTCGTCCTTCCGTCGTCCGCCTCGGCCGCCGACACCTCGCCGGTCGGCTTCGGAGCCGGGACCACCGGCGGCGGGGGAGCCACCGCCGTCACGGTCTCGACCCTCGACGCGTTCAAGGCGGCGGTCACCGGCGATGCCGCCAAGGTGGTGCGCGTGACCGGTCTGATCACGCTCAGCGGCCAGGTCGACATCGGCTCCAACAGCACCGTTCTCGGCGTGGGTTCGGCGTCCGGCTTCACCGGCGGCGGACTGCGGCTGAAGAAGGTGACCAACGTGGTCGTCCGCAACCTGAACATCAGCAAACCGCTCAAGCCGGCCGACGGCATCACCGTGCAGGCGTCCACGAAGGTGTGGATCGACCACAACGCCTTCTCGTCCGACCGTGACCACGGAAAGGACTACTACGACGGTCTGCTCGACATCAATCACGGCTCCGACCACGTCACCGTGTCCTGGAACACCTTCAAGGACCACTACAAGGGCTCGCTCGTCGGCCACAGCGACAACAACGCGAGCGAGGACACCGGGCATCTGCGGGTGACGTACCACCACAACTGGTTCGACAACGTCAACTCCCGCATCCCCAGCCTGCGCTTCGGCACCGGCCACTTCTACGACAACTACGTCGTCGGGGCCGACACCGCCGTGCACTCCCGCATGGGCGCCCAGATGCTCGTCGAGAACAACGTCTTCCGCACCACGACGGTCGCCGTCACGACCAACCGTGACAGCGACGCCGACGGATACGCCAACCTGCGCGGCAACGACCTCGGGGGAGCCGCCACCGAGATCTCGCAGGTGGGCACCTTCACCACCCCGCCCTACAGCTACACCGCCGAGCCCGCCTCGAGTGTCGTCGCCTCGGTGACGTCCGGCGCGGGCGCCGGAAAGCTCTGACCGCCCCCACGTTCGTTCAGAAGGAGGAATCGGGACATGACCTCGTCAGCACGCCCGCGCGCCCGACGGCGCGCCCTCACCGGCTCCCTGGCCGCAGTCGGCCTGTCGGCTGTCATGATCATGGCAGAAGGTGGCCTGTCTCCTGCGAGTGCCGCCACCTGGCCCACCGCGAACGGCAGTCAGGCCGTCTCCGCCACCATCTCGGTCTCCGGTACCAAGGACTACGGGATGAAGCGGCTCTACGGCACCGGTGACCTGGGCTCCGGCAGCCAGGACGAGGACCAGGGACCGATCCTGGAGCTGGCCGCCGGCACCGTTCTGAAGAACGTCATCATCGGCGCCCCCGCCGCGGACGGCATCCACTGCCTGGGCGGCTGCACGCTGCAGAACGTCTGGTGGGAGGACGTCGGCGAGGACGCGGCGACGTTCCTGGGTTCGTCGTCGTCCAACGTCTACACCGTGTCGGGCGGCGGCGCGAAGGCAGTCAGTGACAAGGTGTTCCAGTTCAACGGCGCCGGAACGCTGAACGTCTCGAACTTCGCGGTGCAGACCTTCGGCACGTTCGTCCGCTCGTGCGGCAATTGCAAGACGCAGTACAAGCGGGCGATCAACCTCAACGGGATCGAGGCCACCTACAAGGGAAGCAAGCTCGTCGGCATCAACACCAACTACGGCGACAGCGCGACCCTCAAGGCCATCAGGATCGTCGGGGACTCCAGCAAGAAGATCATCCCCTGCCAGAAGTACATCGGCAACAACACGGGGGCCGAACCGACCACGAACGGGACCGGCCCCGACAGCACCTCCTGCAAGTACGCGACGTCCGACATCACGTACGGCTGAGGGTTCTCTCCCGGTGGCTGGGCGAACTGGCGGCCCGGGCCGGTTCGTCCAGCCGGCCCATGTCAACTCCAGCCGCGATAGGGGCCGTCGATGAGCTGGAACACGGGCTGGCTGCGCACCGGGTCCTGAGCGGTGGAGAGTTGGACCCGGTCGCCGCTGTGGACGTCGGCGGGCGCGCCCATCACCCGGCCGCGCACGGTGAACCCCTCCGCCATCTCGATGAGGGAGACGTTACGAGCCGCCGGGGTGTTGCGGTGGACGATGGTGGAGTGGCGCACGACGCCGGCTCCCGCGCTCGTCTCCGTTCGCAGGTCGCTGCCCGCGCAGACCGGGCAGAGAAGGCGGTGGTACATCGCCGTCCCGCACCAGCGGCACCGCTGGAAGAGGAGAGCGTCCGAGGACGACGTCCCGTTCGGCGCGGAGTCGCTGCCGAGTATGTCCGTCGCGGGTCCGACGCCCGGATGAAGGGCGATTCCTGAGGGGTACACGATGTCATCTCCCTGCACTGGGCCGGAGTCTGAGGTGCCCGGAATGCCGCGCACGAGCCACAGGGTATGGCACTGAGTGCCACTCGTAAAGGCACTCGGTACCCTCACCTGAGGAAGTGGGTGTGATTCGGCGTCTCACTCCCGGCCGAACGCGGACTCGATCTCCCGTACGACGCGCCACATCGGTGCCCCGCGCCGGGAGATCACGACGACCACGTCCTCCTCTTCCTCGCCCGGCGCGCCACCGTCTCCGGGGGAGCCGCCGAACGAGGTCTGTACATATCCCAGCGCGTGGTCCACCGCGGTGTCGGGGTCGCTCTGTCCGTCCGAACGTAGCCAGGAGCGCAGGGCGTTGTTGTGCGCGGCGACCACCGCCGCGGCGATGACGTCGGCCTGCAGGGTGCCGTCGGGCCGGCCGGCGAAGCGGCCGCGCAGATACTCCGCGAGCGCGCGCTCGTAA
Source organism: Streptomyces sp. NPDC111507 (assembly GCF_055638955.1). Lineage (NCBI taxonomy): Bacteria > Bacillati > Actinomycetota > Actinomycetes > Kitasatosporales > Streptomycetaceae > Streptomyces > Streptomyces sp. NPDC111507. The sequence continues at coordinate 186,427 of NZ_JBVKBU010000005.1, read as the reverse complement.
CGCCAGACGACCGACAGTTCGTACGCGCGCAGGCCGGGGACCTTCTTGGTGAGGCGGTAGCGCTGCACGGAGAAGGTCGGGTTCTCGGCGTACATGCGCAGCACCAGCCGGGCGGCGTCGCACACCCTGCGTACCGGCTCCTCCTCGCCGGTGCCGGCACCCAGGAACGCCGTCATGTCGGTCAGGCAGCGCTCGTGGTCCGGGAAGACCACGTCCTCCTTGGACGGGAAGTAGCGGAAGAAGGACCGTCGGCCGACACCGGCGAGCGTGACGATGTCGTCAACCGTGGTCTGCTCGTACCCGCGCTCCAGGAACAGCTGGAAGGCCGCCGCGACCAGCGCGTCCCGCATGGGCGGCTTCGCCGTCGTCGTGTCTGCGGTGTCGCCGCCACGGGGTTCCTCGCTCATGGACGGAACCTAGCATCGCGCGGGAAGTGTGGCACTCAGTGCACATGATCGAGGGAACTGAGTGCTCCCGATGAAGGTGCAGGTCGATCGCGTGCCCCGTCGGTGAAGGCGTCGGCGTCGGCGTCGGAGCTCGGAGCTCGGCGCTCGGCGCTCGGTCCGACGCGGGCGACCGTGGACCGGCCGCCGTCGAGTCGCCGCGGAACAACTGATTCCCTATGTGTCGGAAATGTGGCAACGTGTGAACTCATTGTGTTTTCAAGGAGGTTGACAGCCCCTGCACAGTGATCGACTATGTGGTCGAGCTGTGGCCCATGTGACCAGTGGGCCCAGCGTTCTTCGACCACTCATCCCCGGTGCGGCCCCCGGCTGCTTTGTGCTGCCCTGCCGCCGACGACCGGGTCTTGGATCATCGAGATGGGATCTGCATGTCCATAGCGAGACGTGTCACCCTTCGCTGCCTGCTGGGGACGGGCGCGGCGGCCCTCGCCCTCTCCGCGGCCACCACCAGCGCCTGGGCCACGGGTACCCCCGGCGGAGACGGCTGGGACAGCGGCAACAGCGCCTACAAGCCAGGCCAGGGCGCCGGTACGGTGACCGCAGCGGATCGCTGCGAGTTCTCCCTGGACGGGACGAACTTCGCCGACTGGGTCCGCGTCGACGACCAGAACCTGAAGCCCACCGAAGACGGCAAGGCGCACATCAAGGTGCGCGCGGCGGGCGACGCCGGGTCCTGCACCGCTTCCCTCGCGGCGTACCGCACCCACGGGGCCACCTTCAAGACCTCCGGTGAGCAGGTCTTCCACGATTTCGACAGCGTCAAGGTCAAGCCGGGCGAGACCGACTCCCTCGACATCGCGGTGCCCGACGCCGGCTGCTACGCGCAGATCGACCTCTACCGCGGCGCCGTGAAGTTCGACGGCAAGTTCGACGCCAACGACGGCTTCGAGCACGGCGACCTGCCCAAGGGGCCGGACCGCGCGGTCATCAAGGACAAGCTGATCATGGCGTGGAACGGCGGCAAGAAGGACTGCACGGCGCAGCCGCCGAGCACGCCCGAGACCACGCCTCCCGCCTCGACTCCGCCGGCCTCCACGCCGCCCGCGGAGACCCCCGGCAGCCCCACCCCGACGACGCCCGACGAGCCGTCGACCCCGGAGACGACGCCGGTCATCCCGGCGGCCTCCGACTCGACCACGCCGCCGGCTCCCTCGCCGAACGGTGGCCAGTCGACGCCGCCCGGGGACCTCGCGGAGACGGGCGGTGGCAACACGCTGCCGATCGCGGGCGGCGCCGCGGCTCTGCTCGTGGCCGGTGGAGCGATCACCGTCGTCACCCGGCGTCGACGCTCGACGCGCACCAGTTCGTGACGGCTGTCGTTGGGCGTCTGATGTTTGACGTCTGACAGGTGTTTTTGAAATCTGAAATCTGAAATCTGTCATCTGTCAGTTGTCATCTGTCGGTTGTCAGCTGTCATCTGAAGTCATCGGATCGCGACGACTCTTCAACGGGCCCCGGCACTCACCGAGTACGTGAGCGCCGGGGCCCGTTGCATGATTCAGATTGATGAAGCGAGCTCACGGACATGAACACAGTGCGATCGACCCCGACCTGGAGGCAGTCCGCACATGAACTCGACCGACAGTCGCATCCGTCAGCTCATCGTCACACCGATCGCCTTCAGCGATCCGCCGCTCCTCAACTCCAGCGGAGTGCACGAGCCCCTCGCGCTGCGCTGTGTCCTGCAACTCGTTCTGGAGGACGGCACCGTGGGCCTGGGCGAGACCCCCGGCGGCGACGACCGGCTCGAACGTCTGCTGGCCGCAGGGAAGGTGATCGTCGGCATGGACGTCTTCGACACCACGGCCGTCGCCGCCGCCATCGACGCCACCCTGCTGCCCACCGTGCCCGGCTCCCACGAGCGTGGCTGGATCACCTCCGCCGTAGAGGTGGCCTGCCTCGACGCGCAGGGCAGGCTCACCGGACGCCCGGTCAGCGATCTGCTGGGCGGCAGGGTCCGCGACTCCGTGCCCTTCGCCGCGTACCTCTTCTACAAATGGGCCGAACACCCCGCACTCGACGGCCGCCCGGCGATCGGCGACGGCTGGGGCGAGGCCCTCGACCCGGCGGGCATCGTCGAGCAGGCCAGGGTGATGCGACAGCGGTACGGATTCGACTCGTTCAAGCTGAAGGGCGGAGTCTTCCCGCCGGACGAGGAGATCGCCGCGATGAAGGCCCTCGCCGAGGCCTTCCCCGGTAGCCCGCTCCGCCTGGACCCCAACACGGCCTGGACCGTGCAGACCTCGCGGTACGTCGCGCACGAACTGGAGGGCGTGGTCGAGTACTTGGAGGACCCCACCCCCACCATCGCCGGTATGGCCGAGGTCGCCGAGACCTCGCCCATGCCGCTGGCCACCAACATGTGCGTGATCGCCTGGGAACACCTGCGCCCGGCCGTGGAACAGAACGCGATCCAGGTCCTCCTCACCGACCACCACTACTGGGGCGGGCTGCGCCGCACCCGTGAACTGGCGGCCGTCTGCGAGGCGTTCGGCATCGGTCTCTCGATGCACTCCAACTCCCACCTCGGCATCAGCCTCGCCGCGATGACCCACGTGGCCGCGACCCTCCCGAACCTCGACCACTCCTGCGACACCCACTACCCGTGGAATTTCGCGGACGACGTGATCGTCCCCGGCCCGCTGGAGCTGCGGGACGGCGCGGTCGAGGTTCCCACCGGTCCCGGCCTCGGCGTCGAGCTGGACCACGACGCCCTGGAGCGCCTCCATCGCCGCTACCTGGACTCGGGCCTGCGCGGCCGCGACGACACCGGCTATATGCGGCGATTCCATCCCGAGTACGAGCTCCGACTTCCACGCTGGTGATCCGGAGGCCGTGGACAACACATCGGAAGATCACCACGGTACGACTCCCTTGTCGTCGAACAGCCGGCCGGTAGGGCCGTCGTCGGGCAGAGGCGCCAACCGGATGGCGATCACCGCGCCCTGCTCAGGGGTCTGAGTGCCGCTGAACCCATTGAGGTCGGTGGCCACGTGTCCGGGGCAGGCGTTGTTGATCAAGATGTTGGTGTCGCTCAACTCCTTGGCGTACTGGATGGTGACGGCGTTGAGGTAGATCTCCGTCGGCGCGTACGCCCCGCTGATGCCTCCGAGGTCGACACCGGGCGTGGTCTGCAGGGCCAGAGAGCCGACATGGCTGGACTGGTTGACGATCCGCGGGTGCGCCGAGTGGCGCAGCAACGGCAGCATCGCGTTGGTGACCCGGATGACGCCGATGACGTTGGTCTCCACCAGCCGCCGCACGGTCTGGAGGTCTCCGGAGGGACCAGGGGCAGAGGTACGGAACCTGACACAGCTCTACCAGTTGATCGCGCTCGGCCGTACCACCGTGATCGTGCCCGAGTCCGCCGGCACCGACCTGCGCCGGGATCTCGCCGCCGTGCCGGTCCTGGATGCTCCGCCCGTGACAACGGTGATCGCCTGGCCGTCGGAGAGCCGACTGCGCGCGGTCGCCGACCTGATCCGGGTAATGACACGTCTTTGACCGGCTGTTCTCCCCATGGCGGAGCCGTCAGCAGCAGTGCCAGGGCGGCGGCCCGGCTGGGTCAGCGGTCGCGCTCCCGTACGTGCACGTGGGCGGCGAGGGGGTAGGCGGGTGGTGCCGCGGGCAGGAGCGTGATCAGTTCGTACCCGCACTTCTGCGCGACGCGGCATGACGCCGTGTTGTCCATTTGATGCAAGAGTTCAAGGCGCTTTGGTCCGTCATCGGGGAAGGCGGTGAAGGCCCAGTGCGTCAGCGCCCGCAGTGCTCGGGGCGCCACTTCCCGGCCGCGCGCATGTGCCGCGGTCCAGTAGCCGACCTCGGCGGACGAAGTGCCCGGGGCGACGTTCTTGAGGATCACGTGGCCCACCAACTGTCCCTCCACGTCTACGGCTTGGGCTTCCGTGATGGCAAATCCGAAGCGGTCTCCCGTCTCCCATCCCTGTCGCTGGTCCTGAATCCACCGTGCCGCGCTGGCCTCGTCGGTCACGGCTGAGCTCGTCCATCGGCGCATGGCGTCGTCCTGATACAGCTCGACCAGGTCGGCAGCGTCCGCCGGGCTCCAGGGGCGCAGGATGAGAGCGGGGGCTGACGGAGTGGCGTCCGCCTTCAGCCGTACAGTGATCTTGTCCATCGGTCGAGGGTATGTGGCCGCGGTGGCCTTCGGCGCTGCATCTGGCCGTACAGCGCGAGCAGTTGGACGTACCGGTCCCTGCGCGGCCCGGGGCGAATCCGGGCCGATGCCGCATGCCTCGGCCGGTCTTACGCGTCTGCGCCCCACCTCACCGCCGTGAACGGCGACGAGCCGCCCCTGCTGGTCGCAGTACGCGAAGCGTCGCTGTGACCAGCGCTCTCCTGGCGGGTTCTAGGCGGTGGTGCCGCCCGAGTAGTCGCTGGTGAAGGTGGTCTCGATGGTGGTGGCAACGGCTTGGGCCACGCCGGTGCCCGTGAGGATGATGCCCAGTTCCCGGTTGTTGCTCAGCGAGTTGCTGCTGATGTTCATGGAACCCGCTTCCACCTTCTGGGTGGACAGGCCGTAGTCGGCGACCATCGCCTTGGCGTGGATGTAGAAGCCGTTGGGGTCGGAGTAGCCGACGACGGCGCCACCGGCCGCCTTGATCGCGGACACCTCGCTGGAGTAGCTGGAGGGGCTCTCCAGGACCACCCGTACGGTGACGCCCGACTGCGCCCTGGCCACGATGGCGTTGACCACCGCGCTGTCGCTCAGTTCCAGTTCCTCGACGTCGAGCGTCGTGGTGGCGCCGTTGATCAGGGACAGCAGGCGGTTGCGGGAGTCGGTGGGGGACCAGAGCAGGTGATCGCCGTCGGTCGGGGTGATCGCGGTGCCTGTGTAGTCCGCGTTGAAGACCTTCTCGATCGAGGCGACATCGCGGCTGTCGTCGTCGAACACGCCGTAGTCACGACCGGTCGGGTAGTACTGGGAGGTGAGGTTGCCGGTGAGGATCAGCGACTTGGCGCCGTCCACCGTGACGGTCTTCTGGTGGGTGTACACGAAGGTGGACGAGGACCAGACCACGCCCGCGCCCGCGCTCGTCAGGGCGTTGTACGCCGACTGGTTGGCGGACTTGTGCGCGCCATCCAGGATCACCCGTACCGTGACGCCCTTGTTCTTCAGGGCTATGAGGTCGTTGACGGCGGTGGTGTCCTCCAGCTCGTACATGGTCATGTCGAGGGAGACGGTGGCCGAGTTGATGAAGTCGTAGATGGCCGGCTGGCTGCTGCTCTGCGAGAAGGCGAACGCGGAGTAGCTAGCGGCGTTCGCCGGGACGGCGGTGGCGAGCACGGCGGCGCCGGCGGCCAGTGTGACACCCGCGCGGCCGAGGACCTTCCACAACATGCGTGGCTCCTAGTCGAGTTGATGTCCACCCGGGGGTCGGTGGGCACGTGCATGACAGCACGCGCGTAGAACGGTGAGGAAGAGAAGCTTGGTGAACGCGGAGTTACCGGCCGACCGTACATAGAGACAAAGGGGACTTCATGCAGGTGGGAAGCGGTTCATGCGATCCTCGCGCGATCGCAAAATCTTCGTACGTGGAGTGCTGGGAGTACGCGGAGTGCTGGGAGTACTCGGGGCCCGAACCGGCCGACGCCGGCGGCTGACCGAAAACGACTACGTATATCCAGTGGACGGTCACAGCCGTAGTCCCGTCGCGGCACAGTCGATACGCTCCCTGCGGGGAACGGGTGTGCGTATGGGGGACGGCGATGGAGTATCGGAGGCGGGTGCGGCTGTGCTGCTGCGGCACCTTGACCACCGGGCTGTTATTGGCGGGCTGTTCGGGAGGGGGCGGTGGCGAGGCCGCCGAGCCCCCCGGTTCCAAGAACGCGACCGCGAGCAGCGGCACACGCTCCAGCCCGGCCCCGAGCCCCAGCGCCACAGGCCTGGGCTTCACCCCCGATCTCGGCCGCGCGCCGAAGACCCGCGCAGAGGCCGAACGCCTGGCCCGCGCCGTCGCGGCGGCCCCCGCCAACTGGGGCCCCGGCTTCGTGAAGCGCGATCCGTACGAGAGTGACCCCGGCTTCTGGCCCGCGCTCGCCGCGAACTGCGTCTGGCAGCGCGATCCACTGCCCGCGACGGTACTCGCCACCCTCACCCGCTACAGCGAACTGCCCACGCAGGACGGCAAGGGCCCGATCCGCGTCGCCGCCGTCGTCACCGTGCACCGAACGGCGAAGGACGCCGACTGGGAGATGGCCGAGACCCTCGAAGAGGTGCTGCGCTGTCCCGACCAGCAGCTCCGCCAGAGCGAGCGGATCACCGGACTGCTCTCCCAGGGATCTGCCTTCGGTCTGCTGGGCAACTCCACCGCCGAGGACACACTCTCCGAGGGCGGCCAGTACTACAGCGACGAACTCGGCGGCCCCTATTACTACTACTGGATCCAGAGCCGTCTGGGCCAGGTCACGGTGGCCGTCTCCGGCAGGGGTTCCAGGGCCGGTCCGGGACTCAGGTCGATGCCGCGCTGCAGCAGGGAGTGGGGCAGATGCTGACTCTCACCGAGAGCGAACTGGAGGGGCCGGGATGAGCGGGCGTCTGCTCCCCACCGACCCCGCCACGATCGGCGGACACCGGCTGCTGGCCCGGCTCGGCACGGGCGGCATGGGTGTGGTCTACCTCGGCCGTACGGAGGCGGGGACACTGGCCGCCGTCAAGGTCATCCAGGCCGAGTACGCGGACGAGCCGGACTTCCGCGCCCGGTTCCGCCGTGAGGTCGAGGCGGCCCGCCGGGTGACCAGCCCCTGGGCCGTGCCGGTCACCGGCGCCGACCCGGACGCGGCGGCGCCTTGGCTGGCCACCGCCTTCGTGCCCGGCCCCTCGCTGGAGGAGGTGGTCGCCCCCCGCTTCCTCGGCCGCTACGACCAGCTCAAGAAGACCTGATCCGGGGCCTCTTGCCCACGGCAGCATGAGGGCACCGGCGTTGCGCAGCCCGTGAAGACGCAGCAGCGCCGGAGACGGCGAAGACCGGGGTGACGGGGAGCCCCGTCACCGTGGGAGACGCCGATGCCGACCACCCGTTCAGCGGCTGGTCCACTTCTGGTTGTCCTGGCCGTTGCAGCTCCACCGTTTCCGGCGCGGTCACAGAGTGTCGCGGTCCGCGGGAAGCGTTCCACTGGCGATGTCGATTTGTCCTGTTATTATCACTACGTAGAGTTACGACTCATCGCGTGGCTGTGAGCGTTCCAGGTTCGAGTGCATGACATTTCACTGTTTGTACGGTTATTTCTTGATCGCCCTATGCTGATGCCCTGCGGACCCGGGCAGTCGACGGCCGGTCCTGAGCCGGCGGGAAGCGGGCTTCCATGAGTGAGCGGTTCAGCAGGTCCGGGTTGGTGGGCGAGATGTCGGCCGAATTCGCGGGCACCATGATTCTCATCCTCTTCGGTTGCGGCGTGGTGGCCCAGGTGGTCGCCGGCGGAGCGCTCACGACTCCACCGGGTGGCCTCGGAAACCACGACAGCATCTCCTGGGCGTGGGGCCTCGGCGTCACCCTGGGTGTCTACGTCGCGGCACGGCTGAGCGGTGCGCATCTCAACCCCGCGGTGACCCTCGCCCTGGCCGCGTTCAAGGGTTTTCCGTGGAGCAAGGTGGTGCCCTACGCGCTGGCGCAGACGGCCGGCGCCTTCGTGGCGGCCCTCCTCGTGCGATGGAACTACACCGAGGCACTGGCGAAGGCCGACCCCGGACACACCCTCAAGACGCAGTTCGTGTTCTCCACGCTCCCCGCCAACGGCAACACGAACCTGCCTGTCTACGAGTGGGGCGCGTTTCGCGACCAGGTCATGGGCACCGCCATCCTGCTGCTGTTGATCCTGGCCATCACGGACCTGCTCAACACACCCCCCGGTGCCAACATGGGCCCGTTCATCATCGGCCTGGTCGTCGTGGCCATCGGCATGGCCTGGGGCACCAATGCCGGCTACGCGATCAATCCGGCCCGTGACTTCGGTCCCCGTCTGGCCAGTTTCCTCACGGGGTACGGCGGAGCATGGCGAGATCAGTACGGGAACTTCTACTTCTGGGTGCCGATCCTCGGTCCCCTGGTCGGTGGTCTGGTCGGCGCGGCCCTGTACAAGTTCTTCGTCGGCCAGTTCCTCCCGACAGCGGAGCCTGAGCCCCCGGGCCGCATCCCCGCTCCCAAGGACTGACACCAAGGACGGACACCTACGAAAAGGTGGCGCTCATGGCTGACTTCGTCGGCGCGGTGGACCAAGGGACGACCAGTACCCGATTCGTGATCTTCGATCATGCGGGCAACGAGGTCGCCAAGCACCAGCTGGAGCACGCCCAGATCCCTCCGCGCTCCGGGTGGGTCGAGCACGACCCGGTGGAGATCTGGGAGCGCACCGACTCCGTGATGCACAACGCCCTGCGGCACGGGAACCCGTCCCCGACCGACCTGGCCGCGATCGGCATCACCAACCAGCGGGAGACCACGGTCGTCTGGGACCCGCGCAACGGCCGCCCCTAGGAACGCTCGGGCCAGGGAGACGTCATCTGCCACAAGGCAGGCTTGCCACCGGCGATCTAGTTCTCCGGCGGCAAGATCCAGTGGATCCTCGAGAACGTCGACGGCGTCCGCGAAGCGGCCGAGCAGGGACACGCGCTCTTCGGCAACACGGACTGCTGGGTCCTGTGGAACCTGACCGGCGGCCCCGACGGCGGCATCCACGCGACCGGCGTGACCAACGCCAGCCGCACCATGCTGATGGACCTGGAAACCCTCGACTGGGACGACGAACTGCTGGGCTTCTTCCACATCCCCCGGGAGATGCTGCCCACCATCAACCCCCCCTCCCACCGCGAGGCGTTCGGCGCGACGCGCACATACCGGCCGCTGCGCGCCGCCATCCCCATCAGCGGGGTGCGCCCAAATGAAGATCATCAGTAGCGCGGCCGAGAGCGAGACGCTGGCCCGCACCGTCGAGGACAACGGCGGCATGTACTTCGTCCCGGCGTTCTCGGGCCTGTTCGCCCTGTACTGGCGCTCCGACGCCCGGGGCGCGATCGTCGGCCTCGCCCGGTACAACGACAACGGCCACCTGGCCCGGGCGACCCTGGAAGCCATCTGCTACCAGAGCCGCGATGTCGTCGAGGCCATGGAGCAGGACTCTGGAGTCCACCTCGACGTACTCAAGGTCGACGGCGGCGTCACCGCCAACGACCTGTGCATGCAGATCCAGGCCGACGTCCTCGGCGTACCGGTCAGCCGTCCGGTCGTCGCCGAGACCACCGCGCTCGGCGCCGCCTACGCGGGCTGGAGGCAGGCAGTGGACCGCACGCTCAACTGGGTCAAGGTCGAGTAGACCGGCCCCGGCACTTAGGTGTCGCCGTCGTGGTGCGCGCGGTCAGGGCGGCACCGGCGATCTTCAGGAGCGCGCGGTCATGCTGCTGGTCGGGTCCGGGAGTCGCAGTGCCGCAGACGTGGCGATGCCGGGAGCCTCAGGTCGGCTGAACCGGCCGCGGCACGTCACGAACCCGCCCCGGAGCCAGATCGTTCAGGTCGTGGTTGTCCCGGCGGATGGTGTCCACAAGGTCCGGTGCGAAGTCCTCCCAGGCATGGTCGCCGCCCTGGGTGGTCTTTGCGTACGGCCAGGCCGCGGCGGCCGGTCCGATGAGGCCGAGGCATGCGCGCTTGGCGGCTTCAGGGGCGGGACCGCCTTCGGGTGTCCGGTGGCTGCCGGCGAGCCCAACGCCCAAGGGGGTAGGCGGAACTCCGCCCACCGCTTCCGTATCGACACCACCACTGGACCGCATCGGACACCCTCCTTCTTCACCCGGGCGCCGAACGGTTCTCCGAGCGAGAGCCGGGCCGCCACCGAGTCGGCCCACGGAGGCGGTCCCGGGTCTCTTCCATCCCGACCGCGGCGCACCGGGCCAGGACCGTTCGCCGTACGTACAGGATCTGCTCCCGGTCCAGCGGCGGCAGGGTCAGCGGCCCGGTGCCGTCGGCCGGCCGGCCCACACCACTGGGACGACCTGCAATGGGGTGTTCGGGTAAAGACCGGCACGCATGGTGTGGCGGCCCGGGCTCACTACCCTCGACGCTTCAGCGCCGCGAGCAGTGAGCCCGGGCCGCCACTCAGTGCGGCGCGGTGTCGGGTGGTCAGGCTCCCGCCGCGTCCTTCACGTACGGCGACGTTGCCGTTGCGGGTTCCGACACGGGTGTGGGTTCGGGGCCGCCTTCGCTGAGGCCGAACCGGTCGTGCAGCTTGCGGAGGAAGCCGGGTGCGTACCAGGCCGAGTGGCCGAGCAGGCGCATGGCGGCGGGGACGAGTACCCCGCGTACGGCGAGGGCGTCGATGAGGACGGCCAGTCCGCTGCCCAGGCCGAACATCTGCATGAAGCTGATTTTGGCGGTGCCGAAGGCGAAGAAGCTCACCGCGAGGAGGAAGGCCGCCGCGCTGACGATGCGTCCGGTGTGGCCGAGGCCGTCGGCCACGGCGGTCTCGTTGTCCTTGCCCAGATCGTGGAGTTCCTTGATCCGGCTGGTGACGAACACCTCGTAGTCCATCGAAAGGCCGAAGGCGATGCAGAACATCAGCACCGTCATCGACATTTCCATCGGCTGCGCCGTGAAGCCGAGCAGGGAGGAGAGGTTGCCGTCCTGGAAGATCCAGGTCATGACGCCGAGGGTCGCCGCCAGGCTGATCACGTTGAGGACCAGTGCGCGCAGCGGCTGCACGACGCTGCCGGTGAAGAGGAAGAGCAGGACGAAGGTGGTGAGGGCGACCAGGGCCACGGCGATCGGGAGCCGGCCGCCGATGGAGTCCTTGGAGTCGACCAGTACGGCGTCGGTTCCGCCCACGAGGGCGTGTGTCCCGGCGGGCGGGGTGAGTGCCCTCACCTCTTTGACCAGGTTCTGGGCCGCGTCCGACTTCGGTGTCAGGGAGCTCACCAGACTGATGCGCTGCGCGTCCGGCCGACCGAGGGCGGTGTTGCCGGGAGCGGTCGTCGTGGATTGTCCCTCGGCGTAGGTTCCCGTGCTGGTCTCGACGCGTACGACGCCCTTGAGTCCTGACAGTTCGACCGCGTACGACTGCAGCGGAGCCTTGTTCACGGGCTGGTCGATGACGATGTTGACGGGCGAGTCCTCGCTGCCGTCGAAGTTCGCCCGCAGTGCTGTGGAGACCTGGCGGCTGGCGGCGTCCTTGGGCAGAACGCGTTCGTCCGGTGTGCCGAAGGTGATGCCCAGCAGCGGGCTCGCCGCCGCCAGCAGTACGGCGAGTACAGGGAGCGCGGTGAGCGCGGGCCGCCGCATGACGGTGCGGGCCAGCCGTCCCCACATCGGTGCCCGGGCGCCGGAGTGCCCCGGCTTCGCCCACGGCAGCCGCCCGCTGTTGACCCGGTGACCCAGGACGGCCAGCAGGGCCGGCATCACGAACAGGGTGCCGAGGGCGGCGATGGCGACGACACCGACTCCGGCGAAGCCGAACGAACGCAGGAAGTACTGCGGGAACACCAGGAGCGCCGCGAGCGCCGCCGCGACGGTCGCGGCGGAGAACGCGACGGTGCGGCCGGCCGTGCGCACCGTGCGCCGTACGGCGTCCTCCACGCTCGCCCCCGCCGCGAGCTGCTCCCGGAAGCGGCTGGTCATCAGCAGGGCGTAGTCGATGCCCAGTCCGAGGCCCAGGGCGGTGGTGAGGTTGGTCGCGGTGTCGGCGACGTCGGTGACGCTGCCGAGGAGGGAGAGCTGGGCGAACGAACCGATGACGGCGATGACGGCGATGGCCAACGGCAGCAGGGCCGCGACCACGCTGCCGAAGACGAACAGGAGCAGCACGAGGGTGAGCGGTATGGCGATGGTCTCGGCCAGGACCAGATCGTCGACCACCTGTTTCGACAGGTCGTTGCCCACCGCTGCGCCGCCTCCGGCCCGGACCGTGAGTGCGCCCTTGTGGGTTCCGGTGTAGGCGTCGAGGATTTTCCGGGCGTTTTCCCGCTGCTGTGTCTCGTCGCCTGTCACATGGGCGAGCACCATGGCTTCGCGGCCGTCCCGGGAGCGCAGGTCGGGGCTGCCCGTGTCCCAGTACGAGACGACGTTGGTGAGCTCCTTCTCTTTCCTGAGGTCGGCCACCAGGTTGTGTCCGCTCTGGGTGGCGGCGGGGGTGTCGATGTGGCCGTCGGGGGCTTGGACGAGCAGGACCAGGTTCGTCTCTCCGCCGAACTTCTCGTCGATGACCTTCGCGGCCCGGGTGGACGGGGAGGCGGGGTCGTCGAAGCCGCCTCCGCGCAGCTTTTCGAATGCGCCGGCTCCCAACACGCCCATGAGGGCCACGGCCACGACGGCGATGACGAGGACCAGCCGGGACCGGCGAATCGCAAGTTCGGCCAAGCGTTCAAACACGTGCGTTCTCCTTTGCGTTCTTACGGTGGAAGTGGCCTGAAACAGCCGGATGTACGGCGGCGCCGGCGCAGTGCCCCGCCAGGCCTGAATGCTCCGCGGTGAGTTACTCACTCTCTGGTTCGTTAGAAGTTGTAACTCACTCGCGGAGGGAGTGTCAATAACCATCGTGATAGCCTCTAACTAGACGGTGAGGGAGGGCAGGTCATGGACGGAGCAGAGGTGACGACGCCACGCGAGCGCTACCGCACCCAGGTGCGTGCGGAGATCAAGGAGCGTGCGTGGGAACAGATCGCCACGGCGGGGGCGTCCGCTCTCTCCCTCAACGCGATCGCCAAGCGAATGGGCATGAGCGGGCCCGCGCTGTACCGGTACTTCGCCAGCCGTGACGAACTGATCACCGAGCTGGTCAGGGACGCGTACCGCAGCCTCGCCGACACCTTCCGCGCGGCGCGCACCGCGGGTGCCGACCCCATCGGCCTCGCGCACGCGCTGCGCGGCTGGGCCCTGGCCGACCCCCAGCGGTACTTCCTCGTCTACGGCACCCCCGTACCCGGCTACCACGCGCCCGACGACATCACCGCGATCGCCTCCGAGATGATGGCGGCCCTGCTCGACGCGTGCGCCGAACTGTCCGCGGACGGCCCGGTGACCCCGTTCGATGCCCACCTCGCCGAACACCGGGACTGGGCGGGTAGCCACCCCGCCCCGCCCGCCACGCTCCACCGGGCCCTGGCCTTCTGGACCCGCCTGCACGGCGTCCTGTCCCTGGAACTCGCCGGCCACTTCACCGGGATGGGGTTCGACCCCGCACGGTTCTACGACGCCGAGCTGGCCGACCTGCTGCGGATGCCCACGAAGTCCTGAACGGCGCCTTGTTCCGCCGCCAACTCAGCTCTCGTCGGTGTTGCGCGTCGGCAGCGGCCGCCGCGCAAGCGCGCCAGAAGGGCGGCGGGCTCGGTGAGCGGCAGGTGCAGCCGGTCTCGCGCCTGCGCGGTCGCGGTCCCGCGGAGCCGGGTGTCCGGGGTCGTCAGGGCTCGCTCGGCGTTCCAGGTGCTGGGGTCCCCGAAGACGAACTCGCCCCCCGTGCTTGGGTGGCCGGCGCCCTTGGGGTCGTAGACCACCCTCGGCAGCCAAGGCCCGGTCGGGGCCCGGGGCGGTCGGCCGACGTCGATCCTGTTCTGGTTGAGCCCGCCGTGCGGAGCTCCGTGACCGCGACGGTGTTCGGGAGCGAGCGCGAGGTCGACCGGCATCCGCACCGGATCGTCCGTCTCCGTGCGCCGCGCCGCGCCGCGCCGCCCCGCGAGGTCTTGCGCGCGTACACCTCTGACCGGAAGTGGGACACTCCCGCGAACGCATCCCTCGGGATGCCCTGATGCACCAGACTCACACCCACGGCCTTCGCGCTGTTCCTGTGCCTCGGTAACCGAGCGCAGGATCAGACGAAGGCCGTTTCTGCGTCAGAGAGGTCCCTTCTCGGTGATCAAGTCCGAGGGATCAACCGACTGAACCCAAGAACTGCGCCTCCTGTGGAGGCTACGTGCGGGGGAGCGAGGTGTTGGTGATCGGGAGCGACTGGTTCACGCCCGACACGTAGAGGTCCTTCGGGGCCGTGCGCAGCACGAACGTGTCGTCGTCGCGCGAGACGCGCACGGTCAGCACGAAGAAGCCGTGGTCCTCGGCGGTCGTCTTCACGTGGTACTCGTTCTCCCAGTAGGTCTGCAGGAAGACCTCGGTGCCCTTGGGCTCGACCCCCTTGGGGAGGGTGACCTTGCCAAGGATGGTGAGGGTGTCGCCCGCCTTCACCTTCTTCTTGTTGACCTGGTAACTGACGGAGCTGGACGTGGCGTTGGCGGCCACGGTGGTGTCCGCGAAGTAGCCGTCCTGCGGGGTGTTGAGGTCGCCGTCCTCGTCGTAGAGAGCGGTGATCTGTACCCCGTGCTGGACGTTGAGCAGGCTGCTGCCGGTCACGTGGTCGATGTCGACGTCGGGGACGGTGAACTTCCCGCCGGCGTCGGTGACCGGCGTGCCCAGGTCACGCGGTTCGTAGTACGTGGGGTCGATCGGGTCGCCCCACGGATTCCAGGTGGTGAATTGGACGACCTCCTGGATGGTGACGGGGATGTGGGGCGCCGGGGTGCCGTCGGCCTTCGTGACGGTGCCGATGACGTCGACGTGGCGGTTGTCGTAGTCGGTGCTCGTCGGGTTGGTGGTCACGGTCAGCACGTAGGCGTCGCCGGGGGAGGCGTCCGAGGGCTTTGCTGAGGCGGCGGGCGCGGACAGCGCGCCTGCGGTGAGCAGGAGCGCGGCGGTGGCGGCAAGCCGCGTCGGTAGGGACTTCCTGGACACAGGGCAGCTCCAACTTCGGTCAGGAGTAAAGGAGTTACGCCGGGCGGCACCGGTTCCGCCGCGGCGCAGGTGTGCGACGCAGCAGGTTCGACCGGCGGGGTGGGGCGGGAGTTGTGCCCTGGTCGGCCGCTGTTACGCGGCTGTGGCAGGAGGCGGATTTGTCCGGGTTGCGCGTTCACCTGGACGTCGGCCGCAGGCCGCCCCGTATTGGGAGTCGCGCAGCAGCGGCGCCAGTGCCTCGGCGGCCGAGAGTTCGGCGCCAGTCATGTCGCGGGTCCCGGGGGCCTCGGTGGCGGTGCCCATTCACTTCTCCCGGGTGGGCAGCAGGACGGTCAGCGCGCCGGGCCTGACCTCGGCGGTGAGACGTCGGCCGTGGGACACCGGGTCCCCGTCGAGTTCACGCGACTGCGGTGCGGCGAAGGTGAGTTCGGCCCGCCGGAAGGTGAGGAACTCCACCGGTACGCCCTTAGTGCCGGTGTCCTTGGGGACGAGCGTGTCCATGGTCGTGGGGCGCGCGTTCCATCTGCGGCCGCGCATCAGGACGCCCAGGGCACGCATCCAGCCACCGGGGCCGCGCGGGTCGAGGATCAGCAGATCGAGCAGTCCGTCGTCGGGACGGGCCGCCGGGAGGAGCTTGAGACCGCCTTGTACGGTGCCGACGTTGGCGACGAGCACCATCCGGGCCGTACGGTGCAGGACGGGCGCGTCGTCGAGCCGGACCGCCAACCGCATCCGAGGCGTGCCCAGTGAGCGGATGATGGCGAATACGTAGGCAGGCCAGCCGACGGCGGACTTGGCGCGGTCGTCGGTGTGTTCCAGCATCGCGGCGTCGAGCCCGGCCCCGGACATCGCGACGAAGTGGGTGGGGGCGAGGCCGTCGCCCTCGATGCGGCCGAGGTCGAGGCGGTGGGGGGTACCGGACAGCGCGGCGTCGAGCGCGGTGGCGGGGGCGAGCGGCAGACCGAGGTTGCGGGCCAGCAGGTTGCCGGTGCCGCACGGCACCACGACGAGCGGTACCCCGCTGCCGGCCAGGGCGTCCGCGGCCGCCCTGACGGTTCCGTCGCCGCCGCAGACCACGAGCAGTGTCGCTCCGTCACGGATCGCGTCGGCCGCGTGGCCGGTGCCGGGGTCGTCGGCGGTGGTCTCGATGAACGCCGGTGCGCGGTGGCCGTGTTGTTCGAGGATCCGTCGCAGCTTCTCGCGGGTCGCTTCGCCGGTCACCGTGGGGTTGAAGATCACGGCAGTGCTGCCGGGCTCGCGCTCCTCGGCCCCGGCGGGCGCGCCGGTGTGGCCGGTCCGTGGCGAGGGGACGGCGGTCATGGACCTGTCGGTGAACAGGGCACGGCCGACGATCAGCAGGGACAGGGCGCCGTTGGCCATCCCGCCGATCACGTCCGTGGGGTGATGCATGCCCCGGTAGAGGCGGGCGACGCCGACGGCCAGCGGCACGAGGAACAGCAGCCCGGCCAGCGGCCGGCGCCACGGCCTGCGGACCCGGGACAGCACGAGCACCGCGAGCCCGGCATACAGCGCGGTGGCCGCGCCGGTGTGGCCCGAGGGGTAACTGGACGTGGGCGGGGAGGCGTCGAGGCGGTGCACGTTGGGGCGGGTGCGGTCCACCGACTCGGTGATGACCAGGAACACCAGGGACTGGAGCGAGACGGTGACGGCCAGGAAGACCGCCTGACGCCACATCGACAGCCGGGGTATGAGCAGCAGGGCCGCACAGCTCAGCAGGGTGAGGGCGATCACTGTGAGGGTGTTGCCCGCCTCCGAGCCGAGGTACGACAGAGTGGTGAGCGGACCCGTACGGATCCGCGCGAGTCCCTCGTTGACGTTGTCCTCGACCGTCAGCGGCCACACGTTCCGGGCGGGGCCCGTGATCAGGACCCCGAGGCCCACCATCAGGGCGGCCTGGCAGACGGTCAGTACGCCGACGCGCGCGGCGGTCCTGCCGGTACCGCGGGGCAGGACGGACGAGCGGCCCGGGCGGACCGCTTCGGGTCCTTCCCCAGTCCCTCCTGCGGCTCTCTCCGGCACGGCGGTCGGCATCGGGACTCCCACGGGTCGGCGCCTCGCGGCGGTCTTCGACCGGGTGACGTTCGCACCCGATCCACCGTCGTGTGCCCCCGAAGCGGAGGCACAGACGCTCCGTGACGTGGGACTCCACGAATCCGCGCCGAATCCGCGCCCTGGACGCGCACGGAAGGTGCGTCTTGGCCAGTTGCGTTGCGCACCAGCGGCGGCGCATCGCGCCACGCGGCGAACAACTCCCGTTGGCGCTCGCTGCGACGGCGGAACTCGCGGTCCGAAGTCCCCCGGTGCCCAGGCCGGTGGAACGGGTCGACCGGCGCCTCCACGGCCGCCCCGAGCGGACGGTGGATTTTCCCGGCGTACCGCTGCCCAGAAGGCGCTGAGACAGGCCGCTTCGGAGCCGGGCGACATCGATCTGCGGCGTGCCCGCCTTCCACTGCACGGGGAACATGGGAGCCGCCGCTCGTGATGCTGATCAAGTGGTCAGCCCCGCCGCCCGCCCCCGACCGACGTCGGTGACGTCTCAGCCGACGCTGTCGCGCGGAAGCACCATGCTGTGGAGGTCGTTGCAGCCCGCCGACGGAGAGTCGCCCGGAACCGGCCATGTCTGGTGGGACTGAAGAGCGAGGCTCACCAGGGTGAGGAGCAGGCCGATGTCGGCGTCCACCTCGAGGCGTATGGTCACCCACCGCGATCCGGGCACCATCCGGACCGCGGTGGCGCCCCGGAGATGATCCTGGAAACGGTGAATGGCACGAGCTGTGAGGTGCAGGTCGACATCGTGATCCGAATGGAAGTGCACGATCTCGCCCTGCGCCGAACTCAGCGCCCGCCCTGTGCCGCAGCTCGGCCGGGCCTCCGCGAGGTCCGGCCAGCCCGCCAGTTGCGTCATGGCACGCGAGGCCAACGTCATGCGCCCATCATGACGAGCTCACCGTCCGGACACCAGGACTTGAGGAAGCTGTAACGGAGCCGTAGCCCCCGCATGTCCGGAAATGGCGGGTGGAAGTCAGGGGCGTTTCTCCCCGAGCGGGCAGCGTTCCCCGAGGTCGAGGGCGAGGTCGTACGGGACGGGTGGGTCAGGCGGGGCCGCGTACCTCGAGCTGGGGGGCGAGGACGAGCCTGATGCCGGGATCGGCGAGATTGACACCGACGGTCTGTTCGATCTGCGTCAGTCGGCAGCGCAGGGTGTTCGCATAACCCGGTCCCGACGTCAAGCAGGTCCCGCAGCCAGTCCCGGACCGTTGCCGCGGAGTTCTCCTGGGGACGGCCGACGGTCAGGACGAGGTACCAGAGGTGGGGACAAGTGCCCTGCGTGCACGGTCAGATCCCGGGACCGCTGCATCGGCCGGCGCGGCGACCCAGTGGGTGCCGCGCGGGAGTCCGATGGAGTCGCCGGAGCCGGTGACGGTGGGAGCGCCGTGCGGCAGAACGGCGAACTGTTCCCTCTCGACCCGGTGGGTGCGGTAGTCCTCGGTCCCGCGCCGCATCAGGTGCACCGCAAACCGGTGGGCGATCCGCGCGAACACCGTCACCTGCCGCCGCTCGGCCCCCGACACCACCGCCCACATCGACCCGAGGCCGAAGCTCCCGGCGCGCAGCCCCACGGCGAGCCGGTCGGCGGCGCCCGCCGCCACCCCGCGCACCAGCTCGTGCACCACCGCCCCGCACAGCCGAGCGGCCCCGGACTCCAAGGTCCGGGGCCGCTCGGCATCGGTGTGCGGACTCACGCCATCCGCACGCGGGCTCACGCCATCCAGAAGAAGACCGCGGTCATCCGCTTGTCCTCCATCGTGCTGCCCCAGTAGCCGGTGGCGCTGTGCATCAGGTTGGCGTGGTAGAGGAGCAGCCGGTTGTAGCGGTGCGGGACCTCGAGGTCCTCGACGAAGGAGTCCGGCGCCACGAACCGCGTACCCAGCGCGTCGACCAGGTTGTTGTGCGGAGCCGCCACCACGTTCCCGCCGAGCCGGCCGCCGGGCAGGCTCTGCCGGTAGAAGCTCGTTCCGCAGCTCTTGGGTACGACCGGGTTGAGATAGAGCACGGCGGCGTACCGGCACAGCGCACGGGAGTCGGTGTGCGGGCGCGGTTGGCCCTCGTCCTTGCCGACCACCTGGACGCAGTTGTGGTTGAGCGTGCCCCCGGAGGGCGTGCTCTGCACCCACAGCTCCTTCGCGCCGGTGGCCTTCTTCACCAGCCGTTCCACACGGGCCAGTTCGCCCGGTTCGAGCCCCGGCATCGTCCGCAGGCCCGGCCAGCTCTCCGAGGTGTACGGGTAGCCCTTGGCCCACTCGTCCTTGGCGAGACAGCGCGCCCGGACGGCGTCCACGTCGGGCAGCACATCGTCGAAGACCCAGTAGTCCCGGTCACGGGTCGGTTTCCGGTAGGGGAGGACAGGGAGGGCCGGAGTCCGTGGGGGGTGTGAGGACATGCGGCCGACCATAGTGGCGGCCTCGGTCACCACTCGCCTGGGAATTGGTCAACAATCTGTCAACTCCGCTTGGCGTCACGGCTGTCCGCGCGCCCTCTGTGTCGCGCGCATGCCCCGTGCGCTTCCCGCACGCGCCCCGCGCGCCAGCTTGGAAATGAGATCCATTTTCAGATAGCGTCGCTCGTGTCCACCTACCTTGGAGACCGACATGGCCGTGCCCAAACGCAAGATGTCCCGCAGCAACACCCGCCACCGCCGCGCCCAGTGGAAGGCCGCCACGGCGCGGCTCGTTCCGATCACCGTCGACGGCGCCTCCCACCTCGTACCCCAGCGACTGGCCAAGGCGTACGAGCGCGGCCTGCTCCTCCCGGAGCGCTGAGATGCGCGCGGCCTTCGTCGGAAAGGGCGGCAGCGGCAAGACCACGCTGTCGGCCCTCTTCTCCCGCGAGCTGGCGCACTCCGGCGCGCCCGTCGTCGCCATCGACGGCGACATCAATCAGCACCTGGCCCACGCCCTCGGCCTCGGCGACGACGAGACCTTCGCCGCCCCGCCCCTCAGTGCGCGACTCGGCGAGATCAAGGCCTACCTGCGCGGCAGCAACCCGCGCATCACCTCGCCCGAGGCCATGATCAAGACCACTCCGCCGGGCCGCGGCTCACGCCTGTTGCGCCTCCTCGGCGACGACCCGGTGCACACTTCGCACCTCCAGCGGGTCGGCGGCGTACCGCTGATGGTCACCGGTGAGTTCGACGAGAGCGATCTCGGCGTCGCCTGCTACCACTCCAAACTCGGAGCGGTGGAGCTGTACCTCAACCATCTCGTCGACGGGCCCGGCGAGTACGTCGTCGTCGACATGACCGCCGGTGCCGACGCCTTCGCCTCCGGACTGTTCACCCGCTTCGACATGACCTTCCTGGTCGCCGAACCCACCCGCAAGGGTGTCTCCGTCTACCGCCAGTACCGCGACCACGCCGAGGAGTTCGGCGTCCCGATCGCGGTGATCGGCAACAAGGTCACCGCCGAGGACGACCTGCTCTTCCTCAAGGAACACGTCGGCGACGACCTCCTGGCGTACGTCCGGCACTCCTCCTGGGTGCGCGCCCAGGAGCAGGGCAGACCCCACGGCGACCTCGAACCGCACAACATCCACGCGCTGCGCCACATGCGGACGGCCCTGGACGCCCGTACCAAGGACTGGACGGCCTTCCAGGAAAACGCCGTCGCCTTCCACCTCCGCAACGCCGCCGCCTGGGCCGACCGGGCCACCGGCACCGACCTCTCCGCACAGATCGACCCCGACTTCCGGTACGGCCCCACCGCCCTCGAACCGTCCGCCGACTGATCCCCCGCGCACGGCCGGAGCGCGACCGGCGCACCACCGAACCACCTAGCGACAGGACTGCCACTCTCATGTCACTCGACGTCTCCCCGAAACTGCTCGCCGAAGCCGAACGCGGTCCGGTCCGCGAAGCGGACTTCGTGGACACCGTCCGTACGTCCCTGCCGTACGCGTACGGCCTCATCGCCGACCTGGCTCGTCAACTCCGGGACGGTACGGCTGAGTTCGCCGACAACCACACTCCGCCGCCGTCCGAGAAGGAACGCGGCCAGCTACTGAGGGCGCTCGCCAGCGACGCGATCCGCGGCAGCCTGGAGCGGCACTTCGGCGTCACCCTCGCCTTCATGAACTGCCACCGCGTCGCGGTCTTCCGCCCCGAGGGCCGGGGCGGCGCGACCCACTCCCGGTTCACCTCACAGCGTTCGCAGATCCTCAACCAGTCACCCGAGTTCCGCGACTGCTGAACCCCGCGGCCACACGTCCGTCCGTCACGTCGTGGGCTGGGTGGTCAGCGACTGCTCGGCCCAGATGACCTTCCCCTCGGGGGTGTAGCGGGTGCCCCAGCGCCGGGTGAACTGGGAGATCAGGAACAGCCCGCGGCCACCCTCGTCGGTGGTCTTCGGATGCCGCAGATGCGGGGCGGTCGCGGCGCCGTCGGAGACCTCGCAGATCAGCGCCCGCTCGGTGATCAGGCGCAGCCGGATCGGCCCCGAGGCGTACCGGATCGCGTTGGTGACGAGCTCGCTCACGACCAGCTCGGTGGTGAAGACCAGCTCGTCCAGGCCCCATGCACTCAGCTGCTGCGTCGCCACCTTCCTGGCCTCGGCGACCATGGCCGGATTGGTGGACAGGTCCCAGGTCGCGACCTGCTCGGCGCCGAGCCGGCGGGTGCGCGCCATCAGCAGCGCCACGTCGTCGTACGGCCGCGACGGCACGAGATCGTCCACGATCGTGCGGCACATGCCGTCCAACGGCTGACGGTGCGAGGCCAATGCGCCCCGCAGCCGCTCCCGGCCCGCGTCCGGATCCCGTCCCGTGCGGGGCGTGGCGATCAGCCCGTCGGTGTGCAGGGCGAGCACACTGCCTTCCTCGAGGGTGAACTCCACCGATTCGAAGGGCAGTCCGGCGACACCCAGTGCGGGACCGCGGGGAAGGTCCGCGAACGTGACGGTGCCGTCGGGCGTGATGACCGCGGGTGCGGGATGCCCCGCGTCCGCCATCGCGCACTGCCCGCTCACCGGGTCGTACACGACGTACAGACAGCTGGCTCCGACGGCCTGCATCCCGCTGGTGAGGGTGTCCGCGCCGCTGCCCTCCTCCCGGGCGGCCCGGCTGACCAGGTCGTCCAGGTGCGCGAGCACCTCCTCGGGCGACAGGTCCAGATCGGCGAGGGTCTGCACGGCGGCCCGCAGCCGCCCCATCGCGGCGGCGCCGTCGATGCCGTGACCGGTCACCTCGCCCACGACCAGGGCCACCCGCGCCCCGGACAGCGGAATGACGTCGAACCAGTCCCCGGCGAGGCCCGTGAGCTCGTCCGCGGGCCGGTAGCAGGCCGAGACCTCCACCGCGTTCTGCTCGGGGAAGCGGTGCGGGAGCAGATTGCGCTGGAGGACGAGCGCCGCGTCGCGCTCACGGGTGTAGCGACGGGCGTTGTCCAGGCACAGCGCCGCCCTGCCGACGAACTCCTCCGCCAGGCTCAGATCGTCCTCGTCGAAGGGGTCCTCGCGGTCGCGCCGGAAGAATGTGGTGATCCCCAGCGTGACGCCACGGGCCCGGACGGGCACGATCATCGCGCTGTGCAGCCCGAGGTCGAGGAAGGAGGCGGCCGGGCCCTCGCGGGCGCTCGTGCTCCACTTCCTGGCCTGCGGGTCGAGCCGCGCCTCACGCCAGGACCGGCCCTCGGCCAGAGCGCGGACCGGGGGAGAGGTCGTCTGGTAGGTCGCGGCCTCACCCACCTCGACAGCGGTTTCCGGGATACCGGCCCGGACCGACTGCTGTCCGGCACGCCGCAGCGACACCACGTCCGTGTCCCTCAGCGGGCCGGGCACCGGCTCCGCTCCCCTGAGTACGGACTCCAGCAGGTCCACGGTGACGAAGTCGGCCAGCCCCGGTACGGCGACATCGGCCAGCTCCTGTGCGGTGCGCAGGACGTCCAGACTGCGACCGATGTGCTCGCCGGCCCGGTCGAGCAGCGCCAGCCGCCGTCGCGCACGGTAGCGATCGGTGACGTCGACGACGGTGTAGTAGACCCCGATCGGGTGGCCGTGGTCGTCCTCCAGCCGAATGAACGACAGGGAGTGCGCGGACTCGCGATGCGGCGCGGACTGTATGCGGCCCACGTGCTCGTACCCGACGACCGGCCGGCCGCTCTCCAGCACCCGGCGCATCTGGGCCTCGAGCGTCTCGGCGTCCAGGCCCGGCTGGATGTCGGCGAGCCTGCGCCCCAGCCGCCGGTGCGGCGGCCCCCCGCCGAACTGCTCCAGCGCGGCGTTCGACCACACATAGCGCAGGTCCGTGTCCACGATGGCGATGCCCACCGGCGAGCGGGCGTTCATCCGCTCCAGCACCGACCGGCTCATGTCCCAGCCGGGGCCACCGGCCAGATCCGCGAGCAGCACCACCCAGCGCGTCGGCCCGCCGCTCTCGCGTATCGGGACGGCCCGGACCATCACCCGGACCGCGTGCCCGTCCCGGTGCAGCGCGGACAGCAGTCCCGCCCAGCCGCCGCCGTCGCTGCACCGCGCCGCAAGGTCCGGGATCCGGGCCGCGTCCTCCGGAAGCAGCAGGTCGGCGGCGCGGCGACCCAGGACCTCGGAGGGCGCGTACCCCAGCAGGCGCTCGGCGTCCGCGGTCCAGCTGGTCACCGTCATCCGGGCGTCGAGCAGCAATGGCGCGGCGTCCGCCATGTCGAAACGCCGGCGGGCGGCCGACACGTCTGGTTCCTCGCTCGCAGCCACGGCGACCCTCTCCGCTCCCCGAAGGTGGTCCTACCCGTTATTTGCCCATTCTTCACGTTGTACGACCACGTCGGCTCGGGGGCCTGCGGCTCCGTTGAACCCCGGGGCCGCCGGCCACGTATCACTCCACGGGGATGGCGTGAAACCGCGCGCACGGAAGGAGAGCAGTGTGCCGACACCGCCCGAACCAGGGCAGCCCGGGGGGCGACGGGCGATCGAACCCACCTATGTTCAGCGGCGCCGCCGGACGGAGGCACTTGCGCAACTTCTGAAGGAGGTGCGGGAGGAACAGCACGGGCCCGACTCGGACGAGAACTACGAGGTCATCGCCGTACCGGCCACGACGGTCGCCGTGTCGCCGCCGGTGGCCGAGGACGCGACCGAGGAACTGCCACCCGTCCTCGTGGGCGAGGACTACACCCGGGGCGAGAGACCGGTGGGGGCTCGCGGGCCTTCCTCCGCTCCCGGAGTCCACCGCGAGCGCGGGCGCGCGGGCGGGCGGACGGCCGGGTGGGGTACGGGGCACCGCCGGGCGGCGGTCGTCATCGGGGTCACGGGTGCGGCCCTCGTCGGCTTCGCCCTCGCGCTCCTGCTGCCCGGCGGTGAGCAGGAGGCCGGAGCGCAGGCCGGGCGAGCCCCGACCGGCGCGTCCACGACGGCCGCCGTTCAGGCCCCGTCCGCGAGCGCCGACCCGGACGGTGCGGGCACCCTGCGCGAGGGGGACAGCGGCCCCGCGGTCAAGGACCTGCAGCAGCGGCTGCTGCGGATCCCGAACGTCTACGACCACGGCTCCACGAACGGCGCCTACGACGCCACGCTCACGGCCGCGGTCGCGCGCTTCCAGCTCTGGTACGGGATCCGGGGCGACGAGACGGGTGTCTACGGCAACGACACCCGCGCCGACCTCGAATCCCGTACGACGCTGTGACCCCGTACGGCTCTGCGGCTCTATGGCGGTATGGCCGGCGAACGGGTGCCGAGCGCGCCAGGACCGTCAGGCGGTCGCGGACGACCGGGTGAACTCCCTTATGGCCCGGGCGAGTTCCGTCGGCCGGTCCAACGGGACGAGCGTGTAGCTGTCGTCGATCTCGACCAGCCGTCCCCGCGGGAGCAGCGCGGCGAGGCGCCGGCCGTGCTCGGGCGGCATCACACGGTCGCCGCGCGCCCAGACGACAAGGGCGGGGCGGTCGAAGTGCGGCAGTCGTTCGGCCGCGGCGAGCAGCAGACCGGTGTCCGCCGCCGCCGCGCGCAGTGTGCGTACGGCGTCGCGGCGGATCTCCGGCCGTTCGAGGACCGGCCTGATCCACCGAGCGGTGGCGGCGTCGCCCCGGAGCGTCAGCCACCCGAAGGCGACCGGCATGCGGCGCAGCGGCCGTAGCCGCATCTGTTGCATGAACATCCCGAACAGCCGAGGTGGGAGCCTGCCACTGAGGACGAGCGTCCGGCCCGTCAGCCCGGGCGGGAAGTTGTCGAAGGCGTCGCACGACACGAGCACCACCCCCGCCACCCGTGCCGCACCGTCGCCCATCATGAGCTGGACGAGCGCACCGCCGGTGTCATTGCCGACCAGGACGACGTCCCGCAGATCGAGGCGTTCGAGGAACTCCGCGACCAGCCGGGCCACCCCGGGCAGCGACAGGTCGGCGTCGGCCCGCATTCCGTGCCGATGCGCCCCGAGCGGCAGGGTCGGCGCGACGCACCGGTGGTCGGCGGCGAGCTCGGTGATCGTCTCGTCCCACAGCGAGGCGTCCATCATCAGCCCATGCAGCAGCACCAGCACCGGACCGTCGCCACCCGTGTCCCGGTACGCGACCGTCCCCGCCGACAGCTCGATCTCCCCCGTCGTCATCCGCGCTCCACGGAGGCGACGGAGGCCACCGGGGAATCGAGCACATGTCGGCGCAGGAACGACAACTCGGCGTCGACCGCCCGTTCGTGCGCGTCCAGGAACGGCGCGTAGTGCCCGCCGGGCAACCACACCAGCTCCGCGCGGGGCGCCTGTCGCGTCGCGCGCACGGCCGCCGTGGGCGAGGCGGACTGGTCCTGCTCGCATACGACGACGAGCAGTGGACACCGTACGCGGGAGGCGTCGCGGCCAGGACGGTAGAACCCGAGGCCGAGCGCTGAGCGGGCCGCGACCTCCTGCCGCCAGTGCGGATACCGGTCGCCGGGATTGAGCGCGCGCGGGACGTCGGCCGTGTCCGGCGTGGTGAGGACGGCGACGGTGCCGGGCTCGCCGCTGAGCGGCACCAGCAGCGGCGGACGGCCGAGGAGGCCGCCGGCCGCGTCGAGGACACCCCTGCCGAACAGGCGCAGCAGGGCGAGTGGCTTCTGGTGGCGCGCCGCGAGGCGTGCGGCGGCCAGGCCCCCGACGTTCGGCGTCTGGGCGATCACCGCGGCGAGGTGCGGGGTGCGCGCCGCGACCCGCAGGAGGTGACCGGCGGATGCGGAGAACCCCCAGACGGCCAGCCTGTTCCGGTCGACTCCCGGCAGGGTCGCCGCGCACGCGACAGCGGCTCGCCAGTCCGCCAACTGCCCGCTGACCGAGGCGACTTGACGCGGCCGACCACCGCTCTCACCGAATCCGCGATAGTCGAAGGCCAGCACGCCGAACCCGGCGTCGTGGAACCGCCGCGCGAACAGGTCGGTGGCCGGTTCCTTCGTCACGGCGAACCCGCCCGCCATGATCACACAGGAGCCGTCGCTCCCCGGATAGTGCCAGGCGGCGCACTCGCTGCCGCCGCTGCTGAAACGGACCTTCTGCCGCTCCCCGGACACCGGATCGGTCACGTCGTTCATAAGAGCCTCCTGTCCTAAGTCCTGTCATAACGGCCTCCCGCGCGCGTCTGCCGCTTCCTTGCCGAACCTCCGCGTCCAAGAGGGGTCATGAGGACCCCGGTGTGACATCGCCGCGACACCTCGTCGCACTTCCCGCCGGGGACACACGTGTACGGGCCGCGGGAGTACCGCGGTGGAAAACCGAACGCGCACAGAGGTGAGCGGCCTGGCTTGGAGGCGAGCGAAACCCGGCGTCACGGTATGGGGAGCCATGCGAACATCAGCGGGTGACCGACGATGAGGAGCTGTTCGCCGCCGACCTGATCGGTAAGCGGCTGCTGCGGGTGACCACGGCTTGGCACCACTACGCCGATGGCGAGCCGTCGCTGGTGCATCTGTGGCTCCATCTCGAAGGGCTCGGCCCGGTCCACTTCCACACACCCAGCACTGGCCTGTCGCTGACGATCGACCAGCCGCACGAGCCGTACTCGATGGAGCAGTACGGCAGTGTCGTGGTCGTCGAGGATCCACCTGGCCTGTCGGTGACCCGGTTCATCGGCGAGCCGGTCCGCTCGGTCCGAGAGATCAACTATCGGGACGTGCGCGTCGACTTCGGGGCCGGACTCACGCTCCAGTTCCCCGGCGGGAGCATCCGCCTACTCGCTCTCGACGACGACCTCGTCCTCGCCCACGACCAGCACCTGGGGCCGGTCGAGAGCCACTTGCACGAGGACGTGGCCCTCGCCCGGGTGGTGCAGACCTGCGGCGGCTTCCCGTCGCAGTGGGACGCGTGGACGACCGGCGGTCAGTACCTGTATCTGCGGTACCGGCACGGGGAGGGGACCGTCGAGCAGCATCCGAGTGAGGACACCGACACGTGGGACGGTGAGGAGTCCAGGCTCTGGACGATGTGGGACGACGGGACCGACGGTGGCCACATCGAACTCACCGATTTCCTCGCCCTGGCCGGCCTACGGCTGGCCTCCACCGCCGAGATCTCTCGCCGATGATGACGCGGACCTGAGTATCAGCCGCTCTTGCCCTGGGTGACGGCCCGCCCCCGTCGCGCTCGCGGACGCCCTCGCCCCCTGACCGGCGGACGAACCGCCGACGTGGCCGGACCTGCTCATTTTCTTCCGCCCTCGCTCCGGACGAGCACTGGCGATACAGGGATGCGATGCTCTGCCTGACGCGAGAGCGACACTGTTCACGCCCAGGCGTCTTGTCTGCCGAAACTGCGGGCTGTCACGGGTGTCGACCGCCCGTCGCGTCTCGTTCAGCCGGGGTACGGCTCAGCCCGCGACGGACCCGTTCTTCGGCACGCCACTGTGGCTCCAGCGCGAGACCCGTCATGGGTGGTTGTGGGCATACAACCTGGACCATCTGGACCTGCTCCAGCGCTTCGTCCAAGCGCCGCTGCGTGAACGAGCACCCTGGTACGACACCAGACGGAAGATGACACTGGTGGCGCGTCTGCCGCTATGGATCAAGCGGGCGAGGAACCGGGACGAGATCCTGCGCGCTGTCACCCGGATCCGTGCCTCACTGACGTCCGGCTGATCGGTATCTGCCGACCTGGAACGGCGAGCGCCGACTGGTAGTGATCTGGGACCTGTCGGGCACCGGTGAAGCACGTCAGCAACGCGCACTGCGGCTGATCGGCGACGGATTCGCGGCGCTCGCGGTCCACCTGCGGGTGCGGTCCACCTGGGTGCCGGCCGCCGGCTCCCCCCTCCCGCCATGCGCCGCCGGGCATCGGGTGGACCGCGGTCACCGCCGTCGGCTGGTGGTGGGCCGACCCGGCGGTCGGCTACGCGCTGGTCCGCTACGCGGTCCGCGAAGTCCGCGAAATCTTCACCGCCAGCTGCTGGCTGACGACCCGTCTGTCGAGAGGATCACTGGTCAGACGGCGGTTCATACTCGTCATCCTCCGATGAAGCTCACTGTTTCTGTCATGTCCGCCCGCCCGGTGCGCAGCCGTGGCACGCCCTCCTTCTCGAACCCCACAGCGACACCGCAGAACAGCACGAGCCCGTCATCGGCTCCCACCGCCTTGCTGACAGTCTCGCGAAACATCGTCCACATCACCTGGGGGCAGCTGTGCAGTCCTTCCGCCCTCAGCAACAGCATGACCGTCTGCAAGTACATCCCCGCGTCCCCCCACTGCCCGGGCCCCATCGTCCGGTCGAGGTAGCAGAACAGTACGACCGGCGCCCCGAACGCGTCCGAGTTCACAGCGGCGATCTTCGTGGGCCTGTCGGGGTCGTCGCGCTCGATTCCCAGCGCTTGGTACCGCTGGGCAGCCGCGGCGGAGAAACGGTCCAGGTACGGTGAGGTCAGTTCGGCCGGGTACATCGGATACTCCCGCTCATCACCCGGGTCTCCCGCCAGTGCCCTGGCCGTCGCGCGTCTCTTCAGTTCGGCCAAGGGCTCACCGGTCACGACATACACATGCCAAGGCTGGAGATTCCCACTCGACGGGGCCCGCGTCGCCGCGGCCAGCACTCGTTCGAGCACCTCTTTGGGTATCGGCTCACCGCTGAACGCCCGCACGGCCCTGCGACTGTCCACGGCTTCATACACATCCACGTCTTCTCGTCCTCTCACTCACTCCCTGGCGGGCAGCGAAGACACGAGGATGATCGTCGCATCAGGCGAGCGGACCGGGCGGAGGTCAGCGGCTGCACGAGGTACTGCGAGCCGAACTCGACGCGGCCTCACGCCTGGACCGGCCCCGCCGCGCGATCGACCCAGCTGCTGCCCCGGACTTGCTGGCCGACAAGGTCGCCTTCATCATCGGCGCCGGACGCGGCATCGGAGCCGCCGCGGCTCGGCTCTTCGCCCGGGTAAGCGCCCGAGTGCTTCTCGCGGACGGGGGCGGAGGCCCAGTTGAAGGCGGTGGCCGAGGAGATTCGGGTCGGCGGTCGGCGGGCGGCTCCGCGAGTACGTGGTGTGCGAACTGGCGGACGCGACCGGCGTGCGCGCCGCCGTGGACCGCGCCGTGAACCTGTACGGCCGGTTCGACATCGCCGCCATCCGAACCACCGCCGGGACGGGCGCTGTCGTCAACAACTCATCCGTCGGGGGCCTGATGGGGCAACCCCGAGCTGCCCGCCCATGCGTGATGAAACGGGCGGTCAACAGCCTCGCCGAGTCGGCCGCCATCACCTACGGCCCGGAAGGCATCCGCGTCAACGCGCACGTGTTGACGGCCGCTACGAGGACTGTCGCCTCTGGCGGACGGCCGCTGCACGCCACATCGCCGCGATCCTCACCCGCGCATCACGCGTGCGGCTCGGTGTCCAGGATCATGCCTGACGTGGAGCTGATCATGCGGCGCAGGACGGCGTCGGCCCGCTCGCTGTCGCGGGCCATGACCGCGTCGAGCAGGTCGCGGTGTTCTTTGTGGACGGCCTGGTCGGTCCAGTGGTTCGTCTCCGCCGGTGTGGGTCGGCTCCACCGCCGGTACAGTTCGGCCTCTTCCCTCAGGGAGGCGGCCAGTTCGCGTAGCCGGGGGTTGGCGCAGCCGGCCAGGAGCGCGGTGTGGAAGTCGGCGTGGGCGATCAGCCAGTCCTCGCCCGGCTGGTCACCGTCGCCGCGCGGGGTCTGCTCGAAGGTGTGGTGGGCGGCCAGCACCTGAGCCTGCCACGCGAGGCCGCCCTCGCTGATGGCGCGGCTCAGGGTGAGGGACTCGATCTCGGTGCGGGTGTCGGTCAGGTCGGCCAGCCCGCGAGCGGTGACGTCGGTGACCTGGAAGCCGTGGTGCGCCTCGGAGCTGACCAGGTTCTTGGCGACCAGTTTGAGCAGGGCTTCGCGTACGGCGCCGGTGCTCACCCCGTACTGCTCGCTGAGCTCGGGGAACTTCAACCGCTGGCCAGGCCGGAGCCGGCCGCCCAGGATGTCGGCCCGGATGCGGTCTTGCACCACCTCACTGCGGGTCTGCTGCCCGGCTCCTCTCGCCACGGGACGGATCCTACAACATTTGACAGCTGGCAGTATTTTTAAAAGTGTGGTTGATTATTGAAAGTAAGCAACCTGGCTCGATGGGAGACCCGATGAGCAGTCCGTACGACACCATGCCCGCCGTTCCCGAGTTCGCCGTCACGAGCGCGGACGTCACCGACGGAGGCCCGTTGCCGGTGGCGCAGTTCGCCGCCATGAGCGGCGCCGCCGGAGCCGAGGACCGCTCCCCTCAGCTGTCGTGGCGCGGCTTCCCGGCCGCTACCCGCAGCTTCGTCGTCACGATGTACGACCCGGACGCCCCGACCCCGTCCGGTTTCTGGCACTGGGCGGTGGCCGACATCGCCGCCGACATGACGTCCCTCGACGCCGGCGTCGGCACGCCCGGCAACGGCGGTCTGCCGGACGGCGCTTTCCACGTCTCGAACGATGTTCGCGCGACCGCCTACGTCGGCGCCGCGCCACCGCCGGGAACCGGCAAGCACCGCTACTACATCGCCGTCAACGCACTCGACATACCGTCTGTGACGACCCTCGGCATCACCCCGGAGTCGACCCCGGCCGCCCTCAGCTTCTTCATCCTCCAGCACACGCTCGCCCGAGCCGTCCTCGTGCCGTGGGCCGGCGAGTGAGGCCCGGGTGCGGCCGGCAGATCCTTCCGGGCGGCTCGTCCTGATGACTTCATTCGAGATGACTGCAGGCGAGGCGAGCGCGGGACGCCGCTGCCACAACGTCGTCAATCCCGTGCACACATCCGTGTACTTCGCGCCCGAGCAGCAGGACGAACTCGCGGCGCTCGGGCTGGAGCGCGGCGCCATGGCCTATTTCGCGGGCCGCGCGGCCCCGCTCGGAGAGGTCGGCGCGGGCACCGTCACAGCGACGTTCTACAACTTCAACCACGAGCACGTGGCCCGGTACATCCCCGCCGCGTGGTCCGTCACCACGCCGGAGGCGGTGCTCGCGGCCCGGCTGCGTGGCGCGGACGGGACGCTGCGGCGACTGCTCGGGGAGGAAGCCCTCACGTCGAAGGAGATGGCCGAGGCGGCCGAGCTGGCGCTGCGCGCCACCGAGGCGTGCCGCCGCGAGGCGCGGCCGCTGTACGCCGCCAACGCCGGCCTTCCCGTACCCGAGGAACCGCACCTGGCCCTGTGGCACGCCGCGACGCTGCTGCGCGAGCACCGGGGTGACGGTCACCTCGCCGCTCTGGCGGTGGCCGGCCTGTCCGGGATCGAGGCCCTCGTCCTGCACAACGCCACCGGTACGGCGCCGACGTCGGCGTTGTTCATGCGGACACGCGGGTGGTCCGCGGAGCAGTGGGCCGCCGCCCGGGACCGACTGTGCGAGCGCGGGCTGCTGGACGGAGCGGGCGACCTCACGGAGGCGGGCGCGGCCCTGCGTGGTGAGGCCGAGGCGCTCACCGACCGCCTCGACGCCGCTCCGTACGACCACCTCGGCGCTGCCGCCACCGCACGCCTCACCGAGCTGGCCGGCGGCTTCACCAGAACCCTCAGGGCAGCCGGCGCCTTCCCCACGGAGCACTTCGGCAAGGGCTGAGGCCGAGGGGGGCGTACAGCAGGGGGCGTACAGCCGAAGAAGCCGCTGACGCCGGGACTTCACGCCGCCGAAGCCGTCCACCGGCTCCGCTCCGTGGCGGCCCGACCAGGGGGGATACGGCCTGTCCGCCTGATCACGACCTTTCCTCGCGACGAAGCGGGCAAGCGGCCCAGAACCTCCCGGGGAGCCGGTTCGTTGAGCCGCTTGGCCTGCTCTCCCAATGATCAGAAGGACTCGTCGTGAGCGGTGGTACCCCAGTGGACGACAGCTGTATCAGCGCCTTTCAGGAGCTGAAAAGCAGGCGGGACATCAACACAGTGATCTTCCGGCTCAGCGACAACCTGGAGACCGTCATCCCCGACGCCAAGGGGAACCTGACACACGACGAACTACTGAAGGCCCTGCCGGCCGACGAGCCCCGGTACGTCGTCCACGACCTCCTCTTCGCCACCGCGGACGGGACCCGTCAGGAGAAGATCGTGCTGATCTCCTGGTGCCCGGCGGGCACGAACGCCGAGGAGAGGGTCGCGCACTCCTCCGGCTACGGCACACTCCGGAACCTGCTCGACGGCGTCCAGCTCCACGTACAGGCCACAGACCTGTCCGATGTGGAGTACAAGGCGCTTGTCTCCCAGGCCTGTTGACCCACTTTCCTCCTGGCTGTGGCGGGGACTGGATCGGCGACGGGCTGACCCGCCGAGTTCACCGATCCCGACGGCGATGCGTGGGCGCTGCGGGAGCGTGGTCTTCGTCCCTCGTGAGTCATGTGAAGGACGGCCACCGATCGGCGGCCCACTCGAGCCAGCCCGGCCACCCAGGAGGCGGACCGCCGATTTCCTGCCCGTCGAGTTCCGTGGCATCGGGCTCCTCGAACAGCGTCCTCCACTGCGAGAGGTCCGCCTCGCTCATCGGGAAGGTCTGATCCGGAGCAGTCGACTGGCGGTGGGCGATCCGGGCGCGCTGGGTCTCCTGGTCCACCGGCATGTACACGAGGTGGTAGGACGCGCC
Organism: Streptomyces sp. NPDC111507; assembly: GCF_055638955.1. Classification (NCBI taxonomy): domain Bacteria; kingdom Bacillati; phylum Actinomycetota; class Actinomycetes; order Kitasatosporales; family Streptomycetaceae; genus Streptomyces; species Streptomyces sp. NPDC111507. Next base: position 153,190 of record NZ_JBVKBU010000005.1, on the reverse strand, counting down.
CACGGCCTCGACCAACCAGCGGATCGCGGACCTCTCGTCACGAGACCAGCATCCGAAATCCAGGACCACGTTGGTTCCAAGCCTCAGTGCCTCCAGAGCGAGTGAGAGCAGCCGTCCTTCCAGGACATCGCGCTTCCCGTCCGACTCCGACTCGCCGAACAGCGGAATCATCCACTCGTCCGGCGTCAGCCGCAGAGCGCCGTGCTCTTTGGCCAGTTGCCGAGCCCTCGTGGTCTTGCCGGCCCCCGGCAGGCCGACCGTCAGAAACAACGTGGTCACACCCGGATCGTTCATGGAAACCACACGGAGGACAACTGCTTTCAGCTCCCCGTTCCGCGTGAGTCGCGCAAAGAGCCGGAACAGCAGGCGCCGCCGTGCCGGCCTGGTTGTAGGTGGTGGCCAGCAGCCCGGTGACCGGTGCCGCGGCCTGCGGCACCTGCCGTGTCAGTCCGGTGGCGCGCGCAACCACCGTTCCCGACCGTGGGGAGCCCCGAGGCGAACGGCCTGCTGAGGTCCGCATCGGTGTCACGTCGGACCGATGACCTTCTTGCGCATGTGCCCGTAGACCACCGATGTCCGTACGTCGGCGAGTTCAGGGCGCTTCGTCAGCTTGTCCAGGACCACTGCGTGCAGATGATCGGTGTCCCGGACGGCGACGTGTACGAGGAAGTCGTCGTTCCCGGTGAGGACGAAGATCGAGATGACTTCGGGCATCCCCTCCAGGAAGGCCTGGAAGGCCTCGATCGCCGCACGTGACGGCGGGCGGACCCGTACGGCGATCACCGCCTGCAGCCCGCGGCCGATCGCCGCGAGATCTGCCTCCGCATGAAATCCCGTCAGGATGCCGCTCCTGCGCAGCGACCGGATTCGCTCCAGACACGTGGACGGGGCGATACCGAGTTCCTGGGCCATGTCCCGGTTGGTGCGCCGACCGTCCTCCTGGAGCATCCGCACCAACGCCGAATCAAGTTCGTCCATGCTCGCCTCAACTCGCCGGATTCTGAAGGTAATTCGGACACTTCACATCATATTCGATGATCTTGTTAGCCTCCAGCCTAGTTGGCTGACGTTCGTTCGGTCGTCGTGCGTCGGCGCCGACGAGTGGTGGGAAGGGGCGACTTGGTATGCGTGAACGAGGACCCACGGTGTGGGCGGTGTGTGCGGTCATGGCGGCCGCGCTGTTGTGGAGCAGTTCGTACGCGGTGACCAAGCAGGTGCTGGAAGATGTCGGCCCGCTCAGTATCGGTGCCATCAGGTTCACCCTCGCGGCGTTACTCCTGGCCGTGATGGTACGGCTGAGCCGGCACCGCCCGGCCCGGCCGGACCCTCGACAGCGACGGCAGCTCTACCTGAGCGGGTTCCTCGGCATCACGGTGTACTTCATCCTGGAGAACGTCGGCGTCGACCTGTCCACGGCATCCGACGCGTCGCTGATCGTGGCCACGTACCCGCTGATGACGATGCTGGTGGAACTGGTCGTCCTGCGCTCCCGGATGCCGCTGCTGAGGGTGACGGGCGTGCTGCTGGCAGCCGTCGGCGCCTTCCTCGTCGTACGCAACGGGGCCGAGGTGGGCGGAAGTTCGCGCTGGCTGGGGGACGTCCTGCTGCTGCTCGGCGGCCTGGCCTGGGCCGGCTACAACGTGCTCGGCAAGCGCGCGAGCGCCGGGCAGGACTCCGCGAGCGTCACCTACTACCAGACCCTGGCGGGCGCGGCCGGCTTCCTGCTCGTGTCCCTGCTGGAGGCCGACGACTGGCGGATGCCGGGCGCGACCGCCTCGTCGCTGCTGGTCTACCTGGCCATGGCGTGCTCGGTCGGCGGCTTCCTGCTCTACAACTACGGTCTGCGCAGGATGGCGTCGAGCGTCGCGGTCAACATCCTCAACCTGGTCCCGGTCTTCGGCGTCATCGGCGCCGTCGTGATCAACGGGGAGTCGATCCGGCTCGCCCAGGTGACGGGCGGCGCGATCATCATCGTCGGGGTGGTGCTGGGCATGATCGAGCGGGGACAGGGGGCGACGGCCCGAAGCGGTGCCTGGCGGCGACCGAGCCCCGTCGATTGACTCACCCTCACGGCCTTCGTCGTGGTGACGTGCATCCTTGGTCGGAGCACACGATCAGCCGAAGGCCGCCCGGACGTCCGGCGAACGCCCAGGTGAGCGGCCTGGTTCGAGGAGCATGTCGACTCGCCGACAACCAGTGTCGGGGGTGCCATGTCAGGTGCTCCTGGCTTCTTGGACTGAGTTCCGGCACATTCGCGGGAACGCATGCCGCGGACGCTTCCGAGCGCTTCGTGGCAGCGGACGGCAATGGCTCGGCGCGCTCGTACGATGGCGCGGTGGGGCAGGCCCGCTGCCCTTGTGGGGGCGGGAGGAGCGGATGGCAACCCGTCGGCGGCGCGAGCGCGACGACGTACCGGTGGAATTGCAGCGGCTGGTGGGGGAGTTGCGGCAGTGCAAGGACCGGTGTGAGCTGAGCCTGACGTCGCTCGCCGCCAAGACCGGATTCAGCGTCAGCTCCTGGCAGCGTTACCTCGGTGGCCGCTCGCTGCCTCCCTGGGAAGCCGTCGACGCGCTGGGCCGGCTGGGGCAAGCGGAACGTGGCAGGTTACGGGTGGTCTGGGAAGCGGCTGCCGATGTCTGGGCGGATACCGACCGACCCCGTACGGCGCTGGACCGGGGCCCGTCGCCGAAGGCCGAAGCGGGGCACGAAGCGGCCGGCCCGGAGGGTGAGCAAGGGACCGGCCCGGCGGGGCAGGAAGCGGCGTCGCATTCGACGGCGCGTTCACGCGGCCGAAGGTATGCCGCGGCCACGGCGGCCGGGGCGTGTGCGCTGGCGGCCGTTCTGGCATGGCATTCCTGGGGTGGAGACCACGTGCCGGTTCCGCAGGGTGCGCCGGCCGGCGCACCGGCCTGGCCCTGGCCGCTGCACTCGACGGCGCCCCGGTCGGGTACGCCGTGCGGGCCGGGCGGTTGCCAGGGACTCGATCCGTATCGGCAGCGGTGCGACCAGGACGCGGTCACGGTGCACCGTCTCCGGGCGCTCGGGCGGACCCTGGCGCTGCGCTGGAGCCCGGCCTGTCACGCCGGCTGGGCCGAGGTCCAGCCGGCCCAGGGAACCTCGGGGCTGCTGGTCGCCGGGGACGACGGAGCCCGGCAGACCGCGCCCGCGGGTGCCGCGTGGACGGCGATGATCCCCGGCGGACCCGATGCGACGCGAGCCGCCGTGGTCGTGGCCCACTACCAGCTGGGGGTGTCGGAGTCCGACAGCTGGGCCGACGCCGTCACCGGCGGCACTGGGCCAGGGTGACCGCGTCCAGGCGCAGTTCACGGAACCGCCCGACGTCCCAGACCTCGTAGACACCGTCCCGGTTTCGGCGCAGCGGCAGGTCGAAGCGGTCTCCGTGGTACACCGTCCAGGGCAGGACGACGGCGAGACGACGGCTTGCCGCGCCGTACGTGGCCGGGCCGACGATGCCGTCCGCGGACAGACGGTGGTTGCTCTGCCAGACGCGGGTCGCCGCCACCGTCGCGGCATCGTAGGAGCAAGTGACGCTGGTGCGCGGCAGGTAGCCGTCCGCCCACAAGATCCCCTGCCACAGCCCCACCAGATCACTGGGCGGAGTGTGCCGCTCCTCCAGGCGCGGAGCGGCCTGCCAGTCGTCGGCCGGCGGTCCCTCCCCGTGCAGGCGGCTCCCGTCGGCCGACGGGGTTCCGCCGGCGCACACCGCCGCGAGCGCCACCGCGCACACGACCGCCCTGGCCGCCTCGACAAAGCCCACCCCTCAGTCTTAGCGGCCCGTGGCAGGTCGGCGCACGCCCCCGGCGGACCTCGTACGGCATTGACCGAATACCGACCGCAGGCAGGGTGAAAAACACATCGACGCCGGAGATATCACCCGCGGGGCGGTCTAATCTTCTGCCCGACGGCTGTTCCAGCAAAACATTCAGCACATTCGCTTGTATGCACCGTGCCAAGTGCCGGACGGTGCGTTGGCCGCTGGGGGACATCAATGCGGGAGTGGGTTCCCTTACCCGACGCTCTGACATCGGATGCCCGGCGGCTGGCCACGGAGCTCAGGCGCCTCAAGGACCACAGTGGCCTGAGTCTGACCGCGCTGGCCGGGCAGACCTCGTACAGCAAGTCCTCCTGGGAGCGCTACCTCAACGGTAAGGCGCTGCCGCCCCGGCAGGCCGTACTGGCCCTCGGTGAACTCGTCGGAGCCGAGCCGGCACGGCTGACCGCTTTGTGGGAAGACGCCACGATCGCATGGAAGAACCGCGGCGCTGCGGAACGGCCCGCCGCCACGGCACCAGCCGACTCCGTGGCCGATGAACCCGGCAGCGCACCGGCGCCCGTCGCTCGCCCGCCCCGGCCCGCGTTCCGCCGTCCGGGACGGGTCGCGATCGCCGCGGCGTCACTGCTCGCCTGCGTGGGCGCCGGTGTGTTCATCGCCCTCGACCAAGGCTCCGGCCCCCAGGACCGTACCGGCCGGGGGATCACGGCGAGTTCACCGACGCGGCAGCTGGAGACCAGCTGTTTCAGCGACAGCTGCACTGCGAAGGACCCCAAGCAGACGGGCTGCGCCGGTGACGCGTGGACCGCGGCCCTCACCAGGATCCAGGGTGTGTACGTGGAACTGCGGTACAGCGACGCCTGTAAAGCCGCGTGGGCCCGGATCAGCTGGGGACGCCCCGGCGACGTCGCCCAGGTCATCGCCGACCACGGCCGAACCTTGCAGGCGAAGGTCCACTACGACACCGACGTCTACACCGCGATGACGGTGGCGATGACCCCGTCCGGAGCCAGGGCCTGCACCACCTTGACCGCCGGCGGCCACGGCTGCACGCAGCCGGGCGGTACCGAGCGGCTCACGGAACCCCCGAATCCCCCGACGACCCCGTCGGGGGCGCGCGTCGGTCAGCCGCGGACCGCCTTGAGCAGGACCTCGACGTCGTTCCCGGAGTGCCAGCCCGTCTCGTACTTGGGGCTGTGGTGGCGGGTGCTCGTCCAGGAGTAGTAGCGGAACCACGTCTGGTCGAGGCCGTTCCAGTGGGCGTACCCCGTGGCCACGTTCACCCGGGCGTACTTACCGTCCGTCTTGTTGTCCCAGATATAGAGGGCGGCGCTGGTCTGCTGCTTTCCGCCGACCTTCCGGTCGCACTCCATGTACCGCACGCCGACGGAGTTGTGGTCCGCGGTGATGGACTTCCACTTGGAGCAGGTGACGGCACTGGCAGCGGAGTTCGGCGAGGTGGTGGCCGCCACGGCGGAGGTCGCGGCGATCCCGGTGACCGCGGCGAGCGTCGCACAGGAGACCGCGATGCGGATGCGTACGTTCATGATCGTTTCGAATTCCTTCGTCCTGGGTCCGGGGCAGCGAGTCCTTGTGTGCCGCCCTTTTGCTCCTCCGACGGTGGCGGCCGCGCCCCCGAGGCCGCGAGGGACAGCCGGGAAGTGACCGTTTCCCGGGAAACGTCGGATGCTGACCTGCGGGAACTCCACTCGCCAAGACAGGGTGGGGGGACGGCTGGGACGGTGGAACCTCGCGACGGCCTCGACGACGTCCGGAGCCTTCTGCACCTCTGGTGAGGCGAAATGATGGAGCGGCGGATCGTGCTGCCCTGCTCGGTGTGGCCGGCGTGGTCGGTGCCGTGGCCCGTCGTGATCACGCAGGGTGAAGATGCTGTGTGACTGGGGCGAATATTGCGAGGTCGTTCCCTGCCACTGTGCGACCTTCTAATCTCGGCTCATGGACTGGTTGATGGCCGCGTGGGTGGGGGTGGCTGGTGGTGCCACCATGGAGGCCGTCGACGTCATCAAGTCCGTCAAATGGCACCACAAAATGCCATGGAACGTGCAGCCGGACACGATCGATCCTCCTCGGCGCCGGCCCGATGTACGGCCCGGCGAGGAGCAGTTGCCCGCGCCCGGCTGGCCGGGTTATTGCGTTGCCGCGGTGCTGCGGTTGTTCGTGAGTGGGGCCCCGACGGGCGCCCTCGCCGCGACCTACCCGCACAGTGTGAACCCGCTCGTGGCCTACATGGTCGGCTTAGGGGCCCTGTCAGCCGTTCAACAACTCGCCACGCTGGTGCCACTGGCGGTCAAGAGCGCCGGCCGGGCCGCCTTGGGCGGTGTGGCCGAGGAGGCACAGCAACAAGCCCTTCAGGGGCAACCGCAGCCGGCTTACGGTTACGGCCACCCCAACGGTGTTCCTCTCCGGCCACAGGCAGCAGGTCCTCCCGCAGGCAGCGCGCAGCCGGACCCAGGCATCACCGCGCCACAGGGATCGTCAGACGCAGGGGGGCAGGTATGACGCCGGCCGCTGAATCCTTCGCCGGCCGGGTCCTGGCCGTCATCTCGCGCCGGTCGCCAGGCTTTCGGCCGCCCACCGGGTCGTTCAGGCCGGTCGTCACTGGGGTGCGGACCGTCGTCTCGCCAATTCCTTCACCCTCCAGTGCTTCCGAACCGCCCGAAGGAATCCCCACCGACACGCACCGCGCTGCGACAAAGCCGAGTGGCGTCGCGAGCCCGCGCCGACCTCTCCTCGCGCGCCGTCTGCTGACTTCGGTCCTGGGCATCCGGGTGCACCCGGCGAAGGTGTCCGACGCATCCGTGCGGAATGAGTCGGACGGGGAGACGAAAGCACGGTTCACCGACCGCACGAGCAGCCCCGTCCTGCCGCCGCACACACCGGGCGAGCGACCAGGGGCGCAAGAGGAGGGACGCCCCGGGGACAAGGGTGGCGGCGTGCCGCACCGCGAGCCGGGCAAGGGCCGTCTGGAACGCGGCTCGCGGTGGGAGGATCCGGCTCCGCGGTACCTGCTGAGCGAGGACCGCCAGGAATACGAGCGGATCCTCGATGAGGCGCTGCGCTCCGCCCCACGCCGCCCGGAACTCGCCGCTGTCGGTCGGCGGCTCAATGCCGAACAGCTGCGCACCATGGCGCTCAACGCCACCGCACTCATCACGGCGGCCGCGGCGACCGAGTACCAGCACTATGCCGATGTCCGCGAGGAACTGCGCCGCCCGGCGCCGCCCGCCCCGTGGTCCGCCGATGCGTCCGGCTCCGGGGAGCCGGACGCGGGCGCGATGGGGCTCGCCGCCACGAGGGGCGAGGTCACCGAGCCCGCCGGAGCCGGCGCGATCGCCGTCGTCGCGGTGCTTGCGCCCGTCCTCGCCGGAACAGCCGCGGCGATCTTCCTGCTCGTGGGGTTCGTCCTGAAGGTCTTCAGCCCTCGGCTGGCGTTCGCCCAGACCCTGCTGACCACCGGGTGGGTCTTCGGCGCGGTCACGGCGGCCGCAATCCTGGTCGCCGCGGTCGGGCTGCTGCTCACCGCTCTGCGCAACGGCTCGTCCTCGCTCCAGGCCGGAGCACCCGGCGAGCTCAACGCGGAGGTGGCCCGGGCCAGGGAAGCCTGGCGCGAGGCCCTGCTGGAGCGCGGCATCATGCCGTTCCTCCGGGAGGCCCTCACCGATGCGGGCACGGCGGCACTGACCCGTCCGTCACCGACACCGACCACCGGCCGCATGCCGCACCTCGGCTACAACCGGCCGGGGTTCAGCAGCCCCGACGGCGACCCCGCGGCGGGTCCGCGCCCGAGCTTCACCAGCCCGGACTTCACCAGCCCGGACTTCACCAGCCCGGACTTCGGGGGGCCAGCCGAAAGCACCCCGTCCACGGGGCCCGAACAGTCCGACTGACCAACGCCGGACTTGGGTGTCAGCGGTATGCCGCCGCCTGGGCGTGTTCGGACTCGTGGCGGGCGACATCGTGACCGGGCGTAGGTTTTCGGCCAATTACGGGACGCCCCGGACGAGGTCGCCTCGCGGACGCCTGATGTTGTGCCCGAGTTGTACTCAATTCTAGGGATTGACCCTGTGTATGGCGGTGCGCTTGCCTCGAAGGGAGCCCTCGGCGCGGGGCCGGGGGAGATGCGTCCACGGGGAAGCACAGGGGGAATCGTGTTCAGAACCATGCGTGGGGTGTCCGTCGCGACGCTCGCGGGGGCGATGGTCGCGCTGTCGGCGTCATCGGCCACGTCGGCGCCGAAGCCGCAGACCGAGCGGATCACAGGGTCGGCGACGGGGGAGCAGGGCAACGACGACTCGTACGGACCGCAGTTCAGTGCCGACGGCCGCTTCGCGGTCTTCACGGCGTACGCGTCCAACCTGGTGCCCGGCGACACCAACGGTTTCGGTGACGTCTTCGTGCGTGATCTGCGCAAGGGGACAGTCGAGCGGGTCAGCGTCAGTTCGGACGGCGCACAGGCCGACAGCGAGTCGTCCGCGCAGGCCGTCAGTGCCGACGGGCGGTACATCCTGTTCCGCTCCCATGCCAGGAACCTGGTCCGCTGGGACAATCCGCCCACGAACGCCGCGGCCGACGACATCTACCTGCACGACCGGCGCACCGGCAGCACGGAGCGGATCAGCGTCGCCCTCGACGGAGGTTCCGCGTTCGCGGCCGGCGCCACCATGTCGGCGGACGCCCGCTACATCGCCTTCAATGCCAAGGCCGACCGGATGGAGACCGACCCCGGCGACCTCTTCGGAGTCGTGTACGTCCTCGACCGCCGCACCGGCGTCGTGGAGCGGATCACCAACCGGAACCGCCCGGACAACCCCGCGCTCCTGCAGGGTCTGAGCGCCGACGGCCGCTACGTGGCGTACACGCAGCTGGTGCCGCGCAGCTCGTACGGTCGCACGTGGGTGCACGACCGCCGCACCGGCACCGAGGAACAGGTCAACGTCAAGCCGGACGGCACCCCGGCACAGCGGTACGCGATGCCCGCCTCGCTTTCCGCGGACGGCCGGACGATCGCATTCGACTACTGGGGTGATGAGGAACTGGTCCCGGGTGAACCCCCCAGTGCCGCCTCCACCGTGTACGTCCGCGACCTGCGCAAGGACGTCACCCGGCGCGTCAACGCCGGTCCCGCCGACGAGAACGGGGTGCGCGAGCCCCGGCTCAGCCCGGACGGCCGGTACCTGACCTATCAGGCGGATCCCCGTCTGGCGGACGGACGGCTCGGGCCGGCCAACGTCTACCTCCGCGACCTGCGCACCGGCACCACTCGTCTGGTCAGCGAGTCCGTCACCGGTGAGCCCGTCACGGACGTCTCCGTGGCGGTGTACTCGGTGAGCGCCGGGGCCCGGCGCATCGGCCTGGGCAGCGAATCAGCCCAACTCGCCCTCGACGACACGAACGGTCACTACGACGGCTTCGTGCGTCGTCTCCGCTGAACTCCCCCCGTCCTCCACGGGACTTGCGGGGAACAGCAAGGAACTCGCACGGAACAACCAAGGCATGTGCCCGGCCGACATGGCACTCGCACGGAACAACAGGGGGTCTTCCATGCATGTCGCACGCCGCACCACTCTGAGCGCCGCCGTGGTGGCCGCGCTCGCCGGCACCGTGTTGCCGGCCGCCGCCCAGCACTCCTCGCCCGGCCCCGCCCGGGCCAGCGTCGCCACCGACGGGCGGCAGGCCGACGGCGCCTCCGCAGAACCCGCGCTCAGCGCGAACGGTCGCTACATCGCCTTCGTCTCGGCCGCCGCCAACTTGGTCCGAGGGGACACGAACGGCGTCGCCGACGTCTTCGTGCACGACCTGCGCACCGGTCGCACCCAGCGCGTCGCCGAGGGCCCGGCGACGGGTGTGGCACTCAGCGGCGACGGCCGTGACGTCGTTTTCGCCACCACGGCCGCGCTCACCGAGGACGACGACAACGGCCTCGACGACATCTACCTCTACGACCGCCGCACCCACCGGACCGAGCGCATCAGCCACGGCCACCCCGACGCCCCGCCGCGCAGCCGCCTGAACTATTCGCCCGCCATCAGCGCGAACGGACGGATCGTCGCCTACACCACGGCGACCCCGGACGCCGCCCCCGGCGACACCAACGGCCGGGACGACGTGATCGTCCACGACCGGCGCACGGGGAAGAACGAACTGGTCCAGTACCGCACCGACGGCGCTCTCGGGGACGGCGACTCCCTCTCGGCGTCGCTCAGCGCCGACGGACGCCAGGTCGCGTTCGAGACGGCGGACCAGCTGGACCCGAACCACGACTGGACGCACGCCAGGAACGTCTACGTCCGCGACCGGCTGAAGGGCACGACGGAGCAGATCAGCCGGCCCACCCGCTTTGTCTACAAGGAGAGTTCGTTCGACTCGTCGATCAGCGCGAACGGCCGGATGTTCGCCTTCTCCTCCAACGTCGCCTCCCTGGTGCCCGACGACACCAACAAGGTCACCGACGTGTTCGCCTTCGACCGGAAGACGCAGACGACCGTACGTGTCAGCACCGCGGCCGACGGTACCCAGGCCGACGGGGTGAGCTCCGCCGCGAGCCTGAGCGGGGACGGCCGCCGCGTCGCCTTCGTCTCCGCGGCCACCAACCTCGTCCCTGGTGACACCAACGGCCTTGCCGACGTCTTCGTCAAGGATCTGAGGACCGGCGCCGTCGAGCGGGTGAGCTTGGCGGCCGACGGCACTGAGGCGGACCGGCCCGCGGTGGGCTCCACGTCGCTCAGCGACCACCGGATCGCCTTCTCCTCGGCGGCCACGAACCTCGTCCGTGGCGACAGCAACGACACCGTCGACGTCTTCGTCGGCCGAGATCATGAGACACATTCAGACTGACCCAGGAGTGAGACGGACCTGATGCCTCCGCGCCACACTGCCGACGAGAGTACGACGGGGCTGTCGCCGCGCGAGGGCGGCGGTGACTCCTGGCCCGGATCGACGGCGGTGGACGCCCGCTTCCTGGCCGAACTGGAGAGGGAGTTCGGCATCACGGACGCGGAGCTGACGAGCGGCCTGCTCCTGCCCGTGCTGGAGGACGTCAGCAGGGCCGCCGGCCAGTACGTCGGCACGGTCCGGAACTTCGACCTGGCCGCACTGATCGAACGGACACGGCCTGCCCGGCTGCGTACGGCGATGGCCGCTCAGTTGAGGCGACTGGCGGCGGAGACCCGGTTCGACGTGTACGACGAGGTGAGCGACGCGCCGGCCCGCACCGCCCGCGGCGAGACGGTCGGCCTCACCCTGGACAGCCTCCTTGACCTGCGTATTCGTACACTCACCGCCGAGGCATGGGCGGCCCGGCAGAGGGTGAGCGGGCAGCGCGCCTGGCGCGACGACGACCCCGTGGGGTGAGATCCCTGCCGATGCCGGCGCAGGACCGACTTGGCGAGGCTTGAGCGGGGCGCCTCTGCGGAGACGCCCCGCGGTCCTGCTGGACCCTTACTGATACGGGGATTGCGGTGGCCACGTGTGGGAACGGCCGCAGTCGGCGGTACCACAGCGAGCCGGACGGGGATGTTTGCGTGCCTGCCGGCCACTTCGGGCGTTGGGCCGGGCATGAAGATCACTCGCTTCGGACTCATCCTCGCAGCGGCGCTTTCCGTCGCTCCCCTTGCAGCCGCCGTGCCGGCCGACGCCGCGGCGCGCGGAGTCGATTCCCACTGCGGCAAGTACATCTGCGTCATGACCGCACATCACAACAAGTTCGTCCAGGACATCACCGTCTACACCAAGGACGGCCTGCGTGGGACCCTGCGTGCCTATTGGGGCGAATTCCGCTCACCTCGAGTCAGCGCCGCATCCCACAAGTGGACGGTGGGCTACGAGCAGTCCAACCGTCTCGTCTGCGGCGGCCTGGAGCGCGACCACCGCACCATCGAGGACAACATCTGCGTCACCATCTAACTAAGCGCCTGGGCGCGGGGTCGGGGCCACGGCGGGCCCGGCCCGGCGCCTCCGTCTGCTCGGACGCGACTCGTGGCGCGGGTGGTGCGTGCAGAGCCCGTTCTCTCCCCGCTCCTATCCCTGCTCCTGCTCCCGTTGCTGAGCCTGAGTACGCCGGTCTCGCAGCCAGTCGTCGATGACGACAAAGTCCGTATCGATCAGGCCGATCGTGGAATCGACACGATGGAGGAGCCCGTGCCCGCGATGGTGCGTCGACACCCATGCCTGATGGAGATCGGTGATCGAGTCGTCGACCCAGATGAACGGGCGTCCGGCCGCGGCTCGGACGACGGCTTGGGTCTTCCAGTTCAGCACGCCGACCTCGTACTCCTCCGGCGCGTCCGGCAAGTCGGCCACCGGAAGCTCAGGCAGCCCGAGCAGCGGACCTATCACCTCGTTGGTACTTTCCATCCATGCGGTGGCCCACATCAGAACGCAGGGCAGCGCCAGCAGACGCGGACCGTGTCCGAGGTCGATCTTCGCCAGCTGAGGATTCGATACGTCCTGCCACTCCTCCCATCCTCGAGGGGTCGAGGGGAGCCGCGCTCCGCCATAGGGCAGGAGCGTTCCATCGACGTCCAGGAAGAGAAGCGGGCGCTCTGCGTGGTCGGGCATGGCCGCACGGTATCGGGCAGGCCCTAGGCGGCGCTGCTGGCGCTCAGGACTGTGGCGCGGAACGATGTCACCAGGGGTCGTAGGTCGACTCGGTGCCATGCGGCCCACAGCTGGATGCATGTGTCGTGCCAGGGAAGCTCGCGCACCGCGACATCCTCGGTGGTGGCGTGCACCATGCTTTTCTGCACGAGTGCGAGTCCGAGCCCGGAGGCGACCAGGCCGAGCGCGGTCAGTGGCTCGGCAGCGTCGAGGCGGATGTCGGGGGTGAAGCCGGCTGCCGTGCAGGTGGCGACGAAGGTGTCCCGCCAGGCGGGGTCCTGGGCATTCTCGACTGCGATCCATGGCTGACCATCGAGGTCCCCGGGAGTCACCTTTTCCTGGTCGGCGAGTGGATGCCCCGCGGGCAGGGCCAGGAGCAGCGGGTCCTCGAGCAGGGGTGCGGCCAGTAGGTCAGGGTCATCCGCGGTCGGAGGTTCATGGACGAGCGCGATGTCGAGGCTGCGCTGCCGCAGGCCTTCGAACTGTTCGGTGGGCGGCAGGTTGTAGAGGGCGATGTGGATGCCGGGGCGTTCGTTGTGCAGAGCGCGTAGTGCGCCGGGCAGGATGCCGGTGTGCATGGCGTCGGCGACGTAGCCGATGCACAGTCCGCCCTCTTCTCCGCGGCCCAGCCGTCGGCCCAGGTTCTCCAGACGATCAGCATGCCGCAGTAGCGCACGGGCTTCGGCCAGGAAAACCTGGCCGTCCCGGGTGAGCCGGATTCTCTGCTGGCCGCGTTCGAACAGGGTGAGGCCCAGGTTCTGCTCGAGTTGCGCGATCTGCCGGCTGAGCGGTGACTGGGACATGTGCAGCCGCTCGGCGGCCTGGCCGACGTGTTCGGTCTCGGCGACGGCGACGAAGTAGCGGAGTTGCCGCAGGTCAAGCATGTCAGACCTCTAGGGACTCAAGTATGTCCAAGTAAGTCTTGGACAGTCTCAAGTCTAGATCCTAGCCTCGAACGTGTCAGACCGACGGATTGCGCGAACGGCGCATCAGGCATATCCGTCGCCACTTGTACAGCAAGGATCCGCACCATGGCCATCAAGTCCTTCCTGCCCGGCCGCCTGGGCTTCGGCACCGCACCGCTGGGCAACATGTTCCGGGCCATCCCCGACGAGGAGGCCGCGGCCACCGTGGACGCCGCCTGGGACAACGGCATCCGCTACTTCGACACCGCGCCCTTCTACGGCGCGGGCCTGTCCGAGATCCGGCTCGGTGAAGCCCTGGCCGGACGCCCCCGCGACGAGTTCGTCCTGAGCACGAAGGTCGGCCGCGTCATCCTCGACGAGATCGAGGATCCCGCCGCCCGCGACCTGGGCGAGAAGGGCGGACTGTTCGAACACGGACGCCCCAACAAGATCGTCAACGACTACTCGGCCGACGCCACGCTGCGCTCCATCGAGGACAGCCTCAAGCGACTGAAGACAGACCGCCTCGACATCGTGTGGGTGCACGATGTCGCGCAGGACTTCTACGGCGACGAGTGGCTGGCCGCTTACGAGACCGCCCGTACCGGCGCATTCCGGGTGCTGCAGAGGCTGCGCGGCGAAGGCGTGATCAGGGCCTGGGGCCTTGGGGTCAACCGGGTCGAGCCCCTGGAGCTGACGCTGGACCTCGACGAGCCGAAGCCGGACGCGTTCCTCCTCGCCGGCCGCTACACGCTGCTCGACCACGAGCGCGCCTTGCAGCGGCTGCTGCCGGCCGCGAAGGCCCAGAACGTCGACATCGTCGTCGGCGGACCGTACAGCTCCGGCATCCTGGCCGGCGGGCAGCACTTCGAGTACCAGAAGGCCCCCGCCCCGGTCATCGTCAAGGTGGAGCGCATCAAGGCACTCGCAGGCCAGCGCGGCGTCGGCATCAAGGCGGCAGCGCTGCAGTTCTCCCTTGCTCACCCCGCGGTCGCCGCCGCCATCCCCGGCGCCTCCCGGCCGAGCCGCATCGCAGAGGACGCCGCCGCACTCGGCGAGAGGGTCCCGGCGGCCTTCTGGACGGCTCTGCGCACGGAAGGGCTGATCGCTCAGGACGCCCCCGTACCCAGCGCCTGACCTCCACCTCACCTGTTCAGGAGACGACCATGGCCACCACGACCGCAACCATCGACATCCCCGTGCCCGCCGCGCGCGTCTGGCAGCTCATCGGCGGCTTCGACTCCCTGCCCGACTGGCTGCCCTACATTCCCGCGAGCACGCTCAGTGAGGGTGGTCGTGTCCGTAGCCTCGCGAACGAGGAAGGCGGCGTCATCGTCGAACGCCTCGAAGCGTTCGACAACCAGGCGCGCACGTACAGCTACTCCATTCTCCAGGCCCCGTTCCCTGTCACCGACTACCGCTCGACCCTCACCGTGCATGAAGTGTCCGGCGGGCAGAGCCGTGTGGAGTGGTCCGGCACCTTCACACCGGCAGGGACAAGCGACGACGAAGCGATCACCCTGTTCCATGGCATCTACGCCGAGGGCCTGGCCGCGCTGAAGAAGACTCTCGACGCGTGAACACGGACACGGGATGTCCTGGCGTGGGGCGCGGGCCCGCTTCATCGAAGGAAACAGAGAGGGTGAAACAACATGAGCGGACCTGCCAAGGTGTATCTGCTGTGGCACGTACACCACCAGGCCGAAGAAGACGGAACTCTGACCGTGCTAGCAACGGCCTCCGCATTGAGCCGAGTTGTCGGTGGGTGATGAGGCGGCAGGCCCGTTCGTGGCTGCGGCCGGCGAAGAGTTGGTGGTGGAGTGGAGCTCGTTCGTCACGCGGTGAAGCCGCCGTCGACGTGGATCGAGGCTCCGGTGATGTACGCGCCGTCCGCACTGGCCAGGTGGGCGACGGTGGCCGCAATCTCGGCCGCTTCCGCATAGCGGCCCACCGCGGTGAAGCCGGCGATCATCTCGGCATTCGGCCCGTCGGCGGGGTTGGTGTCCGTATCGGTGGGGCCGGGGTGCACGAGATTGACGGTGACTCCACGCGGACCGAGTTCCCGGGCCAGGCCCTTCGTCATCCCGACCAGAGCCGTCTTGCTCATCGAGTACAGCGCCAGTCCGGGAAAGACCGCACGCTCGGCGACATTGCTGCCGATGCTGATGATCCGGCCGCCCTGGTCCATATGACGCACTGCCGCCTGGGACGCTGCGAACGGCGCCCGGACGTTCACCGCCAGAGTGCGGTCGATCTCTGCCGGTCCCAGGTCTTCAAGTGGGCCGACGAGGAAGACCCCGGCGTTGTTGACCAGGATGTCGAGTCTGCCGAACGTCGCGGCGGCCTCGTCCACCGCGGCGGTGAGTGCCTCAGGGACCGCGCTGTCGGCTTGGACGGCAAGGGCCCGGCGCCCCCTGGCCTTGATCTGCTCCACGACCTCGCCGGCGCGTTCGGCGTTGTTCTCATAGGTCAGGACGAGGTCGGCGCCTTCTTCGGCCAGTCGTAATGCCACGGCGGCACCGATACCCCGGCTTCCGCCCGTGATCAAGGCCACGTTTCCTTCAAGTCGATTCATGACGTTGAGCATTGCCGACGCCAGTGCCGGAAGCTGGCGGGAATCCGACCTGGCGTTCAACCGCCGGGAAGGCACGCTCTGGTGGGCGGGTCTGTCGAGTGTCACCGGGCATGTCGAATACGCCGGCTCCCGATCGACGTGAGAGTAAAGGCAGCACATCCCAGGACTTCAGGAGCAACCCATCGTGACCGTAACCGCGGACATGGCCCTCTCCCTCGACGGGTGCATCGCCGGTACCAACGTCGCCATCGACAACCCGGGAGGCGACGGCGCCGAGCCGCTCTTCGAGTGGATCCACAACCTGGCGAGCTGGCGGCAGCGTCAGGGCATGACCGGCGGGGAGGAGAACCGCGACTCCGCGCTGATGCGCGAGTGGTTCGATGCCACCGGAGCGGTGGTCATGGGGCGGATGATGTACGACACGGGCGAGGAGTTCTGGGGTGACAACCCGCCGTTCAGGGCCCCGGTCTTCGTGCTCACGCACCGTCCCCGGCCGGCCCTGGTCAAGGAGGGCGGCACCACCTTCACCTTCGTCACCGACGGCATCCACAGCGCCCTCGACCAGGCGAAGGCCGCCGCCGGGGACCGGAACGTCGACATCGCGGGCGGGGCGAGCACGGTGCAGCAGTACCTCAGGGAGGGGCTCATCGACGAGCTTCAGCTGCACGTGGTGCCCGTGCTCCTCGGAGAGGGTCTGCGGCTCTTCGAGGGACTGGGCGCCGGGCGGCAGAACCTTGAGCCGGTCAGGGTGGTCGACACACCCCTTGCCACCCACCTGAAGTACCGCTTCGTGAAGTGATCCGGCACGGTCAGTGGATGACGAGATCGTCGATGGCCCCGTTTCCGGTGCAGTTGCCGGTGGTCATCGCCAGTTCGTGCGTCCAGGTGCCCGCCGGGCCGGGCAGAACCGGGCGTCCGTCGACGGTTGGTAGGGCGGTCTCGCGCCCACCGTGCGATGGGCGGCGGCGTCGTTGAACAGGTTCTTGGCGTCCTTGCCGTAGATGGGCGCGTACGTCACCCAGTCGTCGTTGGCGTCGTTGCCACCTCCGTTGTACCCGCCGGTGTTGCCGACGACCTTGCCGGTACCGGTGGCGCGGTTGTAGTCCTCGATCCAGGGGCCGCCGGAGACCCCTCCGTAGAAGCCGGTGCAGGTCATGCGCACCTGCCGGTAACCGGGCAGGCGCGAGGTGGTGACGGGGCAGCGGATCGCCTGGTGCCTCACATTGACACTCTCGGAGCTGGGATACCCGATCACCGTGACCTTGTGGGTGTATTTGGTGGTGGGAGTGAACGTCAGAGCGCCCGTCACGTCCTCCACTTTGCCCCGGCTGTTGGGATCGACCTGCGCGAAGGCCAGGTCCAGGTCGGAGGTGGGCTTCTTGGTGTTGGCCACGTAGCGCGGATCGATGTACATCTGCGACACCGCGAAAACGCCGCGCGGCTGGTTCGCGGCGGACAGCCCGTCGCGGTACTGCGGCACGAAGATGCGGTGGGTGGCCCTCTGCAGACCGCGGCCGCAGTGCCCGGCGGTCAGGACGATGTCATGGGCGGCCGTGTGCACCACGCTGCCCGTGCAGTACGTGCTCTTGCCGCCCAAGGGCTTTCCGTCGTAGAAGAACGTGCCCACCATCGGGTGGCCGCCGAAGTGCTCGGGACGGGGCGTGCCGGCCGGCGGCCTGCTGCGCGTTCCGATGTGAGGCGCCGACGCCAGAGGGGCCCGGCCGGGTGCGCTGTCGAGCGGCACCGCGTTGTCCATGCGGTTGGCTGTCCAGTACTTCTCCTCCTCGCTCAGGCCGGGGCCGCCGGAGGAGGCCGGGGAGACAGGCGGGTGGCTGGGCTGCGCGGATGTCGGCGTCGCCAAGGGGACAGGCGACACTGCCGCCGCCCCGGGACCTGTCGGACGGGCCGTCGGTGCAGCGAGGACCGACGGCACCGGAGTACGGGACGGCACCGGAGTGCCGGTGGCGGCAAGCGACTGGCTCGTGCCGAGTATGCCCGCGCACAGACCCAGCGCCAGGGCCGGAATCCATCTGGAACTGGAACTCAACGAGGTGTCTTTCCGTCTTGGAGGAAGCCGAACGGCGGGCGATACAGATCCACATAATCGCACACGTGTTCGGCGTGACGGTTGTTAGCGTAGCGTCACATGCGGTTTGACGTGGCGTCATAAGGCAGACAGGCGAGGCAATGGACCGATTCCACACCGCCGCGGTGGTGGCACTGCCGCTCCTCCTGCCCCTCCTGGCCGCCGGCCCGGCCTCCGCCGCCGAACCGGCACCGCTGCCGCTCGGCAGCGTCCGGTCCGTGCATCCCGGCGACACGCTGGACGTCACCGCAGCGAGCGGACAGGCTGTGAACGGCGACACCATTACCTCCCCGGTATTGCTGAAGGCCGGGCGGATGCGGATGACGGCACCCCGGCTGACGGCCGCCGTCACCATCGCCTGCGACGCCCGGCCCGGCACCTACCCGGTCGCGCTGACCAGTGCCGGAGCCTCACGCCCGGCCGAGCACGCGGCCCCGTGGGCACACGTACGCGTTGAACCGGACGACGAGGCCGCGCGTCGCGCCTGTCGGGACAAGGTCAAGAAGATGCCCCCGCCCGACCGGGAGGAACACTGGGCGGCGAACACCACCTGGCCCCAGTCGGAATGGGATGTCAGGTCCTTCCGTGCCGGCATCCGCATCACGATCACCGACAACGACGACGAGGGACTGGACGGGGTCATCGCCCTCTCGTCCCCCGCCTTCGCCGACCGGCCCGTTCTGCGCGGCGCTCGAGCGGTCCTGACCGCCACCGCCACCCTCAGATGCGACGCTACGCCCGGCCTCTACCCCGTCTACCGGCACACTCCCGACCTGGACAAGAACCACCCGAACCAGCCCTGGGCCCGGCTGCGCGTCGCCCCCGCCTCCAGAACAACCACCTGCCCCGCGCAGCAGGCGGCGCATCCCTCCGGGGGATTCCGCACCGAAGTGGTGGCCTGGGCCGCGGGTGCCGTACTACTCGCTGCTGCGGGCACGGCGCTCCTCCTCAAGCGCTTCCGGTCCCGCCGTGTGAACATCCCGGGGACACCGCCACACTCAAGCAGCTGACGCCGCAACAGATGTCGGCCTCGGAAGCGGGTTCGCAGACTCTGGCGGCAGCTTGACGTCGGGCGGGCCCCAGCTCATCGCGCCGACTGCGGCGGCGCTGGCGCATCGTGACCCGGCGGCCGCGTTCGTTGGTTGCGGAGCAGCGGACGAAGTACGCCTGTAGGACACGCTGTTCGGCCCTGTCGCGAACCAGCGTCAGATCCACCGCCACTCGGTCTCACGAGCGTGGCATTTCTCTGTGATCTCGGCCGACCGGACGGAGTCGGCTGTGACTGTGAGCGGTATGTGGAACCACTCGTGTTGTGCAGTTAAGACCCTGGTTCCTGCATGACCGACGAACCTCCGGATCGGGTCCAACTGCGCATGAGACCGGTTTGTTCGTCGAGATGCGGGACGGTGCGGGCACAGCCCGGCGAGAACGCCGTCACGAGAGTGTCGACTCCCGGTGCGCTGGACGGGTCCAGGCCGATTGCTCAGGCCTCGTCGACAGTGGGAACCGCCCGTTGCTGATCGCGGGTGGACAGTTCACCGATCAGGGCGGTCAGGTCCGTGTCGAAGGGATTCCGGCCGGCCTGGGTGTGCGGCAGGGCCACGGCGTCGTCCGCGTCGTGGTGTCGTGGGGCGGCGCGAACAAGGCTCGGCCTAGTGCGTTGCTCGCCAGTACGTCCGTGCGGCCGTTGATCACCAGTGCCGGGGTGTCGGTCATCGCGTCGAGGAGCCGCTGAACGTTGGGGCGCACTCCCTGCGGGGCTGCCGGTCTGCGGCGTCGGCGCGGACTTGTTCCGGCGGCGCGGGCCAGGTCGTAGAGGTGAGCGGTGGTGACGTTCAGTAGTTGATGACTGACAGAGGCACACGATCTTCCGTTGGGATTTCTGTGCCGTACCTCTGTCACTCCTGCAGGTTCAGCTGCCAGGAGACGCCGAAGCGGTCGTTCACCCAGCCGAACTTGGCACTGAAGCCGTACGAGCCCAGCGGCATCAGCTCCGTGCCCTGTCCGGCGAGGGCACCATAGAGGCGGTCGAGCTCGGCCTCGGTGTCGCACTCGACGAAGAGCGACACCGCCGGGGTGAACCCGAAGGCGTGCTTGACGTGGCTGTCGATGCACATGAACCGCTGTCCGGCGAGCGAGAACGTGGCGCGCTGGACCGTGCCCGCCTCGCCGGGGCCGTCGGCGCCGTAGCGGGAGATGTCGATGATCTCGGCGTCGTCGAACAACGACATATAGAAGGTCAGCGCCTCCTCCGCCCTGCCCTCGAACATGAGGAAAGTGGTGATCTTCTGTGGCATCGAGGCCATGGTGCTGCCCTCCGGTTACAGGCGTTGGTCCTTCGAGGACGAGGCTAGGACCTGCCACCCACCGTGACCAACCGCACGGAGGGAAGGCCCCTCAGTGCTGCGGAACATCCCGTGTGTTGTGTCCGCGGTGAGCTCGCAGCCGTACCTGGCCCGCGCACCCGTTTCGCAGTAGGACGTGCGACGCGTGTGTGGCAATGCCGCGCGTCCTGGGGCTGGACACGCCTGAGGGGCCCGCACATCGTGCCGGCCCCTCAGACATCAGTAGCGGGGACAGGATTTGAACCTGCGACCTCTGGGTTATGAGCCCAGCGAGCTACCGAGCTGCTCCACCCCGCGTCGGATTCCTCCACCCTACGCCAATTATCCCGGCCCCGAGACCATGATCGCCGTGGACCAGTCGGCTTACCGAGGTCGGCTGTATCTGACGTAGGAGCGGATGGGGTCGGCGGCGTACGGGCTGTGGCTGCACCGGATGACGGGCTCCGCCGCGGAGGCCAACCGCTTCGGCCGAGCTGTCCCACGCTGCCGCGCCGCCTCCTTCGATTCTCGGAGCAGGACGGCGCCCCACCTGTTGGCGTCCGGACAGGAGGCCCACATCTTGCAGCGGAGCCCGGGCACTTCGGCGAACGCGGGCACCGACTCCTCGCGCTGATGGGCACGCAGGGATTCGACGGTCCGGCCGGAAGCGGACAGGTCGAGCGGACGGGACAGGACCGGCTTCGACTGCCTACGACTCGACCGCCAGGCGCAGCCCCAGCCCGACCAGGACGGCTCCGGAAATCTGCTCCATCCGGCGCTGAATCGACCGCCGCCGGAGCACACCGCGGACCCGTCCCGCCAGCCAGATCAGCGGAAGGTACCAGAACAGGTCGATCACGGCCCAGATCACCGAGAAGGCGAGCAAGGTCGGCAGTACGGGAGCTCCCTGCGGCACGAACTGCGGCAGGAAGGACACGGCGAACACGCCCGCCTTGGGATTGGCGAAGTTGGTGACCAACCCCTGCCAGTACGCCCTCCGGTGCGATACCGCCGCCGTTTCCGCCGGTTCCTCACCCGGCCCGCCAGGCCGCCGCGCCCGCCACAACGCGCGCGCCCCCATCCACACCAGGAGCGCGGCGCCGAAGATCCGCATCGCGTCGTAGGCGACCTGCGAGGCCAGCAGGAGGGCGGAGAGCCCCAACGCCGCCGCGAGGCCCCACAGCAGCACCCCGCACTCATTGCCCAGGACCGTGGCGATGCCGCTTCTGCGGCCATTCATCACCGCACGGCGCAGGATCACGGCCGTACTCGGCCCCGGGACCATCGCGATCAGAAAAGCCGCACCGGCGAACGCAATCACGGAACTCATCATTGGGTCAGCCTGCCGAGCGATCGGGTACGTCACAACCCAGTGCGATGAGGACGCGGGCGTCGTCCAGGTCGTTGGCGTAGGGATCGTGTTCCTTGGCCGTCCAGGTGAAGGCCCGCTGTCCTGGACACCTGACGTTGCTGTGCCGTCAAGTCAGTTGCGTTTGTGCCGTGTAGCGTGGCCCGTCCATTCGAACGGGCGGGGGAGCATTGGTCGACGTGGTGCGTGTCATGGAGGCGCTGGCAGAGCAGGGCGTCACGGTGCTGTTCAAGGCGGATGCGGAGCGCATGCGTGACGGAGTGCGGCCGTGGACCTTCGTTGCGAACGGTCTCCCCTTCCACGAAGACCTGCTCGTGCGTACTGATGCCGCCTCGGTGGAAGCCTGCCTGAAAGTCTGCCTGCCGCAGCTGCGTGCCCGCGGTCTGGTCATCCCTGAGTAAGGGCGACTCGCCGGCCGTGTTCTCTGCGGCGGCTGATTCTCCAGAGGCGGCCGGTGTGGTTGAGCCGGTCGTTCTTCACCCAGGAGCACCTGGAAGCGCATCCTCACCCGAGTTCGGACCGGGGCCGATAAGCAGGGCCTGATCCCCCGGGACGTGACCGTGCTTCACAGTCACCCGTGCCCACCGGCACGCAGCCGGGGCTCGAAAAGGGGCCCTGGAGGCGGGACAGCCCCGGACAGCATCAGCGCCGTCCAGCTCCACCAGGCGGTGCCCGGTGGCAACTTCTGCGTCGCGCGGCTCGCGTGCATTCTGAAGAACACCATCGCCCATGTCGTCCAGCCGCGTTCGACGATGGCGCACCTGGTGCGAGCACGGCCCCGGGTCTACCGCGTCCTCGCGGTGGTCGGCCGCAGGTCACCCTCGAGTGTCGAGGAGAGTGTCCAGCTGTTGGTGGACGTCCTGCTGTCCAGGCTGGGCACGCCCGGTCTGGCGTATCTGGACGGCTCGGGTCGGACCGTGCCCTGGTAAGCCTCGCAAACCGACCATTGCGGACGACCTGACGGCCATCGGGGGCCTTGTCACTCGCCATGCAGGCCGATCACGTGCGCCTCGTACAGGCGGACTTCGACGCGGCGGCGTGGCCCGACCTCGGTACGCCGGATCTGGAGTGGGCATCGCATCGGCTTCCATGCCCCACATGTCCGACCCCGACCCCGACCCCGACCCGACCCCGACCCGACCCAGACCCCGACCGCACTCTGCGCCAGGTCCACGACCTCCTGCCCAGCGGGCTGTTCGCCGCTGTAGTGCATCCTGGACCTGCGCCGGCCACTCGGCTCGCAGTGCGCCGGCCATGGGTCTGCGGCGGGGTTCCGTGCGACCCGTGCGGATCATGACTGTTGCTCTCTGGCGGTGAGCAGTTTCGCCGTGTAGCGTCGCTCTCAGATGTCGTGGTTCGCAGTATCTGCCCGCGCTCCGGCGTGGGCGCTTTGCTGTGCAGTGCAGGACCAGGGCGATCACCTCCGGGTCCGCGCGGTGCGGAACCCGATATCGACTGGAAGGCACCAGCATGGCCAGCGGAACCGTCAAGTGGTTCAACGCAGAAAAGGGCTTCGGCTTCATCTCCCAGGACGGTGGCGGACCTGACGTGTTCGCGCACTACTCCAACATCAACGCCAGCGGTTTCCGCGAGCTCCAGGAAGGCCAGGCGGTGACCTTCGACGTCACCCAGGGCCAGAAGGGCCCGCAGGCGGAGAACATCACGCCCGCCTGACCTCGCGGTCAGGACGTATGTCAGGGTCCCGGAGCACGTGCTCCGGGACCCTGGTGTGGCTCTTACGGTTACTTGCCGATCCGCGCGGGTCCGCCGGGACGCGGTGAACACACCCCGCCTGGTTTCCTCGGTCCGGTCCTGTGCATGCTTCGAGCCCGCCGAGCACCGGCGCTTCGCCCGCTACTCGCAGGCCCTCGAGGCCGTCGCCGAGGCAGACGAGGCCGACCTGGTGGCTGCCGTCCTGCGTGACCAGGACACGACGATGGCGGACAGCGCAGTGGGCCGCCATCTGGATCGACGGGCTGCCGATTTGCTGACCGGTCCTGCGTTCACGGCGTGGGCCCGGGCCATGACCGGGGTGATCGTGGATCGCGACTTTCTCACCCTCCGTCTGCGCGAGTGGACCCTGCTCAGAACTATCGCCCTGGGCGAGCCGTGGACCGCGGAGGATCTGAGCAGCGCATCCGACTGGTTCCAGCGCAGGGCCACAACCATGCAGATCGTGGCCTCGCCCGCGGCCCTCAGGCTGCTGGCCGAACGCGGACGAACCCGCCGCGTACGCGTCGCAGCGAGCCGTCAGCTGCAACACCGGGATCAGCCCAATTGACGTGATCCACAGACATCCGAGCTTCGTAAGAAGTCAAGTAGCGGCAGGTCCGGTCACCGTTGTGAGCGCCGGAAACGCCTTAGCGGGGTCGAACTTCTGGCCGGTGGCCAGGCAGTGATGCAGGCAGCCCAGGAGCCGGTTGAACGGATTCCGCATCGCGGCGGTGTGTCTGTCCGCGCGGGCTCTGCGCCGGTCGTAGTGCTCCTTGACCTGCGGTACCGGCAGCGCCCCGAAGATCCAGACATAGCCAGCGGCGGCCAGGCGCTGGTTCTTCACGCGCCGGTGGTGGACGGCGTGGCTCTTTCCGCTGGCGATGGTGATCGGTGCGGCTCCGGCGTATGCCTTGAGCGCGCGTGCGTCGCGGAAGCGGGAGCGGTCATCGCCGATCTCACCGAGGACGCGGGCGCCGGTGAGCGGTCCGATTCCCGGGAAGCTGCTGAGGACCTCGGAGTCGGGATGCTGAGCGAACGCCTCGGCCGCCGCGGCGGCGAGGTCGTCAGCAGCCCGACATGCGGCATCCAACTGATTTACCAGCGCCATGGTTTGGCGTCCCATGGCCTGCTCGACCAGGGGCAGCTGGTGGAGGCAGTCGCCGGTGAAAACTGTCCGTAGCCGTTCGGCCCAGGTGTTGATGTTGCGTTGCCGTCCGGACTTGCGCAGCAGGGATCGCAGCTGGGCGCCGGTCAGTCTCGCGGCCGTCGTGGGGTCCGGCGCCGCAGTGAGTACGGCCCGCGCCTCTCGGGAGTCCAGGCCGATGCCTCGGACCTGGAAGGCCGCCAGTGCGGCCGGGAAGTACTGCTTGAGGTGGGAGCGGAGCTGGTTGTTCAGCTGGGCCCGGTTCCACACGGCGTCCTGCTGGGCTCGTGCGAGGACCGAGATGGCCTGGGCCAGTTCGGAATCGGCCGGCAGCGGCCGGTGAACGTCGGCGTCCGTGCGCAGGATGTTGGCCAGTGCAACGGCGTCGGCGTGATCGGACTTCGCCCGGGCGACGCGATACCGCTCGCGGTATCGCGCCACGGCCATCGGGTTGATCGAGTACACCTTCCTGCCGGTGGCGCGCAGGCATGCGAACAACAGGCCGCGTGCGGTCTCGACGGCGACGGGGATGGGGTTCTGTGGGGTGTCCCCGGCGTCGGCCAACAGGCCGAGCAGCTGCTGGTAGCCCTCGGCATCGTCGTTGATATGCCGCTTGGCGACGAGCTGTCCGGTCTCGTCGACCAGGGCCACGTCGTGATGGTTCTCTGCCCAGTCGATTCCGCAGGTGATTTTCAACCCTGCCCCTCTCTCCCGGTGTTCGCCCAGCATGTGAGCCTGTGCGGGGACACGCAGCGACCTAATAGGAGGGCTCAGTGGCCCGACATCCGATTAGCTGTTCGTGGCCCCAGCTGGCCGCACGGCCCCGGTCTTCGGACAGAGCTCCATGGCTCGCGTGTTGAGGAGCGGGTGGTCGAACGGACGGCTCGGGTCACGATCATGAATGCCCCGGTGCAAGTGATCGATGCTCACTCGCACGAGTGCACGGCGACGGAGCCCTCTGCCTGTGGACAGGAGTCAGTGCTCGGAGTCTTGACTAGGAGTCATCCGACGCCGTGCGCTGCTATTAGGTCTCGACGATTCCTCGTGCCGGTGCAGAGCGGCCCTCGGGGAGGCGCTCACCGTCCCGATGCGGCGGGGCGAGGCCACGCTCGGACGGCCTTGCGACGGCGGACAGCCGGCGCAGGTGGTCGGTGGTCAAGGTGGCGACACCGAGGGCCTCCAGGGCGTCGCAGGCACCTGTCGGGTCGGCTTCCTGCTCGGCGGACCGCAGGACGGCCGCGGCGAGCGCCGTGCGGTCCAGCGAGGTGGGTTCCGCCACGGCCGTGAGGGCCAGTACCGCGGCCGGCACCTGCGCGGGATGGTCCAGCAGGGTCTTCAGGCGGGAGGCGAGCGGCCGCCCCGCCGGGCCGAGGAGTGCCGTCGTACGAGCGGCCCGCACCGCCGGCCACTGGGACCAGGAGTTCTGTTCGGCCCGGGCGAAGACCGGGCCACCGCCGCCATCGCCCTTGACAGCGCGCCTGGCGAACGCGCCGGAGCGGTCACGGTGTTGCGGGCGGCGGCCGGGGAGGGCTTGCTCCGGGCGGCGAAGGCCTTGTACGACCTCGTCGGCGTGCACGAGCCGTCCGCCGGACGCAGGAACCCGGCCGCGGCGTCGAGCGCCCGCGGCCGTCGTCCGAGCCCGCCTGCCAGGAACGGCGAGGCCTGGGTGGGCGCGACCGAGGCCTGGGCGGGCGCGACAAGGACGAGCGCGGCCAGTGCGCGGTCCGCGTGGTCATCCGCCTGCTCCGGGTTCCGGCCGACGAGCGGGGCCAGGACGTCCGCGGCCGCTGCGGCGGCGGTGCCCGGGCGGCCCAGCGGCGACGCCATCGCGACCACGGCCTCCTCGTCGACGGCCGCAGCGCGCAGGCCGGCCAGCAACCGCCGTGGCGCGCTGCGGGAGAGCATGCAGGCGCGGTCGGCCGTCCACACGGCCTCCGCCCCGCACCTCGCCCCGGCCGCCGCGCAGGACCACGTCGACCAGCGCGAACTCCGCCTCTCGGTCCGCGAGGCGGTCCCTGTTCATCAGTGCCTCCACGACGGCCTTCAGCGGAGGCGGCCGTCACCTTGGTGACGAGGCGCCTGACCCGCTGCAAGTCCCGTCCTGCGAACGGCGCGATGTCAGCCCGTACTACCTCGCGCAAGCCGCCTGACGCGGGCGCTCACCCCAGCAGCTCCGCGCCTCTGAGCGCCGCACTGCACCCTCCGGGGCTCGCCACCACGCGTTGAGTCACGGATGGAACCGCCACCGACCTTCGGAAATGACATCCACCTTGTCGTCCCGGACGCGAATGGCCGTCTCGTCGTCGATGAAGTAGATCGGGAAATCCGCCCGCGCGGCGATACGGGCAGCCCAGGCGTCGTCCCGCTCGGGGAAATCCGGCGAGTACAGGTGGGGCTTGAGATACCAGTCGAAGAGGCCGAACGGCGGTTCCACGGTCGTCGCGCCGAGCACGTTCAGGTCCATGGTGTCCCCGATGACGTCGGCGGAGTGCCCGGTCAGGTTCCGGCTGAAGATCATTGATCCGGCGCTCACCCCCACATAGACCCGGCTCTCCAGCGCCTCCAGGAAGCCGTCGGCCAGGTCGTTGCCGGTGATGCTGCGCGCGAGGTGGTAGTGGCTGCCGCCCTCGACATAGATGACGTCGGCGTGGAGCAGCCGGTCGAGCACCATCTGCCGGGGCAGGCCGTTCAGCTCCAGGACATCGAACTCCCGCCAGCCGAGGCCGTGCAGCCGGTTCATGTCCTCGACGACCCACCCGTGGTCCCCGGGCTCGGCGACTGACGCCGTGGGAACGAACACGACGTTCGCCGATCCGAACGGCTTTCCCAGCATGTCCCGCAGCGCGTCCCGCAGTGTCTCGTTGCGCAGGCCGCTCGCCGTCAACAGAAGGTTCATCGGGCGAGCCAAGCACGGTCAACGGGCGCGCGCAACGAACCCCAGAACCCGCCCCTACCGTCATGGCATGGCCGCATCAGGAACAAGCGCTGACGGCGTCGCGCACCGACCCTGCCCGCCTCGGAGGTCGTCCGCGAAACGGCGTTGTCAGTGGTCGCCACTATGTTCAGTCGTGTCCCGCCGAAGTGGCGCGGAAGTCCCCTCTGATGCATAGGAGATGGTGCGTTGTCGGATTGGGAGAGGTCGAGCACGGCACGGGTGACAGTGCCCGCGCGGCCGCGGAAGCTCGCCAAGGTGCCCTTCGTCGAGCTGGCCGACGGACGCCTCCAGGGTGTGGTGTCCAGCGGCTCGGACATCGAGCGGGTCTACGTCTCGTCGGTCGCGGCCGGCACCTACGCGTTCGCCTGCAGCACCAACAACAACCGCCCCTGCGGCGGCGCGCGGGGTATGTTCTGCAATCACATTCGGGCCCTGATCAACGAGGCGGTGCTTCAGTACGGCGCCGAGCGCGTCGCCCGCTATCTGAGGGTCGAGCTCGCGGACGGTGAGCCGAGCGGACCGGCCATCGCCCACGTCATGGACCACACACGACCGGCGCAGGGAGACACCAAGGCCGCCGCGCCCGTCTTCAGCCGGTTCCTGCGCCACCTGGCCTATCTCGAACTCGTCCCGACCACCGCGCCGTTGCCGGAGATGCAGTGGTTCCCGCCGACCAGGGCGGTGGCGTGATGCGCGCGGATCTGCTCTCCGACCCCATCGCCGGGCTCGACGAAGCGCTGGCGGCCGTCGACGCCTTCGACCAGACTCTTGTCGCGGGCCTGCTCCGTCCGCAACCCGCCCAGGCCGCCGGTCTGACCGAGCTCGCGCACGCCGTCGCGGGGACACCGCTGGCCGCCCGGGTCTCCGAGGCGGCGGCGAAGGCGGCGGCCGGAGCAGCGGGCGAAGACCACTTCGTCGCCCTCGCCGCCGCCCGCACCGCACTGCTCGGCTCCGTCCACGACGCACTGATGACCCGCGTCACCGAGGCGACCGGTCGCCCCCGCGGCGAGGAGACCGTCCCGGCAACCGGTGGGCGGCAGGCGGCGAACCTGCTCGCCGCCGCCCGCGCCTGGCTCTGCGATCTCGCACGCGCCGGATGGCAGGGCATCGACCACGAAGTGGTCTCCGGGGCGGCGCAGGTCGTCTCCGCGATGCTTCCGGACCCGTCCCTGCGCCGACCGGCGACGCTCCTCGACGGCTTCGCCGCCGAACTCGCCGCGTCCTGCCCGGGCTCCGCCCTGGAGCGGATCCCGGCACGCCGCTGGGGCGACCTCTGGTCACGCGGGATACTGCTGACGCTGCCCGGTGCCGCCGACGTGCCCGCGCCGGGTACCGCCACCGGTCGTCTGCTGCCCCTGGGAGTCGACCTCCAGGAACACGCGACCGCGGCACAGGCCCAGGTCCACGCGGTGTTCGAACCGGCCGACGGCTCCGCGCCCGGCCTGGTGCGCGCCACCGTGTCGGTGCCGAAGCCCGACACGGTCGTCGGAGCCGGCCTCTGGCAGCTGCTGCGGCCGCACATGTCGCTTCTGGCAGCCGTCGGCGAAGGCCGCTCGATGGAGCTCACCGACATGCCGGTCACCGCCGAGGGCGACCTGATCTGGAGCGACGAGCACGCCCGCCCGAGCGAGCCCGCCGACGCCTTCACCACCGCCCGCGTCGCCCTGCCCACCGCCACCGACCCGGCGACCGCACCGCTGGACCGGCACCCGACGCGCATCGTCGTCCCCGTGTTCCTGGAGGGCTACGCCGCCCAGCAGGAGGACGAGACAGTGACGTTCACGGTCGCCGGACACCCTCTCGCCGTCGACACCGACCGCGTTCCGACCGCCGGCCCGCTCACCCCCGAGTCCGTCGCGACATCGAACGCCTGCATAGGGCTGCTCCGCTGGGACGCCGGAACGTATCGCGTCCAGCCCCTGGCCGTCGAGACGACCGTGCGGAAGAAGCCCGTCGCGCTCCACGCCGGGGCATGGGCCGGGGGCACGACCGACAAGGTCGGCGTCAAGGCCGAGAAGGCCGCGACCGATGCCGTGGCCGTGCTGCGGGAGCGCGCCGGAAGGCTGCTGCGGAAATGACCGACGCGACGACCTCACCCCAACCCCACCCCGAAGCGGACCTTCACGACCCTCACCACTCTCACGACAACCGCCGTCAGGTTCTGTACTGGCGGCTCCTCGCCCGGCTCTTCGACCACGAGGAGCAGGCGACGCTGGAGTCGGCGAGCCTCGCCGTCGTCGAGGACATCGGCCTGCCGTCCGCGCTGCTGGACCCGGGCGCCTCCGTCGACTCGATCGTGCAGCGCCACCCGGACCTGGCCGAGGAGTTCGACGGTCTGATGGTGCCCGAGGCCGACGACGAGGCCCGGGACCGGGCCGCCGAAGTGCGGCGCGCGGCACTGGTGTCGAAGGTGCTGCTCAACGTCTTCGCCGCCGGCACCGGCACGGTCACCGCCGGACAGCTGGCACGCTGGCAGTCCGACGCGGGCTGGCTGGAGCGCGCAGTCGGCTGCAAGCCGGGCGAACTGCGCGGTGGCCGCGCCGGCGCGGGGTCCGGGGCAGGCACCGCGGGACCCGGGGTCAGCCCGACCGGTACCGGCGGCCCGGGCACGACCCCCGACCTCAGCCGGCTGATTCCGGCGATCGGCCCGGAACTCGGCGCGATCGAGGCCGATCTCGTCAAGCGCATGCGCCTGCGCGAGGTGCTGGCCGATCCCCGGCTCGCCGCGCAGCTGACCCCGAGCATGTCGCTGATCGAGCAGTTGCTGCGGGACAAGAACAACCTGTCTGGCGTGGCCCTGGCCAACGCCAAGGCCCTGATCCGCCGATTCGTCGACGAGGTCGCCCAAGTGCTGCGCACCCAGGTGGAGAAGACCACGGTGGGCGCGCTCGACCGCTCGGTCCCGCCCAAGCGGGTGTTCCGCAACCTCGACCTCGACCGCACGATCTGGAAGAACCTCACCAACTGGAGCCCGGAGGAGGAGCGGCTGTACGTCGACCGCCTCTACTACCGGCACACCGCACGCAAGACGACGCCGCAACGGCTGATCGTCGTCGTGGACCAGTCGGGCTCGATGGTCGACTCGATGGTGAACTGCACCATCCTGGCCTCCATATTCGCCGGGCTGCCCAAGGTGGACGTCCACCTGATCGCGTACGACACCCAGGCGCTCGATCTCACCGCATGGGTGCACGACCCCTTCGAGACCCTGCTGCGCACCAACCTCGGGGGCGGCACCGACGGCACGGTCGCCATGGCCCTGGCCCAGCCGAAGATCGCCGAGCCCCGCAACACCGTCGTGGTGTGGATCTCCGACTTCTTCGAATGGCGGTCCGAGCCGCTGTTCGACAGCATGGCCGCCATCCACCGCTCGGGAGCCAAGTTCATTCCGGTCGGCTCGGTGACCAGCTCCGGCCGCGGCAGTGTCAACCCGTGGTTCCGGGAGCGCTTCAAGGACCTCGGTACGCCGGTGCTCTCCGGCCACATCCGCAAGCTCGTCCACGAGCTGAAGACGTTCCTCGCCTAGGCATCCCGCCCGCTCAGACACTCCTCGCTCATCATTTCTCCGTTCAGAAAGGCCCTGTGATGTCCGACCTGTTGCGCGCCCCCGCCGAGATCAAGTTCGCCGAGGAACTGGACTGGCTGGAGTCGATCGACGACAACCCCAAGCCCTTCTCCTGGCGGCTGTCGCCGAAGATGGTCCGTCTGTTCATCCTGGGTTCCGAGCGTTCCGACGGCCTGGACCGGGAGATCTCGCAGAAGTGGTTCGGTGACCGCAGCTTCGTCGAGCGCTCTATCGTCACGCTCGCCTCCGACCGTGGTCTGCTGCTCATCGGCGACCCCGGCACCGGCAAGAGCTGGCTGGCCGAGCTGCTGTCCGCCGCGATCTCCCGCAACTCCACGCTGGTGGTGCAGGGTACGGCCGGCACCACCGAGGACCACATCAAGTACTCCTGGAACGTGTCCATGGTCATCGCCAAGGGGCAGTCGCGGGACTCGATGATCCCGTCGCCGATCATGACCGCGATGGAGACCGGCGCGATCGGCCGTTTCGAGGAACTCACCCGCTCCACCAGTGACGTCCAGGACGCGCTGATCTCGATCCTGTCCGAGAAGTACATCTCGGTCCCGGAGCTGGACAGCGACAACATCGTCTTCGCCCAGCCCGGCTTCTCGATCATCGCCACCGCCAACAGCCGTGACCGGGGGGTCAACGACCTGTCCTCGGCGCTCAAGCGCCGCTTCAACTTCGTACGCATCCCCGTGGTGACGAACAAGAAGAGCGAGGCGGAGATCGTCCGCTTCCGCACCGAGGAACTGCTGGGCCGTCACCAGATCGAGCTGGACGTGCCGCCGACCCTGCTCGACGTGCTGCTGCAGAGCTTCGCCGACCTGCGCGCCTCCGCGGCCGCGGCCGGCAGCGACGACGAGAAGCTGGAGTCCGCGCTGTCCACCGCCGAGCAGATCGGCGTGCTCGAGGACGCGATCCTGCACAGCAACTTCTTCGGCGAACGCGCCCTGACCGCCCACACCCTGGCCTCCTCGCTCGTCGGGTCACTGGCCCGGCGCGAGCCCGAGGACCTGGCCATCCTCAACAAGTACCTGCACGGCGTGGTCGAGCCGCGCAGCAAGGAAGAGGGCGGATCCTGGCCGGAGTTCCTGGAGGGCGGCCGCGACGCGATCGCCACCCTGTCATGAGCGGCACGCACGAGAGCACGCGGGACGGGACCATGAGCGGCGCACACAAGAGCACGGACAGGACCACGCACAGAACCACGCACGAGTCCACGCACGAAGGCACCTTCGAAGCGCTGCGCGCGCAGTTGCAGGGGGCCGCCGCGACGCTGGCCGACGGGCCCGACGCCCTGGAGGGCATCCTCCTCGGCATCGTCGAGGACGTCGACCGCGCGGTACGCGAGCCCCTGGAGATCTTCCCCGTCTGCCACCACTCGCCCGCCTCCGCGCTGGCCATGGCACGCCGCCTGCGGGAGAAGCAGCCGAAGGTCGTGTACCTGGAGCTGTGTGAGGACATGGCGCCGCTGCTGACCGAACTGCGCAACTGCAGGCTCCCGGTGGCGGTTCAGGCCTTCGCGTCCGAGATCGACGGCTTCCCGGCGGAGTGGGCTCCGCTGTCGGTGGTCGCGCCGATCACCGAGGCCTCGGCCGAGTACCAGGCGATCGCCTACGCACTGGACACGCCCGGTGTCGAACTCGTCCTCGTCGACCGTTCCTCGGACCACGTCTTCCAGTGGGACGCACGCGGGACGCAGGCCGGCGAGCCCGCCGACCCCGACGCCCCGCCCGTCGAGGAGGAGGCCGCACTGCACGGCGACGCGGTCGGCGTGGAGATCGGCGACCTGCGCCCGCGCTTCGCCGAACTGGAGGAACACCTGCTGCGGCACGGCAGGGTGCGGCACTGGTCGGAGTGGTGGCACCAGTACGTCGAACTGCCGCTCGGCGACAGCGACCACGACACCTACCGCCAGGTGATGCTGCTGATCGGCAGCCTCTTCCGGCGCCTCGCGCCCGGCGACCCGCACCGGGTGCGGGTGGACGAGGACCGCGAGCGCTACATGTGGACCAGGATGCGCGAGCACCTGGCCACGACCGGCACCGATCCCGACGACTGCCTCTATGTCTGCGGAGCCTTCCACGCGGCCAGCCGGGTCGAGGAGTTCGGCGTCCACGGCACCGACACCTTCGAGATCACCCCGCGCAGCGCGACCAAGTGGCAGCACGGCCTGATCCCGTCCAGCCACGCGGCGATCGAGGCGCAGTTCGGACTCGCCGCCGGTTCGGTGTCGATCGCCGCGACCGTCTGGGCGAAGAACGTCAGCCGTACCCGTGTGCGGCCCTACCGCCTGGCGGGACAGGCGGGCGCGAAGAAGTCGAGGGCGAAGAAGACCGTGGCCGCGGCGGCTCCGGTACCGGCGCTCCCACCCGCGGACAAGCTGACCGGCTTCCTGCGGCGACCACCCGTCCTCGACCGGCTGGACGAGGACGAACTGCTCGGCTGGTCCGTGGAGATCGTGCGCGCAGCGCGCCGCAACGGCTACCTCGCCTCCACCGCCGACGCCATCGCCGTGTTCGAGACGTCGATCCTGCTGGCCGGGATGCGCGACCGGGCCAGGCCGACGCCGTACGACTTCCAGGACGCCGCCGTCACCTGCATCGAGAAGGATGCCGTGCCGGGCCGGCGCGATGTGCGCCGGCTCGTGGAGATCATGATGGGCGGCGACCGGGTCGGCCAGGTCGGCTACGACGCGCTGCCACCGCTGGCGCGCGACGTGCACGACCGGCTCGCGCCGCTGAACCTCAAGCTCCAACAGCGCGGCGTGCAGAGGGCGTTGCTGAACACAGCCGCCCAGCCGGAACTGGAGCGTTGCTCCGACGTGCTGTGGATGCTCCGCCATCTGCTGCCCCAGGGTGCCGCGCGGCCGATCATGGGCGAGCGGACGCTGGGGGAGCGGTCGATCCAGGAGTCGTGGGACCTGGCGCTGGGCACCCACCAGCGTGCGCTCATCGAGCTCGGCTACGAGGGCGTCAGCATCGAACAGGTCCTTGAACAGCGTCTGCGCCGGACGGCGTACGGCCCGCAGGCCACCACGGCGACCGTTCTGGGAACCGTCGAGGACGCGACGCTGTATCTGCGCAGCCGCCGCCTCGCGGACGAACTGGGCACCCGCGCGCTGGAGGTGCTGGCGACCGAACGCAGCGTCGACGGCGCGCCGGAGGTGCTGCGCCGGGTGCGCCGGCTGCTGGCGTACTACCGCACCAGCGAGCCGACGCTGCCGCCATGGATCGAGTCCTTCGTCAAGACCGGGTACGCGCACTACTGCACGCTGCTGCCCACGGCGTTCACCGACGAGGACGCCACCGTCGGTCACGTGGCGGCGATGCTGGGCTTCCTGTTCAGCATGGAGAGCCTGGCGCTGTCGCTGGGCTGTGACCGTACCCAACTGGAACTGGCCGTCGGCCAGTCGCATCCGGCGGACCCCTCGAAGACGGCGCTGCTGTGGGCGGCGCAGACACAGCTCGGGAACCTCTCCCGGGCCGACCTTCGGGCGAGGTGCGACGAGTTGCTCGGCAACCCTCTGGTGGTGCCCGCCTATCCGCGCTACCTCAGTGGCTTCGTACACGCCCTGGAGCCGGTCCCTGCCCTCACCGACTTCGTCGTGGAAGCAGTGTCGAACGCGTTCGGGCGGCTGCCGGACCCGGTGCTCCTGCCCTGGCTGCCCACACTGATCACTACTTTGCGTGCGAGCGGCACAGAGCTGGCCCCGCTGCTGATCCGGGAGGCCGGACGGATCTTCCCCGGCCGGCTGGCGGCGCTGGACGCGTGGGTGCCGCCGTGGCGGGCGCAGTCGGTGCCGGAGGCCGCGCCCTCGGCGCGCGGCGCGGACGACGGCCCCGGCGCCGCGCTGCTCGCCGCCCACCCCGCGACCTGCGAAGCGGTGGCGAGCCTACTGGGCTGTGAGGGTACGTGGCGGACGGCGGCCCCCGGCCCGTCCGGGGCGGCGCTGCTCGGTCTTCATCCCGATACGGCGCTGGCATGGGAGGCGCTGCTGGCCGGCCCCTGACATCGGGCCCGAGAAGGCTCGTCCGTATGCCAACCGGGTGCTAATCGAGGCCGAAGTCCCCAGGAAGGGGAGCGAGTCGGAAGAGTCGCGCGGGGACGGCGTCGGCGAGGAGCTGGTAACCGGCCGGATTGAGGTGGAGGTGGTCGCCGACGTCGATCGCGGTCCGCAGACGGGCCGGTTGCCGGGGGTCTCGGGCCGCCCGGTCGAAGTCGACGACGGCGTCGAAGCGGCCGCTCGTGCGGATCCACCGGTTGACCGCCTGCCGGGAGGCCTCCCGGTACCCGGCCGCGTCGTCGTACCCGGTGTTGCCCCCGAAGGGCGTCAAGGTCGCTCCGTACACCCGGATGCCCTGTGCGTGCGCCCTCACGACGATCTGTTCGTAGGCCGCGATCAGATCCGCCGTGACCTGTTTCTGGGCGGCTTCGGTGGGCTCGGCGGTGCCGATGTCGTTGACGCCCTCGAAGACCAGCAGCCACGCGACACCACTCTGCGCGAGGACGTCACGGTCGAGTCGGGCGAGAGCATTGGGCCCGAGACCGTCGTGGAGCACGCGGTTGCCGCCGGCCGCCTGGTTGAGGATCGCGACCCCGGCCGAACCCTCCTCGGCCTGCAACCGCCTGAGCAACTCGTCCGGCCAGCGGTTGTTGAGGTTGGTCGTGGAACCGCGGCCGTCGGTCAGCGAGTCGCCCAGCATCACGGCCGCCGCCCCGGTGCGAGGCGACCAGGTCTCGACGCCGCTGAGGAAGTACCAGTGGTCGGTGGGGGTGGCTCCGGGCAGGTCCTCGTCCCCGGCGTGGTTGCCGGCCAGGAGGTAGGAGGTGGTCCGGGATCCGGGGTGGGAGGTGATGCTGGTGGACGCCTGACCCTCGGCCAGGTAGGCCGTCACGGTGAGGTTGGCCCCCGGGGCGAGGTCGAAGTCCAGGGGGTCGGAGACCATGGGGGCTCCCACCGGAACCACCACCGAGGAGCGGCCGCCGAAGGTCACCGGCCGAGAGGTGCCGGGCCGGATCGCGCTGACGCCCGCCTGCCCGTCGAGGGGCAGCGCCACGGAGACCGAGGTGATCGGCAGCTCCGCGCCGCCGAACGCGTTGGAGAAGCGCAGCCGCAGATGCCGTCCGCCGACCGACACATGGATGGTCTGCCGCAGGGTCGCGTCGGCGAGCACCCGGCCGTCCCGCGTGAACGGTGCGGGCGGCATGTTGGCGGGTTCGGTGAGCTGAGGCATGGAGACCCAGGTGTTCACCCAATGCCCGTTCGACGGCTGATGCGTTTCAGCGGGGCGAGACGACCCGAGGCCGGCGTCCGCCGCCCGCACGGCGGACGAGGCGACCACGAAGGCGGCCGCGAGTAACCCCGCGACCACCAGGCTGACGATCGACGATCTTCGATTCATGGATGTGCGCCCTCCCTGTTCCCCGTGCTGCGGGGTTTTCAGTGATGCCGGTGAGGAAGCTGAACCGGTTCAGTGGCGCACGCTAAGGCATCCCGCCGGGAGGCCGGGCTACGCTTCCCGGCCGTTCTGCACGGGGCGGCTGCCGGGCGGCTGCGGAGCAGCTATGGGGGGCGCCTGCGGGGGTCTGCGGGGCGGTTGTGGGATCGCCCACGGGGCCGTTGACACACCTCAGCGGGCGAATCTACGGTTGCCGGAACGTTCCGGCACGCCTTGCGCAGGGCCCCGCGCACGTGCGGCGTGCCGAACGGAAGCGAGCGACCCCATGGGCATCCCGTCCGCCGACTGGCTGGTGCGGCCGATCGGTCCTGTCGACGAAGCCGCGGTGTCGGCGCTGCTCGCGGAGCGGTTCGGGGTGACAGGAACTGTCCACGACCTGGGCAGCCAGCAGGACCGCAACTACCGCGTGCGTACGGGGACGGGGGACTACGTCCTCAAGATCGCGAACCCCGCCTCGGACCCGTCCGCACTGCGCGCCCAGTGTGCGGCCGTGGAACGCCTGTCCGACGCGATGTCCGGGCTGAGGCTGCCGCGAGCCCACGCCGGCGTCGACGGCGAGGTGGTGCAGCGGCTCAGCGCGGGCGGTGCGGATCTCGTATGCCGTCTGCTGGACTACGTGCCCGGTGAGCCGATCATGGACAGCCGCTTTCTCGCACCACCGGTCGTGGCCAGGCTCGGCGAACTCGCCGGACGGGTCGTGGCCGGGCTCGCCGACTTCGCGGGCGTGGAGCAGGAGCGGCCCCTGCTGTGGGATCTGCGCAACGCGCTCACCGTCGTCGAGACGCTCGCTCCCCACCTGCCCGACCAGGAACGGGCCGCGTGCGTACTGCGCGCGTCCCGGGCCGCGCACACCCTGCTGGAGCCGTTCGTGGACCGCCTGCCGGTGCAGGTGATCCACGGTGACGTCACCGACAACAACGTGGTCTGCGAACCGGCTGCGGACGGTCGCCGGATGCCGGTCGGCGTGATCGACTTCGGTGACCTCGGTCTCGGCTGGACGGTGGCCGAACTGGCGGTCACCTGCGCCTCCGTGCTCCACCATCACGGGGCCGGGCCGGCGTCGGTGCTGCCCGCCGTGCACGCCTTCCACGCGGTGCGACCTCTCGCGAACGAGGAAGTGGACGCGCTGTGGCCGCTGGTCGTGCTGCGGACCTCCGTCATGGTGGTGAGCGGCCAGTACGACACCCTGCTGGACCCCGGCAACGGTTACGCCTCGGTGGCGCTGGACCGCGAGTGGGCGATGTTCGAGGCCGCGGTGTCCGTCCCGGCCGAGGTGATGACGGCCCAGCTGCGGTATGCCCTCGGCCGCCCGTCGGCGCAGCTCCTGCCGGTGGCCGAACATACGCTGCTGCCTGGCCTGCCGGACGACGTGGCGAGCCTCGACCTGTCCGTGTCGAGCGAGGAGCTGCACACGGGACGCTGGCTGGCGCCCGACGCCGAAACCTCCCTGGCCCGGGCCGCCCTGACGGCCGGACACACGGCGGCACGGACCCGGCACGGTGAATTCCGGCTGACCCGCACCACCGTCGACGACTCCGTCCCCGCCGCGACCTGCGCACTCGGCGTGGAGCTCCACCTCGGCGGTCCGGCGGAGATACGGGCACCCTGGGCGGGCACAGTCACCCGGCACGGCGACACCGGCGTGACGCTGCACACCGGAGGCCTGGACCTGCTGCTGGACGGAGTCGACGCGGAGGTCCAGCCGGGCCCCGTGGACTCCGGGCAGCAGCTCGGGACGGTGGCCGCCCGCGAGGGCGTACGGGTGCTGCGCGTCCAACTCTTCCGGCCGTGCGCCACCGGGGGCCGACCGCCACGGTTCGCGCCGCCGGAACTGGCCGCCGGATGGCTGGAGGTGTGCCCCGACCCGACCCGCCTCCTCGCCCCTGACGCCCCTGACGCGCCGTCCTCCGCTCCCGACGACGCGCCGTTCTCCGCCCGTGACGCCCAACAGGCCATCACGGAAGCGGAGTTGCTGGAGCGGCGTGAGCACTCCTTCGCCACCGTCCAGGAGCACTACTTCGAGACGCCGCCCCAGATCGAACGCGGCTGGCGGCACCACCTGGTGGACACCCGGGGCCGCGGCTACCTCGACATGCTGAACAACGTGACCATCATCGGCCACGGCCACCCCGGGCTCGGTGAAGCCGTGCATCGGCAGTGGCAGCGGCTGAACACCAACTCCCGTTTCCACTACGCCTCGGTGGTCGAGTTCTCCGAGCGACTCACCGGACTCCTCCCGGCCGAGCTGGACACCGTGTTCCTGGTCAACAGCGGTTCCGAGGCCGTGGACCTCGCGCTCCGGCTCGCCTGGGCGGCGACCGGACGACGGGACGTGGTCGCGGTGGAGGAGGCGTACCACGGCTGGACCTACGCGAGCGACGCGGTGTCGACCTCGATCGCCGACAACCCGAACGCGCTCGCCTCACGACCGCCGTGGGTGCACACCGTCGCGGCGCCCAACTCCTACCGGGGCCGCCACCGGGGACCGCAGTCGCGGCGGTACGCCCCCGAAGCCGCCGCCAGGATCCGCGAACTGGCCGCCCAGGGGCACCCCTTGGCCGCCTTCGTGTGCGAGCCGTACTACGGCAACGCGGGCGGCATGGCCCTCCCCGACGGATATCTCCGGCAGGTGTACGAGGCCACCCGCGACGTCGGCGGCCTGTGCGTCGCCGACGAGGTCCAGGTCGGTTACGGCCGGCTCGGCTCGCACTTCTGGGGATTCGAACAGCAGGGTGTGGTGCCGGACATCGTCACCGTCGCCAAGGCGATGGGCAACGGGCATCCGCTGGGCGCGGTGATCACCCGACGCGAGATCGCCGACGCCTACCGTACGCAGGGCTACTTCTTCTCCTCCGCGGGCGGCAGCCCGGTCAGTTCGGTGGTCGGGCTCACCGTCCTGGACGCACTGCGCGACGAGGACCTTCAGACCAACGCCCGTGAGATCGGCACCTACCTGAAGGACCGGCTCCTCGAACTGGCCGAGCGGCACGCGCTGATCGGCGCGGTGCACGGCTCGGGGCTGTATCTGGGCGTCGAGTTCGTCCGGGACCGCGAGAGCCTGGAACCGGCGACCGAGGAGACGGCCGCGATCTGCGACCGGCTGCGGGAACTCGGCGTGATCGTCCAGCCGACCTCGGACCGGCAGTGCGTGCTGAAGATCAAGCCGCCGCTGTGTCTGACCCGGCGGAGCGCCGACGTGTTCGCCGACGCGCTGGACGACGTGCTGACGCACGGCTGGTGACACGGGAGATGCCGACCCCCGGATCCGCGGCCGTGCCCTCGCCCCGCTCCGGCACCCCGCCCACGATCGCCGACGTGGCACGTGCGGCCGCGGTCTCCAAGACCACGGCCTCGGACGCCCTGCGCGGTCACGGCCGGGTGTCGGGACCGACCCGCGAGGCCGTGCTGGAGGCGGCCCGGCGGCTGGGCTACGCGCCCAACCGCAGCGCCCGCAGCCTGCGCACCTCCGTCACGGACACCGTCGCGCTCTACTTCCCGGAGTTCCTGACCAGCGCCGAGTACTCCATGGCGTTCGTGTTCGGAGTGGCCGAGCGTGCCGCGGGCGCGGGTCTGAACGTCACCCTGCTGTCCTCGGGTCATCTGCCGCAGCACGGTACGGCGCCGCCCCAGGTGGACGGGCTGGTGCTGTGCGACCCGGCCCCCGAGGACCCGGTGGTCCGGCACCTGATGAACACCGGGCTGCCGGTCGTGACGGCCGAGCGGTACGCCGGTGACCCGCAGCCGACCGGGGTGGTCCGTTCCGACCACGAGGCGTCGATGACCGAACTGCTCGGCCATCTGCGCGACTCCGGCGCCCGGCGGCCCGCGCTCATCGCCTCCGAGGCCACCTCCGACTGGTCCCTCACCCTCCAACGGACCCACGCCCGTTGGTGCGCGGACCACGGCATACCCCTCGTCCTGCGCAAGGCGCCCGTCGGTGCCACCCCCGAGGTACTGCGAGGTATCGCGCGGGACCTGCTCGCACAGGAACCCGGGACCGACGCCGTCGTGTGCGCTCCCGACGGCGCCGCCGCGGCCGTGCTGCCCGAACTGCGCGCGGCGGGCCGCACGGTGGGCGGGGACCTGCTGCTGGCGTCCTGCGTGGACTGCTCGGCGATGCGCACGGCGGAGCCGGCGATCACCGCGATCGACCTGCGCCCCCGCTCGATGGGATCCGAATGCGCCCGCCTACTCTGCGAGATCCTGGCCGGCCGGACGCCACCAGGAACCGTGCGCACCCTGCCCGTCGCACTGAACGTCAGGGCATCGACCCGCACCTGAGCGCTCCGCTGGAAGTGCCGGGATGTGCCGTCGATCGTCTGTGGCGCCCTCGTGGCCGGTCGCGCGGTTTCCCGCGCCCCTTCAGGGCGCTGCCGAACCGCAGCGGACTTCACCCGACCCGCTTAGCGACACCGCGCTCGGCGCACTCGCCACCTCACCTCTCCGCTCGGGGCCGTTACCTGGAGGGGGCTCGCTCA
This sequence comes from Streptomyces sp. NPDC111507, assembly GCF_055638955.1. Taxonomy (NCBI): domain Bacteria; kingdom Bacillati; phylum Actinomycetota; class Actinomycetes; order Kitasatosporales; family Streptomycetaceae; genus Streptomyces; species Streptomyces sp. NPDC111507. Next base: position 112,222 of record NZ_JBVKBU010000005.1, on the reverse strand, counting down.
CGCGGCATCCCCCCGTTCCAGCCGGGCCAGGGTCGCGCGGCCGCGGGCGACGATCTCGGGATCGTGGTGGGGGACACCCCAGGAGATGGCGCTCACGGCGTCGAGCGCGGCCAGGCACCGCAGGGAGCGCTGCTCCTTGTCGGTGAGCTCGCGGCCGTAGCCCTCGAAGAACGCGGCGCGCAGGTCGGGCCGGCCCACCCACGGGCCGCAGGCGAGGCGGACGATGTCGAAGACCACGGCATGCGGCCGGGCCCGCTCCAGATCGACCACCGCCAGCGTGCCGGGCCCGGTGTCGAACAGCCAATTGCGTTCCTGGAAGTCGCCGTGCACGTAGCCGTGGGGCAGCGGGTCCAGCCGCGTCAGCTCGGCGGCGTGGCGGCGTACGGTCTCCCGTTCGCGCTCGCCGATCAGTCCTTCGGCACTGTCCAGGTGCCGTTCGGCGCTGTGGACCGCACGGGCCACCTCGGCCACCGCTTCGGCGTGGTCCTGGGGGCTGAGATCGCGCGGGCCGCCGTGGAAGCGGCTCAGCCAGACACCGGCCTGCCGGTGTACGGCGCGCTGCCGCGCCGGAGTGAGCGGGAGCGACGTCACTCCCTGCCCGGGCACGGCGGTCAGAAGCAGTGCCTGCCACTGGGGGTTCGTCTCCACGAGCCGGGGCACCGATCCCCGCCCCAAGGCGGGAGCGGTCTGCCGATAGGCCCGGGTCTCGCGGGCGAAGAACTTCGGTGTGGGCGAGATCTTCACGAAATGACGGGCGCCATCGCGCTGGTGGGTCACTTCCCACACCTGGGACCCGGGCCGGGGGTGTGAGGCATCGCGTACGACGGTGAGAGGGCCGAGGACGCTCTCGGCCCACGCGTGCACGGCGTCGGGAAGCGTCTTCGAGCCTGTCAGTGGATTCGAGTCGGTCATGCCCCCCACCTCGGTGCCCTGCCTGAGGTATCCGCGACGGAGACGGCCACGGCGTCAACACCGTGCACGGTGGGCGTCACCGCGGTCCGGGGCGCGGTGGCGGGCTGTTCGAAAGCGGGCTGGGCAAGGGCGGGAGCGGGGATGGGATTCACGGTTCCTCCTACGGTGACGACGATGAGTGGGTGCCTCAAGAACGCACCTGATCAAGAAGCCGTCACGGGTGTAGGAGGGCGAATCCTCAGACGAAGGTTCGAGTGGTCGTGCTGGACCTAGGGGGCGTTGGGTGATGCGGTCGTGATGTGGCGTTCGATCCACTCGCCCGAGGTGAGTCACCCGATCGAGGGATTGCCCCGGTGGGGAGCGTCACTTGTCGCTCGTGACCCGGGCGAGCCAGTCGATCAGGATGCGGTTGACGTCCTCGGGCCGTTCCTGCTGGATCCAGTGGCCGCAGTCGTCGAGGAGGTGGGAGGAGAGCAGACCCGGCAGGGTGGTGGGGTAGGCCGCGATCGCGTCGGCCAGCCAGGTGGTGGACGCGTCCCGACCGCCCCCGATGAACAGCGAGGGCTGGGTGAGGGGCGCACCGTCGTGGTCGGCCAGGTCCTCCCAGTCCCGGTCCATGTTCCGGTAGCGGTTCAGGGCCCCCGTCATTCCGGTCCGCTCGAACTCTCCGGCGTAGAGATCGAGGTCGTGCTCGTCGAGCCAGTGGGGGAGCCGCCCCGTGGGAAAGCGGTCGCGCTGCGCGCCGCCGGGGCTCACGAAGTGCGGGTCCGGCGCGCCGGGTGCGGGCATGGTGTCGGCGGACAGCGCCGCGTACAGACCCGCGAGCCAGCCGCGGACGTCGGGCTCGATCTCGGCCTCGGCCCGGCCGGCCTCCTGGAAGTAGGAGACGTAGAACTCCTCGTCCCCGCCCATCTGCGGGAAGATCTCACTGGGGCGCGGGCCGCCGCGCGGGGCGTAGGGCACGCTGAGCAGTCCGACCGCGCGGAACACGTCGGGGCGGACGAGGGCGGAGACGGCGGCGATGTTCGCACCCCAGTCGTGCCCGACGACGATCGCGGACTCCTCACCCAGGGCTTTCACCACCGCGACGTTGTCCTCCACCAGCTCGAGGATCCGGTACGCGGTGGGCGCCTCGGGCCTGGAGGAGCGGCCGTAGCCGCGGACGTCGACGGCGACCGCCCGGTAGCCGGCCGCGGCGAGTGCCGGAAGCTGGTGGCGCCAGGAGTACCAGGACTCCGGAAAACCGTGGACGAGCAGGACCAGGGGGCCCGTCCCCTGCTCCACCAGGTGTATCCGCCCGGCGGGCGAGGGGACAAGACGATGGACGCGGTCTGTTGTGGACGGCTGCGGCACGAATCCTCCCAGGGGGCTCGACGCGTGGCCGGTGCGGTGAAGGGGCCGGAGCGGCCCGTTCGTCGTGCGGCCTCCGGTACTACCGACGATCATGCGGCGGTCGGTGTGGCGCGAGCCAAGCCTGTTGCCGGTTCGGCAAATCCGGCCCCGTGGTCACAGGGCGCGTCGAAGTTCGGCCGAACGCGCCCTAGGAGCCGTGCGCGGCGGCGCGGCGCTGCCGTTTGCCGAGTGGGGCCTGGGACAGGTCCTCGGCCTTCGACCTGAGGTTCTTGTATCCGTAGCCGCGCTCGGTCAGCCACGCCCGCGCGGCGGCCTCGGCGCGCTCGGTCGCCTCCAGGATGTCCTCCTCCGCCTCTCCCGAGTCCAGGAACCGGAACGTGAAGGCGGGCCGGGCCGCGAGGTCGTAGCTGAGGTGCCCCTCGGGGGTGAAGGCGGCGCGCAGCACGTCGTGCTCGGACGCGCGGGCCAGGAGCTCGGCGCGTTGCTCCGCGCCGAGCCCGTCGAAGACGCCGCGGACGGTGACGCGGAAGGTACGTGTGCTCATCCGGCGACCCTAACCAGCGGGCTCGGTGGGACACCACCGCGTTTTTTCGCGGGACGGCCATCGGCTGAACATCACGCCGTGCGCAGTGGGCTCGCCGAAAGCGTGCCTCTCGCCGGGTGCCGGCCCGGTCACCCGCCACCGCCGCTTCGGTGCGGAGGTCACGCGGCGTCGTGGAAGACCAGGCCCAGTGTGTGACGCCGCCCGGAACGGACGGTGCTCACGCCGTGCCGCATCGGTCCGGTCGACCAGCCGCGCCGGGAGGCGACGGGCCGGTCGCGGGTGGTGAAGATCAGCCCGTGCCCCTGCGGGAGGGTCGTGGACGATCCACGCGACTGCGCCCGGGGCCGCTGCTCGGTCATGATGAACTCGCCGCCGGTGAAGTCGACTCCGGGTGCGTCGAGGCCGATGACGACCTGGAGCGGGAACATCATCGCGCCGAACACATCGCGGTGCAGCGCGTTCCAGTCGCCGGGCCCGTAACGCAGCAGGATCTGAGCGGACTTGGCCTGCCCGGCCGCGTGGCACATCGCCAGCCACTCCTCCAGGTCCTCGGGCCAGGGTGCGGGCTGCCGGAGCTTGTCGGCCCAGTCCCGGGCGACGGGCAGCAGCCGCGGATAGAACGCCTCGCGCAACTCCCTTATCGGATCGGGCAGTTCATGGGTGAAGTAGCGGTACTGGCCGGAACCGAAGCGGTGGCGGGCCATGTCGACGGTGGTGCGGAAGCGGTCGGTCTCGTCGTAGAGCGCCCTGATTCCGTGGCATTCGTCGGGGGTCAGCAGCCGAGCGGTCAGTGCGTGTCCGTGCTCGTTCAGCTCGTCGGTCAGTGCGGTCCAGTCGTCGGCCGCGACGCGGTCGGCGACCGGACCCGCCAGGTGGGTGGTGTCGAGCATGTTCATGATGGTGGCGATCCTCAGGTGGCCGGACCTGCGTGCTCCAGGTCAAGGAGCTGCTGCTTGCGCTCCAGACCGGCGGCGTACCCCGTGAGGGAGCCACTGGCGCCGATCACGCGATGGCAGGGGCGCACGAGCAGCAGCGGGTTCGCGCCGATCGCCGTGCCCACGGCGCGCACGGCGGCCCTCGACGCGCCGATCCGCGCGGCGATCTCTCCGTAGCTGACGGTCGTGCCGTACGGGACGGTCTCCACCGCCTTCCACACCCGCTGCTGGAAGTCGCTGCCCGCGCCGCTCACGTATTCGATGTCGAAGTCGGTCAGCGCCCCGTCGAAGTACGCGCGCAGCTGCGAGACGATCTCGGTGAACGCCTTCTCGTCCCTGGTCCAGCCGTCCCGGACGACGGTTGCGGACTTCTGGCCGGGCATGGACAGCGAGACCAGCGCCGTGCCGCCCTTCGCGGTGACCGACTCCTCGCCCACCAGCAGCAGCTCGCCCAGAGGGCTGTCGATCGTTGTGTACACCGGCATCGGTCGTGTCCTTTCGAAGTGTGTCTCCGCTGTCCACTCTGCGCCATGACCGCCGCCTTGGCTGGCGGAAATCGGACGCGGCGCACGGGGCCGAAAGGGCACGGGAACGAGGAGGCACGGGAACGAGGACGCACGGGAACGAAGGCGCACGGAACAAGGCGCACGGAATGAAGAGGACCCGTGGACCGTTCACGCACGGTCCACGGGTCCTGTCACTCAGCTCGTCCCCAGGGCGGGGATCAGCGCTGTACGAGTCGTACGGACAGCCCGTCCACCGAGTACACGGGCACGGCCCGGTATCCGTCCGCCTGGACCGTGATACGGGCGAACTGGCCTCGCAGCGACGACGTCCTGAGCACCGGGACGGTGGTGCCGTGGACCGGCGGGTGGTCGGCGTCCAGCCGCAGCGTGAGCGCGCTGTCCCGGCTCAGTACCACCCGTCGCTCCACCGTCAGCGCGGGCACGCGGCCGGCACGGAGCGTCGCCTCCAGGCTCGCGCCGGACGCCTGCGTGTAGCTGCCGCGCACGCGCGGGGACGACGCCGCACTCACCCGCAGGGTCCCGCCGTCCACCCGCACGTCGCCGCACCCCAGCGCACCCGACGAACCGGCCGTCAGCACGCCCTCCTCCAGCACGGTGCCGCCCGTGTGGGCGTTGTGGCCCGTCAGGGTCAGCGCACCGGTGCCGCGCTTGACCAGTCGGCCGCACCCGGAGATGTCGTTGCGCCAGGTGTCGGCCGCGCTGAAGCCCCCGTCCGCGGCGTTCATGGTGACGTTCACGTCGGATTCGAAGGCCCCGTACCCGTCCGCCGCAGCGAACAGGTTGAGCCGGCCCCACTGCTCGAAGCCGTCGAGGAGCACGTACCCGGAGGGCAGGGCGGTCGTGCGGAGCACCTCGCGGCGCTGGGCGGCGTCGAGGTAGGGCAGCCGCGTCTCCAGCAGGACCTCGGCGCCCTTGGGCACGGTCATGCCCTCGGAGCGGCCGTGCCGGGTGAGGACGTACGTCAGCCGGGGCGTGAGCGCGCGGGCGTTGGCGGCCCGGTCGGCGTACGGGTCGGTGGCGGCGCTCGCGGAGTGCGCGTAGGCGTACAGGGTGTCCGCCGTCGAACCGGTCTGCTGCTGGAAGTACGCGGAAGCCTGGGCGCGTGCCGCTGCCTTGAGGGCGGCGTTGGCCGGGTCGGCCAGCGTGGCGGCGGCCAGGGCCGTGGCCATGATCCGGCCGCCGATGACGTCGACGGTGGAGTGCATGCCCGCCATGATCCGGGTGTGGCTCAGCTCGTAGGCGCGCGCCACCAGCTCCTGGAAGCGCTCGGGCACCGCGTACGCGTACGCCAGCCCCGCCAGGTGGAAGGCATTGGTGTGGCCGCTGGGGAAGCCGCCGTCGTCGACCGCGGTCGTGCCGCGCTGCCACAGCAGCTGCGAAGCGACGATCACCTCGGAGTCGTAGACCGGGAAGCCGAGGGCGTCGACCTTCCCCGTGTCGACGACCTCGCTGTTCTCGTTCATACGCCACGGACGCGGGTACTGGAAGGCGTACTTGCCAGGGTTGCCCGAGGCGTACGGGCCGCGCACCGTGTCCACCAGCTCGGCGACCTTGCCGAGCGCCGAGTCGTGCGAACCGGCGCCCTGCGCGGAGCCCGCCGGAGCGTCGGCCGGCACCGCGTCGTTGATCTTGCCGGCAGGAGTGCCGTCAGGAGCGCTGGTGATGGAGGTGACCGCCTTGGCACCCGTCTTGTACAGGTCGGCCAGCGGGCCCAGTGCGGCGATCATCGCGTAACTCTGGTGCTGCCGGTCGTAGATGAACGCCTCCTTCGCCTGTACGTCGGTGCGGGCGTGCGTGATGTGGGCGCAGTAACGCATGTTGGCGCGCAGCACCTCGGGCATGAGCGGCGTGCCCGTGTTCCAGGCACCGCCGGTCTTCCACACCTTGCTCATGCCGCCGAGGATCCGGACCACCGCGTTGGTCTCGGGCGTCAGGTTGGCGAGGACGTTGGTGGTGTAGTCGTCCACGAAGGCGGCGGGGCGCGTCGCGGCCTTCGCGTCCGCGGCGGCGAGCCAGGTGACGACGGTCGGAGCGGCCAGCAGCCCCGCCGAGGCGCCGAGCGAGTTGCGCAGGAACACCCGTCGGTTCAGGGCGCGTTCACGGACGGGGGCCGAAGGGGTGGACTGCTGCCCGGCTGATGACGGCATGGATGTGCCTCTCCTGAGTGGATTGGGTCCTCCGACAGCCGGGTGAAGTCGTGAAGCGACTGTGCCCCTGTGGTGAGGACGAGTCATACGAGCGAAGATCTACGGCCGATTCATGTCACGCTTGCGAAGCGTGGGGGGCGGCAAAGTGTCGTACGGACGAATGCGCCGACCCTGTGCACCCGCTGTGCGGGCGAACGCGCCTCCAGCGCACGTTACTTGTCAGGCGCCCGCACCGCGGCAACGCATGCTGGCCCGCGGGGCGGCGGTCGCCCCGCGAGCGTCGCGCCACCCCGTCCCCTCACATGAGGGCATGCGCCAACGCCAACGCCCCCTCGACGGGCGCCGCCCGCAGTGGCCTGGGTCGTGCCCCGGGTAGGGACTTGGCGAGTGATGTCGTGAAGGAGGTGTACAGGGCGGGTTGGGAGAGCACAGTGCCGCCGGCGACCACCACGTCGTCGACGGCGACCCCGCGCTCGGCGAGCCGCACGACGAGCGCGGCGAGGGACCGGCCCCCGTCCGCGATCACTGACCGCGCGATCAGGGAACCCCGCTCGGCGGCCGCGAACACGACGGGCGCGTGCCGACCCCACTCGGCCGACACGTCCGTGGCACTCTCCAGCGCGGCGCCCAGGGCGGGCACCTCGCTCACCCCGAACGCCGTGATGAGCCCCTGGGCGAGTTCGTCCGGGGCTTCACCACGGTCGTGCGCCGCCCACACGGCGCGCGCCGCTTCCCGTACGAGACCGGCGGAGCCGCCCTCGTCACCGAGCGCCGCGCCCCAGCCGCCGACCTGAACGGGGCTGCCGTCGGCCAGTCGCCCCACCGCCACCGAACCGGTGCCGGCCACGAGACCGACACCCTTGTCCAGCCCTGCGGCGGGAACGAGGAGTTCGGCGTCGCCCACCACCAGGACGGGCATGTCGAGGACCTCTCGCAGCGCGGCGGCGATGCCGGCGCACTGGCGGGGGGTCTCACAGGCGTGTCCGCCGACGGCCAGTGCGGCTGGGCGGGTGCCGACGGGCAGGGCCTCGTGGACCAGTGCCGTGAGCCAGCGGGCGGCGGCGGCCGGTTCGTGCGGCCGCCAGCCGCTGCTCGGCCGGACGTGATCGGCGACCGGGTCCGCGCCGACGAGCGCGCGCAGATGGGTCTTGGTGCCACCCACGTCGATACCGACCAGGAGCGGGGAGGAAGAAAGGTCCTGCACGGATCCTCTTTCGTCGTCTGGGCGAAGAGCGCCGAAGAGCATGGCACTGTGCCGGGACGGCGGGCGAACCGTATCTGGCAGAACCGAGGTTGCGGGAGCCGAACAAGTCGGGAAGCCCCGGGACGGGCTTCTTGCGGAGCACGGCAGGCGAGTACCGTGGACTTAGTTAGGAAGTTAACTAACTAAGTACAGTGCGTCAAGAGTTGTCACGCAGTCGATCAACGGGACGCCGCCGCAGGGCGGGACCGCGCGGCACGAGGGCATCGCATCGCCGCATCCCGTCACCCGGGGAGTGCGGCCCCTGACCCATGGGGGAACTGTGGAACACGTCGTGGCTGAGGCTCCCCGCCTCACCGAGAGCGCCGGTGCGGTGTTCGCCGTGCTGGCCGAGGCCGGCCGTGCCACCCGGCCGCAGCTCGCGAGCCTCGCGGGCCTGTCCAAGCCGACGGTCTCCGCCGCCGTCGCGGAACTGGAGAGCGCCCGGCTGGCCGCCTGTTCCGGCACCGCGTCCAGCGGTACCGGCCGCTCGGCCGCCGTCTACGGGCTCGGGCCCGCCTCCGGCTCGGTCCTCGCCGTGGACCTCGGCCCGGCCCGCACCCGGGTGCGCGGCTGCGCCCTGGACGGCACCCTGCTCGCCGAGGCAACCACCCCCCGGACCAGGGCCCCCGACGCCGTGCGCGAGGCGCTGGCCGCGCTGCCCGCCGGCGCCCCGCTGCGGGCCATCGTGGTCGCCGTCGGTGACGTCACCGAGCCCGACCGCGCGGGCACCGGCATGCGCCCGGCGACCGCCAAGGCCGGGCCCGCCTTCGACGCCGTGTCCGTCGCGCTGCCGGCGGGCGTGCCGGTCCACCTGGAGAACAACGTCAACTGCGCGGCCCTCGCCGAACTGCATGAGGGCGCCGCCCGGGGCCGTCGTACCTTCGGCTATCTGCGGATCGGTGTCGGTGTCGGTCTCGGCATCGTCATCGGCGGCCAGGTGCTGCGCGGGGCGAATGGCGCGGCCGGTGAGCTGGCCCGGCTGCCGTATCCCTGGGACGACGACCGGGAGCCCCGTCAGGAGGCCCTGGAGGCCTACGTCGGCTCGCACGCCCTGCTGCGCCGGGCCGCCGAGGCCTGGCGGGATACCGACGGCCCCCGCCCCCGTACCGTCGAGCGGCTCTTCGCGCTGGCCGCGGCGGGTCGGGAACCCGCCCGTGGGCTCGTCGCCCGGCACGCCGCCGACGTGGGCCGGCTGGCCGCCGCGGTGGCAGCCGTACTGGATCCGGGACTGATCGTCCTCGGCGGCAGCACCGGCGCGGATCCCCAGCTCCTGCCCGGGGTACGGGCCGAACTGGGCCGGCTCAGCTGGCCCACCGAGGTGGTCAGCAGCCAGATCGGCGATCTCGGTACCGTGGTGGGTGCCGCCCGGCTCGCGGTGGCCAAGGGAGTCCAAACCGTGACCGAAGGCGCGCAGATGAAGGATTGACGGCTTCCTTATCGGTCTGCCAATGTCCGGACAAGCGCTTTCTAAGTCGGCCGGGACGCCGACTCCGGGTGAGCCTTCAGCCCGTACGCGAAGTACGGCAGCCGCACGAGGGCGTGCTTGTGCGACGTCGGCCTTCATGGCCGGGGACCCCACCCGTCAAGGCGACACGGCCGGGCGAGGCCGTGCCCCCGGAAAGCGAAATCCCCCGCAAAATGCACCCGTGCCGCCTCGGCTGGCGCCGTGCTTCTTCCGCTACGACGAAAAGGGATTGAAGATGACCACTGTGGGTGTGCGGCACTCTCGCCGACTCGGCCGCGGCGGCATGCGCCGCCTGGTTCCTCTCGCTGCCGTGGCCACGGCAGGAGCCCTGCTGCTCTCCGCCTGCGGGTCGGGGTCCGGCTCGGGCGGGAACGCGAAGTCCCTGACGTTCTGGATCTCCACGGTTCCGGGGCAGGACGCGGGCTGGAAGAAGATGGTCGCGGAGTACAAGAAGGAAACCGGCGTCAACGTCAAGCTCGTCAACATCCCCTACGACGGCTACGCGACGAAGCTGCACAACGCCGCGCAGGCGAATTCCCTGCCCGACGTGGCGGCCGTGCCGGCGCTGGACCCGATCTGGTCGAGCAAGCTGATCGACCTCAGCTCCATCGCCAACAACAAGACCAACAAGATCAACGCCAACTTCCTCGCCAAGGACTCGTCCGGGAAGGTGCTGTCCATCCCCTCGGACGTCACCGCGTCCGGCCTGTTCATCAACGAGACGCTGTTCAAGAAGGCCGGGGTCGACGTCCCGACCTCGCCCTCGAAGACCTGGACCTGGACCGACTTCATCGCCGCGGCGAACAAGGTCCGGGAGAAGACCGGCGCCAAGTACTCCCTGACGTTCGACCAGTCGCCGTCCCGGCTGCGCGCCATGGTGTACGAGATGGGCGGGCAGTACGTCCACGCGGACTCCTCCGGCAAGTTCTCGGTGGACGCGGCGACCAAGAAGGCCGTGAACTACTTCGTCGGACTGAACGACGACAAGACCATGCCGAAGTCGGTGTGGACCAGCGGCGCCGACCCGTCGGCCATGTTCCAGAGCGGTGACGTGGTCGCCTACTGGTCCGGCGTGTGGCAGGTTCCCGCCTTCGCGGAGAGCATCAAGAAGTTCGAGTGGGCGAGCGTCCCGACTCCCGCCCAGCCGGTGCAGGCCAGCGACGTCAACAGCGGCGGCATGACGGTGGGCTTCAACAACAACGGTGACGCGGCCAAGGCCGCGACGAAGTTCCTGTCCTGGCTGTACGAGCCGGCCCACTACCAGGCGCTGTGTGAGGCGTCCGGGTTCCTGCCGGTCGAGAGCGGCCTGACCCCGAAGTACCCCTTCACCTCCGACGCGGCGCAGGCGGCGTTCAAGCTGTACAACGAGGAGATCCCGCTCTACGCCCCGATCTCGGGTTACTTCAACGGCGCGCAGACGAACTGGGTGCTGAAGGGCAAGAGCCTCACCGAGGACCCGACCAAGACGGAGCTCGGCAAGGCGATCAACGGCCAGCAGTCGGCCGACAAGGCCCTGGAGAACATCGTGGCCGGCTACAACCAGCAGGTCGGCAGCGGATCGTAGGCCAGAGGGCCGGGCGGCGGGGTCGAGACACCGCCGCCCGGCCTGGGCGCCCAGCCAATGCCGGGCCCATGGCGTGAGCCCACAGGAATCCATTCCACCAGCACGGAGTCAGGAAGATGACAAAACGCGCCTCGGACGTGTCCGCGAGCCCGCCCAGGAGACGCAGTAAGTACACCCTTGCGCCGCTCGTCCTCATCGCGGCCAATGTCGTGCTCTTCGCGCTGTTCTTCGTCTGGCCGGCGGTGATCGGGCTCCTCTACTCCTTCACGAACTACACGGGTGTGGGGGCGTTCCAGTTCATCGGACTGGACAACTACCACCACCTGTTCGGGGACTCCACCTTCTACGACGCGCTGAGCCGGACGCTGCTGTACGCCGTGCTCTTCGTACCGTTGAACTTCGCGGTCTCGCTGCTCACCGCCAACCTGCTGGTGAGCAAGCACGCGAAGGGCGCGTCGGTCGCCCGCGTCATCTTCTTCATCCCATGGCTTCTGTCGCCCATCGTCGTGGGTGTCCTGTGGCGGTGGCTGTTCGGTGAGAACTTCGGGCTGGTCAACTACGTCATCGAGAAGCTCGGCGGAAGTGCCGTTCCGTGGCAGTCGAACGCGGACCTGTCGTTGATCGTGGTGGTGATGGCGGCATCCTGGGCCTGGACGGGTTTCTCGATGCTGCTGTTCATCGCGGCGATCAAGAACGTACCGGTGTCGTACTACGAGGCGGCCTCGCTCGACGGCGCCGGCCCATGGCGCCAGTTCATCAGCATCACGCTGCCGAGCATCGCGCCCACCTCGTTCATCGTCATCCTGCTCAACACGATCAACGCGATGAAGGAATACCCGGTGTTCGTCGCCCTCAACAACGGCGGACCCGGCACGTCGAACAACCTGCTTGTCCAGTACATCTATGAGACCGGTTTCAAACGGGGCCAGATCGGCTACGCGAGCGCCGCGTCATTCGTGCTCATGCTCATCCTGATGGCCGTCGCGATCATCCAGCTGATCGTCAACCGGCGGGTGGAGAACCGATGACAACCACAGACATGCCACGCCCGGTCGACTCCGATCCCGGACGGCCCGTCTCCAAGAAGCGGCCCCGCGGCGCAGGCGGTGGCGGGTTCCGGCGGGCGGTACCCGCGACGACACTGCTGTGGATCCTGGCGTGCCTCTACGGGCTGCCGGTGCTGTGGTTCATCCTCAGCTCCCTCAAGCCGGCCAGCGACCTGTTCTCCTATCCGCTGACGCTGGTTCCGCACAACCCCACGCTGTCGGGTTACCTGACCGCGTGGCGCAGTGCCAACTTCTCCCAGTACTTCATCAACACGGCCATCGTGTGCGTGATCACGACGATCCTCACGGTGGGAGTCAGCTGCTGCACCGGGTACGCGCTGGCCAAGTACGACAACAAGTGGCTCAAAGTCTTCTTCATCTGCATCCTGGCCACCACGATGCTGCCGTCCGAGGTCATGCTCGCCCCGGAATTCCTGGTGGTCCGCAACCTCGGCCTCTACAACTCGTTTGCCGGCATCATCCTCCCGGCCGTGCTCACCGCCACCGGATGCTTCATGTTCCGCCAGTTCTTCCTGACGGTTCCCGACGAACTCGTGGAAGCCGCACGCATCGACGGCGCCCGCGAACTGTCGATCTTCCTGCGGATCATGGTGCCGCTCTCCCGGCCCATCATGCTGACCCTCGCCATCCTGTCCTTCCAGTGGCGGTGGAACGACTACATCTGGCCGCTTCTGATGCTGAACGACCCCAACAAGTTCACCGTGCAGATCGGCATCCAGAGCATCGTCGGCGCTCAGAACATCAACTGGTCGGTACTGCTCGGCGCATCGGTCATCTCCATGATCCCGCTGATCGCCATCTTCCTGGTCTTCCAGCGCTACGTCATGGGCGCCGACATCAATGCCGGCCTGAAGGACTGACCGTGTCCGCCCCGCTCGACCACGAGTTCGTCCGCGCGGTGGCCGGCGCAGCCGACCGGCTGGCCGCCCCGCTGGCGGCCGGCCCCGACGAGGAAGCCGCCGGTGTGACCCACCGCGCTCTGGCACGCCGGGTGAAGACTCTGGTCGCGGCGTACCGTTCCACGGACTCGGCACTGCACGGCAGCGGGCGGGCCGTCGCCGCCGCGATGGCCCACCTCGGTGCCCTCCGGGCCGCGCAGACCAGCACCGGCCTCTTCGCCGGCGGTGACAACGTGCAGTCACCGCCGGACTCCGCGTTCACCGTCAACGACGTGTGCGACGCGCACGTCCTCGCCGCGGGCGCGGGGCCGGAACTGCGCGACGTCACGGCCGCGCTCGCCGAGATCGCCGGCGCCGCCTCCGGCGGTCTCCTGACCGGTGGGGTGCACACCCCGAACCACCGCTGGGAGCTGTGCGCGGCGCTGGCCCGGCTGCACCGGTCGTTCCCGGACAGTCGGCTGCTCGACCGCGTCGACGCGTGGCTCGCCGAGGGCGTCGACATCGACGCGGAGGGTCTGTACTCGGAGCGGAGCGCCAACTACGCGGCCCATGTGTCCAACCCGTCGCTGCTGCTCCTGGCCGACGTCCTCGGCCGCACCGACCTGTGGGACACCGTCGAACGCAACCTCGCCGCGACCCTGGACCTCATCAGACCGGACGGCACGGTGGAAACCGTCCACTCGCGGCGGCAGGACCAGAACCACCCGTTCCCACTGGCGCCCTACCTGCCGTACTACCGGCTGCTCGCGATCCGTACCGGCCGGGGCGACTTCAGCCGGGCGACGAGGTGGGCGGCGGCCGGCGGTGTCGACGACCCCAACCTGCTCGCCGAGACCATTCTCACCCCCGACCTGTGCCGCGTGCTGCCGGCGCCGGCGCCGGAACCCCTTCCCCGCGACCGGTACATCACCACGGCGCGCCTTGCCTCGCGTGCCTCCGCCACCGTGCACAGCGTCCTGTACGGCGGCTCGGACGTGCCCGAGCACCGGCGCATCCGCTCGGGCCTGGCCTGCAATCCCACCTTCCTGCGCCTGTTCGCCGGCGACGCCGTCCTCGACGCGGTCCGCCTCTCACGGGGATTCTTCGACCTGGGCCCGTTCCGCGCCGCCGGCATGCAACGGCTCGCCGACAACCGTTACCTGCTCACCGAAACCCTCACGGCCGCCTACTATCAGCCGCTCCCGACGGACCGGAGGCGGGACGACGGCGTCTACCGGATGGCGGACGAGGGACGCTTCTCGGCCGCGATGGCCTTCCCGGACCGGCCTCGGGACGAGGTCTCGCACACGACCCGAGTCGAGGCGGACCTGAGGGACGACGGTGCCGACCTGCGGATCGACATCAGCGGACCACGGGTGCCCTGGGCCCTCGAACTGACCTTCCGGCCGGGCGGCGTGCCGGAGGGCGCCGTACCGATCGGCGACGGACGCTGGTGCCTGACGACCGCGCCGATGACGTACCGGGTCGGTGACGACGAGATCCGGGTCGAGGTCGACGTCGACGCAGGCGAACCGCTCGCCGGGCCGGACCTGAGCGACGTACTGCGGTACGACCCGGGGCAGGACTACACCGTGGCGGGCGGCACCGACGCGACAACCGGGAACCGCGTCTACATCGGTGGACACGGCTCTCACACACTGAGCGTCACACTCCGCGCCCGCCACCCCGCACCCGTCTTCTGACCCCGACGACCCACGCCATGGCCACCTCCGGCATGAAGGGCTGATCCACCCGTGCACCTCCTCCACCAGCGCGGCCCGCTGCACCACCTCCCGGACACCCAGGAGGCGTACGACGCGGTCCTCGCCGACGTCGTCGAACAGGCCCTGGCCCGCCTCACCCCCGAGGGCAGCCTCGAACACCCCGACGCCGCCGACGACATCGGCGACACCTCCCTCGGCGTCACCTCCCTGCTGGCCCTGGCCTGGCAGCGCGGCAGGGACCCGCGGCTGCCTGAGGCGGTCCGCCGCAGCCTCGCCTTCCATCTGGGCGAGCGCGTCCACACCGAGGACAACCCCGGCTACCCGAACCTCACGATCCGCGACTCGGGCCTCCCGCACGCCCGTTACGTCCTGGCGCCGGGCGCGCACCCGATCGGCGACTGGCCCAGCACGGTGTGGGCGCTGCTCCAGGCGGTCAACGTCCTGGACCTCTCGGACGGCCTGGTCGACCACGAACAACGGGCCGCGGTCGTCGAGTTGGCGAAGGGCTACTGGCGCTGGCTGACCGAAGCCACCTTCTTCAACCCGCAGGAGGCCGGCAACCAGGCGATCGGGTGTGTGGCCGGCGGGCTGATGCTGGCACGGCACCTCCCACCCGAGGAGGGGGAGCCGGTCCGCGAGCGGGCGCTCGCCCTGTACACCGACAGGATCCGCGCCCACCGCGTCCTCGACCGGGGCGCCCTGCTGCCGCCCGAGCACGGCGGCGCCTACGACAACAACTACGGCCCGATCTCCCTGTCCTTCCTCGCCCAGGCCCATCGGATCAGCGGCGAGGAGATGTTCGCCGAGGACGGGGACGCGCTCGCCCGCTACATCGACGCCCGGCTGCCGAACGGCGGCTTCGACAACGGCGGCCCCCGCTACAGCGAACAGCACTCCGGTTTCGAGTCCGTCCTGGGACTGCGCTACTTCGGCGCCAGGATCGGTGCCGACCTCGGCCGCTATCGGGGCGACACCCGCTGGGGCCGGCACGCGGTCGGGCCGGACGGCGCGGTCGACGGCCACTTCGCGTTCATGCTGGTCTGGCAGATCCAGGACGCCACGCGCTGGCACCGCACGCCGTCGAAGAACCCCGCACGGCATCAGCTGCGCGCGGGCACGGTCTCGGTGGCCTTCGACCAGCGGATGACCCCTTCGCTGGTCGAGGCGGCGGGCACGTACTACCTGCCCGCCGCGGTCAACCGCCAGCACGGCTTCGGTCCGGTCGTCGACGGCTTCCTGCTGAGCCGCCCCATGGGCGAGGTACGGGTGCGCGATCTGGAGAGCGACGGCCTGAGCGCCAAGCTCGTCACCAAGCCGGTCGTCGGCCGCGACCACGTCCTGCGCCATGTCCGGTCCCTGTACGTCACGGACGGCACGAGCCTGTGGAGCACGGTCGCCGTCGAACGCCTCGACGGGACGCCGTACCTGCTCGCCGGACTGCCGTACGCCACCGACGACGGGGACCGGGTGCGCAGGACCGCCGAGGCCGCCGTGACCTCTGCCGGCCCGCTCACGCTGACACATCCACGAGCGGACGGCGTGGACCACTTCGACGCCCGCTCCGAGACGACCCAGGAGCTGGCGGCGTTCGCCCTGGCCGCCGACCCGCGCGGCTACGGCAACCCGGACGAGGGCTGGCGCCACCTCGTCGCCTCCACGGCACTCGAAGCCGGACCGGCTCCCGGCGCCCCGCGGGACCTGCACGTCTTCGCCGTGCGCTACGGCTCCCCGGGCCCTCTCGCCCCCACCTTCGCGGACACACCGGCGGGCCTGACGATCCGCACCGAGGCGTTCACCGCACTGATCGGGGATCCCGCGGGTGATGACCGAGGGGAACCCGCGCTGGAACTGCGGCGGCGGTGACCTCCGCGCCCACCACCAGGTCGGCACGGTGCCGCGTCGCGGCGACCAGGTCGGCGTTGCGCTGGTCCGTGCCGAGCACCCAGGCCACTGCCGTGTCGTGGTCCTTGCCGAACTCCTCGTGGCGGGCGACGAGACGCCGTACACGCTCTTCCTCGTCGAGCTCGCAGAACCACACCTCGTCCAGCCGTGACCGTACGCGCGCCCACGCCCCGTCCCCCAGAAGGAGGTAGTTGCCCTCGGTGATGATCAGACGGGCGCTGCGGAAGACCGGGACGGCGCCCGCGATCGGCTGCTCCAGAGTCCGCTCGAAGCCCGGCGCGTAGACGATGTCGTCCTCGTCCTCGTCACGCAGCCTGCCCAACAGCGCCGCGTACCCCGCCGCGTCGAAGGTGTCCGGAGCGCCCTTGCGGTCCCGGCGGCCCAGCCGGTCCAGCTCGATGTCCGCGAGATGGAAACCGTCCATCGGCACCTGCGCGACCCGGCCGGGCGCCTCGCCGTTCAGCTCCCGGACCAGACGCTCGGCCAGCGTCGTCTTGCCCGCGCCAGGGCTTCCCGCGATCCCGAGAATCGCACGCCGACCGGGGCGCACCAGCGCCGCGGCCCGCTCCACGAGGTCGTCGAAGGTCATGAGCGGGGCCTGCGCACGATCGCAGTCCCGCCCGCCAGGTCGATCGTCGTACGGTGCGGGGGTGCCCCGTCCTCCTCGTCGTCCCGCAGCACCAGGGCCGACTGCCGCTCCTTGAGCTCGTTGTGCTTGCCCGGTGAGAGACTCGCGTGCAACTGCTCGAAGCCGGTCGCGGATATCTGGCCCTGGCGCACGCCGTTCCGCCACGGCAGAAGCCCGGCCCGTCCGGCGCGCAGCAACAGCTGGTCCGCGAAGGCCGCTAGAGTCAGCAGGATGACCAGTCCCGGCAGGGTCATGAAGACGGCGAATCCCATGCCACCAGTATCAGGGTGTGTGCGTGGGATTCGGCCAGGGTCCGGCGACCTCGGGTCTGGGACCGGTCATTCCGCCTATGCTCATCAAGCTGTTGAATATTGGTCAATAACGGGCGTCGCGGTCGCCGTCCACGGGGAGAACGTCATGTCGCAGCAACGCCCTACGCTCGCCCCCCACAGCTACCGGGCGTATTTCGACCACCTGCTCGCCTGCCAGAAGTGCAGCGAGCCCCCGAGGCGCTGCGGCGACGGCAGCGCCCTGTACCGGACCTACCGGTCCGACCTGAAGAAGTCATGAGCCCGTCCCGGGGCCTGCCCGGCGGAGGGGTACGGCCGGACGGGTGGTCCGGCCGCACCTTCGCGCGTCAGTCGCGGGCGATGCCCGGCGCGATGTCCTCGTGGCGCTCCACGGTGGTCGCCGAGGAGGTCGCGCTGCGCAGCTTCGCGGTCGTCGGCTTGCCGCAGAACGCGGATTCCAGCGTGCGGGCCATCGTGTTCAGCACGTTCACGTTGTTCGAGGTGTTGGCGAGCGCGGTGACGCTGCGCTTGCCGTCCTTCGAGGCGAAGGCGTACGTGTAGTAGCCCTGCACGGTGCCCGTGTGCCCGTACACCGAGATGCCGCAGGACAGGTCACGGCGGCGCAGGCCGAGGCCGTACCCCTGGGTGCTGTTGACCGTCGTCCACTGCTGCATCTGCGTGAGCTGCGCGGCGGACATGAGCTGCCCGCTCATCAGCGCGGAGAAGAACGTGTCCAGGTCCCGCGTGCTGGAGATGACCGCGCCCGCGCTCTGCGCCCAGGACACCGTCTGTTCGGTGGAGTCGACCAGGGCCCCACCGGCCTCGTCCGGCGTGAGGTAGCCGTTGGCGTGCGTGCCCGGGATGACGGTGTCGGGGTGCACGTAGAAGGTGTCGGTCAGGTTCAGCGGCGTGAAGATGCGGTTCTGGTACTCCGTGGCCACGGCGTGGCCGGTGAGCTTCTCGATGAGCATGCCCGCGACGACGAAGTTCGTGTTGGAGTACGAATAGGCCGCGCCCGGTGCGTTGGTGACCCCGTGCTTGAGGGACAGGGTGACCAGGTCCTGGTAGCTGAAGACCTTGTTGCGGACGGACTCGAAGCCCGGGACCGTCTGCGCGAACATGTCGTTGGTGTAGTCGTACAGCCCGCTGCGGTGGCTCATCACCTGGCGCACCGTGATCCGGTCGTCGGGCAGCAGTCCGGGCAGATAGGTGTTCACCGAAGCGTCCAGGTCGAGCTTGCCCTCGTCCACCAGTTGCAGCAGGACCACGGCGGAGAAGCTCTTGGTGACGCTGCCGACGCGGAACCGGTCGGTCGTGGTGATCGCGCGCCCGGTGGCCCGGTCGGCGACTCCCTCCGACAGCCGGTGGACCGTGCCGTTGTCGTCGACCCGCACCATCGCACCGGGGGCTCCCTGGGACAGGGCCGTGTGCAACACCGCCTGCAGACCGGCGTCGTCGGGTGTCGGCAGATCCGCGGCCGCGGCGGTGCCGGCCTGTACGGGGACTGCGAGGAGGGCCAACAGCACCGCGCCCAGCGCCGTACCTCTGCCCACCGTTCCTGAGACCATCTGATTCTTCTCCCGAGTTCCCTCTGTGTACCGCGCCGCGGATGCGAACGCCGGCACCATCTCTACGCGCAGGAGGGGCAGATGGGTTGCATGTGACGCGAAGGAAAGCGGAAAAGATCCTTCAGCGGCCGAAAAGCTGCGTCCAGTACGTGCCCGCCGTGCCGCCGCCCGCGAAGCCGATGCCTATGTGGGTGAAGTCGGGCTTGAGGATGTTGGCGCGGTGGCCCGGGCTGTTCATCCAGCCGCGGACGACCTCGGCGGGGGAGCGCTGGCCGCACGCGATGTTCTCCCCGATGGTGCGGCGTTCGGAGCCCGCGGCGGCGGCCCGGTCCCACGGCTGGCTGCCGTCGGGGGAGGTGTGGGAGTAGAAGGCGCGGGCGACCATGTCGTCGCTGTGCGCCTGGGCCGCGGTGGTGAGCAGGGCGTCGACTGCGAGGGGCGCCAGGCCCTCCGCGGCCCGCTCGGCGTTGGTCAGCGCGACCACCTCGTCCGCCGTCTGCCGCAGACCCCCGCGGCTGAAGGGCCTGGCCCACAGCGCCGTCCAGTAGATGTCGCCAGAACGACGGCCGGGGACGTACGCCAGCCCCGCCTGGCTGTATGCCGGGTTGTACAGCGTGTCGCGGGACTTCTCGGTGGTGAGGCAGTACTCCACGAACTCGCCCGGGGTGCGCGGGCCGGAGACGAGGTGCTCGCCGACGGTCAGATACGCGTATCCGGCGGACGTGATGCGCTGGTAGACGGAGATCCCCTGGGCGCTCTCGGAGCTGAGGAGTCCGCGTGCCGCCATGTCGGAGGCGTGGGCCCGGGCCGCGGTCGCGAGCCGCGCGTCGAGGGAGACGGGTGGGGAACCGGCCGCGCCGCGCACCGAGTTGACCAGGTCGAGGAAGCCGTCCGGGTCGGGAGCCGCCACCGGCGCCGGCTCGTCCCCGGTGGCATCCTCGGCGACCTCGACCCCGAAGTCCCGTGCGATGCCGGCCAGTCCGTCCGCGTATCCCTGGCCCAGTGCGCGCAGCTTCCACGCCGTGCCGCGCCGGTAGATCTCGGCGAGCAGCAGTACGGTCTCCCGCTGTGGGCGCGGGGGTGTGAACCGGGCGAGGGTGTGGCCGCCCGGACCGCTGACGTGCAGGGTGGGGGCGGGCAGTCGGCCGAGCGGCGTACCGGGATCGGCCGGACTGACGACCACGGTGACGCGGCTCGCGCCGGACCGCAGGCGCGGCGGGTCGACGGTGAGGTGCTCCCCGGTGAGCCGGGCGCCCGGTGCCGTCGGCTGGTTGTAGAACACGAAGTCGGCGTCGCCGCGCACCTTGCCGCTGTCGTCGGTGATGAGCGCGGAGACGTCGAAGGGACCCGGCACCCGGATCGTCAGGGTGCCGCCCGGCAGGGGCACATTGCCCCCGGGAACCAACTCGCTCATCGTGCCGCCCGTCGAAGTGACGGTCCTCGCGGACCACCGACACGGGCGCACCCGCTTCCCGCCCGCTCACCCCGTCAACGTCCCGTTCGCTCCCGAGGGTTCCCGCGCTCCGCGGCACCGCGTGCGTCGATCGTCTCGGGCGGGCGCAACGACCGCAGCGCGAGCAGGAGTACGCCGATGTCGTCGAGGTAGATCGGGTCGGGCAGCAGGTCGGTCGGCAGCAGGAGATAGGCGACCGCACCCCAGAAGACCCAGCGGGACCCGGTCGGAAGCCCGGCGCGCCTGAGGTCGCGGCGGGTGCGCACGAGCCGTACCAGGACCGCGATCGCCACCCCGAGCGCGGCGGCACCCAGGATCGCGACGATGAGGACCACCGTCCATGCCGTGGAGTCCATGAGTTCCGTCCTGTGCTCTCGTAGGGCAGTTCCTCCCCTTCGTGTTCCCGCTCGCCCGGTTCGTATCGCCCCCGGAACACCGGCCGATTCAGGCCGGGCCGGCGGCGACGCAGAACTCGTTGCCCTCCGGGTCGGCCATCACCACGTGGTGCCCGTCGAACTCCTCCAGGACGGAGCCGCCAGCCGTCACGAGCCGCGCGGACTCCGTCCTGATCCGCGCCCACCGCTCTTGGGGACCGCCGTGTCCCGGCACGCGCACGTCGATGTGAAGGCGGTTCTTCGCCGTCTTCGGCTCGGGAACCTTGAGGATGGACAGGCGGGGGCCGACGCCGTCGGGATCGCAGAGCCACGCGCCGTCGTCCTCGGAGTCGTCCTCCGGAAGGTCGAACTGCGCGAGCCACTCCTCACGGGTGGTGAAGGGAGCGGGCGGAGGCTCGTCGATGTACCCGAGTGCCGTCTTCCAGAACTCGGCGAGGAGTTTCGCGTCCGCACAGTCAAGGGTCAGATCGATTCTGGCTGCCATGACAGGACCGTACTGTGCGCCTCTGACAATCCGGCCGTACGGCTCCTACCGGCCGTCGGGAACATCACGGCGGCAGAGAACGAAGTCGTCGAAGACGTGCCGTCCGGGGCGGTCGCCGACGGTGTCGATCGCCGCGCGGATGTCGTGCAGTTGGCCCGTCGTCATCTGCAGGGGCGGCTCGTCGGGCTGGTAGGTGGTGCGGACGGGATAGTCCACACCCGGTTGCCGGGACATCTCGATGTGGCAGCCGAGCACGTGCGTGACCGGCCGTTCGGCACAGAAGTCGAGCAGGCGGTCGACGGTGCGAGTGAACGCGGCCCAGTCCTCGACGTATAGACGGCCGGGGTAGACCGTGTCACCGGTGAGGAGGAAGCCGGTCCAGGGGTCGAAGTACGTCACCGCGGCCGCGTGGTGGCCCGGCGTGGCCAGGCACTCCAGGACCCGGCCCCCGAGATCGACGCGGGCGACGCCCTCGGGGTCGTCGTCGAAGCCGAAGAACGGCCAGGCCTTGTCGAGGGCCGCGTCGACGACCGTGGTGCCCGGACGGTCGGCGAACTGTCCGTCCCCCGCGACGTGGTCGCCGTGGGGGTGGGTGTGCAACACCAACAGCTCGTAACCCGCCCGGGGTCGGGCGGCCAGCCGGCTCTCCATCAGCTCGTCCACCACCCGGCGCAGCGGGAAGAAGTCGGCCGAGGCCGTGGCGCCGGTGTCGATCAGCACGGCCCGTGTCTCGCCGAACAGCAGGAAAAGGAACGGCGCTTCGTAGTCGACGGCCATGTTCTGCCGCAGGATCACCGTGTGCGCGTCGTGGGCGTGGACCTGGATGTCGGGATCGGTGTTGTGCTTGGCCGACGGCGATCCGTGGATCCACCGCACGTCCAGCGCCCGCGAGCCCGCGGCTTTCTCCGCTGCTCCAGCGGTCTGTTCGGTCCTCGGCCTCTGGGTGTCCACGATGTCTCCAGGTGATGATCCCGCCGGGACCACCACCTGGACCCGGGACCTCAGTTTCGCCCGGCGCTGTGGTCGACGAGCGCCTGGGTCACCGCTCGGACGCTACGGGCGATGTGATTGAGCTGCAGCACTTCGGCGGCGTACATCTTGATGGTGTGCTCGATGACCGATTCGTGCAGGCCGAGAGCGGGGAGTTCGGCCCGGGCGGTCTGCAGGGCGGTCCGGGCGACCCGGATCTCGTGCTGCACCTGGATCTGGGCGTGGCGGCCGAGCAGCACGGGGTGCTTCATGAGCGCTGGGTAGCTCGCGTAGCGGGACGGCACCAGATCGCGCAGCCACTTGGTCGCGGAGCGCTCCCAGTCGAAGCTGCCGGGGGTCTTGACCTGGCACGGCCAGTCCGAGGTGATCGGTGAGTACGTCGTCAGGGCCATGTTCATCGCTTCCGGGTTACGTCGGCGGCAAGGGTCTGCGGTTATGGGGCGGCCCCGGTCTAGGGGATGGCCGGGGCCGCCGCCACGGGCACCCGCTCACGCGGGGCCCGTCCGAACATCCGGGGCCCCATGCGGGTAGGAGCGGACGGCCCCGGATGGCCGTAGGACGTGACCCGGAGGCCTCCTGGTCTCATCCGCGAGAAGTATTTATATATACCGCCGGATGCGCAAGGACATGAAAAAATTCATCCGCGATATGGGCGAATGATCCCGTGATGCGGTGATGGCAGGGGGCGTACGGGGTGTAGGGGGGAGGGAGAGAGCCCCGCGGGGTCAGTCCTTGAGGAAGAACTGGTGCTGCTCCGCGATCTGCTCGTACTCCTCCAGCCGGGCCTGAGTCCGCTCCGGATCGGCGTCGGACATGGCCTGGAGGAGCGCCGCCGACATCATGACGGGCGCGGCGTAGGAGTCGAAGACGAGACGGGCCCCGGTGCCCACGGTGAAGGTGGCATCGGCCTCGTCCGCGAGTGGCCCGAGCGCCAGGTCGGTGATCAGGGCGACCTTCAGCCCCGCGCTGCGCGCGACCCGCACCGCGGTCAGCGTCTCCTGGGCATGACGGGGCATCCCGAAGGCGAGCAGCCAGGTTCCGCCCGCCTCGCGCGACTGGAGCAGCGCGTCGTAGGCGACGCTCCCGCCGCGCGTCACCAGCCGCACATCGGGGTGGATGCGGCGGGCGGCGTACGCGAAGTACTCGGCCAGCGACACCGAGATGCGCAGACCGAGAACGGTGAGCGGCGTCGACTGCGACAGCGCGCGGCCGATGGTGATCACCTGGTCCGGATCGCCGAAGTCGCGGCGCAGGTTCTCCAGGTTCTCGATCTCGGCGTCCACCGCCAACTGCAGTTCGTTGCCGTGGTCCTCCGCGGGTGCGCCCGGGGTGCTGGAGAGTGTGCTGAGCGCGATGGCCTGCAGTTTCTCCCGCAGCGCGGGGTAGCCGCTGAAGCCGACCGCCGCGGCGAACCGGGTCACCGACGGCTGGCTGACCCCGACGCGCTCGGCGAGATCGGTGATCGACAGGAACGCCGCCTCGGTGATGTGCTCGATCAGGTACTGGGCGATACGGCGCTGTCCGGGCGAGAGCCGGGGGCCGTCGAACAATTCCCTGAGCTGGGACGTGGGTGCCGCGCCCACCTCCGGAGCCGTCTTGCCCGAGGTGATCGCAGACGCCTGAGCGCGTGCCTGCTGCGGCGATGGCACCGATGTGCCTCCTTCGTGTCCCACGAGAACTCAACATAGCTCACGGACCGTGCTGACCAGGGCATGGATGACCACACGCCGTAGCTCTGCGGGCGTGGAACGTGAGGTCGGGGGCCTGGTGGGCGACATGGCCCGCTGTGAGCGGGAGGCCGTACGGCCTGGGTTCTGCTCCATGAAGATCGCATCAGGATGTGAACCTGGTCTGATTCGCGACAAGTTGACGACGGGCCATGGACAGCGGCTGAGACGGGTGTTGAGGATGAGAGTCCCCATCCGTAGGAGTTGTTCATATGCGTAGACGACGCCTGCTGACCGGTGGTGCCGCCCTCGCGGCCGCCGCCTCGCTCCAGCCCGCCCTCACGGGCACCGCGCAAGCCGCTCCGCCCGCCGCGCCGCTGCCCTCGAGAGCCGCGGTCGTCGCCGTCCTGCGGCGCGTGGCCGATCAGTGGATCGGCGCGCACACGGACCCCGGCGACAACGGCTGGGCCAACGCCACCTTCTTCAGCGGACTGCTCGCCCTCCAGCGCCTCACCGGCAGCCCCCGCTATCTGGCGTACGCCAAGAACTGGGCCGAGAAGTACGCGTACGGCCTCAACGGCGGGGTCACCACGCGCCATGCCGACAACCACAACGCCGGGCAGGCCTACCTCGACCTGTACGAGATCGAGCCGGAGGAGAGCAAGATCTCCGCCATCGAGGAGTCGCTCCACCGCATGGTCTACACCGACCAGCCGGACAAGAACGACGACTGGTGGTGGGACGACGCCCTGCACATGGCGATGCCTCCGTTCGCCAGGATCGGAGCGCTCCGCGGCGACCCGCGGTACTGGCAGAAGCTGTACGCCCTCTACGACCACACCAAGCGTGTGGAGGGCGGACCCGGCCTGTACGAAGCCGAGACGGGGCTCTGGTATCGGGACAAGCGGTTCCTCCCCGGGATCGCCGGCGGGATCCTCTCGCCCGCGGGCAAGCCGGTGGTCTGGTCGCGCGGCAACGGCTGGGTGGCGGGCGGACACACCAAGACGCTCAAGGCGCTGCCGCCCGCTGAGCGGCACACCGGTGAGTACCGCGACACCCTTGCACGTCTGGTGACGGCCGTCGCCGGGATCCAGCGCACCGACGGCTTCTGGAACGTCAACCTCGCCGACGCCACCCATCTGCCCGGCCCCGAGACGAGCGGCACCTCCTTCTTCCTCTACGGCACCTCCTACGCGATCCGGGCCTGCCTGGTCGACCGGCGTACCCACCTCCCGGTCGTGGCCCGCGCCTGGAACGGCCTCGTCAGCACGGCCGTACACCCCGACGGCTTCCTCGGCTATGTGCAGAACGTCGGCGACCGCCCCGAATCCAGCCAGCCCGTCACCTACGACAGCACCGCGAACTTCGGCGTGGGCGCCTTCCTGCTCGCCGGCACCGAACTCGCCCGCCTGGCCGGACCTTGACGTGACGCACCGGTGCCCCCGCCCTGTGCGGCGGGGGCACCGGCCTGTCGCTGTCAGGGCTGCGCGGTGAGCGTGAAGCTCTGTGCCGCGGAGCCGTCGCAGGTGCGCTGGGTGAGCTGGACGCTGTTCGTCGAGGCGCTCGCCGCGGTCAGGCATTTGCCGCTGTGGCGGGCCGTGAAGTGGTAGCGCCCGGTGCTCTCCTTCACCGGCAGCCACTGCTGGTTCTGTCCGCCCGAGTAACTCCACAACTGGAGTGGAGCGTTGTCGGCCGTCGAGACACCGGTCACGTCGATGACCTGCTGTGGATTGACACGGATGGCGGCCCGCCGGTACCCGCTGTCGGTCGAGCGGAACTGGAACTGCTGGGCCTGGGTGCCGTTGCAGGCGTACTGCTGGATCACGGTCCCGTTCGCCGTGGCGGCCGAACGGGCGTCCACACAGGTGCCGTTGCCGGCGTTCGTCAGTGAGTACCAGGCGGTCTCGGAGGGGGAGTCGGCCGGGGGCGTGCCGGTGTCGGCCCCTCCCAGCCACTTCAGGCCGTCCAGCAGGAACTGATTCTGTGTCGCGCTCGCGAACGTCGACGACAGGCGCGTGTTGGTCGTGTAGTTCATCGCGTTGTGGCCGAAGTTCGCGTACAGCATCTTGTACCGCGTGTTGGTCCACAGGATCGGGTAATAGCCGCTGTACCAGGACTGGTTGGGATCGGTGCCGACCGGGAAGCTGCTCGGGTCGATCGACGCGAGGATCTTGATGTCCGGGTTCTGCCGCAGATCGTTGGACCAGCTGTACCACTCGCTGACCGACGAGGTGAACGTGGCCGGCAGGTTCACGGTAGCCGGGTTCGTATGGTCCTCCACCTTCAGGGTCACCGCGGTCGGACCCCAGGTGTTCGACACGAAGTTCCCCGAGCCGAGGAACGTGTTGTGGTACCAGGACCAGCTCGCCGCATCGGTCGTGAACGCGGAGACGTGGAAGCCCATGAAGCCGCCGCCACCCCTCATGTACGTCTCGAAACCGGTGCGTTGGGCGGCGGTCTGCGGCAGGTCGTCGAGGAACAGGACGACCTGGTAGGCGTTGACCCCGCCGTTGGCGAGCAGGTCCCAGTTGGTGCTGGCCGTGTAGGTGAAGCCGTTCGCCGCGGCCTGCTGCGGAAACCAGACGTTGGCCTCTTTGTCGAAGTCGATGTGCGCCGCGTCGTAGGTGCCGCTGTAGAGCGCGAGCACCTTGAACGGGGTCGCCGCGGTGCTCGCGTGGGCGGCGGGCGGTACCGCGAGGCCGAGCAGCGCCGCCAGCAGGAGGAGGACTCTCAGGGCCGCGCGGGCGGAGCCAGATCTGATGGTGTGCATCTGCTGATCGATCCTTTCCGTGCGGTTTACGGGTAGTTGGTGAGGTAGGCGACGTTGGTGCTGGAGTTGGACGGGCCGCCGGTGCTGTTGATGATGTGGCTGATGGTGCCGACACCGCCCAGCGAGACGGTCACCATGTCGTGGAACTTGACCCCCGACACGCTCGGCACCTCGAAGGCGTGATCGGCGACCACGCTGGAATTGCCGCTGAAGTAGCAGTAGCTGCCAAGTCCCCATGCCTCGTGGCTGGTTACGGAGGCGGCGACCTTGTAGGCGGGATAGCCCTTCCCGGTGCCGTTCATCCAGGAGGCCTGGTTCGGCGGGTCGTAGGGCATCTCGTTCTGGAAGAAGTACGTGCGGCCACCGTTGCCGTTCCAGGTGACCTGGGTCTTCTGGTAGTGCTCGACGAACAGGCCGTACGCGGTCACGTTGTTGCCGTTGACGGTCAGGCCGTTGTCCGCCGTGTTGGTCGTCCAGCCGACCGTGCCGGAGTTGCCGTGGTCGGCCCGCCAGATCCAGGTGTGATCGATGATCGTGTTGGCGCTGTTGATCACCAGCGAGTTGGTCGCCTTGCCGACGGTGGCGCCACCGATCCGGATGAAGACGTCGGACAGCTGTGTCGGGTCGGCCGCGTGGGTGGCGGACGAGCCGGACGGGCCGATCTGCATCAGGGTCGTCGAGTTGGTGGTACCCGCGTCGATGAGCAGGCCCGCCAGCTGGATGCCGTCCACGTCGGCGGTGGTGACGGCGGTGATCCCGCCGTCCGGCACGAAGGTGGCCAGCCCCATGCCCAGCACCACCGTGTCGGGCCGCGTGATGTTGATCGTCTGGTTGAGGTGGTAGACGCCAGGGGTGACCAGCAGGTTCTTGCCCGCCGCGAGGGCCGCGTTCATGTCGGCCGCGGTGGCGCCCGGCTTGACGATGGAGAACTGGTCGATCGGCAGGGACTTGCCCGCCGGGGTCTTCCCGCTCCACGTGGTGCCGACGGCGTTGGACTGCAGACCGGGCACGAACACCTGGTAGGCGCCCGCGCTGTCGACGTACAGGAACGGTTTCTCGCGGATCGTCGGCGAGCTGGCGACGTTGGTGTACGTCGGGAAGGACTGGGCGGGTGCGCCCTGGTCGCCGACGAAGACCATGTTCCAGTTGGAGCCGGACCAGCTGCCCATCTGCGAGTTACGGGTGAGGAACTGCTGCTGGGAGCCGGACTGGATCTGTCCGTCGACCTTGGTGTCGGAGATGAAGCCGCCGCTGGACCAGCCGCCGTCGTCGAGCGCGAGGTTGCCGCGCACGTGCATGCGCCGGTACGGGGCGGCCTGGGAGACGGCCCAACGGTCCGTGCCACCGGTCGGGTTGACCGACAGGTTCTCGGCGTCGCGCCAGAAGTTCTGGGTGGCGTTGCCCTGGAACCAGTCGGCCTCCGCGTGCACGGATCCGTTGATGGTCACGTCGTCCGGCGAGAAGCCCAGGCCGGCGACCTGGGTGTAGAAGCCCACGTTGGCGTTCGCGCTGTACGTACCCGGCTTGAACAGCAGGGCCTGGCGGGCCGAGCCGAACTGGTTGGTCTCCTGCTGGGAGAAGACCGAGTCCAGCTTGGACTGGATGCTGGACGCCGACATCGACGGGTCGAACACCGTCACGTTGGGACCGAAGTCCGGAGTGCCCGGCGGGTTCGTCGTGCCGCCGCCCAGAGTGAAGGACTGTGCGGCGGTGCCGTTGCAGGTGTACTGCGCCAGTTGCACGCTGTCCGCGGTGGAGGCGCTCGGGACGTCCAGACACTTCCCGCTGTTGCGGTTGACGAAGTGGTAGGTGCCGCCGGCCTCGGCGACGGGCAGCCACTGCTGGTTGTTGCCGCTGGAGTACGTCCACAGCTGGACGGGCGCGGAGTCGGCGGTGGAGACGTCGGTGACGTCCCACGCCTTTGTGGCGTCCAGGTTGCTGTTGACGCGGTAGTAGCCGCCGCTGGTGGCCACCAACTGCCAGTTCTGCGCGGTGCTTCCGTTGCACGCGTACTGCTGGACGGCGGTGCCGTCGGCACTCGCGGCCGAGCGGGCGTCGACGCACTTGCCGCTGCCCTTGTTGACCACGGTGGTGTAGCCGGTCGGCAGGGCGGCGGCCGCCGCGGTCTGCGCGCTTGCTGCGTCCTGTGAGGCGAACTCGATGCCGGACGCGGTGGTCGCCACGAGCGCGAACACGGTCAGAACCTTCGGTATCCGGTGGCGGCCGGACAGTCCCTTCAGTCTGGGCACGGGTCTGGGCACGGATCTCTCCTGTGGTGATGGGGGGGTGGGGGAGTGCGGAGTGTGTCCGTCAGCCGGTGTACTTGGCGAAGATGCTGGTGAACTGCCAGTTGCTCTGGGCCACTCCGGAGCAGGTGTCGTCGTTCGGGTAGCTGCCCGGGCAGGGACGGTCACGGTTGGCCGACCAGAACGTCAGCCGCGCGAGGTGGTGCGTCTGCGCGTAGCCGAGGATGGTCTGGAAGTCGGCGGTGGTGACGGTCTCGTTGTCGTCGGTGATGCCGTTCATGGAGGAGATGCCCATGTCCCGGTACGCCTGGTCGTCGCTGTAGCCGTACGCGTTCTTGAGGGCCGCCTTCAGGCCCTCCGCGGCCCTCTGGGTCAGCGTGCCCATGTTCTGGCCGGCGCCGCCGAAGTCGAACGGCATGATGGTCCAGGCGTCCACGGTCAGCCCGGACGCCGCGGCCCGGTTGATCAGGCCGGTGTCGGGTCCGCTCTGCCCGGTGCCGATGGTGACGTACACCTTGATGCCCGGGTTGTTGGCCTTGACGGTCTTGAGCGCGTCCACGGTGCGCTGCTGGACCGTCGTGCTGCTGTAGGCGTCGGCCTCGATGTCGATGTCGATCGCCTTGAGCCCGTACGCGTTGATGACCTTCTGGTACGCGGCGGCCAGTTCTCCGGCGCTGGAGCAGGAGCTCTCCAGCTTGTTGCCGCTGTATCCGCCGAAGGACGGGACGACGTCACCGCCGCCTGCCCGCACGGTGTTGACGGTCTGCTGGTCGACGCCGCCGGTCAGCCCGCGGCTGCCGTCCCACTGCGGGTTGCAGTAGCCGTTGCTCAGGACGAACGCGAGCGTGAACCACTTGACCCCGGTCGCGTTCATGACAGTCGTGGGGCTGGGCGGGTTCCCCCAGCCGTTGTAGAGGTACGGGGCGACGGCCATCGGCGCGGAGGGAGGGGTACCTCCGCCGTCGGTGGCGGGCGCGGTCCACTTCTGGTTGGCGGTGCCGGTGCAGGTCCAGAGCTGGATCGGCGTGCCGTTGGCCGAGGTGTTGCCGGTGACGTCGGCGCACTTGTTCGCCTGCGGATTGACGAGGTCGCGGGCGGCGGAGACCGTCCACTTCTGGTTGGCGCCGCCCGTACAGTCCCACAGCTGGAGCTTGGCCCCGTCCGCGGTCGAGTTGCCGGTGACGTCAAGACACTTGCCGAGGGCCCGTACGGTTCCGTCGGAGCCGACGGTCCACTGCTGGGCGGCGGTGCCGTTGCAGTCGTAGAGCTGAACGGCCGTGCCGTTCGCGGAGTTCGCGCCGGCCACGTCGAGGCACTTGCCCGCGAGTCCGGTGATGGTCCCGGTGGCGGCGGATGCGGGGGAGACGCTCAGGGCGCCGGCGGAGAGAGCGAACACCGCCGTGGTGAGAGTGGCGCGCAACGCGGTGGAGCGCGCGAGGGATCGTCTTGCCATCAGAGGGTCACAGCCCTTCGGGGAGGCTGACAGTGGGGGGACGTTCATGTCCGTGAACGTTGAGTGCATTCATGGAGCTGTAGTGATCGGTGAACCTAAAGGTCTGAACCAAACTCGTCAAGAGATGAAGCAAAGTGGGCTCTGAATTGACCTGGGCTCACAAGGAGTTGAACGCATCGACCGTCCTGAGGACGGCAAACAGCCGAGGTTCCGCCGTGCGGAACCTCGGCTGTGCGACAAGCGGTTGCGTGGGGCCCGCTGGTGGCGGCCTCGGTCAGTTGCCCTGGCTCTGAGCGGTCTTCGAGTAGGCGTCGTGCCACGCGGCCTTGGCGCCGGAGTCGCCGATGCGGTAGACGTCCACCACGGCGCCTATCGCCACGACGAGGGACAGCACGACCGCGGCGGCCCGTACCGGTGCGGACGTCAGACGGACCGCCGGACCCTGGGTGTCCCCCTGACCGGGGGCGGTGCGGCGGGCCGCCCACCACAGCGCCGTGGACAGCACGAACAGGCCGAGGGCCCATGGCAGCAGACCGTCGCCGAGCTCGGCGTGTCGCTGTACCAGGGACGAGCTGTCGACGTGCTTCTCCAGCCACTCTCCCGCCTGCGTGGTGAGGGGAACGCTCACCAGCGCCACGAGCGCGAGTACCGGCGGCAGGACGCCGAGCCGCCGCGCGAGGTGCGGCCAGATCGCGCAGACGACGAGCGCCAGTGCGCTCAGCGGTACGAGGACGACGACGAAGTGCACGAACAGGACGTGCGCGGGCAGGCCGTTGACAATGCTGGGGCTCATCAGGCTGGTCTCCTGGAGACGCTCGGTCGCGAAGTGGGGGGTGTTCAGGGGCGGCGGTGATGATCGCCCGCCGCCTCGCAGCCTGGCACAGGAACTTCTCAGCTACTTCTGAGGCGGGAGTGCACGGGAGTGGTCGCCGGTACTCTGACCGCTTGCCGTCCCCATCGACGCCAACAGGCGTTCCTCACACCCCTGGTGCCCTCCTGATGACCAACCGTGTCCCGCGTCTTCCCCGCCGCGACGCCATGATGGATCCCGATCGCCTCGTCACCTTCGGCGACGCGGTGATCGCGATCGCCATCACGCTGCTCGCGCTCGACATCACCGTTCCCGAGGGACTGGCCGACGGCGAGGTCGGAGCCGCGCTGAGGGACGCCCTGCCCAAGTTCGGGGCGTATCTGCTGAGTTTCGTCGTCATCGGCGCCCTGTGGCTGGGCCAGCACGCGCTCTTCCGGCAGATCGCCGCGCTCGACAACTGGCTGCTCCGCCTCTATCTCGCTCTGCTGGCGGTCGTGGCCGCGCTCCCGTTCCCCACGCGCCTCATCAGCGAGTACGGCGACACCGCCGTGGCCACCTCGGTCTACGCGGCGACGATCGCCCTCGCCGTCGGGCTGCTCACGGCCATGTCCGCCCGAATGTGGGCCAGCCCATCCCTTGCCAGGCCGACCGTGCCACCCGCGCAGATGAGGCAGTCGGTCCTCAGGGGTCTGCTGACCGTCCTCGTCTTCGCCACCTCGATTCCGGTGTCGCTGGCCTCGCCGACGGCCGCCAAGTACTGGTGGCTCCTCACGGTTCCCGCGCGCCTGCTGTTCCGCGAGACGAGTACGCCCGACCACGAGCCACTGACCACTGCCGTCGAGTGAGACCACCGCGCTTCTCGGGACCGGACATCCTTCGCGGGACCGGACCAGGCGGTGAGACGCTTGCGGAAGGAGGCCGTGAACTCGGCGACGACGCGCTGCACTTCGGCACGGTGGAGATGTTGTCCGAGAAGGGGAGGAGCGCCGCACCGCCGGGGTCGTCCCTTTCGTGCCTCCGAAGGGAATCGGCGTCACCGTCCGCGTCCCACGCCACCGCCGTGAGGGACAGGGCGAGATTGCTGAGCGAGCCGTAGGCGTGGCCGGGCAGTCCGCTCTCGCCGTGGGCCGGAACGGCCTTGCCGTGCGCGTCGATGGCCAGGGCACCGCCGAGCGTCAGGTCGCCGGGCGCGGGCGTCGCCGTGAGGCCGAGGCCATCGTCCTCCAGATGACCGAGCTGCGCTTCCCGGTTTCCCCGAGAGCTGGGCCGCGCTCAGCAGGAGCCCCCGACGGGACCAGGGGGTGCGCCCTTCACTTTCTGAATGGTCGCTCACGCGGTTCACGGTAGGTGACGGTTGACACGCATCACCTACCCGTCAAAAGGCCGCACCCAGGTGAGTGAGTGACACGCTGTTGCGTCCGCCCGGGGAGACGCGGGCGGGGTGGGCGTCCCGCGTGGGCGGGTGGAGGTGTCAGACTGACGGCATGGACGAGCGTGAATTCGGCAGGTCAGGCCAGAAGGCATCGGTCATCGGTCTCGGTACGTGGCAGCTCGGCGCCGACTGGGGTGACGTGAGCGCCGCGGACGCCGAGGCGGTGCTGGAGACGGCGGCGGAGTCCGGGGTGACGTTCTTCGACACCGCGGACGTGTACGGCGACGGGCGCAGTGAGCAGGCGATCGCGTCCTTCCTCAGTGCCCGCCCCGACCTGCACGTGATGGTGGCGACGAAGATGGGCCGCCGGGTCGAGCAGATTCCGCAGAACTACGTCCTCGACAACTTCCGCGCGTGGAACGACCGTTCCCGGCGCAACCTCGGCGTCGACCGCATCGACCTGGTGCAGCTGCACTGCCCGCCGACCCCCGTCTACTCGGCGGACGAGGTGTTCGACGCGCTGGACACGCTGGTCGAGGAGGAGCGGATCGCCGCGTACGGGGTGAGCGTCGAGACGTGTGAGGAGGCGCTGACCGCGATCGCGCGGCCGAACGTGGCGAGCGTGCAGATCATTCTGAACCCGTTCCGCATGAAGCCCCTGCGGCAGGTCCTGCCGGCGGCGCGGGAGGCGGGCGTCGCGATCATCGCCCGCGTTCCGCTGGCCTCCGGGCTGCTCTCCGGCAAGTACACGAAGGACACGGTGTTCGCGGCGGACGACCACCGGACGTACAACCGTCACGGAGAGTCCTTCGACCAGGGCGAGACCTTCTCCGGCGTCGACTTCGTGACCGGCGTGGAGGCGGCGGCCGAGTTCTCCGCGCTCGCCCCGGGGGGCGTCACCCCGGCCCAGCTGGCGCTGCGCTGGATCATCCAGCAGCCCGGAGTGACCACGGTGATCCCCGGCGCCCGCTCGCCCGAACAGGCCCACTCCAACGCGACCGCCGCGAAGCTGTCGGCGCTGCCGGTGGAGACGCTGGGTGCGATCGACGAACTCTACGACCGACGGATCAAGGAGCAGGTGGAGGGCCGCTGGTAGCACCCCTCCGGGGGCCGGCCGCGCGACGGTGCCGTCGATGGCCCCGGCTTGTCGGGTCGGTGGCCAGGCTCGTCGGGCCGGCCCCGGGGGAGTGCCGTTTGTGGCCTCGGCCCCGCGCCGGTGACTTTCGGGGCGGCTACCGTCCGCGGCCTCGGCTTTCCGGCGGGGCAGGGGGGCGGCTTCGGTGCAGCTCCCACCGGATCGGGCCCGCGCGAACCTGGTCCGTAGCCCTCGGCCGCCCACGAGATCTACTCCGCGGCGATGTGCTGTCGCGCGGCCTGTCCGCCCCCCGGCGGAGCCTCCGGCGACGCTGCCCCTCGCCGGTTCCCCGGCGGGCCCGCCCGCCCTCCTGGTTCGCGCTCCTGGTCCGCCCTCCTGGCGACAGCCTCACCCACCGACACAACCCGCCCGCACACCGAGCAGCCACGCCCAAGGAGAACGAACGCGATCGCAACGTACTTGTTCATAACGAACATGTTCGCTACTTTTGAGGTGTGACAGCGACCCGCGTCACCCCTCCCGAAGGAGCGACACCTTGTCCACTCATCACCCCATCGCGGTCGTCGGCGCCGGTCTCGGCGGCCTCACCCTCGCCCGCGTACTGCACCTGAACGGCATCGAGTCCGCCGTCTTCGACCTGGACGCCTCACCCGCCGCCCGCACGCAGGGCGGCATGCTGGACATACACGAGGAATCCGGTCAGGCCGCTCTGCTGGCCGCCGGACTCCACGAGGAGTTCCGGGCGGTCATCCACGCCGGTGGCGAGGCCATGCGCATCCTCGACCGGGAGGCCACCCTCCGGATGGCGGACGACGGCGAGGGTGGCACACGGCCCGAGGTGGACCGGGGAGTGCTGCGCGACCTCCTCCTCGGCTCCCTGCCCGACGGCACCATCCGCTGGGGCGTCAAGGTCACCGGCGTACGGACGCTGGAGGACGGCCGCCACGAGGTGACGTTCGCCGACGGGCGGACGATCACCGCCGGTCTGCTGATCGGTGCCGACGGCGCCTGGTCGAAGGTGCGGCCGCTCGTCTCGGACGCCACCCCCGCCTACCTCGACCTCTCCTTCGTCGAGGCGCACCTCCTCGACGCCGACACCCGGCACCCGGAGAGTGCTGCCGTCGTGGGCAACGGCATGATGTTCGCGCTCGCCGAGGGGCATGGCTTCCTCGCCCACCGCACCCCCGACGGCTCGCTGCACGTCTACGCCGCGCTGCGCACGCCGGCCGACTGGGCCACGTCCGGCCCCATCGACTTCACGGACGTCGAAGCGGCCAAGGCGAGTCTCCTGGAGCACTTCGACGGCTGGGACGAGCGGCTGCGGGCACTGATCGCCGACGCGGACGGGGTTCTCGTCGCCCGCCCGGTCCACGCCCTCCCGGTCGGGCACCGCTGGGACCGCGTTCCGGGCGTCACCCTGCTCGGAGACGCCGCGCACCTGATGTCCCCGTTCGCCGGTGAAGGCGCCAACCTCGCCATGCTCGACGGCGCCGAACTCGCGACGGCCATCGCCGCCCACCCGGACGACACCGAGAAGGCCCTGGCCGCGTACGAGCAGGCGCTCTTCCCACGCAGCGAGGCCGCGGCGGCCGCATCGGCGGAGAACCTCGACCTCTGCTTCGCCCCGCACGCACCCCAGCCGCTCGTCGACCAGATGGCCTTCTACCGTGCGGCGGCCGAGACGGCGATGGCGAACGCGACCGACTGAGGCCATCCGCGAGCCCCGCACGCCCGGACTCCGCACGCCTGAGCTCCGCACCCTCGTCCCGCCCGCACTCCCGTCCCC
This sequence comes from Streptomyces sp. NPDC111507, assembly GCF_055638955.1. Lineage (NCBI taxonomy): Bacteria > Bacillati > Actinomycetota > Actinomycetes > Kitasatosporales > Streptomycetaceae > Streptomyces > Streptomyces sp. NPDC111507. The sequence continues at coordinate 76,952 of NZ_JBVKBU010000005.1, read as the reverse complement.
GCCCACACCCTTCACCACCCCGTAACCAGCAGTCCGCACACGCCACTTCCGGCGCTCCCGGCCGCCTTCTATCCTCGCGCCCGGACCGGCGCCCGAGGCGGCCAGTCGTCGGGGACAGTCCGGTCCGACCCGTCATCGCACCTCCTCGTCCAACGGAAGGTGACACCACGTATGCGCCCCCAATGGCTGCGCACAGCAAGACGGTTCGGCAGTCGCACCGCGAGCAGGTCCGCCGCGGTGGTCGTGACCACGGCGGTCGTCCTCGCCCTTCCCGCCCCGGTGGACGCGGCCGGCCCTCCGCCCCAGCGGCCCGTCTCCGCCGTGGACCCACTGATCGGATCGGCGAACGGCGGCAACACCTACCCCGGCGCCACTCTCCCTTACGGGATGATCGCCTGGTCCCCGACCAGCACCACCGGTGATCAGACCAGCACGGGAGCCGCCAACGGCTACCAGTACAACACCACCCGCATCCGGGGGCTGAGTCTCACCCACGTCAACGGCGCCGGCTGCAACCCGGGGGCCGCCGGGGACGTACCGATCATGCCGTTCGTGGGTGACGTGACGTCCTCGCCCTCGGCGGACACCAAGGACGCGGTCTACGCCGCGAACTTCACGCACGCCGAGGAGAAGGCCGTACCCGGGCGCTACACCCTCGGTCTCAAGACGGGCGCCACCGCCGACCTGGCCGTCAGTGAGCGTGCCGGTGTCGCCGACTTCAGCTTCCCGAGCGACCGCCCCGCCAACCTGCTCTTCCGCGTGTCCAACTCCCTCAACGGCAGCCAGGACGCGCACGTCGACATCGACACCGTGCACCGCAAGGTGACCGGCTGGGTCCTCACCGGCGCCTTCTGCGGACGCCGCGCCAACGGCGGCACGAACAACCGCAAGAGCTACTACAAGCTGTACTTCAGCGCCTCCTTCGACCGTGCCTTCTCCGACTTCGGCACGTGGCGGGACGGCACGCTGTCGGCGGGTTCGGCGTCCGCCTCGGGAGGCGAGGGGTACGCCACCGGGCCCGACCGCGCGGGCCGAGGTTCCGGCGGATACGTCGGCTTCGACACCAGCTCTGACAACGATGTCCACATGCGTATCGGCATCTCGTACGTCAGTCTCGGCGGCGCCGAGGCCAACCTCCGCGGGGAGATCCCGTCGCACGCGAGCGTCGCTGAGGTGGCCGACGCGGGTGCCCGCGCCTGGGACCGTGAACTGAGCACCGTACGCGTCGGGGGCGGTACTTCCGCCCAGCGCACCACCTTTTACACCGCGCTCTACCACGCGTTGATGCAGCCCGACCTGATCAGCGACGCCGACGGCCGGTACTACGGCATGGACGGCTCGGTGCACCGCCTCGCCCGCGGCCAGCGCGCGCAGTACAGCAACTTCTCGGGCTGGGACCAGTACCGCGCCCAGATACAGCTGCTCGCCCTGCTCAAACCGAGGATCGCGGGCGACTTCGCACAGTCCCTCTACAACTTCGCGCAGCAGAACAACGGGGTCTGGGACCGCTGGGTGCACATCAGCGGCGCCACCCACGTCATGACCGGCGATCCCTCAGCGGCCACCCTGGCCACCTTCTATGCCATGGGCGTGCGCAACTTCGACTACGAGGGCGCCTTCGACTCGCTGGTCCGGCAGGCCACCGTGCCGAACGCCGACGGTCTCTCGGACGCGGGCTGCCCCGGACAGTGCGTGGGCCAACGGCCCAATCTCGCCCAGTACTTGAACTCGCACTACGCCGCGCAGGACGTCTGCCACTGCTGGGGCGGCGCCGCCGAGACCCTGGAGGACGCCGTCGCCGACTCCGCGCTCGGGCGGTGGGCGAAGCTGCTCGGCCGTGACCAGGAGGCCGCGGTGTTCGCCGAGCGCGGCGCCTACTGGCGCAATGTCTTCAACCCCGCCGCCACCGCCGACGCCGGCTACATCCAGGCCCGCAGGCTCGACGGCTCCTGGGTGGGCCCGTTCAACCCGGGCAGCGACCTCGGCTTCGCCCAGGGCACCAGCGCCACGTACACCTGGATGGTGCCGCAGGACGTCCAGGGTCTGGCGGCGGCGATGGGCGGCCGAGAGAAGGCCGCCGCCCGCCTCGACGGCTTCTTCCACGCGGCGGACGGCTCCTGGTCGGTGCGCGGCGGCGACCCGCTGCGCTACGACCCGACCAACGAACCCGGCATCCACGCGCCCTGGCTGTACAACGCCCTCGGAGAGCCCTGGAAGACCCAGGCGACGGTACGGCAGATCCTCGACACCGTGTACGGCACCGGTCCTTCGGGGCTGCCCGGGAACGACGACCTGGGCACCATGTCCGCCTGGTACGTCTTCTCCGCCCTCGGTCTGTATCCCCAGAGCCCGGGCAGCGCGTCGATGCTGCTGGGCGCCCCGCTCTTCCCGAGCGCGGTCGTGGACCGTCCGGGCGGCGCCGACCTCACCATCGCCGCGCCCGGCGCGGACGCCGCACACCCCTACATCGATTCCGTACGCGTCAACGGGCGGCCCACGCAACGCTCCTGGACGGATGCCGGCCTGACGACGAAGGGCGGCAGGATCGCCTTCCGGCTCGCCGAACAGCCCAACACCCGATGGGCGACCGACCCGTCCGGTCTTCCTCGGTGAAACCGGTGGTCTCCCGGGAACAGGCCGTTCCCGGGAGACCACCGGCACGGTTCACGGGCGGGGAGCCGCGCTGCGAAGTGCCGTGATGCAGGAGCCGATCGCCTGCTGGAGCTCCTCCAGGCGCTGCACCATGTCGTCCTCGTAGATGTCGTCGGCATCGTCGAAGGTCAGCTCCTCGAAGACCTTCGTGGCCTTCTGCAGGCTGCTGTAGAACTTCGTGCGGCGCTCCTGGACGCGCAGTTCGGGGTTCGCCTCGACGGTCTCGACGACGAGGTTCTTCATGGTGTCGTACGCCTCGGTCGCCCACTCGCCGGTGTCCTCGCCCTCGTCCAGCTCGTCGAGGAGGGAGAGGTGGCGCTCGGCCTCGGAGCGCAGTTCGGCCGGGGCATCGAGGGTCTGTCCGGCCGGTGTCCTGATCTGGCCCTTCTCCGCGATCTGGCGGACGTAGCCGATCCGGTCGGCCGCCCTGGTCTCGGTGGCGACCGCCTTCTTCAGCTCGTCGGTGCGGGCGATGTCACGGGCCAGCTCGGCCTGCAGCGCCGGGTCCTCCTTCACCCGGTCGAGGAGCGCGGCCCGGGCCGCCTGGGCCGTGGAGGGGTCGGCGAGGATCGCCGCCCGCAGCGCGGTGGGGTTCTCGGCGACCTCCAGGGCCTTGGTGGGGCGGATGCCCTCGGCCGCGGCGGCTTCGGTGATGGCGCTGCCGCGCTCGGAGGAGGCGCTGGAGCGGGACACGTAGTACGTCTGCCACGCCTCGGCGTCCGGCAGCTCGATGTCCTGGCCCGGGACGAGGACTTCGAAGTGCGGGACGAGACCCTCGTCGGCGGCCCTGTCCCACGCCTTGTAATAGCGCATCACCCGTTCGGGGGAGCACTCGGCCAGCTCGGCGAACTCCTTCGCGGACACCTTCGGCGTCTCGTCCGCGGACTGCCCACCGGGGCGCACGCTCCTCGCCACCTTCAGGGCGAAGGTCCAGCCGCCGGTTCGCGCATAGGCGCCGAAGTCGCGTGCGTCACACGAAATGGGGTCCAACACGCCCTGGATCGGGGCGGATTGGGCACTCGGATCGAGAACTACGGTCACCGGGAACTCTCCTGGGTGGGACGGCGTCTAGATTACAGAGAATGAAGCCTTGGCCGAAGCTTTCGGCCTGGGTCAAGCAGACAACCAAGCACACACACGTGCAATACGGAAACAAGCAAGCCTGAAACGACGCGATGTGATGCCCTTCACCCCGATGTGGCGGAAAGTGATGAATTCCTTACGGTCGCGACACGTAGGGAAGGGGGCAGAGCATCGTGAGATGGCGGGAGGAATCTTCGTGCGACCGTTCACCCTCAACTACGCCTTGCCCACAGGGCATTCGGCCGCAATACCCCCGTACCACTTCGACGTGTCCCTGCAACTGAACGTGCTGCCGGACGGCCGCCCGGCCGTCAGCGACCACGCCCTTCTCATGGCCACCGGCACGACCACCTCCACCGCCGGTTCCCAGACGCACTTCGACGACTGACGGTCCCTCACTCACATGACGGTACTCATTCTCACGGCGGAGCAGGACGTCACCGCCGACATGGTCGTGGCCAGGCTGCACGAACAGGGCGTGCCGATGGTGCGACTGGACCCGGCAGACCTGCCGGGCAAGGCGGTGCTGTCCGCGGACTACGCGCACGGCGACTTCGACGGCTACCTCTCGGTCAACGGCCATGTGCTCAGCATGGGCGGCCTGCGTTCCGTGTGGGTACGCCGTCCGGGTGAACCCGCGGCGCACGCGGCGGAGCCCTCGCCGTGGCTCACCGCGGAGACCAAGCAGGCGCTGTTCGGCATGCTCTACTCCGCCTCCACCCGCTGGATGAACCACCCGCGCCGGGCCGAGCAGGCCCGGCACAAACCCTGGCAGCTTCGGGTCGCCCACAGCAGTGGCTTCGCGGTCCCTCCGACCGTGATCACCACCGCTCCCCGGGTGGCCCAGCAGTTCGTGGAGGAGTACCGGCAGGTGGTGGTGAAGTCCGCCTCGGGGCCGCCACCCGGCGAACCCCCGGTGGCCCTGCCGACCACCCTGATCGGCCCCGACGCGGACTTCTCCGGCGTCGCGGCCGGTCCCGCGCTGCTTCAGCAGTACATCCCCAAGCGGGCCGACATCCGGCTCACCTGTATCGGCAACCAGCTGTTCGCCGCACGGAAGGTCGCCGAAGCCGGGCAGGTCGACGGGCGCTTCGGCGAGACCGGACACGGCTGGGAGCCCACCCCGGTGCCCGGCCGCATCTCCCGCTCGGTCCAGGAGTACACCGCGTTCACCGGACTCGCGTACGCCGCCTTCGACTTCGCCGAGGACGAGGACGGCGTCTGGTGGTTCCTTGAGGGCAACCAGGGCGGGCAGTTCGGCTTCATCGAACTGGAGACCGGCCAACCCATCTCGGAGGCGGTCGCCCTGTGGCTCTCCCAACGAAGGCCGACTGCCAAGGGCCATTGACGCGCGTCGACCTGGCTCGGTCTTCAACCTGTGCGGCGGGGCCCGGCCTCGCCCACGAGGCGGGCACCGCGTCGAGGTGGCGCTCCCGTACGCCGTATGGGACTCAGTCGCGCGCCGGAGGTGTGTAGAAGTCGCCGCTGGAGACCCAGACCCCCTTCTTCACGACCACTCGCTGCACGCTCCGGGTTCCGAGGTGATCGTTCGCGCTGAACCGCATCACGGGCGAGACGCCGGGATCCACCGCGGTGGCCTTCTCGTACGCCTTGGTGAGCGCGGCTGAGGTGACGGGTCCCTTGATGGTCTTCGCGATCTGCGCGAACACCTTGGCGTTGCTCCACCCCCACAGCGCGAGGAATCCGGCGTCCTGACCGGGTTCGTACTTGGCCATCGCGGTCCTGAACTCCTGCACCGCCGGGTCGGCGTCGGAGGGAGCCTTCACCAGCTGTACGGCCTTGAGCCCCTCGGCGGCGTCCTTCGCCAGGGCGATGGTCGACTCCGCGGCGACGGGTGCGTAGGCGTAGGTGGCCTGCTTCAGCCCTTGGAGCTTGGCCTCCTTGAGATAGGCCGCCGCCTCGGGCGAGGTGAGGATCAGCACCACCGCGTCGGGATTCTTGGCCTTCACCTTGCTGATCACCGGTGTGTAGTCCGTCGTCGCGAACTTGACCGTCAGCCGGTCCACCTCCACCGACGGGTTCACCTTCTTCGCGACGGGCTCCACCTGCTTGGCCACATTGACGAACGCGGCCGGGTCGCTGTGGACGACGAGGATCTTCTTCGCGCCGTCCTGGACCGCCCAGGCGGCGACCGCCGACGCCTGGTCCTCGTACAGGGTCTGGGTGCCGAAGAGCCCGGGGCGCGGCGGCTTGTACCAGGCCTCGCTGCCGCCCACCTCGTTGAGGATCGGAACCTTCGACTGCTGCAGCACGAAGGGGAAGGAAGCCTCGGCCTGCGCGGTGCCATTGGCGTTGACGATGGCGACGACCTTGTCCTGGCCGACCAGTTCACGCGCGATCTGCACGGTCTGCTGCGGATCGGCGGCGTTGTCCTTGACGGTCCAGTTGACCTTGCGGCCGTTGATCCCGCCCTGGGCGTTGAGCATCTTGAAGTACGCCTCCGCGCCCGCCTTCTCCGGCACGCCGTAGGAGGCCGTAGGTCCGGTCAGCGGCACCCACGCGCCGATGTTGATCTCCGATGGGTTGCCGCCGGCCCCTGCGGAATCCTGGCCCGCGCAAGCGTTGGCCGCCAGGGTCACGGTGGCGAGGACGGCTATCGTCCCCGCCGTACGGCGGAGTCTTGTCGTTCTCCGGAACACGGTCCACCTCATTTTCCGAGCTGAGTTCATTTCATGTGGAGCGAGCGGGGTAGTCCCGCGGTGCGTCGTGCGCGAGGGGGCTGGGCTGAGGGGGAGAGGTTTCCTAGGCGGTACTCACCGCGGTCTCCCGGTCCCCGCTGAAGTACGCCGCCTCGGCCAGGGCGGCGAACGGCGGGTCGCCGGGCCTTCCCTGGGCGGCGACGACGCCCTCGTGGAGCACGACCACCTCGTGGCACACGGACATCGCCCGGCTGAGCAGTTGCTCCAGCAGCACGACCGTCAGTCCGTCGTGGGCCAGCCGGACCAGCCGGTCGTAGACCTCGTCGACCAGCGCGGGAGCCAGACCGAGCGCCGGTTCGTCCACGATCAGGACGTCCGGCCGGACGATCAGCGCGCGGGAGATGGCGAGCATCTGCTGCTCGCCTCCCGACAGCGCGGCGGCGGAGGTGGACATCCGGTCGCGCAGCCGGGGCGGCAGCCACTCGGTCGTCTCCTCGAGACGCTCGCGCAGCGGCGCACCGGTGATACCGGCCGCGTAGGCCGCGACCTCCAGGTTCTCCCGCAGCGAGAGCGTCTTGAACAGGGCCCGCCCCTCGGGCGCCAGACTGGTGCGGGCGGTCCCGCCCCCGCCGATGTCCGTCACCCTGCTGCCCCGGGCGGGGTGCAACGAGCCGTGCAGGACACCGGCGAGCGTGCTCTTGCCCGCGCCGTTGGCGCCCGTGACGCCGAGCACGACCCCTTCCCGGACGTCCAGGTCGACATCCCGCAGCGCGACCACGCCGCCGTACGTGTGGCCGACCCCGCGGAGCCGGATCACCGACCGCTCGCCGACCCGCTCGGGCAGTTCCGCCTTGCCGCCGACCGTACCCAGGTACGACGAACGCACCTCGGGATCCTCCAGCACGGTGTCCGGTGTGCCCTCGCCGATCGTGCGGCCGAAGTCGAAGGCGAGCACCCGGTGGGCGACGGAGAAGAGGTCGTCCAGCACGTGGTCGATGACCACGACGGCGGTGCCGCGGGCCTGCAGCCGCCTGATGTGGTCGGCCAGCAGCGCCCGTTCGCCTGCGTCCAGGCCTCCGAACGGCTCGTCCAGCACCAGCAGCCTCGGCTCCTCGGCCATCGCGCGGGCGAGGTCGAGGCGCTTTTGCAGACCGAACGGGAGCTCGGCCGGGCGGCGGTCCGCCACGTCGGCGAGACCGACGGCGTCGAGCAGCCGCGCGACGGAGGCCCGGTGCCCGGCCGTGATCCGGCGCCGGGTGCACAACACGTTCTCGGCGACGGTGAGTTCGGAGAAGACCTCCGCATGCTGGAAGGTGCGGCCGATGCCGAGCCGGCGCCGTGCGGTCGCCCTCGTCCTCAGCAGCGGCTTGCCCGCGAAGTCGGCGCTACCGTTGACCCGGCCGTTGCCGGTGAGCCCCGACAGGACGTTCAACAGGGTCGTCTTGCCCGCTCCGTTGGGCCCGATGACGGCCAGGATCTCGCCCTGGCGCACCGACAGCGAGGCGTCTTCCAGGGCCTTCAGTCCGCCGTACGCGACGGACAGATGCTCCAGCCGCAGCAGTGCCGGGGAGTCCGCACCGGCCGCCCGCACCGGTGGCGGGGTGTCGCCGGGCAGGTCGGCGGCGGGACTGACGAGAGGAAGCGCCGCCGCCTGCCGCCGTTCCTCCCACCGGGGCAGGGCACGCCGGAGCAGGGCCCGCACGGGCCGCGCCAGGAAGGGCACGGCCCCTCCGGGAAGGAAGAGAAGGACACCGATCAGCACGAGGCCCTGCACGACCGGCTGCGGCAGCCCGACGGCGGACGAGAGCGAGGGGTTCCACGTCAGGTAGGCACCACCGGCCACCGCACCGAGGACGGTCCCCACCCCGCCGAGGACACAGGCCGCGACGAGCGCGATGCCGAAGCCGAGCGAGAACGGGTCGGGGCTGACGAAGCCGGTGATCAGACCGAGCAGCACGCCCGCGAAGCTGGTGCACGCGGCGCTCGCCGCGAATGCCAGGGCCGACTGCGCCTCGGGCGCGATCCCGATCGTACGGGCCGCCAGCGGATGCGACTTGGCGGCGACCAGCCGCATCCGCAGTCCCGACGCGGCCGCGGGCACGGCCAGCGCGAGCACCACGGCGGCGGCCCCCACCGCGAGGTACTGCGGTTCGGTGCCGCCGCCCGCGAGGGTGCCGAAGCCAAGGACGCTGCGCAGTTGCAGCACCGGCGCTCCCTGGTCACCGCCGGTCACGCTGCTCCAGCGATTGATCAGTTCCAGCGCCACCATCGTGAACGCGAGGGTCAGCAGGGCGATGTAGAGCGTCGAGAACCGGGCGCCCGCGTAGCCGAGGAAGGTGCCGAGGACGGCGCCGGTGACGACCGCCCCGAGCACCACCGCCTCCAGCGGCCAGTCGTGACCGCTGCCATAGGCGGCGAAGTAGGCGCCGATGGCGAAGAACGCCGGATGCCCCACCGACCAGATGCCCGACCAGCCGGCCAGCAGGCCGACCGACAGCACCACGATCGAGTAGACCGCCGCGAGCGCCACCGAGTACATCTGGTACGCCGGGATCGCACCGGACGCCATGAAGGCCATGAGCACCGCGCCGGCGGCCGGCCCGAGTGCCGCCTTCGCCAGGACGGAACGGTTGAAGACCATGGATGCGACTCCTCAGATCCCTCGGATCTCTCAGACCCGTTGGAAGGTGCGGGTGCCGAACATGCCCTGCGGTCGGACGAGCAGCACCAGAACAGTGAACGAGAACACGAACGTGTCCCGGAGGCTGGCGGAGACGTAGTTCGCCGCCAGGTTGTCCAGCACGCCGACGGTCAGTCCGCCGATGACAGCCCCGTACATGCTCGTCAGACCCCCCAGGAAGATCCCGGCGAAGGCACGGAAGAGCGGTGCGCTGAGCATGGTGGGCACCAGCCCGGCCCGCGGCGCGTACAGACAGGCGCCCAGCGCGGCGAGGCCGAGGCCCAGGGCCCAGGCGATCCGCGCGAGACGCTGCGCGCCCAGCCCCACGACCCGCGCGGTGTCCGCGCTCTCGGCCACGGCACGCATGGCCGAGCCGAGGGTGGTCCGTCCGAACAGATAGCCGACCAGTGCCATCGCCACGGCGGCCACGGCGATCGTCAGCAGGCTCTGGGCCGGCAGCGCCGCACCCGACCAGCGCACCGTTCCGTCGACCAGGCTGGGGAAGGCCTTCGGCTGGTCGCCCCAGATCGAACCGGCCGCGCTCTCGGCCACCAGCGAGACGCCCATCGTCAGGACGAGCGCCGAGAACAACTGCCCCTGGCCGAGCGGCCTGATCACCGTTTCGCGGACCAGCAGGCCCGCCACGACGGTGATGGTGATCGCCGCCAGCACGCCGAGCACCGTGGCCACACCGCGGTCCCGGAGCGAGACCGCCACGTACAGGCCCAGGGTCGCCAGGGAGGCCATCGCGAAGTTCACGACGTCGGTGGCCCGGTAGATGATGACCAGCCCGAGTCCGATGAGCCCGTACACGGCTCCGCCGGCCACACCGCTGACCAGGACAAGCAGGAACTGACTCACAGCCCCTCCCTCTTCAGGAAGCGGGTTCGTGCCACGAACCGCTTAGGTAAATTGAACTCAATTCGGTAAGCTAGACACTCGGACGGCGACCGGGCAAGACCGCTGCACCGGATTTGTCGGAGTGCGTGTCACTGCCTCGGCCGAGCGCTGTCCGGGCGGCCGCGAGGCCGAACACCAGTGCAGGGGCGAGGCCGCCGGCGTAGGCGCGCCGGTACAGTCCGCCCGCGTCCGCACCGGCCACCAGCAGGCCGGGGACCGTCCGCCGCCCGTCCGCGGACAGGGCGTGCGCCTCGGCGTCGATCAGCAGACCGCCGAAGGTGAACGTGATCGCGGGGGCGGCCTCGATCACATAGAAAGGTGGCTCGTCGAGCGGCTGACGGTCGAGCAGCCGCCCGGGAACCGTCTCGCCGCCGCCGCGCACGGCGGAGTTGAACTCCTCGACGCGGTCCCGGATCAGGGCGCCCGGATAGCCCCATTCCTCGGGCATCCAGGCGAACTCCTCCAGGCTCTCCGCGACCGCGCTCCGAGCACCGGCGCGGTGGCACAGCTGGAACTTGTCCACGCGCGGGATCCCCTCCACGTACGAGGCCGAGATCCACTCCCTGTGCACTCGCGCGTCGGCGACCAACAGCCCCCGGGCCCCCGGTCGTTCCAGGAGCGCCATGGTGGTCAGATGGTCCCCGACGGTCTCGTCGACGAATCGCTCGCCCGTGAGGTCGAAGAGCAGGGAGTGCTCGCTGAAGTAGAGGGCGAGGTCGACGAAGCACGCCGGGTCGGACAGGGATACGCCCGCCGGCATCAGGTGTCCGTAGAAGCCCGCGTCCTTCTCGCCGAACGCCGCCCCCGCGGCGAGGCCGAGCGCGAGCCCGCCGCCACGGCTGTGCGGGTTGGCGCGCAGTTCGATGGCGCGGGCCTGGTCGTGGACGTGCTCGGCGCGCAGCTCCGGGTCACCCTGGAAGCCGCCGGTCGCGAGCAGGGTCCAGGCGGCGTCGATCCGCCGCACGGATTCGTCCGGCAGTACGCACTCCGCACCCTTGACCACGCCGTCCTCGGTCACCAGCGTGCGGGTTTCGGTGCCTGTCAGTACTTCCCCGCCCCGGTCGCGGACCAGCCGCTCGCAGGTGTCGAGATAGTGGTGGGTGTCGATCTGGTGTCCCCGGCCGAAGCCGAGTACGGGGACGGGCGGGCGGCACTCCACACCGAGCGAGCCGATCCAGGCCACCCCCTCCGCGAACCCCTCCAACAGCGCCCGCGCGAGCTCCGGATCGCCGTCCGGGTTGACGCGGCGCAACTCGTCGAGGGTGGGGGCCGTCCAGACGAAACCGGCCAGGCGCGCCGAGCCTCCGGGGCGCTCCGCCCGTTCCACCAGGACGACGGAGCCGCCCTCGTGCGCCACCCTGGCGGCGGCCGTGAGGCCGGCCATGCCACCGCCGATCACCAGCAGATCCACTTTTCGAGCGTGCACAGCGGCCCACCGCCTTGTCGCGTCGTTGCGTGGAACCAGACCCTAATTGAACTCACTTCTGTAGTCGAGAGTCCGGACAGCAGATGATTGCGGCCGTGCTCGCCGAGGGCGGGGAGCGAAGGCGTAGGCGGGGAGCGAGAGCGAGGTTGAGGGCTGGCAGGTGCCGGGCTCAGTCGGGTACGAGTACCGCGCGCCCACGCAGGTTGCCGGAGCGGAGCCTGTCGATCGCCTCCATCGCTCCCGCCAGCGGGAATTGCTCTGTCTCCACCGTCAACACCCCCTGGCGCGCCAGGTCCACGACCTCCTCCAGTTCCGGCCGCGTCCCCCAGAAGGGCAGCGAGATCCGCAGCCCCGGAGGAAGAGCGCCGGACTTGCGGACGGTCAGCTCACCGCCACCGCTTCCCACGACGGCCAGCTCTCCGCCCGCGCGCAGGACGCCGGTCGCGAGCTCCAGGCTGGACCGGCTGCCGACGAAGTCCAGCACGGCGTCGGCCCCGGTTCCGCCGACCTGCCGTCGCAGGACCTCCGCCGTGCGGGGGCCCAGGAGCGTGCCGAAGTGCGCACCGCACGTGTCGGCCAGGGCGAGTGCCTCTTCGCGTACGTCCACGGCGAGGACGTGCGCGGACGTGGTGGCGCGCAGGATCCGTACCGCCAGATGCCCCAGCCCGCCGACCCCGAGGACGACCGCGCTCGCGCCCTCCCCGAGCGCCGGACGGACGCCGGCCACAGCGTGGTAGGAGGTGAGTCCGGCGTCGGACAGGGGCGCGGCCTGCACGGGGTCCAGGTCGCCCACCGGAACCAGCAGCCGCCCGGACGGCACGAGCAGGTGGTCGGACATTCCGCCGTCGCGCCCGAGCCCCGCCCCCGTACCGGCGCGGGCCGCGTCCAGAGCGGGGCGCGCGTCGCAGTGGTTCTCCGCCCCGGCCGAGCAGCGGGCGCAACGCCCGCAGCCCCAGGGGCCGTAGACGACCACGCGCTCGCCGATCGCGGGGCCGGAGGCCTCGGGGCCGCGCGCGGCCACTCGGCCCGCGACCTCGTGGCCGAGGGTGAACGGCGTCCGGTACGGCAGGGCGCCCGGTGCCGCGTCCAGGACATGGAGGTCGGAGCGGCACAGCCCGGCCGCCTCGACCCGCACCAGGACCTCTTCGCCGCGGGGTACCGGCCGTGCCACCTCGGCGAGCACCGGTGGGCCGCCCCATCGCGTCATTCGGATCGCTCTCGTCCCGCCTGTTGACATACGTGAGAGGTTAACAAAAATGAAGTCAGTTCAGTAACTGGTCCCGTGGCCGAGTGCGACAACCCGGCACGGCAACCGAGTGGGGCGGTGGATCTCATGGACGGCGAGGGTCCGGCACACGAAGACTTCACGGGCAGGATCGCGCTGGTGACCGGCGCGGGCTCCGGCATCGGGGCCGCGGTCGCCCGGCGGCTCGCCACGCAGGGCGCCCTGGTGCTGGTGGCGGACATCGACGCCGCCGCGGCCCGGGCAGTCACGAAGGAACTGCCCGGAGCGCGGCCGGTGACCGTGGACGTCGGGGACGGCGCGCAGGTCGACCGGGTCTTCGACGAGGCCGTGCGCGCGTACGGACGTCTGGACGTCGTGGTGCACGCCGCCGGAGTCGACGACCCCGGGGCGAAGCAGTGGATCGCCGAAGCTCTGCTGGCCGACCGGCCGCCCGAGGTGACCACACGGCTCGGCGAGGCCGCGTGGCGGCGCGTCATGCGGGTCAATCTCGACGGCACCTTCCATGTCCTGCGCGCCGCGCTGCGGGCGATGGCGCCGAACCGTTCCGGTGCGGTCGTCACCGTCGGCTCCTCCTCGGCCTTCGACACCCAGGCCGGCTATCCGCACTACGCGGCGTCCAAGGCCGGAGCGCACGCACTGAGCCAGTCCGTCGCCAAGGAGGCGATCGCGTTCGGAGTCCGCGTCAACACGGTGGCACCCGGGCCGACCGAGACGGGGATGGCCGCCAGGACGCCCGAGGCGCTGCGCCAGGGCTTCGCCGACCCGCGTGTACGCCCCTACGCGACACCCGAGGAGATCGCGGACGTCGCGCTGTTCCTGGCCGGCGACGCGGCGGCCAATCTCGTCGGCGCGGTGCTGCTTGCCAACGGCGGACGCTTCACGGTCTAGGGAGGCTCGTATGTTCCGGCTCGACACCGATCCGACGCTGCTGCTGGAGAGTGAGGAGCGGCGCCAACTCCGCGAGGTGCTGCGAGAACTGCTGAAGGAAACCTGCGGGCCCGAGGAGGTCCGCAAGCAGGCGGCGGGGCCCCGCGGTCACGACCGGCTGCTGTGGGAACGGCTCGCGGGCGAGATCGGGGTGCAGGCGCTGGCCTTCCCCGAGGAGTTCGGTGGCGCCGGCTATACCTTCGCCGAACTCGCCGTGGCTCTGGAGGAGACCGGGCGCGTGCTGTGCCCGGCGCCGCTGCTGCCGACCGTCGTACTGGCCGGGCACACGCTCCTGCGAAGCGGTGACCGGCAGGCCTGTCAGCGCTGGCTGCCGGGGATCGCGGACGGCTCGCTCACCGCGACGGTGGCCGGGTTCCCGCAGGCGGCGAACGTGACCGCCGAGCGCGGCGCCGGCGGCTGGGTGCTGCGCGGCGAGGCCGACTTCGTACTCGACGGGGAGGGGGCCGATCTGATCCTGGTCGCGGCCGAAGCGCCGGACGGTACGCGGCTGTTCGCCTGTGAACCGGGCCGCGGGACCGGGACCGGGCCGGGTGTCGGTTCCGGGAGCTGCGAGCGGGTGGCCCGGCGCGTCCTCGATCCCACGCGTCGGCAGGCGCTCGTACGTTTCCGGGGGGCGCCCGCCGAGCCGGTCGGTGCGGCCGGGCAGGCCGCCGCGATCGTGGCGGCGGTCCTGGACGCGGGGCGGGTGGCGCTGGCCGCCGAGCATGTGGGCGGATCGGCGCACGCGCTGGACGCCGTCCTCGAGTACGTCAGGCACCGAACCCAGTTCGGGCGCCCCATCGGGTCCTTTCAGGTGGTCAAGCACCGGCTCGCCGACCTCCTGGTCGACCTCGAAGGAGCGCGGTCCGCCTCGGCGTACGCGACGGCCTGCCTCGCGGGCGGGCGCGCGGAGCTGCCGGTGGCGGCGAGTTCGGCGGCCGTCGCCTGCTCCGGTGCCTATCGGCTGGCGACGGCGGAATACGTGCAGCTCCACGGAGGGATCGGTTTCACGTGGGAGCACCCCGCCCACCTCTTTGTGCGCCGGGCCAGGGCCGACGAGGCGCTGTTCGGCACCGCCGACGACCATCGTCTACGGCTGGCCGGGCTGCTGGGCCTCACCGGCCGTATGAGCCCGGCGAGCCGAGCGAGCCGTACGGACTGAGCGCCCGACCGTTTCGGGAATCGCTTCCCCGTCCATTGACAGGGGCATCTAAACGCCCACAGAATCAATCTGAATTCAGTTCAGTTTGGAGGAACTCATGGCAGTCGAAGACGAGATCCAGTTCGAGCGGGACGGCCACGTCGCACGGGTCTGGCTGAACCGGCCGCACAAGAAGAACTGCGTGACAGTGCCGATCCTCGACCGGCTGGACGAGATCATCACCGAGGTCGACGCCGACCCCGAGCTGCGCGTACTGGTGCTGCGCGGCCGGGGCAACACCTTCTGCTCCGGGTTCGACCTGGACAGCCTCAAGGCCGACTTCGTCGGCAGGTCCAACGCGATCGACGTCGCCGTGAAGTCGGCGAAGGTCTGTGACCGGCTGTACTCGATGAAGACCCCGTCGATCGCGGTCCTCGAAGGCCATGTCACGGCGGGCGGCTTCGAGTTGATGATCTCCTGCGACTTCGCGATCGCCGCGGACGACGCCCTGATCGGCGACTTCCACATCCGCCGAGCCCTGTTCGGCGGGGCCGGGCCGATCTACCGGGTGCCGCGCATGATCGGCGTCCGCAAGACGAAGGAGCTGATGCTCACCGGAAAGCTGCTGACCGGGGTCGAGGCCGCCGAGTTCGGTCTCATCAACTCCTCGGCGCCGGCCGACAAGCTGGATGCGACGGTCGAGGAGTTCGCCGACCAGCTCGTCGACAAGAGCCCGTTCACCATGTGGATCACCAAGATGACCATCGACCGGAGCCTGGACGCCGACATCCAGTCGCTCATGGTCATGGAGCACCTCGCGGTCGGTGTGATGCTCAACTCCGAGGACGCGGCGGAGGGTGTGTCGGCGTTCCTGGAGAAGCGGGAGCCGCAGTGGAAGGGGCGCTGAGCCCCCTGCCGGAGCCCGGGGGCCCGCTGCGTGGCTCCCGGTGCGCCGGCTGCGCGGTGGCCGTCCACCCCGCCGATCCGTCGTGCCCGCGCTGCGGTGGACCGGCCGAGCCGGTCGTCCTCTCCGGTACGGGCACGCTGTGGACGTGGACCGTGCAGCGCCACGCGCCCAAGTCGCCGCCGTACGTCCAGCCCGCCGCCGGGTTCGAGCCGTTTGCCGTCGGCTATGTCGAACTGCCGGAAGGAGCGCGGGTGTTGGCCGTGCTCGACCTGCGCGCCGAGGACCTGAAGGTCGGCATGCCGGTGACCATCGCGGCGGCGGACGGCGTACCACGGGCCGGGGGAGTCGCCGTATGACGACCGAAGAGGTGCTCGTGTGCGGTGCCGGAATCACCTCCTTCGCCCGCACGGAGGCGAGCGGCCGGCAGCTCGCCGTGCGGGCCGTGCGCGCCGCCCTGGCCGACGCGGGACTGCCCTGGTCCCGCGTCCGGGCGGCGTACGGCGGCAGTGACGCGGCCGGCAACGCCGACACGCTGGTGACCGAACTCGGCCTGACCGGCGTGCCGTTCGTCAACGTCCGCAACGGCTGCGCGACCGGCGGCAGCGCCCTTGTCTCGGCGGTCAACGCGATCCGCTCCGGGGCGGCGGACGTGACCCTCGCCGTCGGCTTCGACAAGCACCCGCGCGGCGCCTTCGACCCACGTCCCGCCGACTGGGGGCTCGACGAGGCGTACGGACGCGACGGGCTGATGGTGACCACCCAGTTCTTCGCCATGAAGATCCAGCGGTACATGTACGACCACGGCATCACCGCCCGGACGCTGGCCCTGGTCGCGGAGAAGGCGTACGCGAACGGGGCCCGCAACCCCCACGCCTGGCGGCGCACACCGCTCGAAGCGGACGAGATCCTGGCCTCCGGCATGGTCAACGACCCGTTGACCCGGTACATGTTCTGCTCGCCCGGCCAGGGCGCCGTGGCGCTCGTCCTGTGCAGCCGCGCGGTCGCCCGCGAACTGGACGCGACCCCGGTCACGCTGCGGGCGGCCGTCGTCCGCACCCGGCGGTTCGGCTCCTTCGAGGTGTTCAGCCCCTGGGCGCCCGTCGGCGCCCCGACCAGTGTCAGCGCCGACGCCGCGCGACTCGCCTTCGAGGAAGCCGGGCTGGGGCCGTCGGACATCGACGTGTGCCAGCTCCAGGACACCGAGAGCGGTGCCGAGGTGATGCACCTGGCCGAGTGCGGGTTCTGCGAGCACGGCGAGCAGGAGCGGCTGATCCCCGCCGGCGCGACCGCGCCCGGCGGCGCCCTGCCGGTCAACACCGACGGCGGCTGCATCGCCAACGGCGAACCCATCGGCGCCTCCGGCCTGCGTCAGGTCCACGAGATCGTCCAACAACTGCGTGGCCGTGCGGGCGAACGGCAGCTGCCGGACCGCCCGTCGACAGGCTTCACCCATGTGTACGGCGCGCCGGGCGTCAGCGCCTGCACCGTACTGACCCGCTGAGACCCCGTCCGGAAGGAGGACCATGAGCGGTATCCCCGAGCCCGAGGAGTTCCGCGCCGCGGCCCGGCAATGGCTGACCGGTGTGGCTGCGGCGCGCGCCGACCACCGGGAGTGGGGCGTCGGCGACGACTCGGTGGCCGTCTTCGAGAACTGGAGAGAGGCGGAGGAACGCGAACACACCGACCGGATACGGGACTGGGAGCGCACCCGCTTCGACCACGACTGGGGCGCGCTGGACTGGCCATCGGAGCACGGTGGGCGTGAACTCCCGCCGTACTACGAGCAGTTGTACCGCACCGAGGAATCCCGTTTCGACGTGCCCCGGCGCACCGAGGTCTTCCCGGTCACTCAGCAGCTCGTGGCCCCGGCGATCCGGATCTGGGGCACCGAGGAACAGCGGAGGCGCTGGCTGCGGCCCATGCTCCGTACCGACGAACTCGCCTGCCAGCTCTTCTCCGAGACCGAAGCCGGCTCCGATCTCGCCGCCGTCCGCACCCGGGCCGTCCGTCAGGATGACGGCTGGATCCTGAGCGGTCACAAGATCTGGACCTCCGGCGCCCGCGTCGCCACCTGGGGCGTGGCCGTCTGCCGCAGCGACCCGGACGCGCCCAAGCACGCCGGCATCACCGTCTTCCTGGTCCGGATGGACGCGCCGGGCGTGGTAGTGCGGCCCATCCGGCAGATGACCGGCGGCTCCAGCTTCAACGAGGTCTATCTGGACGACGTGTTCGTGCCGGACACCGACCGGCTCGGCCCGGTCGGCGAGGGCTGGCGGGTGACGCTGACCGTCCTCGCCGCCGAACGCCTCGACTCCGGCGGCCTCGGCCTGGACAACGCCGACCGGGCCCTCGACCTCGCCCGGCAGCTGCCCCGCCCGCTGACCGGCGGCGAACAGCAGCGGTCCGCCGACCTCTTCGTCCGCAGCCTGGTCCAGCGGCTCATCGGCCTGCGGGTCACGGCGGCGCTGGCCGCCGGACGCGAACCGGGCGCCGAAGCCTCGGTCGGCAAGCTCCACGCCACCGCCACCCTGCGCGCCACCACCGACCTCGTCCAACAGCTCCTCGGACCGCGCCTCGCCGCCGACACGGGGGAGTGGGGCACCTTCGCCTGGACCGAGCACCTGCTCGGCGCACCCGGCTACCGCATCGCGGGCGGCAGCGACGAGATCCAGCGGAACATCCTGGCCGAACGCGTGCTGGGACTGCCCAAGGAACCGAAGGGGGCCGGGCGTTGAGCACCGCGACCGAGGTGACACGACTCGCGGACCGCGTCCGCGCCGGGCTCGCCGCCCGGCACCCGAACGAGCCCTTCGGTGATCTGCGCACCCTGCCCGGCGGCCACTCGGGACTCACCTACTCGATCACCGCGGGCACCGGGGCGTACGTCGTCAAAGCCGTGCCTGAGGGGCAGCGGCCCGTCGGGCGCAACGACGTACTGCGCCAGGCCCGGATCCTGCGCGCCCTCGCCGGATCGCCGGTTCCCGTACCGGAGGTCTTCGCCGTCGACGAACGCGAACCGGCCTGGTTCGCCATGGAGTTCGTGACCGGAGAGGCGATCGAGCCCGTCCTCGACGAGCACCGCCTGGACCCGGAGCTGTGCCGCACGCGGATGCTGGCGCTGGCCGGTGTCCTGCGCGACCTGCACCGTACGCACCTCGACGGCGCCGAACCTCTGGATCCGGCGGCCGAGCTGGAGCGTTGGGCGCGGACCATGCGTGCCGTACCGGCCCCACTGCGGCCGGGTGCCGAGGAGGTATTGGGCCTGCTGGCCGCCGGGATCCCCGAGAGCCTGCCGCCCGTGCTGATCCACGGCGACTTCAGGCTCGGCAACGTGCTCTGCCGGGGCGAGCGTCCGTCCGCGGTCGTCGACTGGGAGATCTGGGGCCTCGGCGATCCGCGCGTCGACCTCGGCTGGTTCCTGCTCTTCGCCGACCACCGGAACTTCCCCCGGCTCGGCCGTGCCGTACCGGGCCTGCCCACCGAGGACGAACTGCTGGCCCGCTATCTCGACGGCCGTCCCCTACCCCCCGCCTTCGACTGGTTCCGCGCCCTGGCCCGCACCAAAATGGCCGCGATCATGGGCCACAACCTGCGCAGACACCGTGAGGGCAAGCACCACGACCCCGACCAGGAGCGGCTGCCGCCGACCATCGCGGCGATGATCCGCACGGCACGCGACATCCTCGCCCCACGGTCCTGAAGGAGCGCCACCATGGATTTCGGACTCTCCCCGCGGACCGACGAACTCCGCACGCGCATGGCCGCGTTCATGGAGGAGTACGTCATGCCCGCCGAGGCCGTCTACGAGCGGCAGCTCGCCGAGGCCGACAACCCGCACGAACTACCGCCGGTCATGCGCGAGTTGAAGGAGAAGGCACGGGCGGAAGGCCTGTGGAACCTCTTCCTCGCCCACGGCGCATGGGGCGCAGGGCTCACCAACCTGGAGTACGCACCGCTCGCCGAGCTGGCCGGACGCTCGGTCATCGGCCCCGAGGTCTTCAACTGCTCCGCCCCCGACACCGGCAACATGGAACTGCTCGCCCTGTTCGGCACGCCCGAGCAGCAGGACCGCTGGCTGCGCCCCCTCCTCGCGGCCGAGATCCGGTCGTGCTTCGCCATGACCGAGCCGGAGGTCGCCAGCTCCGACGCGCGCAACATCCGTACCCGGATCACCCGTGAACGAGACGCCTATGTCGTCAACGGCCACAAGTGGTACACCTCCGGAATCCTCGACCCGGACTGCCGGCTGATCATCCTGATGGGCGTCACCGACCCGGACGCCCCCTCCTACCGGCAGCAGAGCATGCTGCTGATTCCACGCGAGACCCCGGGCATCACCGTCCTGCGCGATCTGCCGATGTTCGGCTACACCGACCGCTGCGGCCACGGCGACGTGCTCTTCGAGGATGTACGGGTGCCGGTGTCGTCGCTTCTCGGCGGCGAAGGGGAGGGATTCGCCCTGGCTCAGGGGCGGCTGGGGCCCGGGCGCATGCACTACGCCATGCGCGCGGTCGGGTTCGCCGAACGGGCGCTGGAGCTGATGTGCCGCCGGACCCTGACACGTACGGCCTTCGGCGGCACGCTCGCCGAACAGGGCGTCGTCCGCGAGTGGATCGCCCGCAGCCGCATCGAGATCGAGCAACTGCGGCTGCTCGTCCTCAAGTCGGCCTGGCTGATGGACACCTCGGGCAACTTCGCCGCCCGTACCGAGGTCGCCGCCATCAAGGTGGCCGCTCTGGAGGTCGCCCACCGGGTGGTCGACCGCGCGGTCCAGGCCCACGGCGCGGCCGGGGTCAGCGACGACACCGTACTCGCCAGGCTGTACGCCATCACCCGGGCGCTGCGGATTGCGGACGGGCCCGACGAAGTGCATCTGCGTACGGTCGCCCGGCGTGAACTGGCCAAATATCCCGAGGAGTCGGCATGAGCGCACGCGTACTGGACGGCAGGGTGGCCGTGATCACCGGGGGCTCGCGAGGGATCGGCCTCGGCATCGCCAAGGCCTGTCGTGAGGCGGGCGCCCATGTGGTGATCGCCGCGCGAAAGGCGGACGGACTCTCCGCGGCCCGCGCGGAGCTGCTGCGTGTCAAGGGCGACGGCGAGGTCCACGAGCTGGTCGCGAACGCGGGGGAGCCCGAGCAGGCCGAGCGGTGCGTCGCCGAGACCATGGCCCGCCTCGGACGGCTCGACGTCATGGTCAACAACGCGGCCACCAACCCGTACATGGGCGACCTGCTCGATCTCGACCTGGCGCGCGCGGAGAAGACCGTCCGGGTCAACCAGTACGGCATGATCGCCTGGACCCGCTGCGCCTGGCGGGCGTGGATGAGCGAGCACGGCGGATCGGTGGTCAACATCGCGTCCGTCGGCGGACTGGTCGTCGACCCGCACATCGGCTGGTACAACGCCACCAAGGCGGCGATGCTGCACATGACCCGGCAGCTCGCTTACGAACTCGGGCCGCGCGTCCGGGTCAACGCGATCGCGCCCGGGCTGATCAAGACCGAGCTGGCCAGGGCCGTCTGGGAGCCGAGGGAACCGATCCTCACCGCGCGGCTGCCGCTGCGCAGGCTCGGCACGGTGGAGGACGTGGCCAACGCGGCGGTGTTCCTCGCCTCGGAGGCGTCGGCGTGGATGACCGGACAGACGCTGGTCCTGGACGGCGGGGCGACCGCGCTGCCGATCGGAGTGGAGGCATGACCACCACGGCCGCCCCGGACCCCGCCACGGACCTGTTCTCGTTGCACGGCAGGACCGCCCTGGTGACCGGCGCCTCCTCGGGTCTGGGCGCCCGGTTCGCCGCCGTGCTGGCCGCGGCCGGTGCCACCGTGTTCGCCGCGGCGCGCCGCCCGGACCGGCTCAAGGAACTGGCCGGCGGCGATCCCCGTATCCGCCCGGTCGTCTGTGACGTCTCCCGGGACGCGGACCGGGTGCGGCTGGTCGAGACCGTCCTGGAGCACGGCGGAGGCTTCGACGTGCTGGTCAACAACGCGGGCACCCCCGGATCCGTACGCGCCGAGGACGAGAGCCCGGAGGACTTCGCCCACGTCCTCGACGTCAACCTCGTCGCTCCGTTCCACCTGGCCCGACTGCTGGCCCAGGCACCCTCAGCCCGTAAGAAGTCGGTCGTGAACGTGTCGTCCGTCCTCGGGCTCGTCTCCGGCGCCCCGCTGGGGGGTGCGGCCTACGCCGCCTCCAAGGCCGGCCTCGTCGGACTCACCCGTGAACTGGCCGGGCAGTGGGGCGGATCGGGGATACGGGTCAACGCGCTCGCCCCGGGCTGGTTCCGCTCCGAGATGACCGAAGGGCTGTTCGCCGACGAGCGGTCCCGGCGCTGGGTCGAGCGCGGCACGATGCTCGGCCGGGGCGGCGAAGCGGGGGAACTGGACGGGGCACTGCTCTTCCTGGCCTCGGACGCCTCCTCGTACTGCACCGGACAGGTGCTGACCGTGGACGGCGGGTGGACGGCACGATGAGGGTCACGACCGAGGTCGACGGCGACGCGGTGGCCCACGTGGAGATGTGCCGCGGGGACGGCAACGCCATCGACCTCGCGATGGCCCGGGGGCTGCTGGACGCCGCCCGGCAGTGCGAGACCTCGCGGGTCCGGGCGGTGCTGCTCACCGGGCGGGGCCGGTCCTTCTGCGTCGGCGGCGACCTGAGGGAGTTCGCGGCGGTGCCCGGGGACCGGCTGGCCGGGCACCTCACGGACGTCACCGACGCCCTGCACGGCGCGCTGCGGATCCTCGCCGGGCTCGACGCGCCGCTGGTGGTGGCCGTGCAGGGCGCTGTCGCCGGGGCCGGACTGGGGCTGACGGCCGCCGCCGACCTCGCCTTCGCCGCGTCCGACGCCGGTTTCACGGCGGCCTACACCGGGATCGGGTACTCGCCCGACGCCGGGGTCACCTGGTCGCTGCCCCGGCTCGTGGGCCCCGGGCGGGCACGGGACCTGTTGCTGACCAACCGCCGGATCACGGCCGCCGAGGCGCTCGCGATAGGACTGGTCGGCAGGGTCGTCGCACCGGAGCGCCTCGCGGCGGAGGCCGCGGCGGCGGCGAGGGGACTGGCACGCGGGGCGACGGGGGCGTACGGCGTGACACGGCGGCTGGTCTGCGGGGCTCTGTCGGCGTCCTTCGACGAGCAGTTGGACGCCGAGGCCCGCGGGCTGGCCGCCGCCGCTGTCTCGGCGGAGGGTCGCGAAGGTGTCAGCGCCTTCGTCGCCAAGCGCCGACCGGACTTCTTTCACTCGCCGCCGCCCGGTGACCATGGCGGCCACGGTGACCCGAGCTGAACTAGGGTCTACTCTCGGACGACCGAGCGGTGATCGACACCGGGCAGTGATCGACCCCGAGCGGTGATCGGTACCGGGCGGCGATCGACAGCGGTCGTGGAGCAGAGGGAGAGACGATGGCGAGGGCACGGATCGTGGATCCGCAGGAGGGGCCCAGGTCCAAGCGCGCGGCCATTCTCGTGGCCGCCGTGGAGCGGTTCGGGGAGGACGGCTACGAGAGCACGAAGTGGTCCGAGGTCGCCGACCGGGTCGGGATCGGGCAGACCGCCCTGTACCACTACTTCGAGTCCAAGGCCCACTGCCTTCTCACCATCATGCGCCTGGAACTCCAGCGCTCCCACGACATGTTCGCGGAGGCGACGGCCGACGCGGTGGATCCCGTCGAGGAGCTGCGCGCGGCGGTTCGCTCGGCCTTCGCGGTCAGTGAGCAGGAGATTCGCCAGATGCGCATCCTGCAGGCCAACATGTCGCTGCTCGCCAATCAGCGCAAGTCCAAGCGCGAGGAGACCGAGCGCGTCGCGGCCCGTCAGCTGGTGCAGATGGTCGAGCGGGACTGGACGAACCTGCTGATGCGCGGCATGGCGAAGGGTGCCTTCCCGGTCCGGGACGCGCACACCCTCGGCCTCGCCGTCCTCGGCATGATCGTCAGTGTCTGGCGCTGGTACCGCCCGACCGGAGCGATCCCGCTCACCGAGATCAGCGAGATGATCGAGCAGTGCGTGGTGCGCATGGTCGCCGGATAGTTCCGGCACTCCGGGTGCGTCCCGCCCCTTGTCGGGGTCGGGGCATCCGGATTACAGTCAAACTGAACTGAACTCAGGTTGTTTCTCGGCGCTGAGGGAGAGCGATCAGCAATGGTGCTTCGCGACTACATGGCCAGAATGGACAGCCAGGAACCGGACAAGGTCCTGGAACTCCTGGAACCCGGCTTCCGATTCCTCATCGCCCTGCCCGGCGGGCAGCGCACGGGGGAGTCCCGAGAGGACTTCGCCGCGTACCTCGCCGGACGCGAGGCGGTGGACCGTACGCACGAGATCAGGCGGTACGCGGCCGACGGTGATGTCGAGACGGCGTACGGCTTCGTGGTCGAGAAGGGCGTCACCACCGGCGCGTTCCTCTCCGCCGTGCGGCTGTCGCCCGACGGGCTGATGGCGCGCTACCAGTCCTTCTTCACCACCGACTTCGACCTCGTGGACCGGCCATGACCACACAGTCCACCGCCTCTTTCCTGACCACCTGGTTCGCGACCCTGGACAGCGCCGACGCCGAGCGGATCCTCGACATGATCAGCGAGGACTTCTCGTTCTCCATCCTCTTCTCCACCGGCGGCGACGGCGCCACCGACTTCCACGGCGGCCGGCCCGAGCTGGAGGGTTACCTCGACCAGCGCGAGGTGGGCGTCCGCACCCACCATCTGCTGGCCGCGAGCACCGTCGGCGGGGACGAGCTGTTCCTCGGCGAGGTACGGCGCCTCGGCGAGCCGGAGGCGAGCTTCGTGGCCTCGGCACGGCTCGACGGCTCGGGCCGGGTGCGGCGGCTGCTCATCGGGCGTTCGCCCGCAGTGTTGTTCACCTGAGGAGGGCGCTATGTACAACCTCGTCCTGCTGGCCGCCCGGCCGCCCGACTGGACCCATGAGCGGTTCATCGACTGGTGGCGCGGCGAGCACGCCGAACTCACCCGCCTACTGCCCGGACTGAGGTCCTGGCGGCACACCGACCTCGACGCGGCGCTCGAACCACGTTCGGAGGGCTGGGACGGCCTCTCCGTCCTCGGTTTCGACACCCCCGAGGACCTGCGCAAGGCTCTCGACAGCCCGGAGTGGGCGGCCGCCGTCGCCCAGGTCGGCGACATGCGGGGACGCCGTATCGCCGTCATGGGCGGCGAGCAGCAGATGTACGCGGGCTGAGCACGCCCCGCCCGCCGCCCGCGGGCCGAACACGGGCCTGACACGGCCGAAACACCGGGGCTCCACCACCCTTCGCGAAAAGGCGGGGAAGCGGATGCGACAGACAGTACGGGAGTTCTACGAGCGGGCCGAACGCGCCGACTTCACGGCCGTCGTCGACGACCATGGCCTGCACACCGCGCGCGACCTCCTGGACCGCGCGGCCGAGCTGGCCGAGGCGATGACACCGGACGGCACGCCGGGCGGGACGGTGCTGCTGCAGGCCGACAACTCCTGGCGCACCGTCGCGGCGACCCTCGCCGCCGGGATGACCGGCGGGGTCCTGGCCCTCGTCAACCGGCACACGACCCGGGCGGAGTTCGCCGCCGCCCTGGAGGACATCCGTCCGGACGCGGTGATCGCCGAACCCTCCGCCCTCGACGAGTGGCACGCGCCGGGCAGCGGCACCTCACCCCTGCCCGGCGCACGGCCCGCCGAGGCGCTGGACGGCTGGACGGTCCTCGCGGGCCGCGGCCCGCGAGACGCCTCCCGCTGGTCGGGCGGCACCCTCATCGGCCTCACCTCCGGCTCCACCGGGCGCCCCAAGGGGGTCGTCCAGTCCGAGAGCGCGCTGCGGTACGCGTGCACGTGCACCATCGACGTCAACGGACTGCGCGCCGGGGACGCGGTGGCCGCCGTCGTCCCGCTCTCCTCGACCGCCGCCTACTGTTTCGGGGTGTGCCTCGCCCTCATGCTCGGCGGACCGCTCGTTCTGAGCGGCCGCTGGGACCGCGAAGAGGCGCTCGCGCGGATGGCCGCCCACGACGTCCGGTGGACCATGTGCGTCCCGACGATGGCCCTCCAGATGGGCTCCGCGGCGGCCGGATCACGCGTCCTCGACGGGGTCCGCTCGATCACGGTCGGCGGCGGACCCATGGACCGCGGGGCTCTCGCCCGCGCCGAACGCTCCCTCGGCACCCGGATCCTGCGGGTCTTCGGCATGTCCGAGTGCCTCGGGCACACCTCGCCGCGGCCCGACGACCCCGAGGAGATCCGGCTCGGCCGCGACGGCCGCCCGTTCCCCGGCACCGAACTGCGCGCCGTGGACGCCGACGGCACCGCCCTGGGGCCGGGCCGGGCCGGTCGCGCCCAGGTCCGGGGGCCCTCGCTCTTCCTCGGTTACGCCCACGACGGCAAGGTCGAGTCGCCGGCCCTGACCCCGGACGGCTTCTTCCCCACCGGGGATCTGCTCATGACCGGCGACGACGGCACGGTCACCGTGATGGGCCGGGAGAAGGACGTCATCATCCGCGGTGGCCGCAATCTCGACGTCACGGAGATCGAGCGTGCCGTCGCCAGCCATCCGGGAGTCGCCCGGGTCTGCGTGGCACCCGTACCGGATCCGCTGCTCGGCGAACGCGCCGCCGTCCTCGTCGTGGCGGAGGCGGAGGCGGGGGCTCACGGAGAGGAAGCCGGGGCCGGAGGCGGCACCGGCATCGGACTGGACGAGATCACCGAACACCTCGCCCGCACCGGCCTGTCCAAGGCCAAGTGGCCCGAATTCGCCTTCTCCGTCAGCGAGTTGCCGCAGACCACCGTCGGCAAGCTCGACCGGTCCGCAGCCCGCAGACTCGCCCACGAACTGCACGCGCGGCTCGCCGCGCATCAGGAACCACACCGACCCACGGATCGCGATCCACATCGGCAAGCGGATCACGACCGGCACGCGCGACCGGATCACGAACAGCACGGACAACCGGATCACGAACAGCACCGGCAAGGAGATGCATGACCACCCCCACGGCTCACACCGCCCGCTTCGACCGAGGCCGCTGGGCGGACGCCGGCGCCGAGACCGTACGAGCCGGCGTTCACCGCATCCCGCTTCCGCTGCCGGACGACGGGCTGCGGGCCGTCAACGTGTACGCGCTGGAAGGGCTGACGGAGGGCCTGGTCCTGATCGACGGGGGTTGGTCGATCCCCGAGTCCCGCAAGGCGCTGGAGGACGCGCTGGCCACCATCGGTCACGACCTCGGCGAGATCACCCATGTCCTGGTCACCCACATCCACCGGGACCACTACACCCAGGCCGTCGAACTGCGCAGGCTGCTCGGCTCCCGCGTCTACCTCGGCTCGGGCGAGCGACGCAGCCTGGAACTGCTCGGAGAAACGGGCACGGACCGGCCGTCCGGCTCGCTGCACACGCTGCGCCGGGCCGGGGCCCACGAACTCGCCGAGCGGGTCGCCGCGATGGATCACGGAGGCTTCGACCCGAGCGTGTGGGAGGCCCCGGACCGCTGGCTGGGGGACGAGGAGCTCCGCTTCGCCGACACGCGGTTGCGGGTCGTCCCGACGCCGGGACACACCCGGGGACATGTCGTCTACCTCGACGAGGCGCGCGGGCTGCTCTTCTCCGGGGACCACGTGCTGCCGCACATCACCCCGTCCATCGGCTTCGAACTCGGCTCCACCGCACTGCCGTTGGGCGACTACCTCGACTCGCTGCGCCTCCTGACCACCCTCGCCGACGCCCGGCTCCTGCCCGCCCACGGCCCGGTCGGCCCCAGCGTCCACACGCGCGTCGGCGAGCTGCTCGACCACCACGACGACCGACTCGCGCAGGCCCTGGCGGTCCTCGGCGACCGTACGCTCACGGCCTACGCGGTGGCCCAGGAGCTGGGGTGGACCCGGCGGCATCTGCCCTTCGCGGGCCTCGGCGCCTTCAACCAGATGCTGGCCGTGAACGAGACGGCCGCCCACCTGGACGTGCTGGTGGCCCGCGGCCGGGTCGCGCGCACGGAGACCGAGGGCGTCCTGCGCTACACCGCCGCCGCGATGTCGTAGCCCTGGCCCGCTCAGCGCGCCGTCCAGCCTCCGTCGACGTACAGCTCCGAACCCGTCATGAAGCTCGCGTCGTCGGAGGCGAGGAACGCGACCGCGGCCGCCACCTCGTCGGGTGTGCCGAGCCGGCCGAGTGGGGTGCCGTCGAGCATTGCGGTCAACCGGGGCGTACCGCGCCACAGTTCACGGGAGCGGGGCGTCTCGATGAAGCCGGGGTGCAGCGAGTTGACACGTACGCCCCGCCGCGCCCAGTGCAGCGCGGCGTTCTTGGTCATCAGACGGACCGCGCCCTTGGCCGCGTGGTACGAGAACTGGGCGCCGAACCCGCCCACCGTGCCGAAGATCGACGCGACGTTGACCACGGACCCGCCCCCGGAGCGCTCGATGGCCGCGCCACCGTGCTTCATGCCGAGCCAGACGCCGGTCTGGGTGACCGCGAGCACCTGGTCCCAGGTCTCCTTGGTCTCCGTCTCCACGGTGCCCATCGCGGCGATCCCCGCGTTGTTGACCAGTACGGCCAGACCGCCGAGCGCGGCCGTCGCCCTGGCGACGACCTCCTGCCAGGCCGACTCGTCCGAGACGTCCAGAGCCAGGCCCAGGGCACCGCCCCCGACCTCCTCGGCGAGCTTCTCGCAGCGGTCGGCGTCCAGATCGGTCACCACGACCGCGGCGCCCTCGGCCGCGAGCCGCCGGACGACCGCCTCGCCGATGCCTCCCGTGGCGCCCGTCACCAGCGCCGTCCTCCCTGCCAGTCTCGCTTCCATCGCGACCACTCCCGCTTCCGTCGTCAGCCCCTGACGCCGCGCCAGGCGAGCGCGCCGCCGTCGATCACATACGCGGCACCCGTGATGAACGCCGCACTGTCGGACGCCAGGAAGCAGGCCAGTCGCGCGACCTCCTCCGGGCGCCCCAACCGGTTCACCAACTGCGGTGCGGTCAACTCCCGTTCCATTGCGTCCCGGTCCTCGGCCGCGGCGAAGAAGTCCTGGGCCAGGGGTGTGTCGATGACGCCGGGGCAGAAGCAGTTGCAGCGCACCGGGGCGAGATCGACGGCGGTGACCTTGGTG
This sequence comes from Streptomyces sp. NPDC111507, assembly GCF_055638955.1. Lineage (NCBI taxonomy): Bacteria > Bacillati > Actinomycetota > Actinomycetes > Kitasatosporales > Streptomycetaceae > Streptomyces > Streptomyces sp. NPDC111507. Next base: position 48,245 of record NZ_JBVKBU010000005.1, on the reverse strand, counting down.
AGATGGATGACCCCGGCCTTGGTGACTCCGTAGGCGGGGGCGTTGGGGAAGCCGGTGAGGCCCGAGACGGACGCGGCGTTGACGATGGCGGGGCCGCGCCGTGAGCGGCGCAGATACGGCGCCGCGAACTTGGTCGTCAGCCACACGGCCTTGAGATTGACCTCGTAGACCGCGTCCCAGACCTCCTCGGAGAGCGAGTCGACGGCGCGGTCGTGGTCCGTCGTGACCGTGCTCTCGATCACCCCGGCGTTGTTGACCAGCACGTCCAGTCCGTCGAACCGCTCCGCCGCGTGCGTCACCATCATCTCGATGTCGTCGCGGACCCGCAGATCGCAGACGATCACCTCGGACTTCGCCCCGGCGGCGCGTACCAACTCGGCCGTGAGAGCGGCGGTCTGCGCGTTCCGGTCGGCTACGGCCACCGCCGACGCCCCCTGGCGGGCCATCTCCACGGCGATGGCCTGCCCGATGCCCTGGCCCGCGCCGGTGACGAGGGCGGCCTTGCCACCGAGTGAATCCAGCATGCGGTCTGCTCCCGTCCGTGGCACGAGACACTTATTGAACCAACTTCAGTTCAGAGAGGAGTCTAGGTCGGCGGTGAGGCCCCGACAAGAGGTGCGTCGGGAGGAAGGCCTCGCGTACGGGAGGTACTCGTTTGGCGTGAATGGCGTTATTGCTCCCGGGCTTCGAGATGAGTAAGCGTTCTCTGTCATGGAACGTGACCGGAGTCCCGAAGCCCTCCCCACCTCCCGTCCCTCCCCGCTTTCCCCGCGCTCCCCTCTCTCTCGTCCTTCCCGTCGTCAACTCCTCGCCGCGGCAGGCGCCGCGAGTGTCGTGGGCGTTTCCTCCACCGCCCTCAGCACGGTTCCGGCCGCGGCGAGCGGCCGCGCCGCGCTCTCCCTGTCGTTCTCGGAGGCCACCAACGGCGCGGCCACACTCTCGCCGGCCGGCGACCGGCTGATCGTCGAGATCCAGCATGTGCTGTGGTCGCTCCCGCGCACCGGCGGCCGTGCCGTGCCCCTCACCCCGGCCGGCCTCGAACCCGACCGGCCCACGTACTCCCCGGACGGCAAGCTCATCGCGTTCTGCGCGTACCGGGGCGGCGGCTACCACCTGTGGACCATGCGCCCCGACGGCTCGGACGTACGGCAGCGCACCGACGGCCCCTGGGACGACCGCGCCCCGGCCTGGTCCCCTGACGGCACCCGGATCGCCTTCGCCTCCGAGCGCGGCGGCGACCCGGTCGAGGGCAGCCCGTACCGCATCCACGTCCTGGATCTGGCGAGCGGCGAACCGACCCGCGTCACCGGGCTCACCGGTCAGGACGGTCCGCTGCAGGACGGCGCCTGGGAGGACTTCGACCCCACCTGGTCGCCGGACGGCAGGCGCGTCCTCTTCGTCCGTGCGACGGCCGTCACCCTGCCTACGGGGCCCGGCCTCGAAGCACGCACCATCGCGGCGGTACCGGCCGGCGCCGCGGGCCCGGTCGTCGTCGAGCACACGGAGACCACGGCCGCACAGGTCATGACCCCGGCGCTCGCCCCCGACGGCCGCCGCCTCGCGTACCTGCGCGTCACCGCTGCCCCGAGCGCCTCCTGCACCCTCGTCGTCGACGGCACGCCCGTCGCGCTGGCCGGAGACCTCGCACCCGTGCCGCCACGCTGGACCGCGGCGGGGGAACTGCTCCTCACCGTGGACGGCCACTTCACCCTCGTACGACCGGAGAAGCCGGCGCGGACCGAGCCGATCCGCTTCGACGGCGAACTGCCGGTGGACCGGCCGCGGTACCGGACCAAGCAGTACGACCTCGGCGAGGAGCGGGTGCGCCCGGTGCGGGGCATCCACCTGCCCGCGCTGTCCCCCGACGGACGGCGGATCGCCTTCGCCGCCCTCAACTCGCTCTGGCTGGCCGGAACCTCGGGCGGGCGCCCACCCGAGCGGCTGCGGACGTCCGGGCCCACCCGCTATCTGCTCGCACCGGTCTGGGCGCGCGATGGACGGTCCCTCGTGTACGCCGACGACCGCGACGGACTGCTCGGCGTGTACCGGCGCGATCTCGCCACCGGCGAGGAGAGCGCGCTCGCCACGGGCGGGCGGGTCCATCCCGCGCTCTCGCCCGACGGGAAGCGGCTCGCCTGTGTCGACATGACCGGACGGCTCGTCCTGCGCGATCTGGCCAGCGGTGAGGAACGCGTCCTGGTGACCCCGCTCGGCGGTGGCGGGCTGCCCGGCCGCCCCAGTTGGTCGCCCGACGGCAGATACCTCGCGTTGTGCGACCGCAACCGCCTCAACCTCCGCTTCCGCGAGGGCTACAACGTCATCCGGATCGTCGACACCACGACCGGCACCGACCGCCTCCACGCTGTCGCACCCCACGTCTGCATCGCGGACCGCTACGACTCCGGACCCGTCTGGTCACCCGACGGACGCTGGATGGCGGTCGTCGTCGAGTCCGCGCTGTGCCTGCTGCCCGTCGCCCCCGACGGCACCCCGACCGGCGCCCCGCGCACCCTCGCCACCGAACCCGCCGACCACCCCTCCTGGTCCGGCGACTCGAAAACCCTCCTGTACCTCTCGGCGGGCCGCCTGCGGCTCATCGGCATCGACGGGCACGGCCGTCGCACCGTCCGGGTCCCGCTCGACCAGCACCGGCCCGCCCCCGCCGACACGGTGGTGCACGCCGGGCGCCTGTGGGACGGCACCGGCGAGTCGCTCAGGGACGACGTGGACATCGTCGTACGCGGCGGACGCGTCGTCGAGGTCGCGCCGCACCGGGCCCGCGGCCATGGCGCCCTCCGCAGGATCGACGCCTCGAACCGCACGGTGATCCCCGGGCTGTGGGACACCCACACCCACCCCTGGCAGAGCACCTACGGAGGCCGCCAGACCGTCGGACAACTGACCTACGGGATCACGACGGCCGTCTCCCTGGGCGGATTCGCCTACGAGCAGGCCCGCATCCGCGAGGCGGTGGCCGTCGGTCAGCTCGCCGGACCCCGCCTGCTGACGACCGGCGAACTGCTCGACGGCTCGCGGGTCGCCTACAGCATGGGGCGCGCCCACCGCACGAGGGACGGACTGCGCAGGTCGCTGGAGCGGGGTGCAGCCCTCGACTGGGACTTCGTCAAGACCTATGTGCGGGCACCGAGTTGGGTGATGGAGGAAGCGGCGCGATTCGCGCACGAACGGCTCGGGGTGCGCTCGGGGAGCCATCTTCTGTCACCCGGTGTCCAGAGCGGACAGGACCTGACGACCCATCTGCTGGCGACTCAGCGCGGGGAGTTCGGACACGCCCTGACCGCGACCGGGCGGGCGTACGAGGACGTCGTGGAGATCTACACCGGCAAGGGCGTTGACTTCGCCCTCATCGCCACGCCGTTCACCTCAGCGCCGCTGCTCGGCGCCGATCCGGGGCTCGCCGACGACCCCCGCGTCACCGTCGTCATGCCCCCGTGGGACTCCGCCGCCGTACGGCGGTCCGCGGGTGTGCCGCCCACCACGGCCCAACTGGCCACCCTGCGCACCGAGACGGACGTCTACCGTCGGATACTGGCCGCGGGCGGTCTCGTCGCGCTCGGCACGGACCAGCCGCTCGTACCGGTCGGGCTCTCCCTGCACCTGGGCCTGCGCGCCCTGCACCGCGGCGGGCTGTCCCCGGCCGGGGCGCTGCGCACCGCGACCGTGCTGCCGGCCCGCCTCTTCGGCCTCGACGGCGACCTCGGGACCGTACAGCCGGGGAAACTCGCCGATCTCACGGTGGTGGACGGCGATCCCTTCGAGGACTTCGACACCCTCGTCCGCACGGTGTCGGTGATGAGGGGCGGAACGCCGTACGTGACGCAGGACCTGGTGGCTGAGTTCGATCCGCCGTCGAAGGTCTCGGCGTCGGCGTCGGAGCGGTGGCGCGCCGCGACCGAGGACGACTGGCTCGAAGTGGGGCGGCTGATGCGCAGGGACGGCTGTTGCCATACGGGTTCACTGTGAGCCGCCCTTGAAGGTCCGCAGGAAGGTGGTCAGGGCGGCCTGGTTGGCGGCGGTGTCCCAGTCGGCGGCCGGGGTCGTCCACCTGAGCGAGAACCCCTCGTGGTCACCGATGAGGTAACCGCGCCCGAACGTGCGCTCACGGACCCCGTCGTTCGTCGAAAGCCACTCCATGTCCGCACTCTTGTAGCCCTGGTAGGTGACGGCGCGGATGTCACCCAGCCGTTCATAGGCGATGGAGTCGCCGCGCAGCGAGGCGTCCACCTCGCGCCAGACCGCGACGGGGTCCGAGGTGAGCTGGGTGCTGTAGGTGACGACCAGCGTGCGCGGGTCCCCGCTCGCGCCGAGCGTGACCCGATAGGAGCCGTCGGCGGAATTCTCGGTCCGCACCGGCTGCCAGCCCTTGGGCAGCTCGACGGAGAAGCCCTGGAGCGCGGTGTAGCGGAAGAAACCGGTCGGCGGATCCTGGGTGACGGTGTGGGACGGAGAAGGGGAGGTGGAAGCGGATGAGGAAGAAGAGGGGGAGGGGGACGTCGACGGGGCCTGCTGGGGAACGGTGCTGCTGGGCGAGACGCTCGGCGCGGGGGACGGTGTGGCGGAAACGCTGGGGGACAGCGCGGGACCGGACGCGGAGGCGCCGCGCTCGGACAGCCCGCCCGCCGCGGTGAGCCCGGCGAAGCAGACGACCGTCACGGCCAGTGCCCCGCCCAGCAGCACCGGGCGGCTGAGCGGCACCTTGCCCCACATCCGCCTCGCCGGCGGGGCGTCGAGGTCCCGGAAGATCGGCAGGGTCTCGGTGGGCATCGAGTCCTCGTCGGGCTCCGCCTTGAGAATGCGCGTGAGCGCCTCCCGCACGACCGACTCGGGCACCCGCTCCACCGGATCCCTGCGCAGGAGCCCCTGAATGGCCGGACTGAGCGGCCCGGCGCTCAACGGGGCCCGGATGGGCAGCCGTTCCACGGCGCGGAACGTCGCCTCGAGCCCTCCCCGGTCCCGGATGGCCGGCCGGCCCTCGACCATCTCGTACATGATCGCGCCCAGCGACCACAGGTCCGTGGCCGGTCCACCGCCCTCACCACGGGCCTGCTCGGGAGAGGCGTACGACGGTGCCGTGACGCGCGGGGACGCGCTGGCCCCCATCAGCCCGAAGCCGGCCACCGTGACCCCGCCCCGCTCCTCCACCCACACCTGGCCGGGGCTGAGGTCGCCGTGTGTGATCCCTTCCCGATGGGCCGCGCCCAGGACGTCGAGGACGCCGAGCCCGATCCGGGCCGCGCGGACGTAGTCCACCGGGCCGTGCCCGAGGAGCGCGCTGAGCGGAACGCCCTCCGGCCGTGCGGTGACCGTCCACAGGAAATCCTTGTCCTCGACGACGTCGACGACGACGGACACCCGGCCGGGGCAGACCAGCCCCAGGGCCTCGGACTCCCGGGTGATCCGGACGGCGGTGCGCAGCTCCGCCTCCTCTCGGAGATGGGCCGGGAGCCGGGAGCGCGTCAGGGTGACCAGCCGCTCGGACTCGACGTCCTGACCGTGCCAGGCCTCACGCCCCTCCTCGTGGTGGACGCCCTCCAGCAGTCGGAATCTTCCGGCGACCAACTCATCCGTGGAGACTTGCACCTTGACCATGGTCATCCCTCGCTGCGCACCGGACTCTCACCTTTCCCGGTTGTACGGCGGGTGTGACGTTGTGTGTTCAAAGGCGGGCGATTCCGGGGCCCCGTTTTCTGGAATTCTTTGCGCGTAGCGCACCCGTGCGAAGAATTCAGGCCTCGCCCCCTCCGCGGTTCATCTCACGGTGTCGTCGTGGACATCGGACCGGTGTCCTTGCCGATGTACGACTCGGCGAAGGTGGCCGCCGCCGCGGGTGAGCCGAGGAGCCGTCGGAGACGGGCTCGCGCGGAACCCGCACGGAAGGGATCGCCCGAGGACGGTCCGTGCAGCAACTCCGCGAACCACCGGGAGAATTCCTGGTACTCCCACACCCGCCGCAGACAGGCCGCCGAGTAGCCGCGCAGCCCGTCGGCGTCCCCCCTGAGGTAGTAGGCGACGAGCGCGTCGGCCAGCAGCAGGGCGTCGTGCAGCGCGAGGTTCATGCCCTTCGCGGCGATCGGTGCGACGAGGTGCGCGGAGTCTCCGGCCAGGAACAGCCGCCCGTACGTCATCGGCTCCACGACGTAGCTGTGCATGTCGAGGACGCGTTTCTCGATCAGCGGTCCCTCGGTGAGCGCCGGGACTCCGGAGGCCGACAGCCGGGCGTGCAGCTCCGACCACACGCGGTCGTGCGACCAGTTCTCCGGGTCCTCACCGGGCGCCACCTCCAGGTAGTAGCGGGTGACTTCGGGGCTGCGGGCCATATGGGCGCCGAATCCGCGCGGGTGGACACCGAAGACGACGCAGTCGCTGGACGGCGGTGCCTCGGCGAGCAGCGCCAGCCAGCCGACCCCGCAGTCGTACCGGGCCACCGTGCCCCGGTCCGGGGTCACATGGGCGCGGGTCACTCCGCGCGCGCCGTCGCAGCCGGCGACGATGTCGCAGTCGATCCGACGGCGCTCACCCGTCTGCGGATCGGTGAAGAGCACCGTCGGGCGGTCGCCGTCGATGCCATGGAGGGCGACGTCCCGCACACCGAAAAGGATCTCGCTGCCCTGCACGTCGGCGTACTCGCGCACCAGGTCCGTCACCAGCAGCGGCTGCGGATAGACGAAGTGCCGGTCCCCGGTCAGCGCGGCGTACCGGAAGCGGTGCTGCTCGCCGTCGATCCGGAACTCGCACTCGCTGTGCGCCTGCGCCCGCTCCACCAGCCGGTCGGCCAGCCCCCGTCGACGCAGCGCCCGCACCGCCCACTCCTCGATGAATCCGGCGCGGGGCCGCTGTTCGACGAACTCCCGGCTCTCGGCCTCGAGGACCACGCAGTCGACGGACGCGGCCCGCAGGATGTTGGCGACGGTGAGCCCGGCCGGTCCCGCACCGATGATGACGACGGGGACGCGCGACGCCGGCGCGGATGTGGGGGAGGGGTTGATCATCCCGGCATTATGGCCGCGATCCGACAAGCCCTCACAGCTCCTGCGCAACCCTCTGACACGGCTCGCACAACCCCTCCCGCACCTGCCCGCGCCGACCTGCCGCGGCGTCCCCGGGCGCGACTCAGACGCGCGCCACGAACTCCCAACTCCCGTGCGGTACCGCGTACACGACGAACCCCGGCTCCGAGCGCACCCACTTCGCACCGGCAGACGACGCGACGGCAGAGCGGTCGGTCGCCGGCACGTGCACCTCCGCCGTCGCCCCGACCGGCACTCCCACCGACAGCCGGATCGTCCCGTCCACGAAGGACCACGCGGCCGCCGCCGGGCCGCGCACGGTCCGCACCGAGGTACGGGCCCAGTCCACGCCCGTTCGGCCGTCCGGGCGGACCGTGAAGGTGCGGTAGCCCGCGTCGCCGGGGCGCAGGCCCGCCACGTTCTCGTAGAGCCACTGCACCACGGTGCCCAGGAAGTAGTGGTCCCGGGAGCGGGAGTCGAGCGACCACATCTCCCACATGGTGTCGGCGCCGTTGTCGAACCAGTACCCCCAACCGGGGTAGGTGCGCTGGGTGGCGAGGGCGTGGGCCACCTCGGGATGCCCCTGGGCCGAGAGCTCGCGCAGCAGCACGCTGGTGCCCAGCGCCCCCGTGTTGAGGTGGTTGCCACGCCGTGCGATGTCGGCCAGGAGCGAGTCGACCACGCTCGCCCGGGCGCCGGGCGGCACGAGCCCGAAGGACAGCGGGAGGCAGTTGCTGGTCTGGCGGTAGTCGGGGTCCTTCGCCGTGCGGTAGTGGCCGTCCGCGCCGAGGAACGCCGCGTTGAACGCCTCCTTCAACGCGTCGGCCGTCTTGCGGTAGCGGGTCGCCACCTCGGTGTCGCCCAGCAGGTCGCCCAGTTCCGCGGTCCCGGTGAGCGCGCGGTGCAGATAGGCCGTGGCGGTCAGCCTGGTGTCCTCGGGCGGGTTGCCGCCGTAGCCCGGCGGCAGCCAGTCGCCGAGGGCGGTCACCGCAAGGCCGTCCTGGAGACGCCCGATCTCCCAGTCCAGGTAGCGGACGAGCGGCGCCCAGTGGTCACGGGCGAGCCGCTCGTCCCCGTACACGCGGTACATCTCCCGCAGCAGGAAGGGGTACACCGTCGTCCACTCGGGAGCGGGGGCAAGATCGTGGTAGCCCCAGCCGCCGCTCGGCACGATCACCGGCAGCTGTCCTTCGGCGTTCTGACTGTCCCTCAGGTCACCGAGCCACTTCGTCAGGAAGCGGTGCACACCGAAGGCGTACGCCATCACGGGCGCCCCCAGCTGCGCGTCGCCGGTCCAGCCGTTCTTCTCGTACACGGGAGTGTCCGTCGGAATGCCGTGGAGGTTGTTGAGGACGGTGCGGCGCATCGCCCGGTCCAACTGCTCGTAGAACGGTTCGGAGCAGGAGAACGTGCTCGTCGACGCCACCCGCGTGTGCACGACCCGCCCGAGCACCTGCTCGGGCCCCGGCTTCGCGGGCAGCCCGCTGACCTGGACATAACGGAAGCCCTTGTACGAGAACTTGGGCTCCCACACCTCGTCCGCGCCGCCGCCCGCACACACGTACTCGTCCGTCTGGCAGCGGCCCGGCACCAGGTCGTTGCGGGCGAGCACACTCCCGTCGGGGTTCAGCCGCTCCCCGTGGACCAGCCGGACGGTCGTCCCCGCCTCCGCGCGCACGGTCAGCCGGGTCCAGCCCGCGAGCGTTCGCCCCATGTCGACGACGTGTACACCCTGGCTCACCTCACGGATGTCCACCGGGCGCACGGTCTCCGCCACCTCGATCGGGTCGTGCCCCTGAGCGCGCAGGGTGCCCTTGGGCGCGGTCTGCCGCTGGGCCTCCTGCCAGGAGTGGTCGTCGAAGCCGGGGCGCGTCCAGTCCCGGGGCGCCTTGCGGGCGTCGTAGGTCTCGCCCGCGTAGAGGGAGTTGGAGAGGGTCGGCCCGACGGTGATCCGCCAGGTGCCGTCCGTGGCGACGGTGGTGCGCGAGCCGTCCGGATGGTCGATCTCCAGTTGCGCCAGCAGTCGGGGTTCACCGTGCCAGGGCGCTCGGTTCCAGTTCCACGCGGTGGGGCTGGTCAGACCGAAGAAGCCGCGCCCGAGCGTCACCCCGATCGCGTTGGCACCGCGCCGGACGCGGTCCGTGACGTCGTGCACCGCGTAGAGCACCGTCTCCTCGTAGTCCGTGAAGCCGGGGTCGAGGACCTGACGGCCGACGCGGACTCCGTTGATCTCGGCCTCGTAGTAGGCGAGTCCGCTGATGTGCAGGCGGGCGCGCACGACGTCCTTCGGGACGCTGAACGTCCGGCGCAGCAGGGGAGCGGGCTGTTCGGCGACGCCGACGGACACGCCGGTGCCCCAGGGGCCCTGTCCCCAGAGTGCGAGCACGGCGGCCCCGGACCAGCCCGTGTCGTCGAAGTCGGGCCGCTGCCAGCCCTGTTGCTCGCTGTCGACGCAGCGCCAGCCGTCGCCGGTGACGAGTTCGACCGTGTCGCCGGACGTGGTCTCCACGATCAGGCGGAGCAGGAGCCCGCCCGGATTGGCGGACCCGTTGTCGCGGTTGGTCGCGACGGCGGCGACCACGATCCGCCCGCCGCTCGCCCCGCGCACCTGCTCGGTGACGTCGGCGAGATGCCCGGTGCGCCAGGCGTCCGTCTGCTGGGGCTGATACAGGACCTGCTGTCCGTCGACGTAGAGCGTGAAGTCGTCGTCGGCCGTGGCCACCAGTCTCGCCCTGCGCACCTCACTGTCGGCGGGGAGGGTGGTCGCGGTACGGAACCAACGGGGCCCGACAGGGGCGGAACCGGTGGTCGAACCTGGCGACCAGATCCAGGACGCCCCTTCGAAGCCGGGCGGTTCGGGGAGGGCAGCAGCCCCGATCCAGAATCCCTGCCAGCCGTCCTTTGGCAACGTTGTCTCCCACCAGCGCGGGGCGCTCCACGCCGACGGGCGGCCGTCGCCGTCCCAGACCCTGACCTGCCAGTGGTAACGGCTACGGGGCCGCAGCGCGAGCCCCGCGTAGGCGATGCCGACGCTGCGGTCCGACTCGACCCGCCCCGAGTCCCAGACCAGGCGTCGCCCCTCGCGCAGGTCCTTCTCGGTGAGCGCCACCCGCACCTGGTACGCGGACTGTCGCGCTCCCCGGCCCGGGGCGGTCAACTCCCAGGTGAGTCGGGGGTGTTCGACCTCGGTGCCGAGCAGCGTCTCGGCGTACTCGACGGTGGTGCGGTCGATGCGCAGACCGCCCTCCCACGGGGCGTCGGCGCTCGATCCGGGAGTCGCGGAGGCGGTGTGGGCGCCCCCGGACCCGAGTGCGACGGTGGCGCCCGCTCCGACGACGGAGCTGCGCAGGAAGACGCGGCGGTTCCAATCCTTGGCCATGTGTCGCCCCTCGATGGTGAAGTCGACGGTGAAGTGGATGGTGTCGCATTGAAACGTTTCATTCCGTTGCCAACGATCCTACGCATCACGTCTCTTCAGCCTCAAGAGTCCTGCACGCACCTCGTGGACAGACGGTGTCCGGCGACGGAAAGATGCGAAATGTACACAGTGCCCCGCTCCCGTCACCGCCAGAGCCGCCCGGAGGCAGCCGTCATGAGCGCCCGTCCCCTGCCCGCCAGCACCCCCGCCGCCCAGGGGGTGGACGCCGCGGGCATCCACGCCTTCCTCGACGCCGTCGAGGCGGCGCCGGACATCGAACCGCACAGCCTGATGATCCTGCGCCACGGGCACCTCGTGGCCTCCGGCTGGTGGGCGCCCTACACACCCGACCGCCGCCACCTGCTCTACTCGCTGAGCAAGAGCTTCACGTCCACGGCCGCCGGATTCGCCGTCGCCGAAGGGCTGTTGCGCCTGGACGACCCCGTGATCTCGTACTTCCCCGAGTTCGAGGCCGACATCACCGACCCGCGCAGCCGCGCCATGCTCGTACGCCATGTGGCCGCCATGGCCAGCGGCCACCTCGAAGAGACCTACGCGACCTCGATCCGACGCGACCGCGACGAGATCGTACGGGGGTTCCTGCTCTTCGCGCCGGACCGGGATCCCGGGACCGTCTTCGCGTACAACCAGCCCTGCACGTACACACTCGCCGCGATCATCCAGCGCGTGAGCGGCCAGTCGCTGACGGAGTATCTGCGGCCCCGGCTGTTCGACCCGCTGGGCATCGGCGAGACGGCCTGGCTCCAACGGCCGCCCGGGCGTGATCTCGGCTTCAGCGGTCTGCACGCCACGACGGACGCGATCGCCCGACTCGGCCAGTTCTATTTGCAGGACGGTGTCTGGGAGGGGCGGCGGCTGCTTCCGTCCTCATGGATCGCGGAAGCGACCCGCGCGCACATCTCCACCGCGGACGGCACGCAGGAGGGCGCGCAGTCGGACTGGCAGCAGGGTTACGGGTACCAGTTCTGGAGGAGCAGGCACGGGTACCGTGGCGACGGCGCGTTCGGGCAGTTCTGTCTCGTCCTGCCCGAGCACGACGCGGTGATCGTGACGACCGCGGCGACCGAGGAGATGCAGGGTCTGCTGAATCTGGTGTGGCGCCACCTCCTTCCGGCGTTCGGCGCCGAACGGCTTCCCGGCGGACCGCTCCGGGCCGAACCGCTCCCGGCCGAACCGCTCCCGGGCGCGGCGGACGAGGGACTGCGCCGCCGCCTCGCGGAGCTGGCCCTGCCGCTCGTCGAGGCGAGCCCCGAGCCGCCCGCGCGGGGCGACGACTGGAAGAGCGCCGTGTTCGCACCGGAGGACGGTGAGTGCCCGCAGCAGCGGACCTTGACGGGTGTCACGGTCACCGCCGATGCGGACGGGAAGGGCTGGGGCGTGTCGCTCGCGGAGGACGACGAGCTCATCGAGTTGCGGCTCGACGCGACCGGTTGGAGCGTCGACGCTGGCGGCCCGCCCACGGCGGTCAGCGGTGGCTGGGCGGACCAGGACACCCTGCGCCTCGACGTGCTGTTCCTGGAGACCCCGCACCGGCTGACCGTGACGTGTTCGCTGCCGGACGGCACCTTCACCGTGCGCTGGCACACGACACCGATCCATGGCGGTCGGCTGGGCTCACTCCGGGCGCCCGTGGGGTGACAGTCGGGACGGCTGGGTTCGGGGAACGGTGTGCCGCCCTCCTCGACGCCGAGGGGGGCGTTTCGGCGACGGGCGTGACGGGACACCGTGGCCGCGGTGTACCGGGACCGCGGTGTCCCGGGACCGCGGTGTCCCGGGACCGCGCGGCTCGCGCCGTTCGCGAGTAGCGGCCCGCACGGGCCCAGGGTGCGTGGTGGACGGCGAACTCGCCGAGCGTCCCGCTGTGACCTGAAGTAGCGTGAGGCTACCCGCGCCCGTCCGTCCGTGGCCTGCCGAGGCCCGCCAGACGGAGCCCGCCCGGCCACCGACCGACAACACCACCACCGGTGTGAATCAAGCCGGTCGGGCTCGCGTGCCGGTCGGGCTCGCGTGCGGTCCGTGTGCCGCCCGCGCGCCTGTCACCAGCCCCCGTGACCACCTGCGGGCGGAGCGCTTCGAGATCAGACCGACTCTCCAAGGCAGGGATCCGGATGACCAGCTATCGCGTCGCGCAGGTGACCGCCCCCGGCGGTTCGTTCGAGGTCGTCGAGCGTGAGGTACCGCACCCGGGCCCCCGACACGTACGGGTCACCGTTGACGCCTGCGGGGTGTGCCACAGCGACACCTTCTTCGTGAACGCCGGCGTTCCCGGCGTGACGTTCCCGGTGGTCCCCGGGCACGAGATCGCCGGGCGGATCGCTGAACTCGGCGAGGGGACGGGGGACTGGGGCTGGCAGGTGGGCGACCGGGTGGCGGTGGGCTGGTTCGGCGGCGCGTGCGGCCACTGCAAGCCCTGTCGGCAGGGCGACTTCATCGTGTGCGAGAACCTGCAGGTCCCCGGATGGGCGTACGACGGTGGATACGCGGAGACGGCCGTCGTGCCCGTGGACGCGCTGGCCCGGATCCCCGACGCACTGGCGGCCACTGACGCGGGGCCCCTGGCCTGCGCGGGCGTGACCGTGTACAACGGCCTGCGGCGCAGCTCGGCGCGGCCGGGTGACCTGGTCGCCGTTCTCGGCATCGGCGGCCTCGGACACCTGGCGGTGAAGTACGCGGCCGCGATGGGTTTCGAGACCGTGGCCATCGCCCGCGGTGCCGACAAGGCCGACTTCGCCAAGCAGCTCGGCGCGCACCACTACATCGACAGCACGGCCGGCACTCCGGTCGCCGAGGCGCTTCAGTCGCTCGGGGGTGCACAGGTCGTCCTGGCCACCGCCTCGAACTCCGCCGCCATCACCGCGACCGTGGACGGTCTGCGTCCCCGTGGTGAGCTGGTGGTCATCGGCGTGGACGCGGAGCCGCTCGGCATCAGCCCGGCCCAGCTGCTGATGGCGGGCAAGGTCGTCAGCGGCCACCCGAGCGGCACCTCCCAGGACATCCAGGACACCATGGAGTTCAGCGCCCTGCACGGCATCCGTCCCATGACCGAGGTCGTGACGCTGGGCGAGACCGACGAGGCGTACCAGAAGATGCTCTCCGGTGCCGCCCGCTTCCGGATGGTGCTCACCATGGGCTGACACGGCGGCTCAGCGGACCGGGCGGCGTCCGACGAATCGGTCCAGGACCTCCGGGGACGGCCGCGCCAGACCGTCGCAGCGGGCGCGGGCGGTGGCCTCGGCGGGGGAGGGCGGTGCCCGTCCTGCCGAGCAGGCGCTCGCCAGGACCGCGTCCCGTCCGACGGCGGCCGGGCGGCGTGGTGCCCGCGGTACCCGTCGCGCTGCACCTGCCACGGCGGCCGCGACCGTAGCGGATCAGGCCGATACGAGGGCGCGTCGGCGTCCGTGGACGTAGTGGATGGCGACCTGCTGTCCGTCGACTTCCACCACGTCACCTCGGTCGAGGTCGGCGGGGCGGTGTTCGACGGGCCTGCATCGGATGGGCGGATCGTCTTCGTGCGCGGGACACGCCCACGGCCGATCCCCTCACCGTCTGGACCTACTCGACAGTCGTCATGTACGTCAACTGCCCTTGCCTGGCTGGCAATTAATCGACCGGGCATTGGTCCCGTCGTCCGGCGTGGCCTAGCATCGGGCTCACCCAATACCTCCGGGGGTATATCCCGAGGATTGCGAGGAGCCCTCCATGCCCTCCACCCACTCCGCCTCCGGCGTCGCCCGCGCCCACTTCCAGGTGTTGATCATCGGAGGTGGAACCGCGGGCATCACCGTCGCGGCCCGGCTGCGGCGCGCCGGTGTCCGCGACATCGCGGTACTCGAACCGGCCGACGTCCACTGGTATCAGCCACTGTGGACTCTGGTCGGCGGCGGCGAAGCCCCACTCGGTGTCACCCACCGCCCCGAGGCCTCCGTCATGCCCAGGCGGGTGCACTGGATCCGCGAGGCCGCCACCGCCGTCGACCCCGAGGCGCGGACCGTCACCACCTCCGCGCACCGCACCATCGGCTACGACCACCTCGTGATGGCCCCCGGTCTGCAACTGGACTGGGACGCGATCCCAGGCCTGGACGCCTCCGTCGGGCACGGTGCCGTATCCAGCAACTACGCCTTCGAGCACGCCCCCTACACCTGGGAGCTCATCCGTGGCCTGCGCTCGGGCACCGCGGTCTTCACTCAGCCGAGCGGCCCGGTGAAGTGCGGTGGCGCCCCGCAGAAGATCGCCTATCTGGCCGCCGACCACTGGCGCAGGCAGGGGGTCCTGGACCGTATCCGGGTGATCCTTGTGCTGCCCGCCGACTCCATGTTCGGCGTACCGGTCTGGCGCAGGGGCCTTGAACGCGTCGCCGAGCGTTACGGCATCGAGGTCCGGCTGAACTCCGAGATGACCGCCGTCGACGGCGCGGCCCGTCGGCTGACGGTGGCCGACCACTCCACCGGCTGCGAGGACGGCCTCGCGTTCGACCTGCTCCATGCCGTACCGCCGCAGAGCGCCCCGGGCTGGGTCGAGCGCGGCCCGCTGGCCGATCCCGCGAGCCCCTATGGCTATGTCGAAGTGGACAAGCACACCCTGCAGCACCCGCGGCACCGCAATGTCTTCGCCCTCGGCGACGTCGCCAACCTGCCCACCTCCAAGACCGGCGCTGCCGTCCGCAAGCAGGCCCCAGTACTGGTGGCCAACCTGCTGGCCGAGATCAACGGCGGGCACCGTGAACAGCGCCGCTACGACGGTTACACGTCCTGCCCGCTGGTCACGGCCCGCGGCAAGGTCCTGCTCGCCGAGTTCGACTACGACCAGCGCCCCGCACCCAGCATCCCCCTGCTGGACACCACCAAGGAGCGCCGCGACATGTGGCTGCTCAAGCGGTACGGCCTGCCCGCCCTGTACTGGCGCGGCATGCTCAAGGGCCTCGTCTAGGGCGTCCTGGCCCTCGCCCTCGTCGTCGCTCACGGTCGTCGGCCGGTCGCCGTCGCTGAGACACCTCCGCGCATATCTCCCGGGATACCCCCAGGGGTATTTCTGTTACGGTGGATGCCAGATACCCCCCGGGGTACTTTCATCCGGAAGGAGCCGTACCCGTGTTCTTCGTCGACACCCTGGAGTTCGAGGGCCTGGGCAACCGCAGCTACCTGGCCGGCGGCCCTGGCGAGGCGGTCGTGGTCGATCCCCCGCGGGACATCGATCAGGTGATCGTCGCGGCCGCCCGGCGAGGCGTGCGGATCGCGTACGTGGCCGAGACGCACCTGCACAACGACTACGTGAGCGGCGGGCTCGAACTGGCCCGGGTCACCGGTGCCCGCTATCTGGTCCCGGCCGGGGCCTCGGTGTCCTTCGCCCGCACCCCGGTCGCCGACGGCGACACCGTCACAGTGGACCGGGGCCTGGTCCTGAGGGCACTGGCCACCCCGGGCCACACCCCGCACCACACGTCCTACGTCCTGGAAGAGGACGGGCACGGCGTGGCCGCCTTTACCGGCGGATCACTGCTGATCGGTACGGTGGGTCGGCCGGACCTGGTCGAACCGCGGCTGACCGAGCAGTTGGCCCGCGCCCAGCACGCCTCCGCCCACCGTCTTGCCGAGGAGCTGGACGACGAGGTGCCGGTGCTGCCCACGCACGGGTTCGGCAGTTTCTGCTCCGGATCCCAGGCCGAGGGGGACACCTCCACGATCGGGGGGGAACGCAAGACGAACGAAGCCCTCACCCGCGACGTGGACACCTTCGTCGCCGACCTGCTCGCCGGTCTGGACGACGTCCCGGCGTACTACGCGCACATGGGTCCGGCCAACGCCGCGGGCCCCCAGCCCGTCGACCTCACCCCGCCACGTCCGGCCGACGCCGCACAGATCGCCCAGCGGCTGGCGGCCGGTGAATGGGTGGTCGACCTGCGCAACCGTGTCGCGTTCGCCCAGGGGCACGTCGCCGGCTCCTTCAACTTCGAGGGCGACGGCAAGCCGGCCACCTACCTGGCCTGGCTGATCCCGTGGGGCAAGCCCGTCACGCTGCTCGCCGACACACCGGAGCGGATCGCCGCGGCACAGCGGGAGCTGGCCCGGGTCGGCATCGACCGGCCGGTCGCCGCCGCCACCGGCGGCCCGTGGGACTGGGTGCCCGGGGGAGTGGAGCCGCGGTCCTTCCCGCGTGCGACCTTCGCCGATCTCGCCGCCCGCCGCGGTCGCGGCGAGGACGTGGTGGTGCTGGATGTGCGGCGCGACTCCGAGCGCGCGGGCGGCTCCGTGGCGGGCTCGGTGCACATCCCCCTCCATGAGCTGCCCGGTCGTCTCGGGGAGGTGCCCGCGGGGGAGGTGTGGGTGCACTGTGCGGGCGGGATGCGCGCGGCGATCGCCGCCTCGTTCCTGGACGCCACGGGACGCGGCGTGGTCGCCGTGGACGACAGCTTCGACGCCGCCGTCGAGGCCGGACTGACTCTCACCGGGTCCAGTACGGGCTGAGTCTCACCGGGTCCAGCACGGGCTGACTCTCACCGGGTCCAGCACCGGCTGACCCTCACCAGTTCAGTACGGGCTGACTTCCACTTGGTCGGGCATGGACCGACCCGCACCTGGTCCGGCACGGACCGACCCTCGGCCGGTCTTGCGCGGACCGACCCGCACCGGTCCCGACCGCACTCGGGCCCGTACGGACCACCGCACCTCGGTCGGTCCCGCACGGACCCCGGCCCCCGCCGCAACACCCCTTCGGAGTGATGAACCCATGTTCTTCCGCAGCCGCCCCTCCCGTCGGCTCGACCCTGTCCAGGCCCACCAGCGGGCCGCCCACGGCCAGGCCGTCCTGCTCGACGTCCGAGAAACCGCCGAGTGGGAGGCGGGACACGCACCGGATGCGCTGCACCTGCCCCTGTCCCGGCTGGTGGCGGGGGAAGCCCTGCCACCAGCCGCCCAGGGCAGGCCCGTCGTGGCGATCTGCCGCTCCGGCCGGCGTTCCCGGCAGGCCGTCGGGATCCTGACCGGCCGTGGGACGAAGGCCACCGATGTCACCGGCGGCATGGTCGCCTGGGCGCGGGCCGGTCTGCCGGTGGTCGGCCCGGGCGGAGACGACGGTGCCATAGCGTGAGCGCGTTCGTTCTTGCGCTCGTCGCGGGGGCTCTGGTCGGACTCGCGCTGGGCGCGCTGGGCGGGGGAGGCAGCGTTCTCGCCGTGCCCGCCCTGATCTACCTGCTCGGTTTCACCCCGGCGGCAGCCACCACCGCAAGCCTCCTGATCGTCACCGCGACCTCGCTCACGGCCCTGTTCGGCTACGCCCGCAGCGGCCATGTGCGGTGGCGGGCCGGCACCCTGTTCGCGGCCGCCGGCATCCTCCCGGCCGTGGCGGCCGGAGCGGCGTCGGCCCGGCTGCCGCAGCCGCTGCTGATCGCCGCGTTCGCCGCCGTCGCCGCCCTGGCGGCCACGCGCATGCTGCGCCCCTCAAGGGCGACGTCCGCAACGGAGCCCGGCGCTGTTCGGCCGGCCAGGGCCCTCGGCACCGGAGCGGGGCTGGGCGCACTGACCGGACTGCTGGGGGTGGGCGGCGGGTTCCTCGCCGTGCCGGCCCTGGTCACCGTCCTGGCCTTCGAGATGCAGGCCGCCATCGGCACCAGCCTGCTGATCATCTCGGTCAACTCGCTGGCCTCGCTGCTCACCCGCGGTGCCACGACGTCGGGCCTGGACTGGACGTTGATCGCGCCCTTCACGGGGACCGCGATCCTGGGCGCCTGGGACGGCAAACGCCTGGCCGGCAAGGTCTCGGGCCCCCTCCTTCAGCGCACCTTCGCCGTGGTCCTGCTGGCGGTCGCCGCGCTCATGCTCGTAGACGCCCTGACCTGACCTGCCTCGGCTGGTCCCGGCGGATTCACGCCAGGGACAGGAACAGCTTCTCCAGACGGGCCCGCATCCGCTCACGGTCGCCGTCGGCGGCCAGGTCGGCATCGGTCAGACAGTGCTGCAGACCGGTCGCGATGATCGCGAATCCGGCCTTGTCCAGCGCCCGGGAGGCCGCGGCGAGCTGGGTGACCACGTCCTCGCAGTCCCGCCCCTCCTCGATCATCTTGATCACTCCGGCGATCTGCCCCTGCGCCCGCCGCAGCCGGTTGACCACCGTCTTCAGTTCCTCGGCTGCCATCGCAAGTTCCACAAGCACTCCCTCGATATACCCCCGCGGGTATCCTGTCTGTGGGGTGAAGCACCAGAAAGAGAAGGAAATTCCCGTGCCTCTCACTTCCCTCGATCCCGACCAGGTCCACGCCCGGCTCCACGAGCTGACCGTCATCGATGTGCGCACCCCCGGCGAGTACGCCTCGGGTCACATCACGGGCGCCCACAACATCCCCCTGGACCGTCTCGACGCGGCCGTGCCCGTCCTGAAGCCCGCCGCCGAGCGCGGTGACCTCGTCATGGTGTGCGCCTCCGGCGCCCGCTCCGCGCAGGCCTGCGCCACCCTCACCGCACACGGCGTCTCCGCCGCCACCCTCGTCGGTGGCACCACCGCCTGGAGCCGGCACGGACACGACCTGCACCGTTCCGCCGACGCCCGCGGCGTCTGGCCCATGGACCGTCAGGTGCGCTTCGTCGCCGGGTCCCTGGTCCTCGTCGGACTCGCGGTCGGACAACGCCGTTCGGCCGCCCGCTGGTTGTCCGCCGGCGTCGCCGGAGGCCTGGTCTACTCGGCCGTCAGTGGCAGTTGCGGCATGGCCCGTGTTCTGGCCAAGCTCCCGCTCAACCAGCCCCGTGCCACCGATCTCGACGCCACCCTCGCCGCACTGGCCACAATGGGGCGGTAGTAGTCGAGAAACGATGCCATTGCACTCATCTCCGATCGCCGGATGTCAGCCTCGGAGATACTCCCTTCGGCGCCTCGGTCGTCCGCATACGGTGCGGTCACGCGGCGGGACGGGCATCGCCGATCCCGCCGTACAGCCGACAACCAAGGGGAGGCGCTATGGCGAGTGTGGATGTGTCGCTGAAGGAAATGATGACCGCGGCCGAGGGGGCGTTAGGGGCGGCCGTCGTCGACTACACCAGCGGCATGGCGCTGGGCACGCTGGGCGGGGGCAAGGACCTCGACCTCACGATCGCTGCCGCCGGAAACACGGATGTCGTCCGCGCGAAGGTGCGGACCATGGAGCAACTGGGGCTCAAGAGCCGGATCGAAGACATCCTGATCACTCTCGAATCGCAGTACCACCTCATCCGACCGGTCGCCGGACGCAACGGCAACGGTCTGTTCCTCTACCTCGTGCTCGACAAGGCGCGTTCGAACCTGGCGATGGCCCGCCATCAACTCAAGCGTGTCGAGGAGCAGTTGGAAGTCTAGGACGGCCGGATCCTCGGACTGACGTGCGCCCACGATGTGAAGACTTCTTCAAGTCACCACATCAGCATCATCCCAACAGGTGGATGCGTGCGGCCGTGAGCGAGAAGGATCGGCAGCGACGGGCACGTGGTGCGGCGGCGCCTTCCGGGCGTCACCGCACCAGGTGACGACCATCCCCACGCGGCAGGGAGCGAGCACCGATGCGGGTCCCCCTCTACCAGGCCAAGGCAGAGTTCTTCCGCATGCTAGGACACCCCGTGCGCATCAGGGTCCTCGAGCTGCTGCAACACGGTCCCGTCCCGGTGCGGGACCTGCTCGCCGACCTCGACATCGAGCCGTCGAGCCTGTCGCAGCAACTGGCCGTCCTGCGTCGTTCCGGCATCGTGGTGTCCATCCGTGAGGGCTCCACCGTCAGCTACGTGCTGGCCGGCGGTGACGTCGCGGAGCTCCTGCGCGCGGCCCGCCGCATCCTCACGGAGTTACTGGCCGGGCAGAACGAACTGTTGGTCGAACTACGACAGAACGACACGTCCCTGCCACCGGTGTCCTCCGGCGGCTGAGCCTGTGCGGGGCCGGTGGGCCGCGCCGCTCCGTCACCCTTTCGCAGGCGGCACACTGACCAGTTTCGTCAGGAAGCGATCGACCTGCTCCTCCAACGGGGGCCGGGGCAGCGCGGGTTGGTTGACGCGCAGTGACACCGTGCTGTGGACGGCCGTCCGCAGATCCAGGGATACGGTCTCGGCGTCGCCCCGCGGCGCCTGCCCGGCGTCCACGCAGCGACGGATCGCCGCTGTCGTGCGCCCGGCCATCTCCTCCTTGAAGGACATGTCCGTGCGCCGGTTGAGCGTGCTCTCGTGCAGCACCTTGTACAGCCCCGGGTGCTCGCGGGACCACGGCCCGAGCAGCGTGGTGCGGGCGCGCGACGCGGCCACCGGGTCGGTGGCGCCCGACTCCGCCTCGTCCACCGCGCGCAGCAGGTCCGTGTGGCAGCGCTCCAGAGCGGCGAGCACCAGCGCGTCGCGGTCGGCGAAGTGGATGTAGACGGACGTCGCGGCGATGCCCACCTCCCGAGCGACGGCGCGCAGCGACAGGGCCTCGTCGTCGGCGAGCTCGTCCAGCAGCCGCAGCGTCGCGTCGACGATCCCGGCGCGCAACCGCTCGCCCTGGCCCCGCGGGTTGCGGCCGCGTGAGGTTCGCGGCAGCCATCTCGGCGAACGCCGGGTCCAAGCTTTCGACTGGCGGGCGAGGGCCCGGAGCTGACGCCACGCGAGCGCATCCTGCTCAGCCTCGTCGCCGACGACCTGCGCGAACTGCTCCGCTTCATCTCCTGCGACAGCGGATACCCGGGGGCGCTGGCAGCGCTGGTGCGGCTGGCCGGGATCGAGCGCGAGCACGGCCTGCCCGGACCGACCGGCAAGGGCCACGAGGTGAACGCGGACGGCACGGGCAGCCCGCTTCCCGAGGCGATGCGCGCCCAGGTCCAGGCTCTCGACCCGGGCCTGGCCGACTACATGGACCTGCAGTCGCGCATGCGGTCCGGCATGTCCCGCATCAGCGTCCGCGAACGGGCGTTCGCCACCATGACGGTGGACGTCCTCTACCAGACCCTCCAGGAAGGCTTCCGCGCCCACGTCGGTCGCGCACTGGGCGCGGGGGCGACACCGGATGAGGTCCGCGCCGCCGTCCGCGTCACCGCGCCATTCGGAATGACACGGACCTGGCGCGCCTCGAACGTCCTCGACGCGGTGCTCGCCGAGCGGGAGGAACGGGAGGGGAAGCGGACGCCCGGCGCCGCCTGACCTTCCTCGCCCGCGCCAAGGCCGTCGCAACTCCCGGCTCTGGACGGTGTCCTCATCGGCCCGCACGAGCCTCGCAGTCGCCGGGACGGTGTTCTCGCCCGCTGAGGCCGACAGCATCACCGACGGTGCCGTCCCGCCTCGCGTGCCTGCGCGAAGACGTGGTCAGGCGGGCTGCCACAGCTCGACCCGATTGCCCTCGGGATCGGTGACCCAGCCGAATCGACCGACACCTTCCATGTCCTGCGTCTCTTCAGCCACGTCCGCTCCCTTGGTGCGCAATTGCGCGAGCATCGCATCCAGGTCGCGGACCCGGAAGTTGAGCATGGCCTGCTGGGCGCGGGACCCGAAGTAGTCGGTCTCGGACTCGAACGTCGCGAACACCGTCGGCCCGGTCTCCTGACGCCACAGTCCGTTCTCCTCGGCGTCCAGGCCCAGGCAGTCGCGATACCACGCGTTCAGGGCCGCGGGGTCGGCGGCCCGCATGAAGTACCCACCGATTCCAAGCACATGTTCCATGCCGCCATCTTGCCAGGACGGCGATCAGGCGGGCCGGCACCACACCATCGCCCGCGACGGTGCTCGCGGCTCTGATGCCCACGCACTTCTCGTCGGTCACGTGGATCAGACAGGTCCGGCCGAAGGCCTGCCCGGAGACGTGGTCGGGTCGGCACCAGGACCGGTCCGCCCGTCACACACAGGCCGGGGGACCGGGGCGGCTTGATGAGGACCTGGTCGCGCGGCAGCTGCGTGGACGCGGACGTCGGTGCGGACCCGGACGTCCCCGAGCCGCCGGAGTCACGCAGGGCAGCCCAGGAGGCGGCCGTGACCAGCGCGACGACGACGGACACGGCGACGAGGCGCGTGCTGCGGGGGTCCGTGAGTCACCGGACCGTGCCAGGGGCGTTCGCTCCATGGCCCGGGACTACCTCGGAGACCCCGCCGCACCTCTGGCCGGCCCCGCCTTCGCCGACCTCACCGGACTGCCCCCGCTGCTCATCCACTGCGGCTCACACGAGATCCTGCTCGAAAACGCCGTCCGCCTCGCCTCCCGCGCCGCCGAGCACGGGTGCGTGGAGGGATCCCAGCGCTGTTGCGGCGCGCTCTCCCAAGTCTCTGTCAGATCGGGCAGAAGGCCCCGAACTCAGGTTCGCGCGTGGCTCGGATCGGGTGCCGACGGCATCGGCGCTCCGCCCTGAAAGCCTGCTGGCGTGCAGCCCAGCAGAGTGCGACGCCCTCCCGCGTCAGCCGACCGTGAACCCGTCGAACGAGGCGAGGCCCCTGACGCCGGTCCACCCGTTGGCCGCCGTCATGAAGACGCCCACGTCCTGGCCGGCCGTCGGCCCGCCCGGGACGGCGGTGCCGACGGTCGTCCAGGTCACGCCGTCCGCGCTGCACTCACCGGTGTACGAACCGCCCGACCGCGTCAGCCGCAGCCGCACCGGCGCGGTGAACGAACCGGACAGCGCGATCGCGTCGAATGTGCCGTTGCCGTCGGAGTCCCAGGACAGCGCACATCCGTTGGACGGCGTCACCGCCAGGTTCACGTACCCGGCGGAGCCGTTCGCCGAGAGGTCGTTGCGGACGATGATCCCGGCGCGCGCCCAGCCGCCGCCGGCCTCCTGGGAGGTGACCGTCACCGTCGCGACCGACCTGTCGGCGAAGACACCCGCTTCGTAGGCCGTGCCGAACTCGTTGGTGGCGCCCCACAGGTCGGCCCCGGCGCCCTCGATGGCCAGCGCGCCCGACGCCGACTCGCCGAACACCGCGTCGTTGAACGAGGCCGTACGGTACGGCGTCCGGACCCCCGTGGCCGCCAGCAGCTTCACGGCAGCCACCGCGGAGCCCGCGGTGCCGCCCGTCCGGAAGGCCGCCGTCACCGGTATCCGGGACACCAGGTCACCGGCGGCCGTCCCGGCCAGGGTGACGGTGAAGGCCGCCGAGAACGACTCGCCGGGTGCGACGGATGGCGTGGTCACCGCGCCGGCCGGCCGCGCCGTCATGCCGTCCGGCGGATCGACCGACAGTGTCACGCCGGTCGCGGAGGCGAAGCCGTTGCGGTTGGTGAACGTCACGGTGACGGTGGCCGGCCGCCCGTCCGCCACCGCACCCCGGTCGGCGGACGCGGTGAGGGCCACCTGGTTCGGGTCGGCGGCCAGCGTGTCGCGGACCAGCCGGGCGAGCCCGTACGCGTCCCCGCGCGGGGTCACCGGGTACGCGGTGTGTTCGTGCGCCCAGTCGTCCTCCAGCCGGAACCAGTCGACGCTCCGCGGATCGCGCCCTTGCTTCAACGCCTGTGACAGCGTGCCGAAGTACGTCTGCCAGCGGGTCAGGTACAAGCCGCCGACCAGCCCCGACCACTCGCGGTTGGCGTAGTCGTGCAGACCCTCCTGGCTGCTCTCCTGCCCGCCCCAGGTGGTGATGATCGACCGCGCGTCGTACTCCAGGCGGTCCTTCTCCTCCCTGGTCGCTCCCCAGGAGCGCGCGTCGGCAAGCCACCGTCCCAGCAGGCGCTGCTCGCTGGTGCCCACCACCTTGTCCATCAGCCGCATCCAGTCCAGCCACACGGAGCACAGCCGGTCGAGGAGGTGGCGGTCCCCGGCCTCGTAGGCCGCCTTGATCCGGGGCAGCAGCACCCGGCTGCGGTTGGACAGCACCTGCCGGGCGACGTCGGCCAGGTCGAAGCGGTAGGCCGAGCTGCCGCGCAACGCGGGTGCGACGCACAGGAGTTCGGTGAGTGCGGTGTCGAAGACCGTGGTGTCGTAGCGGTCGGCCGACGGTCCCCAGGCGGCGGCCTTGTCGGCGCCCAGGCTCGGTCGGGCGCCGAACAGTCCGTCGGGTGCCTCGCTCCAGGAGTCGGTGCGGCTCATGCCGTACGCGGTGTCGCGGATCGTCCGCCAGGCCGCTACGGCGTGCGTGTCGGCGGCGCCGTACCGGGAGACGGCGTACGCGGTGAACCACTCATCCAGGTCGATGCTGCCGGGTGTCCACGCCAGGTCGGTGAGGAGGGCCAGCGCCGCCGCATTGTTGTCGGCGCCTTCCGGCATCGCCGCGATCCCGGCGAGCTTGCTGCCCTTCTTGTCGCGCCACTTCGGGTAGAGGTCCACCCAGTCCGGGGCGTTGGCGCCGATCGGGGTGTGTCCGCCGAAGTTCCAGATGCTGCCGAAGGCGTAGGGGGTGCCGTCCCAGTCGCTCTCCCGGTCGGTGACGGTGGGGTAGCGGTCCGACAGGCCGTCGACGATGAGCATGCCGCTGCGGTCGACCGCCTTCAGCAGTTCGGTGGACGGGTTGTTCTGCCAGCCCAGGATCGCCCAGACGGCTTTCGGGTGGGCCCGGCGCAGGGCGGTTTCGACGGCCTTGGCGGCCTCGCCGACCGGCACGTCGCCGGGGTTGCCGCCCTCGTGCAGCAGGTCCATCTTGTACATGCCGCTGTCACCGAACCGGTGTGACTGGCTGCGGTAGAAGGCCCCCGCGACCTCGGTGAACGCGTCCGTGCGGGGGTCGAGCCAGTCCGGGCGCTTGAAGGCACCCCAGGTGCCCTGGGCGACGACCGACGCGTCACCGCCGTACCTGGCGGCGAAGCCGTCGGGCACGGTGCCGTAGTAGCCCGGCAGCACCGGCGTCATGCCGAGCTCGCGCACCCGCTCGACGATCTTCCGGGCGAGGCCGGCGCGCCGCTCGATGAGGCGCCGGGACACCGGGCCGCCGAATCCCGACATGTTCTGCAGCAGCCACCAGGGCTGGTGGGCCGGGGCGGGGATCCAGGCCCGCAGTTCGGCGTCGGAGTAGCCGAACTGCCGGAAGGTGTCGTAGGAGACGGCGTCGCCGCCGATGTAGATCAGCACCGCGTTGACGCCGTGCAGCGCGAGGACGTCGAGCTCCCGCTCCCACGCGTCCCAGTGCCGGTACGGCCCGGTGTAGCCCTCGTTGGTGTCGTTGAACGCGAAGCGGTGCGGAACGTTCGCGGAGCCGCTGATCTCTTCGGCGGGCGCGGGCAGCAGTCGGGGGAGGTCCAGTTGCTCGCCGTTCCAGGAGACGGAGGCGGACGCGACCTTGCGCAGGTACGTGTGGAAGCCGGTGAGCAGGACCGCCGGGCTGGTGCCCTCCACCGTGATCCGTCCCGCCTTGCCGGTGACCCGGTACCGGTCGGGGCCGCCTGTGGTGCCGGCCGCGCGCAGGTCGATCTGCGCGTGGTGTTCGGGCACCAGCCGCCGCAGCGCGGCGGTCGCGGGTGCGGTGTCGAACGGGGCGCCGGCGGCGTAGGCCACCGGTGGGCGGGTGAGCCGGGCGGCGCCGCCCAGCGCGACCGCGCCCGTGAGTACCCGTCTGCGCGTGATGTCTCGCTTGTCGTTCATCGACGTCCTTCCTGACGCACGGTCACACGACCGTCATGGCGAATACGTGCAGGGCGGGAGTTCCGGGGTCGGTCCGGTCCCGTCGGCGTAGACCTCCGTGCCGTCCCCCGTGCCTTGGCCCCAGGTGCTCGTGCCGAGGAAGACCAGCCGGAAGCCGGAGCCGGTCAGCAGGACCGTCTGGCCGGAGCGGACGACGTTGTCGTGGTCGCCGGGCACGGCGTCCGGCCAGGTGAAGTCCACACCGTCGTACGTCACCACCGCTGCAGCGCGACGACGTCGGCGCCGCCCGCCCGTCGGCCGATGGTGGCGTGACCGATCGTCAGCGGGTCGGTGGTGAAGCCGTTGGTGAGCCGGATCCGCACGCTCGTCCCGCCCGCGCTGACGTGTACGGGGATGCGGACGGTGACCTCGGAGGTGCCGGGGTCGTACGAGGCGCGCTGGGCGGTCGCCCAGGTGCCGGTCCAGCCCGGCGAGGGGTGCGCCTGAGCCAGAGCGCCTGGTACGGGCGTGAACTCGTCGTGATCGACCGCTTCTTCCCTAGCAGCAAACTGTGCGGGAACTGCGGCTCGGTCCGCGGGAAGCTGCCACTCAACGTCCGCGTGTGGACGTGCGACGAGTGTGGGGCCGTGCATGACCGCGGCGTGAACGCGGCACGCAACATCCTGGCCGCCGGGCTGGCGGCCTCTGCCTGTGGAGACGGTGCAAGACCTCAACGGGAGTCCTCCCGGACGGGGCGGTCGTCGATGAAGCAGGAACCCCAGCGGGCGACCGCTGGAATCCCCGCCTTTAGGCGGGGGAGGAAGTCAAGACGTCAGCTCCTTCACGACGGCAGCCCGCGCGGTCTCGATGTCGCTGACGTTCTTCGTCCGGCCGTCCAGCTCGCGCGTCGCCGTGGTGAGGGCCTCGGTCAGGGCCGCGCTGTCGCCGCCGCCCCCCTTCTTGCGCAGCTCGCTGACGAGCTCGAAGTCCTCGATGCCCTCCTTGAGCTGCTCCCAGCGGATGCTGGACATCGGGCCGTTCTTGCCGGGGTAGACCAGGTACTCGTCGCCCTGGCTGAAGATGTACACGGGCTGGGTGAAGGGGTCGGACGTCCAGCTGTTGTAGGACCAGCGCAGGAAGCCGTCGAGGTGGCGTTGCGCGGAGATCCACGGGATCATCCGTGCCTCGATGGCGGGGGAGTAGGACAGTGTGTTGGGATGGGCCGGCGAGCCGTAGACGTAGAAGGTGGTGATCTTGCCCGCCTTGCGGCGGTCCTCGGCCTTCTCGGCCGTCATCTGGTCGATGCCGCCCCAGTCGACCGAGAGGTCGGAGGCGATGCTCTCGGTGTTGATCGAACCGGCGACCGAGATGCGGTCGTCGAACGCCGGCGCCACCTCGTGGACGAAGTTCTTGACCACCGTCATGGTGTCCACCGGCCGCTCGTCGAACGACAGCCAGGTGTGGTCAAGCCAGCCCTTCGCCTTCACATGCTGCTCGAAGGCGGGCAGGAATGTTCCCCACGCCGCGCGCCAGCGGTCGCCGCCCAGGTCGACGTTCTCGTAGACGGTCTTCCCGGTGCGGGTGTCGGTGTAGGTGAGGTGTTCGCCGTCCTGGAAGGCCAGCATCGAGAAGGCCCCGATGTCCGGTCCGAGGCCGGCCTTCAGCGCCGTACGGACGTACTCGTCCCAGCGTGAGAAGTCGAAGGAGAACCGGCTGCCGTTCCACTTCCAGGCGACCATGCTGGAGTACGGGGTGGCGGTCTGCGACTGGCGGGTGCCCAGCGACCACTGGTGGTGCCAGGGATTGTCGACGACGGTCGTGTTGACGACCTTCTGGCCCCGGCTCGCCAAGTCCTTGTCGTACGCCTCGATCAGCTTCCAGTGCCGGTCCGACCAGAGTTCCACGCCGCTGCCGCGCGCCATGGTCTCGGGCTGGGCCCAGACGTCGAGGAAGAAGCCGTAGTCCTTCGGGTCCGGTACGGCGGCGTCGGCGACCTGGACCGAGAGCGGGTAGGCGACCCTCGTGCCGTCGTCGGCGGTGACCCGGACCGTGCCGGTGTAGGCGCCGGGCTTCGCGGTCTTCGGGATGTGGAAGGTGAACCACAGCGGCTGGGCCGCGTAGGCGGGCACGTCGACCGAGGAGCCCTCTTGCAGGGCGTCGCCGACGACGTCCGGGTCACGGTCGCCGGAGACCTCGGCCACGGAGGAGACCTGGTCGATGGTGGCCGACCAGTCCATCTCGCTCTTGGAACGCTGCACCGGCACGTACTTCACGAACCGCACCTGGGTGCCGCTGCCGGAGATCCGCGCCCCGCCGGGGCCGGTGAGATCACCGACGCTCGCCCGCACGTCGTGCAGGTCGTGCCCGGAGGCGATGGCGAGTTGCGCGGACACCTGCTCGTTGCGGACGGCGGACAGGGCGAGGTCCTTGGCGTCCTTGCCCTGGATGGCGGTGGTCGGGTACCGGGGGACCCGTAATTCGGCGGAGGAGGCGAAGGATCCGGTGGGCACCCAGGTGATCGTGTCCCTGGTGCCCATGGCGTCGGCGACCTTGACGGTCAGCCAGGTGGTCGTCCGTCTGGAGTTGACGTCACTGCTGCCGCCGCCGGAGCCGGCGATGGCGGTGGTGGTGGCGGCCACGACGGTTCCCGCGACGAAAGCGGCGGCAGCGACCAAGGAAGTGCGTGCCATGGATGTCTGACCCTCTCAGGAGGTGACGGAGAAACCGTTGAAGACCGCTTCGAGCGTCTCGCCGGGGTAGTACGCGTTGACGGCGCTGGCGACCATGCCGGCGTCCTCGGTGCCCGACGCCGAGGGGACGTCGGCGGTGCCGACGGTGGTCCAGGTGGCACCGTCCTTGCTGGAGTACGCGGTGTACGTGGTGCCGTCGCGGACCAGCTTCAGATAGGCGGGGTGGTAGGTGGAGCCGCCACCGGCCCATGTGTCGAGCACGCCGTCGCCGTTGCTGTCGGTCATGAACTCCAGGCCGTAGCTGTTGCTCATGGTGAGCACCGCGTAGCCGCCCTTGGCCGGGTCGGTCAGGTCGTCGGCGAGGGCGATACCGGCCTTCCCAGCAGGCGTCGTTCCCGTCTGCGAGACCAACTCGGTCTGGACCGTGGCCTGTTCACCGGCGGCGTCCGGCAGGTAGACCGTGCCCTTCTCGTCCTTCCAGCCGGACAGGTCCTGGCCGCCCGCCCAGATGGCGAACTGGTCGCCGCCCTGGGCGTATTGGGCGTCGTGCGTCGTCTGCGTCGTCCGGTACGGTTCCGCGACGCCACCCGGTGCGGGTTGCACGGTCGCCCGGACGGTGTCGGCGACCTCGGCCGTACGGTCGTAGGTCACCGTTCCGGTGAGATCGTGACCGCCCCACTTCGCGTCGGCGGCCGGTGTGACCCGCCAGGTGGTGGTGACTGAGGCGCCCGGCTTCAGGGTCCTGGCGGTGTTCTTGGCGGTGGCCGTGGCGGTCCAGCCGCCGGGCACACCGAGGGTGGCGGTGACGCCACTGATGGCGCGGCTGCTCCAGTTGGTCGCGGTCGTGGTGACCTGGAAGGGTGTGCCGGAGCCGGTGCTCGGCGCGTCGGGGCCGATCAGGACGGATGCGGCAGGGACGTCGTCGCGCTTCAGCGCCCTGATCGCCTTCAGGGCACCCTTGGCGCCGAGTTTCACGAACGCGGGGGTCACACCGAGGGGGGAGGAGTAGCCCTTGAGCGTGGCCGGCCCGTGGATGACCGTGCCGTGGTTGACGTCGTACCAGTCGCCGGACGGCAGGTACACGGTCCGGGTCGCGCCGGAGCCGAGCTTGGGCGCGGCCAGCACAGCGGGGCCCAGCATCCACTCGTCGGCCACCGTGTAACTCGCCTGGTCCTTGGGGAAGTCGAAGAACAGCGGGCGCATGAGGGGGTCGCCGGTCTTCAGGGTCGACTGGACCTGGTCCCAGATGTACGGGGCCAGCCGTTCGTGCGCCTTGACCGCCGCCGCGTACAGGTCGATGGTCTGCTGGTCGTAGGTCACCTTCTGGCCAGTGGTGACGTCGTTGGTCTCCACGGGCGAGGTGGAGGAGTACATCAGCGGCATCAGCGACGCCGACTGCGCCCACCGGATCAGGACGTCCTTGCTCGGGGCGGGCTGCGAGCCGGAGCCGCCGATCATGTCGGACTCGACGAACGGGTAGCCGATGGTGGAGATCGCCAGGTTCTGGCTGACCGACGCCTTCAGCGACTCCCAGCCGGTGCCCTTGTCGACCTGCCGCGTGACGAAGCCGGCCTGATGGGCGGTGGAGCTCCAGTGGACCCGGATGCCCGCGCCCTGGAGGTTGTACTCGTCGGCGAGTTCGGTGCCGAGCTTCTGGTAGTCGGTGGCCTGGTATCCGTCGTGCGGGGCGCACTTCTCGTCGAAGAAACGAGTG
Source organism: Streptomyces sp. NPDC111507 (assembly GCF_055638955.1). Classification (NCBI taxonomy): domain Bacteria; kingdom Bacillati; phylum Actinomycetota; class Actinomycetes; order Kitasatosporales; family Streptomycetaceae; genus Streptomyces; species Streptomyces sp. NPDC111507. Next base: position 17,923 of record NZ_JBVKBU010000005.1, on the reverse strand, counting down.
TCGAACTTCAGACCGTCGATGTCATAGGCATCCATCAGCTTCTTCAGGTTGCCCTGGTACCAGGCCTTGGCCTCGGGGTTGGCGAGGTCCACGATCCCGGCGGTGCCGTTCCACCAGGTCACCTGGCAGGGCTTGGTGGTGTCGGAGGCGTCCTTGAGGAGATAGCCGTGGTCGGCGGCGTACTGGTAGTTGTCGGAGTCGAGATTGATCCAGAGGGTGACCCAGATGCCGAAGTCGAACCCCATGTCGTGGATCTTCTGCGACATGGCCTTGGGGTCGGGGAAGGTGGTGGAGTCGAAGGTGAGGTTGCCGTACTCGGACTCCCACTTGTCGTCCAGCTGGATGGTGTGCCCGTCGAGTCCGCTGTTGTGCAACTCGGTGGCGTAGTCGAGCAGTTTCCGCTGGTCGACCTTGGTGTAGAACTGCGCCCAGGAGTTCCACAGCGGCTTCTCGTACTGCTCGTAGCCGGCGTCGCTCTGCGTCGGCTTGCCGACGATGCCGATGTAGTCGCGGTAGACGGCGAGCGGGGTCGACTCGACGAAGACGGTGGCCTTGTAGGTGTCGGCCGAGTCGACGGTGAAGCGGCCGAGGCCGTCCTTGGCTGAGTTGATGCCGACGTCCATGGTGTGGCCGGTGTCGACCCGCAGCCCGGTGGACGAGGACGTGTACCAGAACGGGTCGATCATGTTGTACGAGGCGGGGCCGAAGCCGGTGTGTTCCACCTGGCCGCTGTCCAGGGGCCAGGGCTGGTCGGTGCCGGGGCCGCCAGACGGGGTCTCGGCCTCGCCGTGGCCGTACCAGTGGCCCGCCGACTTCAGGTCGTAGGCGAGGCCCAGCCGCTTCGGGCTGCTGTTTCCCTTGACGTCCCAGTCGAGTTGGTAGCGGTCGGCTTTCGGGGTGATCCGGGCCTCCACCGTGGCGCCGTCGAGAGTGGTGTCGGCCGTGACGGTCAGGACGCCGTTCTTCCAGTTCCAGGCGGTCGTCTTGGTGGCGTGCTGCCAGGTGCCGTCGGCCGAGGCGAAGCGCAGGGCGCCGGTGGCGCCGGAGGCGGTGGCGAGCAAGGTCTTGCCGGCGCGGTGCGTGGTCAGCGACAGCTCATCGGTGGCCACGTCGAGGGTGTAGCCGGGGGCGTCCGCGGAGGCCGGCACAGAGACGGTGACGGTGTCCGTGCCGCGGGTCACCTTCGGCGCCGTGCCGGTGGCGACAGCGCCGGGGCGGGCCGTCGCAGCGGTCGCCGGGCCGGTGCCGGGTGCCAGCAAGGCAGTGGTCAGGGCGGCGGCGAGCAGGATGCCGCCGGGGCTGCTCAGTCGGGCATGCACTCGTGTCCTCCTACAGACAGGACGGTGGCTCAGTGAGCGGCGGTGCGTGAAAGGTGTGCGGATCGCGCGTGTGCGGATGGCGCGGTTCCTCAAAGGCGCTGGATGAAGATGCGCGTTAGTGCAAGTTTGGAAGCGATTTCGCTCATGTTCTTGCGGGACGCTTTCCCTGTCAACAGCCGGTGCACCAGGTGTCGAAGGGTGCCCGAGGGGCGTCACGGAGAGGCTGCGCCGCTGGTGGCGGAGGATCGCCGGGCCCGCGGAAACGCTCTGATGGGCCCGGGAGCGAACGAAGCGGACGGTAAAATCTGTGTGAACGGGCGTCAGGTGAGGATCACCGAACGGGTCGGATGGCGAGGATTGTCCGGGTCGAGCCCGCGCCCTCCGAGGGTGACGGCCAGTCGCCGTACCACGACCAGGTCCGCCAGAGGGGCGCGGCCGAGCGCCACCAACCGCCCGCCCGTGCGCGCGATTTTGTCGGCGAGCCCGGACGGCACGGACGCCGGGTCCCCGAACCACCACGCCACGCGGCCCGGCCCGCTGATGCCGATCGGATCGTGCCGGTACTCCATCACCGGGCAGGCCTCCGTCCAGGCGCACGCCGCCTCGCGCATCTTCAGCGCCGCCTCCTGGGCGATCCCGTACGCCCGACCACGCCCCAGGAACCTGAACTGCTCCGCCGTTGTCGGGTCGGGCGGCAGCGGGGTCTGAGTAGTGACAATTGACGATTGATATCACTGGTATTAGCGCATGAAAAATCATGACGATGCGCATGAGTGCCTGCATCACTGCACACAGAGGAGGTACACCGGGAGACGGCACCTCGTGGGCGTCGCCGGCGGTCTGCCCCTGGCCCTCACCGGATGCGGCAGCGGCAGCGCGGACATCCTTGCGGTTCGTGATCTACGGGTTGGGCCCCGAACTGTCCGTCCATCCGCCGCCGTTGTTCATCGCCCAGATCCGGAACTCGGCCCGAGCTTCCTCTGCCCCGAGCGGTCGCTGCCGGCCCTGGTACTCGGACTCCCCGTGAATACCGGAAGGAAGTCGACGGTCGGTCTCGACCTGACCGACACCGCCGAGGGGCTCATTCTGGTCAACGCGGCTTTCAACCTCCCGTTCTGCGTCTGGATCCTGAACGCGTACTTCGCGGGCATCCCCAAGGAATCGAAGAGGCCGCCTGGCTCGACGGCACCGGGCGGTTCGGCGCACCGACCCGGATCACCCTGCCGTTCGCGCTCCCCGGCGTGGTGACCGTGGTCGTTTCCACCTTCATCGGCGCTTGGAACGAGTACGTGGTGGCGCTCGCCATCACGTCGTCGGGCAACCGGCCCTCATCAGCGGCCTGACCGCCAGCGGGGTCCGAGGACGAGACGGTGAGGCGTACCGTCGTGGGGACGACCACGTGGGAAGTCGCGTCAGGCGCGGATCACTTCCACACCGGCCGCCGAGAACGGGTCGGTGAGCGTGTCGGACGCGGCCCTGTCCGTCACGAGCACATGGATGTCCGTCACCGGGCAGATCCGGGCGAAGGTCCGCCGGGCCAGCTTGGAGGAGTCGGCGACCACGACGACCTGCTGGGCGCGGCGGGCCAGCGCGCGGTTTATGCTCGCCTCGCCCTCGTGGTGCGCGGTGGCCCCGTGGACCACGTCGATGGCGTCCACACCGATGAAGACCTGGTCCAGCGCGATCTCGGCCAGCAGTTCGGTGGCCAGCGGTCCGATCAGCTCGTACGACGCCGGGCGGGCCACCCCGCCGGTCACCACGAGCTTGACATGGCGTCGTACGACCAGCTCGTTGGCGATGTTCAGCGCGTTGGTGACCACGGTGACGGCGGTCTCCGGGCCGTCGGAGCCCAGATCGGCGCGGGTGGCCAGTGCCCGGGCCACCTCGGTGGTGGTTGTGCCCCCGTTCAGCCCCACCACCGCCCCGGCCTTCACCAGACCGGCCGCCGCACGGGCGATGCGTTCCTTCTCCGGGGCGTTGCGGGCGGCCTTGTAGCGGAGCGGGAGGTCGTAGGCGATCGCGTTGATCGTCGCTCCGCCGTGTGTACGAGTGACCATCTGCTGCCGGGCCAGCTCGTCCAGGTCGCGCCGGATGGTGGCGGCGGAGACTCCCAGTTCGGCGGCGGCCGGCTCCACCTCGATCCGCCCGTCGCGCGTCAGCATCTCCAGCAGCGCGCTCCACCTGGCCTGCGGTGCCGCCATGTTCGTCGCTCCCCTGTCGGTGGCGAGCGCGGGTGAACGCACGCCGAGGTACGCGCGCCGGACACGCGCCTGTGTGCGAAGCCATGAAATTCCGTGGCGTCTATGAGCATTTTATGGGCCTCAAACGAGCAATTTCATGCACTGTGAATGTTCGCCAGTGAGAGAGCGGCAGCTTCCCATGCCTCTGGTTCCCACCGCCGAACTGGTCCGCTCCGCCCGCCTCGCCGGACATGCCGTCGGCGCCTTCGACGTGATCACCCTGGCGCACGCCGAGGCGGTCGTCGGGGGGCGCCGAAGCCACGGGCTTCATGTTCGACATCTCAGCGCTGCCGCACTCAGCCAACATCGTGGCCACGCGTGCCGCGGTGGACTCGGCGCATGCCAGGAACCTCTGACTGGAAGCCGAGTGGGGCGAGATCGGTGGCAAGGACGGGGTGCGTGCGCCGGGCGCCCGCACGGATCCCGATCGGGCCCGCGAGCTCGTGGCCGCCACGAGGGCGGACGCGCCGGCGGTGGCCGTCGGCAGCTCGCACGCGATGGCCCCCCGGACCGCCCAGCTGGACCACGTCCTGATCACCCGGCTGGTGAAGACTGTTCCGGTGCCCTTGGTGCTGCACGGCTCGACCGGTGCCCCGGACGCCGAGCTGCGACGTGCCGTGGCAGGAGGCATGGTGAAGGTCAACATCGGGACGGGCGCTGTCCGCCGCGCTCACCGGGGCGGTCCGCCAGACCCTGGCGGCGGACGTCGCGGCGGTCGATCCGCGCCCCGTACGGAATGCGGCGCGCCAGGCGATGGCAGACGCCGTCACGCACGCGCTGGGTGTCACATGAGCGACAAAGAGAGATCCAGGTGCTCACCTGGGCTGACAGCGAGATCGGCCATGACTCGCACTCACCGTGCGTACACATCCGGGTACGTTTCGAACCGCCGGTGAGGTCGCGCGCTCTCTGGGGGGTGATATTGGTATATCCGCGATGTTATATGGGCATATGCACCAGCTGATCGGACGCCTGCGGTCCTGGCGTGGGCTGCCCACCGTCGCCGGCCAGGTCTTCCTCCTGCAGGCCATTTTGATCCTGGCCCTTGCGGCAGCGGCGGTCGCCACCCTGATGTTCCAGTACCGGGCCGACGCCGAGCGCGAGGCCCGTACCCGGTCACTGGCCGTTGCCTCGGCAGTCGCCGCTTCCCCCACTGTGCGACAGGCGCTGTCCAGCGCCAATCCGACCGCCGTGCTTCAGCCGCAGGCCGAAGAAACCCGCCGCCGCACCGCCGTGGACTTCGTCGTCGTGATGAGTCCCACCGGCATCCGCTACACCCATCCGAACCCCGCGCAGATCGGCCAGCACTACATCGGCAGCATCGCGGCAGCGCAGCACGGCGGGATCGTCACGGAGACCACTGCCGGGACGCTGGGCCCCTCGGTCCGCACCGTCGTTCCCGTCACCACGGGTGGCGGGAAGGTCATCGGTCTCGTCGCCGCGGGCATCACGGTCAAGCAGGTGAGCCTGGCAGCCGGGCGGCAGGTGCCACTCGTCCTGGCGGCGACCGGCGTGGTGCTCTCGGCGGCCACCGGAGGAACAGCACTGATCAGCAGGCGCCTGCGCCGTCAGACGCACGGCCTCGGCCCGACGCAGATGACCCGTATGTACGAGCACCACGATGCTGTTCTGCACTCGGTACGGGAAGGCGTTCTGATCGTCGATTCCCAGGGTCGTCTGTTGCTGGCCAATGACGAAGCGCGGCGCCTGCTCCGGCTGAGGGCCGACGGGGACGGCCGGCCCGTCACGGATCTGGGACTCGAACCAAAGGCTGAGCAGCTTCTCCTGTCGGGCAGGGCGACCACGGACGAGGTCATCGAGGTAGGCGACCGGCTCCTGGCCGTCAGCCAACGCCCCATGGCGCAGCAGCCCGGGCTGGGAGGCTGGGTCGCCACGCTGCGCGACACGACCGAACTCAGCGCACTGATGGGCCGGGTGGAAGTCGTCCAGGAACGGCTCAAACTGCTGTACGACGCCGGTATACGCATCGGCACCACCCTCGACGTGACGCACACGGCTCAGGAACTGGCGGCCTTCGCCGTGCCCAGGTTCGCCGACTACGTCACCGTCGACATGGTCGATGCCGTGCTGCGCGGCGACGAACCGAACCCATTGCGTGCAGCCGAACTACGTCGTGTGGCAGTGGACGGCATACGCAAGGACGCACCGCTCTACCCTCTCGGTGAGCTCATCCATTTCGACCCGTCAACACCACAGGCATCCGGCTTCGGTTCCGGGCAGATCGTGCTGGAGGCCGACCTGACAGCCTTCTCCGGCTGGCAGGCGCAGGACCCCGACCGAGCTCGCAGACTGGTGGCATACGGGATCCACTCCATGATCGCTGCTCCCCTGCGGGCCCGCGGAGTGATCCTCGGCATGGCAACGTTCTGGCGTTCGAAGGAGCCGACACCGTTTACTCAGGAAGACCTCTCGCTCGCAGAGGAACTGGTCGCCCGCGCGGCGGTGAGTATCGAGAACGCCCGTCGCTTCACCCGCGAGCACACCATGGCGGTCACGTTGCAACGCAGCCTTCTGCCGCACGCGCTCCCCGAGCAGAGCGCGGTCCACGTGGCTCACCGCTATCTTCCGGCAGGGGCAGGACTCGGTGGCGTCGGCGGTGACTGGTTCGACGTCATACCCCTCCCTGGAGCCCGCGTCGCCATCGTGGTGGGCGACGTCGTGGGGCACGGATTGCATGCCGCCGCCACCATGGGACAACTGCGCACCGCCGTCCACAACTTCTCCATGCTCGACCTGCCACCTGACGAACTGCTCTGTCACCTGGACGAACTCGTCACCCGCATCGACCAGGACCGGGACGGTGACGATGAGGCACCGACACTCACGGGCGCCACCTGCCTGTACGTGATCTACGACCCGGTCTCCCGTCACTGCACGATGGCCAGGGCGGGCCACCTGGAACCGATCATCGTGCGCCCGGACGGGCATGCGGACCTGCCCGGCGTACCGGCCGGCCCGCCGTTGGGGCTGGGAGGACTGCCCTACGAAAAGACAGAGATACTTCTGCCCGAGGGCAGCGCCATCGTCCTCTACACCGACGGCCTGATCGAAGACCGGCAGCATGACATCGATCAAGGCATCGAGCGCCTGCGTCGCGCTGTCGCACACGCCGGGCAAACGTCGGACCAGGTGTGCCGGGCAGCGATGAATGCCATGGTCCGCGCAGCGCCACGCGACGACGTAGCCCTGCTTGTCGCCAGCACTCGGCTGCTCGACGGCAATCGCACCGCGTCCTGGGACGTACCGTCCGACCCCTCGGCGGTTGCCGGCGTGCGTGCTGCCGCCGCCCGGCTCCTGAGCGACTGGGATATGGAAGAGGAGGCGTTCACCCTGGAGTTGATCCTCAGCGAGCTGGTCACCAATGCCATCCGGCACGCAGCCGGCCCCATCGGCGTGCGCTTGATCCGCGACCGCAGCCTCATCTGCGAGGTCTCCGACGGCAGCAGCGTCTCTCCGCATCTGCGCCGAGCCACCACCATGGACGAGGGCGGCAGGGGCCTCTTCCTGGTAGCCCAGTTCGCCGACCGCTGGGGTACTCGCTACACATCCGGCGGAAAGGTCATCTGGACGGAACAACAGCTCTCCGCAATCGACCAGCCCAACGGCCCGTCGCCCGCCTGATCCGGCCCGCCTTGCGGCTGCCCGCGACCTCCTCTGCGTCCCGACCGTGCCACCGGGGCCGCGAGTGCAACGCTGTAGGCGACACCGGGGCTCTTGGGCGGACTTTCTGGAGCAGCTCCTGCTTCCACTCGCTGTCCGGCTTGCCGCTTCCTTCTCGGTCGGCGGCCCAGCACGGGATCTCGGCGGCTTGCTGTGACCGGAAATATTGGACCCACTGCCGTGCTGACACGTGGCAGACTGCCGGCATGACGATCCAAAGGGGCGATGCCGCGTAGGCCGCCCAGCGCCGTGCGCGCCGGCCGGCGTCCTCGCGACAGGGTTCGAGGGGGCAAGCAGATTCCCGGCCTTGCGCGGAGCTCGCAGGCAGCCGTGGCGCGGCTGGAGACCGAGCGCTTGAGGCCTGGGGCTGTTTTCGGTGCGTTTACCGTAGTTGTCGAGTTCCTGAAGCGTCCGGGAAGGCTGCTCTATGTCTCGCGGGCGGACTGCCCGTGCTGCGACGTGGTCGGGGCGCGTGACACGCTCCAAGCCGCTTTGACCGGGCTGCCGCCTCGGGCGCGTGCTGATCTGCGCGTGATCGTCGAAACGCTGGATACCCAGCTTCTGCGCCGGACTCTGCCGGATCCGTTGTCTCCCGCCGGACCTTGGTGGCATCGGCGGCTTCGCGAGCGATGACGGAGTGGGTGTCGCCCGTCCTCTTCGTTGTGGCGATGTTCGGACCCGTCACCGGCCGACGGGCCCATCATCCGTCGGTGTCAGTAGGAGCCGATCGAATGCACCCATGACTGTCTATGAGGTGACCGCCCAGCTGCCGGAGACAGCGGTCGTTCAAGAACGAGCGCGGGCCATGGCCATGCTGGACGTGATCATGTGCGGGGAGCCTTCGCTGCGCTACTACTCCTTCGATCCGGTCTGGTCCGAGGGGGAGAGTGTGGCGTCCATGGCCGACGGCTCGGGGAACGCCTACTCGGTGGTGTTCTCGTCGGCTGGAGCGTTCGCGCGCGGCTTCGACCACGAGTCGCCGATGACACCTTGGGCTGAGGAACCGCTCCGTCTGTGGCCTGGTCTGGTGGACTCCGTACCCGAGGTGTTCCGCCCGCTCCTGAGCGAGCCGGCCTTCTGCGAGCATGACGGGACCCTGAGAGCAACGGTGTGCTTCTGGCGCGAGGCCTCGGATGCCGGCTGGAAGAGAGGGGTCGTGGACCTTCCGGAGGAGAACGACGGAGACGTGGACGGCGCGAGCCGGCTGTTCGACGTCCTCGTGGCGGGGACCGCCGAGGCGTATCGGGAGTTCGCCGAGGAGTACTACGAGATGGCGCCAGATCTGACGGCGATCCAGCACATCCTGGACCATAAGCCGCTGACTCAAGCCGTCGTCGGGCTGCTGAACGCCGAGCGCCGCCTGGACGACCTTCACGCTGAGATGGCCCAGATTGGATATCCCCAGAACGGTCACACCGAGCGTGACTGATCGTCCCACTTGGCCATTCTGAGCACCGCCGTTGGCCGCACCGTCCAACCGCACATCGGCCCTCCTCTCACGGAGTCGGCAGGCGGTGCGCGACTTCAGCCGGGCAGTCCCCAGCGGATCCGTGCAGGCCGACCCGGGCGAAGTGGGTGGAGGCGGGTCGCGGCGGGTGCAGCTCGCGACCGGTGGCGTAAAGACCTTGCGCACCACAAACGAACTGCACAAACGACCCGCACAATGACGTGCACGAGCGACCTGATAGCCGCTCAAGTCCGCTTCGTTTCCAACGGTCCGCACCCGATGCGTAGGTGCCGGTGGCAGCCTTCGGCCGGCAACACAGGTACGCCCGGCCGTAGGGGACTTGGCGCTGCACGACAGCCGGGCGCGGACGGAAGGACACGCATGTCCTTCATGACCATGGTGGCTCTGTCTCGGGTCGGCATCGCGGCATTCGCGGCCTACCGCAACGAGCGGGAGGCGCCGCAGGCTTCCCCCGCGCCCCGACTGCGCATGCCCCGGCCGCGCGGCCCGGGTCGCAGGTTCTCGACCACGGATCCAGAGACCTGAGGCACGCCCAGTGACCGAGGCCGTCACCCATTCCAGCGACACTGGCAGGCCCTGTCGCGCCCGGGCCCCAGCCTGCCGGGCCAGGCCGGCCGCGGCCTCGATACGACACGCCGCCTGTCGTCCTCAGGTGCGAAGTGAGTTGCCGAGATGCTGAACCCGCGTCGCACAGCTCCTCCGCGCGCAGCGTGATGGCGCCGACCCAGCCTCAGGCGAGGCCAGGACCGATGCTTGGGCTGCAACGCATCGCAGGCGGGGCCGCACTACGTCGCGCACCTTGCGAACGAACGAGTTCGTTGACGAGGCCGTTGCCGAGCTGGAGATGATCGTCGGACGTGAGGACAGCCTCGCAGCCGGGGCTGCCAGACCAAGAACCGGCCGACGCGGTCCGCCTCGCTCCCGACGCTGATGTGCGCCTATGTGGCAATACGCCGACAAGCGTTCCACAACCGCGCGCTGGGGCCCGCAACGAAGGCGGCACGTCCGGGACCTCTCGGGAGACGGGGAGCGGCGTATCGGGGCCAGGTGCAGGCTGGATGGTGGAGGTGGGTCGCCGTGGTCCAAAACGAAGCCGTCTCGCCGGGCGCGGGCGCTGCAGTACTGGAAGCTCTGTTCCACCAGTCGACTACAGGCCTGCTGATCTTGGACACGGAGCTGCGCATCCTACGGATCAACCTCACCAGGCCGGTTCTGCACGAAGCGCCCGTGGAACAGATCGTGGGCCGACACATCACCGACGTTTATGACCTTTCCGCACCAGGTGAGGTGGAAGCCCTGCTGTACGGCGTACTGGAGAGCGGCGCGCCCGTACGGGAGCGACTCGTGGGGGTGCGTCCGAAGGGCGCACCGGGACCGGAGTACCTGTTCTCCGTCTCGGCATCTCGTCTGGAGGACTCGCAGGGGAGGGTCTGGGGGGTGCTGACGGAGATGCTCGATGTCACCGAATACGAAAGGGTGGGCGCCCGCATGCGAGTCCTCGGCGCGGTGCGCGAGCACGTGGGACAGACCCTCGACGTGGTGGCCACCTGCGAGGAACTGGTGCAGGCAGTGGTGCCGGATCTCGCCGACATCGCCGTGGTGGAAGTGGTGGACGCCGTGGTACGTGGCGAGGAACCTCCCCTGAGTCCTCTGGGACCGGAGGTACCGCTGCGCCGTGCCGCCTTCGGTCACAGCGGCGGCGAGGAGCAGATCCAGGCACATCCGGTGGGCGACGTGCGTGCTCTGCCGTTCCCCACGCCTTACGCCCGGACGCTGGCCGACCTCAAGCCCCGCCTCGTCGCCCTGGGACCCGAAACGCCCTGGTTGGCAGCCGACCCGCCACGCGCCGAGGCGATCCGCGCTTCTGGTGCCCGCTCTCTCATCACGGCACCTTTGACACTGCGTGGAACCGTGCTGGGACTGCTGAGCCTGTACCGGACCGACCAGGTCGACGTCTACGACAAGGACGACGTCGCCCTCGCCCTCGCAGTGACCGCTCACACGGCGCTGTGCATCGACAACGCCCGCCGCTACACCCGCGAACACACCATCGCCCTGACAGTCCAGCGTCACCTGCTGCTGCCCCACCCTGCGACGCGGACCACCGTCGAAACCGCGCACATGCACGTGCCCTCCGAGGTGGGAGGCGGCGGCGGGTTCGACACCTTCGCCCTGTCCGGCGCCCGCACCGCACTGGTGGTCGGCGAAGCCGCCGGCCAAGGCATCCACGCGGCCACCACGATGGGACAGATCCGGACCGCCTCCCACTCCCTGGCCGCTCTTGACCTGGACCCCGACGAGCTCCTCGCCCGCCTCAACGACACCGCCATAAGCCTCGCAGAGGAACGCGCGGCTCTGCCGCCCGGCGATCCCATGCCACTCACAGGAAGCTGCGTGTACGCGGTCTACGACCCGCTCGCCGAGACCTGCACCATCGCCCTGGCCGGCCATCCCCCACCCGTCATCGCCCACCCCGACGGGAGCACCGAGATCCCCGACCTGCCGGCCGGACCTCCACTGGGCACTGCCGAGGGACCCTCCTTCGCCGCTACCACCATCTCTGTCGCCGACGGCAGCGTCCTCGGCTTCTACACCGCGTCCCTGCTGCACACCTCACCGTCCCCGGACGCCCTTCAACGGGTGCTGGCCCACCCTGAGCGGCCACTGCAGGATCTGTGCGATGACATGCTCTACCGGCTGCGGAACGACACCCACCACGGCGACGTCATCCTCCTCCTCGCCCGCACCCACCCGTTCCCCGCCGACCAGGTCGCCACGTGGCATCTCGACCCCCATCCCAAAGCTGTCGCCACGGCGCGTACCCACACCCGCCGCCAGCTCGTCCTTTGGAGAGTCGATGAGGAAACCGCCTACACCACCGAAATGATCGTCAGTGAACTGGTCACCAACGCCGTCAGCTACGGCACCCCGCCTGTCCAGTTGCAGCTCATGAAGGACCGCACGCTCACCTGCGAAGTCCACGACGGCAATTCTCTCGCGCCGCGGCTGCGCCACGCGAAGACCATCGACGAAGGCGGGCGCGGCTTGTTCATCGTCGCCCAACTCGCGCAGAGCTGGGGCGTCCGCTACACGTTCGACGGCAAGACCGTCTGGGCCGAGCAGACTCTCCCGCCACCCACCCCAGCCCGCCCCCAGCAGCGGCCATAGGCGTGTCACGACCCGCACCACTCCGCGCCTGGCTCGGGTTCCCGCCGGACCGCCCATTGAGATGCTGATCACCGGCCACTCCAGGGTGGGCCGGGCTGGTGGTTGCGAAGGTCCACCACACGTGGCAGGCATCGGGTCCGGAGCCGCGCCGGATGTGACGGGCGTCGCGGCGGCCCGGAGGGGGCAGGACTGACGGCCGTCCGACGTTCAGGCGGCCGGCAGCGCCTCGTCTCCCATGCGGTTGGCCGGTCGGGTGCGCATCGGCTTGCCCGGCAGCCTTCGCCTTGCGAGCGCCCTGCGCAGAGGCCCATCCTGAGAGAGGCATGCCGACCACCGTATGGACCGAGCGCAGATGGCTGCGGAGCCTACGGGGACCGCGGCCCGCGCAGGGAGCGGGTTCCAGATGAGGCCTGTCGTCGATCTCAACCGGCGCCAGGGATCGCGCAGCGCGTCTTGCTCGCGCCGGACGTCTTCGCCCTGCACGGCGACGAGACGCCGCTGTTCTCCCCTCGCTTCGCCGAGGCACAGCGTGACTTGGTGGGAAGGGCTGCAGCCGCCCGACCGGTCCAGGCCATCCTCGTCGACTGCTCCGATGAGCCGACGAAGGGGGCGGAGCCCCATGCCGGCTGACACGGACGTCGAGGTCCTGCGGCGCCAGGGCCGCATCGTCGTCGCCAGTGCCTCGCCGGCCGGTCTGCGCACGGCGGAGACATTGCGCGACCAGGGCTTCACCGGATCGCTGACCATGATCGGCGTCGAGCCGTACGAGCCCTGCGGCCGGCCACCGCTGTCCAAGCAGGCACGGCCCGAGGACACCGCGCTGCCGCGGCGGCGCGGCATCGACGCCGAATGGCGTCTGGGCCTCGCCGCCCAGGGCCTGGACCGGGACGCCAAGCAGATACGCCTGGCGAACGGCGACACCGTCCGCTACGACCGCCTGCTGATCACCACCGGGACCGGAGCGCGGCCTGTCGCTGGACCACTGGGGCAATGTGGTCGAACAGGCCGAGATCGCCGCCCACACCATCTTCTGCGCAAGTCCCGATCGCCGTCCGCACCTGTGGCTGCCGATGTCCTGGTCCTCCCAGTTCGGTGTCGACATCAAGTCGGTGGGCGTTCCCTCGGCTGGGGCGACGATGTGGTCGTCGCCCAGGGGGCGCTCGACGAGGAGCGGTTCGTCGCGGTGTACGGGTTCCGCGGCCGTGTCATCGACACGGCGTCCTTCGACCGTGCCAAGTGGCTGGGGTGCTACGAGCGGCAGATCGCCGCCGGCGCGCCGTTCCCGCCGGAGTACCGCACGGGCGACCGCCGCATCGAAACGCTGCAGCCGGTCGACCCGGCCTTCCCCGACCCCCACCTGCCCACCCACGGGCCCACCGTCACGCTGACGGGTCACCCACCGAGCGAGGGGCGTGTCGAGTTCGTCCCGTCGCATGCCTGATCACCGGCCCTGTGCCGCCCAGACCCCGAGGAGACACCATGACGCCCGGCCCCATCTCCGCGCAGATCAGCGACTACGCCAATCGAGCCGATCCGTACCCGCTCTACGCGGAGCTGCGGAAGACACCGGTCAGACGGGAGGACGACGGCACCTACCTGGTCAGCACCTACTACGAGGTGCGGAGCCTGGCCAACGACCCGCGGCTGAGCAATGACACACGCAACCGTCTACCCGGCTACGCCCGCGTCGGGCAACCGGCGGAGGAGAGCGGCCTGCCGCCCAGCTTCATCTTCACCGACCCGCCCGTGCACGACCGGCTGCGCAACACCATCAACCGGCCGTTCGGTCCCCCGCACAGCCCCAGATTCCTCGACGGCCTGCGCGGAGACCTGGCCGAGCTCGTCACCGAACTGCTCGACGCCTTCGAAGGCAAGGACCAGATCGACATCGTCGAGGACTTCGCCTACCCCCTTCCCGTCACGGCCATCTGCAGGGTCCTGGGCGTGCCGCGCGAGGACGAACCACGCTTCCACGGCTGGGCCGATGCCCTGGCGTCGTCACTCGATCCCCACTCCGGCGACGACGGCCGGGACAAGGCACAGCAGGCTCGCCAGGAGCTGGGCACCTACCTCTCCGACCTGATCGAGACCAAGCGCCGCCACCCTGGCCCCGGGATGCTCAGCGCGCTCGCTCCCGACATGACACCGGCAGACCTGGAGGCCACCGCGGTGCTGCTCTTGGTCGCCGGACACGAGACCACCGTCAACGCGATCACCAATACGACCCTCACCCTGCTGCGTCACCCCGACGTCCTTGAGCGGTTCCAGAAGGATCCGGATCTGGCCGTCCCGCTCATCGAGGAAGTGCTGCGGTACGAGCCCCCGGTCCAGTTCGTCCCGTGGACCACTGCCCTGGCCGACATCGACGTCGCCGGCACCACGATCCCCAAGGGCTCGCCGATCTGGCTCATGGTGGCCGCGGCCAACCGCGACCCCAAACGGTTCAAGGACCCCGACCGGTTCGATCCCGACCGCAAGGACAACGAGCACCTGGGCTTCTACACCGGCATCCACTACTGCTTCGGCGCCCCTCTCGCCCGTATGGAACTCCATGCGGCTGTGCCCGAACTGTTCCGCCGGGTCAAGGGCTTCAGCCTGATCGAGGACCCACCGCCGTACCGTGCCAACGCGGTGCTGCGTGGCCCCCGCCACCTTCCCGTGACGATCGAGGGACTCAAGGCCTGACCGTAGCCTCGTGTCCCGGCTCGTCTACCGACTCGCAGCCTGACCAACGCGTTCGAATTCAGCAACGGAGTCAGACCGGCGACCGGGGCAGCGCCTGGCGAAAGAGCCGACGGTTCGGAGACAAGGCCGACGGTGGTGAGACAAGAGGGCCCGTCCTCGCAGGACAGCGCAACTCCACGTACACCGGGAGCTTTTCCCGCCATGGGCCAGTCGATCTCGGTGACCGCGTTGTGCGGGGTCAGTCTGGCCTGCGCGGCGGTCACCTGCGCGTAGACGCCCAGGAAGCGGTCCCATGTGCCCTCGCCCATCGTGTGGTGCATCCTCACGCCGCGATCGATGGACTTGAGCGGTATCGATCCGCAGATACAGACCACCGGCACCTGCTCACTGCAGGAGCCGGCGACTCGCCCCGGCGAATCCGAACCGTGCCTCGTCGTCATCATCCGCATTCCAGGCGGGCGCGATCACCCCAACCGGATCACGTCCTCTGTCACCCGAAGGGGCGTTTGACGTAGAACCCAGCCATTTCGTCGTGCGGGGAGCGGTGCCGCCTTCCCCGGAACGACCCTTTCGTTCCGGGGAAGGCGGTCGATCAGCGTGCGGTGCTCTTGCGTCGGCTAGCGGACGACGTGGACGGTAACTGGCGTGGAGGTGCGGTCCGTCTTCGCGTGCTGGTGGTGCCTGTCGGTCGAGTACAGCACTGAACGGAACTGCAGCTCGCCCGTGCGCGTGGCCTTGACGTTTGCGCGCGCGTCGCCGTCGAAGCTCCGCGCGACGGCGTGCCAGTGGCTCCAGTGGCCGGGTTTGCCGGACCGCTCCTGTATGACGAGCACGGTGTACTGCTCAGCGTCGTCGTCACCCTGGCCGTGCACTTTCACCACGTGGCCGGCATGCGCGGTGTGGGGGGTGGCCTGAATCGAGATGTCGCTCTTCGCGAACGCCGGGGATACCGCCAGTGCTGCAGAGGCCACACCCAGCGCGCCGACTACCGCGAGCCGCTTCATACCAAGTTTCATGCTCAGGTCTCCTTGGATTTCTTCGTTCCCCTTGCGCCAACTAGGGGTTCATAGCTGCATAATTGGCGCGCTTTCACCGAAGAAGAGCATTCGGTGCGCCAAGAAGTTGGCCCTCGATTGTCACTACCTCGTAACTGGTGTTCGGATGACCATCGCGCTACCTGACCGTGCACATACCGAGCTGAACTGTCTGACAGTCAATCCAGTCGTCAGCAGCTGCTGAGCATCACCCGGTGAAGTATCCGCAAGCTCGCCGACTACCTCACCACACACGCCGCCCACCCGATCGAGATCGGGCGGGAACGGCTGCGGCAGATCCTGTACCGGCACGACGTCACCTTCCGGCGGACCAAGTCGCGGAAGAGGCCATCGGACCGAACTGTGCTTCACCCCGACCTACGCGTTCTCGGCCAACCCGATCGAGGCCCGGCTCGGGCCGTTCTTTGTGCGTGCCCACGTGGGAGCACAGGGCGGCTTCAGAGGGCACGTCTGGGCGATGAACGGACGTTGTTAGCAGGGTTGGGGACTGGCGCGTCGTAGGCGTCGAAGAGTTCGTGAAGAGTGCCTGCGGAAGCGGGTGGAGCTGGCGCGGGTCGCTCATCTTGGCTGGGACTGAGGCGGAGATCTCTTTAATCGGCGAGTTTTAGAACGCGATGATGGCGTCGTCGGCCTACGACGACACGCGTCGGCCGTAGGACTGCAGCCAACTCACACCCGGGCATAACCTTGCGCCGGGCAGAGTCACCTGATCTCCCAAGCTTGAAGCTGCCTGCGGCTTCGCTGCCCGGTCTTGCTCGTCGGACGGTCAGGTGATCTGTCCCGGCCGTCGGTGAACGCTGGGTTCGTGGCCTACGTCACACACATGCTCACGACGTAAAGCCGCAGTTCAACACGTCAAACTCGCCGAGTGCGTTTGGGAAAGCCGACTCATCCTGCCGGTTGTTGAATGTAGTCCTCCAGGCGCGCCACTGCGAACCCCTGCTCGTGGATGCGTTGGAGCAGATTGCCGAACATCTTCGTCATCGTGGTGCCGTTGAGTTCTTTGGGCCCGCGGAAGTGAGCGAGGATGATGTCGCCGGGGTGCAGCTTCTTGTCGGCCCCCTGGTACCGCATGTCGGTGATCTGCATGGACTCCCGCCAGCAGATGATCGCCCGGGGCCCACACTCACTCACTGCGACCTTGGTGTTCTTGTCGTACGTGCCGTAGGGCGGGCGGAACAGCAGTGGCGCGGTGCCGTATTGCTTGGTGAGGACGTTCTGGTCGCCGCACACTTCTTCCCTCTGCCGGGTCAGCGGGATGGTGTTCATCGCGGGGTGGTGCAGGGTGTGGTTCTGGATGTGGTTGCCCATCGCCTGCAGCGGTTTGAAGTACTCGTAGTCCGACTTGATTGCGTCGTTCATCAGGAACATCGTGATGGGAATCTTCAAGTCCCGCATCATCTCGATGAACTTGGGATCTTTCTCCGTCCCGTCATCGATGGTGATGAACACGACCTTGCGCGTCGTTGGCATGCCTGCGAAGACCGGGACTGATCCGGTGGCGAAAAGTCTGACGGGCTTGTCGGCTGGGGCTTCCGGAGGTGCTGGCAGCGGAGTCAGGCCCCACTTATGCCAGGCGGCAGCGTCGGCGGTGACGCTCCGCGCGGTGCCGGGACCGTCGCCGGTGGCGGTCGGACCGATTCCGCTGCCACCGCCCACGCCGCAGCTGCCGACTGTCAGAGCCACCGCGACCGCGCCCGTCAGTGACGTGTCGAACCTGCTCCGCCTGCTGTGTCGCTTCACTGCGCCGGTCTCCCGTACCTGCCCTACCTGACCCTATTTCAGGCTGCTTCCCTGCAACCGGCGGACACGCCCTCGGCCACGCGGCTGCCGCAGTGGCCCTCAAGGATCCTCCCCGTGGCCGAGCTGGGCGTGGGGTTACGGTGCGGGGACTTCGGCGGTCCGGCGACCGGTCCAGAAGCATCAGTACAGACCGGGCAGGCACGGGCCGCCGGTCGCGGACCTCGATGGTGAGGTCGGCGAAGGAGACCGTGTAGGGGTTGTAGTGGAAGTCCCACTGCGTGTTGTAGCTCGTGGACCTCTTGACGATCCGCCCGATACGATCTTGCGCTGCCCGGCGGCGATGATCTCGCGGGCTTTCTAGACCTTCGCGGCGTCGTTGAGCATGAGCGGGAAGTCCGACCCCTCGACGTCCCACAGGTTGAAGTACTCGGCGTTCGCGCCGTCACGGATAGTGGCCGAATATCGCTTAAGAGATCATCTCAATTGGTGGGTTGGGTAGTCTGTCGGTGTGCTGATGGTGGAGCGTCTGGTGCCGGACGGGTTGTGGGAGTTGTTCCAGCGTGT